>NZ_BJXV01000001.1 GCF_007991175.1 Halovibrio variabilis
TTAGGGGAGTTATTCGGTGGTTTTAACCCTCTAGTACATGCTTATGCTCGCTACTCAGTGTTCAGGAAGTCCTCCACATTGAGCAGTATTAGCTCATTATCGTCAGCGCGTCCTTGTTGGCGGCCAATTGAGAAAGGGTAGTTATTGTCGTTGGCGACAATGATGGTGCTTTCATCGACACGCTCCACGTTTTCAATGGTCACAAAGGGAAAATTTAAACAGCCTCCGACTAACTAATCAAGCGGAAGCTCTTATGATTGATGATTTGTGTGTAATTGAAAGCCGGTGACTCCATCTTGAGCCGAACGTCTTTAAGAAGGCTTTGTCTGGCGATCCTGTTTTAGCAATGCCTCGAAATCATCCTGGCGAAGAGGCTGGGAGAACAGGAACCCCTGAGCATAGTCGCAGCCGGCTTGGGAGAGGAATTGCAATTGTTCATCCTTTTCAACGCCCACTCCAACCACTCGGACGTTTATCGCGTGAGCCATGGCGATGATGGCTTCCAGCATGCGGTCGGCATCGCCACCCTGGCCGGCGTCCTTGATCAGTTTTCTGTCTACCTTGACACTGTCCAGCCCGAACTCCTGAAGAGCCTTCAGGGAGAATGGTTCGATTCCAAAGTCGTCGATTGCTAGGCGTAGCCGCAAACCTGCCGAACTGAAGTTCTCGGCTGGACTGAACCCGAAGGCACGAATGTTGTTAAGGGAGGCCGGACTCAGTTCCATGGTGATCCGGCTGTCACCGAGACCAATGTGTGTCAGCCGCGCTCGCCATTGGTCCACAAGGCTACGGGTAACAAAGGAGGCTGGTGATTCGTTGATGTTGATCGGAAAGGGCTCGCCATCGAGATCGGGCCACCGGAGCGAGCAGCTCGCCGCCTGCTCCAGGACGTAGGCGTTGATCTTGTCCCTCATGGTGCTTTGTTCAGTGATGCCGAGAAAAGTGGCCGGAGTCAACAGTCCCTTGTTTGGGTGATACCATCGGAGCAAAGCTTCTGCGCCGGATATGGCTCCAGTGGGGATATCGATTATAGGCTGGTAGTAAACCTCCAGTTGGTTTTCCTTGAGGGCATCATTCAGCTCCCCGTTCAACCGCATATGCTCCGATTCGATCTGCGCCATCCAGGGCTCGTAGACCTGAACCTGTTGGCCTCCATGCTCCTTGGCGGCGTACATGGCCTGATCGGCTTTGTGCATTAGCTGGTCGAGATCCTTGGCGTCATCGGGGAAAAGAGTCAGGCCGATACTGCCCGAAATGTGTACCCGTTGACCATCAACGTCAAACGGCTGTTCGAGGCTGCTCAGAAGTGTCTCGGCAACTTCCTTCGCACCATGTCTACCGGATTCTTTCAGAATTAGGGTGAATTCGTCTCCGCCAAGACGGGCCACGGTGTCCATGGCCCGGATCCCAGTGCTTATCCGTTCGGCCACCTGCGCCAAAAGCCGGTCACCGGCCTCGTGGCCGAGCTGGTCGTTGGCTTGCTTGAAGTGGTCCAGGTCAATGAATAACAAAGCAAAGGAGCTGCCCTTTCGCTCGACCTCCAGCACGGTCTGCTCAAGCCGATCGAAGAACAGCTGCCGATTGGGGACGCCAGTGAGCGAATCAAAATTGGCGCTTCGCCAGACCTGATATTCAGTCTGTTTACGCTCAGTGATGTCTCGCGACGTCGTAATGACAGCTTCAACTTCGTTCTGGTCGTTGATAACCGGGACAAGTTGACAGTCAAAGTACAATTCACGGCCTGAGGGTGAATGGCAGCAAAATTCCATACGCTGGGACTGGCGGGTTGTAACGGTTGTGGTGATTTCGTCCTGAAGCGCTGTGGCAAAGTCCAGACCCAGCTCAATGGGGGTTTTATCAATGACTTCCTGGTGCGGCGCATTGATCAGATCGGCCATCGCCGTATTGAGAGTCAAGAGCTTGCCATCGGGATCGAATATGGTGGCGGGATCGGGGGAGGCTTTCAGCATGGTTTGGAACAGGCGTGTTTCCTGTTCTTTGCGCGTTGAGTAACTCGACACCGAGTGGACAATCAACTCGTCGACGGCCTCGTTGAATCGCACCAGTTCATTGATGTCTTTTGTGGTGAGGCCCTGCTGCTCGTCGCCCCAGGCTTTGGTTACCCGCGCCCGCAAGGCCCGGAGTTCCTGTATCATCTGAAGTGTGGACAAGCCCTGCCTGAAACGGTCCCTACCATGCCCTTCATCGAAGCCCAAGCCAGGGGCTTTGTGTTTGCCTAGCGCTTTGCGAGCCGACTCGTCTGTGGTCTGTGAGGTCAAGAGATCTTCGATGATGAAATCCAGCATCTCACGGGCGTGGTCCCTTAGGGCGCGGCTATCTTCGCCCTTCAGTTCTGGCGCAATTTTCAGCGCGGCTTCTTCCCAATCTTCGAGCAGTTGCTCCATTTTCGTCTGGATGAATTGAGCAAGCTTCATAACCAAAGTCCCTTATTCGCTGGAGAGTTTCAGTCTGGTCCATTCACAACCAGGAGCCTAGGCTCGTCTTACCCCAACGACCCGCTATTGAGAATAGGTCATTGGCGTATACACATCAAAATCCGATATCGAGTTGGAACAGGCTGATTGCAGAACGAGTCGCAGTGGTGATTTTGGGTGTGTATGTAGTGGTCCAATGAAACCGACGCACCGGGTTCCAAACATTGGGCGACAATCTCGGCGTTGAATTCCCGGGAAAACCGGCGGCAGCGCCAGGCTCAAGAGGGGATTACCGGCTTTCAATTATTCACATCCGAGTAAGGGTTGTCATTGCTCACTCTCGGTCGACTGTAAGACATCAACATCCCCAGCTCGGTTAACCTTGCTTTAAGCGTATAAGACGTCATCGGCGCCGTTATCCGAGTGCAACACCGGGGTCTGATGCCAGCATCCTTCTCGTAGTAAGGCGCGTTCCAGCCGCTGTTTCGCTAACTCGCCTGATGCCGCATCATGGGCTTCCCAGGCGATGATGTTGCGACTGTAGATATCCATGATCAGATAGGGATACCAGTGCTGACCACCCAGCGCTAAGCGCCCTTTAGCATACGATCCAACTGCCGGTAGCCAATCGCTTCAATGAGGTGCGGTTGGGTAGGTTTGGGAGCACCCTGCAGGTCGGCGAGCGTTAGAGCGACGCGTAGCACACGGTGGTAGGCGCGGGCGGAGAGCTTGAGCTTTTCTAGCACGCCTGCCAGCCAGGCGCGCTCTTCATCATTAAGCGCGCAGGCGGCTTCGAGGGCTTTGCCGCTCAGCTGGCTGTTCAGCGCACCTCGGGCCATTTGGCGTTCCCGGGCCGCCACTACTCGCTCGCGAACGGCTGCTGATGATTCGCCTTGGGTTTGCGCGGTAAGTTGTTCTGGCGGCAGCGCGGGGACTTCCACCTGGAGGTCGATGCGGTCTAGTAGTGGGCCGGAAAGCCGCGCTTGGTAGCGTTGGATTTGACTGGCGGTGCACTGACAGCGCTGGCGGGGGTCGCCTAAATGCCCACACGGGCAGGGGTTCATCGCGGCGACTAATTGAAAGCGGGCTGGGTAACGGCGCTCATGGCTGGCGCGAGCTAAATGTATTTCGCCTGTTTCCAGTGGTTGGCGAAGGACCTCTAACACGCTGCGGGAAAACTCCGGCAGCTCATCCAAAAACAGCACGCCGCGGTGGGCAAGTGAAATTTCGCCGGGTTTGGGTTTTGAGCCGCCGCCTACCAGTGCTGCTGCACTGGCACTGTGGTGGGGTTGCCTAAACGGCCTTTTACCCCAGTCGGCTTCCAGCGGTAATCCGCAAACCGAGCGCACGGCGGCAACTTCCAGGGCATCTTCTTCGGAAAGTGGCGGCAGTATCCCGGGTAGTCGGCTGGCCAGCATGGTTTTGCCGGTACCGGGTGGGCCAGCAAACAACAGATTATGGCCCCCAGCCGCAGCGACTTCCAACGCCCGCCGCGCTTGCTGCTGGCCACGTACATCGGCAAGATCATCCACCGGGGTAGTGTTTTTCACCGAGGCACTTAGCTTGTGCGGAGGGATCTTCTCCTGGCCGAGCAGGTGGGCGACGACTTGCCAGAGGCTGTCGGCGGGCAGCACAGGCAAATCACCCGCTAATGCCGCTTCATCGGCGCAGTCGCGGGGTATGATCAGCGCTTTTTTCGCCCGCCGTGTGGCCAGCGCAAAAGGCAGTATTCCCGGCACGGCACGCAGCTTGCCGTCCAGGGCTAGCTCACCCGCACACTCCATGCCTTCTAACGCCTCCACCGGGATTTGCCCCGAGGCGGCGAGAATACCCAAGGCAATGGGCAGGTCGAAACGGCCACCCTCTTTGGGCAGATCAGCGGGGGCAAGGTTTAACGTGATACGTCGCGTATTGGGAAAATCAAAGCCCGCATTGACGAGCGCGCTACGCACCCGTTCGCGGCTCTCTTTTACCGCCGTTTCCGGCAAGCCCACCAGCGTAAGGCCCGGCAAGCCATTAGCCAGATGTACTTCAACATGCACCGCCGGTGCATCTAAACCTACGCCTGCGCGCGTGGCGACAATGGCTAGCGTCATTGCGTTCCCTCGCTGTTGGTTGCTAGAAGCTTTGACCTCAAAGTAAGCGAAAACTACTTTAGCGTAAGTGCTTAAAATACCGTACTTAAGAACGCTTTGGTAGCGCTTAAGCAACCGGTTCAAGTAGCGGAGACGGCTTGACGAGGTAATGCGCTTGCATTAACTTTGTATGCATTACCTTTGCATTGCTATCAAGCGGGGAGCGACAGTGAGCACGCTTATCGAAGACGACTCAACTCTGACGGATCGCTATCAAACGACTGTTCCGGCATCGATTCGCCGGGCGCTAAAGCTGAAACGCCGAGATCGTATCCATTATACCGTGCGTCCAGATGGTGAAGTGGTGCTTTCCCGGGCCAGTGATGAGGCCAAACATGACCCTGTGATGGTCAACTTCCTTAATTTTCTGGAGCGTGATCTTCTGGCGCATCCAGAAAATATTCGCCCGATAACTGCCAGTAGCTTTGCCGAGGCCGAACGGCTTACCGCAGGTATTGAGGTAGACCTCGAAGAGGCTCTGGAAGAGGATGATGACGACGAATGAAGCCTCTGGAGGTTAACGGCTGGACGATCTATGCCCATCCGCTGTTCCTGGCACAAGTCGAAGCTCTCACCGTGAAGGTGAGACATCTTCAATCGAAAGATCCTGCCGGTTATCGCAATAAGGCGGCCACCAAGCGCCTGGCAGCGATCATGAAGCTGGCTTTGCATGATATCCCGCAGGATCCATCAAGCACTCAATACCGCCAAGGGAACACGCTGGGCACAGAGCATACACACTGGCAACGAGCAAAGTTCTACCAACAGTACCGGCTGTTCTTTCGTTACGATGCTGCGAGCAAAATCATTATTTACGCGTGGGTCAATGATGACGCTACGAAGCGCGCTTACGACAGTAAGCATGATGCGTACACTGTCTTTCAGAAAATGCTCAGAAGTGGTAATCCACCAGACAGCTGGAAAGCCTTACGGGAAGCCTCAATGAGAGAAGTTGAACGCATCGATACGCTCTTTGCGGCTGATAGTGATGAACACTAATGGAGGCATGATGTGAGAGCGCTATTGTTTTGTAGGCTCCACATCCCACTGCCCTAGTTGCTAACCACTGGCGCTGCCTCCAGCGCCCCAGCCAGTTTCCGGGCAAAACGTTGGGCGGAGGGCAGCGCGCCAAAGCTCCATACCGGCGGGAGGCGCACGAGCCTGTCGTTTTTGACGCTGGGGAGCTGTTGCCACAGGCCGCTTTTTGCCAACTGCTCTTCGACCCCGGCGGGCAGCGGGTCGATGATCACCAGCATTGCCTCGGGGTAGCGCGCCAGCGCTTCAACCCCTACCAGGGAAAATCCCCAGGCATTGGTGGCTTGGCCCCAGGCATTGGGAAGGTCGAGCTGCTCCAGCACGGCATTGTATAAGCTGTTCTCCCCAAACACCCGCACATGGCGGGCATCCATAAACTGCACCATCAGCAGCGGCGCGATTTCGGACTGTGAGAGGGGACGGGATTCGCGCAGCGTAGCCATCAAGGCTTGGGTCTCTTCAATAAGCTGCTCTGCCTGGGGCTGGTACTCGGTTAACTCGCCTAGTTCGCGGGTTCGGGTTTGCATTTCTTGCCAGGTGTCAACGCCGGGAGAGTAGAGCGAGAAAGAGGTGACCGGGGCAATTTTCTCCAAGCGCGGTGTTAAACCCGCAAACATGGGCGAAATCAGCGTTTGCTGTGGCGGCTCCTGGGCCAGTAGCTCCAAGTTGGGCTGGGAGCGCAGCCCCATATCGCTCACGCTATCAGGAATACGCGGCTCGCCCACCCACTCGTGGTAGGCGCTCTGCTGGGCGACGCTGCTGACCGGTGCGTCAATGGCCAGCAAGGTTTCGGCGATCGTCCAGTCCACCGTGGCCCACTGGGCCTGGGCGGTTGACAGGTGCAGCATACAAACGGCAAACAGCCCGCAGCGGGCGAGCAAAGAGAACGGGTTGGTGTGGCGCATGGTTGTGAGAGGCCATCCGAAAAATAAGAGCTGTATTTAAACGATAATATTTATTGTTTGCAAACCTCTATTCAAGAAAAAGGCTCTTTACCGCTGCGTGTGGAGTGACCTCTGTCAGCCCGATAGTGGCTCCAGTGGGAGGGAGCTTTAGCTCGCGATTATTTAGGCTGCCAGCTTTCTAGCACGAGCGTTTAGAAACGGTAGTGGACGCTGGCGGTCACGCCGCGCTCAGCGCCAAAGTAGCAGTACTCCAGCGAGTTGCAGGAAGCTACGTACTCTTTATCCAGCAGGTTGTTCACGTTTAAGCGTGTCTCGACCCCTTCAACGCCGAGTTGGCTGAGGTCGTAACCAATAGTGGCATCGACCAGGGTGTAGTCAGGCACGGTTTCAGTGTTGGCCCGGTCAGCGGCGATATCCGCATAGTGGCGGACGCCGACACCCATATCCACGCCGTTTAGCCAGCCGTCGTTAGCCTTGTAGCGGCCCCAGAGCTGTACTTGATGGCGTGGGGAGTAAATGGCGTTATTACCTTGGTTGCCGTCGTCGCTTTTGGCGTAGGTGATATCGGTGAAGCTGTAGCCCGCCTGCAGCGAGAGGGTATCCGTTAGCTGGGTTTGGGCTTCCAGCTCCAGCCCCTGGGATTCGATCTCCCCCACGGCGCGGTAGGGGTCGGTGGGCTGCTCCTTGGTGGCAACGTTCTCCTGGCTGATATGAAACAGCGCCGCGCTGTATTGGTTTTGGCTACCGTTAGGCTGGTATTTAACCCCGGTTTCCCACTGTTCGCCTTCCATCGGGGACAGCAGATCACCATTCGCATCCACGAAGCTGGTGGGGGTGAAGGCGGTGGAGTAGCTCAGGTAGGGCGCGAGGCCATTATCAAACAGGTAGACCACCCCGGCGCGGCCACTGAACTGGGTGTCGCTGAGGGAGCTGGTGCCACCGCTATCGCGGTTGGTATTGTCGATATTCACCCAGTCGTAGCGGCCGCCGAGGGTGAAGCGCCAGTTATCGAGGGCGATCTGATCTTGCAGATAGACGCCGGTCTGGTCGATCTCATGGCGTTCACGCACGGGGGCGTAAAACTCGATGGGGTCGCTGCCATAAACAGGGTTAAACGCATTGATCGACGGGAAATACCCCGAAGGCCACGACACATCGTTTTCCCGCTGCTGGTAATCTGCACCAAAAAGCAGCGTGTGATCCATAAAGCCGCTGCTGATGTTGGCTTCTAACTGGTTATCGAGCGTCCAGGCTTGTAGTGACTCATCGCTGCCGGAATAGTAACGGGTGAGCTCGTTAGATTCCGGTGACGTCCAGCCAAAGCCGTAGACCTGATTGAGCACTACGTCAGAATTGAGGTAGCGCATCAACTGACGGCCGGTCACCTGGTCGTTAAAGCGGTGCTCCAGGGTGTAGCCAAGCATGCGCTGGGTGCGCTCATAGGTATCGTAATCCTCTTCGCCATCGAAGAAGTTATTGCTGATTTTGCGGCCATTGTGGGCGACTACGGCCCCTTCATAGGGGACGCCGGAGTGGTAGCCGCCTTCCGGCTCATCCTGCAGATACGCCTCCACGGTGAGGCTGGTGTCGTCGGTCATATCCCAGGTGAGGCGTGGCGCAATGGCGTAGCGCTCTTCTTCTGCCGGGCCAAACTGGGTATCCGCGGCGCTGGCAATCCCGGTCAGGCGGAAGGCCAACCGCTGCTCTGCGCCAATCGGCCCGGTGAGGTCAAATGCGGCGCTGCGCTGGTTGTTATTACCGATCCGGAAACGCAGCTCACCGCCCTGCTCAAACTCAGGACGCTTACTGTTCAGAGCCACCACTCCGCCAGGGGAAGCGCGGCCATAGAGCACCGAGGCGGGGCCGCGTACCACTTCAATGCTCTCCAAGAACCAAGGGTCAACGCGCATGCTGCTATGGGAATTGGCATCGCCCATGACCTTTAGGCCATCCAGAAAGGTATTGCTCAGACTGCCGTCAGAAAATCCGCGCAGTACCAGGTAATCGAAGCGGTTGGAGGCGCCAATTTGGTTGCTGTAGACACCCGGCGTGTAGTCGGTGGCGCGTTGCACGGTGTCTACCCCGCGGTTATCCATCTGCTCCCGGGTAATGGTGGAGACGCTCTGGGGCGTTTCGATAAAGGGGGTTTCCACCTTGGTGGCGGCCTGCTGCGCAGTCACCGTAACGGTATCCAGCTCGGCTCTTTTTTGGACGTGCAGCTCTTGGGCGTGCAGCGGTGATACCGCCAGAACGGCGATAACGGCGGCGCTGATGGGTGAGCGTAAAAACAGCGCAGAGGGTAGAAAGCGGTGATGGGGAGTGAACATGGGTAGCACCTGCAATAAGAATCAATTAACCAATGTGTTAATGAGAATTATTGCGCCTATTTGGTTATAAAAGGTATGTGCAATGACAAAAGGCGTATGCGCCATGCCAAAAAGCCTCCTACAGAGGAACTTATCGCTGCAAAAAAACACCCTGCAGCTTTTAATGACGGTTAAGCACTTCATGGGGCGCGATGCCGAAGGCGCGCTTAAAGGCGGTAGCAAAATTGGTGGCGTGTTGATAGCCACAGGCGTGGGCGGTTTGCTGCACGCTATACCCTTTGCGTAAGTACGCCTGTGCCTGGGCCAGGCGGCAGCGGCGTAGGTAGTCGAAGATCGAGCAGCCGTAACAGCGCTGGAACTTGCTGCGTAGGCTACTGGGGCTCATGGCCGCATTGCGGGCCAACTGCTCCAGCCGATACGCCTGGCAGGGATGCTCTTCGAGCTGCTGGCGCAAGCGTTCCAGGCGTTGGTGGTCGCGATGCGAGAGCCCCAGCGGTTGGCCTACCGCTTGCCCTTCGTCGCTGGGCTCGAGGCAGGCGTCGGGTAGCCCGTGAGCGAGTAGTTGGAGCGCGAGGCCCTGCCATAACAGGCGCTGCCGCTCTGCTGGCCAGTTCGACGCCAGTGCCGCTTCGAGACTATGGCGAAGAAGCGGAGGCACCTGCCAGGTATGCAGCACTGGCGCTGACGGTGGCGCCACCTTGATAGGCGAACCGGTAGCGGGTAAGAAAGAGTGGGATCCGCTGCTGGCGAGAATCGAGACGTTGAGGATGCGCAAGCGTTGTGGCGCGGGCTGGAAGACGTCGAGCCCGGTCTGTTCGTTGAAGTGCGCACTGAAGGCGTCGCCGGCCTGCAACTGGAACGATTGGCGACCAAGCCCCACCTGGATACGCCCCTCGAGTATCACGCTGAGAAACCATGGCGCAGCACGCCGGGAGGTGGAGGCATAAGGGTGCAGGACGTCAAGATCCGAGTGTGTCACCCGTAGAGTGGGGTCGATCTCAACGTCCATTACCCGCCCGCGGGCAATGTAAGGCGCTGACTGGGCGCGGTCAGGCGCCTCGGGAAAGCGGTAGTCGATCCCGAAGCGCTGACCAATAGCCAGCAGGTCGTGGGTGCTCAGGGGTTCGCAAGATGGCGCTATCGAATCGGGGGTCGCCATTCTCATTCTCAATATCTCACTTTGAGTACCTGTCAGCGGCTAGCTAACAGGCCATTGACCCGTTCAGGGTGTAAGTGCGCCCACGGCACGCATGTTATGCCCATCATTGGTGCGCCGTTGGAGAAACCCAGCAGCAGACCGGGGCTAATCAGCCCAGGCATTAAGCAAGACGATGTTGAAAAAGGCAGGGCGCACATAGTGAGCAATCCGCAACCTGTTGGGAATTAAACGGCGGAGAGTAACATCGAAAAATACAAAGTCAACGATAGTGATTCGTATTTATTGATAGTGTGTTGCTGTTGGTATGGTGAGTGCAGCAACGGGCCATCGCCCTGTTGCTGCTACTGCTCATAAAGCTGGAGCGTTAAGTGGGCTTATGGTTCTCTTCTTCAGAGTCAGAGTCAGAGTCAGAGTCAGAGTCAGAGTCAGAGTCCGGCTCCGGCTCATGTTGGTCGGGCACCGGCGGTACTTCTGCTTCCATCGGTGTGGCGGCAGGTGCCGTAGAAGCTTCAACGGCGGCTTCAAGGTTGGCGACTTGGCGCTCCAGCGTCTCTACCCGCGAACGCGTGCGCTGCAGCACATCCATCAAAATATCGAAATCTTCGCGTGAGACAAGTTCAAGGCGATCGAAGGCGCCGCGTACGACCTGCTGTACGCCCTTTTGAATGTCTTCCGGGGTTTGAGACGCGTGCTGTAAACGGTCGCCAATCTGTTGGGCCAGTCGGCTGATGCGGTCTTGAGGCGCCATGGCTCTCTCCTAAGTGGTCACGCATAGAAAATGATCTGCTTACCCTTAAGGATACGCAACAGTTGGCGACTTCGCATGCATCAATGGCAATTACTGCGCTGGCCATGGCTTGCATCGAAATGGAGCACCCAACTTTTAGTTGCGCTCTTTTTTGGTGCGTTGGCCGTGATATGAAGGTAATTTTGCCTATAACCGCCGCCACTAAATTGCGTTTTTTAATATTAATTAATTGAATTTTAAGTAAAAAAATACAGCTGGCACAGTATGCGCATTAACGGTTCAGGCGCTTATTCTGGCGGCAATGCCGCTACTAATCAGCAGGACTTATCCAGCAGGGAGATCCGGGATGAAACTCATCACCGCTATCATCAAGCCATTCAAGCTCGACGATGTTCGTGAGGCATTAGCCGATAACGGCGTGCAGGGCATTACGGTTACCGAAGTCAAAGGCTTTGGTCGTCAGAAAGGGCATACCGAGCTATATCGCGGTGCAGAATATGTGGTCGACTTTCTGCCCAAGGTGAAAGTCGAAGTCGCCGTAGACGATACCCGATTAGAGAGCGTATTGGATGCGATCTGTAACGCTGCCAACAGCGGCAAGATTGGCGACGGCAAGGTGTTTGTGACGCCGCTTGAAGACGTGATCCGTATTCGTACCGGTGAACGCGGCGCTGACGCCGTATAGCTGATGCCACGTAACTGATGCGATTGTACCAGGGCTGGCTGAACAGTCTTTACGTATAACGTCTTACGTATAACTTCTCATAGTATAACGGGGAACACTTTATGAATGAGTTAGCTGATCTGAGCTACGCGCTCGATACGTTCTACTTTCTAATTTGCGGCGTGCTTGTCATGTGGATGGCCGCTGGCTTCTCCATGTTAGAAGCAGGCTTAGTCCGCTCCAAAAACACCGCTGAAATCCTTACCAAGAATATTGCGCTGTTTGCGATCGCCTGCACCATGTATCTGCTGGTGGGCTACTACATCATGTACTCCAGCAGCGCGGGCGGCTTCCTGCCCAACCTGGGTTTCCTGATTGGCGCTGAAAACAGCGTTGATGCAGTGACCGCAGGCGGCGATGACGCCCCCTACTACTCCATGCGCTCTGATTTCTTCTTCCAGGTCGTGTTTGTCGCAACCGCCATGTCGATTGTGTCAGGTGCGGTGGCTGAGCGTATGAAACTGTGGGCATTCCTGGCCTTCGCCGTGGTTATGACCGCGGTTATCTACCCGGTGTCCGGCTACTGGACGTGGGGCGGCGGCTGGTTGTCTGCAGTGGGCTACTCTGACTATGCCGGTTCGGGCATTGTCCATATGGCCGGTGCAGCTGCGGCGCTAGCGGGTGTAATCGTGCTGGGCCCACGTAAAGGCAAATACGGTAAAGATGGCTCTATCCACGCGATTCCAGGTGCCAACATGCCGCTGGCCACGCTGGGTACGTTCATCCTGTGGATGGGTTGGTTTGGCTTTAACGGTGGCTCTGAGCTGAAAATGTCGGATATTGGCTCTGCCAATAATGTGGCGCAAGTCTTCGTTAATACCAATGCCGCGGCGGCGGGTGGCGTGATTGCCGCGCTGATTCTAGCCAAGCTGTGGTTCCGTAAAGCCGATCTCACTATGGCGTTGAACGGTGCGCTGGCAGGGCTTGTCGCGATTACCGCTGATCCGCTTTCTCCTTCGGCGCTGAGCGCTGCCATTATTGGCGCGATTGGTGGCATCATCGTAGTGGCGGCCATCGTCACCCTCGATAAAGTGAAGCTGGACGATCCGGTGGGCGCCATCTCGGTACACGGTGTTGTGGGTATCTGGGGCGTGCTGGCGGTGCCATTGAATAATGCCGACGCATCGTTTGGTGCTCAGATCATCGGTATCGCCGGTATCTTCGCCTGGGTCTTCCTGGCAAGCCTGGTGGTATGGTTAATCCTGAAAGCTATCATGGGCGTCCGGGTTAGCGAAGAAGACGAGTATGAAGGTGTCGATATCGCTGAGTGCGGTCTTGAGGCTTACCCTGAGTTTGGTATTAAAAAGTAAGTTCGACCGCAAAAATAAAGCTTGGTATCAAAACGTCATGCAACGTTAAAGAACAAGCTTGCACTTCCTAGCCTTCCCTTCGGGGGAGGCTTTTTTCTTCTCTGCCAATAGCGGTGTATGCTGGTGGTTAGCGGTCCTCGGTTGCGACAAGCCGTCGTTGTAGCCCGACCCCATTACAGCCACCCCGTTAGAGGATATCGCCATGAAATTAATTACCGCTATTATCAAGCCGTTTAAGCTCGACGATGTGCGCGAGTCGCTGTCCGATATTGGCGTACAGGGTATTACGGTGACAGAAGTGAAAGGCTTTGGGCGCCAGAAAGGCCACACCGAGCTGTATCGCGGTGCTGAATATGTCGTGGATTTCCTGCCCAAGGTGAAGCTGGAAGTGGCCGTTGACGATGACATGGTCGAGAAGGTTATTGATGCCATTACCCAGGTGGCTAACACCGGTAAGATCGGCGATGGCAAAATCTTCGTTATGCCGCTGGAGCAGGTCATTCGTATCCGTACCGGCGAAACAGGCAAAGACGCGGTTTAAATTTGTGAATTGTAAGGGGGCTCTTCGTTACTCAGTGTGGAGTTATCTCCGCTAGGCAGATAACTAAACCTGTGGGAGGGAGCTTCAGCTCGCGAATGTTCAGGCACCTAGCCAGCTTAACCTAAGGGGTGCTTTCAGCACCCTTCGCGCGCTAGAAGCGCCCTCCCACAATATTGATAGCTTACTTAGTGGTTTCACTCTGAAACATGAGGTACAAAATATAAATCCACATGAAACTACAAAGAGCTGTAAGGGATAAGTAGCACAAAGCCCCTGCGGATCATCTCCAGCAGGGGCTTTGCATGACGCCTCACTTCTCGACAAAGGCACGTTCAATCACGTAGTCGCCCGGCTCGCCCATGCGTGGCGAAATATTCAACCCTAGCTCGTCTAGCAAGGCGCTGGTGTCGTCAAGCATGGCGGGGCTACCACAGATCATCGCGCGATCTTGGCGCGGGTCGATGGGCGGCAGGCCGGTGTCTTCAAACAGCTTGCCCGAACGGATATGGTCGGTCAGGCGGCCCATGGTGTGGAACTCTTCACGGGTAACGGTGGGGTAGTAAACCAGCTTTTCAGCGATGTCTTCACCCAGGTACTCATGGGCTGGCAGCTCTTTGGTGATGAAGTCGGCGTAAGCCAGCTCAGAGACTTCCCGCACGCCGTGCACCAGCACGACTTTCTCGAAGCGCTCGTAGACTTCAGGATCCTGAATCAGGCTCATAAACGGTGCCAGGCCGGTACCGGTGGAGAGCATATAGAGGTTGCGGCCGGGCAGTAGGTCGTCGCATACCAGCGTGCCGGTGGGCTTGCGGCTGACCATAATGTGGTCGCCCACTTTCAGGTGTTGAAGGCGTGAAGTGAGCGGGCCGTCCGGCACCTTGATACTGAAAAACTCAAGGTGGTCTTCATAGTTAGGGCTGGCAATCGAGTAAGCGCGCATCAGCGGCTTACCGTTTACTTCCAGGCCGATCATCACAAACTGACCGGTTTTGAAGCGCAGGCTGCGCTCGCGGGTAGTCCGGAAGCTGAACAAGGTGTCGTTCCAGTGATGTACGCTGAGGACTTCTTCCAGAGCAAACTTACTCATACTATTTCTCCCATTAGACGACGCTGGTGCCAGATCGCATCGTGCATATTATTAAAAAGAATAAAAAAATTTAAATATGTTGCCGACAAGTCTAAGCAAAGGGTGGTATATCTGTTAAGCGAATTATATTGATAACAGTTATCTGAAAAATAGATATAGATCAAATAAAGGTCAGACGCTATGCACTACACCCTGCGCCAGTTGGAAGTCTTTGTTGCGGTTGCCCAACATGAGAGCGTCTCCCAGGCGGCGCGGGCGCTGGCCATGTCGCAGTCGGCGACCAGCACGGCGCTGGCCGAGCTTGAGCGGCAGTTCGATTGCCAGCTACTCGACCGGATCGGCAAGCGTTTGAAGCTCAACGCACTGGGCTTTCAGCTGCTGCCCAAAGCGGTGGCGTTGCTTGACCGTGGCGAAGAGATCGAAGAGCTTTTGCGCGGCCAGAAAGGGGTGGGGTCGTTGGATGTGGGCGCCACGCTGACCATTGGTAACTACCTGGCCACGCTGCTCATCAGTGACTTTATGCAGCTTCACCCTGGCAGCCGGGTACGCTTGGCGGTGCGCAATACGCGGCATATTATCGAAGGGGTGCGTCAACACTCGCTGGATTTAGGGCTGATTGAAGGGCTGTGCGACGACGATATGATCATTAGCCAGCCGTGGGTGGAAGATGAGCTGTGCGTGTTTTGCTCGCCGCGCCACCCGCTGGCCGGCCGTGAGCACCTGGAGCTTGATCAGCTGCTGCGCGAAGACTGGATTATGCGTGAGGAGGGTTCTGGCACGCGGATGACCCTTGAACACGCCGCCCGCCACCGCCGCAGCCGGTTCAATACCCTGCTGGAGCTTGAGCACACCGAGGGGATTAAGCGCGCCGTGGAGTCAGGGGTGGGCATTGGCTGTGTCTCACGCCTGGCCCTGCGCGATGCCTTCCGGCGCGGCAGCTTGGTGCCGCTGCCCACGCCGGAGTTGGATTTAAAGCGCCAGTTCACGTTTATCTGGCACCGGCATAAATACCTCACTACCGGCGTACGCGAGTTTTTGCGCCTGTGCCGTGAGATGACCGCCGGGGCCAAACGCAGCGATGATATCCCGCTGCCGCCGATTCCCTAGCATTAGCCGCGTATGCGCGCCGGGGCTTCAAGCGCGGGCGCTGCGGCGACATTGCTGCCGTTCGTGGCTTCCAGCGTGAACCCGCCTACCAGGGCGGCCAGCCGATTTGCCTGATCTTTTAACTGCTCGGCGGCGGTGGTCGACTCTTCCACTAGCGCGGCGTTTTGCTGGGTCATTTGATCTAAGTCTGACACCGCAATGCTCACCTGGCCGATCCCATCGCTTTGTTCGCTGGCGGCGGTGCTGATATCGCCCAGCATCTGGGTTACTCGGGTGACGCTATCGGCCAGTTCACGCATTGCCGTTTCGGCATTGCGAACGATGTTAGTACCGCTTTCTACCTTGCTTGCCGATGCTTCAATGCGCTGGCGAATGTCTTTCGCCGCCTCACTGCTGCGCGAGGCAAGCTGACGGACTTCATCGGCCACCACTGCGAAACCGCGGCCATGCTCGCCCGCGCGTGCCGCTTCAACAGAGGCATTGAGCGCAAGCAGGTTGGTTTGAAAAGCGATGCCGTCGATGACCGTGACGATGGTTTGAATTTCGCTGGAGGTGTCGCGAATATCGTCCATCGTAGCCACCACCTGCTCAAACGCGGTGTCGGTACGCGAGGCTAGCTGCGAGGCGGTTTGGGAAAGCCCGCTGGCCTCTTGGGATGCCTGTGTGGTGTGGCTAACGGTGCTGCTGATCTCTTCCATTGCAGAAGACGTTTGCTGCAGGCTAGCGGCGGCGTTCTCGGTACGCCGGGATAAATCCTGGCCGCCCATGGCAATTTCGTTAGCCGCATGGTGAACGGATTCGCTGCTGGTGCGCACGTCAACCAGTACATCGTGGATCTTGACCGCAAATGCATTGAACTGAATCGCCAACTCAGCCCCTTCGTCACGTCCCCGCACCGGTAGACGCTGGGTTAAGTCGCCATCCCCTGAGGCGATATCACGCATGCGATCAGCCAGTTGTTTCAGCGGGCGCGAGATGCTGCTCCCCAGTAGCCAGCTGGCAATCAGGCCCAGAAAGGCGATAACCAGGCCCATGCCAATCATACCCAGTGTCGAGGCCTCGCGCTGGTTTTCCATTTGCGCTTGTAAGTCATTAAGTCCTGCAAGCACGGCGCTTTCAGGCAGTCGAATTATCAACACCCAGGGGTTGCCACTCTCATCAATGGAGAAGGGCCAGTAAAGTTCGGTCATACCCTGCTCGGTGTCTAGCCTGCGCACTCTCTCCCCTTGCTGAGCTTGAGCGATGCCAGCCTGGAGGTCAGCCTCCAGCACATTTTCAGCGTGCTTACCTAGCAGTTCAGGTGCGCTGGTATAAGCGGCCAAGGCCCCTTGAGAGGCGATCAGCGCGATTTCCCCTGCACCGTCGTAGAGTGACTGATTAGCCTCTTCCAGCAACCCTTGAATGAACTCGACAGACAGATCAACACCGGCGCTGCCGCGAAACTCATTGTCTACCAGAATGGGTGCATTAAACGAAGTAACCAGTAAAGTCTCGCCGTTGTAGTCGTACAGGTGTGGGTCGACAACACAGCTACGCTTCGTTTCTTTAGTGCATAGATAATATTCCCCGCGCCGAATGCCGTCGGCATCACGCTCTTGGTTTTCCATGTCACTGCCTAGCGCCAAGACCTCAATATCACCGCTTTCGGTGCGGTACCACCACGGCATAAAGCGACCATCGGGGCCATAGCCTTGATCTTCACGCCCTGTATAGAGCGCATCATTGCCAAAGGCGTTGGGCTCCCAGCCAATAAAGGCATCAAGCAGCTCGCTATTATCAACAACGGTTTGGCGCACAAGCATCGAAAGCTCGTGGCGACTCATGGTCATTAAAGGCTGCCCGTCTTCGCCCTCCTGGCCTAACATGGCATTGGTGTTGGCCAGGCTAGTGGCAAGCGTCAAAGCGTGTTCGAGTTCCCCTTTGATTTCTTTGGTCTGGGCTGATGCGATAGCCGCAAGGCGTGCTTCGATGTTGCGTTCGAGCAACTCACTAGTCTGACTTTCTACCAGTGCCTGTGAGCGGGCGTTGGCAATCACCGAATAGATGACCAGTGCAGCGACAACCAGCAGGATGCAGCCACCGACCAGCGTGGCAATGAGGGTGCGGACGGACTTAAAGTTCATTATTGTTGTTTCTCCTTGTGTTAGATAACCGCACGTTGCTGCAGTGGTGAGAGTAGCCGGCCATTCTGGGGGACTGAGCCGCTTGACAGAGTGAAGGCGCCCACGGTGCCTGCCAGGTGGTCGGCTTGCTCTTTCAACTGCTCGGCAGCGGTAGTGGATTCTTCCACCATGGCAGCATTTTCTTGCGTCATGCGATCCAGTTCGGCAACCGCAATGTTGACCTGGTTGATGCCATCGCTCTGCTCGCTGGTCGCGGCGTTGATCTCTTCCAAGACATCGGTCACGCGGGTGATGTGCGCGACGATATCCTGCATGGTGGCGCCCGCATTGCGCACGAGCGTGGTACCGTTATTCACCTTGGTTTGTGAATCTTCGATCAGTTTCTGGATATCGTTGGCCGCCTCGCTGCTGCGCCCGGCCAGTTTGCGTACCTCGTCGGCCACTACCGCAAAACCACGACCATGCTCACCGGCCCGGGCAGCTTCTACCGAAGCGTTAAGCGCCAGCAGGTTGGTCTGGAACGAGATACTGTTCATTAAAGTAACGATTTCACCGATTTTATCGGAGGCGTGGGTAATGTCTTCCATGGTGGTCACCACATTCGCGACCACCTTGCCGCCTTCGTTGGCCACCTCTGAGGCGGTTTGAGAGAGCTTGTTGGCTTCCTGAGCCGAGGCAGCGGTGTGCTGCACGGTGCTGGTGATTTCTTCAATCGAAGCGGACGTTTGCTGCAGGCTAGCGGCGGCGTTCTCGGTGCGGCGCGATAAATCCTGGCCGCCCATGGCAATTTCGTTAGCCGCATGGTGAACGGATTCACTGCTGGTGCGCACATCGATTAAGACAGCTTCCATTTTGCCTACAAAGCGGTTGAAGGCGCTGGCAATTTGGGTCACTTCATCGTTGCCATCTTCGGGCAGACGTTGGGTCAAGTCACCTTCGCCTGAGGCGATACTGTCCATCGCATCACGCGCAACCAATAACCGGCGCAGCAACAGTGAGAGTAGCAAGCCAAATACCAACGCAGTGATGGCAGCCACGATTAGCAGCGTCACTATTGACGTGGTTGCAATGGCCCTAAGCCCTGCGGTGGCTTCGGTTTCATCCAGTGCTACCACTAGTTGCCAGTCGCTGTTACCGCCAACGGTGCCCGCCTGTAATAGTTTATCGCTGCCTTGCAGCGTCAGGCTTTGGGGCTCATGGGCAGTGGCTAAGGTGTGTAAATAGTCGCTATCCAAACGCTCGCTTAGTGCGGTGGAAGGTTCTAGTGTCAGGTCGCTATCTGGGTGAGCGACGAGCGTACCGTCGCCAGTCACCAAAAAGCCAAAGCTTGCTGGCGTTGGCGAGATGTTGCCGACAATAGCGACAACATCGTTGATGTTGATATCGGCACCGATTACCGCAATCAAATCGCCGTCTTGGTAATAAGGACGAGCAAAGGTAACCACCAAATCACCGCTCTGAGCATCCACGTAGGGGGCAGTCACAATGGTGTCTTTAGCCTGAGTGGCGGCTAGGTACCAAGGGCGCTCACGGGGATCGAAGTCACTAGGGGGTTCCCAGCCGTTAAAGAAGATGGTGTCGCCAGTATCAGGATAGCCAATATACGTCGCCATAAAATCGCCCGAGGCTGTCAGCTGCCTCAATGCGGCGCGGGGATCATTGCTGGCAGCGGCTTCTTGCATGCCGCTCAGCATGGTCGCGCGCGATGACATCCACTCGTTTAGCGCTTGTGTATTACCTTTAACCACGGCGCTAAGGTTGCGGTTAACTTGCTGGTTATTATGGTGTTTAACGGTGGTGTAGCTGGCAATGCCGTTGATCACCAGGGCGAGTGTAATCGCCACTAGAGCGGCCAATAGGATGCGTGCTCGGAGGGTAGATAGCATGGTCGCTCTCGACGTAAAAGTTCATGTCAGTACTCGGGGAGGTACCGTTTATAATGTCTTTTAGAGCATCGGCGAGAGCGACCCTTTCTTTAGCGTTAAATGAGAGTTAAATTTCGGATATTACTAGCGTAAATCGCTAACGGCCTGTTGGATATCGGCCAGTGAGGCTTTGCTTAGGTCTTTTGATAGAGAATGAATAACCAATTTTTGCGTGGCTCCGTCGAGTTTGTCGCGCAGCAGACCCAAGAACTTGGGGGGAGCCACCATGATCAGCTTCTCCATGCTGTTCTCCACGCGGGCATTGTATAAACGGTTGGCGACCTCTTTGGCAAATAACTCGTTTTCGTGCTTGGAGGCGCCCCCCTCATCGCTTGACGAGCGTGCCGCGCTGGACATCGACTCATGTACATCACCGCGACGGTCGGTGATCAAGTCACCTTCGTGCAACCGGCCT
This sequence comes from Halovibrio variabilis, assembly GCF_007991175.1. Classification (GTDB taxonomy): domain Bacteria; phylum Pseudomonadota; class Gammaproteobacteria; order Pseudomonadales; family Halomonadaceae; genus Vreelandella; species Vreelandella variabilis. Next base: position 19,977 of record NZ_BJXV01000001.1, read on the forward strand.
TCTGCGTGAACCAAGCTTTCCTGCTCTGCTAACGTTAAGGCATCACGCGTAAAAATACGTGCGCGAGCGGCATCGGCTACCACAATATAGGTGGTCATCGTCATACGTACTCCTTGTCGTCAGTCGTCACTTAAACATGGCAAGCGTTAAGCGATAGGTCAAACGATATTACTAAGAGAAAAAAGCATGGCTATTGATATACAAACCGCTCCCTCCCCCTGGCGAAATCGCTATTTACTGATGCGCCATGGCCATAGCCAGGCTAACGCCGCCGGGTTGATTATTAGTTCGCCCGAGCGCGGCATAGAGAACTTTGGTCTTTCCGAGTATGGCGAGCAACAGCTTGCCCAGCGAATGACTGACTGGCAGTGGCCAGCGCCGACTCGCGTGGTGCATTCGGATTTTTTGCGTACCACCCAAACGGCGGCCCGAGTGGCCGCCGCGTTTGGGTTAGTCCCTAGCGTGGATATGCGCTTAAGAGAACGCTATTTTGGCGAATTGGAGGGGCAGGGCGACGATGGCTACCCACGTATATGGGCGTTTGATGCTCAAAACGCGGAGCATCAGTACCACCAGGTAGAAGCAGTGAGCGCGGTGGCAACGCGCATGCGGGCCGCGATAGACGACTGGGAACAGCGGGTCAGTGGAGAAACCATTGTCCTGGTCAGCCATGGTGATCCGCTGCAAATCCTGCTCACGGCGTTGGCCGGAAAGCCGCTGAGCCAGCACCGTGAGCAGGCAGCCCTACTGCCCGCCAGTATCACGTTGATAGGGCCCTAGGCGCTGCCTTCCGATGGCGGAATCCAGGCAATCATATCGACTTCCACGTCGGCGCCACCGGCAAGACCCGTGACGCCAATGCAGGTGCGCGTGGGCAACGGCTGGGGGAAATAGCTGGCGTAAACCTTATTGACCTCGTCGAAGTGGCCCATGTTGGTAATAAACACCCGCGATTGCACTACGTACTCAAACGCGCTGCCGACTTCTTCCAACACGATAGCCAGATTCTGCATCACCCGGTGGGTCTGCTCGGTGAAGGTGCCCAACAGCATCTCGTTGGTCTCGGGCACCGTTGGCATCTGCCCGGTAATAAACACCAAGTCACCTACGCGACAGGCGTGGGAAAACGGCGCAATAGGCTGGGGCGCGCGGTCGATAAATAGCTTTTCCATGGTGTCGCTATCCTTTGTAGATTGTTTTTAACTGCTTTTTTCAAAAGCCTTATAACCATCATGGGCCTCGAGTGAGGCCCATGATGGTTGATTTATCCACAGCGGCTTATGCAAAACAGGCTGTGTATCAATGCCCGAGAATCTGGCTTAAGAACAGCTGGGTACGCTCAGACTGGGGGTTGTTGAAGAACGGTTCCGGCGCGTTCTCTTCAATGATCTGCCCCTGATCCATAAAGATCACCCGATCGGCGACGGTTTTGGCGAAGCCCATTTCGTGGGTGACACAAATCATGGTCATGCCTTCTTCCGCCAGCTCCACCATCACGTCCAGCACCTCTTTGATCATTTCTGGATCAAGGGCGGAGGTGGGTTCGTCAAACAGCATCACATCGGGGTGCATGCATAACGAGCGGGCAATCGCCACGCGCTGCTGTTGACCGCCCGAAAGCTGGCCGGGGTACTTGTCCGCTTGCTCAGCAATACGCACCCGCTCCAGGTATTGCATGGCCAGTGCTTCGGCTTCCTTGCGCGGCTTCTTCTGCACCCACATTGGCGCGATACAGCAATTTTCCAGCACCGATAAATGCGGGAAAAGATTGAAGTGCTGAAACACCATGCCCACGCTGCGGCGAATTTGCTCAATTCGCTTAACGTCTTGGGTTAGCGCGACACCGCCCACGGAGATATCGCCTTTTTGGTGCTCTTCAAGGTGGTTAATGCAGCGAATAAGCGTTGACTTACCCGAGCCCGAAGGGCCACACACCACGATGCGCTCGCCGCGCTTTACTTCTAGATAGATATCGCGCAGCACGTGAAAATCGCCGTACCACTTGTTGACGTTGTGCATCTCGACCATCAGGTCGGAGGCGTTGGTGGCTGCTTGTGTCATGTTGAAATCCTACTCAAAATCGAAAGAAAGCGGCATCAAGCGCTGTGGGTAAGCCTATTGCTTATGGCCGGTATTTAGCTTGCGTTCCAGGTACTGGCTGTAGCGCGACATACTGAAACAGAAAATCCAGAACACGAAGGCGGCAAACACATAGCCCTCTATCGAGAAGCCCAGCCAGCGCGAGTCGGAAAGCGCCGCTTGCACAATGCCCAACAGGTCAAACAACCCGATAATCATCACCAGCGTGGTGTCTTTAAACAGCGAGATAAACGTATTGACGATACCGGGAATCATCATTTTCAGCGCCTGCGGCATCACGATTAATCCCATGCGCTTCCAGTAAGTCATGCCTAGCGCCGCCGCCGCTTCGTCCTGACCTTTGGGGATGGCCTGTAAACCACCACGAATGACCTCGGCCATATAGGCGCTTTGGAACAGCGTCAGGCCGATCAAAGCCCGAATAAGACGGTCCACGTTCATTTCTGAAGGCAGAAACAGGGGCAACATCACCGAGGCCATAAACAGAATGGTGATGAGTGGAACGCCGCGCCAAAACTCGATAAAAATCACACAAAAGGTTCTGACGATGGGCATCGTGGAGCGTCGCCCCAGCGCCAGTACAATGCCAATCGGTAGCGCGCCCACCATGCCCACCGTGGCGAGTAGCAGGGTCAGCATTAAGCCGCCCCAGCGGTGGGTGGAAACGCGCGGCAGGTCAAAATAGCCGCCGTGCAAAAGCACGTAAGCGATCACCGGGAAAACCAGTAGGGCAAACAGCGTCATCCAGCGTTTAAACGGCAGGCGAGGGATCACCATCCAGGCAATAATGCCTGCAAACATGGCAAAAACAATGTTGGCGCGCCAGTACTCCTCACTGGGGTAGAGACCGTAAATAAACTGGGAAAAACGCGCGTTAACGAATACCCAGCAGGCGCCGACCCGTGAGCAATCCTCACGGCTGGTGCCTACCCAGTCGGCATCGATAAACGCCCACTGGATCGTAGGTACCACCAGTAAATACAGCACGTACAGGCCCAGCAGCGTGAATAGGCTATTGATGGGGCCGTTAAACAGATTGCCACGTAGCCAGGCAATCGGGCCAATGCTGCCTTTGGGCGCTGGTTGCTGAGGTAGGGTGTCTTTATTGTGAATCATGGAATCGCCTCCGGCCTAGCGTTCGACCAGCGCAACGCGAGCGTTGAACCAGTTCATGAACATGGACACCAGCAAGCTGATGATCAGATAAACCGCCATGGTCATGGCAATGACTTCGATTGCCTGACCGGTCTGGTTGAGCGTGGTGCCAGCAAAAACCGACACCAGGTCGGGGTAGCCGATGGCGGTGGCCAGTGACGAGTTTTTAATCAGATTGAGATATTGGCTAGTGAGCGGCGGAATGATGACACGCATGGCCTGCGGTATCACCACCAGGCGTAGCACCAGTTTGCGCGGCAAGCTGAGTGCCTGGGCGGCTTCCGTTTGGCCATGGGGGATAGCCTGGATACCCGAGCGTACGATTTCGGCAATAAACGATGCGGTATAAATGGAAAGCGCCAGCCACAGGGCCAAAAACTCGGGAATGATGGTGATGCCGCCACCGAAATTAAAGCCGCGTAGCACCGGCATCTCCCAGGTGACCGGCACGCCGGTTACGACCAATACCAGCAAGGGAAGGCCGAAAATAAGGACCAGCGATATCCAGAAAACTGGCAAGCGCTTGCCGGTGGCCTCATGGCGGCGCTTATTCCAAATGACCAGCGCGATGCTGGCAATGATTGCCACCACAAAGGTAGCGGGGATCAGTCCAAAGCCCGATTCAAACAGCGGTTCAGGCAAATACAGCCCACGGACATTAAGAAAGATGGCCTCGCCAAACGCCATGCTCTCTCGGGCGCTGGGTAGCGAGCGCAAAACGGCGAAGTACCAGAAGAAAATTTGCAGCAGCAGTGGGATATTGCGGAAGGTCTCGATGTAGGCGTTGGCCAGCTTAGCGATCAGCCAATTAGGCGATAACCGCGCAATACCAACAATAAAACCAATAATCGAGGCGGCTAATACCCCCAATCCACCGACCAGCAAGGTGTTGAGTAGGCCAATCACGAAGGTGCGGCCATAGGAGCTTTGTGACGAGTACTCGATCAAGGTTTGACCAATACCAAAGCCAGCTGTGTTGTTCAGAAAGCCAAAGCCCGTGGTGATGCCCCGGGCATCCAGATTGGTTTGGGTATTATTGACAATATAGATCAGGAAAGCCGCGACAGCGGCGACGACGATGATCTGAAAAATAAGCGCGCGCTTCGCGCGGTCTCGCCAAAACGGCGGCTTGTGGCCGGCGGGGCGAAAGTTGGGTCTTACCGACATGGGTGGCGTCTCCGCGATACGGAAGGTCAATCAAATAGCCCGCCATTACCTGGGAAAGGCAACGGCGGGCCAGGGTCAAACGAGACGCTTAGCGAATCGGGGGGGCATACTGGAAGCCACCGTCGTTCCACAGGGCGTTAACACCGCGCTCAATTTCAAGCGGAGAGCCCATGCCCACGTTGCGGTCAAAGCTTTCAGCGTAGTTACCGACTTGGCTAATAATGTTGTAAGCCCAGTCAGCTTCAAGGTTCATGCCTTCGCCGTAGTTGCCGTCCTGGCCGAGCAGACGCGCAATATTGGGATCTTCGGATTCAAGCATCTCTTCAGCATTCTCGCTGGTGACGCCGTACTCTTCGGCATTGATCATCGCAAACAGCGACCATTTCACGATGTTGAACCAAGTGTCATCGCCTTGACGAACGACCGGGCCCAGCGGCTCTTTGGAGATGACGTCGGACAGGATCATTGAGGCCTCTGGATCCTCAAGCTGGATGCGCAGCGCGGCCAATTGCGACGTATCAGATGTCAGCACGTCACAACGGCCGGCTTGATAGCCACCCACGGTTTGTTCAGAAGTATCAAAGACGATGGGGTTGAATTCCATGTCGTTGGCACGGAAGTAGTCGGCCAGGTTTAGCTCGGTGGTGGTGCCGGACTGGATGCAGATAGAGGCGCCGTCAAGCTCATCGGCGCTGGAAATGCCCAGGTCACGGGCGACCATAAAGCCTTGGCCGTCATAGAACGTGACGCCGGTGAAATTCAGGCCCAGGGTAGTGTCGCGAGTAGTGGTCCAGGTGGTATTCCGTGACAGTACATCGACTTCGCCGGACTGCAGCGCTGTGAAGCGTTCCACGGCGTTAAGAGAAATAAAGTCTACCGCCTCAGCGTCACCGAGTACCGCTGCCGCCACGGCGCGGCAAACGTCAACATCGATGCCTTGCCAGTTGCCTTCGTCATCCGGAGAGGAGAAACCCGGCAGGCCATCGCTGACACCACAGCGAACCGAGCCGTTATTAATCGTGTCTTCCAGCGTGTCGGCCTGAGCCGTTGCCATGCTCGCCAGTGTCAGCGAGCCAGCAGACGCTAATAGCGCTAGGTGTTTTTTATTGAACATTGAGTTCCCCTCGAAGTCGTTGAAATCAGTCATTGAAATCGTTATGCATGCCGAAGCATGTCACTTAACCTAGCAAGGAAGATGCCAACAGGGGTACAGGGGCTAATTCAGCGCTTTTCAACGCTACTTAACTAATTCGAGACGAACGTCTAGGTGCAAAAACGTCATCGCCCGCCTCGCTTTGCACCTTTTTAGGGCGAGCTGGGCGGGCGGTAGCACCAAGACAGGTGATCGGTGCGCGTTTACTCGGCCGCGAATGCCTTGCGCATAAACGGCGGGAGGACGAGCGCGCCACGGTGTGCTTCAACGCTGTAGTACTCAAGCGGCAGCGCGTGGTTCGCTGCCGCCTGCTCGCGAAACGTATTAACGTCGGTGGCTTTGCCTGCCAGCGTAATGCTCCACCAGCCCGATGGGTAAACCGGCTGGGGGAAGGGCAGCGTGGCAACGCTGTTAAAGCCCGCCTCGCGCATATCGTGACGCAGTTCGCGGATAATCGAACCGCTGTGGTAAAGCGGCGATTCACTTTGCTGCACCATCACGCCGCCGCTTTTCAAAATGCGGTGGCAGCGCTTTAAAAAATCGGTTTTAAACAGCCCTTCAGCGGGCCCAACCGGGTCGGTGGAGTCGATGATTAAAACATCGATGCTTTCATCCGGTGCATCGTCCACCCACTTGACGCCATCGGCAAACAGCAGTTCGGCGCGCGGGTCGTTGTTGGACGCCACCAACGCTGGGAAAAAGCGCTCAGCTGCCTTGGTCACTTCTGCGTCGATATCTATCTGGGTGACTTTCTCAACGCCAGGGTGGCGCAGGACTTCTTTCAGTGTGCCGCAGTCGCCGCCGCCGATAATCACCACTCGCTTGGGATCCTGATGGGTAAACAGCGCCGGGTGGGCGATCATCTCGTGGTAGAGGAAGTTATCGCGATCGGTGAGCATCACGCAGCCATCCAACACCATCAGGTTGCCGTAGGTCTCGGTGGCGTACACCTCCAGGTGTTGGTAGTCGCTCTGCACATCCAGCAGCTTTTCAGTGATCTTCAGCGAGAAGGCGCTGCCGTGGCTATCAAAGACTTCGGTAAACCACTGGTCGTCGCGTAGTTCGCTCATGAATCGGCTCCTGAATGCAGCTGGTCTGCGTGGGTTGGGATATCCCGATGATACTGCGGGCTTAACTCGTGCAGCGCTTCCATAAAGGCGCTGACGTTATCCGGGTTGGTAAATTGGCTGATGCCATGGCCCAGGTTAAACACGTGACCAGGACCGTGGCCGTAGCTTTCCAGCACGCGGGCGACTTCGGCGCGAATAGCCGAGGGGCGGGCAAACAGCACGTTGGGGTCCAGGTTGCCCTGCAGCGCTACTTTATGGCCCACGCGGGCGCGGGCATCGGAAAGCTCGGTGGACCAGTCGATACCCACCGCATCAGCACCGGCACAGGCGATATGCTCAAGCCACTGGCCGCCGTTTTTGGTAAAGAGAATCACCGGTACGCGGCGGCCGTCGTGTTCGCGAATCAACCCGGCGACAATTTGCTCCATGTAGCGCAGCGAGAACTCAAGGTAGGCAGGCGTCGAAAGCGCGCCGCCCCAGGTATCAAAAATCTGCACCGCCTGAGCGCCCGCGCGAATTTGCGCGTTCAGGTAGTCAGTCACTGCATGCGCTAATGTATCCAGTAGCTGGTGCATGGTGTCCGGCGTGTCGTAGAGCATGGTTTTCAGGTGGCGGAAATCTTTGCTGGAGCTACCTTCAACCATGTAGGTTGCCAGCGTCCAGGGGCTGCCGGAAAAGCCAATGAGCGGCATGCGGCCATTCAGCTCGCGGCGAATGGTGGACACCGCGCGCATCACGTAATCCAGGTCGCGCTCGGCATCGGGCACGCTTAGCGCGGCGACTTCTTCCGCGGTGCGCACGGTTTTGCGGAATTTGGGGCCTTCACCGGTTTCAAAGTAGAGCCCTAAGCCCATGGCATCGGGAATCGTTAAAATATCCGAAAATAGAATCGCTGCATCCAGCGGGAAGCGTTCCAGCGGCTGCAAAGTGACTTCGCAGGCAAGGTCATGATTGCGGCATAGATCCATAAAGCTGCCCGCATCGGCCCGTCTGGCACGGTATTCCGGCAGGTAACGGCCGGCTTGACGCATCATCCATACCGGCGTGCGGTCGACAGGCTGGCGCGCCAGGGCGCGAAGAAAACGATCATTTTGCAACGGTGTGGTGGTCATAAATACTTGCTCTTAAGAAATTTGCCCGCATCGTATGGGGGAGCGTGTAGGCGGGATTGTATGCGGCCAATTGTACTTGAAAATAGCGGATAGGGCGGTGTCCGGAGTGGCAAAAATCGTCGCACCCGGCGAATTTTTCTCCTTTATTTAGCCACCTCGCCAGCGTGAGGCGGGCGCCGCTTCCTGATAGAATAGCTGCCTATTTTGCCAACACTGGTGTGGTTAACTGGTTTGGTCTATCAGCGAGGTAACCTGTGACCATTCGCTTCATTGCCGCTTCCCGGCTGCCCACCCCTTGGGCGACATTTACCATGCATGGCTTCGAAGATGAAGCCACAGGCAAGGACCATATTGCCCTCACGCTGGGCGATGTGACCGGTGACGAGCCGGTGTTGGGACGGGTCCATTCTGAGTGTCTCACCGGCGATGCGCTGTTCTCGATGCGCTGCGACTGCGGCTATCAGCTGCAGGAGGCGCTCAAACGCATCGCTGAAGAGGGCCGCGGCGTGCTGTTTTATCTGCGCCAAGAAGGCCGTGGCATTGGCCTGTTAAACAAAATCCGTGCTTATCATCTGCAAGATCAGGGCGCTGACACTGTCGAAGCCAATGAGCAGCTTGGCTTTGGCGCCGATATGCGCCGCTATGATCTATGCGTACCGATGCTCGACCACCTGGGGGTGACGGCGTTGCGGTTAATGACCAATAACCCACGCAAGGTGGATGCGTTGACCCGGGATGGGGTGAACGTTGTTGAGCGCTTACCCATCACCACCGGTTTAAACCCCCATAACGAACAGTACCTTGCCACCAAAGCAGGCAAGCTCGGTCATATGATGGCCCTGGATGACTTTACCCAAGCTAGCGACGTGGATATTGAGCGTAAGGGGTGATAGCCAGCGAAGTAGTAACCAGGGCCCGAACGTAAGGAGCGCCCTATGACGCAAACAATGCGCGACATACCCGCAAATCTCAGCGAATTCAGCGCGCTCGAAGAGCGCTTGAACAGCATTACCCACGGCATCGGCGCTGTGCTCAGCCTGGTGGGGATGGTGGTGCTAATAGTAGCGGCTAGCTTAGCCGCTCGTGTCGACCCGTGGAAAATGGTTAGCTTAAGCCTGTACGGCACGACCCTGGTGTTGCTATATACCGCCTCGACGCTTTACCACGGTGTTCCCCATCGGCACTGGAAGCAGCGTTTACAATTGCTTGACCACTGCTCGATTTATCTTTTGATTGCGGGCACTTATACGCCTTTTCTGCTCGTTAATATGCGCGGCACGACGGGCTGGGTCTTGTTTGCCGTCGTTTGGTCGTTGGCGCTTTCGGGGATTGCCTTTAAGCTACGCTGGCCCCAGCGCTTTGCGTTATTGCGCGTGGTCATTTATCTGCTCATGGGCTGGATGATCGTCCTGGCGTCAGAAGAGATGGCCGCGCATCTATCGCCGACGGGTATCGTCCTGCTGGCCGCAGGCGGAGTCACCTATACACTCGGCGTGATCTTCTACGCCGTGCGCGCTATTCCCTATAATCACGCCATTTGGCATCTTTTTGTCATCGCCGGTAGCATTTGTCACTACTTTGCCGTTTATAGCGCCGTTTTGCCCCATACATCGCCTGCGTAACACTCGCATTGTCTCATTAAATTGTATTACGTCCTTGAGGTATGCAGCGTTAGTTGGCAAGATCAAAAAAAGAGAAGCTCAACGAGCTTTTCCACCCAGAGGATTAGCATGAGTTCTACTAATAATAACGCCCACGATACGACAATGCCGTCAGTGCTTGGGAAGCAAGATCAATCTGATGACATGATTCATCGCATCGGCCATTTAACCCGGCTACTGCGGGACAGCATGAAAGAGCTGGGGTTGGATCAGCAGATTTCCCAGGCAGCGCAAGCTATTCCTGATGCCAATGACCGGCTTAACTATGTCGCTTCGATGACCGAGCAGGCCGCGGAGCGGGCGTTAAACGCCGTCGAGCGCGCCCAGCCCGTTCAAGATAGCCTTGAAAGTGAGGGTGCCGCCCTGGACAAACGCTGGCAGGCGGCGATGGCGAAGCTAGTGGAGGTAGAGAGCGACCCGGCGCTGGTGGCCGATACGCAGCACTACTTGAGTAATACGCTTCCCAAAGCGACCGGCGATACGCAAAAAGAGCTGCTCGAAATCATGATGGCTCAAGACTTCCAGGATCTCACCGGTCAGGTGATCAAGAAGATGACGGAAGTGATTAAATTAATCGAAGAGCAGCTGGTACAAGTGCTGGTCGACAATGTGCCCAACGTGACCGACGGCGTTAAGCACGAAGACAACCGCGATGAACATGCCAAGCTGCGTAATGGGCCACAGGTGGGCAAAGACAAAGCCGATGTGGCCACCGGCCAAGATCAAGTCGACGATCTGCTCGACGATCTCGGCTTTTAACGGACACCCCGCCAGGTTCGCAAGGCACCGAATTAAATCGTGTTACTAAGCGCCCCGCGCCTCACGAATACGCTCGTAGGCGTTGCCAATTTCGCTGGTGCGCGCTTGGGCGACATCGCGCATGCTGTCTGGCAGGCCTTTGCCGGCCAGTTTGTCGGGGTGGTTTTGGCTCATTAAGCGGCGGTAGGCCTTTTTGATTTCGCTGTCGCTGGCGTCTTCGGAAACCCCTAGTACGCGGTAAGCGTCTTTCAGCGCTTCTTCGCTGGCGCCCTGGGAGTTGGCGGCGGCGCCGTGCAGCATGGCTTCGATCTGCTGGACTTCGGTTTCGCTGCAGCCTACCCCGCGGGCGACGCGTAGGATCATTTCTTGCTCGGCGGGGTGGAGCACGCCGTCGGCGGCAATAGCGCTGAGTTGAACCTGAATAAATACCTGACGCAACACCGGCTGGCGCTGGGTCAAGCGATTAACGGACGCCAGCTCGGCGTCAAGGTCGAAATCATCGGCACGCCCGCGCTCGAAAGCGGCGCGTGCTTTAGCGCGCTGTTCGCCCTGTAAATGCATCTGGTCAAACAGTTTTTCGGCAACGTCTCGCTCGTCGTCGGTCACTTTGCCGTCGGCTTGGCACAGGCAGCCCATGACGGAAAAGATCGACTCCAGAAAGCTTTCTTGGATGCGCATTCGCGCGATTTTCAGGCGACGACTTAGGCGTCGCCCCAGCCACCAGCCCAAACCGCCGCCAATAAGCAGCCCCACCGGGCCGCCAAATGCGAGGCCGATCAGGGCGAAGATAATAATCAAAAATAGCATGGCAATCTCAAAAGTGGTTGAAAGTTACACGTCATTAAACGCTAAAGGGCTAAGGCAGCCGGGCGCGAATAGCACGCTCAATGCCGGCGCTATCCAGCTGGCAGTCGGCGAGCAGCTCTGCGGGGGTGCCGTGTTCGACAAAGGCATCGGGCAGGCCGATGTTGAGCACTTCGACCTGCACGCCTTCGGCGTTGAGTAGCTCATTGACGGCGCTGCCTGCGCCACCGGCAACCACGTTTTCTTCCAAGGTCACCAACAGCTCGTGTTCGTCGGCGGCGTGCAGCAGCGTGTCGCGGTCCAGGGGTTTGATAGAGCGCATATTGATATGGGTGGCATTGAGCCGTTCGGCAACTTCCGCCGCCGCGCTGTTGAGGCTGCCAAAGGCCAGCAGTGCAATGCGTACACCGTCGCTGGCGGCGTGGCGGCGCACGTCAGCCTTACCAATCGCCATGGGCTCAAGGTGCGTAGGAATCTCTACGCCTGGCCCGGTGCCGCGGGGGTAGCGCACCGCCGCAGGGCCAGGGTGGTGATAGGCCGCACTGAGCATAGCGCGGCACTCGGCTTCGTCTGCGGGGGCTAAAATCACCATGCCGGGCACGCAGCGCAAAAACGACAGGTCCATGCTGCCGTGGTGCGTGGGGCCGTCCTCGCCCACTAAGCCCGCGCGGTCAATCGCAAAGGTGACGTCGAGGCTTTGCACCGCCACATCGTGAATGAGCTGATCGTAGCCGCGTTGGAGAAAAGTGGAATAGATGGCGACCACCGGCTTCATGCCTTCGCAGGCCATGCCCGCCGCGAGCGTTACCGCGTGCTGCTCAGCAATCGCCACATCGAAATAGCGCTGAGGGTACTCTTTTGAGAAGCGAATCAGATCGGAGCCTTCGCGCATCGCCGGGGTAATGCCCATTAGGCGTGGGTCCGCCGCGGCCATATCGCACAGCCAGTCGCCAAACACGTTGCAGTATTTTTTCTTGGGCGGTGGCGGTGTCTCCGCCGGTTTTTTGACCGACGTCGCCGTGGCCGAGGTACCGGGCTTTTCTAATTTGGTAATCGCATGGTAGCCAATCTGATCCGCCTCGGCGGGCAGGAAGCCTTTGCCCTTGACCGTTTTGATATGCAGAAATTGCGGGCCTTCCAGGTCGCGCAGGTTCTCCAGCGTCTCGGTTAACGCGTCGAGGTCGTGGCCATCAATGGGGCCAACGTAGTTAAAGCCCATTTCTTCAAACAGCGTGGCGGGGCTGACCATGCCTTTCATGTGCTCTTCGGTGCGGCGGGCAATTTTGAGCGCACCGGGCAGGTGTGAGAGCACTTTTTTGCCCTCTTCGCGCATTTTCAGGTAAGGCTTGCTGGACAGTACCCGGGCGAGATACGTCGCCATACCGCCGACGTTCTCGGAAATCGACATCTCGTTGTCGTTGAGCACTACCAGCAGGTTGGCTTCCACATGGCCTGCGTGAGCCAGCGCCTCGAAGGACATGCCCGCGGTGAGCGCGCCGTCGCCAATAATCGCGCACACGTGGCGCTTTTCGCCTTGGGCCTTGGCCGCCAGTGCCATGCCCAGCGCCGATGAAATGGACGTGCTGGAGTGGCCCACGCCAAAGGTGTCGTACTCGGATTCGGCGCGGCGCGGAAAAGCGGCCAGGCCGCCGTGCTGGCGAATGCTCAGCATGGTCTCGCGGCGGCCGGTAAGAATCTTGTGCGGATAAGCCTGATGGCCAACGTCCCACACCAAGCGGTCGTGGGGCGTATTAAAGGCGTGGTGCAGGGCAACGCTCAACTCGACAACGCCGAGCCCGGCGCCAAAATGACCGCCTGAGACGCCTACGCTATACAGCAGGTAGGCGCGCAGCTCGTCGGCCAGCTGGGCGAGCTGGTGGGCGTTCATGGCCCGCAGGGCAGCGGGGTGGTCAAAAGAGTCGAGCAGTGGCGTGGCCGGGCGCTCGCGGGGTATCTCGTCGAACAGCTTCATGGGCATGTTTAGTGGTCGCGCTCGATCATGTAGTGGGCTAAGTCGGCCAGCGGTGCGGCACCTTCGCCCAGCGGGGCGAGGGCGGCAATGGCCTCGTCGATCAGGCTTTGGGCTTTGCGCTGCGCGCCCTCCAGCCCCAGCAGGCTGGGGTAAGTGGGCTTGGCACGGGCGGCATCGGCGCCTGACGTTTTGCCTAGGGTAACGGTGTCGCCGGTCACATCCAGGATGTCGTCGTGAATCTGGAAGGCTAGTCCAATGGCGCGGGCGTAGCGAGTCAGCGCGTTCAGGCGGGGGTCATCCTCCGCCACTGCGACCAGTCCACCCAGGCGCACTGCGGCGACGATCAGCGCGCCGGTCTTATGGGCGTGCATATGGGCCAGGGCGTCAACATCCGGATGGCCGCCGACGGCGTCTAAATCCAGCGCTTGGCCCGCCACCATGCCATCACGACCGGACGCCGAGGCCAAGGTGTGGATCAAGTGACTGAGCCGCGGGTGAGCCGTGCTGGCCAGTACCTCAAAGGCCAGCGCCTGCAGGGCATCGCCGGCTAGAATCGCGCTGGCTTCATCAAAGGCTTTATGCACCGTGGGTTGACCGCGGCGCAGGTCGTCGTCGTCCATGGCGGGTAAGTCGTCATGGATCAGCGAGTAGGCGTGGATGAGCTCGATGGCGGCGGCCGGTGCGTCTAACGCTTTAGCGTCGGCACCCAGCGCTTTCCCGGCCATGTATACCAGCAGCGGGCGCAGGCGTTTGCCCCCCACCAGCAGGCCATGGCGCATGGCGGCCTCAAGCCTTGGCGCTACCGCGGGGCGGCTGTCGAAAAGAGCCGCTAATGTGGCGTCCACGCGGGTATTGCTGGTTTGGCGCAGGGTGGCAAGCGGGCTTTGCTGCGTGGCTACCATGGGGGCGTCTCCTTGCTGTCTTCATCGGCGGCATCCTTGGGGTCGTCGGGGCCGGCAAAGGGCGCCACGTTCAAACGCCCTTCGCTGTCTTCGCTGAGCGCACGCACTTTAAGCTCGGCGCTGTCCAGGCGCTGCTGGGCGTCGCGGGTTAGCCGCACACCCTGTTCAAACGCGGTCAGTGAATCTTCCAATGAGAGCTCGCCTGACTCGAGACGTTCAACGATGGTTTCGAGTTGCTCAACCGTCGCGGCAAAATCCTGCGGGGGTGGTGTTGTATCACTCATTGGGAGGTGCCTGCCAACCGGTATTGTGAAAATAGACCCTAGTATACACCGACGCCTGGGGGTGGCGTCTGCCTTTCAGCCTACGCCAATGGTGGCGACTTGCGATCCATTCATCGTCAGGACGCAGACTTTTCATCATCTTGAACCGGTCTGAAGCGGTTGGGCTGTGCTACGATATGTGCCTCCTGTAAACCGATACACGGCGCTTGCCGCCGACCATAGAGGTTGATTCAGCCATGGCCAAAACGTCCCTGGACAAGAGCAAGATCAAGATCCTGCTACTCGAGGGCGTCCACCAAAGCGCGGTGGACAATTTTCACACGTCAGGTTACGCCAATATTGAGCACCTGCCGACATCGCTTGATGAGGACGCGCTGATCGACAAGATCCGCGATGTTCACTTCATCGGTATTCGTTCCCGTACCCAGTTGACGGAGCGCGTGTTCGCAGCGGCGGAGAAACTGGTCGGCGTTGGTTGTTTCTGTATCGGCACCAATCAGGTCGATTTGACCGCTGCCTTAACCCGCGGTATCGCGGTGTTCAACGCGCCTTACTCCAATACCCGTTCGGTGGCTGAACTGGTGCTGGCGGAAGCCATCATGCTGCTGCGGGGGATCCCTGAGAAAAACGCCCGCGCCCACCAGGGCGGCTGGCTTAAGTCAGCTAAGAACTCCCACGAAGCGCGCGGTAAAACGCTGGGTATCGTTGGCTACGGCAGCATCGGCGCCCAGCTTTCGGTACTGGCCGAGTCATTAGGCTTTAACGTTATCTATTACGATGTGATTGCCAAGCTGGGCATGGGCAACGCCAATCAAGTAGGCAGCCTTGAAGAGCTGCTGGGGCGTTCTGATGTGATCAGTTTGCACGTGCCTGATCTTGCCTCTACCCGTTGGATGATCGGCGCCAAAGAGATCGCCGCCATGAAATCCGGCGCAATCTTTATTAATGCTTCCCGCGGTAGCGTGGTTGAAATCGAACCGCTGGCCGAGGCACTTAAAGCCGGTAATCTCAACGGGGCGGCGATTGATGTCTTCCCGGTCGAGCCAAAAGGCAACGGAGAAGAGTTTGAGAGCCCGCTGCGCGGCCTGGAGAACGTGATTCTGACGCCGCATATCGGTGGCTCTACCCTGGAAGCCCAGGAGAACATCGGTATCGAAGTATCAGAAAAACTGATCACTTATTCCGATAACGGCACCACCGTGACCTCGGTTAACTTCCCCGAAGTCGCGCTGCCCGCTCACCCTGACAAGCACCGTTTGCTGCACATTCACCACAACGTACCGGGCGTGCTGTCGCAAATTAACCGCGTGCTGTCTGAAAACGGGATCAACATCTCGGGTCAGTACCTGCAGACCAACGAAAAAGTCGGCTATGTGGTTATTGATGTGGATAAAGCCTACGGCCCCCAGGCGCTGGAAGCATTGAAGCAGGTGGATCACACGCTGAAAATTCGTGCGCTCTACTCGTCACAAAACAGCTAACGTATTGAGTTAAATAAGTTGGGCTATTCGTCATCTAATGTGGATTTAAGATTGGTTGGCTATTTTGTATCTCACTGTTCAGATCGCAACCACTAAGCCAGCTATCTGTTGTGGGAGGCCGCTTCAGCGTGGTCCGACACTTCGGTGGTCCGACACTTCGGCGAAGGGTGCCGTAGGCACCCCCTTGGTTTCATCATGCTAATAGCCCAAACATTCGCGAGCTGAAGCTCCCTCCCACGAGAGCTACCCTCATGCTGGCAGAGTTAATTCCATACTGAGCGACGAAAAGCCATAAGTCAGCTATAAAAAACGGCGCCTCTTGTGAGGCGCCGTTTTAGGAGGTGAAGGTGATCAATCCAAATCAAACAGCAACACTTCGCCCGCTTCCTTGCCGGTCAGGCTAATCGACTCGTCCGGCTGAAACGCCGCCGCATCGCCTGCGCTTAGCGTCTCGCCGTTGATCTCCATTTCGCCTTTTACCACGTGTAGCCAAGCGTAGCGCGAAGGCGGTGCTGTTGCCTGTTCGCCAGGGTTGAACAGGCCCGCGTAGAGGTTAACGTCTTGATTGATACTGACGGAGCCTTCGCTGCCCGCCGGCGAAGCCACCAAGCGCCATTGGCCTTGCCGCTCGGCGGCTGGAAAGGCTTTTTGCTCGTAGCTGGGTTTAATGCCGAGCTGCTTGGGTTCAATCCAGATCTGCAGAAAATGCAGCTCGTTCTCTTTGGAGTGGTTGAACTCGCTATGCAGCACGCCAGTGCCCGCTGACATGCGCTGCACATCGCCCGGGCGCATCACCTCGCCGTTACCCAGGTTGTCTTTGTGCTCCATTTCGCCCGCCAGTACGTAGGAGATAATCTCCATATTCCGGTGGGGGTGAGCGCCAAAGCCGTGGCCGCCCGCGACGCGATCTTCATTGATCACGCGCAGGGCACGAAACCCCATATGGTTGGGGTCAACATAGTTGGCAAACGAAAACGTATGGTACGAGCGCAGCCAGCCGTGGTCAGCGTAGCCGCGTTCATTAGCACGACGAATAATCATGGTCTACTCCGCAGGTGGCGTGAGAGGGAATCAAGCATAATATACGCCTCACGGCGGCTGAATGGCGTGAAGCTTTCAGCACGTTAGCTTCGAATAAATCGATGTTTTTCGCATTGGTTGCGCTAGATCAAAGGCGTTAAGCCTTTACATGGCGCGCTACGCTAAACTTTCGGTGCACTTTTCGTTAATATAGGCGCCTCTTTTAACCCGGTCCGCCCTTTACGCGGGTGACTACCTGGAGCAAGTGAATGTCTGTATCAAGCCCCGTTTCAAGCACGGTCTCAAGCACGGTTTCAAGCCCCGTGCTGCCTATCGTGGTCGCCGCGCTGTATAAATTTGTCACTCTGAACGATTTCGAAGCGCTGCGCGAACCGCTACGCCAAACCATGCTCGATCATGGCGTCAAGGGCACGCTGCTGCTGGCGAAAGAGGGTATTAACGGCACGGTAGCGGGCAGCCGCGAAGGCATTGACGCATTGCTTGCTTGGCTGACCGCCGACCCGCGTTTCGCCGATATCGATCACAAAGAGTCCTATTGCGACGAAACGCCGTTCTATCGTACCAAGGTCAAACTTAAAAAAGAGATCGTGACGCTCGGCGTGGCGGATATTGACCCTAACGACACCGTGGGCACCTACGTTGAGCCGGAAAACTGGAACGACATCATTGCCGACCCGGAAGTGCTGGTGATTGATACCCGCAACGATTACGAAGTAGCCATCGGCAGCTTTGAACGGGCGATAGACCCTAAAACCACCGCGTTCCGCGAGTTTCCCGAGTACGTGCGCGAGCACTACGACCCTGAGAAGCATAAAAAAGTCGCCATGTTCTGCACCGGCGGTATCCGCTGCGAAAAAGCCTCTAGCTTTATGCTTAAAGAGGGCTTCGACGAGGTCTACCACCTAAAAGGCGGCGTGCTGAACTACCTGGAAAAAGTCCCCGAAGAGCAATCGCTATGGCGCGGTGAGTGCTTTGTGTTCGATAACCGCGTTACGGTTCGCCACGATCTAAGCAAAGGCGAGTTCGAGCAGTGCCACGCCTGCCGTATGCCCATCTCCGCCGAGGATATGCAGTCTTGTGCCTATGAGCCGGGCATTAGCTGCCCCCACTGTATCGATTCGCTGCCGGAGAAAACCCGCAACGCTGCGCGTGAGCGCCAGCGTCAAATTGAACTCGCCAAAGCGCGCGGCGAACCGCACCCCTTAGGCCGCGATACCCGCAAAATGAAATCGCATGGCTGAAAAATAGAGCGGCTAGCATCGTTGCAAGCATCGCTGAGTGAGTGGAATTCGTTTCCGTAAACGCGACAGCGGCGGCGTTGACACGTTATCCTGACGGTCTTTGTGTATCCCAGCGGGGCGTCTTTAGGCAGTTTGCCTTCCCCCGAGACGCCCTCAGGAGAGGCTTTTAGGAGAGAACCAGTGAGTGACGCCAAGCGCAGGACGGTCGGCCGTCCGGCGAATACTGCCAAAGCCAGTGGAGGGCACAGCCAATCCCTGGTACGTGGCTTAACGCTGCTGGAACACCTCGCGGCCAGCCCGCTGGGGCTGGCCCTTTCAGACGTGGCGGAGATGACCGAATTAGCGCCGTCTACGACCCACCGCCTGTTACAAGCCTTACAAAGCCAGGGCTTTGTGACCCAGGAAAACGAGCAGGGCCTGTGGCGAATCGATGTCAAAACCTTCCGTATCGGCAATAGCTTTCTTGAAGCCCGCGACGTCGTGGCGACCAGCCGGCCCTTTCTGCGCCGTTTGACCGCAGAAACCGGTGAAACCGCCAACCTGGGTATTCGCGATGAGGCCACGGCGGTGTTCTTGGCTCAGCACGAATCCCCACAGATGATGCGCATGATCACCCGGCTGGGCTCCCGCGCGCCGCTGCACGCCTCCGGCGTAGGCAAAGCACTGCTCGCGTGGATGCCCGATGACGAGCGTGCCCAGCTGCTAGCCAATCGTGAGCTAGTGCGGGTGACCGCCAATACGCTCTACCAGACCGATGCCGTGCAGGCTGAGATGGCGCAGATTCGCGCCCAGGGCTTCGCCTGCGACCGTGAAGAACATGCGGTCGGCCTGCACTGCGCGGCGGCCTGCGTGTTTGATGAACACGGCGCGCCGCTGGCAGCGATCTCGGTGTCAGGCCCGATGGCCCGTATCCCGGAAGCCCGCCTGCTGACGTTGGGGGCGCTGGTTCGCCAGACCGCCGCCGAGATTACCCAGCAGTTGGGTGGGCAGTTGCCGCGCTAACGGGCGCGGCTAACGCTATGCTAAGCCTGTTTTGGGTCGCCTTGGTCAGCGCCACGTTATTGCCGGGTGGTTCGGAAGTATGGCTGGCGCGGCTGTGGTGCGTTGGCGAATCGCCGCTGGCGCTTTGGTGGGTAGCCACGCTGGGCAATACATTGGGTAGCATGATCAACGTTGCGTTAGGCCGCTACGCACGCCAGTTTCAAGACCGCCGCTGGTTCCCCGCCTCGCCACGTGGCCTGGCCCGAGCGGAAGGCTGGTACCATCGTTTTGGCGAGCTAAGCTTGTTGATATCCTGGGCGCCGGTGATTGGCGACCCGCTTACCGTGCTGGCCGGTGTGTTTCGGCTGCCCTGGTGGCGAGCGCTGGCATGGATTTTGGTCGCCAAAGGCACTCGCTACGCGGTGGTATTGCTGCTCGCGCATTATTGGCTGGCGCCGCTGTGTCAGTGAAGCGCCATTAAGTCATGTTATCCTGTACAGCTTTGTATAAAGCAACGAGCTATATTGGCAACATGGTCAAAAAATGGCCGGATAGAATCTAGTGGTGCAACAACATACGGCCGTTAGAGCGAACAAAATACCCACTAAAAAGGAGGTTCAGGTGTGAAGCCACTTCGTTTATTACCCTGGCTAGGTGTCTGGCTATTGGCCATGGTTGCCTTATTGGCCACGCCCGCAATGGCGCAGAGCACGTCAAGTGAATCGGCCAATGCCGATGGTGCGGCAGCGTCAGAAGCGGCGGCGCCGACGTCCTACCAAGCGTTGGCAGACCTCCTGGAAAACGAGCAGTCGCGACAGGAATTGATTGAGATGTTGCGCAATCAAGCCTCGTCGCTGCCCGGCGGTGTCGCCAGCTCGCCGGAAGCCGCCGCCCAGGGCAGCGATATCGCGCCGGAAGACGTGTCGCTGCCGCGTCAGTTGGCTGAGCTGACCAGTAGTGTGGTGAGCGACGTGGGTGGGCAGTTTGAGCAAGTGGTTGGCCTGGTAGGCGATCTGTTTGCAGGGCAAGAGGAAGACAGTGTCTTTGATATGGCCGCCTTCACCAGTGCGGCGATCAATCTGGGCATCGTGATTGTTGCGACCTTCGTTATTTTTGTGCTTTTCCGGCGAATTGCCAAACCGCTGTTTACTAAAATCAGCGGCTGGTCGTTAAATGGTCATAACCTGAACCCTGTGCTGCGCCTGATTGTCTGTGTGGCGATTGCGGCGGTTATTGATGTACTGCTGGTTAGTTTGTCCTATGTGGGCGGTAATCTGGTGGCGACGTTTGCGGTCGGTGAAACCGGTGAGCTGTCGACCCGCGCCTCGCTGTTTTTAAATGCGTTCTTAATTATTGAGCTGCTTAAAGCGGGTGTGCGGATGTTGTTCTCTTCACGCTACGAAGGGCTGCGTCTGCTGCCCATTTCTGCCCAGGAAGCTTCCTACTGGAACCGCTGGTTAGCGCGTTTGCTTGGCATGGTGGGCTACGGGCTAATGGTCGTGGTGCCGCTGGTTAACTTCTATTTAGCCGCGTCGCTTGGCCAGGCGTTAGGCACGCTGATTATGCTGTTGGCGTTTATCTACGCGATGGTCGTGGTACTTAAAAACCGTAAACGCCTGCGCGATAATTTGAACGAGATGGCCGCCAAAACAACGCTAACGGCAAGCCGTGTTTCGCTGCAGCTATTTGCGCGTACCTGGCACCTGTTCGCGTTGCTGTATTTCTTGATCGTGTTTGTGTTGACCTTAACGCGCCCTGGCGACGCGCTGCCGTTTGTGCTGTTCGCCACCTTGAAGTCGTTGGGCGCGATTGTGGTGGGGCTGCTGGTGTCGGCCTTTCTTACCCAGACCATTGGCCGCCGCATTAAGCTTTCTGACGACCTGCGGCGCAAACTGCCGCTGCTTGAGAAACGCTTGAACAGCTATGTGCCCAATGCGCTAAGGGTGCTGCGTACGATTATTCTTATCGTGGTCATCATGGTGGTGCTAAATGCCTGGGGCGCCTTTGATCTAGCCGCTTGGTATGCGTCTGAAGGCGGCGCCAATCTGATCGGCAACCTTTCCAGTGTGACGGTGATCTTGATTGTATCGCTCGCCGTCTGGCTGGGTCTGGCGAGCCTGATTGAGCACAAGCTCAATCCGGAAACCGGTTACGGCGAACCGTCGGCCCGGGCAAAAACCCTGCTTAGCCTGTTCCGCAATGCGCTGGCCATTGCCATGGTAATGATTACCGGCATGATTGTACTGTCGGAAATAGGCATCAATATCGGCCCGCTAATTGCCGGTGCAGGTGTGCTGGGTCTGGCGATTGGTTTCGGCGCCCAAAAGCTGGTGCAAGACGTAATCACCGGGGTGTTTATCCAGGTAGAAAATGCCATGAACACCGGCGATGTGGTCACCGTCGGTGGCATAACGGGTACCGCCGAGCGGCTGAGTATCCGCTCGGTGGGTATTCGTGACTTATCGGGGACTTACCATATCGTGCCGTTCTCCAGTGTCGACACGGTGTCCAACTACATGCGCGAGTTTGGTAACCACGTCGGCGAATACGGCATTGCCTATCGTGAGAGTATCGATGACGCCATTGAGCAGCTCAAAGTGGCGTTTGAGGATCTCAAGGCCAGCGAAGAGCACGGCCCCAAGCTGCTCGAAGACCTTACCGTTGCCGGGGTGGTGGCCTTAGCGGATAGCTCGGTCAATATCCGTGTGGTCATCAAAACCACGCCAGGCGACCAGTGGAGTGTGGGGCGCGCCTACAACCGCTTCGTCAAGATGCGTTTCGACGAAGCCGGTATCGAAATACCCTTCCCGCATACCACGCTTTACTTTGGCGAAAACAAGGACGGTAGCGCACCGCCCGCTAACGTGCGCGTTATCGACTCTATCGCCGAGGAAAAAGGCGCTAAGCCAACGCATCCGGCAGACCCGGAAGGTGAGCAGGTGCCCGCCTCCCATCAGGATGTGCAGCAAACGTCGGACACCGATCATATCAAGCCCGACCACGATGACGTCGACGCCCCTGAAGGGCGCTAAACGCCGCATCGTCTAAGCAAAAGGGGCTGCCTATCGGGCAGCCCCTTTTGTTGGCTGAGCGCTAACGTGACTGCGTGTTAACCGGGTAGTTTTCCGAGTGGCGGCCTTCTACATTGATCGACTCACCGCCATCGACAAACAGAATCTGCCCGGCGACAAAGTCGTTGTGGAGCAGATAGTGCAAGGCCTGCACCAGATGGTCGGGGTTGCCTTGATGCTTGACGGGAATGCCGTCGATGCGCCAGTCAATATAGTCGCTTGAGCGTTGGGAGGCAGGCAGCACCACGCCAGGGGCAATGCCGTTGATCCGAATGCGCGGGGCGAACTCCAGCGCTGCCATGCGGGTCATCTCTGCTAAGCTATTTTTTGACAGTAGATACGCCGCGTAAGGGTATTGGTGATAGGCCACTTTGTTATCAATAATATTGATTACCTGGCCTGCTTGGACGGTTTGGGCGAAGTAGCGCGTAAGCAGCAGCGGAGTAAACAGATTGACCCGGAACTGGGTCTCCAGCATTGCAAGTTCGGTCGCGCCAATCGGCGCCGGTTCATAGGCAGACGCGCTATTAAGCAGTAGTTTAAGGCCCGGGAAGCGCTGCTTTACCGCGTTAAGCAACTCGCTGAGTTCGGTGTTTAGTTCATCGCTTAAAAAATCACAGTAAAATATTTCACACTCCCGCCCTTGAGCACGAATGCTGCGAGCGACGTCTTCCGCCTCATCCCGGGAGCGATTAGCGTGCAGGGCAATGTCGTAACCCGCTTCGGCCAAAGCTTCCGCAAAGTAGCGTCCTAGGCGGGTGGCACCGCCGGTAATCAATGCTGCGTGTTGGTGCATACAACGTTTCCTGTGCATTGTTGGCATGGTGAGACTTTCTGCGTGAGCGTAGCGTTTGTCAATGTCTTGTACATGAATTGCACGCAGGGTTAGCATTGAATCTAATTTGCACCGCCACAATCGGGCGTGCGCTTGCCAGCGCCACATTGCACAGGATGTCGCTATGCCACCAATGACGTTGTCTTCCGAGCAGAACGCTTCTCGTCATGAGTGTTTAATCTCACTGGGGAGTAATATCGATCCTGACCACTATTTCGTTCAAGCACTGACCATTCTCAGTGATGAATGCGAGTTGCTGGCGCGGTCAAAAGCGATTCGCACAACGCCGGTGGGTTACCAGCAGCAGCCCGACTTCCTTAACGCGGCGCTGCTGGTAATCACTTCCCTGGAGTTTGAAGCGTTCCGCGGCTACCTCAAGGAAGTGGAGGACCGTTTAGGCCGCGTGCGGGGGGCGATTAAATCAGGGCCACGCACCATGGACCTGGATATTGTGGCCTGGGATGGCGAAGTGGTCGATGATGGCTACTACCAGTACGATTATGTGAAAAAGCCCGTCGACGAAGTATTGGTTAGCAGTGGCCGCCACCTTGAGCCGCAAAAATGCTTATGATTTTTGCCCGCCTGCCGATAGTACATCTATAGCCCGGTGCGTGTGGGCTGGCTGAATCAGCCTGGAGGCGCGCGGTGCTCAGTCTCAATACCAATCTAATCTCCCTCAGTGTGCAGCAGAACCTGCGCAGCAGTCAGCAAGCCATGCAGACCGCCATGCAGCGGCTGTCTTCCGGTATGCGCATCAACAGCGCCAAGGACGACCCCGCCGGTCAGGCGATTGCCAATCGTATGACGTCACAAATTAAAGGCATGACCCAGGCGATCCGCAACACCAACGATGGCATCTCCATGGTGCAGACAGCGGAAGGCTCGCTCAATCAGATTAACGACAACCTACAACGCATCCGTGAGCTGAGCGTTCAGGCGGCTAACGGCACCAACTCCTCTAACGACCTTGCTTCTATCCAAGCGGAGATTGGTCAGCGTATGGAAGAAATTGACCGCGTGGCAGGGCAGAGTAACTTCAACGGTATCGGGCTAATCAACGAGACCAAGTCGCTGAACATTCAGGTTGGCGCTAACGCGGGTGATCGCATTGCCGTGCGTTTTGAAGCCATGAATTTACAGGCGCTGGGGCTGGAAAACTTAAGCGTATTGGACGACGGCGGGCCGGGAACCCTTATCAATAGTGCGGATGAGGCCATTAAGCGGTTGGATCGCCAGCGCAGCTACATGGGCGCCGTGCAGAATCGCTTCGAGAGTGTGATTGATGGCCTCAATAACAGTATTGTCAACACCTCCGCCGCCCGTTCGCGTATCCAAGACGCCGACTATGCTCGGGAAGTCTCTAACCTTATGCGCGGGCAAATTCTGCAGCAGGCGGGTATCGCTATGTTGGCCCAGGCCAACCAGCAGCCGCAGATGATTTTGCGGTTGCTGGAAGGGCTATAGGGCTAAGGTCTATTAGAGAATAACGCGCTCAGTCAATAATGCCCTGTTCGCGGGCCATGGCGTAAGCCGCCTGAGGGCCATTCCATAGCGACGGCAGCAGGATGAATGACACCGGAATTGCGGTAATCACGATAAACTGCTGCAGCGCCGAGATTTGCCCAGCGCCCATATAGAGCAGCACCGCCGCCATAACGGCCATGGCGATACCCCAAAAGGCGCGCATGTAAGGGCTGGGGTTATCGTGGCCTGCGCCGACGACGGCAATGGCGTAGCTCATGGAGTCGCCGGTGGTAGCGACGAAAATCGTGGTCAGTAGCAAAATGGCCAGCGCCATCACGGTGCCGCCGGGCAGCGCCTGAGCAACCGTCAACGTGGCGACATCAAACTGGAAGTTATTCAGCGCCTCGGTGAGATCAATCACCCCGTTCAGCTGATAGTAAATGCCCGAGCCGCCGAGCAGGGTAAACCACACGGTGGTCGCGATAGGCGCCAGAATCGCAACCGCGATGATCATTTCGCGGATGCTGCGGCCACGCGATATCCGCGCTACAAAAATCGCCATCAGCGGTGCATAGCCGATAAACCAGGCAAAGAAAAACACCGTCCACCACTGCATCCACCAGGCGGGGGCGGTTTCGGCGGTCATGGTCGCCATGGTGAAGAACTCGCTGACATAAGCGCCCATACCGGAAAGATAGCTATTGACTAAAAACAGCGTTGGACCAAACACAATAATGACCGCCCCGATAGCCATCGCCAGCAGTACGTTAAAGCGGCTGAGTAGTTGAATACCTTTGTGCACACCGCTCATAGCAGACAGCACGTAGATGCTGCCTAATACCGCCAGAATGATCAGTTGACCGGTATAACCCTCAGGCAGGCCCACCAGCTCATGTAGGCCGAAGCTGACCTGGGTGGCCAAAAAGCCAATTGGGCCAACGGTGCCAGCCACCAGGGCAATCACGCAGCAAGCATCAACCAAGCTGCCTAATGGGCCGCGCATTAGCCGTTCGCCGAAAATCGGGTAAAGCAGCGTGCGCGGCTGTAGCGGCTGGCCTTTTACGTAGTGGGCGTGCGCCAGCACCACGGCGGTCAAAGAACCCAGCACGGCCCAAGCCATAAAGCCCCAGTGCATAAAGGATTGCCCCAAGGCGCCGGAGACAGCGTCAGCGGTGCCTGCTTCGCTATCAAAGGCGGGCGGCGTGACCACAAAGTGGTACACCGGCTCGCCAGCGGCAAAAAAGACCCCACCACCTGCGAGCAGCGTGCACAAAATGATCGAGAGCCACTTAAACGTGCTCATTTCCGGTGCGTCTAAGTTGCCGATTTTGGCTTTTGCCGCTGGGGTCATGGCCAAACCAATGGCGATAAAAAAGGTAAGCAGGAGCAGTAGTTGAAAGTAGCTGCCTAAGGCGCGCGCGGTCCAAGCGAAGCCTGCGCTGATGTTATCAGCCACCAGAGCGACATCGTAAAGCGACAGCGCCAAGAAGGCGACGATAAAGCCGATGCTCAAGATCAGCACGATAGGATCGCCAAGCGAAAACCGCTTGGCACCCTCGGCACTGGGGCCGGGTTGGGTCATGATAAATACCTTGTGGGGAGGAGGAAAATGAAAGTAACAGCCTATCAAAGCGGGGCGTTAAGCGGTTTAACGGCCAAGTAGCCGCAGAGGATTCTGCGTCTACTGGCAGGGCTATCGGTCTATTTTAGGGTAACGCGCTCAGTCAATAATGCCCTGTTCGCGGGCCATGGCGTAGGCCGCTTTGGGACCATCCCATAGCGAGGGCAGCAGGATGAACGACACGGGGATGGCGGTAATCACAATAAACTGCTGCAGCGCCGAGATTTGCCCAGCGCCCATATAGAGCAGCACCGCCGCCATAACGGCCATGGCGATACCCCAAAAGGCCCGCATGTAAGGGTTAGGATTATCGTGGCCTGCGCCGACGACGGCAATGGCGTAGCTCATGGAGTCGCCGGTGGTAGCGACAAAGATCGTCGTCAGCACTAAGATGGCCAACGTCATCCAGGCGCCGCCCGGCAATGCCTGAGCAACCGTCAACGTGGCAACATCAAACTGGAAGTTATTCAGCGCCGCGGTGAGATCAATCACCCCGTTCAGCTGATAGTAAATGCCTGAGCCGCCCAGCAGGGTAAACCACACGGTGGTGGCAATCGGGGCCAGAACCGCCACCGCGATGATCATCTCGCGGATACTGCGACCGCGGGAAATGCGCGCTACAAAAATCGCTACCAGCGGGCCAAAGCCAATAAACCAGGCAAAGAAGAACACCGTCCACCACTGCATCCACCAGGCGGGCGCGGTTTCGGCGGTGATGGTTGCCATGGGGAAGAACTCGCTCATATAGACCCCCATGCTGGAAAGGTAGCTATTGACTAAAAATAGCGTCGGGCCAAACACGATAATCACGGCACCCACTGCCAGGGCCAGGAACACATTGAAACGGCTAAGCAGTTGCATGCCCTTATGCACGCCGCTCATGGCTGAAAGCACGTACATACTGGCTAATACCGCGAGTATGACCAATTTGCTGGTGTAGCTGTTGGCCAGACCAAACACCTCATGCAGGCCGAAACTTACCTGAGTCGCTAAAAAGCCAATGGGCCCCACCGTACCGGCGACAACGGCTATAACACAGCAGGCATCAATGACCCCGCCCAGGGGGCCACGCATTAGCCGCTCTCCCAATAAAGGATAGAGCAGCGTGCGTGGTTGTAATGGCTGGCCTTTTACATAGTGGGCGTGGGCAAGCACGATAGCCGTTAGCGATCCGAGTACCGCCCAGCCAATGAAGCCCCAATGCATAAACGACTGTGCTAGGGCGTTGGAGACGGCTTCCACCGTGCCTGCCTCACTGCTAAAAGCGGGCGGCGTGACGATGAAATGATAGACCGGCTCGCCAGCGGCAAAAAAGACCCCGCCGCCTGCCAGCAGCGTGCACAAAATGATCGAGAGCCACTTAAACGTGCTCATTTCTGGTGCATCTAAGTTGCCGATTTTGGCTTTTGCGGCGGGGGTGACCGCCAAGCCGATGGCAATAAAGAAAGTGAGCAGGAGCAGCAGCTGAAAATAGCTACCCAACGCTAACGCCGTCCAGGCAAACCCTTTGCTGATCGACTCAGCGACGAAGGTGACGTCGTAAAATGATAGCGCCAGGAAGGCAACGATAAAGCCGATGCTCAAGATTAAAACAATAGGATCGCCTAGCGAAAGCCGCCCGGAACCATCAATGTTGGGGGCTTCGCCTTTGGGGGCGGGGTGATTCATGTTGAATACCTTGTAGGGGCAGGGCCAGCTTAAACCGCAGCCTATCAACGCCGCTTGCTGATCGGCGTGGTGCTGATTAAGGTGCCAAATAGCAGATAAAAAAAAGCGCCATTCAGAGAATGGCGCAAGGACAGGAAACTGAGTTCAGTATATCGCCTTTTTAGACTAACGTCTAATGTGATTTATTTTGGTGCGCTAGAAAAGCCCAATCGCACTATTGTGGCGCATTGAAAGGCCATCGCTTGCCGCAGGTGGTTAACAACAAATTGATAATTAACGATAAAAATTAATCTGGCAATATTGCTGCAATTGGTAAGGCATATTTTGTATACAAGGTAGGTTGACCATGATGACGCCCGATTCTTTACGCATAGCTGCTCCGCGCCTGCTCGCTGGCTGCGCGGCGGCTTTGTTGTTGCTACCCGCCATGGGTCATGCCGACGATACTCAGATACGCTTTCAGCTGGACTGGCGTTTTGAAGGCCCCTCCGCGCCGTTTTTAATGGCCGCAGAGAAAGGCTACTTCGCCGACGAAGGGCTGGACGTTCAGATTGACTCCGGCAGCGGCTCGGCAGGGGCGATTAATCGCGTTGCCTCGGGCGCCTATGAAATGGGCTTTGGCGATCTTAATGCACTGGTCGAGTTTCTCGCTGAAAACCCCGATGGCCCCGGTATTCAAGGCGTCTATATCGTCTATGACGGCACGCCCGCCGCGGTGTTTGCCCGCAAGGACCGCGGGATCGAAAGCCCGGCGGATTTGGCCGGTAAAACCATCGCTGCCCCCACCTTCGATACCGGCTACCGTGCCTGGGGCGTGTTTGCCGCTGCCAATGATCTGGACGCCGACGCGGTGGAATGGCAAAACGTCGACCCCACCCTGCGTGAAACCCTGCTGACCCGTGGCGATGTGGATGCGATTACCGGCTTCTACTTCACCAGCTTGCTCAACCTTGAAGAGCGCGGCATGAGTGAAGAGGACCTGACGATTATGCCCTTCCCTGACTACGGCGTACCGCTATACGGTAACGCCATCATCGCCAGCGAATCCTTCGCCGAGGCTAATCCAGACGCCGTGAAAGGCTTTCTGCGCGCCTTCAACCGTGCCCTGGGTGAAACCATTGCCGACCCTGAAGCGGCCGTTGAGTACGTTAAAAACCGTGACGGCCTGATTGATGTGGAGATGGAGACACGGCGCCTAAAACTGGCTATTGATGGCGTCGTCGACACTCCCGAAGTGCGCGAAAATGGCGTAGGTGGCGTGGATGACCAACGCCTGGCACAGTCGATTCAGCTGGTCGCCGATGCCTATGAGCTTGAGTCAATTCCAACGCCAGATCAGGTGTTTAATTCAAGTTACTTACCCACCCAGGAAGAGCGCATGCTGTTTTCGGCCGAGGGCGAATAAGTATGTCGGCAGCGTTCGTTACCTTTGATGACGTCAGCCTTGCCTATGACCAATCGGGCAATGCCATTGAAGATATTAACTTGAGCATCCACGAGGGTGAGTTCGTCGCCTTCGTGGGCCCTTCCGGCTGCGGCAAGTCGACCTTTATGAAGCTCTGCACTGGGCTGCATGCGCCCACCACCGGGTCGATTCAGGTGGATGGCGAGCCGGTTGCCGGGCCGCTAAAGATATCGGGCATGGCATTTCAAAACGCCAACCTGCTGCCCTGGCGCACCACCCTGGATAATGTCTTACTGCCGTTGGAGATCGTCAAACCCTACCGCCATCAGTTTCGTAAGCGGCGCGACGAGTTTGTCGGCTGGGCGCGCAAATTGCTCAAGACCGTGGGGCTTGAGGGCTACGAAGACCAATATCCTTGGCAGCTTTCCGGCGGTATGCAGCAGCGCGCCTCGATCTGCCGGGCGCTTATTCATCAGCCGCGCCTGCTGATGCTCGATGAACCCTTTGGCGCGCTGGATGCGTTTACCCGCGAAGAGCTGTGGTGCGTGCTGCGCGATTTGTGGGAAGCGCAGCGTTTTACGGTGGTGTTAGTCACCCACGACCTGCGCGAGGCGGCGTTTTTGGCGGATACCGTCTACATCATGAGCCGCCGCCCTGGCCGGGTGATTGAACGACGCCAAATCGAGCTGCCGCGCCCACGGGCGCTGGAAACCACCTACCAAAAACCCTTTATTGATCTGGTGCAGGAACTGCGCGCTCAGATTGGTGACGTACGTAGCACTTGATACCCGCACTTCATGGTTATTCATCAGCCTATGTGGGTTTACTATCATGTAGCTATTATGCCGACTATAAAGCTGGCAGCCTAAATGGTCGCGAGCTAAAGCTACCTCCCACCGGAGCTGTTATCAGGCTGGCAGAGCCAATTCCACTCTTAGTAACAAGAAACCTACTTAATATCAGTACAAAATAAAAGGCACATTTATGGCACAGAATACCCCGTTAATTGAACGACTGGCGCCCTGGATCGCTGTGGTTGTACTGGTTGTCATTTGGGAAGTCACGGTGCGTTTGTTTGATGTGCCCAGCTTTATCTTCCCTAGTGCCCTGGAGACGGCCCAGGCGCTGGTGACGTATTCCGGGCCTATCGCTATGCACTCCTGGCAAACCTTCTGGACCACGCTGATTGGCTTTGGCATGGGCGTTGCTGTGGGGCTGGTGTTGGGCTTTATCATTGGCTCGTCGCGCTTTCTGTATAACGCCTGCTACCCGCTGTTAGTGGGCTTTAATGCGATTCCTAAAGTGGCGTTTGTGCCGATCTTAGTGGTCTGGTTTGGCATTGGCTCGGTGCCGGCCATTCTCACTGCGTTCTTGATCTGCTTTTTCCCCATAGTGGTCAACGTGGCGACCGGTTTAGCCACCCTGGAACCCGAGATGGAAGACGTGCTGCGCGTATTGGGCGCGCGGCGTATGGATGTGTTGCTGAAAGTGGGCCTGCCGCGCTCGCTGCCGTACTTTTTTGCCTCGCTGAAAGTCGCCATTACGCTGGCCTTTGTGGGCACGGTGGTGTCAGAAACCGTGGCGTCTAATCAGGGCATTGGCTACCTGATGATGAGCGCCGGTTCGCAAATGCGCATGGGGCTGGTATTTGCCGGGCTGCTGGTGATCAGCGCGATGGCGATGGTGATGTACGAGCTGTTTGCGGTATTAGAAAAGCGCATGACCGGCTGGGCGCACCGCGGTCAGAATCGCTAGGTTTACCAACGATAAAGCAAGGACGCGCTGGTGGTGGTGTCGGTACGCTCGCGGGTGTCGTCGGGCGGTTGGGAGTTGTGTTTGATCTCGTGGGATAAGCGCAACGACAGCTTCGAGTTAAGCTGGGCGGTGAGCGCCGTTAGCGCGCGCGAGGTGGTGTTCTGATCGGTATACTCCACCGACATCTCCTGCTGAATATCGGCGTAGTCAGAAAAAACCCAATGGTAATCCAGCGCCGTATAGGCCACCGCCAGGCGGTAATCATCGTGATCGCGCAGTCGGTCGTCACGGTAGCCGGGGCCTGCTTCTAGCGACAACGTATGAATATCACCGTCTAAAATCTGCCGCCCGTAGCCGCCAATCGCTGAAAGCTGCTGATCGTAGCCGGCAAAGCGGTCTTTCTCCCAGCGGGCAAACCCAAACAGATAGTGCGGACCATCTAGCTCATAGCGCTCGCGCCCGGAAAGTAAGTATTGCTCGGCGCTGGTTTCGCCGTTTTTGCTGACGTTGCGTACTTCACCGCGCAGCGAATAGGTGAATTTGCCGGTCAACCATGTCAGTCGCGTTTTACCAATCAGCGTTTGGCTATCGGTGTTGCCGGTTAAATGGGTAAAGCCGAGCTCGGCATTGCCACTGAACACGGGCGCATCATCAGGCGGTGGGGGCGGGCCATAAAATGGGTTGGCATAAGCGGCCGCTATCCATAGCGGCCCGCAGGCTAGCACGAGCGTCCACCGAACGATGGCTACAATGATTGCCACAACATCCCTCCTTGAGTAAGGCATTCGGTCATTATATCAGCGAACGTTGACACCAAGTGACAACGATTAACGGGGTTTGCTGGCGCGTGTCATAATGCGGCTGTTACGTATTTCGAGTGTACTTATGACCGTTTCCCGCCCCCGAACGTTAACCTTGGCTGACCTGCAGCGTAAGCGCCGCAACCGGGCAAGGCGCAGTTGGTATAAACGCAGTTTTCGCCTTCAGGTGATGCTGTTAGTTGGGCTGCTGCTGGCGGGCATGCTACTGGCCCAGGGCACCTATCTCAATCATCGCAAGGCGGAAATTATTAGCCATCAGATGGGCGAGCGAGCGCTGGCGGTGGCCAAAACGGTGGCATTGATGCCGCAAGTGATCAATGCCTTTGGGATGGATGATCCTTCCGCGATTATTCAACCGCTGGCAGAGCGAATCCGCCATGAAACCGGGGCTCGCTACGTAGTCGTGGGCAATGCCCAAAGTATCCGCTACTCGCACCCCGTGCCGGAGCGCATAGGGCAGCGGATGGTGGGAGGCGATAACGATCAAGCGCTGATTCATGGCCAATTTTACGTGTCCGAAGCGACAGGCACATTGGGCACCGCGATGCGCGGCAAAGCGCCGATATGGGATGAAGAGGGCAATATCATCGGCATTGTGTCCGTCGGCTTTATGATGGATCGCGTGGCGATGGACGTGGCGCGCCACACCAGCTTCGGTTGGGTGCTGGTGGCGCTGATGATCTGCCTGGGCTTTGCCGGGGCGTACTGGCTGTCGCAGCACCTCAAAAGAGTCATTTTAGGCCTGGAACCCTACGAAATTGCCCGCTTGGCCATGGAAAAAGAGGCCATTTTGCAGTCCATCCACGAGGGCATTCTGGCGGTTAACCGCGAGGGTCATATCACCTTGGTCAATCAGCAGGCGCGACGTTTTCTCAATTTAGCCGATGAACATGTGCTGCTCGGCCAACCCATTCGTGAGGTCGTGCCCAACTCGCGACTATTGGAGGTGCTCAGGCGCGGCGAGCAGGAGTTCGACCAGGAAATGTGGCTGGGTGATCACCCAGTGGTCGTCAATCGCGTGCCCATTCTGCATGAAGGCGAGATTGAGGGCGCGGTGGCCACCTTCCGCAGCCGCCGTGAAGTTGTCGATCTCTCCCAGGCGCTTACCCAGGCCAGCCGCGATGTGGATATGCTGCGTGCCCAGGCCCACGAGTTTTCCAATAAGTTATATACCATCTCCGGGTTGCTGCAGTTAAAACGCATCGATGAAGCTTTGGCGCTGATCCATCAGGAAACCGAGCTCGCTCAGGCACAGATGAGTTTTCTAATGCGCAACGTGGCGGATGCCGTGCTTAGCGGCACGCTACTGGGTAAACTAACCCGTGCCCGGGAGCTGGGCGTGGCATTGGACATTGACCCGCAAAGCTCGCTCGCCTATCCGCTCACGCCTACTGGCCAAGAGGTGATGATGAGCGTGATCGGTAACTTGCTCGATAATGCCTGCCATGCGGCGTTGAATGGGCCTCGTACGGAACCTAAAGTACGTTTGTTTTTTACTGACTTAGGCGAGCAACTGCTGATTGAAGTCGAAGACAATGGACCGGGCGTGCTGGCCGAGCATGCCGAGTCGATTTTCCAGGAAGGCTTTTCAACCAAAGCGGGTAAACATCAGGGCATTGGCCTGGCGCTGGTTGCCAGGCTGTGCCGCCAGCATGGCGGTGCCGTGACGCTGGAAGAAAGCGAACTGGGCGGCGCGTGCTTTATCGCCGCACTCGACCGCTCGCTGTGCCAACAACACTTACAACACGCTTAAAGCACTGCACATTTAAAACAAGCACATTCAAAACAGTCAACACAACGGCTAGGGGGAGCGCAATGTCTGCGGTGCAATACGGCATTTTGGTCGTGGAAGACGATTTTCGCATCGCTGATATCCACAGGGCCTTTATCGAGCAGAGCGACGGTTTTTATGTGGTGGGCATGGCGCGCAATGCCAGCGAAGCGAAGGCGATAATGGCAGAACACGCCGCCAGTATTCAGCTGATTTTGCTCGATGCCTACCTGCCCGATGTTGAAGGCTTGGAGCTGTTGTGGGCGATTCGCCGTGACTATGTGCATGTGGATATCGTGATGGTCACCGCCGCGCGGGAAGTGGAAACCATTAGCGAAGCGCTGCGCGGCGGTGTGTTTGATTACCTTATCAAACCGATTGAGGCCGCGCGGATGACCCAAATGCTGACGCGTTTTCGTCGCGAGCGTGAAGCGCTAGCATGCCAGGGGGAAATGAGCCAGGACGAGCTGGATCACGTCCTGGCGCGCTTACAGCCTGGCGAGCCGTCGCGGGCAAAATCTCAAGCCCGGTCTCAAGCCCTACCCAAGGGCATTGATCGGTTGACGTTGCGCCGGGTTATCGATGGCTTGGCGGCGGCCCCGGACTCACTGACCGCGATGCAGATGGCCCGAACCATGGGCGCCAGCCGCTCAACCGCACGTCGCTATTTGGAGTTTTTAGTCGCCGAGAAGGCGGTGAGTGCTGAGCTAGGCTATGGTGATGTAGGACGGCCTGAACGGCGCTACCGGCTGTTAGAAACAGCGCACGAGTGGCTCGACGCTTTATAAGCGGCTAATGCCTCCGGCGATGAGCAAAATGAACAAAATGCCCATAAAGAACTTTTTGCCTTTTATGCGCACAAGCTTGTCGGTTAAGGGCATGGTCTTCTAACGTTCGCGGCGTGCAGTCTCATAATAAGACAGCCTCACATAACAACACTGATACGTGGAGAACGCCATCATGACGTCGCTTACCCTCAAGCGCTTATCGCTATTTGCCCTGCCCCTGGCTGCTGTTGCCGGACTGAACTCCGCCGCACAGGCACAAGAGTGGACGCCGAGTAGCTCCATCGAATTTGTCGCCCCGGCTAACCCCGGCGGCGGTTGGGACACCCTTGTGCGCACCATGTCGCGCGTTATCCAGCAGGAAGGGCTGGCCGACGAAAGCTTTGCTGCGATTAACGTCCCCGGCGGCGGCGGGGCGGTTGCCTGGGCGCAAGTCGCGCGCGATGAGGGCAACCCGCACAAACTGTTTGCCACCAGCCCGCCGATGATTTTGGTGCCCCTAGCCGGTGCCTCGCGCTATGACCATACTGACTTTACCCCGGTCGCGCGGATTAACACCGACTACTCGATCATTCTGGTCGCGGCGGACTCTGACTACCAAGACCTTGATGATCTGCTCACTGCGCTAAAAGAAGACCCTAGCTTGAGCGTAGGCGGCGGCAGTGCGCCCGGTTCCATGGATCACATCGCCATTGCGGGCCTCGCCTCGGCGGCTGGTATTGAAGCCTCGGCGGTTAATTACATTCCGTTCTCGGGCGGCGGTGACGCCATGACCAACCTGATGGGCGGCCACATTGAAGCCGTTGTCGGTGGTGCTGGTGAAGCGGTTGGCCAACTGGGCGAAGGCAGCCAGCTGCGCGCGCTGGGCGTCTCTTCTGAAGAGCGTTTGGGCGGCGGTTTGAGCGAAGTACCTACTTATCAAGAGCAGGGTTTCGATTACACCTTCGACATCTGGCGCGGCGTGATGGGCGCTCCCAACATGCCTGAAGAAGCGGTGGCCTACTACGAAGACCTGTTCGCCGAAATGCTTGAAACCGATGCCTGGCGTGAAGCGAGTGACCAGTTGGGCTGGATCGACGCCTACCAAAATAGCGAAGAATTTGGCGCTTTCCTGGATCAGCAGCAGGATCAGTTCAGCGATGTACTCAATGAGCTTGGTCTACTGCGCCAGTAACCTCAACGCGGTTTTATCCCTTCGCCTTGTCTACACCGGCTGCTTTAACGCAGCCGGTGGCCTCCTGTTGGTAAACGCTGGAGGCGCGCTAGCTCCTTCGGAGAGACTTGTATGACTCGTTTAAATACCAATCAGTGGTTAGCGCTGGTATTGGCGCTACTGGCTGTCGCTTATCTTGGGATGGCATGGCAAATCCCCACCTTTCCTTTGCCAAGACCGGTCGACTCTGACCTCTTTCCTAAAGTATTAGGCTTTTCGCTACTGATTCTGTCGGTGTTTCTGTTTTTTGAGAAACCCACGCCGATTGCCGGTGCCGATGAAATCGATGAAGAGGCGCAAAATGGGCCGCTGCTATTAACGCCCTGGGCGCGGGTTATCGTCACCTCGCTGGCGATTGCTGCCTATGCGTTTTTACTGGTGCCGCTGGGCTTTGTGCTTGCCTCTACGCTGCTCTGCGTTGGCTTGACGGCCTACTACGGTTATCGCCGCCATGGGGTTAACCTCGCCACCTCGCTGGGGGTCGTGCTTGCGCTCTACCTGGTCATGACGCGGGTGATGGATGTCTACCTACCCACTGGCGTGCTGCCTTTCTAAACAAAGCCGTGTTAGCAGGCCTTTAAGCCAGCCGATATTAAGAGAGTAATTTCGCTATGGATGCCTTCAATAATCTGATGTACGGCTTTGGCATCGCGCTTGAGCCGATCAATATCGCCTACGTTTTTGGCGGCGTGTTTGCCGGTACCATTATCGGCATGCTGCCGGGCCTGGGGCCCATCAGTGCGCTTGCCCTGATGATTCCAATTACCTTTGCCATGGAGCCGTCTTCGGGTTTGATCCTGATGGCCGGAGTTTATTACGGGGCTATTTTCGGTGGCTCTACGTCGTCGATTCTGCTGAATGCCCCCGGCGTAGCAGGGACCGTGGCGACCTCGTTTGACGGCTACCCGATGGCCAAGAAAGGCCTGGCGGGTAAAGCGCTGGCGATTGCTGCCTACTCGTCATTTGTAGGCGGCACGGTATCGGTTATTTTTCTGATGCTGATTGCGCCGCTGCTCTCGAAGGTCGCCGTGAGCTTTGGCCCATCCGAATACTTTGCCTTGATGGTGCTGGGGCTAACCGCCGTCGTGTCGCTCTCGGATAAATCGCTGGTGAAAGGGCTGATTGCCGCCGTGGTCGGGGTGATTATCTCGATTGTGGGGATTGATATGCAGACCGGCACCGAGCGTTTCACCTTCGACTCGGTACAGCTACTCGATGGCATCGACTTTCTGGTGGTGGCCCTGGGTATTTTCGCCTTAGCGGAAGTGTTCTACATGCTGCTGCGCGGTGGTGGCGGCAAAGAGGCGCCCCGCAATGCGATTGGCTCGCTGAAATTGACCCGTAGCGAAGTCAAAGAAATTGCCGGTCCGGTCGGACGCAGCTCGGTGCTGGGTTTCTTCACCGGCGTACTGCCGGGCGCGGGCGCGACCATCGGCTCGTTTCTGGGTTACAGCATGGAGAAGCGCATTGCCAAAGATGGCGACACCTTTGGGCAGGGCAATATCAAAGGTGTGGCGGCACCGGAAGCGGCCAACAATGCTGCCTGTACCGGCTCCTTTGTACCGCTATTGACCCTGGGTGTACCGGGTTCGGGTACCACCGCGGTGCTGCTGGGCGCGCTGCTGGTCATGGGCGTTAACCCTGGCCCAATGATGCTTGAGCAGCGCCCGGACGTGTTCTGGGGCGTGGTCGCCAGTATGTATATCGGCAATATCTTCCTGTTGGTGCTTAACCTGCCGCTGATTCCGCTAATCGCTAAGATTCTTGATCTGCCACGGCCGCTGCTGCTGTCGCTGATTTTAATCTTCTGCATGATTGGTGTTTACGGCATGAGCTTCAGCATTTTTGACCTGCTGCTGTTATTAGGCTTTGGCCTGGTGGGGCTGGGAATGCGCCTGTTTGGCTTCCCGGCAGCTCCGCTGATACTGGCGCTGATCCTGGGCAATATTATGGAAGAGTCGTTGCGCCGCGCACTGCAGATCTCCGGTGGCGACTGGATGACCTTTATCGATAAGCCCATCTCGCTTGGCCTGCTGGTGATCGCGCTACTCTCTCTGACGCTGCCGCTGTTTAAAAAACGCCTGAAGAAGAAAGTGGCCCCCGATGTAGCCAATTAACGCTCAGGCAGGGAAGCGTGGATAGTAGATAGATAGTGCTGGATAGTTAGGTGCTGAATAGATAGAGGAGGCGTTTAAACACCGCCTCCTCTATGGTTAAGGCGTTGCAGGGTTATTAAATAACCGGCTGGCTCAATCTACCAGGGTAACGCTGCCGCGCATCATCGCGACGTGACCTGGGAAGCTGCAGAAAAAGGTGTAGTCCTCGCCCTCTTCAAGCTCGGCCACATCAAACGTGGTCGAGCTGCTTTCGCCACCGCCAATCAAGTCGGTGTGAGCAATAATGCGATCGTCGTCAGCGGGCAGGTAGCCGTTGTCTAGGCCTGCGGCTATGCCGTCGTTAGCGATACCCTGCACATCGCTTTCTTTCGCCAGTACCCAGTTGTGACCCATGCTTTCAACAGGCAGGCTCCCGGTGTGTTCCAAATTGACAGTGAAGGTATCGCAGCTTTGGCTGATTTCGATGGCATCGGTCTCAAATGTCATCTGATCGGTAGCGGCGACGTTGACTTGGCAATCTTCTGCGGCAAAGGCTGGCAGGCTTGCTAGCGACAGCAGGACAGCGGTGGCGGCTAATTTGAACGGCATCAGTATTACCTCTCGCGCTCTGTTATAAATGAGATTCATTCATAGCATGCTTTTGCCAAACATGCGATTACTTGTGTTGTGGACAGGCTTTTTAAACAAAAATATTGTGTAAGTAAAACAATTTGTCCACAACGCTGGCACAGACCAAAATGACGGCGTGACGAGACTTATTGTGGCGTAGCGTGGCGATCGCCTTATTTTGGTGCAATTTTAAGCCTGCGTGCATCATGCTCGCTGTCTTGAAGGCATCGGTGCCTGCTTGTGGTGCAGATTGTTAATAAATGTAATTTTATGCTTTTTGTAACTTGATGATTATTATTGGTTATTTAGTTTTTGTCCCAAAATGGCGCATACCTTGCACAAAGCTGTTGGCTAGTGGACGTAGCCCTGTGAACACTCACTTGGCCTACGAAGCTTACAGAGCCCCTGCCCACAGGGTGCAAGGAGTCAACAATGACCGCATTATTCTCTGCATATCCAAGCCTATCAAAACGGTTCTCAACCGTTTCAACCTCCAAGCGCCTCAATAGGCGTTTTGCCAGCGCCCTGTTGGCAGCAGCTGTCATGGGCGCCAGTGCCCAGGCCATCGCCCAAGACGATGACCCGATCAAAGTCGGTATCCTGCACTCCCTTTCCGGCACCATGGCGATCAGTGAGACCGTGCTCAAAGACACCGTCGAGATGCTTATCGAGCAGCAGAACGAAGCCGGTGGCTTGCTGGGCCGTCAGCTGGAAGCCGTGGTGGTTGATCCCGCGTCTGACTGGCCGCTGTTTGCCGAGCGCGCCCGTGAGCTGCTGGACCAGGAAGAAGTCGACGTGATTTTCGGCAACTGGACCTCGGTGTCGCGTAAATCCGTGCTGCCGGTCGTGGAAGAGCTCAACGGACTGCTCTTCTACCCAGTGCAGTATGAAGGCGAAGAGTCCTCCGAGAACGTCTTCTATACCGGCGCCGCGCCGAACCAGCAGGCCATTCCGGCGGTTGAATATTTGATCAATGAAGTGGGTATCGAGCGCTTTGCGCTGGTGGGTACCGACTACGTCTACCCGCGCACCACCAACCGTATCCTCGAAGCCTTCCTTAAAGATGAGCACGGCATCGCCGACGAGGACATCATGGTCAACTACACGCCGTTCGGCCATTCGGATTGGCAGAACATCGTGGCGGAAATTCGTCGTTTTGGTGAAGAGGGTAAACCAACCGCCGTTGTCTCTACGGTGAATGGCGATGCTAACGTACCGTTTTATACCGAGCTTTCGAACCAAGGTATCGACGCTGCGGATATCCCGGTGATCGCCTTCTCCGTGGGCGAGCAGGAGCTGACCGGTATTGATACCGGCCCGCTGGTGGGTCACCTGGCCGCCTGGAACTACTTTATGAGCGTCGACACCGATGAAAACTACGACTTCATCGACGCCTGGATTGAGTACACCGGCGACGATATGGCGGTCACCAATGACCCCATGGAAGCGCACTACATTGGCTTCAATATGTGGGCCGAAGCGGTACGCAAAGCGGGTACCACGGACGTCGACACGGTGAAAGACGCCATTATCGGCGTGACCGTGCCTAATCTTTCCGGCGGCTATGCGGCGATGATGCCCAACCACCACATCACCAAGCCGGTGCTGATCGGTGAGATCCAGGACAACGGCCAGTTCGATATCGTCTGGCAGACGCCTTCTACCGTGGCGGGCGATGCCTGGTCTGACTACCTGCCCGGTTCACGTGACCTGATTGCCGATTGGCGTAAGCCGATGGAATGCGGCAACTTTAATGTTGTTAACGGCTCGTGCGGTGGCAGCACCGCCGCAGAAGAAGCCGAAGCGGCACTGGCAGAGTAACAACCATAGCCTTGCTGCGCCGTTTATCACGGCGCAGCAAGGAGCACGCTCTCTCCCCCTTTTTGATCACTATTTCTCAATAACCAAAGGAAGAACCCCCATGAGGCGTTTCCTTTCCTTAGGGCTATTGTGCTTACTGCTACTGGGTATGACGCTCAACGCGCAGGCACAAGACGCCGAGACGAACAATCCTGACGATGCCGCCGCGCTTGAACTGCTAGAAGCGCTGGACGTCGATTCTTACGCCGCCAAAGGCGAGGCGATCACCGCTATTTTGCAAAGCGACGATGAGCGTGCCCGGGATTGGCTGCAGGCGCTGCTGGATGGTCGCCTACAGCGTACCGACGATGGCCGCTTTGTACGGGTGCTTGATAACCGCGGCCGCGACTGGCCGGTGGCCGATGTGCTAACCGGCGAAGAGCTTGGTGAAATGTCGCGCCGCGACCTGGAACGGATCGGGATTAATAACAATCTGCGCAATCAGCTGCGCAGCGCCATCGCGGTGGTTGACCTCTACTCGCCTAGCGTTGAGCGCCGCCGCACGTCGGCCGAGCGTCTGTTAGGTGAAGTCGACGCTGAGTTAGTCCCCATCCTTAACGACTTGATTGAGCAGGAAGAAGACGATCAGGTGCGCTATCGCCTGACCCAGGCGGTAGCGATTTATCGTGCTGAAGAGGGCGAAATGGCCGGCGTTGAAGCGCTGGATGGCAGCCTGCACCCGCGTTCGCGTGTAGCATTAAGCCGTGCGGCCAACAGCGACGACCCGGTGGTCGCCAATGCCGCGACCGCCGCCCTAACGGGCATTGAGCAGCAGCTCAAAATCAATCGCGGCCTGGAAACACTGTACTTCGGTTTAAGCCTCGGCTCGGTACTGGTGCTTGCCGCGATTGGCCTGGCGATCACCTTTGGCGTCATGGGCGTGATCAATATGGCCCACGGCGAGCTGATGATGCTGGGGGCTTACACCACCTGGGGGATGCAGCAGCTGTTGCCCGGCCAGCCGGGGCTGGCACTGATTGTGTCGATTCCCGCGGGCTTTATGGTTGCCGCCCTGGCAGGGGTTGCCATTGAGCGCGGGGTGATTCAATTCCTCAAAGGCCGCCCGCTGGAAACCCTGCTGGCGACGTTTGGTATCAGCCTGATTCTGCAGCAACTGGTGCGCACGGTGATTTCGCCGCTTAATCGAACCGTCATCACCCCGGAGTGGATGAGCGGCTCGTTAGTGGTCAATGATGCGCTCTCGCTGACACTCAACCGCATGGTTGTGCTCGGTTTTGCCTTGGTGGTGTTTGCCGGGCTGATGCTGATTATGCGTCGCACCCGGCTGGGGCTGGAGGTACGTGCGGTGACTCAAAATCGCGCCATGGCCCGCTCTATGGGCATTCGCGCGACGCGTGTTGATATCATGACCTTTGCACTGGGCTCCGGCGTGGCGGGTCTTGCCGGGGTGGCGCTTTCCCAGCTGACCAACGTTGGCCCCAACCTGGGCCAGAACTACATCATCGACTCCTTTATGGTGGTGGTGTTTGGCGGCGTGGGCAACCTGTGGGGCACGCTGGTCGCCGGGCTGTCGCTGGGCGTGATTAATCAGGTGTTAGAGCCTTGGGTGGGCGCGGTGCTGGCCAAAATTATCGTTCTAGTCTTTATCATTCTATTCATTCAAAAACGCCCGCGTGGACTCTTCCCGCAGAAGGGCCGGGCTGCGGAGGGCTAAACGATGTCATTAACGACGGAATCATCGACAAATTTTTGGCTAACTCGCCCGTTCAGCGAACGCTCAACGCAGATATTTCTCGGCGTGCTGGTGGCCGCGTTGGCCCTGGTAACGATTCTGCACGTGGCGGTGCCAGCGGGTAATCCGCTGCATATCGGGGCGTATACGGTCAACCTGTTCGGCAAGTACCTAAGCTACGCACTGCTGGCGGTGGCGGTGGATTTGGTGTGGGGGTATTTGGGTATTTTAAGCTTGGGCCACGGGGCGTTTTTCGCCATCGGCGGCTATGCCATGGGCATGTACCTGATGCGCCAAATTGGCGACCGTGGCACCTATGGCGACCCGGTGTTGCCGGACTTTATGGTGTTCCTCAACTGGGACAGCCTGCCGTGGTTCTGGCACGGCTTCGATATGGCCTGGTTTGCGTTTGCCATGGTGCTGCTGGCGCCGGGGCTGCTGGCACTGGTGTTTGGCTTTTTGGCGTTCCGCTCCCGGGTCACCGGGGTGTATCTGTCGATCATCACCCAGGCGCTGACGTTTGCCTTGATGCTGGCCTTCTTTCGCAATGAGATGGGCTTTGGCGGCAATAACGGCCTCACCGACTTTCGCGAGATTCTGGGCTTTGATCTACGCACCGATGCCACCCGCTTGGGGCTTTTCCTGGCCACCGGTGTCGCGCTGGCGCTAGGGTTCATTCTCTGCCGGGCGATTGTCACCAGCAAGCTGGGCCGGGTCAGTGTGGCCACCCGCGACGCCGAAGCGCGCACGCGCTTTCTGGGCTACCGGGTCGAGCGCTTCCAGCTGTTTGTGTTTGTGGTTTCAGCCATGCTGGCGGGCCTCGCGGGGGCGCTCTACGTGCCCCAGGTAGGCATTATCAACCCCAGCGAGTTCTCGCCGATTTTCTCTATCGAGATTGTGCTGTGGGTGGCCCTGGGCGGTCGCGCCACGCTGTACGGGGCCGTGATTGGCGCTATTTTGGTCAATTACGCCAAAACCCTCTTTACCGGCATAATGCCCGATGCCTGGCTGTTTGCGCTGGGGGGACTGTTCGTTTTCGTGACGGTGTTCTTGCCCAAGGGGGTCGCTGGGCTACTGCTGCACCTTAAGCGCAAAAAACGCGGCGATGACGACTCAACACCCACCGATAAGATTCAAGAGGCCTCTGTATGAGTTTTCTGCAATCGCTCACCGAACGCGACCGGGTGTTTGACTTTATGACGCCCCAGGCCAAAAAGGTTGACGTGCGCCACGGGCCGATTCTGTACATGGAAGATGTCACCGTCAGCTTTGATGGCTTTAAAGCCATCAACAATCTCAACCTGACCATCGACGACGGCGAGCTGCGCTGCATTATCGGCCCTAACGGGGCAGGGAAAACCACCCTGATGGATATCATCACCGGTAAAACGCGGCCCAACGAAGGCAGCGTCTGGTTTGGCAGCCGCCACAATTTGCTGCACATGAATGAGCCGGATATCGCTAGCCTGGGCATTGGCCGCAAGTTTCAAAAGCCCACGGTGTTCGAAGCGCTCTCGGTGTTTGAAAACCTGGAGCTGGCCATGGCGGCGGACAAGCGGATTCTCCCCACGCTGACTGCTCGAATGACCGGCGAGATCAAAGACCGCATCGACGAAGTGCTGGAAACCATCGGCCTAGCGGCGCTGCGCCATCAGCCCGCGGGCATTCTTTCCCACGGCCAGAAACAGTGGCTGGAGATTGGCATGCTGCTGATGCAGCGCCCGCGGCTACTGTTGGTCGATGAGCCAGTGGCGGGGATGACCGAACAGGAGATGGAGCGCACCGCCGAACTGCTCACCGGCCTCGCTGGCAAGCAGTCTGTGGTCGTGGTGGAGCACGATATGGGCTTTGTGCGTTCGATTGCCCGCCAGGTAACGGTGCTGCACCAGGGCAGCGTATTGGCGGAAGGCACTATGAATCAGGTGTCCATGGATCCGAAAGTGGTCGAGGTGTATTTGGGTGCCGATGACGAGGAGGCCGCCTGATGCTGGCGATTGAAAAGCTCAACCAGTTTTACGGCGAAAGCCATACGCTGTGGGACCTGGACCTTGAGGTGCCCGCCGGGCAGTGTACCTGCGTAATGGGCCGCAATGGCGTGGGCAAAACCACGCTGTTAAAGGCCGTTATGGGCGAAGTAGCCGTGAGGAGCGGTTCCCTGCGCTACACAAGTCCCGACGCCGGCGAGGTCGAACTGACCCACAAAGCCGTTGAAGAACGCTCACGGCTGGGGATTGGCTACGTGCCCCAAGGGCGGCAGATATTTCCGCTGCTAACGGTGGAAGACAACCTGCGCACTGGCCTTGCCGCTAGGGGCGACGGGCTGAAAAAAATCCCCGAGCGGGTCTATGAGCTGTTTCCGGTGCTCAAAGAGATGAAGCACCGCCGGGGCGGCGATCTCTCCGGCGGCCAACAGCAGCAGCTGGCGATTGGCCGCGCGCTGGTCATCGAGCCCAAGCTGCTGATTCTCGATGAGCCGGGGGAGGGCATCCAGCCCAATATCGTGGCGCAAATTGGCCAGGTAATTCGCCAGTTGATCAAGGAGGATGGCCTAACTGTCTTATTGGTGGAGCAAAAGCTACCTTTCGCCCGCAAATACGCCGACCGCTTTGTGATCATGGATCGCGGC
This sequence comes from Halovibrio variabilis, assembly GCF_007991175.1. Classification (GTDB taxonomy): domain Bacteria; phylum Pseudomonadota; class Gammaproteobacteria; order Pseudomonadales; family Halomonadaceae; genus Vreelandella; species Vreelandella variabilis. The sequence continues at coordinate 64,174 of NZ_BJXV01000001.1, forward strand.
CGCCCGGTGGCTAAAGGCGAGATCAGCGAACTCTCCAATGAGCTGATCAAACAGCATTTGACGGTTTAAGTTATCCACACCCGGTCGCTTTTTTGCGCATGACGAGACGCGTTTCCCAGGGCTGGGCTTCAAATGCTGGACGGCGGCTCAACTGGCGCCCGGCGCGCCCGGCGGCGTTTGACCAGTTGGGTAATCACGCCATAGCGCGGCCCGGCCAGAAAGGCGACGGTCAGGAAAACGCCGGTCATGACGGCCATCATGCCGCCAATGGAGACGTTCAGAAGCACGGCAAGGTAGTAGCCGGAAATACTCGAGGCGATTGAGATCAGCGCGCCGATGATAAACATCATCCACAGCCGGTCGGTGAGCAAATAGGCGGCGGAGGCGGGAACAATGGCAAAGGCGATAAACAGCACCGCGCCTACCGCATCAAAGGCCGCTACGGCGGTGGAGCTTGTTAGCATTAACAGCGCATAGAAAAGAAACGAGGGCATAAAACCGAAGGTTTTGGCCAGTGCGGGGTCGAAGGTCGCCAGCTTGAGCTCTTTGTAGAACAGGCCGATAAAGGCGTAGTTGAGCAGTGTCATCACGCTCATTGAAACCAGCGCCTGGGGGATGGGCAGGCCAAACAGGTCGATCGTATCCAGCCATACAAAACCGATTTCACCGAGCAGCACGGTGTGCGTATCGATATGCACATCGTGGGCATAAATATTTAACAGCAGCACCCCGATCGAGAACAGCGCCGGGAAGACCAGGCCGATAGCAGTGTCCTGCTTGACCCGCTTGGTGCTTGCTAAGGCTTCGGTGAGCAGCACGGTTAATAGCCCCGTGAGTGCTGCCCCAATCAGTTGCACCGGCCCGCTCTGCTGCTTGGTCAGTAGCCAGACGATGACGATGCCAAACACAATCGAGTGGCTGATAGCGTCGGATAACATGCTGTTGCCGCGCAGCACTAAAAAGGTGCCCACCGCCGAGGAGGCAATGCCCACCATGGCGCCGACCAGAATAATCGGCAGGGCGGTCATGGTCAGTAGCTCTGCGATCATGATGCGAGCACCTCAAAAGCCGCGACAACTTTTCTAGCTTCCTCCTGGCCCTGTGCCGTTAGCCCCCAGCAGTCAGTTCCTGCGTGAGCGCTGCTTTGGGTGCGGGTTATATAACCTTGCTGCTTAAGCTTGTTGAGCATCCTGCGTGAGCCGAGAGTTGAGGGGGTGCGTTTGGGGACGGTCGCGTGTTTATAAAGCGCATAGAGCAGCTGCTGTTTTTGCAGCTCTGCCTTTTGGCGATAGTGCTTTATCACGCCCCACAGCAGTCCACGGCCGGGCGCCAACGCCAACGATATAAGCACGATGGCGGTCGCGGTAAGGACAATCAGCGGGCCGGTTGCCAGGCCGCGCGATAAGGTGCTGATGGTCGCCCCTGAAACGCCGCTGACAATGCCGACGCCTGCGGCGATGGCGAGCATGCCGCCCAGGTGGCGGCTCCACTGTCGGGCGGCGGCCGCGGGTGCCACGATCATGGCTGCCATCAAGATCACGCCGACCATTTGCAGGCCGACCACGACTGCCAGCGCGACCATGGCGGTGAGCGATGCCTCAATGGCAGTAGTGGGCATGCCGAGCGTGCGGGCATACTGCGCATCAAAGGTGACCAGTTTGGCCTGCTTCCAGAAAGCCGCGAGCACCAGCAGCGTGACCAGCGTAATGCTGCCCATCACCCATAAGTCGGAGCGCAGCGTCGCGGCGGCCTGACCGAACAGAAACGCCTCCAGGCCGCCCTGGGAGGCGTTATTGGTGCCCTGGATATAGGTGAGCAGGACAATGCCCACGGCAAAAAAGATACTCAGGCAGGCACCCAAGGCCGCATCGGTTTTAAGGCGACTTAAGCGCGTCAACATTAGCATAATCAGCGCGGCAGCTGAACCCGTGATCAGCGAGCCAATCATAATCCCGCCAATATCACGGCTGCCGGTAATGATAAAGCTTAAACAGATGCCGGGAAGGGCGGCGTGGGAAATAGCATCTCCCAGCAGGCTTTGGCGACGCAGCACCGCAAAACAGCCCAGGGGGCCGCTAATCAGCCCCAGCAGCGAGGCGCCAATCACCACATTCTGAAAGGTGTAGTCAGATAAGAGTTCAAGCCACGCCATGGGTTACTTCACCTTTGAAGCGGCAAACATTAACGATTCATTATCGTTAAGTAGCGCGATCTGGCCGCCGTAAGCCTGGCGCAGGTAGTCGATCTTAAAGACCTCTTCGGCCTTGCCGCTGGCGATGACCCGCACGTTTAACAACAGTAGCCAGTCAAAGTAGGTGCGAACCGTTTGCAGGTCGTGATGCACCACAATCAGCGTTTTGCCCGCGTCGCGTAGGCGGCGCAGGATGTCGATAATGGCCCGCTCGGTGGTGGCATCAACCCCTGCCATGGGTTCATCGAGAAAATAGATATCGGCCTGCTGAACCAGCGCACGGGCCAGAAATACCCGCTGCTGCTGGCCGCCGGAGAGCTGGCTGATCTGGCGCTCAGCGAGGGTGCTCATACCGACCATCTCAAGTGCTTCCAGCGCTTCGTTACGCTCTTTTCGACCCGGTCGTTTGAACCAGCCCAAGCGGCCGTAAAGCCCCATGGTGACCACGTCCAGCGCGGTAGTCGGAAAATCCCAATCAACGCTTGAGCGTTGGGGCACGTAACCCACCCGCTTGCGCTGTGTGGCGTAGGGGCGCCCATGCACCATCACCTCGCCCGACAGCGACGGTACCAGCCCCAGCAGACTTTTGATCAGCGTGCTCTTACCCGCGCCGTTAGGGCCGACAATACCCGCCATGACACCGGCAGGAATATCCAGGTCGATATCCCAAAGCACGGGCTGGTTATGGTAGCTCACCGTCAGGTTTTTAATGCTCAGAGCGGTGTCGGTATAGTCAGATGTCGCCATGGATACGCTGCCTTATCGAATGCTTAGTGAGCGAGCTGCCACTCGCTGGCCCAGTCGTTGAGTGTGCTTGGCAGCGGCGCCAGCGAACCGCCCAGCGCCTCGACAATGTGCTCAGTGTTACGGTAAATCATCCCCATGTAGGTGCCATCGACCGTACCTTCATCGCCCATGGCGTCAGAGTAGAGCTCGCCACCGATCGCAACATCATGGCCGCGCTGTTTGGCGGCATCAATCACTGCTTGAATGGTGCGTGGATTGATCGTGCTCTCGACAAATACCGCGGGCACGTTACGCGTAACCACGCTATCCGCCATGCTGCGAATATCAGCGATCCCGGTTTCGGTTTCGGTGCTGATCCCCTGGATACCTTCAACGTCGATGTCGTAGGCACGACCAAAATAGTTAAACGCGTCGTGGGCGGTGACTAAAATACGCTGCTCTTCGGGGATGCTGGCGATACTCTCTTTGACCCATTCATGCAGGGCTTGCAGCTGAGCCTGGTAGCGCTCGGTATTAGCTTCAATCGTCTTTGCGCATTCAGGGCGCGCTTTGCTGAAGGTGTCGCGCAAGGCGGGTAGCGTTTGTGCCCATAAAGAGACATCCATCCACAGGTGAGGGTCTACCCCGTAGACATCCTGAGCGGTGATCAACGATGCGGGATCAATGGCGGCGGGAGCCACGGCAAGCGTTGGTGTTCGGGCAGAGAAATTCTCCAGTACGCTCCCGAGCTGTCCCTCCAGTGAGTAGCCCGAATAGATAATTTGCTCGGCGCCACGCAGCATGGTCACATCACTAGCGCTTGCCTGATACAGGTGGGGGTCTACGCCTGGGCCCATCATGGCTTCCACATTAACGCATTCGCCGCCTACTTCTTGCGCCACATCGGCAATCATCCCAATCGTTGCCACCACGTTTAAGGGCGTTTCATCAGCAGCTGCCAATGTGCTTAAAGGGAGCATTCCCAATAGAATCACGGCATGTTTTGTGGCCATTATTAAGCTCCAGACTCGACATGGGGTAGATGATAGGTGAATCATAGTTGCTTTGTGTAAACTGTTTGTCTTAAAGAAAGAAGTATAGCCTTTGCTAAGTTTGTGGCGCGATTAGTCGAATGTCAAGCGGATAAAAGGCGCTGAAGTGAGCTGAAATGGGCGCCTGAACGGTGGCGGGACTAAGCGCAAGGCGCGCTATTAACATGCCTCTACGCCAGGTAAGGCATCAACCGTTTAAGTTATCCCTTCCCTCTTAATGCGAGTCGGTTGTGGATTTATTCGCTAAAATCCTGTTCTGTGTTCGGTTAATTGACGTGTTTTGCCATTAAAATAAGAGATTCATTAATAAGAACCGGGTGAGGTATGCGCTATAAAGATAAATATCAGCTCGCAGCCGAGTGGCAAACGCTTTTAGAGCGAACGTCCAAGCCTTTGCGGCAAGCGGTCGAAACCCTGGTGGAGAGTCGCTGTGGCTTCTTTGCCGATCACTTTTACACAGTGATGCTGGACGACCCCCATGCCGCGCTGTTTCTCTCCAACGATCAAGTGGAGCAGCGTTTAAACCCTTCAATGCGGCGCTGGCTGCAGGCCATGTTTGCCGTCGAACACGCCGATTTTAACGCCCTGGTCGAGCAACAGGAAAAAGTCGGGCAGGTGCATGCTCGCATCGATATTCCGGTCAACCTGGTGCTCAACGGCGCACGGCAGCTGAAGCAGGCGTTGTATCAGCAGATTAACGCCACCTTCAAAAGCCCGCTGTCGCCGGGGGACGCCTCGGTGTATGTCTCCGAGCATATCGATATGGCCATGGAAATCATGAGCCACGCCTACTCGGTGGCCAGTGACCGCAATGCGCGCACCGAAGAGGCTTATAAACTCTTCTCCCTTACCCAAAGCATCGGTGACGAACGTGAGCGCCAGCGCTCGGCGTTGCTGAACTGGGAAAACGCGCTGATGTTTGCGATCGCCACCCAGCAGAATATCGCCACACTGCCGCGCTTATCCAACTCCGAGTTTGGCCTGTGGTACTTCCATAAGGCGTGCCATGCGTTTCAGGGCGCGCCGGAGATTGCCACGATCACACGCCATATTCAGCAAGTGGACCGTGAATGGCTGGAAGTCCTGCTGCACGAGGATTCGCGCCAGCGGCTTCAGGCGCTGAGTGACATTCGTGATGCCGCCCGCACGGTGCTGATGCTGCTCGACGATGTATTGGAGCGCGCCTCTGGTCTAGATGCCGGACGCGACAGCTTAACCCGGTTGCTTAACCGCAAGTTTTTGTCGGTGGTGCTTAGCCGCGAGATTGAGATGGCTCGCCACTCGGAGAACTGCTTTGCGCTGCTAATGGTGGATATCGACCACTTCAAGTCGATCAACGACACCCATGGGCACGACGCGGGTGACAGCGTGCTACAGCAAATGGCCAGTATTCTTGACCGCTCCACCCGGGGTGGTGATTACGTGTTCCGTATGGGCGGTGAAGAGTTTTTGATCGTGCTGGTAGATACTGACGCGGAAGGCAGTCGGTTATTTGCTGAGCGTTTACGCCAAGCGGTGGCCAAAGAGCCAATGCTCGCCGCGGCTGATACCTTGCTTAACGTCACCGTCAGCATTGGCTTAACGCTGTACGATGGTCATCCTGATTACCAACGCTCCATGCAGCGGGCCGACCAAGCGCTTTATCAGGCCAAACGCAGTGGGCGTGATCGAGTGGTGGTGAAGCAATAGTGTAACGGTCGTGAAGCGCGACGGTTATGCACTGTTTTTGTGCGCTCAATGTTATTTGCGACCTTTTGCAGTGCGCCAAAAAGGCTGGCGCGGCAGCCTGCTGCGCTTATTATTCTGCCAGCGGCCGCCAAATAGCGTTTTTCACCATTTTGGCGCATTAATTGCACTGCTTGGCTAAACGCTTACTGAAAAGGAAGCATCGGCTACCCATGATCCTGTGCGAATTCGCAAAACCGCAAGTTGCCTCCGGCCACCGCTTCGATGCAGAACGCCACTGGGCGGCCTCGTTGGACCTGGCGTTTGCCCAGCGCGACGGTGCTACCCGCATGGTAAAGGCGCGCCACCACGGCCCACTTAGGGTGCAACGGCCTTTCTACCCAGAGGGCAAACGCGAAGCGTGCCATGTGTATATGCTGCACCCGCCTGGCGGGCTCGTTAGCGGTGATGCGCTCACCATTAGCGCCCATGTCGAGCGTGGCGCCCATGCGCTACTCACCACGCCTGCCGCCAATAAGCTCTACAAAGCCGACAGCCAAGGCGTTGCCTGGACGCAGCACGCCCAGCTTAGCGTTGACGATGGCGGCACCCTTGAGTGGCTGCCCCAGGAGACCATCGCCTTTGATGGCTCCAAAGGCCAGCAGCGCACCCAGATTGACCTTCACGGCAGCGCCCGCTGCTTAGGGTGGGAAGTCCTGGCACTGGGCCGCCCGGCCAGCGATTTACCCTATGTTTCCGGGCGTATTGAGCAGCACTTCCGCTTAACGCGGGATGGCAAGCCGCTGTGGCTGGAGCGCCAATCGCTTGACCCTTTGCACCCGCGCTTTGCCGGGCGCTGGGGTCAGGGCGGCGCCACGGTGCAAGCGACGCTCTGGGCGGTGGGAATTGCCGATGCGCCCGCGGCCATTGAGGCCCTGCGTGAAACGCTGCCGGATAACCCCCGCTGGGCGGTTACCTTGCGCCACGGCGTACTGCTGCTGCGTTATTTGGGCAACTCGCGCAATGAAGCCTGGGCGCTATGCGAACAGGCTTGGCAGCTGCTACGCCCCCGGTGGATAGAACGCGATGCCCATACGCCGCGAATTTGGCTAACTTAATAGGCATCACTGTGATGCACTGCTGGAGAAACGCCCCATGGAATTAACCCCGAGAGACAAAGACAAGCTGCTGCTGTTTTCCGCCGCCCAGCTGGCGGAGCGCCGCAAGGCGCGTGGCTTGAAGCTCAACTACCCCGAAGCGGTGGCGCTGATCAGCTTTGAGATTATGGAAGGCGCCCGGGATGGCCGCAGCGTGGCGGATTTAATGAGCTTTGGCCGCGAGATACTCAGCCGTGACGACGTGATGGAAGGCGTCGCGGAGATGATCGACGACGTGCAGGTAGAAGCCACCTTTCCCGACGGCACAAAGCTGGTCACCGTGCATACACCTATTGTGTGAGGGGCGATTGAATAAAGGAGTAACCAAATGATTCCCGGTGAGTATCAGTTAAAAGACGGCGATATCGAGCTGTGCGCAGGGCGTGAGCGGATTAGCGTCGAGGTGGCCAATACCGGCGACCGGCCCATTCAGATCGGCTCCCACTACCATTTCGCCGAAGCGAATCCCGCGCTGAGGTTTGATCGTGACAAAACGCGCGGCTACCGCTTAGACGTGGCAGCGGGCTCCGCGATTCGCTTTGAGCCTGGTCAAACCCGCGACGTTACGCTGATTCCCTATGTCGGCAAGCGACACATTTATGGCTTTCGGGGCGATGTGATGGGCGCGCTGGAGGGAGACACACAATGAAGCCGACCAACAAGATCAGCCGCCAAGCCTACGCCGATATGTACGGCCCCACGACCGGCGACCGCGTGCGTCTGGGCGATACCGAGCTGTGGATTGAAGTCGAACAAGACGCCACCCACTACGGTGATGAAGTAAAATTCGGCGGCGGCAAGGTGATCCGCGACGGCATGGGTCAAAGCCAGCGTGCCGACGAGACAGTGATGGATACCGTGATTACTAATGCTCTGATTCTCGACTGGTGGGGCATCGTCAAAGCCGACGTAGGCATTCAAAACGGCCGCATTGCGGCGATTGGCAAAGCCGGTAACCCGGATGTACAGCCGGATGTCGAGATCGTGATTGGTCCCGGCACCGAAATCATCGCCGGTGAAGGCAAAATTCTGACCGCCGGCGCACTGGATGCCCATATTCATTTTGTCTGCCCGCAGCTGGTCGAAGAAGCGCTGATGAGCGGTATTACCACCATGCTTGGCGGCGGCACCGGCCCGGCCACTGGCACCAACGCGACTACCTGTACCCCTGGCCCCTGGCATATCGGCAAAATGCTGCAAGCAGTGGACGATATGCCCATGAACATCGGCTTTCTGGGCAAAGGTAACGCCAGCCTGCCGGAAGCTCTGGAGCTACAGCTCCAGGCGGGTGCCATGGGCTTAAAGCTGCACGAAGACTGGGGCACCACGCCCGCATCGATCAATAACTGCCTGAATGTGGCGGATGCCTACGACGTGCAGGTGGCGATTCACACCGACACGCTCAACGAATCGGGCTTTGTGGAAGATACCCTGGCCGCGTTTAAAGAGCGCTGCATTCACACCTACCACACCGAAGGCGCCGGCGGTGGCCACGCCCCGGATATTCTCACCGCCTGCTCGAAAGCCTACGTGCTGCCGTCATCCACCAACCCAACGCGGCCCTACACGGTCAACACCATCGACGAACACCTGGATATGCTGATGGTTTGCCACCACCTGGATCCCAATATCCCCGAAGACGTGGCCTTCGCCGACTCGCGCATTCGCCGCGAAACCATCGCCGCCGAGGATATTCTGCACGACCTGGGCGTGATCTCGATGATTGCTTCGGACTCCCAAGCCATGGGACGGGTGGGCGAGGTGGTCTGCCGCACCTGGCAAACGGCGCATAAAATGAAAGTGCAGCGCGGCCTGCTGCCGGAAGACGAAGCTTTGGGCGCCGATAACCTGCGCGCCAAGCGCTATATCGCCAAATACACCATCAACCCGGCGATTACCCACGGGATTGCCCACGAAGTCGGCTCTATCGAAGTGGGCAAGCTGGCGGATCTGGTGCTGTGGAAACCGGCTTTTTTCGGCACCAAACCAGCGATGATTATCAAGGGCGGTATGATTGCGGCCGCACCCATGGGCGACCCCAACGCCTCGATTCCCACCCCGCAGCCGGTGCACTACCGCTATATGTTTGGTGCTCTTGGGCGTGCGGCCAGCCAAACCCGGCTCAGCTTTGTCAGCCAGGCGGCGTTAGACGCAGGCATCAAACAGTCCCTGGGGCTGAATAGCGAGCTAGCGGCGTGTAAAAACGTGCGCCAGGTGCGCAAGCAGGATATGAAGCTCAACGATGGCTGCCCGGAGCTCACCGTCGACCCGCAAACCTACGAAGTGCGCTGCGATGGTGAAATTTTAACCTGCGAGCCCGCCACCGAACTACCGCTGGCCCAGCTTTACCATTTGTTCTGAGCAAGTGGGCTACAACTTCCACTGTCAGGGTAGCCGGGGGCTTATAAAACTTTGTCGTCACTCAGTGTGGAATTATGTCTGCCAGCCTGATGGTGACATCTGTGGGAGGTAGCTTTAGCTCGCGACGATTGAGGCTTCCAGCCTGACAACTCCTTTCAACGGGAAGATATTAATGCTGAAACTGATAGAACGTTTAGGGCCAGTGGAGGCGAGCGCCGCCAGCGACACACTCACACTGCCCTTTGAGCTACGCATCCGCGGGCGCTTAAAAACGCAAAGCGACAGCGGCCGCGAGCTGGGGCTGTTTCTGGATCGTGGCCCGGTACTGCGCAGCGGCGAAGGCCTGAAAGCTGAAAGCGGCGAAGTGGTGCGAGTGTGTGCGGCGGTTGAGCCGGTAGTGACCGCGCGAGTGAGCGCTGGCTTACCGCTGGCGCGGCTGGCCTACCACTTAGGCAATCGCCACGTTCAGCTGGCGCTAGGTGAAGATGACAAAGGCGGCTGGGTACGCTTTCCGCCGGATCACGTGCTGGAAGAGCTCGCCGTGCTATTGGGCGCTGAACTGGAACACCATGAGGATACCTTCGATCCGGAACCGGGCGCCTATAACCAGATAGGCGGCGGTGGTCACTCACATGGTCATTCTCACAACCACGACCATTCTCATGACCATTCACACGAACATGAGCACCACCATGCCCACTGAACGCGCCGCGTTAGACAGCCAGCGCGACGATCTAGCGCTGCTAGGGCTGATGCAACTGGTCAGCCCCGCGTTGCCCATCGGCGCCTTTGCCTTCTCCCAGGGCTTGGAAAGCGCCTTTGAGCTTGACTGGGTGCGCGATGAAGCCAGCCTCACCGAGTGGCTGAGCGGCGTATTGGAAGATGGCTTAACCCGCTGCGAGCTGCCAGTGCTGGCGCGGCTACATCAAGCCATTGGCCAAGGCGACAGCGATACGATTGCCCAGTGGGACGAGTGGCTAGCCGCCACCCGTGAAACTGCCGAGCTGGCCGCTGAAGACAGCCGCCTGGGCGCCTCGCTTAAGCGCTTGTTAAACAGCCTCGACTTGATGCCCAGTGAGGACTTACTGCCGCCCTTGCTACCGACCCACGCAGGCTATGTAACGCTATTTGCTTATGCCGCGCATACCCGAGGCGTACCCGTTCGCCAAACGCTGCTGGGCTTTGCCTGGTCGTGGCTGGAAAACCAGCTGGCCGTCGCCTGTAAAGCGCTACCCCTTGGTCACACCGCTGCTCAGCGCGTGATTGAACAACTGCGCGCCGAGCTGGTCGCGGCCATTGATCAGGCGCTAACGCTGGATGACACTGAGCTAGGCCCCATTCTGCCGGGGTTGGCAATGGCCAGCGCGCTGCATGAAACCCAGTATTCACGCTTGTTCAGAAGTTAAAAGCTTAGAACTTAATAGTTTAAAAGTTAATAGCTTAGAAGTTAACCAGGAGAGAGACATGACACACTGTTTACGCATTGGGGTGGGCGGCCCGGTTGGGTCCGGTAAAACCGCGCTGCTCAAGCAGCTCTGTTCAGCACTGCGCGACTACTACGATATCGCCGTAGTCACCAACGATATCTATACCCGTGAAGACGCCGATTTCTTGCTCAAGCACGACGCGCTACCGGCTGATCGTATTCTGGGCGTAGAGACCGGCGGTTGCCCGCACACCGCGATCCGCGAAGACGCTTCGATGAACCTGGCCGCCATTGATGAGCTGCAGGCGCGGCACCCGAAACTTGAGCTGGTGATGGTAGAGTCGGGCGGCGATAACCTCTCGGCCACCTTTAGCCCCGAGCTTTCCGACCTGACACTCTATGTGATCGACGTCTCCGCCGGCGACAAAATTCCCCGCAAAGGCGGTCCGGGCATCACCAAATCAGACCTGCTGATTATCAATAAGATGGATATCGCCGAACAGGTGCATGCATCGTTAGACGTGATGGCGCGTGATTCGAAGAAGATGCGCGGCGAGCGGCCCTTTGTGTTTACCAATCTCTACGATGGGGTTGGGCTTGAAGAGATCATCCGCTTTATTCTCGATAAAGGGATGCTTGACGAAAGGCGCCCGCAGGTTGAAAAGGCAGCCGGCTGAGGCGACTTAACCCGTGTTCTTAATCGATCCGGGTAATCGGCTGGTGGCTGGGGTCGGTATACCATGGCAGGCCAAGGCGTGTATTGCGTTCGAGTTCGGCAATTACCTGGGCGCCCAACAGTAAAATGATGGCGCCCACTTCCAGGCTAATCAGCAGGATGATCAGCGCCGCTAATGAGCCATAGACGGCGTTAACGAACGAGAGGTTGGCAAAATAGTAGACCAGCAATAGCCGGACGCCCTCCCATAGCAGCGCCGCGACAAAGCCTCCCACCACCGCCCGGCGTAAAGCGATGCGTACAACGGGCAGTACTTTGTAGATAGCGCTGAATAACAGGAAAACCCCAACGAAGCTGGCCATATTAAGCACCGGCTCTGAAAGCCCCGCCAACGGAAGCTCGCGCTCGAAAATCGCCAGCACCAGCGCATTGAGCGAGCTGGCCAGGGTGACCACCAGCGTCAACGCCATTAGCCCCGCCCCCAGTACCAGCATGAAGGCGTAAGGTAGCAACACCGAAACCCAAGCGCTGCGCTTGATGTGCGGACTTTCTGGCGCATGGAAAATGATCGCCAAGGCGTCTTCCAACATGCGAAAGGCAAATGAGCTAAACAGTAACAGAACGGGAAAGCTCAAAATGCCGATCACATCGCGTGAGTTCAGCAGGCTGCGGACGGCATCCAGCAGTATTTCAGCGTGGGCAGGCGCCATGTGGCGCGCCTGGATGCTCAGGACATTGAGCAGATGCTGCTCATCGACCACCTGAGTCAACAGCACGACGAGCACGGCAAAAAGCGGCACAATCGAAAGCAGAATATTATAGCCCACCCCACCGGCCAGCAGGATGCCGCGATTTTTCAGAAAATTGCGTACTACACGCCAGGCGAAGTGAGCCAACTGAGGGAGCAGAAGCAAGACAGCGCTGCGTAACGATTGGTGTCGAACCATGGCTTGTGATTCTCCTTGTTCACTACGGCCATGATACGCCGATGGCGACAGCAAAGAACAAGGGCAAATACCCAGGACGGCAGTCAATGTTTGGAGGGAGTAAAAAATTCAGGAACCGTAAAATAAAAAGGTTGCCCAGACCAGGCGGTAGAGAGGTCAGGGCAACCGAAAGACGTGGTTTAGCGTCTTACTAAAACGGGCCATCCCTGGCCTCCACACCGCTACAATGAACGCCTACCCCACAGGCTTCCTTAACCTACGTTATGGAGCGTGATTTTGTTGGCTAAATAACGGCTTATAGGCCATAAAACCACCCAAAGTGACTAGCGTTAGTCATGCTAAGGAATTGAATTACTAATTAAAATAGATGGAAACGCTGCCACTGAGCGCTTCAGGCAAGACGGTTATGTCGGCGCCTGGGTTGGAACCCACCGGCTCTACTAATCGTCTCCACTAACCGTCTCTACCAGTCGAACATCGTGGCAGAATCAGGCTGGCCATTATCGATGCAACTAACAACGCGCAACGCGTTAAATAGCCGTTAAGTGGCTAAAGTTATTAACATTTGCGCCGATAGTATGTAGGAATAGTAGCTTCATATCTGAAGTTTGATTTCCCTCTTATAATAACACTGGAGTTCGCACCCTATGGCTACTGCCGAACCGCGCCGTCGCGGAGGATTTGGTTTGCAAACCAAAATCCTACTGCTGGTCCTGCTGCCCCTGCTTTTGGTGACCGTTGCGTTAGTCGGGTTCGATACCTATAGCGGCATTCGAGATACTCGTGAGTCGCTTACCGAACAGCGTGAGGTATTGATCGATGAGCGCCGTAACGCGGTGCACAACATTGTGCAGATTGCAAAGACCGCTATAGCCCCAATCTATGAAGAGGCAGGTGTCAACGACGAGGCCGCAAAGCAGCAGGTAGCGGAGCTCGTGCGCTCCATGCGTTTTGAAGATAATAACTATATTTTTATTTACGATTATGACGGTAACAACATCGTTACGGCACCCGCGCCGGAGCGTGAAGGCACCAATATGATCGATGCCCAAACCCCTGATGGCACTTACCTGATTCGTGAGCTGATTAAGGTCGCACAGAGCGGTGGGGGCAGCTACAGCTACTTATGGGAATATCCGGGGACCAACGATATCGAACCCAAGCATTCTTATGTGGATCGCCTGGAAAAATGGGACTGGTTGATTGGTGCCGGTGTCTACGTAACCGACGTCGATGAGGCCTTTGCCGAACTTGAAGCCGCTGCCGCTGTAGATTTACGCCAGGACATTATATTTAGCGCCCTGTTGGGCCTGGGGCTCTTTGTGGTGATAGCCCTGTTGGCATTTGGCTTTGTCCGCCGCACCGTCTCTCCTATTAAGCGAACCGCCACAGCGATGCACGATATCGCTCAGGGGCGCGGCGATCTAACGCAACGTTTAGCCATAGAATCGCGGGATGAAATAGGCGATCTCGCCTTACAGTTCAACGCCTTTGTAGCGCGGATGCAGGAAACCCTGCGCGATGTGCGCCGCAGTACGCTCAGCGTGCATCAGGCGGCGGGGGAAATCTCACAAAGTTCGGAAGAACTTGCTACTCGCACCGAACAAGCCGCGGCTAACCTGCAACAAACCTCTGCTTCGATGGAAGAGATCACCTCGACCGTCAATCACAGCGCCGACAACGCCCAGCAGGCCAATACGCTGGTCCTTTCTACCGCTGACGTCGCCCGCGAAGGTGAGACCGCGATGGGGCAGGTCGAGACTACGATGCAGGATATCAACGACTCTGCTTCGCGCATCAGCGACATCATCACCATGATCGATGCGATTGCCTTTCAGACCAATATTCTTGCGCTTAACGCCTCGGTGGAAGCCGCGCGGGCGGGTGAACATGGCCGCGGCTTTGCCGTCGTTGCCCAGGAAGTACGCATTCTAGCCAGCCGTTCCAGCGATGCCTCCAAAGAAATTCGTGCGCTTATCGATACCTCGGTTCAGCACACAGAATCAGGCGCGAAGCTGGTGCGCAATGCGGGCGATACCATGCGTGAGATCGTCTCCAGCGTGGCGAAAGTCACCGATGTGATCGGTGAAATCACCGCGGGCGCTAAAGAGCAGAGCAGCGGTATCGGCCAGATCAACACCGCCGTGGCCGAAATGGACACCATGACCCAGCAGAACGCTGCCATGGTTGAAGAGTCAACCACCGCGGCCGCCAACATGCGCCGCCACGCCGAGCAACTGAACGAGCTGATCAGCTCCTTTGTACTCGGTGAAGACGAGCCCACCCAGCAGCGCCAAGCGCTAGCATCGCCAGCCCCAAAAGCGCGTGGCAATGATAGCGGCCTGAAGCGTCCAGCGATTGCCGCAAAGCCATCAACGGGCAAACAGGCAGAAGATGAGTGGGAAGCGTTCTAGCGCGCTAAGAAGCCAATAGGTACAAAAAACGGGGCTTGCCAATTGGCAAGCCCCGTTGCATTCCAAGCCGTTAATGCCCCGACCAGCCGAGTATAATCGGCACATAAACCACTGACAGCAGCACCCCAATCAGCCCCAGCAGGTAAGGGATGATCGCCCGGGTAATCCGTTCCAGCGGCAGTTGGGTGATGGACGACGCCACATAGAGGTTAATCGCCACCGGTGGGGTAATCATGCCAATCGAAAGCCCCACTACGATAATCAAGCCAAAGTGAATCGGGTCAATCCCCAGTTGCAGCACCAGCGGCAGCAGCACTGGCGTAAGAATAATCAGCGCACTGGCGGTTTCGATAAACACCCCGGTGAGCAGAATAATCCCCACGATCAGCAGCATAATCACGTAAGGGTTGGTAGACAGCGACAGCACCGCCTGGGCAATCGCCCCCGGCACCTGCCAGCTAGACAGCGTCCAGCTCAGCACCGCCGACATGGCAATCACCAGCATAATCACCGCGGTGGTCATCGCCGAACGGATCAGCAGCTTGTAAATTTGGGGCAGTTTCAGGTCACGGTACACAAACAGCGACACCAGCATGGCGTAATTCACCGCCACCACCGCTGCTTCGGAAGGTGTGAAGATGCCCGAGAAGATACCCCCGAGAATAATCACCGGGGTCATTAAGCCCCAACTGGCGTCTTTAAAGGTGTTCCAGATGGTGATTAGCGAGAGCGGCGTGCCTTTGGGGTACTGGCGCTTATAGGCTTGGGCAATAGCGATGGCCATTAACCCCAGCCCCATCGCCAAGCCCGGCAGAAAACCGTTTAGAAACAGCTTGGAGACCGACTGCTGGGCGATTACCGCGTAGATGATCATGGGCACCGAGGGTGGAATCACCACCCCGATGGTGCCGCTGGCGGCAATTAAGCTGGCCGCTGAGGCCGGGTCGTAGCCTTTGCGCTTAAGCTCGGGCACCAGGCTTGAACCCACCGCGGCGGTAGTGGCTGCGCCGG
Source organism: Halovibrio variabilis (assembly GCF_007991175.1). Lineage (GTDB taxonomy): Bacteria > Pseudomonadota > Gammaproteobacteria > Pseudomonadales > Halomonadaceae > Vreelandella > Vreelandella variabilis. The sequence goes on from NZ_BJXV01000001.1 coordinate 79,800, forward strand.
AGCCGGAGATGGCGGCGAAGAACATGCCCGCCATCACCGAGACCACGGAGAGCCCACCGCGCATAAAGCCCACCAGTGAGTCGGCAAAGCTAACCAGCTTTTCGCTCACCTTGCCTTGGGCCATAAGATCCCCGGCGAGGATAAACATCGGGATAGCCACCAGGGCAAAGGAGTTAATGCCCTGGAACATCTGCTGGGTGACCACCATCAGCGGCACGCCGGATTGATAGAGCGCATAGAGCGTGCTGGCACCAATCGCAAAGGCAATCGGCACGCCCAGCAGCATAAACAGGAAGAACAGCCCAAACAGCAGCAGCGTCATAGCGGGTCCTCCTGGGGCTGGGTGGTCTCGCCGTTCATCAGCAGCTCAATGATATCGACAAGCGTATACCACGCCATTATCGCCGCACAGATCGGCATGACTGCGTAAACGTAGGTCATCGATAGCCGCAGCGAGGCGGATTTCTGAAAGCTCTGCACCTGCATATAGCGGTAGCCGATCACGATCAGCGTGATCATAAACGCCAGCACGATCAGCAGGGCGGCAATCCGCGCTATTTGGCGCAGGCGGCCGGGCAGGGCATCGACCACAAAGGTCACGGCAATATGCCGCCCGCGCTGAAACGCCAAGGTGCCGGCTAAGAAGGTGATCCACACCAGCAGAAAGCGGGCGACCTCTTCCGTCCAGCCTACCGCGGTGAACAGCACTCGGGAGACAATCTGCAAGGTAATCACCCCGATCAGCGCCGCCATGCCTGCAAAGACCACGGGCTGGATGATCGCATCCAGCCCGCGCTCAATTCGACGCAGCAGCTTTAGCAGCGGTTGAGTCGTGGTGGTCACTTACTTGAGCGCCTCCTGAATGCGCGGCAGGTAATCACCGAACTGCTCGCCGTACTTCTCATATACAGGCGCTACGGCGGATTGGAAGGCTTCCATATCCGGCGTATCGTTGATCTCCATGCCTGCATCGCGCAGGGCCTGCAGCTGCTCGCTCTCCATTTCTGCGTTCACCTGACGTTCGTGTTCGGCGGCTTCCTGAGCTGCCGCTAGCAGTACTTCTTGGGCGTTTTCCGGCAGTTGGTTCCAAACGGGCATACCCATGACAAAAATCGCCGGGGCGTAGGTGTGGCGGGAAAGGGTCATGTAGTTTTGGGTTTCATCCAGGTTGAACGAGTGAATCACGTTCACCGGGTTTTCCTGGCCGTCGATGGTGCCCTGCTGCATGGCGGTAAGCGCTTCAGTCCACGCCATGGGGATGGCGTTGGCGCCCAGCTCGCGGAAGGTGTCGGTGTAGACCGGGTTCTCCATTACGCGGATGCGCAGGCCATCCAGGTCTTCCGGCGTGTTAATTGCACGCTCGCTGTTGGTCAGGTTGCGGAAGCCGCGCTCGGCGTAGGCCATGCCTTTGAGATTTACTTCAGAAAGCTTATCGAGCAGTTCCTGGCCAATCGGGCCATCGAGCACTGCGTAAGCGGCTTCCGGGGAGGGGAACAGGAACGGCAGTTCAAAGACCGCCATCTCTTCGACAAAGTTGGCCACCGGCCCGTTGGTGATCACGCCCATATCCACAGTGCCGATCTGCATGCCTTCCAGAAGCGTGCGTTCATCACCCAGAGAGGCGTTGGGGTAGATCTCGATATCCACCTTGCCTTCGGTGCGCGCTTCCACCAGCTCTTCAAACTTGGTGGCGGCGATGTGGAAACCATCCTGCTCGTTGACCACGTGGGCCAAGCGCAGGGTAACAGGGTCCATATTAGCAAAATCAGCGGCGTTCGCGGCGCTAACCAGCGCCAGTGAGATGCCCAGTGCCAGCGTGCTACGTGCAAATGTTTTCATATTATTATGTTCCCAATCTATAAAGGTGCAGAAGTGCTCCCAAAGCATGCACCAGACCAGGGAAAATGGTCAATTGACCAAAAGTAACCAAGGGCCATACGGCTGGACACAGCGCCCCCACACGGTTACGATACGCACCCACAAGCGCCCGTAGCTCAGTTGGATAGAGTATCGGCCTCCGAAGCCGAGGGTCGCAGGTTCGAATCCTGCCGGGCGCACCAAATTGCAAAAAGGGTCCTGCGAGAAATCGCAGGACCCTTTTTTGTTGATCTAAAAGAGCCATGGTTGCCTTAATACATCACTGTTAATCAATCTCGTATTTATGAAGCATTAGTCTAATGACAGGGTCGCGCTTACCACTTCTCTCATATTGTCTGGACTATCTATTATCGCATATAGCCTACAAAGGCGCTTCACCATATCAGCCATGGCGACTCAACCGATGACAGCATAGCTAATCTTAGAGAAGCCACTCTTGTCGAGAACCGTAGAAACTACAGTTGATCCAAAATAATACATCTGCTGTCTCGGTTCGAAACGAGGGGCGGCACCCTTATACTCCGGAACTAAACACCTAGTATCGATATAAATGCCGCCTCATTTTTCTTTAGTAAATCTAGTTTCTTTAGAGATTTCATTTCTTTCATGCATTTTAACTTTCGCAAATGCGTCGGAGAAATCAAAGGTATTAAATAAGGCTGGTCTTTTTTTTAAGTCAGCAAAAGCTTCTAATTTACATAGAGCTGTTTCAAAATCAAAAAAATATCTTCAAACCATATGTCAATTATCTTTCTTGAATCACAGTTCTCCAACATAGCTGGCATTCGCTCATATCTAGGTAAGTATTCACTTACGAAAAGAGAGTCGGCTTCACTAGGTTGCCTGGATTCATAGAATAACCGCAGCACTTTGGCCCACCCGATAGAAGCCGAGGGTCTCTGGTTAGAATCCTTCCGGGCGCACCAAATCGCGAAAAAGTGGCCTGCGAGAAATCGCAGGCCACTTTTTGTTTACCCGGAGAAGCCGGCAAACCAGATCACCTGAAAGAAGGTGGCGTCACCCCGACGGAAAGGGTAAGGCAATCCGATTGGTAAGGGGGTCACTGGCCAAGGGTGGGTTCTCCGGGGCGCCAGCCGGAAGGAAACCATAGGAGGTCAACGGTACACAACACAAGTGAACCTACTTCGGCAGTACAGGTGGGTAAGCGTGCAAAATAGCGCGACTCCCGATGCTCAGTCAGACCTGTGCTGTGCCTGAGGGGGCAGCGGTCTGACGCTTCGGTGAAGCCGTAGTGAAGTTCCGGCCTGCGAAGCCTGGTAACAGCGTGTAGGACAAAACCGGAACGACTGCTGGCGGAGGTTCAGCGGGCTAGACAGGGCAGGTGCGAAGGGCGAAAGTCATTAATGAGTAAGACAGCCGTTGATACGGAGGTGGGCGCTGCGTTCACAAGCATTGAAGGAAAAGCCCTACCAAAAGCAGCCCGTCAGACATGTTGCCATCGCCAAGGCGGATCTGTTCGTTCGCCGTTACCGGCGAGAATGGGTAGTAGACATGGACTTGTCGAGATGCTTCGACACGTTAAACCGCGACCTGATCATTCGCCAGTTCCATTATCTGGAGGATGTGAAGCTGACAATCAATGCCACTAAGACTCACATCGGCCACAGCGATGATGGGTCAAGTTCCTGGGCGAGGTGGTCCACACCAAGTACACTCGCATCTAGGTAAAGTAAGGTGGTGAGACTCAGGCAGTAGGTGAAAGCGTTGATGAGGCGTACTCGAGGTGCAGGGCTAGCGGTGATTATCCGCTAGATGAATCCTGTACTACGGGGCTTTGCCAACTACTTCCGGGTAGCGAACTGTGATCGGGTGTTGAAGCAGATGATGAGCTGGATCAGGCGGCGTCACCGCTGGCCCATCTGGCGATACCTAATGTCCATCTGCATAGCACCAGCGGAAGGTAAGCTATCGGATTCAAGTTACCGGGGCTCGAAGAAAGCGGATATGATTCAGTTCAGTTTAGAGAAAACATTTTGAAGAAGACAGCAGCCCAATTAAAATTAATATGGATGATGGGCAATAGACGACGGCCGTACCGGCACCCGCAAAACTATCTCGTCCGACAGTGTGTTTTGGCATTTTTTCTATTATTGGGTTGTCTCTGGACGACGGCCGCTATCTCCGATCCGCTGAGGCTGGGAGAAGATATTCCTTATAGCGTTCTGACAGACCCGCAAGGACAATTATCTCTTGAACAGGCATCAGAGCAACTCCAGCAACAGGCACCAACGGAGCGCTCTACTTTTTCTCGTGGCTACGTGGATGATACCTTCTGGCTTCGGTTTGAGTTATCGGAAACCATTTTTGCAGGTCAGCCACGCTGGTTGGAGTTAGGGCCAAATTTCGTCGATGACATCCGCCTCTACTATCGGCCGAGAAAATCCGATCAGCCCTGGGATTTAAAGCAAACGGGTGACTTGCTGCTCGGTCGATCTGATATCGACTATCGCAACCCAGTGTTCGTGCTTTCTCCCCCGGGTAACGGGCGAAGTTATGAAGCAATCATTCGTGTACAAAGCAGTAGCACCACTATCCTTAGAGCCAGCCTGTGGGAACCGACCGAGTTTCTGGGCCATGCAAGCCGGTCTACAGCTTTCTGGAGTTTCTATTTTGGTCTTGCCGCTATTTCCAGCCTGCTCGCCGCCATACTGGCCTTCGTGCTTGGTGGCCGCTTACTCTGGTCAGTTACTGCCTTCTCTATCACTTACCTGTTTGTTGCCAGTGTTCAGGGGTATTTGAACTGGTTATCGTCAAATTTGGGCGTGCCGCTTCAGCACTATCTGACCAGTATATTAACGCTCACCTCGTATATCGCGTTGCTTTGGTTATGCGTTGAAACTGTCAATATGAAACAGCATCTGCCCTGGGCATATAAGATCATGATGATCTGCTGCGGGTTAACGTTACTGCTCCTGGTTCTTATTCCACTCAATCGTTATGGCCTGGCGGTCAAAATACAGGCGCTGTTTTACCTGCCCACCTCCATTACGTTCATTATTTCCGTGCTATATGTATGGCATTTGGACAACTATCGGTTATCCACCCTGCTGCTCGGTTTGAGCCCATTGATCTGCATCACCGCGAGCATGTTTGGCTTGTTTTCAGCTTTCGGCTGGATACCCTTTAAGCCTGAAATCTATGTCATCTGGCAATATGCACTGATCGTGAATATGCTGCTGGTCATGGCAATTGCAGTGTATCGCATCAGAGAAAAGAAGCTGGAAGAGGTTGAAAAACATCAGCTGGCCAGTGAGCTCAAAGCAGAACGCGATGCCAGCTTTCACCAGCGTCAATTCATGGGCATGGTCTCGCACGAGTTCAGAACACCGCTGGCGGTCATCTCGGGTAGCCTCGAGAACCTTCGCTATCTGGAGCAAGATAACAGTGACCGAACGCCGCGCTATAACAAGATCCAGAGGGCCACGGAAAGGCTCGTACAACTGACCGACAACTGCTTGGCTGATGCCAGGCTGGCAGCCAACGATCTCTACCTGGATCCACAGCCGGCTAACCTGTTCGACTTGATCGGTTCTTCAGCGGCCCTGGTGCAGCTGTCGGATGACCACCAACTCATCATGACCATAGAGGGCAAGCCGGCCAATGAGGTCCACGCGCCGGAGTGTACTGTTATAGTCGATGCCGCACTGATTAGAATTGCGCTTTCGAATGTGATTGATAATGCCGTTAAATATTCGACAGGCGGCGCTATTCACATAGACTGCAGCCAAAAGGATGGTCGACCCACTGTCAGTATTTTTGACAAGGGGTCAGGAATCAATGAGCAGGATGCCAAACAGATTTTTGACCGCTATCGCCGCGGAACACAAAGCAAACGGGGGGCGGGACTCGGTCTCTATGTAGCTCGTCAGATTGCTCGCGCCCATGAAGGTGACCTACAACTACAAAGTAGTTCTCCGAAAGGCAGCTGTTTCATCTTTTTCTTCTAACAAAAAATATGGGAGTCAGTAAATTAATGACAACCAGACAACCTACTATCGCCATCATTGAAGACAGCAGCGACCTCCGCGAAGAACTGGTTTTCTTTCTCCAACACCGAAGCTACAACGTTTGGGGCGCGGACAGTGCAGAGAGCTTCTGGAAAAAGCTGCACCGCAGCCCCGCGGATATTGTGCTGGTTGACCTGGGTTTGCCCGGCGAAGATGGCTTCAGTGTGGTCGAATATCTGGTCGACCTGGGTAATTTCGGCATGATCATTGTCACCGCTCGCGGCCAACAGCCAGACAAGATTCGTGGCCTGAATCTGGGCGCCGACCTGTATCTGGTCAAACCGATTAACTTTTCTGAGTTGGCCTCTACTATTCAAGCTCTTTGGCAGCGGCTCCAGCATGAGCAGGAAAGTACGGGAGTAACACATCAGCGAGAGCACGAGGGCGATCATTGGCGCCTTATCGCCGGCCACCATTGCCTTGCGACGCCCGATGGTAAAACGGTTCAGTTATCACCCCAGGAATATACGCTACTGAGCATACTTGGCCGCTCACCCAGTGAGATTTTTGCCAAAGAAGCGCTGCTGGATCTCATGTTTCAATACGAGGAAACGCCAGAACTCCATCGCATTGATGTCATCCTGAGTCGGCTGCGTAAAAAAGCCAAAAAACATGATATTTCCCTGCCGATTCGCTCCATTTTTGGTAAAGGCCTGGTGTTTGTGGGGCAGATCAAAGAATAAATGTCAGAAATAAGCGCCACGCTGAGAGAGTTGAGAGATTTGAGACTGACATCTAACAGCGACATCGCGCACATTTACCTCCGGAAAAAAATAAACGGGGGGCATTGGCATGAATCGGGTTTATCAAGTTATATGGAACCGAAGCAAAAGGGTCTGGCAGGCTGCATCGGAACTCAGCCATTCAAGTCAGGGTTCATCCAGCGGCGCCGGAAATGTCGCCGGGCCACTGAAAACCATATCCGCAGGCGCTTTACTGCTTATTGCCCTCCCCCTACATGCGTCCAACTTACCCAGTGGCGGTACCGTTGTTGATGGTCAGGGCAGCATCAACAGCTCAGGCAAGACGCTAACGGTCGACCAAAACAGCCAGAACGTGGCCATCGACTGGCAGGACTTTTCCATCGCCGAAGGGCATACCGTCAATTTTAACCAGCCAAACGCTCAGGCCGCCGCGCTTAATCGGGTCACGGGTAATAATGTCTCTGAGATCCGGGGTGCCCTCAATGCCAATGGTCGTGTCTTCCTGGTCAACCCCAACGGTGTGATGTTCAGCCCTACTGCACGGGTCGATGTCGGTGCACTGGTCACCTCCACGCTGGATATTTCCACTGAAGACTTCATGGCGGGCAACTATCACTTCGAGGGGGCCAGCGCCAACGCCATCGTTAACCAAGGCAATATCACTACTGCGGAAGGCGGTGTCGTCGCGATGATCGCCGCTGAAATCATCAACACCGGTAGCATCACTACGCCCCAGGGCAGCACCCTGATGGGCGCTGGCAGCAAGGTGACCCTGGACCTCGGTGGTCCGGTCAAAATTGAAGTCGAAGAAGCCCTGCTCGACACCTACATCGAGCAGGGTGGTGCCATTCGCGCCAACGGTGGTCTCGTCTACCTCACCGCCAAATCCGCTGGTGAATTGGCCTCTAGTGTTATCAACCACACCGGCGTCACCGAAGCGCGTACTCTCGCCACTGGCGAAGACGGCCGGATCATGCTGATGGGGGATATGACCAGCGGCACCGTGCAAGTCGCAGGCACGCTGGATGCCAGCGCCCCGAATGGCGGCGACGGCGGCTTTATCGAAACCAGTGCAGCCAACGTCAGTATTCTGGATGAAGCCACTGTGACCACCAAAGCGGATAGCGGTGAAACCGGTGAGTGGTTGATTGATCCGAATGATTACACCGTGGCGGCCATGGGTGGAGATATCACCGGCTCAAGCCTTGGCGGTTTGTTGGCAAATAACAACATCACCATTCAAAGCGTTACCGGCACGGACGATACAGAAAATCTTTACGCTACCACTTCAGGCAATGGCGATATTTTTGTTAATGACGAAGTCACCTGGACCAGCGGAAATACACTGACGTTGCACGCCATTCGTAATATCGAGATCAATTCCACCCTGGATGCCAGCGGCGGCTCGGGCGGCAAGCTGGTACTGGAATATGGTCAGGGCGCAGCCACCAATGGCAACACGGCAACCTACAACATCAATGCCCCGGTCAATCTGCAAGCGGGTCAAAACTTCAGCACCAAGTTGGGGAACGATGGCGCCCCTGTGGATTACACTGTGATCACTGACTTGGGTGCTGAGGAATCAATCAGTGGCACCGACCTGCAAGGTATAAGCGGTAATTTGTCAGGAAACTACGCTTTAGGCGCCGATATTGATGCGCAGAGTACGGCAACCTGGAACGCCGATAAAGGCTGGGCCCCTCTCGGTAATAATTCCACGAAGTTTACCGGAAGGCTAGATGGGCTTGGACACAATGTAGAAAACATCACGATAGATCAGCTAGATGCTGGTTACGTTGGGCTTTTTGGTGCGACGAATAATGCCCGAATCCAAAATGTCAATTTGCGCAATGTGAATATTAGTGCAGGTGGAGCAAACGCAAACTCTGTCGGTGGTTTAATCGGTGACGCAATAACCACCCATGTTGAAAACGTCTCTGTATCTGGAACCGTAACCTCTTCTCTCGGCCAGCGAGTTGGCGGATTAATCGGAAACGCGTTCAATACACATATTGAACGCTCTTCTACCTCAGGGGCTGTGACTGGTGACGGACTAGTCGGCGGCCTGGTTGGGTCTTTAGAGGAGGCTGCCGATACCGTTCTGAACAGTTCCTCATCAGCAGCCGTGATTGGGCGTAGCGATGTGGGTGGTTTAGTTGGCTCTTCTGTCGGCAGCACTATCCGTAATAGTTATGCTACGGGTGATGTGGCTGGACCTGATGGTACCACTCCAGAGTATATGGGCGGTTTAGTGGGATATGCGAAAAACAGTATCATCGAACGAACCTATGCCACTGGCAATGTGAATGGTCTCGATTACACCGGCGGCTTGATAGGACTTGCTAATGGCACGACTATCGACGACAGCTACGCAGTCACTCAAAGCCTTGTCGGCATGATGCCAGGCGGGCTGGTGGGGGTCTCTAGTAGTGGAACGGTAACTAATTCTTACTGGGATACCACTACATCAGGTACAACCTCCAGTGCCGGCGGTGAAGGTAAGACCTCAAAGGAAATGCAGGCTAAATCAACTTATGTGGATTGGGATAGCACCATCTGGTCGTTTGCAGACGGGCAAGCAGTGGAAGGCTATCAAGTTGGGCTGCCTTCTTTGACGAACGTTACCCGCACCGAAGATCGACAGATAACCACGTTGTTTGAAGGTGGGATGGGAACAGCCGACAATGCCTACACCATTATCAACTGGGACCAACTGCAAAACATCAACTACAACACGGATACCTTGACGGGTGGTTACTACTTCGCCTTATTCAATGACTTGGGTATTAGCACAACAGGTTACGATGGCCAGGCCAGTACAAGCGCTAACAACAGTACAGGCTGGAATCCGATTGGCAATAGTACTAACAAATTTACCGGTACTTTTGATGGCTCTGGTTACACCTTGGATTCTTTTGTTATTAACAGAGGTTCGGAGGATTATGTTGGCCTTTTTGGTTACACAAATACCGTAACCATACAGAATCTGGGAATAACTAATGCTAATGTTTCAGGGCACTATTACGTGGGCAGTATTGCTGGTGGATTAGATGGCAACCTGAGCAACTCCTACTCATCAGGCTCTGAGGTTAGCGGCATTGCCGCAGTGGGCGGCATTGCCGGTAGCATTTTTGAAGGCAGCATCAATCAAGTGTACTCGTCTGATTCTGTAACCGGCGAGCGCAACACAGGTGGGCTTGTTGGCTTAAACCAGTCAGATAAAACCTCGACAATCAGTAATTCCTATTCAACAAGTAACGTTACTGTTGCTTCGGCTACAGACGTAAGTAACAGATATATCGGTGGCCTCGTTGGCATCAACAATCAAACCATTACCAACTCTTATGCGTCGGGTGCCATCACCGGAGCTGTAGCCACCAATGTAGGCGGTTTGATAGGTAGTGGCACGGGAACTGTCGCTCACAGCTACTGGGACACAGAAACATCAGGCCTGGATTCGAGCGCAGGTGGCGAAGGCAAAACCACCGCTGAGATGCAAGGCCTGGCAACCTTTAATGATGGTTCAGCAGGTTGGAGCATTGAAGAAGATGCGACTCTCGAAGCTAGCAGCCCTGTATTAGCCTGGACGCTGGGTCGTGATTCTTCAGTTTGGGTGATTGGAACCAAGACGCCAGGGTCGACCGATGGCGGCGGTGGCAATACCGGTGGCGGTGGTAATACCAGTGACGGCAATACCGGCGGTGGCAATGCCGGTGGCAGTGGTGATACCAGTGGCGGCGGGAATCCCGGCGGTAACGATACCAGCGTTGACAACACTGACCTTGCCAATAGAGCCTCACGCGTCATTGCCGCACTTCAACAGTCAAATGCTCGCATGGCCGGCGGCAGTCGTCCTGGCGCTGATGTTGGTACCAATGCGTTTTCTTCCATGCCGAGTCAGGAAGACCGTCAGTTATCGGGTGGGTTGGAACTGGTCGAGATTGATGGTGCGAGACTGGCGGCACAATCTAGCAGTCGCGATCAATCGGGTCTTCTCCCCGTGTTCGTAGTGGATGGCGGCATGCAGTTTAACGACACGCAAAATTCCGACGAACAATAAACGAGCCAGGACGATTGATTATGAAGCTGTTTGCATTTTCTCCAATGACCGTTGCCATCGCCTTGGCTTCCACCACTTTCTCTTTGCCTGTGTTGGCGCAGCAGGCGCCTGGAGCGGGCCAGATTTACCAAGAGAGCCAGCGAGACGAGCTTTCACCGACGCAGCCATCCGTAGACATCCGGATCCAGGGTCAGCCGCTTACCGAACGCGATGCGGGCGGTGCCGAGGTTGACGTTACTCAGATCGAGTTCACAGACAATACCGCCTTCTCATCTGAGGCGCTGTTAGCCGCCCTGGGCGATGATGTGTTTGAAAATAGCTACGATCTGTCCGGGCTCCAATCACTGGTCAATCGAGTCAGCGAATTTTACCGGGCCCAGGGCTATCCCTTTGCCCGGGCAATTCTGCCAGCGCAAACGTTAGATAATGGCATCCTACAGATTACCGTTATCGAGGGGCGCTATGGCAACGTATCTGCCTCTGGCGATCCCGAGCTGTCCGGTACGGTCGAGCGTTTTTTGCACCCGCTAGTGCCTGGAGAGATCATTGAATCCTCGGTGTTGGAAAGAACACTGCTGATCGCAGGGGATCTTCCCGGCGTAAACATTGTACCGGTGATGCGCCCTGGCGAAGTGTATGGCACCGGCAATCTGGATACCCAAGTGGAAGCGGATAACCGGCTCAGTGGCCGCCTGGGTGTCGATAACCATGGCAGCCGTTTCTCTGGTGAGCATCGCACTCGGGCAGACTTGCAAGTCAACCGCGTGTTGACGGTTGGCGACGAGTTGAACATAGCGGCGATGTATTCCAGCGAGGACACATGGCTCGGCCAGCTCAGCTACGCTCTGCCGCTGGGATACTCAGGGTTGCGTGGCATGATCGGTTACGATCACACGGATTACACGCTGGGCAAAGGCTTCGAAGGCTATACCGGTACCGCCGAGGTATTGTCAGCGGGTTTGAGCTATCCGCTGATCCGCAGCCAGCAAAGCAACCTGAGCCTTACCGCCACTTACCAGCACAAGGACCTGGATGACAACGTCGACTTCATCGGCTATACCAAAGCCACCGAAAGCCACTCGTTACCGCTGACACTTCAGTTCGACCATCGCGACAAGCTGTTCGGTGGAGGTATCAGCTATGGCGCCGCTACCCTGACGCCTGGCACGCTGGAAGTGGGCCAGAAAGCGTTTGCTAGTGATGATTATAGATTTACCAGATTGAACCTGGATGTAGCGCGGCTGCAAAGGCTCACAACCGATCTGACATTGTTTGGTCGTTTCAGTGGCCAATGGTCGGATCAGAGTGACCTGGATGGTTCTGAAAGTTTCTATCTCGGCGGCCCCAACGGTGTACGAGCTTTCCCGGTGGGTGAAGGCTCCGACAGCCGAGGCTGGTTGGCTCAGGTAGAGCTGCGTTACAACTTGGGTAATGGCCTGAATCCCTATGTGCTTTTTGATGGGGGCCAAACGCCTAACGGCGGCATTGACGAAGGAGACGGCCGCAACATTTCCGGCGCAGGCCTGGGGCTTCGCATCAACCACGGTGACTGGAATGCGGATCTGGTGTCCGCCTGGAAACTGGATGGGGGCGATGCTCAGTCAGATGGACGCCAGAAGGACCCGCGCGTCTGGTTCAATGTAGGATACCGTTTCTAACTAGATAAGGCGGCAGCACGCAGAGCGGGTTGCCGCAACTCAGTCTTCAGTATATGAAGAAGGGCGGTCTCAAGTTTCAAGCCCAACGCTTTTCAGCAGCTTTGTCTTCGCTTCTCACAAAAATTATCCCGCGCAGGAGTCCAGTGACCATCCGTCGTTGGGTATCATCTTCTGTGCCGCAACGGAAGCGATGCCGTCGTTGAAGGAGTGAGGACGCTGCTGGTTGTAGTAACCCATGAGGTAATCACTGACATCTTTTTTTGCCTCAGGTATGTTTCGATAGCCCAATGTCGATATCCTCCCGGATTTTAGACTAAGGAACAGCCATGTCATTGGCGCGTTCTCCCAGCAGTTTCCACGTCGGCTCATACTTTGTCTTATTCGATACCGGCAGCGTCTTTGGCGGAATTTGCGGCTTGCGTACTGACTGCCCTGGCCCAGCCAACAACGCGGCGCTTGTCAAATTATTAATTGCTGTACCGCTCTACAGCCCTCGCCGCTGGGGCTTCGATTTACATCAACCCGCTTATCTTTCATCTGTGCCATACCATCTTATTCCTCACATCAGCGGTGGCCCGACACTTCAGCGAAAGGTACTGCAGGCCCCCAAGGTTGTAAGGCTGGTAGCCTAAATCGTCGCGAGCTAATCCATACCGAATGACGAAGAGCCAAATATTGACGCAATTTCTTTGCACAAAACCCGCCCTATCAATATTTCCTGGCAGGGACGTAGCGTGTAAAGAAAACGATGAAATAAGCCTCAACTGTCTAAAGTTTTCTGAGAAACGGCCGTTAGCATGCTTGGGAAAAGGGCTACGACCCAAGGCCTAGGACGCTCATAATCAGGGAAACCATAATGGAAGAAACGCTTCAAACCGGTAGGGATGAACGACAGCAGGGGCTAAGCAAGGCCTGGCAACATAAGTTCGATCTGTTAGAAAAGGTAGGCGCTGACCACCAGTCGATATATCGGGCCATGGGCACGGCGGACTACAAGGCACTGGGTTTTCGCGACAAAAAGCGGATCACTTTCAATCTCTGGGCTTTTATTTTTGGGCCCCTCTACTACTTCGTCAAGAAGATGTGGGGCAAGGGGCTGCTGATCCTGGCATTCATTTGGCTACTCGCTACGGCACTCACCCTGGTAGAGGTGGCTCTTGGCTTTACTCTGCCCGATGTGGTGTTCTGGATACCTAGCTCGATCATTTGTGCTCAACTCGCCGCCCATGACTACTACCGCAAAGTGATGAAAGACGAAACGGCTTGGCCCGGCACGCCTGATTTTTTCACTAAGTCTTTGGGGCTAATCATTGCCCCCATCGGCGCACTACTGCTGTTGTTCGGCACGTTATTCCTGACTCCAGGTTTCGGCGAGGAGATGGAGCAATACCAGCTTGAAGACGTTAGCGGTGTTTGGGTGCCGGATTATGACAATACGATGGTGCGTGTTGATTTTCGGGACCGCGATAGTGGCTACCCAACAGCCGTATTGACTCCTCTTAACCAAGGAAAGGAGACAAAATGTCCATCGATATCACGCTTTGGGTTGTGTTTGCGGCTGCAATGATTACGGCTATTGCTACCGGGTTAGGTGCGCTACCATTCCTGTTTGTAAAGAATTTCAGTCCTTTCTGGCTAAGTATATTCAATGCATTGGCGGCAGGGTTAATGCTAGCCGCAAGTCATAGCTTGGTTAGTGAAGGGAGCCGAGACGCCCCCTGGCTGACGCTGCTAGGTATGGCTTTAGGTCTACTGCTGGTCGTCGTATCAGACAAATTAATTGAACGACGCGGTGCGCCGAATATAAGCGAATTAAGTGGTGCTAGTGCGCGCAAGGCGCTACTCATCTTAGGCATAATGACGATTCACTCTTTTGCTGAAGGAGTGGGAGTCGGTGTCTCCTATGGCGGTGGAGAGTCACTTGGCCTATTCATTAGTGCCGCTATTGCCATCCATAACATTCCTGAAGGGCTAGCCATCAGCTTGGTGCTGATTTCCCGTGGGATGTCGGTTTTAAAAGCCGGGGGGTGGAGTATTTTTACTAGCCTGCCACAACCATTGATGGCAGTTCCGGCATTCATGTTCGTGACTTGGTTTGCGCCTTTATTACCGATCGGCCTTGGACTGGCTGCAGGGGCCATGATGTGGATGGTGTTTGCCGAACTTATACCCGACGCCTTCAAAGATGCTTCTCCTAATGCCGCGGCGACCACGGTGGCATTAGCGTTTTTTGCTATGTATGCATTTCAGCACGGCATACATTAAAATAAGCTTATAAAATATAATGCGCGTATACATCTGAGCAGCGACCAGGCAGTACCGGCTGATTTCTCGTTGGACTAACGGTAGTGCCATTACAAAGCGTTACGGGCTGAATTGAGAGAGCTACGGGAAGGCATACCAGCTCCACTTCAAAAAGTAGCGCATGACAGCCCGCCCGCTTCGCCAGATTTTAAGCGGCGTCACGCACTCAGCTACCTTATAGACGTCATACGCCGAAACCAAAGCTAGTCCTAAGCCTTATTGATAGGTATTGTTAGATTTCTAACGATATTCTAGGGAGCGGCACTATGAAACTACTTACTGCAAGCATGGCAATTCTGTCAGGCTTATTAATTTCTGTATCCTCTATGGCACAAGAAAGGATCGGTGATTTTACACACTTCATAAACACAGATGATTTTACGGATAAAGATACAAGTACTATTATCACCCCTAATACAGGTGGCGAAGGAGTATTAGCCTGGGGATGTAAACCCGATGGTCTAAACGTCATGATTGGCGTAGGTGGATACATGGGGGGAGATAGTGACGATGACATCATGGTCCGGTATCGCTTTGACCAGAATCAGCCCTCTGAATTTTCCTACTGGCGTCTATTTCCAGGGCAAAATGAACTCGCATATATGAGAATAAATCAAGTAGAAGAGTTCACTGATGAGGCTATGGGTGCCAACGAAGTAATCATGGAAGCGATTGATCCTCTTGATGAAGAGAGCCGTCGGTTTAAGATGAGCATGACGGGGTTGACTGAGGCCATCAATAAACTTTCATGCGTTAACAATTAACTAAGCCAAAGACCCGCCAATGAGCGGGTCTTTTATGCCTGCAGCCTAGTATCATAAAACCACTTTTTATAGGGCGCTTGCAGCGGCTAGAACTGTTTTCTCGCTCCACTGCCCTGACCTTAGAACTCCTCAAATCGCATCATAAAGCCTATTAAGTAACTTCCCATAAATTTTCTTATATACCTAGCATGGGTGGCTTAAGCGAGCTGGGCTCAAAAGGTGGCGGTCCTGGCAATGGGCACGTTTTGCTCAGTGCAACCGCTAGGATTAGCGCATTCCTACTGGGTTATTGCCTAATCCTACAAAAAGCTCATTCTTGGAGCATGGCTTGCCTAATCCTGTATATAATGTGTACACGTTTTTGGAGGTCAGTCATGAATAACGTCACCCATCCTAATTTCACGCCCGATGCTGCTCATTTACCTGCCGCCCCCATGTGCCGACAGCTTGCCGATTTGGTTTCGGCTAGAATGAGCAAAGAGGGCGTGTATGAAACCGATATTCCTGGCTTGAACCTGTGTCGCGTAAATGCGCCTACTAGTTGCATGTCGTCAGTCTACGAGCCGTCGATCTGCGTCATCGCCCAGGGGCGCGAGACTGTCCAGCTAGGGGATCGGGAAATTGTTTATGGCGCTCTCAGCTATATGGTTTCTAGCGTCGACCTGCCGGTTAACAAGTTTGTGTTAGACCCCACGCCGGAGAATCCCTTTCTAGCAGTCAAACTCAATATCGACCCCACCGATGTCGCCGAAATGGTGCTGCAGTTGGGCGAAACCGCTCATCCTAGCGAACCCTCTGACTCGCCTTATTCAGCTTGCGGTCTATGTGTCGCCCAGGTCGACTTGGGGATTCTGGATGCGATGACCCGCTTAGTTCGATTGCTCGACTCGCCTGCCGACGCCCGCATTCTGGCGCCGTTGATTCAACGCGAAATCATTTACCGCGTACTGGTTGGCGAGATGGGCTCACGAATGCGCGAGTTCGTCTCCGTTGACAGCCAGTCAAACCGCATTTTCCAAGTGATTTCGGTCCTCAAGGACCGCTTTGCCGAACCGCTGCGGGTGCGGCAGTTGGCGGAAGATGTGAATATGAGCGAATCTGCGTTGTATCACAGCTTCAAGCAGGTCACGTGCATGTCGCCGTTGCAATTCCAGAAGAAACTGCGGCTGCACGAGGCGCGCTTATTGATGCTCCGAGAGGGGCTTGAGGCCGCCACGGCCAGCTACCGGGTCGGTTATGAAAGCCCCTCACAGTTCAGCCGTGAATACAGCCGCATGTTTGGCGCATCCCCGCGGGCTGATGTGGGTAAGTTGCGCGGCGAAACACGCATGAGCGTGCCAGCCTAGGCGTGTATTCTCAGGCAAACAGCTAGCCAGGTGGATATCTACTCCAAGCGGCGCTTGCCCATTCAGGTGTAACTAAACCCAGCCGCTTGGTCAGCTATGTCGGTCTGTTGTCCATAGACGCAAACGGGCCACCCGATGGGGTGGCCCGTTATGGTTGCGCCGTTCTAGTGACTATACAGGCGCGCTATGCTGGCACTGGAATTAACCGCGTGTGCCTACTGTCGGGTTGCCGGTACCGGTACCAATATGATCGGACTGGTCAACCTGTTGAGAGGTGATCTGGCGACCTTCAACCTCAACGCGTTCACGATGAATGCCTTCCCGTGTGCCGCCTAGTGCCGGGCTGCCAGCCTCGAAAGTAGTGCGGTAGGAGTGGTGACCTTGGTACTGTACGGCTTGGCCATCTTCCGCCTGAGCGTGGTACACATGGTTACCTTCGGTGGTGCCGCCAATGTTGACCAGCGCATGGTCTGTGTCTGCAGCGGTGGCTTGGGCGGCCATGCCCAGTACAAGGGCGCTAGCGGTAATGGTTTGCGTAATGATAGTGGCGTACTTCATGAAATTAATTCCTCTCGTTAAATGACATATCCGCGTGACCTGGGAAGTTTGATCTATATGCCCGTTCGCGTTGTTCCAATGGAATGTGTCGCGATAGGCGCCCAGTTTGCGGCATGTTTTGGCCGTTACGACCGTGAGAGAAATGATAGAGGGGTATGTGTACGACTAATAGACGTATTTCTCGCTGAAGATTGCCTAATCCTGTAAATTTAGTGTTCTGATGCAATTATTCGAGATATCTCTCTGCTTTTCATAGTTTGTATAGATGATTGTGATAGCGAAGGGTTATAAAAGTCGAGCTTTTTCTCAATCGTATGCCATAGCGAAAGCGGATTTCTCGCAGCACTCAGCTAACACCGCACATGGACCGCAATGCGGCCAAAGACCATTAACGACGGGCGACTTGTTAACCAATTTCCAGGCTTCGGCGGGTAGTGCGGATGATCGCCGCGTCAGCCTAGATCCTCGCGTAGGCGTTATATGCGGAACGCCTACTTAAAATGCTTCCCATTCCAACGCCGCTGCTTTGCCGCTAGTCAGCTTTCGACTGGCTGACTGAGTCTGCTTGGCAGCAGCCATTGGCGTAATGCTAGCTGCAAGTTGCCCGATAGGCAGACTGCTACGACGCTCTCCATCCGCCAGCTTGAAGGTAGCCACCGCCGATTCAAGGTGCGCTGCTTGCTCTTCAAGGGAAGCGGCGGCCGTAGCCGCTTCCTGAACAAGCGCGGCGTTCTGCTGAGTGACTTCATCCATCTGGGCGACGGCTTGATTAACCTGCTCAATCCCATCACTTTGCTCTGCAGAAGCCGCGGAGATTTCATCCATGATATCGGCAACCCGCTTCACTGAGGCCATGATCTCATTCATGGTCTTACCGGCGCCTTCCACTAAATTCGAGCCCTGTTGAACCTGGTCTGCTGATGTCACTATCAATGTCCGGATCTCCTTGGCGGCCTCGGCGCTGCGGCTTGCCAGGTTGCGTACTTCCGTTGCCACAACCGCGAAACCGCGTCCTTGCTCACCCGCCCGAGCAGCCTCAACAGAGGCATTCAGCGCCAGAATATTGGTCTGAAAGGCAATCGAGTCGATCACGCCAATGATGTCGCTAATTTTCTTAGAGCTTTCCGCTATACCATGCATCGTCACAACAACTTGGTCCACGGCGTCACCACCGCGCGCTGCCGTGGCAGAGGCATCCCCTGCCAGGGTGCTTCCCTGACGCGCATTATCTGAGTTTTGTTTCACCGTTGCAGTGAGCTGTTCCATGCTGGCAGCCGTCTCTTGCAGTGACGCTGCCTGCTGTTCCGTGCGCGAGGAAAGGTCGGCGTTACCACTGGAAATTTCACGCGCCCCGATATGAATCGAGCCGCTGCTATCGCGCACGGTTGAGACGGTTTGATAAAGCCCCGATTGCATATGCTGCATGGCGGCGAACAGTTGGCCAATTTCATTTCGCCCGCGCTCAGCGATTTTATGCGATAAGTCACCTTTGGCAATGCGCTCAAAATGCTGCACGGCGTCATAAAGGGGGTGAATGACAACCCGCATCATGCCTGTGCGAACCACGATGATGCTGATAATAACCAAGAGCAGCGCAGCCAGACCCACATAACCAGACGTTGCCATGGTCGCTTGGTAATGGGCCATTAATGCCTGGCCACGTGTGCTGGCATAGTCGATGAAGGCTTCATTTGCCTGCATATAGGCCAAGTTGAGCTGGTCTCCCTCGTGTTTGGCCGCCCGAAAAGCGCTTTCATTGTTGCGCGTCAGTGCCGCGTATTGGGGTTCCAATCCTCTCGACACTAGTTGCGCGAAAGCGGCTTCAATGGCGTCTGCATAAGGCTTTCCTTGCGCCGACTTCGGTACCGCCGCAAAGGCATCAAAACGCTGTTGTGCTGTTTGCAACGTTTGATTCGCCTTTGCTAGATGAGCCTCTGCCAGTGCCGCGTCACCTTCGTTCAAAGCGTCGAGATGATTGAGAAAAAACAGTTGGGTGTCAGCAATATTAACTTGCGCACGGTTAAGCATGCTTAACTGCTGAACATTAATGCGATTAAGCTCATCTATCGAACTGGCACCCTGTGAGCTGGAATGGTAACCCAGCGCAGCGACAAGCATGATCAGGGCTGCGAATAAACCCAGAACAACCGTTAAGCCTGTCTTAACCGTTATATTTTTCAATAAGTTAGTCATTTTTATACTCTTGAATAGGGGGCGATCGGCCTTAAGTTTATCCAGTGATAAGTAAACGCTACGCTATTAAAAGCATGTTTAATGCAGTTTTTAGCTAAGCTAGAAAAGTATCGGCATTGGCAGGGCAATGTTTAGGGAGTCAAAGCAATAATTTTAACTTATTGATTATAATGGTTTTTAGCGTTATTAATAAATCAGGTTATTTTAAATAAACCGGTCGCTTATCTTTCCGACCCGATGGTGCGTTAAGAGGGTGCCGTTAACGATAGTCTTTAAAACTCAAAGAGTTATTATTAAAGTGTTAAATATAAATAACTAAGAGAGTGAGCCATCGTTCTAATGGCGTCGTTGAACTGCCTCGCTGTCTGGGCGTGCTCAACTCACTTATTGCTTAAATTTAGGTGTCTATCTCGGCCGTGCGCCATTCTCGACCGCTGAAGGTGTCTTGGGTGGTGGTCGCGTCAATAAGGGTGGCAATTCTCGCACCCACGGTATCGGCGCTAAATGCCTGACCAGTGTCTAACTGTGCCTGCAGGTAGTCAGCATGCGGTAATTTCATCGCCCGAGCGGTGCGAATGTGCCGGCGAAGCCCCGGTGTATCCACCACGCCTGGCTGCATTAGCGCGATCTCGGCAGGCTGCGACGCCAATTCTTCACGAAGCTGTTCGAACAGGCGTCGCATAGCCATCTTGCTGACGCCATAGCTACCGGTACCGGGTTGAACGTGCCTATCAATACCCGCACCGACCAATACAATCCGGCAGGGCGCAGGCAGCGGTGTCATACAAGGCAGCAGCGTATTAATGAGGGCGAGGGGGGCGACGGCGTTGAGCTGAAGGGCGTCGCTCAGGTCATCGGGGTGCCAGTCGGCAATGCTTGCGGCGGGCATGCCAGTGCCCGCGCAGTGAATAATCGCGCCCACCGGTGACGTCCCCAGGGCGGTTGTTAGCCGGGTCATTACATCGTGACGCTGGTGCGGGTCGCTAAGGTCTCCCGGCAGGGCGTGAAAGTTGCCCCGCGGGTAGTGCTGTTGCAAGGTTTCTAGGCATGCCAGCAGCGGCGCTTCACGACGCGCCAGCAAATACAGGGTGTGGCCGCGATACGCTAACTGTTGTGCCAGTGCCCAACCGATACCGCTGCTCGCGCCGGTGATAACGGAAGTACTGTGTGGCAAGGGGAGTTCGGCGCGCATAATCGTCTCGTAATGATAATGTCTGGATCTATAGGCTGTTAATGACCAGCGATACTATTTGAGCCTCACACAAAGCGTGCTAACACGTAGGCATTAATGCCGATATGGATAAGCCCGATGACGACGGAAAGGCCATGCAGTGTCTTGAACCGGCTTTTCTGGCCTTCATCCGTTGCGCGGTTAATGGCTGGCATCAGCCCTTGGCGGGTGGGAATGACCGTCAGCGCAATCGCTGCCATCAGCAGTGAAGAAACGCGGTCAAGCGGCCACAGTAGCAAGGCTGCCACCGCAGCCACCACCAGAACAAATAGATAAAAATGAGGGAAGGCGCGCCGGATTGAGGCGCGGGCTACATCGCTGGGCAATGTCGATAGCAAAAAGGCCGCAAAGCCGAACGAATAGAGCACCATGCCCCCGAACAGCAACGCAGCAAACCACTGGGCCAAAACAGTCAGCATTGGCATTTCCTCTTGATGTGAACAGTATGGGCAACGGCAAATAGGCTATGCGCTGTATAAGTAATGTATAAAAAATTCCGGGCGCAGTCTATCAGCCGTTTAAACGATCACAACAGCGTCGAGAATCTACCCAAGCGACGTTTGCTCCATCAGCAGTTGGCGCCAGCGGGGCTCTGGTATCGGGCGGCTATAGTGATACCCCTGGCCTTTGCTGCATCCAAGCTGCCGGACTATCGCTATCTGACTCGTCAATTCCAGCCCTTCGGCGACGACGTCAGCGCCAATCGCTTCAGCAATGACGATCACTGCCTTGACGATGGCCTGGGGGTAAGGGTTGTCGTCCAATTGACTGATAAAGCTTTTGTCGATTTTGATTTCGTCAAAAAAGTAGTCCTTTAAATGCCCCAGTGACGAATAGCCTGTGCCGAAGTCATCCAGCGACAGGCGAACGCCCATCGTGCCCAAGGCTTCCAGGTCATGCTGCAACGCTTGGCAGTGTTGCTCGAAGACACTCTCCGTGATTTCCAGCGTCAGCAATTCCGGGGCGATGTCGTAGTCGGACAGCGCCTTGTGCACGCTGTTTGGCACGGAGCCGAGCTGGAATTGGATCAACGACAGGTTGATAGATACCGGGGTGACGGGGATGCCAGCGTCATGCCAGGCCCTTAAATCGCGGCAAGCCTGACGTATCACCCAGTCCCCAATTGGGCCAATCAGCTGGCTTTGTTCCGCCAGTGGAATGAACTGATCGGGTGGAATAAAGCCTGCCTGGGGATGATGCCAGCGCAGCAGGGCTTCTGTTGAGACAATACGGCCGCTCGCCAGGTCAACTTGGGGTTGGTAGTAAAGCGCCAGCTGGTCAGCTGCAATGGCGTGGCGCAGCTTCATGGTGATGTCCACGTTCCTGCGGGTTTGCTGCTCGAGGGTTTTGGTATATTGGGTCCAGGTTAACGTCGGATTATGCTGACTTATATGCATGGCCAATGTGGCGTCGTTCATCAGCTTGCGGGCATCGCCTGCAGTGAGCCGGATGCGTGTATAGCCGAAGGAGGCCTCGACATGGAAGGCGAATCCTCTGATTTCAAACGGCACATCAAAGACAGCTGCCATACACTCGCGCAATTGACGCCGCGTGCGCTGGCTTTCGTGTGTCGCCAGCACGGTGAACTCGCCGCCGCCGGTACGCGCAATCAAGCCATTTTCACCGATCTCCGCCGTCAAGCGCCGGGCGACCTCTTGCAGCACCTCATCCCCGACGTCGTGCCCCTGGGTATTATTGATTTCCCTAAGCGCTTTGATGTCGATCACCACCACTGGGCTGGCCGGATGTAGCATCTTCTGTCTGAGCTGCTCGTCCAGGTGCCTGGCGAAGCCTTCCAAGGATAGGAGGCCGGTCAGTCGGTCCTTATAAGCGGCATGTTCAATGTCCTTCTCAGCGCGTTTCAGCTGGGTGATTTCTTGAGAGGCGCCAATCCACTCGACGAGCTGGTGATCGTCATCGAGCACCGGTGTGATGCGGTCCATAAACCATCGAGGAGAAGAGCATTGGGCCGGCAATTGATAAATCACCTCAAATGACGTCATGTTCCTGAGGGCTGCGTCCCAGCCGTCGCGAAAGGCCTCCGCTGCTTCCGGCGTCAACGCGCTGCGAATCGTCATTATATCTTGCGGGCCGCTTGCAGATGACAGACCGGCTATTTCCAGCCATTGCTCGGGTACTTCTATGAGCTCACCGCTTGCGTCCATCAGCCAGATATAGCCGGCCTGCGTTTGAATCAGGCTTCTGAAGCGCCGCTTTTGTTGGGCCAAAGCGTTGCGCATTATTTGCAGACTGGGCTGATCGCGACGATCTCTCTGAAGGTAGCGGCAGTTGCGGCCTAATATTTCCGCGCTGGGATACCCTGTCATGCGTTCAATATCACCCAGGTGCTTACCAGCAAACACAATTACCGTCGACTGTGCTACCTGATAGGGAGTGCTCAGTGCTTCAACCGCGATGAAAGCAGCGGTGCTCAGCGACGTCTTGGGTGGCGGCAGTTCCGACCGGGGAATGCCGTCAGCCAGTGTCGCCTGGACACTGGCGAGGCTCATAAGCAGCTGCGCGGCGTTGGGGTCGCCGATAAGATGGCTTGGCGTATTTTCGCCCTTGACAATGACCGCCGCACAAACCGCAGCGCAGACCGTTTCGAGCGCCTCTAAGAGATCAGTGAAGAGGTCATTGTAGTCTGGCGGGTGTAACATTATTAAAATACCTTTGGGGAGTGGCGTTGCCGAGGGTTCTGCCGCTTGATTATTGGGCAACGGTGGGATGACACCCGTTTGAGCTATGGGAAGGACGCCAACAGACCTCGCTTTTTTGAAGACGTCTGCTCATCGAGAACCCTATTTCTGCCATCCTCCTTGGCTTCATAGAGCAGTCGGTCAGATCGCCTGAGTAAGTCTTCGACGGAGATTATCGCTTCTGCCATTTCCAGAACGCCACCGCTGACGGAGACCAAAAAGGGGGTATTGTCTTCCGTCAAAAACTCACTTTGATTGACCGCCTGACGGAGGTTTTCCGCCACCTGAACGGCTTCTTCCTCAAGGGTGTCGGGCAACAGGACGAGAAACTCCTCGCCGCCCATACGACCGACAATGTCGGTGACCCGTAAGCGGTGCTTCATCAACTCGCTGATTTTGGTCAGCACTCGGTCGCCCACCAAATGGCCGTGAGAATCATTGATTTGCTTAAAATGATCGATATCAAAGCTGATCAGCGAAAAAGGCGTCTGATATCGCTGATAAAGCGCCATGGCGTCGTTGAGCGCCTGCGTCAGGTAGCGCCGGTTAAACAGCCCCGTCAACTCGTCGGTAATAGACAGATAGGCCAGTTTGTTTTCCAATTGTTTTTGGTCATCAATATTGGTCAGCATGCCGTGCCAAACGAGTTTGTCGAGCGGATCTCGGATAGGGCGTGCCACTGCCCGGAACCACTGTTCTGAGCCATCTACACACATACGGAATTGACAGGCCCCTTCCGACAAGGACGTGTAACAACTTTGTGCAGCAGCTTGGACCGCTGCCGAATCAAGCGGATGAATGGCATCGAAGAATACGCAGGCGTTTGCCTCAATGGCTTTACAATCAAGGCCAAAATAGTTGTAAGACCGTTCACTGACATAAGTGAAGCGCAAAGCAACTGGAGAGACCATTTCAAACGAGAAGAGTATGCCCGGCACAGAGGCGGCAAGGTGGGCAAGGTGCTGTCGGGATTCCTGCTCAACGGAAACATCGATGTGGGTGCCCATCATCCAATCGGTGGGTGTTCCATCGGGTCTTCTCACCAGCATGCCGCGGTCCTGAATCCAGCACCAACTGCCGTCTTTGCGACGAACTCGGCATAGACACTCATAAAAGGGGATTTGGTTATCCAAATGCTGGCTGATCAGCGTGTAGGAGTGCTTCAAGTCGTCGGGATGGCACAAGCGGTTCCAGGTCTCGATGGAGAGCGGTTGAATTTCTTCCAGTGTGAAGCCGAGCATGGTGGCCCAGCGTTCATTGAAAATCACTTCCCCAGTTTTGATATTCCATTCCCAGGTGCCAGCTCTTGTGCCATCTATAATGGCCTGCAAACGCAATTCGGGTGAAAGATTCATGGTGAATCTCCCTGCCTAAAACACACTGGTAATATCATTGGCTGACTGGCACCTGTTTTATGTCAATTAAAATCAAATGGCTTCATCAATCCTGCTTGTGTCTCGTCGCTCTGCAATTGATCAGGCTGCCCGATGAGATACACGTCGCCTTTAGGCCCACTACACTGGCAGCAAAATAACGGCGTATCCTGTCTATTCATCATGTCGGCATTAGGCCGAACTCCAGCCGTTGGTCACTCTAGCACACCGCGTAGAAAAGGCATTTCCGGTGTTTTCAACTTTTTTCGCTATGTGGGGTGGCCGTCTATATTTATTCCTCATCGACAACCTGGGAGCTTATGTATGTCTCGCGCTATCGAAATCCCCGCCGCTGATGGCACCATCGACGCACATGTCTTCACGCCAGAAAACACAGGCAGCCCCCTTCCAGCCGTGGTGCTGTTCACCGACATCGGCGGTCTGCGCCCCTGCTATCACGAGAAAGCCCAGACAATCGCGGACAACGGCTATGCCGTGTTGATGCCCAACGTCTACTACCGCAATGCGAGCGGACCCGTAGTGCCGGAAGGTAAGTCCTTCCGTGACCCGGACGTGCGACCAACGCTGGTCGAGTATGCCGACCAGCTCACGCCTGAGGCACAATCCCGTGACTTCGTCGCCCTATTGGGGTGCATTGATAACGAGGCCGAGTTCGCGAGCGGTCATTTGGGCGTGGTCGGCTATTGCATGACCGGGGCCTTCGCGCTACGCATGGCCGCCGAACACCCCGACCGCGTTGCGGCGGCAGCAGGTTTCCACTCGGCCCGGCTGGCGGTGGCAGGCGACCCAAACAGTCTTGTGCACGTGGTTGGCTCAATCAAGGGGCGTGTCTATTTCGGCCACGCTGATAAGGATGAATTGCTGCCTCCTGAGCAGGTCGCCCGTATGGACGAGGCGCTCGCCGCCGCCGGGGTGCACTTCACCACCGAGCTCTATAAAGGCGCCGCCCACGGTTTTACGGCCAAGGATGCCCCGTCCTTTGATGCGACCGCTGATAAACGGCACCACAAGCGGCTGGCCCTGCTCTTGGAAGAAACGCTGTAGCGGGATGGCAAAAAGCAAAAGCATTGCTGGCAAAAAGAAGGGCGCGCCTACCAACATCAGGGGGAATGTTCCTGATACCGATAGACGCGCCCGTCGTGAAACGTATTACGTTAATGGATTGACGTTTTAGACGTAGAAATCCAGGTCTTCCTGGGTTTTGAGCAGATCGCGCATTTTGATCGGATCGTCGCCAAAGAAGAAGACCAAGCCCCAATGCGTCCCGAAGGCCGACCGGTCAGGCACGGTTTCTTCTGTCGGTGCGACCAGTTCGTGTGACTCGAAGTAAGGATGATCAACGCACTCTTTAGGCATTTCCAGTTTGCTGACGACGCGACGGCGTGGGTACACACCGAAGCAGCCTGCATAACCCTTCGCATCGACCACTTCGCGGGGGAAGAAAGCAGCCACTTCCTCTTTGGTGCTTTTCGGATCGAACACCAACATTGAAGCCTGATAGGCACTGAATCCGTAGGCTCTCTCGATCAGCTCGAACGCTTTGAAGCCCGGTGGGCGGTAAGCAACTTCGCCAAAGTACATCTCACCGTCAGCGGTGACGAAGTACTCGGGGTGAATCAGGCCGAATTGAATGTCAAAGGTTTTGATCAACAATTCAATCTGCTTGGTGATCGCGTTGCGCCAGCTTTCGAGCTCCTCGGTAGCGGGTACGAAGACCGAATAGCCCAACGTCACGTATTCCGAAATGTTCAGGAACTGGATTTTGCCATCGTGAATCCAGGCCTCAACGGCAAATTCCCAGCCATCCAGATGGCTTTCCATCAGCAGCGGATATTCTTCGTCTGGAATGTGCTCAATTTCTTCCAACGTACGGATCATGCGGTGGCCGAGGCAACCGGCTTTATCGAATGCTTTGACGTGAATCGGGTCATCGGGGTCACCGTCTAGCTTGAGCAGCGTCTGGTTGACGCGCTTCATAAAGCGGACGATATCCTCTTTTTCGTGGGCTTCTTCAAAGATACCTACGCGAATACCGCCAAGTTGCGCACGGCGCTTCATCAGGGCCTTGTCGCGGAACAGAATCGATTGCCCGTACATACGGGGGCTGTCGAGGAGGACAGAGTTGATGGCGCCGGACCACTCAACGGTTTCCTCAAACAGCGGGATGGCGACATCGACGCCTTCTTCTTTCAGCCTTACGGCGATTTCCATGGACCGATCATTCAAGCGGATAAAATCCCACGAGATAAACGGTATGTTATTGGCGGTGCAGAAATCCTCGGCCCATTCTGGTGCAACAACGACGTAGCGGCGGTCAAACTTCTGCGCTGCCTTGATCGCATTGACGCTCCAGCCAAGTAGGGCGATATAACCCTTATTGGGATCCTTCGGGGTTTCGGTGCCTTTCACCGAGTCCATTTCCGGGTCACGCCAGGCCGCTACCTCTTGGGGTAATTGCTTTTCTGATGTTGTCGACATTCGGTATTCTCCTTGTCCGGTTAACCCAGATTGATTGCGCCGCTATTGAGACGCTCCATAGGAACTGAGCAGCAATCAATGTTGTTCAGAGGCGATTGAGCAGGCCGGCACTTAAGGCGTTTGATAGTTGCCGCCACGATACCAAGCTAGTCGAGTTCGTTACAATTGGCAAATAGTATGTAAGTGGCTGTAACTTTATGGGAAATCTCTCGCTGCGGGGAGAGGTGCCGGTAGCTGTTGGGCTGGTCATTGACCCTGCACCGCCTGTGTAGATGCGTGTCGCGCTTTCTTAGCAGTAAAGGATTGAAGGGTGGAGCAATTCCGTTCGTTGAAGCCCACCGTTGATAATTTCCATTGATAGCTACCAGGATAGTTTCCATGGCTTACCAACCTGCTTTCGGGGTGGTGACTTGAATTGCTCAACCCTTATACAACTCTTAGGCTAGCACAGGGGGCAGTACTTGGCTCAGTCTTGAAAGTATGAGATTTCAACGCTCGGGATAATAAAACAGCCCCCGCACGCTCCTTTCGGCACCATTAGCGCTATGCTGGTCGCGCACTGTCACCCCGCGCGCGATGCTTTCATGGCTCGTTGGCAACGTGAATTTAAACGCTATCAACGTACGCCTGAAACTCAACAACCCCGAAACTCAACAGCAAGGGACGGCAACAATGTCATCACGGCTCCGTAACCAAGAGGTCTGGTTTGGGCTACTGCTCGGCGCGCTAGGCGGTCTTTATGTATGGAGCATGGCGGCCAGCGGCTTGGCCGAATTGCCCCATATTCTGGCGGCGCTGACCGTTTTAATTCCGCTGACCATGTTTGGGGTAGTGCTGCGAAGCGCCTGGCCTTCGACGGTGGCGCTCGTCATCCTGTTTATCATTGATATGTCGTTGAGCTAGGCGAGGCATCGTGTGGACTCAACCCGCTCAGACAAGCATTGACGGCTTGAAGAGCGACGCACGGTCGATGGATTGGCCCGATAGCATGAATGCCCCCATGCCTTGGTAGTGCAGCGATTCTTCCTCATCGGCCGAGGGAGCGACGTGGGCTTTAACGACCTCAAAAATAAACAGGTTGTAGCGTTCAATCATGGCGTCATCGTGCAAGCGGCACTCGAAAGACGCATAGCACTCCTCTATCCGAGGCGCATCGATCTTGTCTGATTTGCCTGGGTTCAGCTCAAACGCCTTGAACTTGTCGACCTCGCTCCCAGAGCAGTTGCCGATACCCACCACCGTATCGACAAGCGACGCCGCGGGAATATTGATCACGCATTCACCGCTGTGGCGAACCAGCGCGTGGGAGTGATTGCCTGCCGCAATCACACAGCCGATAAGCGAGGGGGAAAACGCCATCACCGTGTGCCAACCCAGGGTCATGATGTTGGTGTGTTGCTGCCATTGCGACGACACCAGCACAATCGGACCAGGCTCAAGGAAGTGCCTGACGTTCGAGACAGGAAAATCTTGCTTTGCCGTTGCTTGTGGCATAATAACCTCCAATTAGCTGAGTAAAGATATCTTGCCAAGAACGTTACCAAACGGTTGTCTATTTAACGGTGATGTTGTTCTCCACCGTCTTCACCTGGTCATGGTCTTGGGTGATCGCTTCGGCCCGGTCGCGCTGCTGCGTTGTTTCAACGAAACCACTGAGGATAGCGTTATCGCCCTCCAGGTCCACGTCGATGGCTGAGCCCGCCAGGTCGGGTGCTTCGAGAAGCCGGGCTTTGATCTGAACCGCTTGGCTAGAATCCTGCTGCTCAAGCCTAGCGGATTGATTGACCGGGGCGTCGGCGCAGCCCACCAGCAGCGCGGTGAGGAGCAATCCCCCGATTGTCAGTGAGCCGTACCCGCGGCGTAGTTGGCACATTATTTAATCTCCCCCCTCTTGTATAGCGTCGCGAGAACGGCTGATCAACCCTTGGCAATAGTCCACATCGGCGCCGATGCCCACATCGATCAGCGGCAAAAGAGCCGTGAGTGGGCCGGCGAGGGCGGCAAGCCCTGCGCTTGCTCCAGCGCGCCTTATCAGTTCTTCGCGATGCACGCCCGTTTCGATGTTATCGAAGGTGCCTCCCAAGTGAAGCGGAGAGCGCCCGATAAACACGCTGGGGTCTTTGGGATGGGCGATGATGCTGATATCCAGGCGCTCCGTGTTCAGGTCCACCTGACCGCCCAGCGTGAACGTTGTGTCGGTGGTATCCATTACAGCAGTATCCAGCTGGGTTACGCCGTCGCGCACTTGCAGGTCGGCGTAGCTGCAATCAATCGGGATGGGGTCACGGTCACGTAGCCAGCTGAGGAAGGTCTGACCAGCATCAAGCCCGGCGATCTCCACCAGCAAAGCGTCGAGTTGTCCGCCGGCCATTAGCATCACCACGCCGCCATCGGCGGAGGCCAGAAGCTCTGCAACCGACGCGCCTTCAATCCAGAGTTTGCCGCGCCCGCCAAAGGTGCCGACGCTCTCGTCCGCTATCGCCCAATGGCGTAAGGCATCGTTAAGATCTACTCCCTGGACTTCCACCTGTATCGTGCCGTTAGGAGGTTGGGTGCTTGCATCCAGGTCGAGTGTAAGATCGACATTGCCTTCACCCACACCGAAACCCACAGGCTCGAACCGACCGCGCCCCTCCTCAAGGTCAAAGTCGATGGTGACGTTGGTCAATGGAATCAGGCCCGCACTCACAGACTCACCCCGGTAGCTTACTTCCGCTGATACTTGTTGCCATGCATCGGTGATGATAGCTGTATCGGGCAGCACGAAGCGGTCGTTGGCTTCGATCTCCTCTGGTGTCGCCCCGGCGAGAAAACCCAGGTCTTGGATATCCAAATGTGCAGAGCTAAGTTCTCCGGTTAATCGCGGTGGGTTGACGTTTGTGTCGAGGGCTAGATCGCCATTGAGATCGCTGTCGCCAATGACCCCCGCGATATCGGTCAAGGTCCAACGTTGGTCTTGCAGGTTTAAATCGCCGGATACCGAATAGGGAGGGAGCTCCGGCAGCGCGAAGCCTAGTAGGCGGCTCAGGCGCTGTGGGTTCGGCCCTTCAAGGGCGAGTTGAAGATCCAGCCCTTCCAGGGCGAGCGGACGCAGTAGCGACCCTTGTAGCCTCAAGTGTGTTTCGACGACATTGGCTTCGCCATCCACCGCATAGGGACGCTCTGGATCGCGGGCATTGAGGAGCGGGTCGCCTCGCAGGCTGAGTGAGGCAGGCATGCCGTCGTAGCGGCCTTCGCCGCGCATTTGAAACGTCTGCGCTCCTGCGGCGGACCCTTGGGTTTCAAAGTTTAGGGTCAGTTCGGTGCCGTCTTCGGGGTCACTGAAGCGCAGCTCTGACGGTTCGAACATCAGCTGGCCGATGAACGGCAACAAAAAATCATTGCGTCTATCGCTGGGTAGCGTTTCACGCATTGCCATGCGCAGCTCTCCGGATAGTCGGCCAAGCCGGTCTTCGAGGGGAGTGAAGGTGTCGCCCAGGCTGGTAAGGGCAATGTCATCTAGTTCGACATCCAAGCGTCCGGCGGCCGGTGACTGCGCCGCGTCCAATGCAAGGCTAGCGGTCAGTGACCCTTCACCCAGGCGAAACTGTAGGGGTTGTGCTTCTAGTCTGCCTTCTTCCAGTTCGGCGTTGAGTACCAGCCCACCTAGCTCGAGCCCATTGGGCAATACCAGCGTAGTGGCGTTGAGGGCCAGTTGCCCATCGAAGCTGCGCAACGGCGCCAATAATGAGTCATCTTGAGCGTCATCGGCTGACTCGTTGGACGTCGCCGAGATTAGCTCGGTCATGTCGATACGACCTGCTTCAATCTCGAGGTTCACCACCGTGCGTTCGCTATTAATAACCTCAAGGTTACCGCTAACATTGGTCGAGCCTATCTCACCGTCAACCTCTGTGGCGTTCCACTGCGCGTGGTCACGGCGCAAGGTTCCTGCGAGTCGAAAGTCGGGCAGCGGGGGTAACACCGGGCCAATCCAGTTTTCCAATGCCTGGCCGCTGTCCGCCGCCAGTACCATATCCGCTTCCAGCGTTTGCGGTGCCAGGATTGAGGCCAGCGTGGTATCCGCTTGAACGAACAAGCTGTTGGAAGTGGCTTCGGCTTCAAAGGGGTAATCGGGCTTCAGAGCGCCATTGTCTAGATCCACTAGGCTGGCTAGCGGCGCTCCGCTGGCTTGCAATACTAAAGGCTTGTCGCCAAAGGTGCCTTCCGCATTGAGCAACAGCCTCGGCGGTTGCTCCTCGGCGGTGGTCTCAAGCGACACCGCTAGCTCTGTGCCTGCCTCGTCGTTGCGGTAAACAATGTCCGCATTAGCGATACGCAGGTGGTTAAGCAGGGTATCAGGCGCAAAGGTTGAGCGTTGTTCGATGGGCTCAAGCTCAAGAGTGAGTTCGCCGTCCAGGATGTCGCCGTGGGGCAACGTACCTACGAGTCGCGTTATATCCAGGCCTTTTAGCGTCATCTGAGCGTCTGCCTCTACGGTCTCCGGGCTGCTGGTCAGGCTTGCGCTTGCCTCAATGTTGCCGTCAGCGGCATCGAACGTTAAGGCATCAAGCGCAACGGTGTGCCCGGCAAGCTGAACGTGAGTTTGAACGTTCTGCAGCAGCGCCTGCTCCAGCAGCAAACGGTCTATGGATAAACCAATGCTACCGTTTAAGGCGGGTAACACGGGCACAGATAGCCCTGTCTCTTGCTCGTTCTCCGGCAGGACGGCGCGTAAAGCGGCAACGTCAAGTTGTGAAGCGTGCAGTTGGCCGTTTAGCGACGGTGCTTCGCCAGTAGTCTCCATCACGAGCTCGCCGGACAGGTGGCTCTCGGCCGCTTCGACATCAATGTGGCGGATTCGCCATTCACTGCCTTCGCGTTCAAGCCGTGCCGCTGCCTCAAGACTAGCCAGCGTGAGCTGAGGTAAATCCAGCCATTGCGACCATTCGCCAAGGTTGTGCAGGCTCAATTCGACATCGGCTGTTAGTTGCCGCAAAGCCGGCGCTTGGGGAATCTCAAACGTGCCGGACAGGTGACTCTCGCCAGCACTAAGAGAAATATCGCCACCGAATGTCTGTTCGGCATTGAGAAAAGCGGCAATGGGGTCAGTGTATGCCTCTAGCTCAACGCGCCGTGGTTGTTGAGAAGGTTGTTGGGAAGGAGGTTGAGATGATGGCTTGGATGACGGTTGCTGAAATGGTGGCGACTGAAGCGTCAGCGTCGCTTGGGTATGCAATTCCTCGTCATCTGTTTGCATGTGAAGAGACGAAACGGACGCCTCTAGTGGGGTATCGGAATCTGCTCCCCAGTAGCGCACCGTTGAGTCGGAAACTGAAATAGAGGGGATATCGAAAGGCGCGTCGGCACCTTGCCCTGTTGGCGCTTGTGGTGTGGCTTGTTGGTCATCAAACGTCCAGTTTGGGGGGCCATCAGTGCGTTGCTCCAGGTTTAATGTCAAGCCGGAAAACGTGAGCTCTTTCAGCTTCAGTTCCCCTTGCAGAAGATCGCTCAGCGAGGGTGTGATAGTGGCCTGCTCTGCCTCCAGTAAGTGGTTAGAGGCAGCCCATTCAGGGTTGCCTAATGCCACCTTATTAAGAGCAAGCTGCGGGCGAGGAAACAGGCTGACCTCCACATCGCCATGGATAGCCGCCGAACGCCCCGTTGACTGCTCAATACGCTCAGTGATCACAGGCTTTAAAAAATCCCAGGCGATTAACTCTATGATAAGAATAATAAGCGCCACTGCAACGAGCGGTACAAGGCCCCACGCTAGGCGTTTTGAAGCGACATTTGTCATTGTGTTAGCTCCCCGCATAGACATTTAGCGTAGCGATACTTGCCACGTCATAACACTCTTTTCGGAATTTATAGCCGTTACTTGCTTAGTTATTACTATAGTAGCTGTGAGTAAATTTAACTGTATTTGATGGCCTGTGTTTAAAGTTAGCAAGCAAAGCTATTTTTTGGGATGCTTAATTTTTTATTTAGTTGTTAACGAAGGTTAAAAATTGAGTGGTCGAGAGAGTGCCGGTGAGGTATGTCTTATGAATGCGTATTTTTTTAATATTCATGTAGTTACAGTTTTTATTGTCTATTTTCCCTCCCTTTACACTTTAAAAATTGTCTTCTATCTTATTAATGACACCAAGCAAAAGGGAGATGTGATATGTCGATCAAACGGAAGGTTTGTGTCTCTACATTAACGGTTGCTGCTGGCGCTGCTGCGTTTCACGTTCAGGCGCAGGACGAAATGGTCAGGCCGTTAAGTGATTGGAATTATGAAGATATTTATCAGCAGGGCGGTATAAGAGCCGATAACATAATGGGCGCGGAGGTCTTTGGAAGTAATCAAGAAGAGATCGGTCGTGTCGAAAATGTGCTCATTACCCAAGATAACCAAGTCACTGCCATCATCGCCCAGGTAGGTGGTTTTTGGGTTGTTGGGGGCACCCATGTGTTAGTTCCCTGGGAAGAAGTGGAGCTGCACGAAGATGGCGTGATGATTCCGGTCACAGAAGACAATGCCGATGAGTATGGCCTGTTTGCCTCTGAAGAATACGTTGCTGAGCAGGATCTTAGTCAAGTTCAGCAAGTGGAAGGTAATCTTGAAACCGGGTCGGGAGTATGGAAACTTTCTGATTTGCTAAACGACTACGCCTCGATTGGCGAAGGCGTCGGCTATGGTTATATCGACAATGTTCTCTTTACGCGTGAGGGGGAGATACAGGCAATTATCGTAGAGTCTGATGTTGGCTATGGCGGTGGTGGTGCCTACGCCTATCCCTTTTACGGGTATGGATATGACTGGTCGCCAGGCTACCCAACTTATTCTGTCCAATACAACGAAGACGAAATTGGCGACATGGAAGCGTTTGACTATGACCGGTACGACGGCCTATTGGAAGATTAGTCACTAACGGCATTAGTGACAAACACTAATTTAGCTGGCTGGTTTCTTGCTGGACGCTTTGCCCATCGGCAAGGCGTCCAGCAAACAGTGTGACGATGAAAAGTGGTTTTATAGAGTTCCCCCCATAATTAAAGCCAGTCACTTCAAATAATAAAACTAAACGATAGTTTTTGAAATGGGTTTTAATCGATGCTCTATTCAGATGATCTATTAATAAAGATGTCTCCCTTTACAGAAACCATCTTTTCTAATAACTATTTTTTCTAACAGCTATCTTTTCTAACCTAGCGGTACAGCAAAAGACGGGAGATACGCAATGTCAATCAAGCGGAATGTTTTTTTAACAACATTAGCTATCACTGCTACTGCCGCTGCGGTGCAAATCCAGGCCCAGCAAACCCCGGCTCAGGAAAACGTGATAAAACCTTTAAGTGGATGGAATTATGAAGAGATATATGCAAAGGGAGGTATAAGAGCTGATAGCCTAATGGATGCTGAGGTCTTTGGTGAAAATGAAGACGAAATCGGTAGCGTCGAAAATGTCCTAATTACGCAGGACAATAATATTACAGCGATCATCGCTCAAGTAGGAGGGTGGTGGGGTATTGGCGATACTCACGTCCTGGTTCCTTGGGAAGAAGTTGAGATTCATGAAGATGGCGTCATGGTGCCTGTAACAGAAGACAATGCAGATGATTATGGGCTCTTTGCTTCTAACGAATACATTACCCAGCAAGATCTCAGTCAGATCCAGCGAGTAGAGGAAGGCATTGAAGCCGGTATAGGTGTGTGGAAGCTGACAGACTTGTTAGATGACTATGCAACGGTTGGAGAAGGTATTGGCTATGGGTATATCAACAATATCCTTTTCTCACGCGAGGGTAAGATTCAAGCTGTCATTGTAGAGACAGGCGCCGGTTTTGGCTCTGGTACATACGCTTACCCCTTTTATGGAGGCGGGTATGGCTGGAACCCTGGCCATACCGCTTATACCTTGCAATATGATGAAGATGAAGTTGGCGATATGGAATCTTTTGACTACAACCGATATAACGGGCTTCTGGATGAGTAATAGTTAGTGGCTTCAGCTATTGCTTGAATTCAGGGTGCTTGGCCTGATTATACGTCGTCCCAATAGAGTGTTTTTTGTCTGCTACCTTGGTTAGTTCCTACCGGCTTAAAAAGGAGAGGCTGTGACAAGGACGAACCACAAGCTAGATACGCATTTTCGTGACAAGGTACCTTCACCGCCCCAAGGGCACAGTCGAATTAAATGGTATGGCCCCGGCCTGCTTTGGATGCTCTCTGCCGTAGGAACGGGGTCAATACTCTTTACCCCGCGCGTAGCCTCTGCTTACGAATACCAGTTGCTCTGGATCTTGCTCGTCGTCGTACTGTTCATGTGGGTCATGATCCGCGAGATGGCGCGTTATTCAATTGTCAGCGGGCACACCATGCTGGAGGGCATGCATAGCCTTGGCGGCCCCCGGGACTGGGCGGTTTGGGTTATCTTCGTTCCCCAGTTACTTGCGGCGGGGATCGGGATTGCCGGGTTAGCCGCAGTGGTGGGTAGTGCGTTGGGGGCATTTTTACCCGGCCCTAATACACTCTACGCTATCAGTATGGTGGTGTTCTCTACGCTTTTTACCGCCACCGGGCGCTATTCCCTGATCGAATCTTTCAGCCGACTAATGGCGTTGGCCCTGATGGTAATGGCCATCGTTACTGCAGCCATCGTCTTCCCGGCTCCGCAGAAGGTTGCTCAAGGCCTGATGCCTGGCTTGCCGGATAACCTGGATCTGTATGTAGTACTGCCATGGGTGGGGACTATTCTCGCTGGCTCCATGGGCATTGTTTGGTTCGGTTACTGGACGGCGACCCGCGGCTTTGGCGGTGGTTTACAAGGACGCGAGCCAGACGATGAGGTGCCGGCGTCGTCGCGCAACGAGATTGAGGGTACAGAGAGCGAGTCCATGGATACCCGACTTGCTAACGCACGGGGTTGGATACGAACCATGACTAAGACTGCTGCTTTGGGCGTCGTAGGCGGTCTGATTGTGATTTTCTCGTTTATGGTATTGGGAGCTGAGCTACT
Organism: Halovibrio variabilis; assembly: GCF_007991175.1. Lineage (GTDB taxonomy): Bacteria > Pseudomonadota > Gammaproteobacteria > Pseudomonadales > Halomonadaceae > Vreelandella > Vreelandella variabilis. The sequence continues at coordinate 116,082 of NZ_BJXV01000001.1, forward strand.
TGCCCCGCAAGGGATCATGCCCCAGGGGCCTGAAGTCGCGGTAGATTTGACCAATATTTTTTCTGATGTATGGGGTGAGTTCGGCAGGTACCTGCTGCTGACAGCAATTGTGATTGCCCTGGGCGGCAGTATCCTGGCAAATCAAGACGGCTGGGGCCGTAGCTTCGCTGACATGACGCTGATCTTGACGCAGAGTCAGCGCAACGATCAAGGGGCTAGGCTGCTTAAGAGCCTGGATACCCTCGACCGAAAGTTACCGTGGCCGCTGTTCGAGCGCCGCTGGCTTAAGCGCTTATATATTGTAACGGTGACAGGGCTGGTGCCGGTGATAATACTGTTGCTGTTCAACGATCCCGTTCAGGTGATGTCGGTCTCGGGTATCATCGCCGCCGCTCATACGCCGTTTATCGCGTTGACCGCTCTCTATGTGAATAGGTCACGGTTGCCCACTAGCCTGCGCCCAGGGCTTCCCGCTACGCTGACCATGGGGCTTGCGGGGCTTTTCTATCTTGGCTTCGCGATCCTTTATCTGTTGAATATGCTCGGCATGGTTGGTGGCCAGTAACGCCAGCTTGGTCGGCTGGCGTTAATCGCCCGACCTTGTTTTTAGCGCCTTTTTTATCCCAACAGAAGCGCTTTATCGATCGCTATAAACTCGCTGGCCTCGTTCATTAGCGAAGCGGCTGTTAACTGAGGAACGCCATACACTTCGACTTTTTTGCCATAGCCAACGCGAATTTTATGGGCTAGAAGGTCGAAGTCTCCATCGCCTGACACCAGCACAATCACATCAGCCTGTTCAGCGTACTCCATGGCGTCGAGGGCAATGCCCACGTCCCAATCGCCTTTCGCAGAACCATCCGAACGTTGAATAAAAGGCTTCAGCTTTACGTCAAAACCAATGGCTCTAAGTATGCCTTGAAACTCCCGTTGCTTTTGGTCACCTCTATCGATGGCATAACAAAAGGCCTTCACGACCTCTCTGTTGGCGGTGGCCTGCGCCCAAAACTTGTTGTAGTCAAAGTTTTTGCCATAGGCCTGTCGCACGGTGTAATAGACGTTTTGGACATCGACAAAAATCGCCACTGTAAGCATAGTGCGTTCCTTTTTTACCATTGTTATTCAGCAAAATGTTGTTATTCAGCAAAATGTTGTTATTCAGCAAAATATGGTGAGTAGAGCGACGCTAGGCGCTATGGCGGGAATTGACCATTGTCGCCCGCTTAAGCGATGGGTGCAAAAGAGGGCGTTAGCTGGTCAGCCCCGTCAGCCCGTTGAGCTGCACGTCAGCGCCTTGACCCCGCTTCAGTTTGGAATGTATCTGCCGTAAACTGGCAAAGGTTTGAAAGCGACATTGAGCGTTTGATTTGCGACCAATCGCTGGATTTGCAAGATAAGGTCTGCCGTTACCTAAACCATTCGTGCCAATATGCGACTAAAGAGTAGTGTCCCATGTATGAGTCAGTGTTCAACTCAGTACAGGGAAGCCGAACAACGCCAGCGACACCTAAATCAATAAGAAAATTTATGACCTAAAGGTGACTGAGGTAGGAAAGATGAATTCTCATCAAGCAAAAGACGTGGCAGCAAATCCCCATCGTGCAGGCGAACCGCAAACCCTGGGTTTTCTACTGTTAGATAACTTCACATTGATTTCCTTGGCCTCGGCAATAGAACCTTTGCGGATGGCCAATCAACTGGCCGGCCGTGAGCTGTATCGATGGTATACCCTGACCCAGGACGGCCAGCCGGTGCGTGCCAGCGATGGCCTGCAGGTGACGCCGGACGCTTCCATGCATACCCAGCTATCGCTCGAATGGGTAGTCGTTTGCGGTGGGGTAGCCCCTTACCACAGTGTCACCCGTGAGCACGTGCGCTGGCTTCAGTCGCAGTCGCGCCAGCTAAAACGGTTAGGCTCGGTATGTACAGGCAGTTGGGCGCTTGGCAAGGCGGGGCTGCTTGACCACTATGAAACCAGTATTCATTGGGAGTGTTTGGCGTCCATGCAGGAGGCATTTCCCAACGTTATCCTGAACCCCAATCTATTCTCTATTGACCGTGATCGATTTACGTCTTCGGGCGGCACCGCACCGCTCGATATGATGCTCAACCTTATTGCGCACGACCATGGGCGCGAGCTATCGGCAGGTATCTCCGAAATGTTTATCTGTGAGCGCGTGCGTAACGAGCAGGATCAGCAGCGTATTCCCCTTAAGCATGTGTTGGGCACTACCCAGCCTAAGCTATTGGAGATTGTCGCATTGATGGAATCCAACCTTGAAGAACCGATCGAACTTGATGAATTGGCGCGTTACGTTAATGTGTCGCGTCGCCAGTTAGAGAGGTTGTTCCAACGCTACCTGCTCTGTTCACCGTCGCGCTATTATCTCAAGCTGCGTTTAGTGCGCGCCCGGCAATTGCTCAAGCAAACGCCGCTGTCGATCATCGAGATTGCCTCCGTTTGTGGCTTCGTCTCCACGCCCCATTTTTCTAAGTGCTATCGCGAATACTTTGGCGTGCCGCCGAGAAACGAGCGCCTGGGTAGCCATGACAGGCAGGGAAATAGCCACAATGCGGCACCCTTGATTAGGCAATGGGGGAGTGAGCCGACTGTCAAGGCGCCTTTTTCTGGCGCTCAGCAGGCGCTTGCCAACGCCCAGGGGGAGCCCACCTTTGCCAGCGTGTTACTGTTGAACTGATGGTGACGGCGTAATTGATATTGAAAACGTGCTGCCCGGCAACGGGCAGCACGTTTTTTTATGATTGCTATCGTCCACCGTTCCCTGTTTTGCGTTACTCAGCGGTAAAGGTTGAAAAAGCGCGAGTCGTGTCGTGTTCACGACACAATGACGCTTTTGGAATTTCAGCCGTCGTTTCCAAGCGCAGCCTACCCCAACGTCAGCGCTATGCTCGCAACATTCATCAATGTTGGAGCTTAGCCATGACCCCCACAGAACTGCACGATGACGCTATTGTCATCGATGGTCTGATCATCGCCAAATGGAACCGTGAGCTGCTTGAAGACATGCGGCGCGGCGGTCTTACCGCCGCCAACTGCACGGTCTCGGTGTGGGAAGGGTTTCAGGCCACGGTCGATAACATTGTCGCCTCCAACCAACTGATGGCTGAGTGTAGTGATCTGGTACGCCCGGTGCGCACCACGGCGGATATTACGCGCGCTAAAGAAGAAGGCAAGACCGGTATCATTTACGGTTTCCAAAATGCGCATGCTTTCGAGGATCAGATCGGCTACGTCGAGATCTTCAAGCAGCTGGGCGTGGGCATCGTGCAAATGTGCTACAACACCCAAAACCTGGTGGGTACCGGCTGCTACGAGCGCGACGGGGGTCTCTCGGGCTTTGGGCGCGAGATCGTTGCCGAGATGAACCGCGTCGGCATCATGTGCGACCTCTCTCACGTGGGTGCCAAGACCTCCGAGGAAGTCATCCTCGCATCCCAGAAGCCGGTCTGCTATTCCCACTGCCTGCCTTCCGGGCTCAAAGAACATCCGCGCAACAAATCCGATCAAGAGCTCAAGTTCATTGCCGACCACGGCGGCTTTGTTGGCGTCACCATGTTTACCCCGTTTCTCAAGAAGGGCATTGATTCCACCATTGATGATTACTGTGAAGCCATCGAGTACATCATGAATATCGTCGGTGAAGACGCCATCGGCATCGGCACCGACTTCACCCAGGGGCACGACCAGGCCTTCTTTGAGTGGTTGACCCATGACAAGGGCTATGCCCGCCGCTTGACCGACTTTGGCAAGATCATCAACCCCGAAGGCATTCGCACCATTGGGGAGTTCCCCAACCTCACCGAGGCGCTCTTGAAGCGCGGAATGAGTGAGTCCCAAGTGCGCAAGATCATGGGCGATAACTGGGTGCGGGTATTGAAGGATGTATGGGGCGCCTGATTGAGCTGAGACCGAGGCTGCCAAGCCAGATGTATTGAAGAATAACGATTTTGAGGAAGACAACCGTGACCAAACTGGCCCCCGCACTGCCTATCGAAGTGGATAGCGAAACCGGCGTATGGACGAGCGATGCCCTGCCGATGCTGTATGTGCCGCGACACTTTTTCATCAACAACCATGTGGCGGTAGAAGAAGCGCTGGGCGCTGAGAAGTACGCCGAGATCCTCTACCACGCCGGCTATAAAAGCGCCTGGCACTGGTGCGAGAAAGAGGCCGAGTGCCATGGCCTTGAAGGCGAGGCGGTGTTTGAGCATTACATGCTGCGTCTTTCCCAGCGCGGCTGGGGTCTCTTTATTACCGAACAGATCGACCTCGATGCCGGTACGGCGAGAGTGCGGCTAGAGCACAGCGCCTTCGTTTACCAGCTGGGTAAAACGGGAAAAAAAGAAGAGTACATGTTCACCGGCTGGTTCGCCGGGGCCATGGACCAAATCCTCGCCGCCCGTGGCAGTGAACTGCGTACCGTCGCCGAGCAGACCCAGAGTGCCGCCGAGCCTGGCTGCGATGTGGGCATCTTCGACGTCAAGCCGCTGACCGACGCCGCCCATTAACCTGGGTACGAGGAGAGAACACCATGGCATTCGACGCAATCTTTGAGCCGATCGACATCGGCAAGCTGACTATCCGTAACCGGGTGGTCAGCACCGCCCACGCTGAGGTGTATGCCACCGACGGCGGCATGACCACCGAGCGCTACGTCAAGTACTACGAGGAAAAGGCCAAGGGTGGCTGTGGCCTGTGTATCTGCGGCGGCTCATCAGTGGTCTCCATCGACAGCCCTCAGGGCTGGTGGAGTTCGGTGAACCTTTCTACCGACCGCATCATCCCGCACTTCCAGAATCTGGCGGACGCCGTGCATAAGCATGGCGGCAAGATCATGATTCAGATTACCCACATGGGCCGTCGTTCACGCTGGGACGGCTTTGACTGGTCGACGCTGCTGTCGCCTTCGGGTATCCGCGAGCCGGTGCACCGCTCCACCTGTAAAACCATCGAAGAAGAGGATATCTGGCGAATCATTGGGGACTTTGCTCAGGCCGCGCGTCGGGCAAAGGAAGGCGGACTCGACGGCGTTGAGCTCTCTGCGGTGCACCAGCATCTGATCGACCAGTTCTGGAGCCCACGGGTCAACAAGCGCGAGGATGAGTGGGGCGGCAGCTTTGAGGGCCGTATGAAGTTCGGCCTGGAGGTGCTCAAGGCGGTGCGTGCCGAGGTGGGTGACGACTTCTGCGTCGGTATGCGCATCTGCGGCGACGAGTTCCACCCGGATGGCCTCTCACACGACGACATGAAGCAGATCGCCGCCTACTACGATGCCACCGGCCAAGTTGACTTTTTTGGCGTGGTCGGATCTGGCTGCGACACGCACAACACGCTTGCTAACGTCATTCCTAACATGTCCTACCCGCCGGAGCCTTTTTTGCACCTGGCGGCGGGCATCAAGGAAGTGGTCAGCGTACCGGTGATCCACGCGCAAAATATTAAAGACCCTAACCAGGCCCAGCGCATCCTCGAAGGGGGCTATGTGGATCTGGTGGGCATGACCCGTGCGCATATTGCCGACCCTCACCTGATCGCCAAGATCAAGATGGGCCAGATCGACCAGATTAAACAATGCGTCGGGGCCAACTACTGTATCGACCGTCAATATCAGGGCCTGGACGTGCTGTGTATCCAGAACGCCGCCACGTCGCGGGAATACATGGGCCTGCCGCACATCATTGAAAAGACCGAGGGCGCCAAGCGCAAAGTCGTCGTGGTGGGCGGTGGCCCCGGCGGCATGGAGGCGGCTCGCGTCGCCGCTGAGCGCGGTCACGATGTCACTCTGTTTGAGGCGGCCGACGCCCTGGGCGGTCAGATTACCATTGCCGCCCAGGCCCCAAGCCGCGACCAGATTGCCGGTATCACCCGCTGGTTTCAGCTGGAGCTGGCGCGTCTGAACGTTGATCTGCGCCTGGGCACCCGTGCCGACGAGGCAACGCTGCTTGACCTGCGCCCGGATATCGTGGTGCTGGCCACCGGTGGCCAGCCCTTCCTTAGCCAGCACCCGGAGTGGGGCTACTCGGAGAATCCTGAGGAGAGCCTGGTAGTCAGTACCTGGGATATTCTTTCCGGGAAAGTGGCGCCGGGCAAGAACGTGCTGATCTATGACGGTATCTGCGAGTTTTCGGGTGTCTCGGCGGCAGATTTCCTTGCCGACAAGGGCGCCAAGGTCGAGATCGTCACCGACGATATCAAACCCGGCGCGGCGGTGGGCGGCACCACCTTCCCGACCTACTATCGCAGCCTCTACGAGAAGGCGGTGATCATGTCTTCTGACCTGATGCTGCATAAGGTCTACCGCGAAGGTGACGGCCTGGTGGCGGTGCTCGAGAACGAGTACACCGGCGCTTTGGAAGAGCGCGTGGTGGATCAGGTGGTGGTGGAGAACGGTGTGCGCCCCGATGAGGCGCTTTACTACGCCCTCAAGGAAGCGTCCCGTAACAAAGGCCAGGTGGACCTGGAGGCGCTCTACGCTATCCAACCGCAGCCTTGCCTGGTTGATGAGGGCGGCAAAGAAGGGGATGGCTTTTTGCTATTTCGCCTGGGCGACTGCACGGCACCGCGTAACACCCATGCGGCGATCTACGATGCCCTGCGAATCTGCAAAGACTTTTGACTTGAGCGAGAGCCCCCAACGATGCGGGGCGCCGGGGGCAGGCCGTAGCGAGGGTCATTTGCCATGGATGGCAAATGTAGCGCCCAGGGATGGGTTTACAGCGCCCTCGCAGAGGTCTGCCGCCGGGGCCCCGCCGCCAAAGCCACCAGAGATGAGGTGAGTACCATGCTCAATACGCTCTTGCCGATATTAATTTTTACCGCCCTGGCCCTGGCGGCAATCGGCGCCGTGCGCCGTATGCGGCTTTGGCGCCAGGGGCGCCCCTCGCCGGTTAATCTACTCAAGGGACTGGCGGCCATGCCGCGCCGCTACCTGGTGGATCTGCACCACGTGGTGGGGCGTGACAAAATGATCTCCAACACCCACGTGGCCACCGCCGGTGGCTTCGTGGCCGCCGCCGTGCTGATGATCCTGGTGCATGGCCTTGGCATCGCCAACCCCCTGTTAGGCGGATTGCTGCTGCTGGCCAGTACCTCCATGTTCGTCGGTAGTCTCTTCGTGGCGCGGCGGCGGCTTAACCCGCCCGCGCGGCTCTCCAAGGGCCCCTGGATGCGCCTGCCCAAGAGCCTGATGGCGTTTTCGCTAGGCGTTTTCCTGGTCACCCTGCCCACGGTGGGCCTGCTGCCCGACGGTTTGCTCGAAGGCAGTGGTAGCTGGCTCCTGGCGCTGGTGCTGGCGGGCGTTGTGGCTTGGGGCCTGGGTGAAATGTTTTTCGGCATGACCTGGGGCGGGCCCATGAAGCACGCCTTCGCCGGTGCCTTACATCTGGCCTTCCACCGTCGCGCCGAACGCTTCTCCACGAAAAAAGGGGGCGGTGGCCGGTCAACGGGCCTCAAGGCGTTGAACTTGAACGACGAGGCAGCTCCCTTGGGTGTCGAGAAGCCTGCCGATTTCACCTGGAACCAACTGCTTGGCTTTGACGCCTGCGTACAGTGCGGCCGCTGCGAGGCGGTGTGCCCGGCATTTGCCGCCGGTCAGCCGCTCAACCCCAAGAAGCTGATCCAGGACATGGTGGTGGGTATGGCCGGCGGCAGCGATGCCGGCTATGCCGGCTCTCCGCACCCTTCACAAGGGATTGGGGGTAAGCCGGTAGGTGAACACGCAGGCTCTCCCCACGGGCCCATTGTGGCGCTGGAAGGGAAAACCTTGGTCGATGCCGATACTCTCTGGTCTTGCACGACCTGCCGCGCCTGCGTGGAAGAGTGCCCGATGATGATTGAGCACGTGGATGCGATTGTCGATATGCGCCGCCACCTGACGCTTGAGCGCGGCAAAACGCCCAATAAAGGTGCCGAGGTGCTCGACAACCTGATCGCCACCGACAATCCCGGTGGTTTCGACCCTGGCTCGCGGCTTAACTGGGCGGCGGATCTTAACCTGCCGCTCATGGCGGACATCAAGCAAGTCGACGTGCTGCTGTGGCTGGGGGATGGGGCCTTTGATATGCGCAACCAGCGAACCCTGCGGGCACTAATTAAAGTGCTGCGGGCCGCCGAGGTAGACTTCGCGGTGTTAGGAGCTGAAGAGCGCGACAGCGGCGACGTGGCGCGGCGCCTTGGCGATGAGGCGACGTTCCAGTCCCTGGCGAAGCGCAATATTGCCACCCTGGCCCAGTATCGCTTCTTGCAGATTGTTACCTGCGACCCCCACAGCTTTCATGTGCTGGGCAATGAGTACGGCGAGCTGGGGGGACATTACGAGGTACGTCACCATAGTACCTTTATCGCCGAACTGTATGACGCCGGTCGATTGACCTTTGCCCCCTGGAAAGGCGGCCGCGTGACCTATCACGACCCCTGTTACCTGGGCCGCTATAACGGCGAATACGAGGCGCCGCGCAACGTGCTCAAGGCGTTGGGCATCGAGGTTAAGGAGATGGAGCGCTCGGGTTCTCGCTCGCGCTGCTGCGGTGGCGGCGGTGGGGCGCCGATCACCGATATTCCCGGCAAGCAGCGGATTCCCGACATGCGCATGAATGACATTAAGGAGAGCGGCGCCGAACTCGTCGCAGTGGGCTGTCCGCAGTGCGCCGCCATGCTGGAAGGCGTGGTAGATGCCAGCGCCGAGGTACGCGATATCGCCGAGCTGGCGGCCGATGCCCTGGTAGAGCGTCCCGCGGGTGATGCATCTGGCGGATCCCGTCGGCCTGCTGCAACCACGATGACTGCTGAGGAGGTGATCGTATGAGTGAGATTATTCGCCGCGACCCGCGCCGCGAGTGGATCGCCCGGAACCGTCTGCATCCTGAGTACGCCAATGTGCTTGCCGACATGGGCGGCGGCGGCGGCGGAGCGGTCAGCGAATGGCAGGGCCCTAACGGCGCGGTGCGCAAGAACCCTCGCGCCATCGGTTTTATCGGCCCCAATGGCGTCAAACGGATTGACCGCAGTGGCCTGCAGCAAGGGGGGCAGTCCGCCGCGACAACGACGGCGGCTCGCGATAGCCGCCGCATGGTGACGATTGATCAACCCGCCTTCCTGGTGGCCGTGGTGCCGGACATGACCGGTGGGCGTCTCTCCACTCATGACAAGGATCTGCTGGGGCTGGCCCGGCGGTTGGCGGATGCCGATGCCGAGCGTCCCGGCGCCGTGGTGGCGATTCTGTTTGGTGAGCATAAAGAAGCGGCGCTGGGCGAAGCCGGGATTGATCAGGTCGTGCATCTGGACGATAACAGCTACGCGGGTTTTGCCCCCGAAGCGTGTCTGGCGGCCTTGAGCGGCGTAGAGCGGGAGATGGCACCGCGCTTCTGGCTACTGCCTGACTCCCCGCTGGGGGGAAGCGAGCTGGGCCGACGGCTGGCTGTGCGGTTGGGTGAGCGCCCGGCGACCCAGGTCTGGCAGGTTGAGGCGGATGCGCATAGTGAAACCAGCTGGCGTTGTACGGCACGCGGTGCCGCGGGCTCGGTCGATATTACGCGCCACCTGCCACGCGTGGTGCTGGCACTGGCGGAGTGCGCCGAGCCAGTCAGTGAGACGCGCCATGCCGCCCAGCCTGTCGCGCTGCCCCAGCCGCTGCCCGACGTGCTTGGTCGCCTCAAGGACATGGGGGAAGTCGCCGTCGATCCGGCCAGTGTGTCGCTCGCCGAGGCGGAATTTATATTATCAGCGGGTAATGGCGTTAAGGACTGGGAGGGCTATCACCGTGCCGCTCAGGTGCTCGGTGCGGCCAAGGGGGCATCGCGTGTCGCGGTGGATGATGGCTTTATGGCCCGCGATCGTCAGGTAGGCGCATCTGGGACCTGGGTTTCCGCGCGTGTTTACGTGGCGGTGGGAATCTCCGGCGCTATACAGCACCTTCAAGGTATTCAGAGCTGCGATAAAGTCGTCACCATCAACCTGGATGAGCGATGCGATATGGTCAAACGCGCCGACCTTGCCGTCATCGGCGATGCCGGTGAGATTCTCGCCGCGCTGGTAGCACGCGTCGAGCGTTATCGAGAACAGCAGCAGGAGAATCGCGATGCCGCGTAACGTCAAGTCATTGAATGGCGCTGGGTTCAGCGTTTCTGTTCTGGTGTCGGTAGGGCGTCATCCACTGACCGCGCGCGCGCGGCGTGCCGACCATGATGCCCGGGCGGTGGAAATGGCGTTGTCTTTGAATGACGCCAGCGTTCAACTTATTCATGCAGGCGACAATGATACCGCCAGCGAGGAAGCCCTGCGTGGTTACCTTGGGATGGGGGTTAGCGGGGTCAAACGTATTGAGCAGGCCTCGAACGCGGATGTCGTGCCTGCCTTAACCAACATACTGCGCTTCGCGGCGCCGCAACTGGTGCTGACGGGAACTCGCGCCGAGACGGGGGAGGGCTCGGGCCTGGTACCGTATCTGCTGGCCGAGTCGCTGGGATGGACAGTGGTCAGTGGCCTAGCCGAAATCGAAAGCATCGAGCAGGGTGTCGCCACGGTGCTGCAGGCCCTGCCGCGCGGTAAACGCCGTCGCTTGCAGGTGCGTCTGCCGGCCATCGCCACGGTGGATAGCAGCGCGCCAGCCGCTCGCCAGAGCGCGTTCGGCCCGGCGCGACGCGGTGAGTTGACTGATTGTGCCTACGCCAGTGTGATTGACGAACTGCAAACCCAGTGGCACATACAGCCAGCACGTAAGCGGCCCAAACGACTCAAGATCGTCAAGTCAGCCTCGGCCCGTGACCGCTTCAAGGCCGCTGCCGCCAAGGCCGATAGTGGCGGTGGGCAACTGCTTAGCGATGTGACACCCGAGCAGGGCGCCGAGGCGATTTTTACGCTACTCAAGGAAGAAGGCGTATTGCGCTGAAGTCGCTTGCTCCTCAGGCCTTTAACTATCGTACCAGAACCACCGTACCAGCCCGTCTTCCCGGCGGGCTTTCTGAGGGCTTTCTGATAGGTGGTGGGTCACGGCTTTATTGGCTATTTGCCGACAAACCCCGGATAAAGCTGAAGACGCTGCCTTTCAAGGCGCAGGCCTATCCAGGCATGCAGTACCAACACCAGGATAACCACGCCGCCGCCGAACAGTGTCGAGGCCGTGGGTGTCTCGCCCAGTAACCACCATACCCACAGCGTTCCCAGCGCGGTTTCGACCAGATAAAACAGCGCCACCTCTGTCGATGGCAAATAGCGGGTGGCGCTATTGATCAGCACGGTGGCCAAGGGCATCTGCACCAGGCCCATAAGTGCTAGTACGCCATAGCGCTGGGCATCAAGCGAGAGTGGTGACGCCATGGGCAGGGTCATCGCCGCCGAGAGTAGCCCGCCGCCGGCAATCACCGTCATGGGGTCAATCGCTGGATAGCGGCGCAGCAGGGTCAGGTTGCCGCCGATGGCCGTCGCAGCCGCCAAGGCGTAAAGGTTGCCTGCCAGCATCCCCATGGCCCCCTCGCCCATGAACACCAGGCCCATGCCCAGCATGCAGACGGCAATGGCCACCAGCGTTCGCAGTGCGACTTTTTCGCCCAGGAAAACCCGCGAAAAAAACGCGGCAAACAGTGGCGCGGTGCTCAGGATCACCACCACATTGGCCACCTTGGCATTCATGACCGCCAGCACAAACAGACTGGAGATCAGGCCCAGCAGCAGGGCCGAGGCCAGGGAGGAAAAGGGGTTGATTCTAAGCGTCGTCAGCCGCTTGCCCGCCAAGCACAGCAGCCCCAGTACGCAGAACATTAATAAACCGCGCCAGAAGACGATGGTCCAGCCATCGGTATCGGCCAGGCGTATCAACAGACCGTCGAAGCTGAGAAACACCACGCCCAGAACCACAATAAGTAGGCCGCGCTGGTAAGAGCTTAGCTGCATGGTCTTATCCCCTGGTGAGCAAAAAAACTAACCGCTCGCCGGGTAGGCGGGCAGTTGAAGCGCGCTGAAGCCGTTACTTGCTCCACTGTATAGCCGCACGCTGACAATTACGACGCCAAGCGCGGCCCAGAACATCCGCTACACCTTGGCGCATGGATCTTGCCTTCGACGCACCGAATTGTTGGCCTTGTTTAAGCACAAGAATGTTGTGAAAGCGACCTGTATCTATTTGTCTTGGCTCGGGTGTCTTGAATAGATATGTGAGTGCCTTTGTGGAGCAAGTCTGGCGATGTGGAGGGAATAGGCTAAAAAACGCAGTCCACCCTATCGAACAGAACAATAAACCACAGGAGCCAGCCATGAATGCAGCCAACCGCGGAGTTGTCTATAAGGGGCCGGGTGAGGTCGCCGTAGAGTCCATCGCTTATCCTGAGCTCGCCCTCGGCAATCGCAAATGCGAGCACGGCGTGATTCTCAAAGTCGTCACCACCAATATCTGTGGCAGCGACCAGCATATGGTACGCGGCCGCACCACCGCGCAACCGGGCCTGGTGCTCGGCCACGAAATCACCGGCTTGGTGATTGAAACTGGCCGCGACGTCGAGTTTGTCAAGCCGGGCGACTTGGTCTCGGTGCCGTTCAATATTGCCTGTGGCCGCTGCCGCAACTGCAAGGAAGGCCGCACCGGTATCTGTCTCAACGTCAATCCATCCCGCCCTGGCGCCGCCTATGGCTATGTGGATATGGGCGGCTGGGTCGGCGGCCAGACCGAATACGTGATGGTTCCCTATGCAGACTTTAACCTGCTGAAGTTCCCGGACGCCGATCAGGCCATGGAGAAGATCAAGGATCTGACCATGCTCTCCGATATCTTCCCTACCGGTTTCCACGGCTGCGTGACCGCCGGGGTCGGCCCGGGCAGCACCGTCTATATTGCCGGTGCTGGCCCCGTGGGGCTGGCGGCTGCGGTTTCTGCGCAGTTACTGGGCGCGGCCTGCGTGATCGTCGGCGATATGATCGAAGAGCGTCTGGCCCAGGCCCGCAGCTTTGGCTGCGAGACCATCGACCTGACCCAGGACGGCGACATGGCCGACAAGATCGAGGTGATTCTCGGCGAGCGTGAGGTCGATGCCTTTGTCGATTGCGTTGGTTTTGAGGCCCACGCCTGTGGCTGCAATCACGGCAAAGAAGCGCCTGCGACAGTGCTCAACTCGGCGATGTCGCTGACCCGCGCGGGTGGCCAGATCGGCATTCCAGGCCTATACGTGACCGAAGATCCCGGCGCGGAAGACGAGGCTGCCCAGCAGGGCGCCCTGAGCATGCGCTTTGGTCTCGGCTGGGCCAAGTCTCACAGTTTCCATACTGGGCAGTGCCCGGTGATGCAGTACCATCGCCCGCTGATGCAGGCTATCCTGTTCGGCAAGGTCAATATTGCTGATGCAGTCAATGTCCAGATGATTAGCCTGGATCAGGCGCCCCAGGGCTATGCCGACTTCGATGGCGGTGCGGCCAAGAAATTCGTCATTGATCCCCACGGCAGCGTGACCTAAGCACTTATTAACTCAGCCACTTATTAACTCAGCCACTTAGTAACTCAGCAACACTGAGAAACAGCGCTAACGCCTGCTTGACGGTGGGATAGTAAGAGAGACAGTACAAGAGATAGTCCTAGAGATAGTCCTAGAGATAGTTTGAGACAGCACGACCCTAGACGGCGCCCCGCGGGGTGCCGTTTTTGTTCATTCGGCATAAAGCTGATCAAGATAATAATGAGTAACCCATGACCGTCCAGACCGTGATCCCCAAGCGCCGCTTCCGCGGCAAGCCCCGCGGCCGTGAACTCGACCCCCATCTTCTTGAGGCGTTGCGTGAGCTGCTGGGTGACGAACGCCAGGACGCCACGCTGCGCCGCCGCGACCTACTGATTGAACACCTGCATGTTATTCAGGATACCCGTGGCCATCTGCTGCTGGCGGACCTGCGTGCCCTGGCGGCCTACATGAACCTGCCCATGGCCGCGGTTTACGAGACCGCCACCTTCTACGCTCACTTCGATGTCATTCACGACGACCAGCTGCCGCCGCCGGCACCGGCAGTGACCATCCGCATTTGCGACTCCCTAACCTGCCAGTTGGCCGGTGCCGAGGCGCTTAAAGCGCAGCTGGAAGCGAGCGTGGATATCGAACAGGTGCGGGTGCTGCGAGCCCCCTGCATGGGCCGCTGCGACACGGCGCCGGTGGCTGAGGTAGGGCATTATCATGTGCTGTTCGCTACTCAAGAGCGCATTGAATCTGTCGTCCAAAACGGGCATTTTCACCCCGCTACCGTCGACTGGCAGCGACTGGACGGCTACCGCCACGAGGGCGGTTTCGCGCTGCTCCAGGCCTGCCACAACGGCGAGGTCACGGTGGAAGCGCTCATGGAGGCGATGCAGCAGGCCAATCTGCGCGGTTTGGGCGGCGCGGGCTTTCCCACCTTCAAAAAATGGTATTTCGTGCGCCAGGAGGCCGGCCCCCGTTACTGCGCTATCAATGCCGACGAGGGCGAGCCCGGTACTTTCAAGGATCGCTATTACCTGGAAAATTCGCCGCACCAGTTTCTTGAAGGTGCCTTGGTCAGCGCTTGGGCGGTAGAGGCCGAGGCGCTGTATATCTATCTGCGCGATGAGTACCCGGCGTTACATGGCGTACTGCGCGAGGCCATTGGCGAACTGGAGGCTGCCGGCCTGGTGGCGCCGGGTTACATCGTGCTGCGGCGCGGCGCGGGCGCCTATATCTGTGGCGAAGAGTCGGCGATGATCGAATCTTTGGAAGGCAAGCCGGGCAAACCCCGCCATCGCCCGCCGTTTGTGGCCCAGAAAGGACTCTTTGATCAGCCGACGCTGGTCAATAACGTCGAGACCGTCTACTGGATTCCCATGATCTGGCAGCGCGGCGCTGAGGCTTTCTCCAGCCAGGGTCGCCAAGGCCGCGTAGGGTTACGCAGTTTCTCGGTCTCGGGTCGGGTCAAGCAGCCCGGTGTGTATTTGGCGCCCGCGGGGATAACACTACAGGAATTAATTGACGAGTATTGCGACGGCATGGCCGACGGCCACCGCTTGGCGGCCTACCTGCCCGGCGGCGCCTCCGGCGGCATTCTGCCTGCTGCCAAGGCCGATATCCCCCTCGATTTCGATACCCTTCAGGAGCACGGCTGCTTTATCGGCTCCGCCGCGGTGATCGTGCTTTCCGATCAGGATGATCTGCGCGGCGTCGCGACCAACCTGCTGGCCTTTTTTGCCGATGAGTCCTGTGGTCAATGCACGCCCTGCCGGGTGGGCACGGAAAAAATGCTCACACTGCTCGAGCGCAGTGAGTGGGACGCTGGGCTGATGACACAGCTCTCCCAGGTGATGATCGACGCCTCCATTTGTGGGCTTGGCCAAGCGGCACCTAACCCGGTGCTCGGGCTGCTCAAGGATTTCCGCGGCGAACTGGCCGCCCAGAATGTCATCGTCAAGGGGTAAGGGAGATGAACATGAGCGTAAACCACAGCTTAGACGAGCGCTTTACCCTGACGCTGGATGGCGTTGAGGTGAGTGCAAGCCCCGGTGAAAGCCTCTGGCAGGTGGCCAAGCGCGCCGGCGAGACCATTCCCCACCTGTGCTTCAAGGACGCCAGTGGCTACCGCGCCGACGGCAACTGCCGTGCCTGCATGGTGGAAATCGAGGGCGAGCGTGCCCTGGCCGCCAGCTGTCTACGCCAGGCGACACCGGGTATGGTGGTTAATAGCGCAAACTCTGAACGCGCGCACACGGCCCGCAAGATGGTCATGGAGATGCTGCTGGTCGACCAGCCAGAGCGGGAGGAGAGCCCCGACAGCGGCAGCCACTTCTGGGCCATGGCCGATCAGTTGGCCATTGATGCCACGGCGGCGCGCCATAAACTACCCCGGCGAGACGAGCGTGAGACGGCTACCGTGCACCATGTCGCCTCGCGAACGGATAGCCTGGCGCAAGACAGCAGCCACTCTGCCATGCGCGTCAACCTTGACGCCTGCATCGAGTGCAACCTGTGCGTGCGCGCCTGTCGCGACGTACAGGTCAACGACGTCATCGGCTTGGCCCACCGCGGTGCGGCCTCGAAGATCGTGTTTGATTTCGACGACCCCATGGGCGAGAGCACCTGCGTGGCCTGTGGCGAGTGCGTTCAGGCCTGCCCCACCGGCGCTCTGATGCCCGCTACCCTGGTCGACAAAGAGGGACGCGGCGACTCTACCGTGGCCGACCGCCAGGTCGACTCGGTGTGCCCCTACTGCGGAGTGGGCTGCCAGCTCACCTATCATATCAAGGACGAC
The DNA here is from genome assembly GCF_007991175.1 of Halovibrio variabilis. Lineage (GTDB taxonomy): Bacteria > Pseudomonadota > Gammaproteobacteria > Pseudomonadales > Halomonadaceae > Vreelandella > Vreelandella variabilis. The sequence continues at coordinate 132,325 of NZ_BJXV01000001.1, forward strand.
GAGATCCTTTATGTGGAAGGCCGCGACGGCCCCTCTAACCAGAACCGGCTGTGTGTCAAAGGGCGCTTCGGCTATGACTATCCGCGGCATCCATCTCGGCTTATCGCTCCGCTGATTCGTCGCGAGGGGGTCGCTAAAGGTCTCGACCCGGACTTCGACCCCGCCCAGCCTCTGACCCATTTCCGCGAGGCGAGCTGGGATGAGGCCCTGGCGTTTGCCGCCAGCGGGCTTATCGACCTTAAAGCGACTTATGGTCCTGACGCTCTGGCGGGGTTCGGCAGCGCCAAGTGCTCCAATGAAGAGGCGTGGCTATTCCAGAAACTGGTACGTACGGGGTTTGGCTCCAACCACGTGGATCACTGCACCCGTTTGTGCCACGCAAGCTCGGTGGCGGCGCTGATGGAGTGCATCGGCTCCGGCGCCGTGACCGCCTCCTTTATGCAGGCCGAACAGGCCGACGTGGTGATCCTTATCGGCTGCAACCCGGCGGTCAATCATCCCGTGGCGGCCACCTTTTTCAAGCAGGCCGCCAAACGCGGTACCAAACTGCTGATCCTCGACCCCCGCGGTCAAGCCCTGGATGCCTACGCCCACCAGAGCGTACGCTTCTCGCCGGGGTCCGATGTGGCGCTGTTCAACGCCATGCTCAACGTGATCATCAGCGAAGAACTTTATGACACGACCTATATTGCCGAGCATACCGAGGGCTTCGAGGCCCTTAAAATGCATACGGTAGATATGACGCCCGAAGCGATGAGCGGCCTGTGTGGTGTTGAGCCCGATACCATCCGCGAAGTGGCGCGGCTGTATGCCAACGCCGAGCGGGCGATGATCTTCTGGGGCATGGGTATTTCCCAGCATACGCACGGCACCGACAACGCGCGTGGCCTGATCTCGCTGGCGCTGGCCTGCGGCCAGACCGGGCGCCCCGGCACCGGCCTGCACCCTTTGCGGGGGCAGAACAACGTCCAGGGGGCCTCCGATGCGGGCATGATCCCCATGGTGATGCCGGACTACCAGCCGGTCAGCGATAGCCAGGTACGTGCGGCGTTTGAAGAGCTGTGGAACACCAAACTGGATCCCACGCCGGGCCTCACCGTGGTGGAAATCATGGATGCCATCGCCGCCGGTACCATCCGCGGCATGCTTATCCAGGGCGAAAACCCGGCCATGTCCGACCCGGACCTGGACCATGCCCGGGCCGCCTTGGCGAAGCTGGAACATCTGGTGGTACAGGATCTGTTTGTCACCGAGACCGCCCAGTTCGCCGATGTCATCCTGCCTGCCTCCGCGTGGCCTGAGAAGAACGGCACCGTTACCAACACCAATCGTCAGGTGCAGATGGGGCGTGCGGCGGTACCGCTACCCGGCCAGGCCAAGCCTGACTGGTGGATTACCCAGGAAATCGCCAAGCGTTTCGGCCTGGACTGGAACTACCAGCACCCGCGAGACGTTTTTGCCGAGATGAAGCAAGGGATGGCTTCGCTGGACCATATTTCCTGGGAGCGTCTGGAACGCGAGCAGTCGGTGACCTATCCCTGCTCGGCGGATGATGCGCCGGGGGCCGATGTGGTCTTCAGCGATGCTTTCCCCACGGCCAGTGGCCGGGCGAAGTTCTCGCCCACGCGGCCACTGCCCCCGGATGAACCGGTCGATAGCGACTACCCAACGGTACTCACCACCGGGCGCCAGTTGGAACACTGGCATACCGGCTCCATGACCCGCCGTGCCAAGGTGCTCGATGATCTGGAGCCGGAAGCAGTGGCAAGCCTGGGGCCTGCTGAGTTTATCCGGCTGGGGATGGCGCCGGGCGATGAGCTGACGATCGCCACCCGGCGAGGATCGATTACCCTCAAAGCGAGGACGGATCCGGGCATGCCCGAGGGCATGGTGTTCGTGCCCTTCTGTTACGGGGAAGCAGCGGCAAACCTGTTAACCAATTCAGCGCTGGATCCTTACGGCAAGATACCGGAGTTCAAGTATGCCGCCTGCCGGTTGAGCCGCTCGGACGTGGCCTGATCGGTAGCACCGCCCCGGCCCCGCCCATGGAGTGTTCCTCCATGGGCGCTTTCATATCACGTCGTTAAAAAATTGCTTCCATAGCCGACTTCCCACACCTGCGGCATGTTGATATTCAACGCTAATTGTCCCCACCAAAATTGCGATGCGCCACACGCAACCCGTATGGTTCTTAACAAGCATTAGGAAAAAAATATAAATCAATAAGGTTCCAAGGGGGCGTTTAAGGGGTGTGTTCGATCGTGCACTTACCTTGACGCAACGGGGCTTTAACCGGGGAATGTCCATGAACGAGACCCTTGCAGACGCTGGGGTGGAGACGGCAGCGACGACAGAGACGTCGTCGTGTTTTGCCCGCTTCGTCAATGTTCAAAAGAGTTATGACGGTGTCGAGTTGGTCGTCAAGGATTTCAGCCTTGACATCCGCAAGGGTGAATTCGTCACCCTGCTGGGTCCTTCGGGCTCTGGTAAGACCACTTGCCTGATGATGATGGCAGGCTTCGAAACGCCCACCCACGGCGAAATTCTCCTCAAGGACGAGCCGATCAGCGGCTTGCCGCCGCACAAGCGCGGTATCGGCATGGTGTTCCAGAACTATGCGCTGTTCCCGCACATGACGGTGGCCGAGAACCTCGCCTTCCCGCTCGAAGTACGCCATCTAAACAAAGCACAGATCAAAGAGAAAGTGGATAAGGCACTGGCCATGGTGCGCCTGGAAGAGTTTGGCGACCGCCGGCCGGCGCAGCTCTCCGGTGGTCAGCAGCAGCGCGTGGCGTTGGCTCGGGCGCTGGTCTTTGAGCCTGAGCTGGTGCTGATGGATGAGCCGCTGGGCGCGCTGGACAAGAATCTGCGTGAAGAGATGCAGTACGAGATAAAGCGCATTCACGCCCGCCTTGGGGTGACCATGATCTATGTCACCCACGATCAGACCGAAGCACTGACCATGTCGGACCGCATTGCGGTCTTCAACGACGGTATTGTGCAGCAGTTAGCCTCGCCGGATGAACTCTACGAGCGGCCGGAGAATGCGTTCGTCGCTTATTTTATCGGCGAAAACAATCGCCTGCAGGGCGAGGTTTGTGAGCATCTCGGTGACGACTGCAAAGTACGCCTCGATAGCGGCGACACGGTGATTGCCAAACCGGTAGCGGTGGGTGGGGTGGGCTCGCGAACGACGCTGTCACTGCGGCCCGAGCGGGTCAGCATCCTGCGTGGGGATGCTGCGGAGCAGTTCGATAATCAATTTACCGCCACCGTGCAGGAGGTCATCTACCTTGGCGACCACCTGCGTACGCGGGTTGCGGTGTGCGGTAACGATGATTTCATCCTCAAGACGCCCAATGCCCAAGGCGTTGGCGTTATGCGCCCTGGCCAGCAAATTCAGGTCGGCTGGTCGAGTGCCGATTGCCGCGCGCTGGATGCCTGAGTCGGACGGCAGTCGAAATCGCCGTATCGCGGCATCCCATGGTGTCGGCGGCAAGTGTCACATAACCGGAGAATCTCTATGAAGACCATTATTCGCAAACGCGTACTCAAGGCAGGCATCGCTGTCGTGGGGCTGTCGTCACTCGCCGTGGCGGTCAGTGCTCATGCCCAGCAGACGCTGAACATTGTTTCCTGGGGCGGTGCTTATAGCATGAGCCAGCACGAGGCTTACGATAAGCCGTGGATGGAGAAGACTGGCGACGAAATCGTCAATATCGACCGCAGCGGGAACGCGCTAGCCGGTCTGCGCGCTCAGTCCCAGGCTGGCAACGTGACCTGGGATCTGGTCGACATGCTTCCTGCCGATGCCATGATCGCCTGCGCTGAAGGGCTGATTGAACCTCTTGATCACGATGAGCTGCTGGCTGACGCCCCGGATGGTACGCCGCCCAGTGAGGACTTCGTCGACGGTGCTTTGGGCGACTGCTTCGTGGCATCCATCGTCTATTCCAATATCGTCGCCTTTAATAGCGATATGTTTCCCGAAGACGATCAGCCCAGCACCATCGAGGATGTCTTCGATCTGGAAAACTATCCCGGTAAGCGGGCCTTGCTGCGCAAGCCGATCAATAATATGGAGTGGGCCTTGATTGCCGATGGTGTCGATCGTGAGGAGGTCTACGCCATGCTTGAGACCGAAGAAGGCGTGCAGCGTGCCTTCGACAAGCTCGATACCATCAAAGACGAGGTCATCTGGTGGGAGGAGGGCGCCCAGCCGCCGCAGCTACTGGCCGATCAGGAAGTCGCTTTCGCCTCTGCTTATAATGGCCGGATCTTCAATGCCATGGTCACTGAAGACCAACCCTTCGAGATTATCTGGGATGCTCAGGTGTTCGAGCTGGACGGCTGGGTCGTACCCACCGGCAAGCTCGACAAGGTAAAGGATTACCTCCATTTCGCCACCGATACCCAGCGACTCGCCGATCAGGCCCAGTACATCTCCTATGGCCCGGCACGCCTGTCTTCCTCTGAGTTGGTTTCCACCCATGCCGAAACCGGTATGGAGATGACGCCGCACATGCCGACCCACGAGCCCAACTTCGCAACGGCGCTGCAGAAAGACGACCTGTTCTGGGCCGACTACAACGATGAGCTGACCCAGCGCTTCAACGCCTGGCTGTCCCGGTAAGGTTCTGCCGCCGCCCGTTGAAAATCGGGTGGCGGCATGTCGATAGCCGATCGTTACTGATCGCTTCTTTCGCCTGATGGAGAGACCAACGTGTCTGAATCTCCTGCAGCTCCCTTGAGAACGGCCGATGGTGTGCCGCTCAAGGTTAGTTTGCGTCGTACCGTGCGACGCTCGAAAATCAAGGCGCTGTTGCTGGTCGCGCCACTGCTCATATTTCTGTTCATCGCCTTCTTGATGCCATTGTTCGAAATGCTGTGGCGCAGTGTCGATAACCCTGAAGTGTCCACTCATCTATCGCGTACCGTTTCAGCGCTGGAAGGCTGGAACGGTGAGTCATTACCCGATGAAGCCGCCTTTGCGGCCTTGGCCGAGGATCTCCGCGAAGGCCAGCAGGAACGCAACCTGGGCCTGTTGTCTAGCCGACTAAACTATGAGAAGTCGGGCATGCGCTCCACCATCAGTCGCACGGCGCGGCGTGTCGATACATTGGAGCCGCCCTATCGCGCGTCTCTCATTGAGGTCAATGACACCTGGGGAGAGCTCGATACGTGGAAGCTGATCCAGCGTGAGGCGTCCCCCTATACGATTTCGTATTACCTAGCAGCGGTCGACCTCCAGTTGAGCCCGGACGGCGAGATCGTCAAGGTGCCGGAGCACATGCGAATCCACGCCACCCTGTTCTGGCGAACGCTGTGGATGAGTGCTGTTATCACCGGCCTGACGCTGTTGCTCGGTTATCCGGTCGCCTTCCTGCTGGCGAGCCTGCCGGCGCGTCACTCCAACTTGCTGATGATCCTGGTACTGCTGCCGTTCTGGACCTCGCTGCTGGTGCGTACCACCACCTGGATCGCCATCCTGCAATCCCAAGGCGTGCTCAATGATGTGATGGTGGCATTGGGCCTGATTGCCGACGAGGCGCGTTGGCAGATGATCCACAACAAGCTGGGCACCATCATCGCCATGACGCACATCCTGTTGCCTTTTATGATCCTGCCGCTCTACTCGGTGATGAAGACCATCCCGCCCAGCTACATGCGTGCGGCACGCTCACTGGGGGGCAAGCCGTTTCTTAGTTTTCGCCGGGTCTACTTCCCGCTGACGATTCCGGGCATTGCCGCCGGCGGCATTCTGGTGTTCATCCTGTCGATCGGCTACTACATCACACCGGCGCTGGTGGGCGGGCAGTCGGGGCGCTTCATTACCAACTACATCGCTTACCATATGCAGACATCGCTCAACTGGGGCCTGGCGGCTGCGATCGCCTCAATTTTGCTGTTCGTGGTGATTATCTGCTATCTGGTATTCAATCGCCTGATTGGCGTCGACAAGGTCAAGCTGGGGTAAACAATGACCATTCCTTCCTACGCCACCCGTGGCGAGCGCATCTGGCACTACGTATTCCTGGGTATCTGCGGCCTGGTCTTTTTGTTCCTGATTGGGCCGCTGCTGGTGATCATTCCGCTGTCGTTCAATGCCGAGCCCTACTTCACTTTCAGCAAGGCGATGCTGTCCTTCGACCCGGCCGGCTACTCACTGCGCTGGTATCAGGACTTCTTTACCTCGAGTGAATGGCTCAATGCCATCAAGAACAGCTTTATCATCGGTATCGCCTCCACCTTTCTGGCCACGGTGCTGGGGACGGTGGCGGCGCTGGGATTGTCGAGTCGGCATATGCCGGCGCGCGGCGCGATCATGGCGCTGCTGATCTCGCCGATGGTCGTGCCGCTAATCATCTCGGCAGCGGCGATGTTCTTCTTCTTTTCCAAGGTCAACCTCGCCCAGACCTACGTGGGCGTGATTCTGGCCCATACGGCGCTGGGCATTCCTTTCGTGATCATCACCGTGACCGCTACGCTATCGAGTTTCGATACCACGCTGATTCGTGCAGCGCACAGCCTGGGTGCCAACCCCACGCGGACCTTCTTCAAGGTGGTGCTGCCGTTGGTCACGCCGGGGGTGGTCTCGGGGGCACTGTTCGCCTTCATTACGTCCTTCGACGAGGTGGTGGTGGTGCTGTTCATTGCAGGCCCTGAGCAGCGCACCATGCCGATCCAGATGTGGTCGGGCATTCGCGAGCAGATCAGCCCGACGATCCTCGCCGTGGCCACCATGCTGGTGCTGCTCTCGATGCTGCTGCTCACCACCCTTGAACTGCTACGCCGCCGGGGCGAACGGCTGCGGGGGCTCTCGCCCGGCTGAGCAAAAAAGGGGAGGCTAAGCCTCCCCTGTATGCAGCTGGTTGGGTCGCTATTCCTGCAAACCTCACCCTTGGGCTAGATGTAGCGTCGGTTTGTCGTAGCCTAAGTTCTCCAGCATACGAGCGGCGTACCAGTCGATAAAGTCGATAACACCGAACTCATAGGTCTCGGAGTAGGGGCCGGGTTGGTAGGCCTTGGAATTGATGCCACGCTGGTTCTCTTCGGCAAGCTGGCGGTCCTGGTCGTTGGTCGCATCCCATACGCGGCGAAGCTTTTCGGGGTCGTAGTCAACGCCTTCCACGGCATCCTTGTGCACCAGCCATTTGGTGGTCACCACGGTTTGCTGTGGGCCAAGCGGGAGTATGCGGAACACTACCGCGTGATCGCCCATGAAATGGTTCCATGAGTTGGGCAGATGCAGAATGCGCAGGGATCCCATGTCGGGGTTAGGTAAGCGTCCCATCAGCTTTTTGCAGCCTGGTTTGCCATCCATCGTCATCGACACAATGCCATCCAACATAGGCGTTCGGGTCATGCGATTACGTTTGCCAAAGCGCTTCAACTGATAGGGGACCTGGTCGTAATCCCAATCTCCTTGCTTGCGAGCCACCAGCGCCTTATAGGCAGGCGTTGCGCGGGGGTCGTCGGTGTCGTCAAACTCTTGCAGTGAGTTAAGCAGCTCAGGGTGAGCGCCATTGCAGTGATAGCACTCGCGATTGTTTTCGATCACCAGCTTCCAGTTGGCCTGCTCGACGATGCTGGACTCTACCGCGACCTTGACGTTGTCCATCTGGTACGGTTCAAGATAATGCTCAAGCGTTGTCAGAAACTCGTCAATGGCGGGCGGTTCGTCGCTCAGGTTGATAAAGATGAAGCCGCCTGCTGAGCGAACGCTGACCGGCTTTAGCCCAAATTGATCGAGGTTGAAGTTAGTACCCATATCGCTGCCGGCAAACAGCAAACGGCCGTCAAGCTCGTAGGTCCACTGGTGATACGGGCAAACAAGCTTAGCAACCTTGCCCTTATCCTTTGTGCAAAGGCGCGAACCGCGGTGGCGGCAGACATTGTGAAACGCATGAATCGTGCCTTCACTGCCGCGTACGATGACAATGGGATTATCCCCCACCTCCAATGTCATGTAGTTACCTTTAGCGGGGATTTCGCACGTCATGCCTGCGAAGAGCCACTCTTTCTCGAAAACCTCCTGCATATCAAGCGCGAACAGACGAGCGTCGTTATAAAACGGCTGCGGAAGCGAAAAGGTACGCCCTCTCTCCTGCAACATCTGGGCCGTTGAATCACGAGCCGCAGCGAGTGGATCGTCCATTATGTAAGAAACACTTTTTTCCATACCAGTATCCTCGTGAACCTCCGCTTCCCCCTCAAGGGCTGCGATACGGCCGTTAGTCAAGATTGCGTGTCTTGTTGTTCTGTTATGTAACCTGGCGTTTTATTTACATGTGACCTGATGTCCATGACAGATTGTGTTGCAGGCGCTTGCCTGCCAGTTATCTACCCGCGACATCAGATGGCGTCGTGGCGACTAAAAAAGCGGTTTCTAAACAATAAAGAGTGGCACGAGGTAAGTACGCGTCGTTGTCAGGTAAGTCGACTAGTGGGTGCATCCTCAAAATGCTGTGCAAAGGTACTGGCCGTGTAACCAATACGGTTCGGTGATGCATAGTGATGAAGGCTGGTCAGGCAGAGGCGATAATGACAACTAATTTCTTTAATCCGGTCACGACCCAAACCTGGACCAACGGCCGTCACCAGGTACGTTGCGTTAAGGTAATCCAAGAAACCCAGGATGTACGCACGTTCTGTTTTATGGCTGAACAGCCTGTGCTGTTCTTCTTCAAGCCCGGTCAGTTCGTAACCCTGGAGCTTGAGATTGATAATCAGCCGATCATGCGCTCCTATACGATTTCCAGTTCGCCCTCCATCCCCTACAGCTTTTCGATCACCGTCAAAAAGATTCCGGACGGCAAGGTATCCAATTGGCTGCATGCCAATATAAAGGTGGGCGACGAGCTAGTCGTGCACGGGCCGGTAGGTAACTTTAACTCTATCGATTACCCTGCTGAGAAAGTGCTGTTCCTGTCTGGCGGTGTGGGTATTACGCCGTTGATGTCGATGACCCGCTGGCTTTTCGATACCAACGCTGCCGTCGACGTTGAATTTATACACAGCTCCCGTGCCCCGCGCGATGTGATTTATCACCGTGAGCTGGTGCATATGTTTTCGCGTATCCCCGAATTCAAGCTGCATATCATCTGCGAGAGCAAGGAGGATATTGGCGAGGCCTGGGCCGGCTACCGTGGTTACCTCACCAAGCCGTTGTTCGAGCTGATGGTGCCGGACTTTATGGAGCGGGAGATATTTTGTTGCGGCCCTACACCCTACATGGAAGCTATCAAGCGCATCCTGCGTAGTAACAACTTTGATATGAACCACTACCACGAAGAGTCGTTTGGCGCTACGCCGAGCGATGTTCGTGAGGATGTTCGTGAGCTGGCCGAGCAAGCAGAAGTCGACGCCGAAAATGTCGATACCAGTGAATTGCACAGCATCGAATTCGCGTCGTCAGGAAAAAGTGTGCGTATCCAGCCCGGTGAGACGGTTCATGCGGCGGCGGCGAAGCTTGGGCTGCATATTCCCAAGGCCTGCGGCATGGGGATCTGTGGTACCTGTCGCGTAGAACTCAAGTCGGGTGAGGTGGAGATGGAGCACAACGGTGGTATCACGGATGAAGATGTCGAAGAAGGCTACATTCTGTCGTGCTGCAGCCGACCTAAAGGGAATCTGGTGGTAGATTTCTAGCGCTGGCAGTCGTTTTTAATACCGTCGTTTTCAATAGCGTTAGTAAAAGCGCCCTTTATGGCTATTGTCGTAAAGGGCGCTTTGGCTTTATTCGGCATCAATGATGATCTATTTCTCGGCGCCGTCTGCGATGAAGTCGGCTAAATATTGCCGATGTCGCAAATACATCGAGTGGTGACGTCGGCAAGCATCTTGGGCCCGGATACCAACGATAGTATCGCGGTATAAACGCGTTGATAGAGGCTTTGGTTGATAGCGACCTGGGTTTATCAGCATTAAAGAGTATGTCCAGCACTTAATAAAAAAGTGTCTAATGAGGAGGCGGTAATGCTTCAAAATAATTTTTCCCCCAACGCCCGCTTGGCCAATTATGACACTTTGCTTGCCGACGCAATTGCAGAAGAAACGGTTCGCCAAGAAGCGCATATTGAGCTGATCGCCTCCGAAAACTATACCAGCAAACTTGTCATGGAAGCGCAGGGTACCCAGCTGACCAACAAGTATGCAGAAGGCTATCCCGGTCGTCGTTACTACGGCGGCTGTGAGTTTGTGGATAAGGTGGAAGCCTTGGCCATTGAGCGCGCCTGTAACCTGTTTAGTGCCAACTATGCCAACGTGCAGCCGCATTCCGGCGCCCAGGCCAATGCCGCCGTCTTCATGGCGCTGGTTAAGCCTGGCGATACAATACTGGGTATGAGCCTTGCCCACGGCGGCCACTTAACCCATGGCGCCGCCCCCAACTTTTCGGGCAAGCACTACAACGCCGTACAGTACGGCCTCAAGCCGGAAACCGGTGAGATCGATTACGAAGAAGTGGAGCGCCTGGCTCGCGAGCACCAGCCGAAGATGATCATCGCCGGGTTCTCGGCCTACTCTCGCGTGGTGGACTGGCGGCGTTTCCGTACCATCGCTGATGAAGTAGGCGCCTACTTGATGGTCGATATGGCCCACGTCGCCGGCTTGGTTGCAGCAGGCCTCTACCCAAGCCCGCTGCCTTTCGCCCATGTAGTGACCACCACGACCCACAAAACGCTGCGTGGTCCTCGGGGTGGTTTGATTCTTTCCGCCGATGGCGACGAGACGCTCTACAAGAAGCTTAATGGTGCCGTCTTCCCCGGCCAGCAGGGTGGCCCGCTGATGCACGTGATCGCCGCTAAGGCCGTGGCGTTCAAGGAGGCCATGAACCAGGAGTTTGTGCGCTACCAGCAGCAGGTCATTGATAACGCCCGGGCGATGGCCAATGTCTTCGTTGAGCGCGGCTATGACGTGGTGTCTGGCGGTACCGACGACCACCTCTTTCTGGTCTCGCTTATCCGCCAGGGTATCACCGGTAAGGATGCGGATGCGGCGCTGGGCCGCGCACATATCACGGTCAATAAAAACACCGTGCCCAACGACCCCCAAAGCCCCTTTGTGACGTCTGGCCTGCGTATTGGGACCCCAGCGGTCACCACGCGCGGCTTTGATGCCCCGGAGTGTAGCGATCTGGCGGGATGGATTTGCGACATCCTGGACGAGTTGGCCGCAGGCAAAGACACCGCCGCCATTGAAGCTGACGTGCAGGCCAAAGTGACCGATGTGTGTGCTCGGCACCCTGTCTACGCTGAACCGGTTGCTGAAACCGTCGAATCCATTGCTTGAGAGGAGGCCCCTATGCAACGTTATTCCGGCTTCGGCCTAGTCAAGCACGCGCTAAGTCACCATGAGAACTGGCAGCGCCAGTGGCGCAACCCCACGCCCAAGAAACAGTACGATGTGATCATCGTTGGTGGTGGCGGCCACGGCTTGGCCACGGCCTACTACTTGGCGAAAGAGTTCGGCATCAAGAACGTGGCGGTGATTGAGAAGGGATGGCTGGGCGGCGGCAACACCGCCCGTAATACGACTATCGTGCGATCCAACTACCTTTGGGATGAGTCGGCAGCGCTCTACGAACACTCCATGAAGCTGTGGGAAGGGCTTTCCCAGGACCTTAATTACAACGTCATGTTTTCCCAACGAGGGGTGCTCAACGTAGGGCATACCCTGCAGGATATGCGCGATATCCAGCGTCGCGTCAACGCCAACCGCCTGAACGGCATTGATGGCGAAGTGCTGGACGCCAAGGGTGTGCAGGAGCTGGTGCCGATCATGGACTGCTCCAAGAACGCTCGTTACCCGGTGATGGGTGCCTCCTGGCAGCCGCGCGCGGGGGTGGCTCGCCACGACGCGGTAGCCTGGGGCTATGCCCGCGGTGCTGATGCCCACGGGGTGGATATTCTACAGCAGACCGAAGTCACCGGCTTTAAGATCCGTGACGGTCAGATCTATGGTGTACACACCAACCGTGGCGACATTGAGGCCAAGACCGTGGGCTGCGTGGCCGCTGGTAACTCCAGCGTGCTGGCCAAGATGGGCGGCTTTAAGTTGCCGCTGGAGTCCCATCCGCTGCAGGCCCTGGTTTCCGAGCCGATCAAGCCGATTCTCGATACCGTTGTGATGTCGAATCATGTGCATGGCTACATCAGCCAGTCCGACAAGGGCGACCTGGTGATCGGCGCGGGCATCGACGGCTATAACGGCTATGGTCAGCGGGGTAGCTACCCCACCGTGGAGCACACGCTCCAGGCCATCGTCGAGATGTTCCCGATCTTCTCTCGAGTGCGCATGAACCGTCAGTGGGGGGGCATCGTCGATACCTGCCCGGATGCCTGTCCGATCATGTCCAAGACGCCGGTAAAAGGCCTGTACTTCAACTGTGGTTGGGGCACCGGCGGCTTCAAGGCGACGCCGGGATCGGGGCATGTGTTTGCTGCCAGCCTGGCCAAGGGTGAGATGCACCCCATTGCCGAGCCGTTCTCCATGTTCCGCTTCCATAGCGGTGCGCTGATTGATGAGCACGGCGCTGCCGGCGTGGCTCACTAGGGTTTGTAAGAGAGGAGTATCCGCATGTTCTATATCTACTGCCCCTACTGCGGTGAACACCGTGAAGAAGAGGAGTTTCACCCCAAGGGCCAGGCGCATATTGAGCGACCAAAAGAGCCCGAGGCGTGCAGTGACGAAGAGTGGGGTAACTACCTATTTTTCCGCGACAACCCCCGTGGCGTGCACCATGAAATGTGGGTGCACGCGGTGGGTTGCCGTAAGTTCTTCAATATGACGCGTCACACCGTGAGCTACGAAATTCTCGAGACCTACAAAATGGGCGAGCAGCCGTCGATTACCGCCGACAGCCAGAATCCTCCTCGCGAGACCGTCCCGGTTAGTCATCCAGAGGGAGTGCGGGCATGAGCCAGTCCAAGCAGCACAAACAGCAAGCGTACCGCCTTAACACCGGCGGGCGTATCGATCGCTCCCGCACCCTGAGCTTTACCTTTAACGGCCAGCATTACCAAGGGCACCCAGGGGATACTCTGGCCTCCGCGCTACTGGCTAACGGCGTGGATATCATTAACCGCAGCTTCAAGTACTCACGGCCCAGAGGCATCGTCGCCGCTGGCGCCGAAGAGCCCAATGCCATCGTTCAGCTGGGCAACAGCGAAGCGGCCCAGGTGCCTAACGTGCGCGCCACCCAGCAAGCGTTGTTCAACGACCTAACCGCCTGTAGCACCAACGGCTGGCCGAACGTACAACGCGACCTGATGGGCTTGGTTGGCAAACTGGGTGGGCAGTTCATGCCACCAGGTTTCTACTACAAGACCTTTATGGCCCCGGCGTCGATGTGGCTGACCTACGAAAAGTATATTCGCAAGGCGGCGGGTTTGGGGCGCAGCCCCATGGAAGCCGACCCGGACAGCTATGATCACTTCAATCAGCACTGCGATGTGCTGGTCGTCGGCGCAGGCGCCGCGGGTTTGGCGGCGGCGCTGGCCGCGGCGCGCAGCGGTGCCCGGGTAATCGTTGCCGATGAGCAGGAAGAGATGGGTGGCTCACTGCTGGATAGCCGCGAAACCCTGGGTGACAAGCCAGCCGACCAGTGGGCTGCACGGGTGCTTGAGGAGTTGGCCGGGTGCGAGAACGTTACACTGCTGCCACGCACCACCGCCAACGGTTATCACGACCACAATTTCGTTACTCTGCACGAACGCCGCACCGAGCATCTGGGCGATACGGCGCCGGTGGAAAATGGCCATCGTCAGGTGCGCTCCCGTCTGCACCGAGTGCGCGCCGGCCAGGTGATTCTAGCCACGGGCGCCCACGAGCGGCCGCTGGTGTATGCGGCCAACGACGTGCCAGGCAATCTATTGGCTGGCGCTGTGTCGACGTACATCCGCCGCTATGGTGTGGCGCCGGGCCGTAAGCTGGTGCTTTCTACCAGCAACGACTACGGCTATCGCGCCGCTCTGGACTGGAAAGAGGCCGGTTGCGACGTCGTCGCTATCGTGGACGCACGTGAGGCGCCCGCTGGTGATTGGGTTGATACTGCTCGCGCCCAGGGCATCAAGATCATTAGTGGCAGTGCCGTTATAGAGGCGAAGGGATCCAGCCGGGTTAGCGCTGCACGGGTCGCCAAAATCGATATCGACGCCTTCCAGGTGAGTGGCCCGATTCAAGAACTGGCCTGCGATACCATAGCAAGCTCTGGCGGTTACAGCCCGGTGATTCACCTGGCGTCCCATACCGGGGCGCGGCCTGCCTGGCGTGACGATATTCTCGGCTTTGTGCCGGGGCTGGTGAAGGGCGTTCAGGCGTGCGGCGGCGCTAATGGCACCTATGCATTGGGTGATGTGCTCGCCGAGGGTGTCGAGGCGGGCATCAGGGCGGCAGCAGCCACGGATCATACTGCTCAGGCGGTCAGCCTGCCGAGTACCGACTACCTTCAGCAGGGGCCCGCGGTGGCACTGTTTCAGGTGCCCCATGAGAAGCCAACGCTGCGCGGACCAAAGCAGTTCGTCGACCTGCAGAACGACGTCACTGCAGCGGGCATTGAGCTGGCGACCCGGGAAGGCTTTGAGTCCATCGAGCACATCAAGCGCTATACCGCGATGGGCTTTGGTACGGACCAGGGTAAGCTGGGCAATATTAACGGTATGGCGGTTGCCGCCCGCTGCCTGAGCCGTTCGATTCCTGAGGTGGGCACCACGGTGTTCCGTCCCAACTACACCCCGGTCACTTTCGGTGCCATCGTGGGTCGTCACTGTCGTGACTTGTTCGATCCCGCACGCTATACCGCTCTTCATCAGTGGCATGTCGAGCGCGGTGCCGAGTTCGAGGACGTCGGTCAGTGGAAACGCCCCTGGTACTATCCACAAAAACGCGCTGGGGCCGCCAATGGCGAACGCGAGAGTATGGCGGAGGCGGTTGCCCGCGAGTGCCTGGCAGTGCGCGAGAAGGTGGGGATCCTTGATGCCTCGACGCTTGGCAAGATCGATATTCAAGGGCCGGATGCGCGTGAGTTCCTGGCGCGGGTGTATACCAACAAGTGGGAAAAACTGGCCGTTGGCAGGTGCCGTTACGGCTTGATGTGCAAGGACGATGGCATGGTCACCGACGACGGTGTGACCAGTTGCCTCGCCGACAACCACTTCTTGATGACCACCACCACCGGTGGCGCGGCGGCCATCCTTGAGTGGCTGGAGTTGTGGCATCAGACCGAATGGCCGGAACTGGATGTGTACTTTTCATCGGTGACCGACCACTGGGCCACCATGACCATCACCGGCCCGGAAGCACGCAAGCTGCTCGGCGAGATCACGGATATAGACCTTGACCGCGATAGCTTTAAGTTCATGGACTGGCGCGCCGGGAAAGTGGCGGGGGTCCCTGCACGGGTCTTTCGCATCTCTTTTACCGGCGAGTTGACCTTCGAGATCAACGTGCAAGCCAACTACGCTATGCACGTGTGGCAGACCCTGTTCAAGCATGGCGAGACGTATGGCTTGACGCCCTATGGGACCGAAACCATGCACGTCCTGCGTGCTGAAAAGGGCTTTATTATCGTGGGCCAGGAAACCGACGGCTCGGTTACGCCGGAAGACTTGGGCATGCAGTGGGCGATCGGCTATGACAAGCCTTACTCCTGGATTGGCAAGCGAGCCCTGACCCGCCCGGACACCAAGCGCGAGAACCGTAAGCAACTGGTGGGGCTCAGGCCCAAGGACCCCAAGGTGGTTCTCGAAGAGGGGGCCCAGATCGTGCTTGATCCCAAGCATGCGATCCCCATGCCGATGGTGGGGCATGTGACCTCCAGCTACTACAGCCCGGTCCTGGATTCAGGGTTTGCGCTCGCGGTGGTCAAGGGCGGTCACCAGAAGCTGGGCGAGACTGTCTACCTGCCCATGGTGGACGGACAAACCCATGAAGCCGAAATCGTCAGCACTATTTTCTATGACCCCAAGGGAGAGCGCCAGAATGTCTAACGCGGCCACCTTCGATACCCGTACCGATACCGCTATCCCGGTAGAGTCCCCGTTAGCCTACAGCTATCGTCATAGCGGCGCGCCTCGCGCCGGTGACTCAAGTCGGCTTCAGCTGCGTGAGCGAGCGATGCTTGGACATCTGATTCTGCGCGGTGGCGCCATCGTTCTCGACGAGGCGGTGCGCGACGTGCTGGGGCTCAACCTGCCTGGTCAACCCCAGGCGCTGGTGCAGGATGCCAGCGGTGAGCGCTCCATTCAGTGGCTTTCCCCGGACGAGTGGTTAGTGATCGTGCCCGGTGGCGAAGAATTCCCGCTGGAGACGAAGCTGCGCGAGCATTTGGGCAGCGCCCACTTCGCGATCAGCGACGTCAGCGGTGGCCAGACCGTGTTAGAGCTTTCCGGCGAAGCGGCGCAAGAGCTTTTGATGAAAACGGTGATCTACGACGTGCACCCCAGCAATTTCCCAGTGGGTAAGGGGGTCACGACTATCTTCGCCAAGGCGACCACCATCATTCGCCGCCCCAGTGAAGAGCGCTGGGAGTTAGTGGTGCGGCGCAGCTTTGCCGACTACTGCTATCGCTGGTTACTGGATGCCGCGGCAGAGTATGGCGTTAACGTAGAACAATAAGCAGGCAGGCCGGAACAGTGTTTCGGCCGCTACGATCTTCCACGACGATCTGCCGCTAACAGAGATTCAATATGAGCCGAATGAGTGATACCTGGATATTGGCCGCCCAATGCCCGAGTCGTCTGGGCACGGTGGACGTCGTCACGCGTTTTCTAAAAGAGCAGCAGTGTTATATCACCGAACTCAACTCCTTCGATGATCGACTGGGCGGGCGCTTTTTTATTCGCGCTGAATTTCGTCCAGAGCTAAAGGCGTTTCAAGAAGAGCGTTTCCACGCCGATTTTGCCGCGCGGGCGGATGAATTCGGCATGCAGTTTGAATTGACTGCGCCTGGTAAACGCACCGGAACCGTGATCCTCGTCTCGAAAGCGGATCACTGCCTGAATGATCTGCTTTACCGTTATCGTACCGGGCAGTTGCCCCTCGATATCCGGGCGATCATTTCCAACCATCCGGATCTTGAGCCGCTGGCCACATGGCACGGCCTGCCGTATCACTATCTACCCATCAGCCCCGAGACGAAACTGCAGCAGGAAGCGCAGGTGCGCGACATCATCGCGGAAACCGACGCCGAGCTGGTGGTGCTGGCAAGGTACATGCAGGTGCTGTCGCCTGCCATGTGCGAGCTGCTGGCCGGTCGGGCCATCAATATTCATCATTCGCTGCTGCCGGGCTTCAAGGGTGCCAAGCCGTATCATCAGGCTTACGAAAAAGGCGTTAAGCTGGTTGGCGCCACGGCGCACTACATCAATAACGACCTCGACGAAGGGCCGATTATTGCCCAAGGGGTTGAGCCCGTCGACCACACCCATTATCCCGAGGATCTGGTGGCCAAGGGGCGTGATATCGAATGTCTCACCCTGGCCAGGGCAGTCAGCTATCATCTGGAACGCCGGGTCTTCTTTTACGCCGGGCGTACGGTCGTGTTCAGCAATTAATTGACGGATAAGCGCTGTCAAAAAAAGCGCGTTTTATGCTCGGGTAACGGCGGTCGCTCACAGACGCTGGCTAGCGTTAACTATCCCTTTGCTTGGCTAAAAAGACGGATCAATAGCGACAAACGTCACTGAGCGCTAAATGCTTAAAACGTCGTTGTCGTTATTGTTATGTCAAACACTTAATAAATTATAAAACGTTTCAGGCCATGCCTGAGGTTACCTGTTTATACGACAAGAGGTGTTCCCATGCCTATCAGTGTCTTCGACCTTTTCAAGATTGGTGTAGGCCCCTCCAGTTCCCATACCGTCGGGCCCATGCAGGCGGCGTTTAAGTATGTCACCACTCTACGCGAAGACAGCCTGCTCACTGATGTCGGCCATCTTGAAGTCCATCTTTATGGTTCGCTATCCGCGACGGGCGTCGGGCACGCCACTGATCACGCGATCATTATGGGGCTGATGGGTGAACGTCCTGACACGATTGACCCTTCAATGATTGATCCCGCTATCAAGGCGCTAAAAGAAAGCCAGTCATTGCCGCTTGGCCGACAAAAAAACGTCATGTTCAACTGGGACCGTGACCTTTATTTTCATGAAGAAAGCTTGCCGCATCATCCGAATGCCATGCGGCTGGCTGCTTTTACGTCTCAAGGCCAGTTGCTGTATGAAAACACCTATTATTCGATCGGCGGTGGCTTTGTGGTTGAACAAGCCCAAGTAGACAGGCCGCTGGACGATCTGGGCGGCGTTACCATCCCTTACAACTTCGATACTGCTGAAGAGCTCTTGGCGCTATGTAAACAGGAACAGCTGAGTGTCAGTCGCCTAATGTTGGAAAACGAAAAAGTCTGGCGGACCGAGGAAGAGGTCAGAAACGAGCTGTGGCGCATCTGGCAGGTCATGTGCGAATGCATTGACAATGGCTTGGCTCACGAAGGGATATTGCCCGGCGGTTTGAACGTCAAACGACGGGCCAAGTTGCTTCACCAACGCCTTCAGGCGGCAGAACAGAACGATTGCCTGATCGCCACGACCTTTTCCGCGATGGAATGGGTGAATATTTTTGCCCTTGCCGTTAATGAAGAAAATGCCGCCGGCGGGCGCATGGTAACAGCGCCCACCAACGGCGCCGCGGGCATTATTCCCGCCGTCCTGCACTACTACATGAAATTCCAGGCCAATGCCTGCGAGAAAAACGTGGTGGATTTTCTGCTGGCGGCAGGTGCCATTGGCATTTTGTGCAAGAAAAATGCCTCGATCTCCGGCGCCGAGGTGGGCTGCCAAGGGGAAGTTGGCTCGGCTTGTGCCATGGCAGCCGCCGGCTTGGCCGATGTGATGGGCGGAACGCCCGAACAAGTAGAGCATGCGGCAGAAATCGGCTTGGAACACAATTTAGGCTTAACCTGTGACCCTGTGGGGGGGTTAGTGCAGATTCCTTGCATCGAGCGCAACGCCATCGCCACCATCAAGGCGATCAATGCTGCTCAGATGGCGCTGCACGGCGATGGCACTCATTTTATTTCGTTAGATAAAGTGATTCGCACTATGCGCGATACAGGCAGAGACATGCTGGATAAGTATAAAGAAACCTCCAAAGGTGGCCTCGCCGTCAACGCCATTGAGTGCTGATAAGCGCCTGCTGACGTCGATGCAAACGCCGGATCCTTGCTGAAACAGGATTCGGCGTTTTTTATTTGAAATGTAATGACGTTCAATGCCCGACTATTGTTGAAAATCCAACCGTCAGCAGACCTGGTCTGCCTTTTGGCGACTTTCTAAGCCTGTACAGAAGAGCGACACCCTGGCATAGTCATCCAGTTAGTTTGAAGGCTAACGAATTTTTCCGTTTGGCTGGGCCGTCATTCGTCTGAGAGGTTTTTTAAAATGCTGATATACATTGTTTTTTTAATTATTTTTGTGGGTGTGACAGGCGCTTTATATCAGGTGTATGAAACCCACTACAATATTAACGTGGGCAATGACAAAAAGCTGTCGAATGCTAATAAGAGCCGCTTAAAAGAGCTATCAGCAAAGGCAATCACGGCGACACAAACGAATGCAAGTTCAGCGTTTGATCATGCGGTTAGCAACGCTTTAGGCCCTGAGTTTGATCGCGGTGTCGCGCTGACCGCGTTTACTCAAGCGGAGGAGGGTAGCTACGCGATTCCCTTGTTACGGCGTAAAGCGCAATTGCGTTTTAACGGCGACAACGATGCAGTGACTGTTCGCCACCTGCCTTTCTGGCAAACACAGCTGCCGCGGATCAATAGCCGGGCAGTGTTAGTTGCTTTGGTGATTGTTAATTGTTTCCTGGTTCAGTTGTTGGGCGCCATGAGTATTTATACGCTTAATTATCCAGTATCGCTGCCCTGGTTGGCGTGGCTTAACGAGCCATTGGTAGTGATGCTGCTGATTTACGCATTACTATTTATCTCGTTTATGATCGCTAAGCTTGATAGGTACATGCACGACCTTTATCAGCTTGGGGCATTGTTCAGGCATGAGGCTGTCGGTGAACCTGAATTCAACCAATAACTGCAGCACCAATGCCTGAACGCATAGAGTAGCTGCAGCGCTTATATTATGGGTGGCAGTACTCTTCGCTAAGCGTCTCCCTTCCAGCTTCTTTCAGCATTGTGCTAATTAGCTCAGCGTCTTGAGAGCCGAATACACGGCCACCGGTTTGCTCTGCAATGCAGTTAGAGAGGCCGCTATTCGAAATGTCGACGACGTTGACCCGCAGCCTAGGCTGCCGACTGGCGATGTCTTGGGCGACGGCGCACTGGTTCTGGCCGCAGCCATCGGCGCCATCAACAAAGGCAAGAATGACCGCATCGCGCTCTTTGCCATCCACCATGCCAGCTGCGCGGAGTAGACTGGCGGCGAGAGGCGTGCCATCGTTGGCGGCAAGACCGTGCACGCCCTCTATGAGCTGCGGACGCTGTTCTGCATTGAAAACGCCATGCCCAATCGTTGCTTCACAGCCTTGATAAGTCACTAGCCCAATATCCACATCAGGGTCGATGGCTTGTACCAGGTCGCTAAATGCATGCTGGGCAATGGTGAGGCGTGAGGGTTCAGCCATCATCCGTTGCACACGTGGGTCGTTGGCTCTTAACTCGCGTAGAAAATCCGGCATGTTAAAGAGCCATTGCTCATCTTCCATGGATGTCTGGATGTTGAGGTTCATGGAGCCAGAGGTATCAAAGATAGTGATAAATTCCGGCGGCGGTGTGTCGTCGTTGCGACAAGCAAAAGGTAGCGCTTTGGCGTCGCTGGGTTGCCAAGGGAGCGAAAAGCGTTCCCAGTGTGTGAAGGCGAGCCATAAGCCAAGCAGCGCCAATCCTGCCAATAACGGCAAAAGCAGCGGTATCACCCAGCGGCGCGACGCTGAAGACGTCGGCTTGACGGCAGCGGACGGCAAAGGGGCAGTCGCTGGTGATGGTACGCTGGCGGGTATCGACGCCGACTCGGTGGGTACCCAGCGGATCAACAGCGGCTCACCATTCACCGCGTAGAGGTTGCTGGTGTCGGGGGTTGTGGGCAACTTGCGCAGCTCTGCAGCAGCGGGTTCGCCGCGCTTTTCCAGTTCGGTGATCAGGTTGCCTAACGCCGATAAGCGTTGATCGAGGCGCTGTTTCAGCGCCTCCTGCTCAGCTAACGGTAACTCGGTGAAGTGACGCGGCTGGCCTGCCAGCTCCGTCCACCACTCCAACGCCCCCGAATTACCGTCGCGCGGTAGAGCGAATAGATTGCCAATACTGGGTGGGCAGTAGCGATAAACGAGTGTCTGCAGCCGTTCTGGCTGATGCGACTCGGCTAGCGCCAAGTCCTCCTCACGCAGGACACGCTGCATGGCGGTCCCCCCTCAAGGAGGTAAACCGTCTTGGCATCACGGTGTATACCCCAGGCTTTGCTGCAGGCGGTTCACTTGCTCTTGTAGCGCGTTTAACCGTGTCTGCCGCTCGGCGAAGGTTTCACCGTCAGCACGCTGTGGAGAGGTGCCTGTTTGCATTTGCTGCGCCACCTCGTTCAGCTGGTGCTGCAGCCCGAGTTGATCCTGGGTGCGGCTTTGTAACCGGACCAGCAGTTGCTCAATCGTACGTTCAAGCTCGTACTGCTGTTGGTTAGTAACGCGCAGCTCGTTGCGAGTGGCGCGTTGCTGTTCCATGATCTGGTGCTGGATATCACGAAACAGCGCGTTCTCTTCCTGATCAAGGTGAACCTGGTCTTCGCCGGCATCAAGGCGTGCCCGGTAGCCGCCGCCCGCATCACAAGACAGCTTAGCGATTAGGCTAGCCGCCTGGCTGGGGTCACAGGCTGCGGGCGTTGTTGCGCAACCGCTGAGTATCGCAAGGCTGCTGGCCGCGAGAATAAGTGGAAGTTTCATGGGGTGCCCTTAGCCAAGCGTAATTGCAGAACGCATGTTGTAGAGGTCGTCAACTTCTTGCTGAAGAGCAAGCACTTGCTCGTTCATCACTTCAATTTCTTGCTCTACTTGCTGAACTTCCGCAGGGCTGGTTTCCTGGCGCTCTAGTTGGGCAACTTCTTCATATTCGGTGACGGACTTTTGCATGTTGCTAAGGTCGCGGCGCAGGATGTCGATATTACTGTCAATGCCAGCTAACTCTTGCTGGGCAGACGCCTGGTTGACGCGTTGCTCGGCAATCTCCTGTTCGATACGTTCGATACGCTGACGATCTTCGGCCATAACCTGACGGGCGGTTTCCGTGCGCGCGATGACTTTTTGGGTATCCGCTTGGATGTCTTGGCTCATCACTTCGAGGCGCTCGGCGCTGGAGGCGTATTCGTTACGGCGCTGATCCAGGTAGTAATTGGCGCCCATGGCCACGCCGCAGGCGCTAACGCCGGCAATAATGGCGCACTGAGTGCGATTGCTGGTGCCACTGAGCATGCAGCTCATGACGCCCACCGCCGCACCGGCGGCACACGCCTGTAAGCCAGACTTATTGAAAAACTCGGCGTCATTGCCTTGGGTCAGGCGCGGGTCAGCGGTTTGGCTGCTGTTAGATCCGTTAAGTAAGTTGCTGCCCGTGCTGGCACAGCCGGCGACGAATAGAGCGCTTGCCACGGCGGTGCAAAGTAGCAATTGCTTAAAAGAAGGTGTGCGAATTGTCATGTCATATTCCCTTGTGTGGTTTGATAATGTTTTTTTGGTGGTGATTATTGTTCTGCCATGGCTTTGCAGCTTTCGAGCCACGCTTCGGCGCTGATGCTCTGGTCATCCAAATACTCGCGTTGGTGCTGCCAGTAAGTCTGAAGATAGGGTTCTAATCCGCTCAGTTGAGCGTTGCGAGAGAGTATTGCGCTGAAGACGTCTACCTGCTCCTCAATAGGCGCCGCGCCGTACAGGGTGGCTGACTCAACCAGACTGCTAGCGTAATAGCGGCTTAGTCCTTGCAGGCGCTGCTCTTGCTCGGCTAAGCGAGACTGGCGCATCCCGCAGCTGGCATCGGGGCTATCGTTTTCACAATTGACGCGATAGTTGTCGGCAAGAAAAGCATAAAAGACACCATCATCTTCTAACTTGGTGCATAAAAAAGCGCCCAGATTGAGACTGGCGCGGATCGCTTGGTTACGCGCTTCTTCCTGGCGTTGGTTGCTGGCGCGCAGTTGGCGTTCGAGCGACTGAAGCTCTTCTTGTAAGGCGTTATCTTCTATTTCAGAGGCTAACGTTGCCAATTGCACTGCGGTACCGGGAGAGCCGTCTTCCTCACTTTCGCCTAGCCCTAAGGCTTGCCACTGCTCATCTATGGCCGCCACACGCTCGCGGGAGGTGAGGGTTGGCGCGACTAGCGCCAGGCGCATGCCGTTGGCACGTCCGCGGGTTTGCGCTTGGTTGTCGTAGTAAGGTTCTTCACCACGCAGCGCGGTGCGAATATCTTCACGCGGGCTTAAATAATTGCCGCCGCGTACGATGAAGCCGCCTGCCTGGCCGTGTTGGCGGTCAAGCTTATTTAGCCGAAAGGGTTCAAACATCATCTCGCTGGCGTTGCCCAGCATGTCGTGAAAGCCCAGCGGGTTAGGGGCTAGAAGCCCCGCTAGCTGGAGCCGCCCGTTGGAAGACTGCGCTCCAGCAAACCACTCATAAGCGTTAATCCCTTCCGGCATGGGGTAACGGGAACCACGGTACTCAGCGGTACTGACCTCCAAGCCGCCGCGAACGGCGAACTCCCATTCAATTTCGGTGGGGAGTCGCATAAAGCCCAGCGCGCCATCTTCTTGAGGCAGTGAGTCTGGGGCGTTTGCGCGTAACCACAGGTTATACGCGTCGCTGAACTGCATGGCGTCAAACCAGCTCAATTCTATTTTGGGGAAGCGCTTACGATTGGAGGGCTCAGGGCAAGTGTCTTCCATCAACGCGTCATACTGCAGCTCGGTTAACTCGTACTTGGCCAGTAGGTAGTGACGCGAGGCGGCCGCTGGCGCCTCCGCAAAACTGCCGGAAATAAACGCAGGGCGACTCTGTTCTACGTAGCCCCACCCGGTGCCGTCCTGGCCGACCTGTACCGGGAAATCATCCAGCGGTTTCGTCACCGGCACGTGCACTTGACGAAAGGTCATGGCACCGCCGCAAGGCATGGGCAGCACAACATCGTCCTTTAACGGCGCCGGGTTATAGAGTCGTTCATCCCATTCGGGCGCTGCGTGGGCAGTCACAGAAACCCCTAAACCTGCCATAAGCGCGATAAAACGGCGTTTAAGCTTCACGTAAACTCTCCGATGGCTGAATCCCATAAGCGCGGGCAACGCCCACTACAACGACGAGCAATCCGACGCCAAGGGTCAGCATTAGCGCGATCACCGCATGGAGGGGCGTTATATGGCTAACGACCCCCGCTGACATATTGCTGGTGGCCAAGGCGCGATTAAAAACGGCAGAGCCTAGCGCAAATAGGCCAAGCCCCACGACAAAGGCAAGTAGGGTTAACACGCCTACCTGAACGGCTAAGAAAGTGGCGACGGCCGGGCGCTGGAAACCTAGCAAGCGTAAAACGGCATACTCACGTCGCTTGCGGTCAATATTGGCTAAGAAGGCCCCACTCATTGAGGCCATGCATCCCGCCAGTGCGGTCGCTGCAATAACGCCGAAAACAAGCGCTAATACCTTATTGATGGCACGCACATTTTCGATTTCAGCCAGGCGACTGGCGGTATCGATGTGCTGTTCTTCCAGCCATTCCACCAAGCCTTGCACGGCGTCTCCCTCCCTGGCGTAGACGCGTGCGCGCGCATAGCGCAGCGGGTAATCTCCCCGTGCTAAGCCGTTTTCCACCCCTAGCCGAGGGCTTGCATGACCATCGCGGAACCGTTCTAGCTCGATTAATAGCTCAAGGTCGACAAAAGCCGCTGGACGTGGAAAACGGCTGGCTTCCAAGACGCCAGCTACGTCGATAGCCAAGCGACCGCGCTCTAGCTGTCCGTCAAACCGTCGACTGACAGCCAGCGTCAAGTGGTCGCCTTCCGCCACCTCGAGGCGCCTGGCCGCTGGTTCGCTAAGAATTACTTGATCCCCTTGTGGGTGGTGGGCAACGTCGGCCAGTAACGGGTCGCCCGGCGCCGAAGGGATCAATTCCGCGCCTTTTACAAAGCGCTGAGCATCCTTGAGTAGATCGGCTTGGGTATTGAGTGAGCGTGTTTGTCCAATCACAAATCCCACTTCGGGTTGCTCACGTAGGGTCGCTAGCCAGGCATTGTCGTAGCTGCCGCTGGTCAGCATGCGCACTTCGAGGTTGCGTGGGTCGTCAAGCAGTTCGCGCTGCAACTGGCTGACGACGCCGTGCTTGAGACCAAAAAGCAGCAGTAGTGGGGCAATAACGGCCACCAACGCGGCGGCAATACACAGCGATACTTGGCGGTCGTGCCAGAGGTCTTGCAAGGCTAAGCGGGCGATTAAGGCGAAGCGTTTAGGCGGCGAAGGCAAAGCGGCTCCCCCCCGACGTCAAGGTGGCGGCTAACCTTGGCAGCTGGAATTGAGCGACCAGCGTATAATCATGCGATACCACCAGCGCTGCCATATCGAGCTCCTTCACCAGCGCGACCATCAGGCCAAACAAGCGCTCGCCGGAAGCGGGGTCAAGGGCCGCGGTGGGCTCGTCGGCAAGCAGTAGCCGCGGCTCGTGAGCCATCGCGCGGACAAAAGCCGTTCGCTGGCGCTCACCAATGGAGAGAGCCCCAGGGCGCTTATTGAGCAGGGCATCTAAACCCAGCGTGGCGCAGGCATGGACAACGCGCTCGCTGTGCTCAGGCAGGCCCAGCAAGCGCCGCGGTAACGCAATGTTGTCGCGCACGCTTAAGAACGGCAGCAGGCCGCCATTTTGCAGTAAAAAGCCAATATCGCGTGATCGAATGCTCGCGAGCGCGCGCTCATCGCCAGCGCGCTGCAGCGCGGCGATGTCTTGGGGGGGCGTTCCAAGCGTAAAGCTGTGTAGCGCACTGGGGGCCAGCAACAGCCCCATCGCTTCCAGCAGCGTGCTCTTTCCGCAGCCGCTGGGGCCGACAATGGCCGCTACGTGGCCAGCGGGGAGCGAAAGCTTAGGCAGGTGCACTTCATGCCGTTCATGTCCCTCGCCACGCGCCACGCGTAACTCCGTTAAATTCAGCATGGCGGGGCTTAAGGCATCATTTCAAGGGGAATGGGATAAACGTCATCGCGTGGGTCAGCGCCTTCCGCCAACGACACCCAGCGGTCGACGTCTTCGTTATAACGCTGGTAATGGCGAAGCTTGGTTGCCAGACGTCTAATGAATCGCTCTTGCTGTAGGCCGTCCCAGCTCAGCCAAGTCTCCTCATCGAGATTGAGCACCTCGCTTTGATAGGGCAAGTCTTCGAGGTATTCCCCCATTAGCCCCAGCTCGCCTAAGTGCTGCCCCTCGCTTTGTTGGACCTGGCTGGGGTCAGCCCCCATTGCGGCGGCGACAGAGCGTAGCCGTTCGAACATGTCGGTGGGAGAGATAAGCCCGGCGTTGGCGGAGCTAAGAATTTCACTGACCACGTCGCTAAGGTCGCTGAGCTCTCCCTTTGTCAGTAGTACCCGGACGTCGGTGGTGGGTATATTCTGGGCGATAAGGTCGCGGTCGCTGATCCATGCTTCAAAGACCGGCGGGGCCTGGCTACCGGTTACCTGACCCAGATACGCCAGGCGCATGGCATGGCCAATCACCTCGAGGTCATCGACGAGGCGCTGCTCACCTGGGTCGTCGGGCTCATCGGCATTTAACGCACTGCCGATGGCTTCGTCACCCAGGTAGGCGGCTTGAACCTGGTCGGTAATCGCCGAGGCTAATGCATCAACGCGCTGGCCAAAAAGCGCCACATCACCGGTGTTAACCGGATAGTACAGCGAGGTGCCGGTGCCCGCGAAAGTCGACAGGTTACGGTACTGCGCTTCGGCTTTAGCATGGTCGCCGTTACTTTCGCCGCCAGGGGTTTTGAGGTGTAACGTATAAACGGCAATGCCGTGACGGGAAGCCTCAAGGCGGACTTGGTCGGCATTAAAGCCAGTTGACGAGCGCTCGCCGTCACCGTCAATGGCGCTGGCATCGGTGATCAAGACAATATAGCGGGCGCCAAAATTGCTCCACTCGATCTCTTCGACCGCTTGCATAACGCCCGCAAAGGCGTCTTCTTCCCAGCCGACGGTGGACGCCTGCGCTTCACGAAGGTCGGCGACATGGGCCATAAAATCGCTGCCGTTCTCGATGTCGGTAGGGTTCGCAAACATACGAGTGACGTACTCGACCTCCGGTGCGGCTGCTACGCTATCGCGGTAGGACACCAAGCCAAACTTCACCTGGTCGGTTAGTTGCTGTTCTTCGATGCGCTGGTAGATACGTTCAACGGCTTCCCGGGTCCGCTCGATGTAAGGACCCATAGAGGCGGTTGAATCGATCACGAAAACAACGCCCGCATTAAACTCGCGTAGCTGCGCTGACGGATCTTGCGCTTCCTGCTGGGTGTCTTCAGTCGCCTCACTAACCGATGCCACGCGCAGCAAGCGAGTCATGAAGCCGGCTTCGGTCATGATTTCCTCGCCCTCCAGAATCGGCAGCAGGTAAAACTGTTCGTGGAGGTCGACAAAGTATTCGGGTTCCTGCGCGACAATGCCGGGGGCCTCGCCATCGCGGCGCAGCTGCGCGCGTAAAGGCGCCACCTGGCCAGACGGTTCAAAGTCATCAAAGATGTGCATCAAGCCGTCACGCTCTTTGAAGAACATCAGGCGCTCACGGTTGGCGGGATTGGTAAATGACAGCGTCAGCTGCATCTTCCAGTCGACGGTGCACGCCTCCGGCAGCCAGCCAATGGCGCTGCCGTAGCTATCGGGCCCTACTTCAAGCCAGTTTTCGCCGCTTTCGTCACTGCGCTGATAGACGTAAAAACGGCTAAAGGCGGGTTGAATCTCGCCCCCCGAGACGCCCGCTGCTTGGGTAAGCTGGCAGCCGGGGGTAGTGAGGACCCGCTGGTAGAGGGTTTCTTTGCCCTCTTGTAAGAGCGGGCGCTGGTCAGCGAGTGCGGGCACCACGGCGACCAGTGTCAGGCTTACCGTCAGGGCTAATAATGTTGCGCGTAATATCATCCCTCAAGTGCCTCCAAGCGCTGGCTGGCTTCCGTGTTCTCTGCATCGATCCCCTGTGCCGTCTGGTACCAGAAAATAGCCGTTTCGGCATCCGGTGCGGGGAAGCAGGCGCTCGGTGAATGCTGTTCGGGATCAAATTGACGGGCATAGCCCAGGGCGGCCTGGACATCACCGTTGAGCGCCTCGTGCGCGTAGAGGCGGCGGGCAATACCGCAGTGCTCATTGGCGAGCGCTTCATCAATGACGTCTAATATCGCCGCTGCCGCCTCACCGTCGGCTGCGGTGCAGCCTTGAATAAACGCCAGCTCGCCTTGCTCATCCATACGCTGCAAAGAGCAGGGCGCCGCCGCTACCACCGCCGGGGGTTCTTCCGGGCTTGGCTCGGCAGGCTCGACGTCATTGGTTTCAGCGGCGGCCTCGTTTGCGGTTTCCTCTTCTGGTTCCTCTTCTGGTTCCGGTTCTGGTTCCGGTTCGGAAGTCTCTTCCTCGGGTTGGATCTCTTCTTGTACGGTTTCGCTGGCGCTGGGTTCGTCGTCACGCGCGGCCAAGCCAAACCACGCGGCGGCGCCCAGAATGGTCACCAGTAGTAAGATAGCCAAGGCCAGCCAAAGCCAGCGGCGGCTGCCCGCTTTTGTCGCCTCAGGCGGTTCGGGTTCCGCCGCCGCTGGTTCAGGCGCGGGGTCGGTGGGCGCCGGCTCAGGGACGGGGGCTGGTGCCGGTTCTGGCGCAGGTGGCGGTTCAGGGGTGTGGATGGCAGTCCCAGCTTCGAGGGATGGCGTACTGCCACTCGCTCCAGAGGGCAGTAGGTCGCGGGCAAGCTTGATACGCGCACTGCCTAATTCGGCGCCATCTGGGCCGTAAAATCTGGCCATGTTCGTTGCATGAGGGTTTTCCAGCAGCGGGTCGACGACCTGCTTGTCGACCACCGCCGTGAGATTGCCGTCGGCATCGGTTTCCAGTGCAGGTAGCTGGAACTTGAAGGGATGACTGCCCCATTGCCCATTGTCTTGTAAAAAGTGTTCATCCTGGTTGCGCTGAATGTCCACCGACATCCCTTCGCCCGTTACATTGCCACCGATAATCACTAGCTGGCCGACCCCGGGTTTGGGGTCAGACAATGGGCGGAGTTCGATTTTACGCATGCGCCTTTTCCTTCGCAGAGAACAGCTCCAACACCTCACCGAGACGCTCGTTTTGTTCGATGGTGATTTCACGCCCACCGCTGTGGCCGGCATTCTCTTGAGTCATGAGGCAAAGTCCTGATAGCCAGTCGCCGAGGTACACCGTGGCTTGGTTGACCGGTTGTTCAGGTAGCTGAGGGAGTTCGCCCTTTGGAATGGGGTGACGCTCGTAACCGAAGAGGTGAGTTTTGCTGCCCACGAAGCTGTTTGGGCGTTGGTCGATTGAAACGTAGTGGAAACCAAGCCAGGCGATGAAATCCTGCAGAATCAACTGGGCGGACAACACTTGGCGCGCTACAAGGCGGTCCCGGCGGGCGCCGCTTTGTACGCGCTGCAATAATGAAGCGTGTAGTTTGTCTTGTACGTTTAGCCGACTGGCCGCGGTGATCAGTTCATCGGCCAACAGCTTAACCAGCTCGCGGTCGAGGCCGAGCATGCTTAGTAATCCCTGGCGTTGGGGCAGTTCACGGACATGGCCCACCCAGGCGTTGTAGATAGCGCGGGCAAAACGGTGATCGGCGCTTTGCAGTACGGTGGCCTGCGACGTGGCACTGGGCGCGGCCGAGGGCTCGTCAGGGGCATTGCCGAAGGGCAGCTCACCGAAACCACTCTCTAGCCCAAAGCCACTGCTGCCATATAGCCCACCATCCTCTGTGGGTGTGTCGTCATCGCCTTCTGCGTTGGGTGACGAGCTGTCTTCGCTGTCGCTCAAGTAGAGGTCGCGGACGATTTCGTCGGGTAGCCCAAGGTTATGCTGCAGCTCCCCAAGCGACGGCAGGCGCGTTTGCAGCTCCTTCCAGAAACGGCTCGCAATGTCGCGTTTCTCGGCGACTTCACCGCTGGTGTCGCCAAAATGCCAGCGGGCTAAGCGATCCGTGATCAAGGCGCGATAGGTTTCCTCGAGCTGACTTTCGATACGCCCTAGCTTGTACTCAAGGCCTGCGATACGCCCTAGGTAGTCGCCAATACGCGCCATGCCGCCATCGTCCAGGGCCAGCATGGCCGCCCAGGCCGCGGCCGGCTGATTGACGTGCTGCTGCACCGTTTGGCTAGCAATAAAGGTGCTTTGCATACTGCTTAATGCATCGCGCGCGCTGTCATCAATGGCCACTTCGCGGCCTTCTTGACTGACCAAAAAGGGCACGGGTAGACGCGGCTTACGCACCAAAAAGGTATTATCAAAGGCTTGCCCAGGTGCCCATTCTTGCATCCAGTCAAAGCTGCCGAAGCGTTCCAGCATGGTCATTTTGACCAGCCCTTCCCACCCCTCGCGTAACTGGCTTTCGGTTTGTTGCAAGGCACCGGCGATGCGCTTATCGAACATGGTGAGGGTCCAGATGAGCCCTGGATCACGTTGGCCGCGCTCTGCGGCGGTTGCGCCTTGGGTTTTTTCTATCCAGCGGGTGAGTACCGGCCCGACGCTGGTGACATCGCTCTGCTTATCGGAGCTCGTACATACCACCAAGCCGTTCATTTCTTGGCTGTCGGTGTAACGCTCGAACAGGTAAGCCACTTTGCCACGCAGGAGCAGCTGAGAGAGCCCTTCCTGGCTACCCGCCTCACCGATTTGACGCAGGCTGAGTCGGCCGCGGTAGCCGGGGAAGTCGAGTAGGTCAACCTTTTCAACCCGCGGGTCTCGGGTGGGCTCTACCAGGGGAAACGTGAGCTCTGCCGTTAGCGCAGCCAGCTGAGCGACGGGCAAACTGACCGGTGCGCCAAGGCTATCGCCTTTGGCCGGGCAAACATCCAGCGGCTGATCCTGTGGGGTGCCTAGGCGCTCAAGAATATCGACATTCATAATGCTGTCGCGCTGGCTAAACCCTTCGCCATCGGGGGCGACGAGGCAGCGCAGGGGGGCATAAACCCTTGAGGCATGCCCCAGGGAGCCAAGCGTTTGGGCTAACTGGCGGTAGAGGTTAGTCAGTTCAGGCTGCTCGCCCCACAGAATCGAGAATAGCTCTGCCCGTTGGTGGCTAGTGAGCTGCGGGGCGAGTTTGACCACCTGTGGCCAGTAACGGGCATTGAGTTTGCTGACTGACTTGGGAAAGCTCGCTTGCAGGTAGTCCCAAAGCGCTACCACGTTTTCCGCGGTAACGCCGGGTTGCCGTTCCTTACTTAGCTTGCCCTCATGGGCCGCCAGTAGGTTGGCGACCTTCCCTTCATCAATTTCATAAACGTCTTCGCGCTCGTGGTCGAAGTCGTTGAACCACGCATTCGCCAGTACTTTGGCCACTTCAACTTCGTTGAACAGCTTGAGCTCGACGGGAAACTCTAACGGCCCTGAACGCGACGCGCGGCTAAAGCGGGTGACCAGGCCGGTCGCTTCTTTACCCCCGCCCACCGGATTGACATGCTCGATAAAGTCCAGGCGCGACGTGCCATAGCAGGTTTCCAGCTTGCCGTTTTCACCGGCGGCTAACGCGGAGATGAGGTAGGACTTACCCGCTTGGGAGAGGCCAAAAAAGCCTACGGTCATAGGCGTGGTCGCCGCGTGGGATAAGCTTTGGGCCAGGTTGCGAGAGCGATAGAGGGCGAGCCCAAGGTTGTCGGCTTCACTGTCGAGGCTTGGCGCGCTATCGCGTACCTCTTCAATCCACTCAAGGGCTGCGCCAGCGCCCTGATGAAACGCCTGCCAGCCTTGGCTGAGTCGCTGCTGTTCGGGTGTTAACTGCTCTGGGGTCAACTGGTTCATATGCGTTTCACGCTCCCGCTATCCAGCCAGTAGTTGGTATCACCCAGCCCGGCATCATTTAGGGTATTGAGCTGTAGCTTTAGATCTCGCGGGCTAAAACTACTCTCGCCGTCAGTATCAACGCTGACGACCTTCAAACGGTCACTGATTAAGCTGCCTTTGCCTGCACGTTCATCGACCCCTAGGCGTACTTTCAACACCGGCGCTTGGCCACCATTGGCTTCGGCCTTCGCCAGTTTGTCGGCGCCTGAGGCGGTGAAATCCAGGGTGTAGAGCGGTGAAGCGGTCCAGCGCTGAGCGTTGAGCTGGCGAAAACCAATCCTTAGTGGTCCACGCATCTCAATAACGGGCGTCTCATCGTCCCCTTCCTTATCCAACTGAATCGTGGTGCCGTTTTCGGTTGTGGCGATGTCGCGGTAGGTCACATCAGCGTTAGGGATCGTGTTGTTATTGTCGATCAGGCCAATATGGCGAATGGTTGAGTAAGGACGTAACGCCGCCGCATTGAAAAAGAAGTTAGACAGATTACGCTGAGCGCACAGCAGGCAAAGCATAGCGCCGACGGAAGCCGTGCTCTTGGGGTCATCGATGCGCCCATTGCGATGAAAAGGGTACCAACTGCCAGTACGATAACCCTGCATCGGCATAATGCGGCCCGGCGGCAGCGGCAACATCTTGCGCAGGTACGCTTGAATGCCGGGTAAGCGTGATGGTCGGCCGGTCAGCAAAAGGTTGTCACACTGATACTCAAAGACGACTTCGCACAGCGAGGCCAGGGTTTTACAGATATTGAAACGATCTTTTAAGAAGGCGCGGTGAACATCCAGCAAATTGAACGTAATCGGAATGCTCAGCAAATTAAAGTTGCAATCCAGGCCCAGCTCGCGGCGCAGCGCATTTTCCACATAGCGATGCACCGAATCGCTTACTGCCTGTTCGCCAAGGCGTTCGCCATAGGTAAGGGTCTCAGGCCCTGTCGGTTGTTCGGGGTCAAAGGTTTCATAGGATTCGAGCAGGGCGAGCCCGAGAGGGGTAAACACCTGCAGGTTGAGCTGTTGACGCAGCACCTGGTCCTGAGCATTGGCTCCCTCCTGACCGCACAGCCGCGACATCATGGCATCGGGTGAGGCGACCCCGGCTGCTTTGAGCGCTGTTTCAAGGCTGGGGAGGATAAACAGCTGAATGACATCCAGCAGGATGTCGTCACCCGCGACACGAAAGCCGTCGCGAAACCGCTGTTCAGGGACGACAAAGACATTACTGCCCCCGCTTGCCGAGCCGTTACGGTCAAGGTGGTAGTCAGTAATGACTAAATCGGTCGTGCCGCCGCCGATATCGATCGTCGCCAGGCTGATGCGCTCACGGTCGAGTTTGTCGGGGCGGGCAAGCGTGGCGAAAAACTCCTCTGGATGGCCAGCAAAGTTCTCCTTGATTTCGGTATAGAGATACACCAGTTGCCCGCAGGAAGCCTCATCCCACTCCACGCGTAAGCGCGGCATCGGCACACGCAAGGTGCCGTCATCGCTAGCGTCGAAGGGGTTGCTTTCTTCGTCACCTTCGTGCCAACCCAGGCTTTTCCAGATCAGCGCGACGGCCTGCTCAAGGCGGGATACAAAGAGGCTGCGCTCTGCTTGCGGCAGGGCTGGCGGCACTGTGAGCGTAATCGAGCGTAGATGGCGTGGCCGGTTCGTGTGCCCTTGTCGAACACGTTGGGCAGGGCTGTTCATCTGCATCAACGCTTGAGCCAACACCTCTGCGAGCATAAACGTCATCAACGAGCTGCGTGAATAGTGCGGCTTGAAGACCGGCAGTTGATCGTCTTCGTCCAGGGTATAGAGCGCGTCTCCCAGCTCGTTGATCAAGTGCGAGAAGGGCGCTGCCGTGGCGTGTGGCTCAGTGTCAGTGCGCACATAGGCGCTGTTAAAACGCCAACCATGGCGGTAAGTATCATCGTCCCACAAATAGCGTTTGGGGCTTGAGAGTCCCGTGGAGCCCTCGGTGCCGCGTCTGCGCCCGGCTAAACGTCCTGCTTCAACGCCAACGCGTGCAATGGTTGGCCACAGAAACGCATCGTGGCGTCCACTTTTGACAGATAAGTGATCTTTGCCAAAGAAGGTTTGTGAAAATTCGATGCGGCTTTCAAAGGGGTCACGATAGACACGTTCAGGATCAACAAGGTCGCGTAGCTCAAGCACATAGTTGTGCTTTAAGCCCATGCCGGATTGGCCGTGATCTTCAATCAGAATGCCGCAGGTACGCGAATTGCCAACGTCCAGCACCAAATCAACGGGAATTACCCCTTCTTGCTGGGAAATCACTTTAATGTCAGGGATTTCTACATAGGGGACTTGCTTGCGATGCTCTTCTTCAATCGGGCGGCGCAGCAAGCTGAGCACGTTAAGGTAGTGCGCCAAGTGTTGGCACTCATCCAGGCCTTCACGCATTTCCTGGCTATCAAACGTCGGGTTGGCTTCGCGGAAAAGCTCCTCAAGCCACTCCCTGACCCAGGCCTGATCGAGAAACCAGCGCATATTGGAAGTGCTGGTCGCTAAGCGGAAGTTGGCGCCCGCATTAACATCATCGTGGGTCGGGCAGAGGTAGGCCGTGTTGTCGCGCCGGGTCAGGGTTTGGGTGTCAAACGCCAATGTCAGCCGGTGGGTGTGGCCATCAATGTCAGGTTCATTGAGCACGGTTAGGCGCATACGTGCCCAGTTGTTGGGTCCCTCATCAAACTTGCCCGGCGGACGAAAGCGAAAGAACGGTAGCGGCAGCCAAGCAGCATTAAGCTGCTCGAGGCTGGTTGCCATGGCCATATCGAATTGGGGCCGTTTGACGGTCTCAAACGTGCCGGACTCCACTTCATGAAAGAGAGAGCCATCCTCTTCGTTAACGAGCAGGCGGGTCAGCATTTTGTCAGCGGTAGCCAGGTACATAAACTCCCCGGCTGGCTCCTTACGCGGGTCCAGTTTTAAACCGAAGTCCATAAACTGAACACCGGAGTGGCTGACCAGGGTGACCACCTCTTCAAAATTAATTATTTCAGGCAACATAAGTCGTTTACCGTCCTATTCGCTGGCTTTCTGCAGCTGCATGGGGAAAGGTTCATCATCATAGCTGGCGGCGCAATCGGCTATTTCGCCATCGGCTTGACGGCACTCCACCCGCGGCATTTCATAATGGCTGCCGTCTTCGCAGCGAGCACGCTCTTGAGCTTCAACCTGAAGTTCACCGTCTTGCATGGTGGCGGCCACTGGCCCCGTACAGGACATGCCATTAGCGCCACCGCGGCGGATTTGCATCTGCCCTTGACCCTGATCAAAGGCATACCTTACCTGTAGCGGACGGCCACTCTGGCTATCCATGACGCCGGCACCGCGCCAATCACCATTGAGAAACGCGGCGGCACCATCGGGTGTATTGGCGGGCAGGCTTAGCGGCGCTGGGGCTGTGCCAAGCTCGGCTGGAGCCATCGTTTCAGGGCTACCTTCACCCGGTTCTGCTGGCGCCTGTGGCGCTTCGCCTGGCGATAGCGCGGGAACCGCGGGTAGCTCGCCCTCACCATCACCATCCGGCAGTGGCGTTTCAGCTGAGGCTAAAGAGGTGTCAGCATTAGCGACTTCTGACTCCGGAGCAGCGCCAGGCAGGCCAATAGGAGCGTCGGGCAGTGCCCAGTCGAGCGCCCCGGCACCACTGCCGAAGGACGGCAGGCTGAAGCCGCCATTCATTTCTACGGACCCACTGGGCAAAGCAGCACCGCGGGTCTGCGCCTTAAAGGGCCAGACATCCCAGCCTTGCCACCCAGGCTTGGCGGAGGAGAATGCCGTAACGTCGCCTGAGGGTAGATTGATCC
This sequence comes from Halovibrio variabilis, assembly GCF_007991175.1. GTDB lineage: Bacteria > Pseudomonadota > Gammaproteobacteria > Pseudomonadales > Halomonadaceae > Vreelandella > Vreelandella variabilis. The sequence continues at coordinate 168,200 of NZ_BJXV01000001.1, forward strand.
CCATATCGGGCCCTGTCATGGGGTGGGAGCAGGCTCGTAACCCTAGCAGTAAAAGCAGCAGACCAAGCAGCAGTGCTAACGGAAACAACCACCATAGTCGCCGCCACCAGGGGCGCGCTGGCGCTTCGACAATGGCCGCTTCAGCGAGAGGGGCTGCAGTAGCGAGCGGTGGAGTGGCAGGGGGAGTAGCTGATGCCAGCTCAGGTTCCGTCTGGGGATACAGGCACTGAAGTGGATTGGCATGACGGTCGGTTTCCGGGTGCGTAAAGCCCCAGAAAGTCATCACCGGGGTGCCATTGACTAGGTAGACGAAGTTTTCATCTGGGAAATGGCATACCCACTTGAGCAAACGCGCAAATACCTCATGATCACCGCCCTGGCTTTCATCGGGTATTTCAACGGCTTGAATCTCTTCTTGAAAGGCGGCCAGCTGGATGCGGGCATCTTCTCGTTCGCCTTCTGTCGCGCTTCTCCAGGGCACGACGTCGCCCTCTATGCCGCTGTACCAGTCAACGCCTTCGCCTTGCTGGTCACGCTGTGGAATAGCAAGGTGGCGCTCACGGCCTTTTAGGCGCCGCGCAATTGCCTTGCGTAATTGTAGCGCGGAGTAATAAACCGGCTGCCCGGTTTCGCCGAGGGCGCGATACTGGTCTGTTTTACCGCTATGCAACAAAAGGGATGTCATATCTGAACCTTACTTCGATAGAACCATTCTTTAGCTGGCCCAGGTGAGCCAGTGTCAAAACAGCGAGTTCGATAAAGCAAGGGGCAGGCGTGCGTTGCACGCAAGTTAGCATGAGTACAAGTCCAGCGTTCCCTAGCGAATTTTAATTGGTATGATTAGTTTTCTAAGCATCATAGCAAGGCTAACTTAGTAAAAAAAGCTAAGTTAGTGTATTAGATAAAAGGGCTGTTGAAGACATAATGATGCGAGGACTCGATCGCTGCCTTTTTAAAATAAAAAACCGTGTCAGATCAGCGCGGTAAAGCTAGCCGTTTTTAAGTTAGTCACGTGGCTGGGCCATCTGAAGTGCTTTGCTGTGGCCATGCAAGGGGATCAAATTAACGCCTGAGGGTTTTTTTAGGCCGAGCTGTGGCTGGCGGCGGGGTATATAAAACCTCAAGCCCTAACGTCGCGGTGCAGCCATTTGACCGCTTAACGCCCCGTGGCTATTCCAGCTACTACTAAAGAAGTGCGGTATCCCCAGGGCACGTAGTGTCAACAAACTGGTAGCATTTTCGGTTATCCAGTAAGTTGCACTATCTGTCTTGGGGAATTCAACATGCCGGTTTTTACCAATATTGAAGATTTACGGCGCCGCTACGTTCGGCGTACGCCAAAAATGTTTTACGACTATGCCGAGTCGGGTAGTTGGACGGAACAGACCTTTCGCGAGAACACCAGCGACTTCCACCAGATTCACCTTAAACAGCGTGTTGCGGTGGATATGTCGGGGCGCTCGACGCGCAGCAGCATGATTGGGGAGGATGTTGCCATGCCGGTGGCACTGGCGCCGGTGGGCCTAACCGGCATGCAGTCGGCCGACGGTGAGATTAAGGCGGCCAAGGCGGCTGAGAAGTTTGGCGTGCCGTTTACGCTTTCGACCATGTCGATCTGCTCAATTGAGGATGTCGCCGAGCACACAACAAAGCCCTTTTGGTTTCAAGTCTATACCCTTAAGGACGACGATTTTATGCGTCGCCTGTTTGAGCGCGCCAGGGCCGCCAACTGCTCTGCCATCGTCGTGACGGTCGACCTGCAGGTCTTGGGGCAGCGCCATAAAGATATTAAGAACGGGCTGTCGGCACCACCCAAGCTGACCGCCAAGTCCATCGCCAACATGGCCACCAAAATACCCTGGGGGCTTGAGATGCTGCGGACTAAGCGGCGCTCGTTTGGCAATATCGTCGGCCATGCGAAAGGCGTGACGGACCCTTCCTCGCTATCTACCTGGACTTCGGAAGCCTTTGACGTGTCGCTCGATTGGAAGCGTATTGCCCTGTTTAAAGAGTGGTGGGGCGGCAAGCTGATCGTGAAGGGCATTATGACCCCTGAAGACGCCCGCTGTGCGGTGGAGATTGGCGCTGATGCGATTGTTGTTTCCAATCACGGTGGTCGCCAGCTGGATGGCGCGATGAGTTCCATTCGCATGCTGCCGAGCATTATGGACGAAGTCGGCGATGATGTTGAAGTGCATCTGGATTCGGGCATTCGTTCCGGTCAGGATGTTCTCAAGGCGCTCGCCCTTGGGGCCAAGGGCACTTACATTGGCCGCGCCTACACTTACGGCCTCGGGGCGGCAGGTGAAGAGGGCGTTACCCAGGCGCTCAACATCATTCATAAAGAGCTGGATACCACCATGGCGCTGTGTGGTGAAACGGATGTTAAGCGGCTGGGCCCGCACAACCTTTATGTACCCAAAGGCTTCGATGACCCCACGGTAAAACTCTGAGCGTTACCAGGGTTGCCAATGGGCCCTAGACATCTGCGCACCCATAAAAATGCCGCCGCATGAGCGGCGGCACCTAGCGCCAGCGGGCGTGGCTCAGTGGTAACCTTCGCCCACTTTAACCTTGCCGCGGAAGACCCAATACGACCAGGCGGTGTACGCCAGCACCACAGGGATTACAAACAGTACGCCAACCAAGAGAAAGAGCTGTGACTCCGGCGCGGAAGCGGCATCCCAGATGGTGTAGTTTGGCGGCACAATGACCGGCCATTTGCTGGCAATGAGGCCCAGGTAGGTAAAAATAAACAGCCCAAGCGCCATCACAAACGGCAGGCCTTCTTGCTGGCGCTTCACTGCGCGGTAGAGTGCCGCGGCGCAGACCATGGCCAGGATGGGAAAAACCCAGATCAATTGCAGCTGATTGAGCCAGCGATCGCGCACCTCCACGCTGACCAGCGGCGTCCACAGGCTGACGATGCCGAAGACTACCAGCACCGCCAGCAGCAGCTTCGGCGTTATCTGGTAGGCCCACTGCTGAACGTGGCCTTCAGACTTTAAAATCAACCAAGTGGCGCCTAACAGCGCGTAGCCCGCCATCAGGCCCAGGCCGGTCAGTACGCTGAACGGCGTTAACCAGTCGAACGCGCCGCCGACATAGACAAAGTCCTCAACCGCAAAGCCTTGAATGTAGGCGCCAACCACCGCCCCTTGGGCAAAGGCCGCAATGGCAGAACCCCAGCAAAAAGCGCGGTTCCACCAGTGGCGGTTGCGCTTGGATTTGAAGCGAAACTCAAACGAGATGCCGCGGAAAATCAAGCCTGCCAACATCAAAAACACACCAATATACAGCGCAGGCAGAAACACCGAGTAGACCAACGGGAAGGCCCCAAGCAGACCCGCGCCGCCCAGTACCAGCCAGGTTTCGTTGCCATCCCACACCGGCGCAATGGAGTTCATCATCACGTCGCGGGACTCTTCGTCTGGCGCAAAGGGGTAGAGGATTCCTAACCCCAAATCAAAGCCGTCCATCATCACGTACATGATAACGCCAAAGCCGATAATAACCGCCCAAATCAACGTTAGGTCAAGGCTGTTCATGAGTTTGCTCCTTTAAGACCATCATCGAACGGTGTGTGGGCCGCGGAAAGGGGCCGCTTGGGCCGCTCGGTTTCGCCCGCGACTTCCTCGGGGGCCGGTAGCATACCGTTGCGTACCACCCGTGTGAGGTAGTAGATCCCCGCATAGAACACCACGCTATAGACGCCGATATAGCCCAGCAGCGTGAACAGCGCCATGCCGCCGCTAAGTGACGGCGTTAGCCCTTGGGCATGGCTCATCACGCCGTATACTAACCACGGCGCGCGGCCGGATTCAGTCACGATCCAGCCAGCCAAAACGGCCAGGAAGGGTGAACCAATCATGACGACCAGTGTTTTTAGGTAGCGCGAGCTCTCATAAACACGGCCTCGGCGGCGCAGCAGCAGCCCGGTCAGGGCCACCCCAATCATCAATAAACCCAGCCCCACCATCACGCGGAACGCCCAGAATACAATCGCCACCGGCGGTTGTTCGTCGCGGGCGACGTCACTAATGCCGGGGACTTCACCGTCGCTTTGGTGGGTCAGAATCAGGCTTGCCAGGCTGGGAATGCCGATTTCGAAGCGATTGGTCTGGGCGTCTTGGTCAGGCAAGGCGAACAGAAGTAGCGCCGCGTTAGACTGCGTCTCCCAGTTGGCTTCCATGGCGGCGACTTTGGTCGGCTGGTGCTCCAAGGTGTTAAGCCCGTGAAAATCACCGATCACGGCCTGCGCGGGCGTCAAAAACAGCAGCAGCCATAAGCACATGGAAAGCGCCTTTTTGTTCGCTTCTACGTCGCGCTTGCGTAGCAAAAACCAGGCGCTCACCCCCGCCACCACAAAACCACCGGTGAGGAAAGAGGCCATGCCCATATGCGCGAAGCGGTACCAGAACGAGGGGTTAAAAATGGCTTCTGACCAGGCGGTAATATGGAAACGCCCATCGATCAGTTCATACCCCGCGGGGGTCTGCATCCAGCTGTTAGCGGCGAGAATCCAAAACGAAGAAATAAAGGTGCCAACGGCCACCATAAGCGCAGCAAACAGGTGAACGCCCTCCGGAACTTTATGCCGACCAAACAGCAGTACGCCCAAAAAGGCGGCTTCCAGGAAGAACGCCGTGACGACTTCGTAACTCAGCACGGGCCCTAAAAAGTTCGAGGTGGCCAGCGAAAAATTACTCCAGTTGGTACCAAACTGGAACGACATCACAATTCCCGAGACCACCCCCATGCCAAAGACCACGGCAAATACCTTGGTCCAAAATAGCGCAAGGCGATCCCATGCCGGGTTGTCGGTTTTATAGAAAAGTCCGTGCAGAACGGCGATATAAGACGCTAAGCCAATCGTAAAAACCGGAAAGATAGCGTGAAAACAAACCACAAAGGCAAACTGTAGCCTGGATAATAACAGCGGATCGAGCTCCATAATGACCTCCCAGAGCGTGTCGTGGAAATGAGATAAGTAAGTCCCAAGCGAGCACGTCAGGTTTCATTTTTTATGTTTTGGAATATGCTTATCTCGAAGTCTTTATTCTAAACCAATCCCTATTTGCCTATAACTAAAGTCCGCTTGTTTGGCTAGGGCGCATTGTCGCAGAGTGGTGATCTCTCAAAACGCATAGACGTCTGTCTACTCGCCATAAGAGGCTAGACGATACATCTAGCGTGCTTGATAACTCGTTATGATAATGGTTTGCTAACTTGTAATGATGCTGGTTGGGTAAATAGTTAGCGTTGCTTTTCACGTGCGCATTGACGGCGCTGTAGTGAGTCTCAAATAGGGAGAACAAGAATGAAGATAGGTGCACCGAAGGAGAGTGCTCCGGGGGAAGCGCGTGTCGCGCTAACCCCTGAGAGTGCCAAGCAGGTTCAGAAACTCGGGCACGAGTGCCTGGTGGAAACCGGCGCTGGTCTTTTGGCGGGTTTTAATGACGACACTTATCGCGATGCGGGCGTTACCGTGGTCGATAGTGTGGACGGACTATGGCGCGACGCTGAGGTAGTGATTAAAGTCCGCGAGCCCTCCGAGGAAGAGGCCGAGCGGCTGCGCGAAGGCCAGACATTGATCGCCTTCTTCTGGCCGGCGCAAAACGAAGCGCTGCTGGAGAAGTGCAAAGCCCAGGGCGCCACCGTGATCGCCATGGATATGGTGCCGCGTATTTCCCGGGCCCAGAAGATGGACGCGCTCTCCTCCATGGCCAATATCGCCGGTTACCGGGCGGTGATTGAGGCGGGCAATAACTTTGGCCGTTTCTTTACCGGCCAGGTGACGGCGGCAGGCAAAGTGCCCCCCGCCAAAGTGCTGGTGATTGGCGCCGGTGTGGCAGGGTTGGCGGCGATCGGCACGGCCACCAGCTTAGGCGCCGTGGTGCGCGCCTTTGACGTGCGCCCCGAGGTCTCCGAGCAAATTGAATCGATGGGCGCCGAGTTCCTGTTTCTCGATTTTGACGAGAGTCAGGACGGTGCCGAGAGCGGCGGCTATGCCTCGCCCTCCAGCCCGGAGTTCCGCGAAAAGCAGCTTGAATGCTTCCGCGAGCAGGCCCCGGAGGTGGATATCGTGATTACCACCGCACTGATCCCTGGCAAGCCGGCCCCCAAGCTGTGGCTGGACGATATGGTCGCCGCCATGAAGCCAGGCTCGGTGATTATCGACTTGGCTGCCGAGAAAGGCGGCAACTGCGATCTGACCAAGCCTGACGAGCGGGTGGTGTCGGATAATGGCGTGATCGTTATCGGCTACAGCGATTTCCCCTCGCGCATGGCCACTCAGTCATCGCTCCTTTACGCTAACAATATCCGCCATATGTTGACCGATCTAACGCCCGAGAAAGATGGCGTGATTCATCACAATATGGACGACGACGTGATTCGCGGCGCCACCGTCACCCACCAGGGCGAGATCACCTTTCCACCGCCGCCGCCCAAGGTAAAAGCGATTGGCGCGGCGAAGCCGAAAAAGAAAGAGAAGGAACCCACGCCGGAGGAGAAAAAAGCCGCTGAGATCGCCACCTTTAAGGCGCAAACCAAGCGCCAAGTGGGTTTATTAGCCGTTGGTGGCGCGCTGATGCTGCTGTTGGGCCAAGTGGCACCGGTGTCGTTTATGCAGCACTTTATTGTTTTTGTGCTGGCCTGCTTTATCGGCTTCCAGGTGATCTGGAACGTGAGTCACTCGCTGCATACGCCGTTAATGGCGGTGACCAACGCGATCTCGGGCATCATTATTCTCGGCGCTATTTTGCAGATTGGCACGAGTAGCGTGATCGTGGGCATCCTAGCGGCGATCTCGGTGCTGATCGCGTCAATCAATATCGTGGGTGGCTTCCTGGTGACACGCCGGATGCTGGCCATGTTCCAAAAATCTTAAGCGGCGGAGAGACGATATGTTAGGACAAGGATTCGTATCTGCCGCAGCTATTGCGGCGAGTGTGTTGTTTATTCTGTCGCTGGGCGGTCTGAGTAACCAAGAGAAAGCCAAACGAGCCGTGTGGTACGGCATCGTCGGTATGGCGGTGGCGGTGTTCTTTACCGCGTTAGGCCCGGGTATTGGCGGCTACTGGTGGCTTATTCCCATGATGGTGATTGGGGCAGGCATCGGCGTCTATGTGGCGGGCAAGGTCGAAATGACTGAAATGCCCCAGCTAGTGGCGGCGCTGCACAGCTTTGTCGGCTTAGCCGCTGTGTTCGTGGCCTGGAGCGCGGACCTTGAGCGCCGTCGCGTCATGGCAGCGCAGGCAGTTGACGGCGCTGCGCAGGAGTTTTCCGCTTTTGCGGCGCTGGTGGCCACCAAGGCACCAGACGAACTTACCTTTCTGCAAATTGAGGTGGTGTTCGCTATTTTTATCGGCGCGGTGACCTTCACCGGCTCGGTAATCGCCTTTGGCAAGCTGGCCGGCAAAGTTGACGGCAAACCACGCCAACTGCCCGGTGGGCATTTGCTCAACGCCGGGGCGGCGGTGTTGTCGCTGCTATTGGCAATTTTGTACCTTAACGGCGCGGGCTTCTGGACGTTGCTGGTGCTCGCAGCACTGTCGTTCTTTATCGGCTACCACCTGATTATGGGCATCGGCGGCGCCGATATGCCGGTGGTGGTCTCCATGCTTAACAGCTACTCCGGCTGGGCGGCGGCGGCCGTTGGTTTTACCCTCTCCAACGACCTGCTGATTGTCACCGGCGCGCTGGTGGGCTCATCGGGGGCGATTCTGTCGTACATCATGTGTAAAGCGATGAACCGCAACTTCGTCAATGTGATTCTAGGCGGCTTTGGCGGCAGCACTGGGCCCGCAGCGGAAATTGAAGGTGAGCAGGTGGCGATTGACGCCGGTGGCGTGGCCAGTGCGTTGAACGACGCCGACAGTGTGATTATCGTGCCGGGTTACGGCATGGCGGTGGCCCAGGCACAAACCGCGGTGAGCGACCTGGTACGCAAGCTGCGCGCCGCGGGTAAAACGGTACGTTTTGCGATTCACCCGGTCGCGGGCCGCTTGCCAGGGCATATGAACGTACTGCTGGCGGAGGCCAAGGTGCCTTACGATATCGTGCTGGAAATGGACGAAATCAACGACGACTTCCCCACTACCGACGTGGTGATCGTGATTGGCTCCAACGACATCGTTAACCCAGCGGCCGAAGAAGATCCCAATAGCCCTATCGCCGGTATGCCGGTGTTGAAGGTGTGGGAAGCCAAGCAGGTGTTTGTCAGCAAACGCGGCCAGGGCACCGGCTACTCCGGCATCGAGAATCCGCTGTTTTTCAAAGACAACACGCGGATGTTCTATGGCGATGCCCGGGATAGTTTGAATACGCTGCTGCCGATGATTGATTAGGTCCAGATAGCGTAATGAGCCGCTAAGCCATGAAGTACTGAGCCATGGCGTACTGATCCATTAACTACACAGCCCGCGAGTAATCGCGGGCTTTTTAGTTAGCTGCAGGCTGGCGGCACTCCTGTTATGGTCGATGACCGCCTATTCTGCTGAGCACTCGCTACTATGAATCAACGCCCTAACCCCCGCGTACTGCTGCGCTTGCTGGGTCTGCTTCGCCCCTACCGTCTACGGCTAGCGCTGGCTGGCCTTGCGCTACTCATGGCCTCGGGCAGCGTGCTACTGCTAGGTAATGGGCTGCGCCTTATGATCGACCGCGGTTTTCTTGACGCCGATCCCCAGGCATTAGCGCAAACGCTGGTGCTGATGCTGGTGGTCGTGGCCGTGCTGGCGCTAGCTTCGGCACTGCGCTATTACCAGGTGACTTGGATTGGTGAGCGCCTGGCCGCTGATCTGCGCCAGCGGGTGTTTGATCACTTACTCACGTTAGAACCCAGCTTTTTTGAGAGCGCCAGTGACGGCCGCGCTGCTGGGGAAATAGCCTCACGGCTGACTGCGGACACCAGCGTACTGCAGAGCCTGTTTGGGTCCTCGATATCGCTGGCGCTGCGCAATTTGGTCATGCTGGTAGGGGCGGTGGTGCTGATGCTGGTGACCCAGCCGTGGCTGTCGGCGATGGTGCTGGTGGGTATCCCCGCCACCCTGCTGCCCATCGTATGGTACGGCCGCCGGGTGCGGCGGCTTTCGCGCACCAGTCAGGACCGCGTGGCCGAACTGGGCCGCTATGCCGAAGAGGCTCTCAGCGGGATTAAAACGCTCCAGGCGTTTACCCACGAGCGCGTGGATAAAACCCACTACGGCCAGCGCGTGGAGCAAGCCTTTGGCAGCGCCGTCGCGCGCACCCAGCAGCGCGCCTGGCTGACCGGTGTGGCGATGCTGGTGGTGTTTACGGCGGTGGGGATAATGCTTTGGCAGGGCGGTCAGGCGGTGTTAGCGGGGACCATGAGCGCCGGTGAACTCTCAGCGTTTATTTTCTATGCCGTACTGGCGGCGGGTGCCATCGCCACCCTGGCCGAAGTCGCGGGGGATGTGCAGCGCGCGTCGGGGGCGGCGGAACGGCTGTTGGAGCTGCTGGATACCCAGCCGACTATCCAATCGCCCGCTCACCCGCACACGCTGGCTAAGCCACTGCGCGGTGAGATTAGGCTGGAAACCATCACCTTCAGCTACCCAGGACGGGAAACCCCGGCGCTTGAGGCGTTCGATCTGCATATCCAACCCGGCGAGCGGGTCGCCGTCGTGGGGCCATCAGGGGCGGGAAAAAGCACGCTCTTGGCACTGCTACTGCGCTTTTATGACCCCAGCCAAGGGCATATCACGCTCGATGGCTGTGATATTCGTTGCTTAGACCTTGCCGTCTTGCGCGGTGCCATGGGGCTAGTGGCGCAAGAACCGGTGCTGTTTAGCGGCTCGGTGGCCGACAACCTGCGCTATGGCGACCCTGAGGCTGATAGCGATAGATTGCGCCTTGCCGCCCAGGACGCCAGCGCACTGGACTTCATCGACGCGTTGCCCCAAGGTTTTGATACCCCGCTTGGCCCCGGTGGCGTGCAGCTTTCCGGCGGTCAGCGTCAGCGGCTCGCCATCGCCAGGGCGCTGCTTAAAAATCCCGCAGTACTGTTATTGGACGAAGCCACCAGCGCCTTGGATGCAGAGAGCGAGCGTCTGGTGCAGCAGGCGCTGGACAGGCTGATGGTGGATCGCACCAGTATCGTTATCGCCCACCGGCTCGCCACGGTGATCGCCGCGGATCGCCTGCTGGTACTTGACGGCGGGCGGCTTGTGGCCGCAGGGACACACAGCGAATTGATCAACACCAGCGAGCTTTATCGGCATTTAGCCGCGTTGCAGTTTGGCTAATACTTATCGTCCTTACCCAGTTGCTCTACACTCGGCGTTTGTATTCCATTAACGAAGGATAATCGCATCGATGTTGGGATTCCTGCAGGGATTTTCCTATGGCCTGTTTATGACCTGCCTGCCTTGGCTGCTAGTGGGCCTCGTCAATCCTGCCCTGGCGCTGCCGGTGGCGGCCCAGGGGCGGCTGCAGGTAGTCCTCCGCTATTGCCTGATCGTTCCTTTCATCAGCATGCTGCTGTGGCTGACCTCGCTGTGGGGTGGTTTCAGCCCTAGCCTGTTGGGCTGGCTGGCGGGCATCGTTGCCATTCCCGTGGCACTGCCCATTGAGCGTACGCTGCGCGGCTGGCTGGCCCGGCGTCGCGAGCGTCGCCGGGAGGCCCAGCGAGTGGCCGAGGTACGTCAGCGGCGCGCTGAGGAGGAGCGCAAGGCCTATGAAGCAGGGGTAATCGTGCTTGACCCGGAAAGACCGCCCGAGGGCGCCGACGATCTGGTGTTGGCCATGTGCCGAACCAAGCAGCACTTGTTGGCGGTTAACCGCCCCGATCTGGCGATTCTGGCGGACCGGCTCTACAGCCGCTACCGCCATGTGCTAGACGTGCTGAGTAGCCGCTTTCACACGGGCGAGCTGGCCTTCGAGCGTTCGCGCGGGCTGGTGTCTCAGGTGTGTCTTGGCGCGGTGGACACGCTGACCACCATGGCCTCCCAGGCGCGCGGGGTGGTCAGCGTCGACGGCGATTACGTGCGGCGTCGTCTGGCCAAAGGCAAGCAGCTGAGCGAGGAGGAGCGCGCCGCGCTGGTGCGGCGTCTGGATCTGCTGGTAGAGACCGAACACCGCCTGAACGAGCTCTCCGCGCGGATCGAATCGGCGCTGACCGTGCTCGACGATACCGCCGTCTCCATGGCGCGTATCGAGACGGCGCGCCCCCAGGCGTCGGTGACCACCGATAAGGCGTTAGAGGACCTACGTCGCTTTGTCGAAGGCGCCGATCGCTATGCGCGCAAGGATTAACCCGACGGCCAGTGGTGCCGTGCGACCTTTACGACGGTTTTATTGACAGCTCAGGAGATGCCCATGACGCAGCAACCCGATGACGATCGTCGCCTCTCCCTGCCGCCGGTGGACGAGATCGCGAGTCAATTAGGGGCAAGCCCAAGCCAGGCCGATTCGGCTGTGCCCGATGACCATGATATAGAGCATGACATCGAACGTGACATCGACCCCGAGCTTGAGGCCATGGCCGACCGCTTTGTCGGCGACATCCTCGACGAAGGTGACGAGGAATCGCTGGTTCGCCAGCGCCGCGCCGTGGACGAGATGGGGCTTGAGCTACAGCAGCAGGCCGCCCATCGCAGTGCCATGCTGCAGACGCCGCTGCGCAAGCTTGCCCACCAGGGCGACGAAGGCGGCCCGGTCGCCAAGGCGCTGAGCGATCTGCGCGGGCGCATGGAAGGGCTCGACCCTGCTCGCCACCGCTTGGCGTCGAGCCCGCTGGATCGTGTATTGGCGATGATTCCCGGCATCGACAGCCGTGTGCAGCGCTATTTCCAAAAGTTTGAGAATGCCCAGCAGGCGCTAGACGCGATCATCGAAGAGCTGGAAAGCGGTCGCGACATGCTGCATCGAGACAACCTCACCCTGAGCGATGACCAGCAGGCGCTCAATAAGATTCTGCGCGAGCTGAACCGCCAAATTGCCTTGGGCCGTTTGATCGACCGCCGCCTGCAGGACGCTATCGCCGCCCGCGATAGCGATGATCCCCAGCGTCAATTTATCGAGGAAGAGCTGCTCTTTCCCCTCCGTCAGCGCATTGTGGACCTTCAGCAGCAGCTGGCGGTGAGCCAGCAGGGCGTGCTGGCACTGGAGGTCATCATCCGCAACAACCGCGAATTGATGCGCGGCGTGGACAGGGCGATCAACGTCACCGTGTCGGCCCTCACCGTGGCGGTCACCGTGGCCATGGCGATGGCCAACCAGCGCCTGGTGCTCGACCGCGTTGAAGCCCTCAATTACACCACTTCGCAAATGATTGGCGGCACCGCGAAGGCCCTGCGCCAACAGGGCGTGGATATCCAGAAGCGGGCATCCGGCGCGATGCTCGATATGCACGTGCTTGAAGAGGCCTTCGGCGAGGTCATGGGCGCGATCGATGATCTCTCGCGCTACCGTCAGGAGGCTCTGCCGCGGCTGGATGAACAGATTGACCGCCTCGCAACCCTCTCGCAGCAGGGAAATGCGTCGATTGAGCGCCTCCGCGAGGGCAGCGAGGCGCAGCCCCAGGACGGTCGATTTGACAAGCCCGATCAATTTGACAAGCCCGGTCGATAAAAGTAGATACCTATGACAGTAGCCACCGGAGGCCACCAGCACGGGTTTTACAGCATGATCGATAAAAGCTATTAGAGCATTGATGAAAAGCAAATTGTGACTATAAGAGAAGTGCTTTAAAACTGTGTTATGTAAATGCAGCGTTATGTAAATGCAGCGTCCTTTTTCTGCTTTCTGCGCAGTTCGCAGAACGATAAACAGATCGCAGGGCGCTCATCATTTGTTGGCTTGGTGGTGACCAAGACAAAAGCAAGAAGGGGAGAGCAATATGAGTGGTAAATGTCCTGTCATGCACGGTGGCAATACCTCAAGCGGCACGTCGAATAAAGACTGGTGGCCGGAAAGCATTAACTTGGATATTTTGCATCAGCACGATCGCAAAACGAACCCTATGGATGCTGACTTCGACTATCGCGAAGAAGTCAGAAAGCTCGATTTTGACGCGCTTAAGCAAGATGTCCATGCGCTAATGACCGACAGCCAAACCTGGTGGCCAGCTGATTGGGGTCACTACGGTGGTCTGATGATTCGCCTGGCTTGGCACGCGGCGGGCACCTATCGCCTAGCCGACGGCCGTGGCGGCGGTGGTTCTGGCAGCCAGCGTTTTGCCCCGCTCAACTCCTGGCCAGACAATACCAGCCTGGATAAAGCCCGTCGTTTGCTGTGGCCGATCAAGAAAAAGTACGGCAATAAACTCAGCTGGGCTGACCTGTTTATTCTGGCTGGTACTGCCGCCTATGAGTCCATGGGCCTGCCTGCCTATGGCTTCTCGTTTGGCCGCGAAGATATTTGGCACCCGGAAAAAGATATTTACTGGGGTGCTGAGAAAGAGTGGCTAGCACCTTCTGACGAACGTTACGAAGACGTGACCAAGCCAGACACCATGGAAAACCCGCTGGCGGCGGTGCAGATGGGCCTTATCTACGTTAACCCTGAAGGCGTTAACGGTGTGCCCGACCCGCAAATGACGGCAGAGCACGTGCGCACGACGTTTGCGCGCATGGCGATGAACGACGAAGAAACAGCGGCTCTCACCGCCGGTGGTCACACCGTAGGTAAGTGCCACGGTAACGGTGATGCGGCAGAGCTGAGCGCCGAGCCTGAAGCGTCTGCGGTCGAAAACCAGGGCTTTGGCTGGGGCAACCCGCACATGGATGGCAAAGCGAGCAATGCCGTAACATCCGGTATTGAAGGCGCTTGGACCACCAACCCGACCCAGTTTGACATGGGCTACTTCGACCTGCTGTTTGGCTACGAGTGGGAGCTTAAAAAGAGCCCGGCTGGTGCTAATCAGTGGGAGCCTGTCAACATTAAGGAAGAAGACAAGCCGGTTGATGCCACTGACCCGTCTATTCGCCACAATCCGATTATGACCGATGCGGACATGGCGATGAAGATAGACCCGATCTATCGTGATATTTGTGAAAAATTCATGGCGGATCCCGAGTACTTCAAGCATACGTTTGCTAAGGCGTGGTTCAAGCTGACCCACCGTGATCTAGGTCCGAAAACACGTTACATCGGCCCAGACGTGCCTGCTGACGATTTGATCTGGCAAGATCCGGTGCCGGCTGGCAGCATCGATTACAGTGAAGAAGTGGTTAAGCAGAAAATCGCCGAGGCTGGCCTTAGCAATAGCGACATGATCAGCACCGCGTGGGACAGTGCCCGTACCTACCGTGGCTCTGACATGCGTGGCGGTGCCAACGGTGCGCGCATTCGCTTGGCGCCCCAGAAAGATTGGGAAGGCAACGAGCCTGATCGCCTCGCCAAAGTGCTGGCGGTATACGAGCAGATTTCAGCCGACACCGGCGCCAGCGTTGCCGACGTGATTGTGCTGGCGGGTAGCCTAGGGGTCGAAAAAGCCGCCAAGGCGGCGGGCTACGACGTTCGCGTGCCGTTCACCAAAGGCCGCGGTGATGCAACCGCTGAAATGACCGATGGGGATTCGTTTGAGCCGCTTGAGCCACTGGCTGACGGTTTCCGTAACTGGCAGAAGAAAGACTACGTGGTTAAGCCGGAAGAGATGCTGCTGGATCGCACTCAGCTGATGGGCCTTACCGCGCCGGAAATGACCGTGCTGCTTGGCGGTATGCGGGTACTGGGCACCAACTACGGTGGCACCAAGCACGGCGTATTCACTGACCGTGAAGGCCAGCTGACCAATGATTTCTTCGTTAACCTGACCGATATGAACAACAGCTGGAACCCGGTCAGCAACAGCGCCTATGAAATCCGTGACCGTGAAACGGGCGCCGTGAAGTGGACCGCGACCCGCACCGATCTGGTGTTTGGTTCTAACTCGGTGCTGCGCTCCTATGCCGAAGTCTACGCTCAGGACGACAACGACGAGAAGTTCGTCAAAGACTTTGTCGCCGCCTGGACAAAAGTGATGAACGCGGATCGTTTCGACGTCGCGTAAACATCACTGACTTTCGTACTCGCTATGGGTATGAGCTTGTAAGTGAAACCCGCATCCTCGGATGCGGGTTTTTTTGGGTGCTGAAACCCGCTATTGTTAAATTTTCGCTTCCGCGCTGAAAGGAGCTGACATTGAAACGCAGTAAATGGATATGGCTCGTATGGGCCGTCGTCTTGCTGAGCGGTTTAGTGCCCTACACGCTGTTGAGCGATGTGGCGCGCTGGTATGGCAGCTTCCTGTTTTGGGCGTGTGCAGGGCTCGTTGTTATCGCGCTGAATGTGTTGATCACCAGGGATTTTGAGGAACACAGCGATGACTGAAACGTTAATTTGGTGGTCTATCGCCGTCTATTTTGCCATCGCCATCGTGATTGCGCTGATGTCCCGGCAGGGCCAGCTCGACAGTATGGCCGGCTACTTTTTGGGCAACCGGAAAATGAACGGGTTTGTCTCGGCGCTGAGCTACAGTGCGACGACGTACAGCGCGTTTATGATGGTGGGACTGGCAGGCCTTACCTACGCCGGCGGGGTGGGGGCGCTAGGTTTTGAAATCATCTACTTTGCCGGTGTTTCCCTGGTGGCTATTTTTGGGCCCAAATTTTGGGCCGTCGGCAAACAATTTGGTTTTGTGACTCCCAGCGAAATGTTGGGGTACCGCTACCATAGTAAACATGTCGCCATGGCGGTCTCGATTGCCAGCTGTGTCTTTCTGATTCCTTACTCGGCGGTTCAGCTTGCCGGCGTTGGCTACCTGCTACAGGGCATGACCGATGGCGCGATTACCTTTACCACCGGCGTGGTGCTGGCGACAGTGATCGCTATTTTCTTCTCCTATGTGGCGGGGATTCGTTCGGTAATGTGGACCGACTCGCTCCAGGCCATCATGATGATCGTGGCTTCCACGCTAGTAGCGTTTTTGGTGATCCAAGGCCTGGGTGGCTTTGGGGCGCTATTCGATACGCTGGCAACCGAGCATCCGCAGTCGCTAACGGTGCCTGGGCCGGGGCTATTTAACGTTGTGACCTTTTTGGGGCTGACCATTCCCTGGTTCTTCTTTAGCCTGTCTAATCCGCAGGTTAGCCAGCGCCTGTTCATGCCCGCCTCGCTGCGCTCCATGCGCCAGATGCTGCTTGGCTTTTTGGTGTTTGGCTTTATCTACACCATCGTCTCGGTGCTATGGGGGTTCTCGGCGCTGGTCGCGTTTCCCGGCCTTGAAAGTTCAGATTTAGCCACGCCCACGCTGCTGGGCTCTTCGTTTGTTCCCCCGGTGCTCGGCGTGATCGTGATGATCGGCATCATGGCAGCAGCAGTGTCCACCATTGATTCGATTATGCTGACGCTGGCCTCTATGCTGTCTCGCGACGTCTATGCCAATTTAAAAACGAATGCCAACGTCAAACCCAATGCCAGTGAAAAGCGTCAGCTGCTGGTGGGGAAGTTTGTGGTGCCGGTGATTGCGCTGATGGCAATGGGCTTTGCCGAGCTGCAGTTGGATCTTATCGCGATACTCTCGGTGGCGGCCTCTTCTGGCCTGGTGGCCATGGTGCCCACGATTATCGGGGCCTTTTACTGGAAAGGCGGTTCCGCTGCCGGGGCGCTGGCGAGCGTGGTGGGAACGAGCGTTTTTGTATTGTTAATGTACGCCACCGGTAACTCGCTGTTGGGCTTGCCCGCCGGCGTGTGGGGCATCGTGGTGGCGAGCGGGCTGTTTGTCAGCGTTAGCCTAGTGACCAAGCCGCATCAAGCATCAAGAGATGCCTTCTTAAATGCCATCGCCGAAGAGCTGGGTAAAAAGCGCCGTCAGCCACCTACCCAAACTCCTAGCTGATGCCGGTAGTCATCCTGGGCCTGGCTGGCGCTGACCGGGGTTAACCACACCTGGGTGCCGGGCAGGCACTGGGCGAGGGTAGCGCAGGCGATCGGCGTGAGGGCACCCAGGCGCGGGTAGCCGCCGATTGTCTGGCGGTCGTTCATCAGCACGATGGGCTGACCGTCTTGCGGCACCTGCACCGCGCCTAGCGGAATGCCTTCGGAAATAATCCCCGTCAGCGAGCCGTGTAGGGCAGGGCCGGTGAGCCGCACGCCCATGCGGTCGGCGCGGTTATCCACCGTCCACGGCTGGTTGAAGGCCTGAAAAAGCGCACGGCCACTGAACGAGGCGATTTGCGAGCCGAGCACGATGGGCAGGCGGCAGCCAGACACGGGCATGCGCGGGGCTTGGTCGTCAGCGATACGCCGCATCGCCGGGGCGGTGCCTTGCCAGGTTAAGCGATCGCCCACTTGTAGCGGTTTGCCATCTTCGTGCAGGCCGCCGAATTGCTCGCGGGCAGTGCAGGCGCGGCTGCCCAGCACCTCCGGCGCATTCAGCCCGCCGGGAAAGGCGAGATAGGCGCGCAGGCCCTGACGCGGCTGGCGAAATACCAGGCGCTGGCCAGGCAGTAGCTGAAAGCG
The DNA here is from genome assembly GCF_007991175.1 of Halovibrio variabilis. Classification (GTDB taxonomy): domain Bacteria; phylum Pseudomonadota; class Gammaproteobacteria; order Pseudomonadales; family Halomonadaceae; genus Vreelandella; species Vreelandella variabilis. Next base: position 185,669 of record NZ_BJXV01000001.1, read on the forward strand.
GGCGTTGGGCGCCAGTGGCTTGCCATCCAGCTGGGCATCCAGGTCGGCGCCGGTCAACGCCAGGTGCACCTCGCGTTCGCTTTCAAGGCTTAAACCGCCTCCCATGACAATTTCCAGCGCGGCGCTGTTTGAGGCGTTGCCCAGCAGCCAGTTGGCCCAGCGAAACGCGATCCAGTCGGCGGCACCGCCCTGGGTAACGCCTAGGTGAGCGACGCCAAAGCGCCCGGCGTCTTGAATCAGCGCCAGTGGCCCCGTCTGTTTAACGATCAGCCCTTTTTGTGCTTTGTGGCTAGCCGCTTGGCTCATGAGCGCTCCTCCATGGGCGTGGTATCGCCGCCGTCTGCTTCAAACTCATCCCGAGAGATCGCTCTAAAGCGTACCTTATCGCCGGGGCGCAGCAGTGGCTCGCCGCGCTTGGCGTGCTCGAATAGCGCCACGTTGGTACGACCCAGAATGTTCCAGCCACCCGGCGAGAGCAGCGGATAAATGGCGGTTTGGCGATCGGCAATGCCCACGCTGCCGGCGGCGACCTTGCTGCGCGGTGTCTTTAAACGCGGCGTGGCGATCGCTTCATCCACTAGGCCCATAAACCCATAGCCGGGGGCAAACCCCAGCGCGAAAACGCAGTAGTCATGTTGGCAGTGCTGTTCAATCAGCTCGTCGACGCTTAAGCCGGCGCGCTGAGCAACCTTGGGTAACTCAGGGCCCACGCTTTCGTCGTACCACACGGGAATATCGTGCAGCTCACCGGCTTGCGTATCCACAGGGGTAAGGCCTGAAAGCGCCTTGTTAATAAGTTGCAGGGCTTCGGTATGGGTTGCCTGCTGGCAGTCGTAATGGACTAATAGCGTGGTGTAAGAGGGCACCAGATCAATGAGCGCCGCACCAAAGGTCTTGCGCAGCGCTTGGTCGGCGGCGATGACCCAGGCCATATTGGCTTCGTCGATGGCGTCGAACAAGCGCACCATCAGGGCATCCATGGCGGCGGTTTCAATGCGTATTTCAATACGACTGCTTTCAATAGTGGGTTTCACGCCTGCTCCAGCGTTTGAAAGGCTTCGCGAATAGCGCGCACGGCGGCCACTGATTCAGGGTTATCGCCGTGAACACATAGCGTATCGCAGGGTAGTTGCAATTGAGTGCCGTCGAGCGCGGTAAGCGGCTCGCTTTTGGCTAGCTTCACCGCTTGATTGACGATGGTGTTTTGATCGTGGTGCACGGCATTAGGCAGGCGCCGGGAGGCGAGGTGGCCGTTGGCGTCGTAGGCACGATCGGCAAAGGTCTCAAACCACAGGGTAATGCCCAGCTTGGCGGCTAATTCGCGGTGCGGCTCGGGGTCGGCGGTGGCCATCATCATTAATGGCAGGCTGGCGTCGTAAGCTCGCACCGCGCGCACGACGCCTTCGAGCAGTGCCGGGTTGGCGGCCATGTCGTTGTAAAGCGCACCATGGGGTTTGACGTAGCTCAGCCGGGTGCCTTCGGCCTGGCATATGCCTGCCAAGGCGCCTACCTGATAAAGCACCATATCTTCCGCTTCTTCCGGCGAGCAGGCCATGGAGCGCCGCCCGAAGCCCATCAAATCTGGGTAACCGGGGTGCGCGCCAATGCGAACGCCATTGTGTACCGCTAGCTTGACGGTGCGGCGCATCACATGGGGGTCGGAGGCATGGAAACCGCAGGCGATGTTGGCGCAGTCGACGAAAGGCATCGCATCGGCATCCAGGCCGAGGCGCCAGTTACCGAAACTTTCGCCCATATCGCAATTAAGCAGGGGGATGGTCATAGCAACTCCTAGCGTTGATGCGGTTGAGATTTTTACTTGGCTGAAGCTGAATTGTAATCCACCCTAAAGATATAAACAGAGCTTGCCCAGTGCCAATCGTTTGAGGAAATAGTGATTAGCCGCTTATGACGTTATTCACCGGCGTGATAAAAGCGTTGGTTAGCGTTCGCGAATGTAGGCCGCTCAACGCTTACGCTGGTACTAATACACAGGTACTTACGGCACATCGCTGTTAGTCGATATAAGATAATAGCTAAAGAGGATTCTCACTATGCGCAAGACACTCACGTCCACACTGCTCCCTTCCACACTGTTACTGGCGACAGCCTGCGGTTTGTCGGCAGCGGCCCAGGCCGCCGAGTGGACCATGGCGACGCCCTACGGCGATGCCAGTTTTCATACCCAAAATAATAAGCAGTTCGCTGAGGATGTGGCTGACGCCACCGATGGCGAATTAACTATTACCGTGCATAGCGGCGGTTCGCTGGTCTCGCACGGGGAGATCAAGCCGTCAGTTCGCCGCGGCACCATCGATGCGGGGGAAATTTTCCTGTCGGTGCTCTCCAACGAGGACCCGATCTTTGAAGTCGATACCCTGCCGGGGGTGGCGGGTAGCTATGACGATGCTTATGCACTGTGGGAAGCCACCAAGCCGATGATCACCGAGCTGTTCGCCGAGGAGGGGCTGATGCCACTCTACGCGGTTGCCTGGCCGGCACAGGGCATTTATACCGCTGAGCCGCTCACCGACCCTGAACAGTTTGAGGGCCTGCGCGTCCGGGCACCGAATATTAACACCCAGCGTTTTATCGAGAACCTGGGGGGTAGCCCGACAGAAACCGAAGAGTCCGACATTCCCACCGCCTTCAGCACCGGCCGGGTGGATGCCATGATCACCTCAAGCTCTACCGGTAATGCCATGGCCGCATGGGATTATGTCAGCGACTACACCGACGCTAATTTGTGGCTGCCCAAAAATATTGTGTTTATCAGCCAGCGTAGTTTCGATGGCCTGGATGACGCAACGCAGGAAGCCCTGATGGCAGCCGCCGAGCGCGCTGAAGCGCGTGGCTGGGAGATGAGTCGCGAAGATAACCAGGCAAGCCTGGCCGCGCTGCAAGAGAACGGCATCACGGTGTCTGAGCCTAACGAGGCTATTTCAGAGGCGCTGCAAGAAGCCGGCGATGAACTGTTTGAAGACTGGCAATCGCGCGCCGATGACGACGCCGAACAGGCGCTGGACACCTACCGCGAGCAGCGCGATAACTGAGTGCCATCGTGCTGTCTGTGCAGAGGTGGTCGCCCCGCCTCTGCTTTTTTCATGCGCTTAGTGAGACTGCGAACATGACGTTTAAATTCGACAAACTCTATCGCCTGGGGGCGTGGGGCGCGGCGCTGTGCATGGTGGCGATCTGTGCGCTGATAGCGCTCCAAGTGACTTTTCGCGTGGTAGACGCACTGATGGTGCTAGTGAGCCTGAGCCGTTTGGGCCTGCGGATTACCGGCGTTTCGGAAATTGCGTCTTATCTATTGGTCGGGGCGACCTTTTTGGGCTTGGCCTACACCTTTGTGCACCACGCCCATATTCGTATGACGCTGCTGATTACCCGATTGCCACCGGCAGTTCGTGTCTGGTTCGAGGTGTTGGGTCTCGTCATCGCCCTGGCGATCAGTCTAGCGCTCAGCTACGGCCTGATTGGGTTGGTGAGAGAAAGCCTGCAGTACAACGATGTGTCTTCGGGGTTTGTGTCGATTCCACTGTGGATTCCACAGCTGGTACTCGTGGCTAGCGTCGGGCTGTTGTGTCTGGCGCTGGTGGAGGCCCTGTTCATGGCGCTGCGAATTGCCATTCGCGACCCGGCGAGTTTTCAGGACCCTGCGCAGGCACCAGCGGCCCCCGATGACAGCGAGGGGGGCTGAGTCTATGTCAGCCAGTTCTATGTCAGCCAGGTCTATGTCAACCAAGCCGATAGCCACTCAGGCCATGTCTTTTTCTCTGGAGATGCTCCCGTGCTAACCCTCAGTCTCGCTACTGTATTGACCCTTGTGTTGCTGTTGGGAAGCGGGGTGTGGATCGCCTTTGCGTTGATCGGCACTGCCTGGATCGCGTTAGCCTTCTTTAGCGCGTTCTCACCCGGGGCGATCCTGGCTTCCGACTTTTGGGGTGCCAGCTACGGCTGGGATCTTACCGCGCTGCCGATGTTTATCTGGATGGGCGAGATTCTGTTTCGCTCCGGGCTTGCCGATAATATGTTTCGCGGCCTGTCGCCGTGGTTAAACCGCGTGCCGGGACGTTTGCTGCACACCAATATTATTGGTAGCGGGATGTTTGCCGCCGTTTGCGGCTCATCGGCGGCGACGTGCGCCACGGTGGGTAAAATGACCCTGCCGGAGCTTGAACGGCGGGGCTACGACAGCAATATGGCAATCGGCACGCTGGCCAGCGCCTCGACCCTGGGGTTGTTAATTCCGCCCTCCATCATGCTGATCGTCTACGGTGTGGTCACTGAACAGTCGATTTCCCGGCTATTCATGGCCGGTATTGGCCCAGGCCTGATGATTTTGGCGATGTTCATGAGTTATCTCATCGTATGGGCGCTGTATAAAGGCAACCGCGAAGGGCTGGCCGGTGAGGATGAAGCCTTTATGAGCTTTGCCGAAAAACTGCGCAATACCGGGTCACTGGTGCCTATTTTGCTGTTAATCGGTGGGATCATCTTTTCGATTTATGGCGGCTTGGCATCGCCCACGGAGGCCGCGGCGGTGGGTGTGGTGCTGTCGATGGTAATTGCGCGCTTTAACGGCCATTTTGATCGTGAAATCTTCAAAAGCGCGCTGTTTGCCGCCGTGCGTACCGCCTGCATGATCGCGTTTATTATCGCCGGGGCGTCGTTTTTGACGTCGGCCATGGGCTTTACCCAGGTGCCCATGAAGCTGGCCCAGGCGATTGGCGAAATGGGGCTATCGCCCACCATGCTGCTGATTGCGCTTACCTTACTGCTGCTGGTGATGGGCTGTTTTCTCGACGGCATCTCGCTGATTCTGCTGGTCACCGCGATTATTATGCCGCTGGTGAGTGCCGCTGGGTTTGATCTGATCTGGTTTGGGATTTATCTGGTCGTGGTGGTCGAAATGTCGCAGATCACGCCGCCAGTGGGCTTCAACCTGTTCGTGATTCAGGGGCTAACCGGGAAGGATATCCTGACCATTACCAAAGCCACGCTCCCGTTCTTCCTACTGATGCTGTTGGCGATTGCCTTAATGCATACCTTTCCAGGTATCGCTCTCTACCTGCCGGAGGCAATGAATCGTTAAACGCCCGCTATATTAACCCCTGTTCTGTCGTTAAGTTTTTTGTATAGATGCTTAGATGTTTCAGAGGCTGTCCTTTACGGGCCACTTTCAAGTTAAGCTGAAGAAAGCTAGTCACGGGTGAGAGCACTGATGCAGATAGGAATCGAAGCGGCAGACATTTTTCGCCAGCTGGCCGAAGGGGCCGCACACAGTGGAACGCCGCGCTTTTATACCACCCTGGTTGAACGCTTAGCGACAGTGCTGGGCGTTGACCATGTGCTAGTGGCCGATGTGACTCAGCACCACCAAGCTGAGACGCTGGCGGTTTGGTCACAGGGTGGCTTGCTCAGCAATATGACTTACCCGCTAGCCGGTACCCCTTGTGAAACCGCACTGGGGTGCGAGCCTTGCCTATATGCGCGTGATGTTCAATCACGCTTTCCTGACGACAAGCTGCTTGGTGAACTGGGTGCCGAGGGCTATTCGGGGCGCGCGCTCTATGCGCCGAATGGCGCGCTGATTGGTTTGTTGGCTGTGCTCAAAAACTCCCCCCTGCAGATGGGCGAGTTAGCCAATGAAATACTGCAAATTGCCGCCGCCCAGGCGGGGACAGAGCTGAGTCGCCAAAAGGCCGAGCAGGCATTAAGAAAAAGCGAAGCCGTCGCGCGGGAAAGCGAGCGCCGGCTGAACACCTTGTTGAACCATCTGCCGGGCATGGCCTACCGCTGTTTGAATGACCGCGATTGGAGCATGCAACTGGTTAGCCAGGGGGCCGAAGAGCTTACCGGGTATCGACCTGACGAGTTGCAGCATAATCGGCTGATCAGCTTTGCTGCGCTCATTCATCGCGACGATCAAGACAGACTATTTCGTGAAGTGCAGGCGGCGATTGCCAGCCAGCGACCTTATCGCATGACCTACCGGTTGCGCCACCGCGACGGCGGCTACCGGTGGATGTGGGAGCAGGGCCAAGCGGTGATGGATGAGGTCGGCAAGGTCGTCTGTCTGGAAGGCTTTATCTCGGATGTCACCGATCAGCAAGAGGCCCAGCGGGTGCAAAACGCCGTTGTGCAGGTTGCCTCTACGGTCACCATTCAAGACGGAGATGGCTATTTTCAACAACTGATAAGTACCCTGGTTGAGGTGCTTGAAGCCGATGCAGGCTTTATTGCCCTATTGGATAAGCCTCTACAGCGAGGGGGGCAGGTAGGCGGGCAGGCGACGACCGTTAGTAGGGTGGTAGACGGCGTTCAACTTGAACAACTATCGTTTGCCATATCAGCAACGCCCAGCGAGCAAATCGTCCGCGATCGCGAGGCAGTGGTGCGAGATGGGCCCCTATTGTCGTTGCCGGGTTCCTCGCTACAAGCTAGAGCGTGGATTGGGCGTCGCCTGGATAATATCAACGGCGAGGCCATCGGTGTGATAGTGGTTTTTTACCGTCAACCGCTGACCACCAATGCGTTTGCCACCTCTGTGTTGCAAATCCTTTCTACCGGCGCCTCGGCAGAGCTTGAGCGCCGCCGCGACCACCGCCGCATGCACCAGCTGGCCTATATGGATAGCACCACCGGGTTGCCCAATAGGGCATGCTTTCTGGAGTTGTTGCAGCGCCTGGGAAATGACGCGCAGCAGGAAAAGCACACGCTTAGTTTGCTGCTATTGGATATCCGGCGTTTCAAAGAAGTGAACGATCTGCACGGGCACCACGTGGGCGATCAACTGTTGATGACGGTGGCCGGTCGTTTACGCCAGGTAGACCTCTCAGATAGCTATTTAGCGCGGCTATCAGGCGATGAGTTTGCCGTGTTGGTGACGGGCGCTACTGAGAGCGATGTCCACCGTATTGTGACGCAGTTACGGGCGGAGGTGAGCCGCCCGATCGCCATTGAGCAGCGTATCTTTCACCTTGAGGTGAGTATCGGCTTTGGTTGCTATCCGCAAGAGGTAAGCCATACCAGCGAGTTGTTTAACGCCGCCAGCATTGCCCTGCATCACGCCAAACAGCGTGAAAATAGCACCTGCCCTTATACCCAAACCATGCGCCATGGGCTTCAGCGTCGCCAAGTGATGAGCGAACGGCTCAGCGCTGCCATCAATGAGCACAAACTAAAGCTTTATTTTCAGCCCCAGGTAGACCTGATTAGCGGGCGGCTTACCGGTGCCGAAGCACTATGCCGCTGGTACGACGCCGAGTTGGGCTGGGTCAGCCCCTGCGAATTTATCCCGCTAGCGGAAGAGTGCGGTTTGATTCGTATGCACGGCGACTGGCTGTTAACGGAGGCAGCAAGGCAGTTAAGCGTTTGGCAAACAGGCAATACACCGCTGCCCGGACGGCTATCGGTTAACCTTTCCGCCCAGCAGTTTGCTGACCCCCATTTGACGGCGCATATTGCCCGTCTCACCGCCGGTGTGCCGCCGAGTGCTATTGGGCTGGAGCTCACCGAAAGCGAGTTTATGCGTGACCCTGACCAGGCCGTTGAGATTACTCACACCATGCGCCGAGCAGGCTATCTGCTCGCTATTGACGACTTTGGCACCGGCTATTCTTCGCTCGCTTATTTGCGCCGCTTCGCCGCCGATACACTGAAAATTGACATCTCCTTTGTGCGCGAAATGCTCGAAAACAAAAATGATCGCACCATCGTGAAAACCATTATTGCTATGGCGCAGGCGTTAGAAATGAAGACCGTGGCAGAAGGCGTCGAAACCCCAGAGCAGGCCCGTTTGCTGGCCGAAATGGGCTGTAATGAAGCGCAGGGCTATTGGTTTGGTCACCCGTTACCCGCGGATGAATTTGCGGCGGCGTGGTTGACCCCTTAAGTCCTTATCATCGTCATCGTTTTGTCATCACCTTTGGCATACCCTACGCGCCGCCAACCCGCGACGATAGGAGTGCTTCCATGCGCCTGGCCCTGTTTGATCTTGACGACACCCTCCTGGATGGAGACTGCAGCGACCGCTGGAATTTATGGATGATAGAGCAAGGTTGGATCAGCGATGCCGACGTCTTTATGGCGCGGGCGGCGCAAATGCACCAGGCCTATCACGCGGGTAAGTTAAAGTTGGAAGAGTATTTAGCCATGACCCTGGCACCGCTGCGTGGGCGCCGGGTGAGCGATGTGCAAAAAGAAGTCGAGCGCTTCGTTGCTACCCACCTGCAGCCGCGTATTTTTGAGCAGGCCTGGGCCTGTCTGGAAGCGCATCGTCAGGCAGGCGATACCCTGCTACTGATTTCCGCCTCGTCGCGCCATCTGGTCGAGCCGATTGCGACCACCCTGGGCATTGAGCACGTGCTGGCGGTAGAGCTAAGCGTCGAGAACGGCATTAATGAAGACGCGCGCTATACCGGCGGCAGCGAGGGTATTTTTTCCTATCGTGGCGGGAAAGTGCTGCGCCTGAAACAGTGGCTGGCCGAGCAGCAGATCACCCCCAGCCACACCACCTTCTACTCAGACTCCCGCAACGACCTACCGCTGCTGCAATATGTGGATTGCCCAGTGGCGGTTAATCCAGACCCGGTATTGGCCGAGGTGGCTAGCGTCGAAGGGTGGCGGCGCTTAGACTGGCGAGCCACTAACCCCGCGGTTTCCCTACGCCACCGCTAATCAACTCAGCGCCTGCCAAATCAGATTAAAGCCGACCAAGAACATGGCCAGAATCACCAAACGATAAAACAGCGCTTCGTCGACGCGGCTTTGCATCCAGAGGCCGTTGCGTACGCCGATCCAGGCGATGGGCACTAGCAGTAGCGAGGCCCAGGCGCTGGTCACATTAATCTCGCCAAGCCACATGTACGGCGCCAGTTTGATGACGTTGACCACTGCAAACGTGACGGCGCAGGTGGCGATAAAGGTCTCTTTCGACAGCTTGCGCGGCAGCAAATAGACATTGAGCGGCGGCGCCCCGGCGTGGGCCATGAAGCTGGTAAACCCACAGATGCTTGCTGCAGGCAGTGCCCACCGAGTGGAAATGGGCTTCTTGGCGACGGGTTTTAGCAGCATATACGTGGCGAATAGCAAGGTGATAATGCCCAGTGTCAGGCGCAAACCCTGTTCGCTTAGGCTGCCAAACAGCAGCGTACCGATAGCAACACCAATGAATAATCCCGGTACAAAGCGCCATACTTCGGTCATGTCGTGCTTACCCCACCAAGCTTTGACTGCAAACACATCCATCACAAGCAGTAGTGGAAGCAGCAGGCCCGCCGCTTGGGCAGGGCTGATCGCCAGTGCCATTAACGGCACCGAGAGCGTACCGAATCCCCCTGCAAAACCGCCCTTGGAAACACCGGTCAGGTACACGGAAAATGCGATCAACAGCCAGGCAATCACGGAGTAGTCGGGGAGCATGAGCCTCTCTCGGTTATCAGTTCTCGGTTATCAGCGGTCAATAAAAAGCCCCGCATTAAGTGAGGCACAACAGCATAACACTAGATAAATGTTAGCGGGCGAAGTGAACAGAGAGCCTAGCGGCTATGAGCGCTTAATTCTGAGTTGCCCGCCCCAGGCATGGTTACTTCTCACAAGATAATCAGCGTCGCCAGCCCCAGGAACGACAAAAATCCAACTACATCGGTAACGGTGGTTAAAATCACCGCGCCGGATAACGCTGGATCAATCTGCAGCTTTTTCAACACCAATGGAATCAGCACCCCAGCGACATTGGCCAGGCTCATATTGATAAAGATGGCCAGTGTAATCACCAGCGTAATCATGGCGTCGCCAAACCAAATATGGGCAATTAAGCCGACCACTAATGCCCACACCAGGCCGTTACTCATGCCCACCCACATCTCTTTGTTATAAAGCCACTTTATATTGTTACCCGCGAGCTGGCCCAGCGCTATACCGCGTATGACGACGGTGAGGGTTTGACTGCCGGCGATACCCCCCATGCTGGCAACGACTGGCATCAAAATCGCCAGCGCGACAATTTGATCTAAGACCGCTTCAAACTGCCCAATCACAAAAGCGGCTAGAAAAGCGGTTAACAGATTAATGCCCAGCCAAATGCCGCGGCTTTTGGTGCTTCGCATGATCGGGGTAAAGACTTCTTCTTCATCACTGACGCCGGACATATGTTTAAGCGTCAGGTCGGCATCATCTTGGGTGATTTCTAATACGTCAGCGGAGTTGAGCTGGCCGACCAATAACCCTTCGCTATCGCATACGGGGACAAAGTGGAGTTCTTTAGAGCGCAATAACGCGGCGGCATCGCTGACTTTCATTTGATCATTCAGGGTGAAGAAATCATCCATATAATCATCAACCACGGCATCTTGTGGCTGTTTGATTAAATCAATCAGGGTCAAGGTGCCGAGTAAGCGCTTATCCTTGTCCGTAATCATGATCTGCTGTGACTCATCGTCGAGCAGGTGGTGAATGCGGATATAGCGTTGCACGGCTTCTAACGACACGCCTTGTTTTACATTGACCGTTTCGGGGTCCATGTAGCGCCCCACCACATCATCTTCATAGGCATGAAGATTCTCGACCTGGGCGCGAATATCCTGGTCTAAGCTGGCGTAAACGCTGGTTTTGATGGCTTCGTCGGCAACATCCAGTACTTCAGCAACTTCTTGAGCATCCAGGCCTTTAACAATTTGCTCTACGTCGCTGGCAGATAAATCTTCGATGTAGTCGCCACGAATATCCTCGTCAACTTCGGCGAGCACCTCGCCGATTAAATCGTCAGGAACATATTCCCAAAGATAATTTCGTGTTTTGGCCGGAAAGGACTCAAGTGTGCGCGCAATCTCCAAGCTATCAAGCTCGGTGAACAGCTCTTTTAGGGCCGTTGTATCTTCTTCATCTAATAGCTTTTGAAGATACAGCAGCTGTTCCTCAATATTGGTGTATTTTTCATCATCGCGCATAGAGTCCATCCTTTGGAGAATTAATTTTTATAACCGTAAATTGAAAGCGTTTGATGGCTCACTATGAATCTTATAGGCAGGCTTAGCGGAAAGCCATGGAGGCTCCCTGCTAAGCATCAACGACTAAGCGTCAATGGCTTTAGGTAAGGTATAGCTAATGTGCTGGCGCTTAATGGCGCGTTGCAAACGCCACCCGAACGCCGTAGGCCATGCGCTGCTGGGCGGAAACTGGCGGGCTGTCGTTACCAATCATCTCATCGGTGGCATCGGCCCAGGTCAGAATGCCGTGGGTAAAGCCAAGCGGGGCAAGCGCCCGGCTGACCCATTGCGTGCCGGTAAAGCGCTTAGTTTCGCCTTGTGCATCGACCAGCAGGCTAGCGCTACCATGTTGGTGTAAACGAACGATATACCAGCCCATATCCAGGCCGAGTAACTCTACGTCAGGCAGCGGTGCTGGGCGTTGTGCGAGTTGGTCAAGGGTGAGGTGGGCGGGAAGCGGTGACGACATGGCATATCCTCATCGATGGGAATCTTATACGCCGAGTGTAAATTCTGCTCTACATTTGTACAGTGCTTTTATAGCAAGGTGCTTGAAAACGCGGCTGTTAGCCACACCGCCTGATCGGCGTCATTGAGACGCCAGATCAGGCGGGCAGGGCGGATGCTTAGCCGTTAACCGTTACGAAACAGGAAACTATAGGCATTTAGCGCCGGTACGCCGCCCAGGTGGGCGTAAAGCACTTTGGAGCCAGCGGGGAATTCACCGTTGCGCACCCTATCGATCATGCCGTGCATGGATTTGCCTTCGTAAACCGGGTCGGTGAGTACACCTTCCAGGCGGGCGCACAGGCGAATGGCTTCCAGCGTGCCTTCATTGGGCAGGCCGTATTCCGGGCCGCCATAGCGGGTATCCAAAATCACATCGTCATCGGTTATGCCGCCTTCCAGTTCCACCAGTTCGGCGGTGTTGCGGGCGATGCGTAGGATCTGTTCGCGGGTTTGCTCGGGTTTGGCAGACGCGTCAATGCCGATCACTCGCTGGGCACGGCCATCAGCGGCAAAGCCCACCACCATGCCTGCCTGGGTGCTGCCGGTGACCGAGCACACCACGATATAGTCAAAGGTGAAGCCCAGCTCTTTCTCCTGCTGGCGCACCTCTTCGGCAAAGCCCACGAAGCCTAATCCGCCATACGGGTGCTCGGAACAACCCGCAGGAATCGGGAAGGGCTTACCGCCACGCTGGCGAACATCTTCCATGGCCTGCTCCCAGCTGGGGCGAATGCCGATATCGAACCCCGCGTCGTCCAGGCGCACGTCGGCGCCCATGATGCGCGACATCTCGATATTGCCCACCCGGTCATAGACCGCGTCGGCGTAGTTGACCCAATTTTCCTGTACCAGCACGCACTGCATACCCAGATGAGCGGCAACCGCCGCGACCTGGCGGGTCTGGTTGGACTGAATGCCGCCAATCGATACCAGCGTATCGCAGCCCTGTTCCAGCGCTTCGGGAATCAGGTACTCCAGCTTGCGGGTTTTGTTACCGCCAAAGGCCAGGCCGCTATTGCAGTCTTCGCGCTTGGCGTAGAGCTCGACTTCACCGCCGAGATGTTCACTCAGCCGTTTTAGCGGCGTGATGGGGGAGGGGCCAAACGTCAGCGGGTAACGTGGAAAGCGTTCTAGGTTCATAACAGGCTCCAGCTTTTAAGCGTTTCAGTGCGAAATAGAAAGCTCGCTTGGCGAGGGTTTTGTGAAAGGTTTTTGTGAAAGCTATGTGTGAACAGTTGGCGCGCTCTGCTATTTATACTAAGTGTTAGCTGCAATTTTTGTGTTGCAAAATGAAAGCTTTTGAAGCAATTAATGTTGGTGTTAAGTGATTTCTATGGTTTTAAATGGTGTTTAAATATCAATAAGGTAAATAATAGTGCGCTCAAAAACCTCCCGTTCAGGCGCTGAGCCTGATGATCAGGCGGCTGAACTAGACCGAACAGATCGGCGTATTCTTAAGCTGCTGCAAGACGACGCTACACTTTCCAATGTGGCATTGGCGGAGCAGGTGAGCCTGAGCCCTGCGGCGTGTTTACGGCGGGTGGAAAAGCTCAAACGGGACGGGGTGATCAGCCGGGTGGTGGCGCATTTAGACCCGGAACAGCTTCAGGCGGGGATGGTGGTATTGATTGGCGTGGTGCTGGATCGCTCGACGCCGGAATCCTTCGCCGCCTTTGAAGAGGCGGCCCAGAAAGTGTCCGGCTGTATGGAGTGCCACGTGGTCACGGGGGAGTTCGACTACTTTATGCTGGTGCGCACCCGGGACAGCCAAAGCTTCAACCGGCTGCATGCCGAACAGCTGCTCTACCTGCCCGGTGTACGCCAGATCCGCTCCTTTATGGGCCTGCGCCAAGTGGTTTCTACCCATAAGGTGCCGATGTAGCGTGCTAAGGCGAGGAAGACGGCTCGGGCCGGGTGACCAGCCATAGCGCAACGACGGTCAGGAAAACGACCAGCGCCCAGCGCAGCCAACCTTCTCCCAGTGACCAGATGATAAGCAGCGCGCTCGCCGCTAGCATGCCCACGGCGGCTAGCTTAGCGCGCCGGGGGATAGCGCGCTCTTGTTCCCAGTTCAACAGCAGTGGGCCGACATAGTGGCGCGAGCGAATCCATGCTTCGAAACGCGGTGAGCCTTTGGAGGCGCAGTAAACCGCCATCAGCATAAACACGGTGGTAGGCAGCAGGGGTAGAAAAATACCCACTACGCCGATACTAAAACTGATTGCCGCCAACGCTATCCATAGGGCGCGTATAAGTCCCATCCTCACTCCCCATTGGCACTCGCTGATGCGTAAACAGTCCGTTACGTATGGATAAGTATGGATTTATACCACGGCGGCGCTACTCAATGGGATGGTTAATGCTGGTTTGATGACGGATGGATCAAGGCATCAGGGCCAGCAGCGGCTTGCCTTGGGTGCCGCCCTCAACATGCTGCAGCTCGGCCGCATAAACGTCAGCGATGGTGGCGGGGTTGAGCACTTGGTGGGGGAGGCCATGGTCAATACGCTTGCCTTGATGCATTAGCCAGACACGATCAGCGTAGGTGCCTGCCAGGTTCAGGTCGTGAAGCACACAGACGACCGCCATATGGCGCTGCACGGCCCAGGCACGTAGCTGGCGCATCAGGCGCTGCTGTTGGCCGATATCCAGCGCACTGGTCGGCTCATCCAGCAGGAGAAGACCGCCATCCTTGGCGGTAGGAGAACGCCTTGAGAGGAGCTGGCAGGCGCCCCTTGCCACCATCACCCGCTGGCGTTCGCCGCCGGAAAGCGAGAGCACGCTGCGCGTGGCAAGGTGGGTCAAGTCCAAGTCGTCTAGCAGCTCGGCGACCAGCGATTGCTCTGGGTTGCAACCTAGGCACACCAACTCGTCGACTCGCCAATCAAACCCGAGCGGTTCCTGCTGGGCGACCAGCGCGCGGCGGCTGGCAAGCTCGCTGATCGGCCATTCGCGCAAGGGTTTTCCATCCAGGTGAAGCTCGCCCTGCTCGGCAGGGCGAAAGCCTGACAGCATGCTAAGCAGCGTGCTCTTGCCCGCACCGTTGGGGCCGACAATGGCGAGTAGCTCGCCGGGGCGAATGCTGCCGTCAAGAGGGGCTAACGCGGGCGTGGCCAGCAAGCCCGCCTGATGCAGGGTTAGCATGAACGGCTCCGGCGCATGAGGAGATAAAGGAAATAGGGCCCGCCTAGAAGGCTCGTCAGCAATCCCACCGGGATCTCTGCCGGTGCGCCAAGCGTGCGTGCCAGGGTGTCGGCGACCACTAATAGCAGGGCGCCACCGAGCATCGACGCGGGCAGCAGCAGGCGGTGACCAGGCCCCAGCCATAGCCGTAGGCAGTGCGGCACCAGCAGGCCAAGAAAGCCAATCACGCCGGTTAACGCCACGCATAGCCCAACGCCCAGCGAGGTGGCCACGACGATACGGCGTTTGAGGCGTGGCGCGTCTAACCCTGCGGCATGGGCGGTGGTTTCGCCAAGCTGCAGCAGATCGAGTTCGCTGGCGCTGCGCAGCAACAGCCACAAGGCCAGCGGCATCAACACCAGGGCCAGCGCCGTCGTGCGCCAGAGTGAGTTGGTGAGGCTACCCATGCCCCACAGGCTGAGCTGACGGAGTTCTTCATCGCTGGCGATAAACGCCAGCAGGCCGCCGCCAGCGCCAGCCAAGGTGTTAATCGCCAGGCCCGCCAACAGCAACGTCATGACCGCAGCGCTGCCGCCGCCTTGGCGCTTGGCCAGGCTAAACACGATGACGCATACGCTTAGGGCGCCCAGAAAGCCCGCGGCAAACTGACCGTAAAGGCTGGCCGCACCGCTGCCTTGGAAAAGCACTATCCAGAGCGCGACAAACAGCCCTGCGCCGCTGGCAAGCCCCAACAATGTTGGGTCGGCTAACGGGTTGCGGAACAGGCCCTGCATTGCCGCGCCGCTGCCTGCCAGCATCGCACCGACCACCACACCCAGCAGTAAGCGCGGCAAACGCAGCTGCCACCACACCTGTACGCTGAGAGCATCGGCGTTGCCGGTTAACAGGGCCCAGGGGGAGATACCCAGCGCGCCAGAGGTGGCCCCCCACGCTAAGGCCAGCATCAGGGCGGCGATTAAACCAATTAGCACGCGTGGCGCGCGGCTGGCTGGCAGCCAGATCCGGTAGCGATAGGCGTTGAGGCTGGCGATCATGGGCTCACCTGGGCGGTGGTGGGCGCACCCAAGAGGTCTTCGGCGGCTTGGCGCAGAGTGAGTAGCTGATCAGGGGCGCGGGGGCCAAAGCCGAGCAGCGCTTGGTCATCAATCACAATCAGCTGTTGCTCGCGGCCCGCTGGCGTTAGCGCCATGCCGGGTAGCTGCCATAGCGCCGCTTCACCGCCGAGGGCGTTTAGCCCGCGCTGGGACATAATCACCAGCTCGGGGGCCTGCTTGGCAAGCGCTTCGGCACCGACGCTTTGGTAGCCCGCCATCGCCGCAAACGCATTTTCAAGGCTAATGGCTTCTAGGGCGGTATGCGCTGCTGTGTCGCTGCCCGCCACCCGGGGGGTTAAGCCGCTATGCTGGAGGATAAACATCGCGCGGGTCGGCGGTAGCGGCGGTAGTCGCGCTAACCGCTCAAGCTTTTGGTCCAACTCGCTGGCTAATGCGTCGCCTTCCTCGCTGCGACCGGTGAGTCGGCCAACGGTACGCACCTTGTCGGCAATGGCATCCAAGGTAGGTGGGGCGTTGATCGTCTCAACCGTGACACCGACGGCCGCTAGCTGCTCCAACACTTCTTGCGGGCCTGCGTGCCCCGCTGCCAGCACGCGGTCAGGCTGAAGCGAAAGCACGCTTTCAGCGGAAAGCTGGCGCAGATAGCCGACTGACGGTAGGGCGGCCATCTGCGGGGGATAAAGCACGGTATCGTCCCGGGCGACCACGTTGGCGTCGGCATCCAGCGCCGCCAGGGTGGCGGCAATATCGCCGCCGAGGACTATCCAGCGTTCGTCAGCATGGGCCAGCGGTGCACCGGCGAGCAGCCATCCGAGCGTGATAGCGGCGAACACGCGTGAGGCTAAGCGGGTGGGCATCATGCGACCTCCTGGCAACGACCTAGTTCGTCGAGGAGCTGCCGCCACTCGCGTCTTTCCGCCCGGCCTTCCTGGCGCTGCGCGTAAAGCTGCAGGGCTAGCGAGCCCTCGGCATCGAAGGCTTCAATGCTGGTGACGCCGCCGTCGCGATTGGGTTTGTTGACTTGCCACACTTGGTCAATGGCGCTGTCGTTGAGGTGCAGGGTGAACTGTTCACCCAACAGGTTTAGCCAGCCGCGGGCACGTTGCGGGGCAGGCAGTGTGCCGGTGCGGATCTGCACGCAGCCGGGGCTGGCGACAAACAGCATCAACGGCAGTGCCCGTTGGCTGGCGTGCTGGAGCGCTGTTTCCAGGGCCTGCACGGGCAGCGCGCGGGTATAGCGGCCTTCCATTAGCCGGTTGGCTTCGATGCGTTCCAAGCGATGGCGCTGTAGCAGCGCAAAAAATTGGTGCACATCGCGCATCGCCCCCCATTCGCCGGCAAGGCTAGGCACGCTGGGGAGCGGTCGCTGTGAACGCGGCGCCAGCTGAGTAAAGGCCGGTGAGTCTGTATTGCCGAGTGCCGCCAAGGCGGCCCATGCGGGTGGTAGCGGGTTCTCCAGCGCAAAGCATTTGTGAATGGCTCGACCATGGCGGTCAAAGACCTGAACGCTCCAGCGCCATGTCTCACGGCCATCCTGCTGAGGGATCAGGTCTCGAATCAAGCAGGCCCAGTGCCAGTGGGTGTAGAGCAGTCGCAGATCCAAGCCGCCCGGGTCGAGCAGCAGACCCGTATGCGAACCGCCACTCAGTGCCGGGTAGTCGCCTTGTTGTTCCAGCACCGCCAGCCGCGATCGCGTTAATGCTTTGACCTGCCCTAGCAGGCTGAAATGCTCGGCAAGCTCATGGGGCGCCAATGGTAGTGTCGACACCTCGCGGCCAAGGCGGGCGGCTTGAAGCTCGCCTTCGCTGATCGCTAAACGTTCGGCTATCTCAAGGGCGGGAAGGCGCGGTTGAGCGGTACGGGCGTTGTCAAAGGCTTCTAAAATTGCGATTTTTTGAGCTTGGATCATGAATCATCTCCCTGCTGTTGAGGGCGGCAAAAGTACGCCTGCGCGTTTAAAATGCTGGCGACGCTTGCCGAGAAGCGCTCGGCTACCCACGTGACGAGCCGCTGCAGGCGCATCGCTCTGTTCAGCACCCTTATCGGGCAGCTGCATGAGAGGGAAACCCCCATGTTAATGATAACTATTAGCGTTAATTTAGCAGAGTTATCGATATCCCTCAATAAGATTTGAGTGGCCAAGGCGTCTACCACCCCGAAGCTTCACCCAAATGCAGACAGGCGGTCACAGTCCTGTCATTTCGCTTCGATAGGCTATTGACGTTAAACCGTTGGCTAAAAAATGACCGGGGAGCGCAAAAAATGAGTAAAGAGATCGAAGATCATCGCCTGTTTAACCAAAGCGGCAACCAACCCTTCGCCGAGGTATTGGCGCGCCATGTCTCGCGGCGTGATGTAATGCGGGGTGGCTTGAGCGTGGCGGCTGCCTCCATGCTCAGTTTTGGCGGTGCCGCCCAGGCGCTTGCCTCAAACGGATCACAAAAAACACCGCTCACGCTGGCGTTTGAAGCGGTCAATGGCTCACGTACCGATGCCGTGGTGGTGCCGGAGGGCTATATGGCCCAGGTATTAGTGCCTTGGGGCACGCCGCTAAGCGCGGGTGACAGCTGGCAGCCCGACCAGCCAATGACCGCCGAGCGCCAGGCCGCCAGTGTGGGCATGCACCACGATGGTATGGATGCCTTCCCGCTGGATACCGACAGCGCCTCGCGGCGTTTTATTTTGGCGCTTAATAACGAATACATTGATCAAGCCGCCCTGTGGGCACCCCAAGGTGGTCCCACTAACGCGGATGAAGGTGAGCGTCCGGCGGAGGAGTCGCGCACCGAGATCAATGCCCATGGTGTCACCATTGTCGAAGTCGAAAAAGACGCCAGCGGGCAATGGGCGCATGTGCCGGGCTCGCGCTATAACCGCCGCTTTACTAGCGCAACGGCAATGGATCTGGCTGGCCCTGTGGCGGGCAGTGACTATGTTAAAACACGCTTTTCGCCAGCGGGCACCCAGACCCGGGGTACCAACAATAACTGTGGGCACGGCATCACGCCCTGGGGCACCTATATTGCCTGCGAAGAGAACTGGCCGAATGTCTTTGTGCACACCGGCGAGCGCTTCCAGGACGACGCCCGTATCGGCATTCCCACCGAGCGTGGCCGTTACGCCTGGGAAACCTCGGCGGGTGACGCCTCAGAAGAAAATGACGAGTTTGCCCGCTTTAATATCACGCCAAGGGGCGAGCGCGCGGAAGACGATTATCGCAACGAAGCACGTACCTTCGGTTATCAGGTCGAAATCGACCCTTACAGCGATGCGCTAGCGGTTAAGCGTACAGCGCTGGGGCGTTTCCGCCACGAGGGCTGCTGGCTGGGTAAGCTGGAAGCCGGTCAGCCAATTGTTTATTACTCAGGCCACGATGCCCGCAATGAGTATGTGTACAAGTACGTCTCGGACGCCGCTTGGGATCCCGCCGACGCCAACCGCCCCGGCGAGCGCTACGACCGCCTTGCCATCGGCAACAAATATATGGATAACGGCACTCTTTATGCGGCTCGTTTTCACGCCGACGGTAGCGGTGAGTGGCTGCCGCTAACCCCTGATGCTCAGACGCGCGATGGCCGCACATTGGCAGCGGCGCTGGGCTTGGCAGAGAACGATTTAGCCGGTGTGATTATCAATACCTGCGATGCAGCGGATTTGATGGGCGCCACCCCGATGGACCGACCCGAATGGGCAACGGTGGATCCAGCTTCTGGTGAAGTGTATCTAACGCTGACCAACAATTCGCAGCGTAGTGACAGTGATAGCGAACCGACTTTTACTAACGATGGCGACGAGGTTGCCCAAGTGGGGGTTGGCTACGAGACTGCCCCCACCAATGCCGCCAACCCGCGTGCCAATAACGGCGCAGGGCACATTGTTCGCTGGCGCGAAAGCCGCTTGCCCAATGCCTTTAGCTGGGAAGTGTTTGTGTTTGGCGCGGCCGCAGACGACGCTGAGAACCTGTCTGGACTAACCGAAATGAACCAGTTTGCCAGCCCCGACGGGCTCTGGTTTGACGAGCGCGGTGACGGTCAGGGCATTCTCTGGATCGAGACCGATAACGGCTATGAAGGGGTGGCTGAGTACACCAACGACCAAGTGCTAGCCGTTGTGCCAGGAGCACTGGACGCTATCAGCGGTACTGGGCCGGTCGTCAATAACAGTAACCAGCAGCAGCTCAAGCGCTTTGCGGTCGGGCCCAACGGCTGCGAAGTGACGGGTATATTTACCACGCCGGATAAAACCGCGCTGTTTATTAATATCCAGCACCCGAGCAATTGGCCCGCCGATGGTAGCGCGCTGATCCAAGACGCCACTGTGGCAACCAGCGGCCAAGTACGCCCTAGGGCATCGACCGTGGTTATCCAAAAGCGTGACGGTGGGCCGGTAGGCGTTTAAAGCCAGGCTTAAACACTCTGTAGTATGCCGATACGAGCGTCGAACCCCCAGGTTCGACGCTTTTTTTGATGTTAGCTTTCTTAAGCTGATTCAGTTAAGCAGGATCGCGATCAACCGCAAACGCTGACCATGCTTGGCGGACCGGCATAATTTCCAGGCGGTTAATATTGATATGCGGTGGCAGTGTCGCGAGATAATAAAGTTGCTCGGCAATGTCTTCTGCCTGAAGTGGCGTGGTGCTTTTATAAAGCGCATCCGAAGCGGCCTGGTCGCCTTTGGTTCTAACCAGCGTAAACTCGGTTTCCGCCATACCGGGTGCCAGGTCGGTTACCCGCACACCTGTGCCTAAAAGATCGCAGCGCAGGTTATAGCTGAACTGCTGAACAAAGGCTTTTGATGCCCCATAGACATGCCCGCCTGGATAGGGCCACTGCCCGGCTACCGAACCAAGGTTGAGAATGCTGGCGCCTTCACTGTTTTTGAGCAGTAGCGGCAACGCCGCGTGAGTCACGTTGACCAAGCCGGTGATATTGGTATCGATCATGGTATGCCAATCCTCCAACGCCACCTTTTGCGCCGGTTCCGGTGCTAGCGCCAACCCTGCATTGTTAATCAAGCAAGTGAGCGGAAGAAACGCTTCTGGCAGGCCACTAATCGCCGTTGTCACCGCGTCGCTGTCGCGAACATCCAGCGGCAGTGTCAGCACATTTACCTGCTGGCTTAGTTCTTTTTCCAGGGCATCTAAACGTTCCTGACGGCGGCCGGTTAAAATCAACGACCAGCCTGCTTTAGCAAAGCGCTGCGCTGCTGCTCTACCAAACCCGGAAGTGGCGCCGGTGATAAGTACGCTAGGCATTGCGATATCTCCATATGAGTTAACGGTTTAGACGGCGAACGTGCCCATCGGTGTTTCACTTTAATCAACCGTAGCACAGGCGTGTAGGACCAGTTAGCAACGACCGATGTGACATTGACTGTCACGGTGTTATCTGAAGACTGGCCCTACAGCCTCAAGGACCTATGTCTCTAGGCTGATTAGCACGCTATTACGATGGATTAAACAGGGTGCTTGCTATGAATGCCAATGTTGCTGCTTCACATCCACCAGCCAGCGAGGTGGATAATGCCTATGTGCACAGCCTAGACTGCCAGTATGTTTTTCACTCGTGGGCACTGCAAGGCAGCCTAGACTCCATGGTGATTGCAGGGGCTGAAGGGTGTCGCGTATGGGACTATGTGGGACGCTCGTATCTGGATTTTAGCAGCCAGCTCGTCAATACCAATATCGGCCATCAGCACCCCAAGGTGGTGAGCGCGATTCAGGCCCAGGCAGCAAGCCTGTGTACCATTTCCCCGGCCCATGCCAATTTAGCCCGTGGCGAAGCGGCCAAGCGCATTATCGCCAAAGCGCCCGCTGGTTTCAGTAAGGTGTTTTTCACCAATGCGGGTGCTGATGCCAATGAAAATGCCATCCGTATGGCGCGCTTGTATACCGGGCGTAGCAAAATCCTTTCTGCCTACCGCTCTTACCATGGTAATACCGGCTCGGCGATTGCCCGGGTGCGGCGCTTTTTGGAGCTTGAAGCGCCAGCGGTGTGAGCAGCGCCAATTACTCATTCAGGCTTACAGAAAGGGCTGCGGTGCACTAGACGGGCACAAACATACACAGGAGGCGCTTTATGGGCACCCCACTGGATCCGATTATCAGCGAGTTTGAGACGCAGGAGCAGGCCGACAGCTACCAGCGTTGGTTCCGCGAGCGCGTGCAGGCCAGCCTGGATGATCCCCGGCCTTCAATCCCCCACGATGACGTCATGGGTGAGATGCGCGAGCTTATCGATAAGCGTCGTGATGCTGCTAGTTGAGTGGCGCCCCCAGGCCCGCGAATCACTGTGGGCTATTCTCGACTATCCCAGCCTACGTAACCCTTACGCTGCCGAAGCGCTTTATCAAGCCATTGAAGAAGCGATTGAGGCGGCTACCCCAGCATTCCTGCCTGTACCGCCCAGGCCGTGTTGTCGGTACGCGAGAAGCCGTCGTGCACCCTAACGACACCGTGGTTTACCGCTTAGCGGCAGGCAGCATTGAAATAGTTAACGTTCTGCACGCGCGCCAGGAATACCCTTAGCTACTCATTACCCCAACTGCCTTCGCCAGCGATTTTCAATGGTATCCAGCTCTGCCGGGCCGTAAAGAGCATACTCATGCGGCCCATAGTGGGCCCATAATTGATCGCCGTAATCGAAGTGCCACCACTCGCTGGGTAGGTTGGTGAAGCTTTGCTCGCTCATGATGTGATACAGCAAGCGGCGGTTATCCCGCGCCTTATGCTGCTGCGGGGTAATCGTTTCCAGATGCTCGAAATAGTCGCTATGGGAGGCGGGAATCGCCTCATCAAATAGGGTGCCCATATCCAGTGGTAAGCCATCGGCATCACAAAGCGTGACATCCACGGCGCCGCCGGTGAGGTGTGGGCTGGGGGCTAAAGGGTCGCGGCTGGGTACCGAAACAAACTCCCTGGTGCGCTCCAGTAACTCCGCTTCACTGAGGTTAGGTTGATGGTGATGAATAGCCTCATGCAGGGTATCAAACAAGTACTGCTGAACCCGCCATGGCCGCCAACCGTCGAGTACGATTAAGCCGATGCCGTCGGGTAAACTGCGAGCCGCAGCGAGCAGCGCCCGATAAACCCCCTCACGTACAAAACACTCCGGTACCGCACCAGGAATGCCCAGTCGCGCATAGGCGGGGAATACGCTGACTGGTGCCGGGGCTAGGCTCATTGGTACCAGGCGCTCACCGTTATCTTCAATAGGCGCACGGCGTAACTGCTCCCAGCAGGGGGCTGGGTGGCTGGGTATCGGCGGCAAAGCCTTCAAGAGTGTGTTCAAAGGCATCATGTTATCCAAAGAGGGTGTTATCAAAATTGAGTCGGCAGCCATAGCGTCAGCGATGGAAAAAGGATTAATAGAATAAGCACCGCAATCGCCGTCAGCACAAAGGGCCAAAGGGTTCTGAACAGCGATACTATCTCTAACAAGCTGACATGAGCCGCTAAGGGCACGTTGAGATGTATAATGGTTGCCTACAAAAGACTATGCATTGAGGTTTTGACTATGCAATAGCCAAAGACGCACCTGAGCGAACCATGGCGGAGGTTCGTTCAGGTGCGGTTGTCATGGTGGGCTATGGCTAGGTGAGCGGCTGGTTTGTCTGCAGGGTGCTAGCGTTTTTATCTTCCACCGCATCCGCCAACATATCGGCAGTAATGGCAGAGAGTGTCCAGCCCAGGTGGCCATGGCCGGTGTTGTAGAACACCGTGGGTAATTTACCGGGGCCGACCTTGGGTAGCATATTGGGGAGCATCGGGCGCAGGCCTGCCCAGGGCACTACGCGGCGGGTGCTGACGCCGGGGAAGCATTCTTCCACCCAGCGAATCAGCGGGCGGATGCGGTTGTCGCGGATATCGCGGTTATAGCCGTTAAATTCGGCAGTGCCGGCAATACGAAAACGCTCATCGCCCAAACGACTCGTGACCAGTTTGGTTTCATCATCCAGCAGGCTGACCGTTGGCGCGGCCTGTTGGGAGGCAGCGTCATCAAGCTGTACGGTAATCGAGTAGCCTTTGACCGGATAGATGTTGACCCGGTCGCCGAGTTTGGCCGCTAAGGCGCGACTGCCCACCCCGGCGCATACCACCACGCTATCAAAGGTTTCGCGCACCGGTTCGCCGCCGAGATCGGTGCTGTCGTTGGCAGTGATCCAGGCATGTTTTTGATCAGCCCCGATATCCTGCACGCTGTGGCCATATTTAAGTGTTACACCGTGTCGCTCAGCGGCTTTTGCCAAGCCGTGGGTAAACTTATGAATATCACCGGTGGCATCGCTTTCGGTGAAGAAGCCGCCGTAATAGCTGCCCGCCAGAGTAGGTTCGATGGCACGCATCTCTTCAGGGGTTACCGGCTGGCGCTCCAGACCGCCTTTACTGAGCAGTTTTGACACCTTAGCCGCGTGTTCATAGCCTGCTTTATCGCGGTAGATATGCAAAATGCCTTTCTGCTTTAAATCAAAATCGATCTGCTCATCTTTCGCCCACTGAAACAGGTGCTCGCGGGCCGCAATGGCTAAGCGCGTTGTTTCTATCGTGTTGTCGGCGTACTTGGGAATGGCGGCCATAAACTCGCCAAACCAGCTAAGCTTGTGCCAGCTGGGGCGTGGGTTGACCAGTAGCGGGGCATCGTTTTTGAGCATCCAGCGCAGGCCTTTGATAACGGTCGGCCAGTGGTTCCATACTTCGGCGTTTGACGCCGAGAGTTGCCCACCGTTGGCAAACGACGTTTCCATCGCCGCGTAGCGATGCTTCTCAAAGACGGTAACGTCATAGCCACGTTTGGCCAGGGCGTAGGCGCTGGTAATGCCCGTGATACCACCACCAATAACGGCAATGCGTTGCATAGCTCTCTCCAGATTGTATGAGCGTCGGGAATCACACCTAACGGCGTAAGCTGCTGGGCGTACCCCTTCCGTCATGGGACCTGAGAGATTCACGCACCGCTGGGGGGCGCTTGCTCCTTCGGTGGGCTGAGTGACGCAGTCATCAGCCGCTCTTCGGAAAGTGAGTGTGATAGCGGTCCGGTTGCCTGAGAGTTTCCGGGGTTGTTGCTCCTTCGGCGCTAGCGTCATCGACTGTTGATGCGCCAAGCTCTCCCGCTATCACCTTATTGTTTACTGTCCTTGGTTCAGACAGCTTTAACTGTGACTAGTTTTAGCATAAAAGACGACAAAGGTCATGAACGCTTCTTCTACGGGGTTCACTCCAAGGGCTTTATGCCAAGGGCTGAGCACGCTTGATGATCGCCGCGCAATCCAGCCCGGTGGGTAGCGTGCCGCTATTCAGGCCGTTTTGATTGGCAAGCCGTCCTGCGCAGAAAGCATCAGCAACGTAGCCGGGGGCGTGCTGTATCAGTAGGGCCGCCTGTAATGCCAGGGCCATACCATCGGCCAACTGGCGGGCCCGGTATTGGAGCGCTTGGGTGGTTTGCAGTTCGCGCTTTAGGCTGCTCACAAACGTATCAAGATGCCTATTGGCGCCCTGGGAAAGGGCGAGTTCGGTAAAGTAGGCGTCGAGCACCTCGGGCTGTTTTTCAATCGCGCGCAGAATATCCAGGCACTGCACATTGCCGCTGCCTTCCCAGATGGCATTGATGGGGGATTCGCGGAATAAGCGCGGCATCATATGGGTTTCCATGACGCCGCTGCCGCCAATCACTTCCATTGCTTCGTAGGCATGGTGGGGCGTGCGCTTACAAATCCAGTACTTGCCGACCGGGGTGGCAATGCGCGAAAGCAGGCGCTCATGTTCGTTGTCCTGGTGATCCATGGCTCTCGCCATGCGCAGCATCAAGGTAGTGGCGGCTTCGCTCTCAATGGCCAAATCCGCGAGCACGTTTTGCATCAGCGGCTGCTCGCTTAGGCGCGCCCCAAAGGCGTGGCGATGGGTGGCGTGGTGTATCGCCTGGGCAGTGGCCTGGCGCATGCCGGCCGCGGAGCCAATCATGCAGTCATAGCGGGTCATGGCGACCATCTCGATAATGGTGCGCACACCGCGACCCTCATCGCCCACCATCCAGGCAAAGGCGCCGCGCAGTTCGGTCTCAGTAGACGCATTGGCCACGTTGCCCATTTTGCGCTTGAGCTGCTGGATGTGGAGCGGGTTCTTGCTGCCATCGGGTCGCCAGCGGGGCAGCAGAAAGCAGCTCAAGCCGCCGGGGGCCTGAGCGAGTACCAGGAAGGCGTCGCACATTGGCGCCGAGACAAACCACTTATGCCCCACCAGCTCGTAAGCTTCGCCGGGCCCGCCTTGGTCAATCGGGTAAGCGCGGGTGGTGTTCTGGCGCACATCGGAGCCGCCCTGTTTCTCGGTCATTGCCATGCCCAGGGTGACGCCTTGTTTTTCGAAATAGGGCACGTTGCGCGGGTCGTAATGCGGCGCGGTAATTTTATTCCCCCAGCTCTCCAACAGGCTGGGCTGATGGCGAAGCGCAGGCAGGGCGGCAAAGGTCATGGTGATTGGGCAGCCGTGGGCCGCTTCCACCTGGGTGTGCAGAAAGTAGTTGGCGGCTCGGGCCACGTGCGCCCCTGGCTGAGGGCTGCGCCAGGGGCTGGCGTGCAGGCCTTGCTCCACCGCCGTTCGCATCAGCTCATGATAGGCGGGGTGAAAAGCGACCAAATCGACCCGGTGGCCTTGCCGGTCGTGGGTAACTAATTGCGGTGCGTGGTAATTGGCTTCAAACCCGAGCGCAATTGCCGCGGCTGAACCCGCCCACTGGCCAAACGCTTCCAGGCGATTGTCGGCATCGGCGGCGCCTTCGCGTTTGACGCCCTCTTGAAGGGCTTGATCAGCGGTGTAGCTATTGTAATTTTCCAGCGTTGGCGGCTGATTTTCCACCCGATGGGTGCTGGCTTGAAGTTGTTCGGCAAGCGGGTAGCGCTGCGTCATGGCGATCACCTTTGTTGTCGTTTAAACGATCGTTTTATAGTTTTTAGGGTAGTCGCTTGACGGGAATGACGCTAAAAATCAGAGCGGCGGCCCAGGGCCATGCGGTTGCGCTTTGCTCAGCGGAAGCATTTAACCGACAATACCCCCCTTGCCCAGTAATACCACGCTTATCCTTCTCAGCCTTGGGTGCTAATTTAGGTGTTATCAATGCAAGCAAATGCAGTGCAAGCAAACGGCTTTTTTGACGAAATCGGCGAGTCCATCGGCGAAGCCATCCGCGTGGTGGTGGATTTTTTATTAGGTATTTTTACCAACTTCTTTTCCGCATTCGGCGATTTTATTGACGGCTTGACCCGCTCGCTAGGGATCAACGACTCGTTTTTTAGCATTGTTGTGCTGGTCATTGGGTTATTGATTCTGTGGGGCGGTTTGCGTGCATTTTTGCGTGGTTCACTGCTTGGCGGAATCCTGCGTACCCTGCTGGGGCTGTTTATCCTCTCGTGGCTGATGATGTAGCGGCGCGTTGTTTAGGTCGATTCCAGCTGTTTCTCAAGCGCAAAAATATGCGCGTCCTCTACGCCTAGCTCGCGTAGCGCCTTGGCCAAATTGACCAAGTACTCACGGTTAGAGCCGCTGGGGCCATGGGCGTTAGCAATTTGATGGGCGATATCGACAAGTGATGCCTCGCCGAGAAACGCCGGGTTGTCGCCGCTGGCCAAATAAATAAGCCCCTCGCGCTGCCCGGCCTCGCCGCCGTTGTGGTCAAGAAAGGTCAGTGGGACTTTTTCCCGCAGGTAGCCGTTTTTCTCGCGCACATCCAATGGCCCAAGCACGTCGGGGGTAATGCGGTAGGCCATGCCGTGGCACACTGCGCCCGGCGCGCGTATCAGCGTGGCCACACGACCTGGCGCCTCGGGGGTGCCGCGGTGGTCGTGGGAGGCTTGCCAAAAGCGCCTTGCCCAGCCGGTAATGTAGGCGGGCTGGCGTTCTAAGTAGGCAAAATCAGCCTTCCAAATCAGCGACCCATAGCCAAATAGCCACAGGTCGGCGTGCTTATCGAAAAAGTTTCTTTGCTGGTTTATAGCGGTGGTATCAAGCAACATAAGGCATCTAGGTATTTACCCGAGTGGCAACGCGCAATGGCGTTAACGATCATCCATCATCCTGGTTATACGATTGATTTACCAGTCAGCCACCCCTTTCCGATGGAGAAATTTCGAGTGCTTCGCCAACGGCTCGGCGAGCAGTCCTTGGCGACACCCATCGAGTGGCTTACGCCAAACCCCGCGAGCATTGACGCCTTGGCGCGAGTACATACGCGCACCTATCTGGATGCCTTTTTGCACGGTACGCTTAACCGCGTCGCCCAGCGTCGCAGCGGGTTTGTGTGGTCCCAGGCGTTAGTCGAACGTGTACGGCTGGAAACTGGCGGCACGCTGATGACCTTAGAGGTTGCCCTGGCGAGCGGTCTTGCCTGCAATTCAGCCGGCGGCACGCACCACGCCCATGCCGATGCGGCAAGTGGTTACTGTTTAATCAATGACCTCGCCGTGGCAGCGGCTCACGCCCTGGCCCTAGGCTGGGTCGAGCGGGTGCTGATTGTGGATTGCGATGTTCACCAAGGTGATGGCACGGCGCGGCTGTTTGAAGGCGTCTCGGGGGTGTTTACCTTTTCAATGCACGCTGGCGGCAACTTTCCCGCGCACAAGGCGAAAAGTGATTTAGACGTCGCCCTGCCCAATGGGATGGAAGACGAGGCCTACCTAGCGGTGCTGGCATCGCGATTGCCAGGGCTGCTGGCGGCCTATCAGCCTGACGTGGTGCTTTACGATGCTGGCGTGGATGTTCATCGTGACGACCGCTTGGGCTATTTAGCGCTTAGCAGCCAAGGGCTTTACGCCCGGGATGCCTATGTGCTGACCTGCTGTCGCGAAGCGGGTATTCCCGTTGCCGCGGTGATTGGCGGTGGCTATGACCGTGATATCGTCGTGCTGGCAGACCGGCACGCACAGCTTCATCGAGCAGCGGCGGATGTGCTTGAACGCATCGGCTAGTCGTAATGAAAAGGAGACAAGCATGCGCGCGATTTTTCTGGTGGACAACGGCTCCTTGCGGCCCCAGGCAACGCACAACTTACGCCACGTGGCGGCATCGCTCAGCCAACAAATAGGCGAAACCGTCCAGGCGGCCTCACTGTTGCACTCGAATAAAATTCCTGCTGAAGAGGTGGATGGTATTCCCGCGATTACGCTGGGCCCCGCGGCTGAACGCAGCGCGGAACAGGGGGCAACGGAAATTATCATTCTGCCGTTCTTTTTTGGACCCAGCAAAGCACTCACCGGTTACCTGCCCGAGCGCATGGCGACGATGCAAGCGCATTTTCCTCACGTAAAGGTGCGCGTGGCCCAGCCGTTGGTGGATGAGCAGGGGGATAACGACCTGCGTCTTGCCGAGTTATTAGCCGACAACGTGCGCGCAAAGCGCCCACCAGGCACAAAGCCACGTATTGCGCTGGTCGATCACGGCAGCCCGATTCCCGAGGTCACCGCCGTGCGCAACCGTATGGCGGGGCAGTTGAGCGTGCTGTTAGGCGACGACGCCACCTGCGTCGTGGCCGCGTCGATGGAGCGCCGCGAGGGTGACGAGTACCGCTTTAACGAACCGCTGTTAGAAAGCCTGCTGGATAATCCTGAGTTTCACACGGGCTCGGTTATTCTGGCGATGCTGTTTCTCTCGCCGGGTCGCCATGCGGGGGAGGGCGGTGATATTGCCGACATTTGCCACGAGGCGCAGCAGCGCCATCCAGGGCTGACAATCACCACTACCCAACTGGCGGGCGAACACCCGGGGATTGTCGATATCCTGCACACACGGCTGCGCCAAGCGCTTGATGGTCAACGCTTTCTACTCGAAATCCCTGCAATCAGCTGATATGACGAAAGTCTGATGGGTGAATACCCAACCAATAGCGCGTAGAATCGCGAGCCTTTCGTACAGTAAATGAAACGCTAACCGGGCTTCTTTTGTGATCGCAACCGCCAATATCACCATGCAGTTTGGGGCTAAGCCCCTGTTTGAAAATGTCTCTGTCAAATTCAATAACGGCAACCGCTACGGCCTGATTGGCGCGAACGGCTGCGGCAAATCCACCTTTATGAAAATTTTGGGTGGCGATTTGGAGCCCACTTCCGGCCAAGTGATGCTGGACAGCAGCACGCGGCTGGGTAAGCTGCGTCAGGACCAGTTCGCGTTTGAAAACGAGCGCGTGATCGATACGGTGATCATGGGCAACGTTGAGCTCTGGTCGGTCGCGGCGGAGCGCGAGCGTATTTACTCGCTGGCCGAAATGAGCGAAGAGGACGGCATGGCCGTCGCCGATCTGGAAGTCCGCTTTGCCGAGCTTGACGGCTATACCGCCGAACCCCGTGCGGGCGAGCTATTATTGGGCTTGGGCATTCCCATTGAGCAGCACACCGGCCCGATGAGTGACGTATCCCCCGGCTGGAAGCTGCGGGTACTGCTCGCCCAGGCACTATTTTCTGACCCGGATGTACTGCTGCTCGATGAGCCGACCAACCACCTGGATATCAACACAATCCGCTGGCTGGAAGACATGCTCAAAGCGCGTAACAGCACCATGATCATCATCTCCCACGACCGCCACTTCCTGAATAGCGTCTGCACGCACATGGCGGATCTGGATTACGGCGAAATCACCCTGTTCCCGGGTAACTACGACGATTACATGACCGCTGCCACCGCCGTTCGCGAGCGTCAGCATTCGGATAACGCCAAGAAAAAAGCCCAAATTGCCGAACTGCAGCAGTTCGTCAGCCGCTTCTCTGCCAACGCCTCAAAGGCCAAGCAGGCCACGTCGCGGGCGCGTCAAATCGATAAAATCAAGCTGGAAGATATCAAACCATCCAGCCGGGTTAGCCCGTTTATTCGTTTTGATCAGGCCAAGAAAATCCACCGCAACGCTGCCAACGTGGATGCCATCACCAAGAGCTATAACGGCGAAAAGCCGCTGTTCGAACGTCTTTCCATGACGGTAGAAGCCGGTGAACGGATCGCGATTATTGGCCCTAACGGCATTGGCAAAACCACGCTGCTGAAAACTCTGGCGGGTGATCTGCACCCTGACGCGGGTGAAGTGAAGTGGACCGAAGCCGCTGACCTAGGCGTGTTCGCCCAGGAGCACAGTGACGATTTCGCCGTCGACGCGACGCTGTTTGAATGGATGTCCACCTGGACGCAAGGTGGCGAGCAGGTGGTGCGCGGTGCGCTGGGCCGGATGCTGTTTTCCAGCGATGATATCGACAAGTCGGTGAAGGTGATTTCCGGTGGTGAGCAGGGGCGCATGCTGTTCGGCAAGTTAATCCTCACTCAACCCAACGTGCTGCTGATGGATGAGCCGACCAATCACCTGGATATGGAGTCTATCGAGGCGTTGAACCTGGCGCTGGAAAACTATCCCGGCACGTTGATGTTTGTTAGCCACGACCGTGAGTTCGTCTCTTCGCTGGCTACGCGCATTATTGATATGCAGCCGGAAGGCATTGTCGATTTCAGCGGCAGCTACGATGATTACCTGCGCAGCCAAGGGGTGGTGTAAACGGCTAGAGAGATTTTGCGATAATCACCTGCAATGCTGGGGGCTACTCAGTTCTCAGCTTTGGTTTTCCTAACCCCCGAACGCCCGCAATTTTTCTTATGCCCGGGCCTTCAGGTAGGGGTTCAGTACCTCTTCCACAAGCTTGGCAGCAAAGGATTCATCTATATCGCTGAATGACACAGTCAAGTGGTAATAAACGGCACCGTATATGAGATCCAAGGTGAGTTCTGGATCGATTTCTGGGCGCAGTTCACCTCTTGCGATAGCCCCTTCGATAGCCTCACGACCCATACGGCGCCTGGGCATGATCCAGCGCTCCACGAAAGCTTCACGCAGGTCGGGGTCGGCCTGTGCAGCCCCCAGCAACTCCCGGAGCAACTGCCCGCGCGATCCTTTTAACGCCACCACCAATGCCCCGACACTGTGGCAAAAATTTTCGACGATGGGCAGTCGCAGGTCATAAGCGATCGTCGGCCCTACTTCCTCGAAAAACGCATCCATAACGATTGCTGCAGCATTCGGCCAGCGCCGATAGATGGTCGATTTGGCCACCCCAGACACGGTAGAAATACGCTCGACGCTAGCATGCTGAATACCACCTTCGAATGCTAGCTCTAGCGCTGCTCGCATGACCTTGGGAGCAGCCGAAGTACTCCGTGGCCGACCGGGCCGTGGAGAAGAAACAGAAACCATGGATGACACCCTTGCCGAAACCTGCTCAATAGGATTAGGATAAATACCAATACGGGTCGGTTCGTATCAGTAAGTGCTTCTAAGGCTTTAATTATAACATGACGCGCGTTGAAGCCGCTATTACACGCTTTAGCTTGGCGAACAACATTAATCGTTACCCCAGAGACCGCTTACCATGCAGTGCTACGATGTCGCTATCATTGGAGCTGGCCCCGCAGGCTTAGCTGCCGCACAGAGGCTCTCTTGCCAAGGGCGCCGAATCATTCTTATTGATCAAGGCAACGAAATCGCCGAGCGAATAAGAGCAGTAGAAAAGGAGTTAACGCAAGGCCATGGAGGGGCTGGGCTATATTCGGATGGAAAGTTTTCATTTTTCCCTGCCGCCAGTCATCTATGGCGTTTGCCCAAGCGTGAAGCGTTGCATGATGCTTATGCCTGGACATGTCAGTTGCTCAACAACCATGGCCTGAACACTCCATCCTTCCCGGCGGTTACCAATACGCATTCTCCAGATGTCGGTGACTGGGTACTTAAGAGTTACCCTTCAGACTACCTTTCACTTCAAGCGCGCATGGAACTGGTATTCGGCTTAGTCAGCAGCTTAGATGCTGATATTGCCTCTCAGACGCGTATGACGACCTACCGATATGATGAGTCGGCAAAACGGCATTATCTGGAGCTGCAACATACACAGAGAACTTACGAAATCGCTACCAAAACGTTGATTTGGGCGACTGGTCGTTTTGGCGCGCTCGATATCAAAGAAGACATTAAGAAAACCTTTCGTCGACTAGAGGTAGGATTTCGTATCGAACAACCCAGCGAGCTTGCATTCTTTCAGTCCCTTTCCAATCTGGATCCTAAGCTAACATTACGTGCTGCTTCTGACACCACAGAGTGGAGAACTTTCTGTGCTTGTCGCAACGGCAGAACCGTTCTCACTCAGACCCAAGGATTGTGGACGGTATCCGGACATTCCGATGGCCCACCCTCGGATCAATCCAATGTCGGCTTCAACACACGCATCTTTGACGAAACCTTAGCAAAACGAACCATTGATATAATTAGAGCAGCAATGCGTGAGAAGGGCACTTATTTCGAGATTTCGCTTATGGCGTGGCTTGAAAGTGAACAGTCCACTACCTCAAAAATGGACGCTATTTACGGAAAAGAAGTTGCCAATGCCATGTTACTAGGTTTAAGAAAACTCATTAACCGTTTTCCTTCCATTGAACATAACGAAACGAGACTGATCGGTCCTACTCTGGAGGGAATCGGCTGGTATCCTGAGGTCGATGGTACATTACGCCTCCCCAATCGTCCCACTTGGGTCGTCGGAGATGCCTGTGGTTTATTCCGTGGTATCGTGGCGGCATTTATCAGTGGCCACTACGCAGCTAGCGCCGTACTTGAAACGCTTGAGGAATATGCCTGATGTCTGATTCAAATTCATCCCGCGTCGGTGTCGGCGTCATTATTACCCGTGCTGATGGTAATATTCTCCTTGGCTATCGTATCAAAGCTGGAGAAACACCCAGTTGGTGCTTACCTGGCGGGCATGTCGAGCCAGGAGAAACCTTTGAGGTTGCAGCTTTGCGTGAACTTCAGGAAGAAACAGGCATTATTACTCAACAGTCCGCCACTATTTTTGCGATTATGCAACAATTGGCGGCTAACAGAACAGCCGTCACTGCTGCAGCTAGGGTTTCTCTTGCTGATAATCTCGCTGTCGCACGGCTGACCGAACCGGATGTCTTCTCAGAATGGGATTGGTTTCCACGCTCAGACCTTCCCACTCCACTATTCCCTGCAAGCGAAGCAATGATCAGCTTATGGAAGGACAACCAATGCCCAAAGGGATGGAGCACTTACTGTGTTGTATAAACTTCACCAATAAAACTGCCTTAAGTTGCGAAATGCATAACACTCTATAATAAGTTCAGTTCAATTTTTCACGAGCTTAATTAATCAAGCTAAATTCATTTTAAATTTTTTCTTTGGATCTCGAAGGGTGATCGCGCCGGGAACTAAGAGCGCGATAAGTGAAGAAAATATTGTTATCAAGCCAGCAAAGTATAAGACGTAATCAGACCCAAATATATCAATTGCATAGGGAAAAATAGCGAGGGTGATAGGAGCGACGCCATAGGATACCAAAAAGTCAAAAGACGTAACTCTTCCAATTAGACTCTCAGGAACTTCACGCTGTATTGCTGTAAACCACGGTATGTTAAACGCTTCAATGCCGATGCCGCCAATAAAGTATGCTAATAATATTAAATATTTTGACTCACCATAAGCTAATGCAAGTGGCACAAAACCATAGAAGCTTAAGCCAATAAATGCAACTAATCCAATCTTTTTAGCACCTATGCGACCAATGAATACTGAAGCTGCTATGGCTCCAGCAGAATAACAACCTAGAGCAATACCAATTAGAGTATTGCTGCCAAACATTTCTTTACTTGTAACAGGTAGCATTATTTGTTGAATTGAGTAACTCATTGATAGCCAAATAGCAAGAGCAGTTAACCCGGCTAAAAACCAACGGTGGGAACTTGCCTCATCCAGGCCCTCTTTGTAGCCATTCAAAAAAAAAGATAAGCTCATTTTGGTAATAGGTTTCTTTTTCGAGGATTTTATACTTAAAATGAGGACACAAGGAACAAGGAGCGTTCCGCATGCTATCCATAAAGCAAAGTATCCATTAATAGTCGTATATATTACTGTGGCGAGTAAAGGAGCAACTGTCAGAGAAAGTCTCATACTTAAAGTAGAGACTGCATTAGCTGACATACGTTCTTTTTCAGGTACTGCACCTGCTATTAAGGATAGATATGAGTTTCTGAAAAAACCTTCCCCACAACCAATTAAAGCGATCATAAAGGTAGCCCACAAAGCTTGGCCAGAAGATAGAAGTATAATCAGAAAAACTAATGCAAAAAATCTTACAAAAGCCGAAAAAAACATAACTTTCTTCGGACGAAAATGATCGGTGATTACTCCTGAAAAAACAGCACCGATGATGAAACCTGCAGTTCTGGATCCGAGAATCCACCCTAATAATGATATATTAGAAAATTGGTCTATGATTATTAGTGTAACAATTGTTGGTATAAATGAGGTCGAAATAGCGGAGAGGGTATAGCTTACCCATGCGAAAAAAAAATCACGATTCTTGAGAGATTTATACACTTTCTTTAACCTTTATGTATGCTTTATTACATGGTTTCCAAAAATTTATAGCTCGCTCATAGTCATGGGCAGCTTGAACTAGGTAGTCAGCTAGATAGTAAAGGATTCTGGGTTCTTCATCAGAGTTGGTATAAGCGTAGTGGGTACTAGGGCAGCTGTTAACTTCAAGTACTTGATAGTTATTCTCTGCGAGGCATTCGATAATATCAAGACCTGAATATAACGTACCGGCAGCTAGTGAGGCCTTCTCTGCAATTTTTATTAATTCTTCACTAGGCTCAAAGTAAACAGGAGTTGCGCCCGAGCTTAAGTTTGTAATCCATTCCCCATCTTTTGCAATACGATATATTGCATTGACCACCTTGTGGTTAATGCAAATTATCCTAATATCTCGACCTGGATTATTTATGAAAGGTTGTAGGTAATATTCGCCACTTGAGCTTTCGAGTAAATCAAAAAGCTCAGTTTCATCCATTATTTTATGAATTCCATGACCACCAAATCCAATTATTGGTTTGATTACTAGAGGGAAATTGAACTTTCTGTGATGTTTTCTTATAAAGCTAAGCTTCTTTCCAGATAATGCTCCAGGAAAAGGAACTCCAGCTGCTTGCATCATAGCAGTATTTATATACTTGTTTTGGGCGCAATATAAAACGTGTCCTTTGTTTATTACCGGAACACCGTTTCTCTCAAAGGCTTCAAGTATATTTATACCTAGATGTAAAATATCTTCAAACACCCAGCCGACAACTAAATCTGGCCTAAGAACTTCGTTGTCATGATAGAAGGTAGCACTATCAGTACTAAAGAAAACTGATATTTCAGATGGGTGAACCCTTTTAATGTTTACCCCCATCGCTCTAATAATAGGAAACAAAATGTCATGATCAAATTTATCAAAATCATTGCCAATGAATAATATTTCTTTTTTATAAGTCATGCAAGCCACCGTGATTTTTAGTGAATTTTATTTTCGGAAAGTGTGTGATGGTAGTGTTGGGGACTTTCAGCTCTTTTATTAAATCATCTCTGTAGTTAGAATAAATATTAGGCGATTTCTGAGGAGGGTCGATCCTATTAATTAGCTTTTTAAAGTGAAAAATGTCATTAGTTGTATCAATACCATTTTCATAAAGCCAGTCTTCATTGAACAATGTATCAATGTACCTTTCTCCACTATCACCCATCACTGCAATAATTGGTCTAGTGCTTTTCATAGAGATAGATAGTTTTAATGCGCCTAGCAATACCGCGCCAGAGGAAACTCCACAAAGTATGCCTTCATGCCGACATAGTAGACGAGAAGCAATAAATGCACTTTCATCATGTATTTTAAAAACATAATCTATATTGTTAACATCTAATATGTTTCGCGGAGTCCATCCTAACCCTACACCAGGTATTTTATATGGATAAGTTTCTGGGCTAAAAATTCCAGAACCAAATGCATCAACACAACAGATTTTACAGCTGCTTTTTTTTTCTTTATAGAACTTCGAAATCCCACCGATTTGCCCACCGGTGCTGACTGCACATACAATAGCATCAGCCTCATCTTTAGTTTGTTCATAAATTTCTGTTGCGGTTGACTCGTAGTGCGCATAACTGCTCAAGATATTGAAACACTGATCAGGTCGATAACTATTTTCAATAACTTGTGCTAACTCATTCGCTTGTTTAATTCGCGTTTTATGATATGAGCCTGTATCATCTTTTTCCTCCACTACTACTACCTTGGCTCCATATGCTTTCATTAAAGAAATATTAGTGTTGGTCGTTTTAGGGTCTACTAGTACTATAACCTTATACCCCCTAGCAGCTCCAATCATAGCTAAGCTAATTGCAAAGTTGCCAGAAGACGATTCAATAATTGTTCCGCCAGGCTTTAAATATCCCTGGATTTCAGCTTTCTTAATTAATGCGATGGCCGCTCTGTCTTTAATGCTTCCCCCAGGGTTGAATTTTTCTAATTTAACCACTACATTAGTGCCTAAAGCATCGTTGATGCGATCAAGACTAACTAATGGTGTTTTTTCAGCACACTGAAGAATGTTTTTAAAATTCATGGCTCAATCCTTTCCTAAGTTTTTTTATTAATATTGGTTGAAATTCTATTTCTCTTGTGATGATGTGGCGAGTGGTTTTTGGTGGATACAGCGTGCCTTTATCCACTACATCTATTATGCCTTTAATATCAAAAGATTCTCCTGTTTTCCAACTTAAAACATTTAAGTAAGCATCGTCATATGAAAGTAGCCAACAAGGAATTGATATTAAGCCTAGTTTCTTTGCTGCATGATATCGATGATGCCCATCCATAATAATTTTAGTTTTATTATCAATAACTATTGGATGCTTCCAGAGGCCTTCATTAATTATTAAGTTAGCAATTTCATTGACTCTTTCTTCGTTAATTGATTCATGTGGCTTAAGAATCATTATGTCTATTAATTTAATCATTTTCGTCAGCCTTTAATTAATTCTTACGCCACTCTTAAAGGTGTTTACTTGCCGTCATGAAGGTGAAGTAAGCCTCAGTTATAATTTATGTAACACCAGCCTCGTTGTAGCCTAGTGATGCACCATTGCTCGTTATAAAGCCTTATCCATGGCGTTATACGCTTGAGAAATGAGAGAAATAAAAACGATACGAAGCGTATCGGTTTATAAATTTTAGTATTTAAATGATCATAAATCAATATATTTTTTATCGGCTTTTAAGTTGTGTTATGTCACTGAATTTATTTGATTTTCGTGTGGTATGGCTGCATGGTGTGCTCAATGAGGTCAAACCTTCCTGCCGTATCAGCCCGTTTATCCGCTTTGATCAGGCTAAGAAAATTCACCGTAACTCCATCGACATCGATGCTGTTAACCAAGAACTGTGACGGCGATAGGCCGCCGAGGTGGGTGTGTTCGCCCAGGATCACAGCGACGACTTTGCCGTCGACGCCACGTTGTTTGAGTGGATGTCGGCATGGACCCAAGGTGGCGAGCAGGTGGTTCGCGGTGCGCTGGGACGGATGCTGTTTTCCAGCGACGATATTGGCAAATCGGTGAAAGTAATTTCCGGTGGTGAGCAGGGGCGCATGCTGTTCGGTAAGTTAATCCTCACTCAGCCCAACGTGCTGCTGATGGATGAGCCGACGAACCACCTGGATATGGAGTCTATCGAGGCGCTGAACCTGGCGCTGGAAAACTATCCCGGCACATTGATGTTTGTTAGCCACGACCGCGAATTTGTGTCATCGCTAGCCACACGCATTATTGATATGCAGCCGGAAGGCATTGTTGATTTCAGCGGCAGTTATGACGATTACCTGCGTAGTCAGGGCGTCGGCTAACCCCCTTCGCGTTCGCTAACCAATAATTCGCTCAAAGGTGGTGTCGGTCGCCGGTTCGCGGTCGGCATCCAGCATATCGCCGGTAAACAGTGTCTGCATTTCTTTCGCCAACGCCACATACACGTGCATCTGTTGATTACGCCGCTTACGCAGCGGCGGCTTCACCAATAGGCTGATGCCTTTAATCGGGGCATGGGTCTCATCGTGCAAAAGATCGGGCATTTCCCCCGGCGGAAACGCATTGGCAACAGTAATCGGGTTGGACGGCTGTTCGCCGTCAATATGGAAGACTTTCTTGATCGGATCAAATGTGGCGTTTTTTTCGCGCAGCCAATCAGCAAGGCGCTGGTCGGTTTGTTTATCGGGGTGGGAAAAAATCACGAACAGGGAGTGCTGTACCACTTTGCCGGTACGCTTCGCCGACGGCGTTGAGGATGTTTCCTCTGGTGGCGGTGAAGAAGCGGCTTGCTGGGTGGCACGCTCGATTGTGGCGGTATCCGCCGGCCGTGAACGGCGCTGCCGCATGACGTAAACAAACAGCGCAACGGCGACCAGCGCTAATACGATAGAGCCGAAGGCTAATAATGTGGCTAACGGAGTGGTCTCCATAGTGTTTTTATCCTTGGTCTTTTTTGCGCCAATTGCGCGTTAATTACGTCGTAAAATAGTGGCGTTAAGGGCCAGCGCCAGGGTTACCCAAAGCGCGTATGGAACCATTAGCCACGCCGCCAGGCTACTCACCTTAGCAAATAGAATGATCGCCACTATGATCAATATCAGCAGTAGCGCAATGTCGCCAAGCGCCGCAGCGATTTGTTTGCGACCAAAAAAAAGCCACGACCAAGCCGCGTTCGCCACCAACTGAAGACCATATACCCACAGGCTTGCTGTGCGCCACGCCGAGTCGTCAGCCATATAAAGTCGCCACGCGGCAATCGCCATCAAAAGGTAAAGGATGCCCCAGGCGATGGGAAATACGATATTCGGCGGTGTCCAGCTGGGCTTGTTGAGCGCGCGGTACCAGCCATCGGGTCGAAAGCGTGCCCCGGTACTGGCTGTAATGCCTACCAGCACTAACGATACCAGTAACGCGAATAGCGAATTTAGCATTCATCACCTGTGTTTCAAACGTAAGAATCAATAGCCTAGCAGCGTTTTGCAACGACCAGATATAAAAAAAGCACCACCGAAGTGATGCTTTTCAACCTTAAGAGGCGCCAAGCGGCTCCACTTAGTCCATGCGGTCGTAACCGTTATTCATAAACGGGTAGTCGGTATAACCCTTCTCGTCACCGCCGTAGAAGGTTTCGTGGTTGGGTTCGGTGAGCGGTGCGTTAATGCGGAAACGCTCGGGCAGATCCGGGTTGGCAATATAGGGGCGACCAAAGGCCACCGCGTCGGTGGTGTTATCGCCAATGCGTGCTTCAGCGTGCGCGGCGTCGTAGTTACCGCAATAGATCAGGCTGCCGCTAAAGCGCTCGCGCATTTGTTCGCGAAAGCCGTCGGGGAAGGTGATATCGCCGCCGGCCCAGTTGGGTTCATTCAGGTGCAGATAGGCGAGACCACGCTTGGAAAGCTGCTCGGCCATATAGAACGCCATGGCTTCCGGCTCGTCGTCGGTCAGACCAAATAGCTCGATAAATGGCGTCATACGGATGCCGACTCGATCAGCGCCGTATACGTCGATCACTGCATCGACCACTTCCAGCGGGAAGCGGGCACGGTTCTCCAATGATCCGCCGTACTGGTCGGTACGCTTGTTGGTACCGGTCGCCAGGAACTGGTTAAGCAGGTAGGCGTTCGCCGCGTGAACTTCAGCCATATCGAAACCGGCGCGCTTGGCACGAATGGCTGCCTGGCGGTAGTCCTCTACAATGCCGGGGAGCTCGTCGGTTTCCAGGGCTCGCGGTGTGCTGGTAGGGTGCTGGCCAGCGGTACCATCTTCAAATTCGACGAAACACTGGGCACCTTCACCTTTAAGCGCACTCGGCGCAACGGGCTGCTGGCCATTGGGCTGAACCATTTCGTGGGAAACGCGCCCAACGTGCCATAGTTGCAACGCCATGCGGCCGCCTTTGGCGTGCACCGCGTTGACGACATCCTTCCAACCGGCTTCCTGCTCATCGGTCCAAATGCCGGGCGTATACACATAGCCACGGGCAGTCGGAGATATATTCGTCGCTTCGCTGATAATCAGACCGGCACCGGCACGCTGGCCATAGTAAGCTTGCTGTATCTTACCCGGTACGCTGTCGGGCGTACGCGCACGCGTCAGGGGCGCCATAATCACGCGATTAGGCAGGGACAGGCTGCCCAGTTGGATCGGGGTAAAAAGTGTTTCGAAAGCCATCAATCAAGCTCCTTTTGAACTCTGTCGTTAACTAGTGGGCATAGAATAGACCAGT
This sequence comes from Halovibrio variabilis, assembly GCF_007991175.1. Lineage (GTDB taxonomy): Bacteria > Pseudomonadota > Gammaproteobacteria > Pseudomonadales > Halomonadaceae > Vreelandella > Vreelandella variabilis. Next base: position 226,524 of record NZ_BJXV01000001.1, read on the forward strand.
TTACTAGCATGTGCCAACAGTGTGACTGATAACTGCATCAATTAGCTTGTCTACAAAGCAAAACCCCGCCTTAAAGTAAGGCGGGGTTAAAGGTTGTAGGGCCGGTTACATCAGCCTCGCTGCCAAGGCCAACGTCGTTTGGCAGGGGTGTCGATCTGCTGCAGTGCGCTGGAAAGCGGCAGCATAATGGCGGTTAGCTGGCGGTGGCAGACGGCGCTACTGAGTACCCCTGGGCACTGTTTGAGGAGTAGTTCGCACTGCTGAGAGGCGATATACAGCTGTTCGGTGACGGGTGGAGCGAACAGTGGTTTGGACTGCTGGCTGCAGCGAGTGAGCTCCCGCGACAGCATGGTGAGCATGCTGGTATCCATCCAGCAGGGCAGCGGGTCTTCCAGTCGGCCAGCAATAGAATTCTGTACCGCTTCGAAAGAGGTACGCAAAAACGTGACCGTTTGGCGAAGTTGCCGCTGCTCGCTCGTCATCCCACTGATTCCTCACACTGGTTGCTTACTGTGGGCATTCGCCCCGCTATCTAACGACAAGAGTAACGTCCGCAATGAGTAACACGGACCTGAACAAAAATTGCCTTAAGAAAAATATTAGTGTTTCTCATTTGCATCTATGTCGACAGTAGCGCTACTCCATCAAGCTGTCAATGCTGTGACTATCAGCACGCCTCAAACAGTTGCCAGTCGTTATTGGTCAGCGGTTTAGCGCCTTGTTCGGTCACCACCACAGTGTCGCTTAAGCCAGCGCCCCATTGGCCGGGCACACGCAGGCAGAGCGGCAGGTGAAAAACCATATTGGCTTCAAAGGTGCGGGTCTGGCCTTTGGCGATAAAGCCGGTGCCCTCCACCCAGCTAGGTGGAAACTGGGCGCCCACGGCATAGCCAAACACGCCGGAAAAGAAATACCACTCACGCTGGGGAGCAAGCAGCGCATCGGCGGCCTGGGCCGCCGCATCAAAGCTGTTGCCGGGGCGCATGGCGTCGCACAGTGCTTCAAACATGGAGCGACATAGATCCCGGGTGGCGTAGAGCGCCGAGGTGGGAGTACCCGTGACGGCGGTGCGCATCATGGGGGCGGTATAGCGTTGATAGGCGGCGCCAAATTCTAAAAACACAGGCTCATCTGGCTGAATAACGTGCCGCTTGTGATTAACGTGAATGACGCCAATGCGGTGCCCGCTGGTCACAATCGGCTGCAGGCTCATAAACTCGCTGCCATTTTCGAGCAGCGCTTTGGCCCCCACAGCGGCAATATCATTATCGGTTATCCCTGGGCGAATGGCGGCTATTGCCGCTTCTAGGCCCGCCGCGGTGATTCGCGCACTCGCTTGCAACATCTCAATTTCCGCAGGGCTTTTAACAATCCTAATCGCATCGACCACCGCGCCTGCTTCGCTAAACCGTTCCCGGCCGATAGTCTGCATCAGCGCATCGAGCACACCAAAGCGCAGCCCGGCACTCCAACCATCAATACCTATCTGCGCATGAGGGGCGAGCAGGTCGGCCAGGGGCGTGATGATTTCTTCCAGGCTTTCCCAGCGGTAGCCGATGATCTCATCAACCAGCGCGGTGACCACTGCTGCACCGGTTTCAATTGAGGCGACTTGCAGCACCAGCCGTGCCTGGGTGCAGACCAAACAGGCATGAACTGAGACTTCAAAGGTGTGATAGCCGGTGAGGTAATTAATATCAGCGGGATCGGTGAGCAGCAGTGCATCTAACCCATGCTCTGCCATGGCATTGCGCACCTTGTCCAGGCGCGCCTGGTATTCGGCAGCAGGAAAGGGCAGTTCACTTTGGGCGAGCGTCTTGGCCAGGGCTTCGCGGTAGTGGTGATAATCCATAGCGACCTCCGGTATTGGGTAAGGTCAGTATAGGCCGCTGCTGGCTGTGCGCTTCTCTCGCCCTCAACGCTAGCGGGTGAGCAGGAAGATCCCTTGCAGAAAGTAGAAAACCCCAATGACGGTAACGATCCAGCGGGTCCAGGCGCGGAAGTTAGCATCGGTGAGGCGCTGTAAAATACGGTTACCGGTGTGGGTGCCGAAGATCGCAAACGGTGCGGCCAGCAGTATAATGCTCCACTCCCCAGCACTCAGTGCCAGCGCGGAACCGAGATAAAAGATGATTTTAATGCTGTGGGCCACCACCTGAATCATGGCCTTGGTGGCGACGACTTGGCGGCGGTCCATGCGCGAGCGTACAAAGGAGAGGTCAATGAGCGGCCCGGAAACCCCCGCGGCAATGGTTAAACCACCGGAGGCGATGCCACAGCACAGTGCGTGGCTGGTTCGGTTGGCATCGAGTTGAAACCAGCGCTTGGGCATCCACACCAAAATCGGCATCAGGCCAATCAGTAGCGATACGCTGGCGGCATTAGGGCTGTAGCTAAACATCAACAGTAAGCCGGCGGCGCTGAGCACGCCCAGCGTCATCAAGGCGACGATGCGCCAAACAATATAGTGCCGCGACAGCCAAGCCCGCGACCCATTGGCGGTGAGCTGGATCACGCCGTGTACCGCCATCGCCGTACCCGCGGGGAAAATCAGCAGCAGAAACCACAGCAGCACCAGGCCGCCCGCCATGCCGAACACGCCGGAGAGCATCGCGGTGAAAAACACCACGCTAACAAAAGCAACGCCTATCCCTAGGCTCATAACGTTCTTCCTTGCTCTTTTTTACTCTTTCTTAACGACGGCAAAACGGCCAGACCTGATAAAACTTGCGGCACTGAAACTCCGCTTCGCAGGCGTTGAGCTGGGCCTGGTAACGGTTAGCGCGGGCGGCCACCTGGCTGCCTGCGCGCAACACATGAGATTTACTCCGGTAGCTGCCGCGTTGATAACCCCCCGCCCCTTCGTGATAGGCATAGTAAAGGTGCTCGGGGTTATTGAGCGATATGCCCGCTTGCTGCTGGGAACGGCGGTTGTACCAGCCGATAAAATCCGTGGCGTGTTTCATGTGCGTGCGCCGGGCAAATAAACCGCCCGCTTGGTCTTGGTATTCGCCCCACACCGGGTCTTGGGCCTGGGCGTAACCTTTAGCGGAAGAGGGCCGTGGGCCGGGAATAAAGCCAAGGTAGTATTTGCGTTCGGGGCGAATATGGCTGCGAAACGAGGATTCCTGCTGAATAAACGCCATCTGGGTGGCAATCGGCGTTCCCCATTTCTCCGCTGATTCCTGTGCGTAGTCGTACCAGCTGGGCTGCTCGCGAAATATCTCGCAGATATTGCTTTGATCCTGGGGCGGGTTGGGCGCGAACGTAGCACAACCAGAGAGAAGCACAGCAACGCTCATCGCCAGCCAAAAGCGCAGAGTCGCGATGCGTGGTGAAGAGCCACTGGGAAAACGACGAACAGGGAAATGCATAAAAAGTCCTTGTGGATAAGTCCTTATGGATAAGCGCTTATGGATAAGCGCTTATGGATAAGCGCTTATGGATAAGCGCTTGTGCATAAGCTCTGGAGAGCCTGTGAGTAACCTGTGGGAGTTTTACGTATCGACAATAGCGAGACCCACAAAGGGTTGCTAGCGTAGCAAGGTTTCTAGGCAACGGCGTAGCCGCTGTGCTTCACGCACCAGGGTTTCACCCGACAGCATGCCGACCCCCATCACAAGACCAACGCGAGGGTCGTGTTCAGCGCATACCGGGCTTAACGGCCGCACAATTAAATGCTCTTTTAACAGCGTTTGGGCAATCTGCACATCGTCGATACCTGGCGCAAACTCGACGCATAGGCTGATGGCACTGCTCGGCGGTGAAACGCTGCGCACCTGTGGCAGCGAGCGTAATTGATCATGCAGCACCTGCTGGCGGCCTAAGTAGTCGCGCTGAATGCGCCGACACCAGGTATCTAAATCGCCATCAAACATAAACTGCGCCAACACAGCTTGATCAAGCATGCGCCCTTCGCGGAACACCTCGCTGCGCAGGCGGTTCATCGGCCCCGCTAAATGACGCGGTACGACTAAATAGCCTAACCGCAGCCCTGGAAACATCATCTTGGAAAACGACCCAACCAGCAAGTGGCGCGGCGAGTGCGAATCGAAAAGCAGGTTAGTGTGGTCATCGAGGGTGAACTCGTAATCATCTTCGACAATATAAGTGGGCGCTAAGGCATCGCATAGGCGTTGTTTATCAGCAGCACTGGTCGCCACGCTGAGCGGGTAGTGATGCGAGCCGGTCAGGTAGGCCAATTGTACTGGGCCAGGGTATGCCGGCAGCGTGTGCCCCTTACCTGGGTGCCACGCCACGGGTTCGATTGCCAAACCGGCGGCGGTGAACACGTTGCGGGCACCCCAGTAGCAAGGTGACTCCATGGCAACGCGGTCGCCGACATCGGCCAGCGTCAGGGCGCAGAGTTCAATGCCGTTATGGGTGCCGTCGGTGATGATGATTTGCTCGGTATCGCAGCTGATATTCCGCCAGCGCGCCAGAAAATCACGAATCGCCCGCTTAAGCGGGCCATAGCCACCGGTGGAATAGGAGAGCAACAGAGCGTTTTGCGGCACCGTGATGCTGGCGTAGAGCTGCCGCCATTTACGCATCGGGAACTGGGCGATATCGGGAATGCCGGGGACAAAGGAGCCGTTTTGAATCATGCTGGCGCCCGGACCTTCCAGCACCTGCCGGGCGCGCGAAGAGAGCTGCCCGTTGCCATGCGGCAGAGTGTTTGGCGTCACGGGTTTGCTGGTCCAGGTGCCCTGGCCATGGGCGGTTTTCAGCAGCGCCTCTTCGAGAAGGGTATGAATTGCCAGCGCCAAAGTTTGGCGGGCAACGCCCAAGGCATCGGCCAACTGGCGGTGAGAGGGCAGCCGCAGTCCGGAAGGCCACTGCTGGGTAATAGCCTGACGCAACGCTTGCTCTATACGCACCTGTTTACTCAACCCCTCCGGCTGGAGTGCATAAAGTTGTACAAGTTGGTGCACGACCTCCTTGCGATCCATCTGGACTCCCCCTTTATCCCGCTTAGCCCGCTAATGGCGGGCTCTTAGACAAAAGCCGTATGAAAATAGCGCACCCTTTTGGTGCGACTGAAAAGTGGTCTAGTCAAACGCAAAAGTGGTGCATTCGCGTTTTCTCTCCCGCCTGCTAGCGTGTCGCTATCCTGCTCAACCAGCCCGTTTAAGAAGCGAGGCTGTTAAAACAGGATCAGGATACTGCGCCCCTGAGCGCCTACGACAACATCCAATAACTCGCAGGACAATTTCAAATGACCACACCCTCATCAGAACAGGCAGGGCTCGTCCGGGTATTGGCCCGTGGCGATGTACTAGCGTTGGCTTTCGGCGCGATGATCGGCTGGGGCTGGATTGTACTTACCGGTACCGCCATTCAATCCGCCGGCAGTCTAGGCGCCATTATAGCGTTTATTATCGGCGGCTTAGCGATTGTCTTGGTGGGTCTGACTTATGCAGAGCTTGCCGCTGCCATGCCCAAAGTAGGCGGTGAGCACGTTTATAGCTACCGCGCTTTGGGCCACTTGCCCTCTTTTATATGCACCTGGGCGATCATTTTGGGCTACTTGAGCGTGGTCGCTTTTGAAGCCGTCGCGCTGCCTACGGTGATCGAACATCTAGTGCCTAACTACGCCGTTGGCCACCTCTGGACGATTGCCGGTTGGGAAGTCAAAGCCACCTGGGTCGCCGTTGGCGTGGGCGGTTCGCTGGTCATGATGGCCATCAATTATTTCGGCGTGACGACCGCCGCGCTGCTGCAAAAAGTGGTCACCGGGCTCATTCTGCTGGTGGGCGTCATGTTTGTCACCGGTTCGCTGTTTGAAGGCGAAACCATCAATATGCTGCCGTTATTCACCCAAGCCGATACCGGCGTGTTCGCAGGCGTAGTAGCGGTACTGGTGATGGTGCCGTTCCTGTTTGTGGGGTTTGACGTGATTCCCCAGGCGGCAGAGGAGATTAACCTACCTTACAATGCGATTGGCAAGGTACTGATGATGTCAGTCGTTTTGGCAGTGGTGTGGTATGCGCTGATTATTCTCGCCACCAGCCTGGCGCTTAACAGCAGTGAAATCGCGGCCAGCTCGCTTAGCGTGCCGGATGCCATGGGCTCGCTATTCAATGCTGCTTGGGCCAGCAACTTAATGGTCATGGCAGGGATTGCGGGCATCATCACCAGCTGGAACGCCTTCTATATTGGCGGTTCTCGGGCGATTTATGCGTTGGCGAAAGCGGGCATGCTGCCTGCGCCGTTTGCCAAGCTGCACCCGCGCTACAGAACCCCGACCAATGCCATCTTTATGATGGGCTTTCTCTCCTGCTTGGCGCCGTTATTTGGCCGCCCGGCGCTGGTGTGGATTGTTAACGCCGGCGGTTTAGGCATCGTGTTGGCCTACCTGTTTGTGGCGATCTCTTTCATGGTCTTGCGCGTGCGTGAGCCGGATATGCCCCGCCCGTTTAAGGTCAGCAACGGCAAACTGTGCGGCACCTTGGCGATCATTCTTTCCTTCGGTATGGCGTGCCTTTACCTACCGGGAAGCCCCGCCGCGCTGAGCGGCGCCGAGTGGACCATTTTTGCCGGATGGGCAGTGCTAGGTCTGGCTTTATATGTCCATGCGTTGCGCACCTACGGGCGTGACTACAGTGACCGCCACATGCAGGCGGATCTGTAAGGCGTTCTACGCAATTGATGGAATTAAGCTTTTAGGAGCAGTGAATGAGCTTTATCGAACAGTGGTTGCACGATGCGGTTCCCGCGCTAGTGGGTAGTGAGTGGCGTACCGGCAAGCAAAGCTTTGCGGTGGATAACCCCGCCACAGGCGAAACGATTGCCCGCGTCGCTGATATGGGCGCTGACGATACGCGCGATGCCGTGGCCGCGGCCTACAACGCCGGGCCTGCTTGGCGCGCCACACCAGTGAAGCAGCGTAGCGCGCTGCTGCGCCGCTGGTTTGAGTTGATCCATGAGCACGCCGACGACCTGGCCCGCTTGATGACTTTGGAGCAGGGCAAGCCGCTGGCGGAAGCAAAAGGTGAAGTGGCCTACGGCGCGTCGTTTATTGAGTTCTTTGCCGAAGAAGCCAAACGCATGGCGGGTGAAACCCTGCCCAGCCATGGGGCAGACAAACGCCTGCTGGTGCTGCGCGAGCCGGTAGGTGTCGTCGCGGCCATTACCCCCTGGAACTTCCCGCTGGCGATGATTACCCGCAAGTGCGCCCCTGCCCTGGCGGCGGGCTGCACCGTGGTCATCAAACCTGCCGAAGCCACGCCGTTGACCGCGCTTGCCGCTGCCTACTTGGCCCTAGAAGCGGGCTTGCCAGCGGGCACGATTAATGTGATTACCGCGTCAGCACCGGCCGCCATAGGCGAAGTGCTCACCACTGATGCACGGGTGCGCAAAGTCTCGTTTACCGGATCGACCCCTGTGGGCAAACACCTGCTCGCCCAGTGCGCGAGCACGGTGAAGAAGACCGCCATGGAGCTGGGCGGCAACGCGCCGTTTATCGTCTTTGATGACGCCGATATCGATGCTGCCGTGGATGGTGCGATAGCGTCTAAATTCCGCAATGCCGGGCAGACCTGCGTGTGCACCAACCGCTTCCTGGTGCAGGACGGCATTTACGATGCCTTTGTCGCCAAGCTCACCGAACGTGTAAATGCCCTTAAGGTAGGCGACGGCCTAACGGAAGGCAGCATTATCGGCCCGCTGATCAACCAAGCAGCGGTGGACAAAGTGCAGCGCCATGTGGACGACGCGGTGAACCAGGGCGCAAGGCTGCTCTGCGGTGGCCAGCCCCACGCCGCAGGCGAGCGCTTCTTTATTCCCACGGTGCTGGCGGATGTCACCACCAAGATGGCGCTGGCCGACGAAGAGACCTTCGGCCCTGTCGCGCCGGTGTTCCGCTTCCAGCGCGATGAAGAGGCCATCGCCATGGCCAACGATACGCCCTTTGGCTTAGCAGCCTACTTCTACGCCACCGACTACCGCCGCATCTGGCACACCATGGAGCAGTTGGAGTACGGCATGGTCGGCGTCAACGAAGGGCTTATCTCCACTGAGCTGGCGCCGTTTGGCGGCGTGAAAGAGTCCGGGCTGGGCCGTGAAGGCTCCCACCATGGGCTGGATGAATTTACCGAATTGAAATACGTCTGCGTTGGTGGCCTGTAGACAGCCTCTAGCCTGCCAATAAAATAAGTAGTTGCGCTAAGCGTTATCAAGCCCGCCCTCGTCAAACAGCGAAAGCTGCTGGCGATTGGCGGGTTTTGCTTTTTTAGCGTGCTGCTTTAAAGGCCGACGCTGGCTGGCGAGTTTATCCACAATCGCTTGGCTCGCTTCCCTTGCGTCTGGGGTGCGGCGCAGCTCATATAGCATTTTCTTCCAGTGCCGCGCTTCGGCTTCAAAGTCGTTGGGTCGTGGATAGTGTTCGCCGGGCTGAAAGCCAAATCGCTGGCGCAGGCTTTCCGGCAGCGCCCAAGGCCTGGCGCGCCACTCCAGCGGCAGGGCGGTTAATTCCGGCACCCAGCGAGCGACAAACTCGCCGCTTGGGTCGTTATCTTCCGCCTGCTTGATGGGGTTATACACCCGCAATGCATTGGTGCCCGTGGCGCCTGCTTGCATTTGAACCTGGGAGTAGTGAATACCCGGTTCAAAATCGGTAAACAGCCGTGCCAGATGCAAGGCGGGTTCACGCCAGTGGAGCCCTAAACCAAAGGTGGCGTGGGAGATCAACATGGCGCGCATGCGAAAGTTGATCCAGCCGGTGGCGATCAGGCAGCGCATACAGGCATCTACCAATGGCACGCCGGTTTGGCCCCGTTTCCAGGCGATCAGGTTGGGGTGGTCGGGGTCACGTTCGCGTACGCCGCGCAGCGCTGGGTGAAGGGTTTGTAACTCTATGCTTGGCTCACTTTCGAGCTTTTGAATAAAGTGGCAGTGCCAGTAGAGCCGCGAGGTAAAGGCGCGCAGCGAACGTGACCACTGTGAGTCTTCAGCATGCTTTTCCCGCTGGCGGCGTAGCGATTGTACGACTTCGCGCATGGAAAGCGTGCCCCAGGCCAAGTGGGGCGAAAGCCGTGAGCCAAACTCCCAGGCCAGCAATGGCTTCGAGAGCGAGCCGCGATAGCGCCGCCCGCGCTGGCTTACAAAGCTTTGCCATAGCGCGCGCCCTTCGCTGCGACCGCCTGGCTGCCGCTCGGGGCAGGGCGTAGTATCAATCCCTAGCGTTAGGTTATGAAGCTGCTCAACATTTACGTGTTGAAAGGCTTGCCACCCCTCAACCACTTGGGCGTTTTGCGGGGCAGGGAAGGTAGGGGCTTTCATTAGCGCTTCCCAGTGCGTCTCCCAGCGGGTTTGCTGTCCGGTGCGGCTGGTCAGCCCCCGCACCACGCCTTGTTGGCGCGCCTCCTGCCAAGTAACGTTGTGCTGGCAGCACCAGGCGAGAACGCTTTTGTCCCGCTCAAAGCTCCAGGCGTTGCCGGTTTCCTGGTGGGAGTGAAGGGTAATATGGCTGTAGCGTGCTTTAAGGGCGTTAAGCAGAGTGAGAATATCACCCTGCCAAATACACAGCGGCAGGCCAATTGTCGCCAGTGCGCTTGAAAGGTCGGTCAATGAGTCAGCGGCAAACTGCCAGTGGCGCAGGGCGCTATCCAGTGCTTGCCACTGGCCGGGTTCAATCGCAAAGACGGGCAGCACGGGGCCAGCCATGGCGGCGTTGGCAAGCGGCGCATGATCATGAATACGTAAATCGCGTTTGAACCAAACAACCTGGATAGATGCCTTAGCCATGCCGTACCTTACGGTTGAGGGTTATTGGCCACTAAGTCTATTCGCCACTGAAATGTGACGTTACCATCAAGCTTCCGTTTGCCAAATCAACCCAACAGGGCCAACCCAGCAGGATCAAAACCTCAGGAGAGTAACGATGTATATTGCCATGAACCGTTTTCGGATTGCCCCAGGCCGCGAAGAGGATTTTTTAGAAGTGTGGCGCAACCGCGACTCCCACCTGGATGAGGTGCCGGGCTTCAAGCAGTTCCAAATGCTGCAGGGCGAAAGCCAGGAAGATCACACCGTCTTTATCTCCCACAGCGTCTGGGAATCGGAAAACGCCTTCCGTGACTGGACTAAGTCAGATGCGTTCCGGAAGGCCCACGCTAATGCCAAAGCGCCGGAAGGCATCTACCTCGGCCCGCCCAAATTTGAAGGTTATGAGGTGGTGCTGTAAGGCTTGGCATATTGAGTAAACAAGCCCGCTTGGCGTGTTAGGGTGGCGTTTTACGCGCTCTTCAGAAATGATTAGGGAGGCGCAAGCCTCCCTAATTTATAACCAGTACATGTTCAACCTAGCTTATATCCGGCTCGAATAAACCACGCTTCATATAGAATTTAACCCACAGTGCCGCAATAATACTAACTACTCCTAGCATTCCTCCTGCAATAGTGAAGATCATGGGCGTCATTTCCGGTGCTGGCGAGTTATTGATAATCACATACACCATCGCCACGATGCCGACAATTTGTGGCAGCGGATAAAAAGGGGTGCGGTATGGACGCTTGTGATTTGGTAAACGCCTGCGTAGGACGATTACATCAATATGCGAGATGATATAAGCCAATAAATAGCTGGTGGTGGCGGCAATCACGAGGATGATCAAGGACTCGATACCTAGTAAAAAGAAGGGCACCAAGGTAAACACTGCCATCATCACGATACCTACCCACGGAGTATTGAAGCGGTTCAGTGCTTTCAGCTGGGGAAAGGCTTGTTTCTCTTTTGCCATACCATGCAGCATACGAGGAAGTGCCGCTAATATTGTGTTTACGGTACTACAAGTGGCTGTCAGTGCCATAATAGTGGCAATAAATAAGCCCGCCTTACCAAAGACCGCATTGGCATAATCTAAGTAGGGAATCGGCGATTCTAGTAGCGTTTCCGTATCCAAGAACAAACTTGCGCCATAGACAAAAACAAGAAAGATTCCAAAGATAGCAAATAAGCAAAGGTGCATAGCACGTGGGATATTTTTTAGCGGATCTTTAACTTCGTTGATCATCGGGCAAATATACTCTGCACCTACAAATAGCCACATTGCTAACGCAATTAAGCCAATGAAGCTGCCATCCATCACCCCTGCGAAGCCCCAATCAACAGCTGTTCCCGTGATCACGGGATGTGCCTGACCCATACCACTGATGGCCACCAAACCTATCAGAATCAGGGCGCTGACAAGAATAAATGCAATCACGTTTTGCACTTTAGCAAAGACATCGGCGCCGACTAAATTGGTGACCGTCAGCGCCACTAAAATAACCATCGGTACCACTTTTTCAGGCAGCATCCCCGGTAGTAGCTCAGCGAGCATGGCATCCACGAGAAACATTTCAACAGGCACTGCTAAACTTGCGACGATCACATAGCCTGCAAAGACTGAAACAATAGCCGGAAAGTGACCAATGGCTTTTTGCGTATAGGTAGCCAATGTTCCTTCTTGAGGAAACATCAGCGACAGTTCTGCAAAGCTCATGGCATTAAATTGGGAAATGATAAGGGCGGCAATCATGGCAAATATAAATGTTGTACCTCCCATTCCAATACCTTGCATGGCCGAAATCATTGCCCCCTGGACAATCACCAGGCCAATACAAATCGCCATCATGGTCATTAGCCCCATTTTTGCATGGTGCGTTCTGCCGGAAGCTCCCGCCGTGGGGATGTTTTCAGTGGTTGAGATATCGCTCATTTGTATGTTCCTCTTATGGATAATACAAAGCGCCAACGCTAGAACCGATCAAATCGATAGGGGCTAGGATCAACGATTGGGTTTTCGTTCAAAACGATATCGACGGCTAGCTGCCCCGCAGCAGGCCCTGTGCCAAAGCCATGGCCGGAAAATCCAGTTGCAACGGTGAGCCCAGGAATCGTTTTGATATGATCGATGACTGGCGTGGAGTCCGGCGTTACATCAATTAAACCTGCCCATGATTCTTCTATTTCTGCGTGCTTAAATATGGGCCAGGCATTGATTGTGTTGTGCATGGCATCCTTTAGCAGGCCATGATTTATGTTTGGGTCCCGTACACGGGTGTGTTCAAAAGGTGTCTGTTTATCCCTGTGCCAGCGGCGAGCCGTGTTTAAATCCCTAAAGAATTCTTTACCAAAAGAGATGTTCAGCGCATCACGACCAAAACGGAGCTGCTGGCTAAATTTCATACCGATGGTTAAGTGATCAAGCGTAAGCGGTGCGTCAACTTTTCCACGCTGCATAATGATGAACCCGCCATCTTGATGCTTGCGAAAAGAGAAGTCTGGGCCGCCAACAGCGATATCAGTGGGGCCTTCGATGGGCTTAGTACGCAGAACAGAGGCGACCACGGGGAGAGTAGGTAAAGAGACCCCGTGATTACCCAGAAAGCGTCGCGACCACGCGCCGCCCGCGAGCAGCACCTGATCGCACTGAATTTCTCCGCGCTCGGTGACGACACCACTGATATTGCCAGCGGTCGTGGTCAGCGTTCGTACAGCGCACCCTTGAATCAGTGTGGCACCCTTTTCTATAGCAGCTTTCGCCATAGCGCTGGTCGCAATAGAAGGCTCCCCGCGACCATCGGATGGGGTATAAATTCCACCCTTCCAATCGGCTTTGCCACCGGGTACCAATTTATCGATCTCTGATGGGCTTAATAGTCGGGAATCAAGTTCAAGCTCTGCTACCGATTTCAGCCAGCTTTCGTGAATTGTCATCTGTTCAACGGTCTTCGCTAGGAACATGATGCCGGATTGTTTATAGCCCACACCGGCGCCAAGGCGGCTACGCATGTTCGCCCAAAGCTTGTCGGCTGCAACTGCCAACGGGACATCATTTGCATGGCGACTGGTTTTACGAATCCAGCCCAAGTTGCGCGAAGATTGTTCACCAGCGATGTGACCTTTTTCGAGTAGCACTACGGGGATATTGTGCTCGGCCAACGTTAACGCCGCAGAAATGCCAATGATGCCGCCGCCAATGATGACCACCGATGTGGACTTGGGTAGTTCGTCTCGCGTTGTTACACGGGTGAGTGTTTTTGGCATAGCAAAACTCCTCAATGGCAACCGGTAGATACCGGTTCGGCACACTGCTTGTTGTTAGGTAAGACGGATTTCGTTAACGGTTGCCTTGGATGCACCACGGTAGGCCGTGACTTCAAGCTCCACTTTGTAGGCCGTAGAGCCTAGCGGTGGGCAAGTGACTGAAGTAGCGGGGTTGACCCCTCGGAACTTAGTGCCGATAAACTCCATAACCGCCGCAGTATCCTGTGGGTTTTGGATAAACACGCGAGACATCACCACGTCCTGCAGTGATGCATCGACACTTGCTAGCGCATGCTCGATATTACTGAACACTTGTTCGGCCTGCTCAATCACACCGTCGGGAATTTCTTTTGTCTCCGGGTTGCGGCCAGCGGTATTCGAAACAAATATCCAGTTCTCTACGGCGACCAAACGCGAGTAGCTCGCTATCTCCTCAAACGGAGAACCTGTTTTTACTTTGACAATGTTGCTCATGAAGTTGGCCTAATAAGAAAACAATACGGCCAAGAAATAGGCCGCGGATAAGGGTTCATTAACGAAGTGCCGGTGTTTCCCAAAGATTCAACTTCACACCAATCCCTTGTTTAACGGCGTTATGATAAATCTTGGTTGCCCACGCCACGTCCTCCGTTGGCAAACCGCCTACTGACAACACAATGATTTCGTCATCATTTTTACGGCCCGGCGCATCACCCGCCGCAATCGCGCCGAGGTCTTCTAACTGTTCTTTGGTCATCAGCCCTTCATCAATCATGTCCATAAAACGACAGCCAATGATGGGGATGTACATATGGGCAGGCTTCGGTGCTTCTTCATGCCATGCTTGGTATAAGCCGATGTTGTCCATCACCTTACGAACGTCGTTTTTCTCTAGTGCTTCATCAAAGCGGCAGTAGGCTGGCATGGAGATAAACGCGCCGGGTTTTACCCATTCCCGCTTGATAATCGGGTAAGTGGACACATCACCCGTCTCACCCGAGTTACAGTAGGTCACAATATCGGCGTTACGAACCACGTCTTCGAGGGTATCGACGACGTGAACATTAGTGATTTGGGGGAAGGTTTGGTTGATCCAAGTAAGAAAACTATCAAGACTTTTCTGACCCCGGCCTTTTACTTGCACTGTATTGATATCTGGACATGCTGCGACGAACGCTGCGACGGAGGTCTTAGCCATAACACCCGGACCAAGCAGGCCAATAACTTTAGAATCTTTACGAGCAAGATAGCGCGCCCCCACTCCTGGCACCGCGCCGGTTCGATAGGCCGATAGCAAGTTAGCTGACATATGCGCTAGAGGTGCGCCGGTATCCGCATCGTTTAGCGTAAACATCAAGATAGAGCGTGGTAGCCCTTTTTCGCGGTTTGCGATGTTGGAGCCATACCATTTTACGCCGCAGGTTTGGAAGTTACCGCCTAGGTAGGCTGGCATTGCCATCAAGCGACGATCAGGGGTATGAAGAGGCATGGTAGGAATATCTGACTTTTCAGGGAACGACACCATCGCACCATGGGAATCATTATTTGGACCCGCCATGCGATAATCGCCTTTGTGTAGCAGCACAAACATCTCTTCCATGCTGTCAACGCAGCGCGGCATATCGGTCACGCCTGCTTTGATCATGTCGGGCTCGGAAAGATAAATAAAATCGATGTTTGTATTCTCAGACATAGCAATTACACCCTTGGGCTATTTTTAGTTTATCCACGGTGCGCACTAGTCATCATGCTTCTAGATAAAAGCTTGAAGCCTTAGTCACTGTGAATCAGATGTTTTTCAACAGGCATTTCCAACATAGGGCGATAAAAATTGAGCGTATTGTATTTTTGCGACACGGTTAAAGGTTTTAGCTGTTGCTAAAGATGGCACCTTTCTTGCTTTAAGATGGGAACCTAATCTTTTCCATCAGGTACCGTCATGCTCAATAGAGCTGTTGCTAGCCGTCTAGAAAAGATTCGCTCAAAACAACCATGGTTGGTTCTAAGCGCAGCGCAGAACTTTTCTCTTGCTAGTTCAAGTAATCCTGTGATTTCACATTTCTACAGTTTTGAAACAAGCCTATTGGCACAGGAAACGAAGGCTATTCCTGATGGCTGTATAGACATTATTTTTGATTGCGACGCGAGTAGTCCAAAAGCAGAAGTATTTGGAACACCAATGGCTGCGATTAATGTCGAATTAGAGTGTCATCATCGTTACTTTGGTGTGCGCTTTGCGTCGAGCATTATCCCGAATTGTTTGAAGGTATCCGCGGAAGAATTGATTGAGCATCATTTTAGCCTGGAAGATGTGATTCCTAATGCAGATCAATTGCTTGAAGAGGTCGCAGGGCAAACTGATTTCGCTATCCAGGTCGCTGTATTTCAAAAATTTTTTGAAAACAAAGAAGCACGCCAGCTGTCAATGTTAACTCAGGCGGTGGTTCGCTTTATTTTCGATCAGCAAGGCAATATTCGTATCGATAAATTAGCCGCATTAACCGGCTATTCTACGCGGACAATTCAGCGCCAATTTCACGCCGATATGGGTATGTCCCCTAAAGCATTTAGCCGCATTATCCGGTGTCAATCGGCTGTCTACGCTATTAACCACCGTCATCAAGTAACTTTCTCTGATATGGCATTTGAGCTAGGTTTTAGTGATCAGCCACATTTTTTAAAAGAGTTTAAAACGCTGGTCAGCACCACGCCGAAGTCGTACCAACGCTGTGTTAAACAGCAAGCGTACCTGGATAAGATTCAGTGTTTTTGAACCAATAATGCCCATCGACTTTTCACGCTGCCCCAAAAACGCGCATCAAAGCGCGAATCTAAGCGAGTGAAGCTAAAAAAACGCCAAGCCAATCGACAGCAGGACGCTGTAAAGCAGCGTCGAAATGGCGGTTTTCTTCAGCATGCCGGTCAGGATCTCGCCATCACGGGTATGGCGTAGTGTTCTGACGGCATCCGTTAGCGGCTTGGCCACCAATAGGCAGCTCCATCCCGCCAAAGGCACCGGCAGTGTAACCAAATAGATCAAGGTGAGTAGCAGCGCTAATCCCAGTAATGCCCAGTGGTAGTGAATGGCGTTCTCACGACCCAGCCGCACCGCCAGGGTGATCTTGCCGTTGCCCGCATCGCTTTCGATATCCCGCACGTTATTCACATTGAGCACGGCGGTTGCTAATAGCCCACACGCCGTAGCGGGTAGCAACGGCAGCCAGCTTAGCTGCTGGGTATACAGGTAATAAGTGCCCAGAACGCCTAACAAACCGAAAAACACAAAGACCGCAATATCTCCAAACCCTCGATAGCCATAAGGCGTTCCGCCCAGGCCAACGGTATAGGTCACGGCTGCTAATAAAGCGGCGGCACCTAGCAGCAGGAAAGTCACAATCTCTCCCCACTGGTTACCAAAGGCGGTAATCAGCAATGACAGCCCTAACAGCGCTGCTACGATTGCGGTAATGATCATCCCCTTGCGCATTGCCTGTGGCGTAAGCAAGCCTGAAGAGACCGCCCGCACCGGCCCAATTCGTGATTGGTCATCGGCACCAGAAGCCGCATCGCCATAGTCATTGGCGAGATTAGAGAGTACCTGTAGCGCAATGGCGGTGAGTAGGGCTAGTAAAAGCACCACGCCATTAAAGGCATCCGCACTCGCCGCTAGCCCAGTACCCAAAAGAATGGAAGCGCACGCCAGCGGTAGCGTGCGAGGGCGTGCGGCTAACAACCATGCTTGGAGGCGCTTAGCGCGTGGTTCCATTGTGTCGATATTCCTGTTAACAATTTTTCGTTTAAATAGCGGCTAGCGCGGCAGTTGCCAAACATTCAGTGCTGTATGATTTTTTGCTAAAAAGTAGATCCACGTCAAAACAAGCAGCATCGCCTTATCCCACACTACGAACGATCTCTACACCATTAGTCTACGTGATGATGGGTGACTTATTTAGTGGTAACCGTCAGGTGGTTGATTTCCGTCCAATGAATTGACCCCAATACACAGGCCCCTTTATGTGGGATAGTTCACTTTTACCTGATATTACCTATGCAAACCAAAAGCCCCGTTGAGGTGCTTCAACATCGGCTCGATTCATTGCCTGAAACAGGTACGAATGGCTTTGTTCGCCTAAGTACTCCTTGTCAGGTGGAAAACCTGCTGGGGTGGTTAAACATACAAAGCATGTATCCTCGTCTCTACTGGCAATCCCGTGATGCGGGCGCCGTTGAGTATGCGGCGCTGGGTGTTGTTAACGCCTTTGATTCACTAGCGGCGTTGGAGGCTGATCTTGCCGCGCTGGCCGCTGTTGGCGGCGAGCAGCCTGATTTTTTTGGCGGCATGGCTTTCGACCCTAGCACGCCAGGATGGGAGCACTTTCCAGCCTGCCACTTTTTGCTGCCGCGCATTGAGCTTACATGTCATCAAGGTGGCGCAACGCTGTCACTGAATCTATGTTTCGATGACCGCTGCCCAAAAGACGAAATCGCCCAGGCCCATGCCTGTTTAGACGCCTTGGTAGCAGAGCAACCGCTGCCTCGCCTTAAGCCCCACGTTTACCAGCGCGAAGACCGCCCTAGCCAACAAGAATGGGCGGCGTGGGTGTGGCAGGTGACGAACCCCGACCACCTTGCGCATACGCCCAAGGTGGTGCTTTCTCGTGAAACGTGTCTAACAACGCCGAAAACCTCCAACCCTTGGGCGCTGCTGTCACGCTGGCAGTCAGGCGCCGCTGACTGTTTTCATTTTGGTGTTCAGTTTTCTCCCCATGAGGCATTTATCGGCTGCCCGCCGGAGCGGCTCTATAAGCGTGAAGGCCGGCATTTGATCACCGAAGCGTTGGCAGGCACTACGAGGCGTGGGCGGGATGCCCAGCAAGATCAGGTGCTTGCTACTGAGTTGCTGGCGGATAAGAAAAACACGCTGGAAAACCAGTGCGTTTATCAGCAAATCCTGACCCAGCTTGAGCCGCTTTCTTCGCAAGTCCAAATGGGTGAGGCTCATATTATGAAGTTGCGCTCTTTGCAGCATATCCGCCGTCTGATTCATGCCGAGTTACACAGTGACGTAAGCGACCAACAACTGCTTTCAGTGCTGCCGCCTACCCCGGCGGTAGGCGGCGTTCCTCGCGAGTCGGCGCTGGCGTTTACTCGTCAGCATGAACGTCATCAACGCGGTTGGTACTCAGGGGTGTTTGGTAGAATTAGCCACGCCAGTAGCGACCTTGCCGTGACCATCCGTTGTGCCCATATCGATTCTGAAACCATCCGGCTTTATGCCGGTGCAGGTATCGTGGCGGGCTCCCAGCCGGACGAGGAGTGGCGCGAACTGGATACCAAAATCGCCGATATTATGTCGCTGCTGGGGATGGGGTAACGTAGATGACAGTGCTGACATCGAACGGTCTTGCGAAAGCGCACGCCACCTTTAACCATGTTTGGGCGGCGCTGATGTTGGAAGAACTCTACCGCTTAGGCGTGCGCGATGTGGTGCTGGCGCCCGGCTCGCGCTCATCGCCGCTGACCATGGCCGCCAGCGAGCATGTTGGGCTGTGCTGCCACTGCCATTTTGACGAGCGTGGGCTGGGGTTTATGGCGCTGGGCATTGCCCGGGGCAGTCATCGGCCGGTGGTGATTATCACAACCTCAGGCACCGCCGTGGCCAACCTCTACCCGGCAGTGGTGGAAGCCAATTTGCTTGGCGTACCGCTAATTGTACTCTCCGCTGATCGCCCCATTGAGCTGCTGAATAACGGCAGCAATCAGGCGATCGACCAGCGGGATATCTTCTCCCGCCACACGACTGTTCACCACGACTTGCCGCCGCCCGATACTGAGATAAAAGCAGCGTTTCTCCTCAGCACGATTGATCAAGCGGTTGATCAGCAGCGCCGTACGCCTGGGCCTATCCATATCAACTGCCGTTACCGCGAGCCCCTTTATCCCGGCAACTGCTTGGTGGATGCCAGTGGCTATCTCGCTCCGCTGGGGCGCTGGCTAACGGATCCCACGCCTTGGAGTGATTGGCCAACCTGCATGGCGATGCCAGCGATCAACAACGAGTGGGAAGCGTTTGCCCAGCAGCGTGGCCTGATTGTTGTGGGCAGGGTTGAAGGAAGTGTCGATGATCCCCATCAGGCGCAGCAGATTGTTGCGCTATCCAAACAACTGGGCTGGCCGCTGCTGGCGGATGTGCAGAGTCAGCTTCGTTTTGATCCTCAGAACCTGATCCATTTTGATCTGGCGCTGCATGACGAACGCTTCAGCATAGAGCTCGCCAAAGCCGAGGTGCTACTGCAGTTTGGCGGCCGGTTAATCTCCAAGCGACTCACTCAGTTTATTGCCCAACAGCCCTGGCAGGATGTCTGGTTGGTTGACCCGCTGCCCCAACGGCTGGACCCCGACTACTGCGTTAAGCGCCGTTTGATAGGTTCGCCTGCTGAGGTTGTTGCTGCTTTGCAGAAGCTGCCTGAACACAAGCCTTGGCATCAGTTAGATAGCCTGCAACGTCGCACCAGCCAACTGGTGGAAGAATGGGCGGCGGCATTCTCTGAGCTGGGTGTTTGCCACCAGCTAGCGCAGTTGGCGGAAGGGCAGCTGTTTATCGGCAACAGCCTGCCTGCACGGCTCATGAATATGCTGGGAAGGCATCGCCAAGCGCCGCTGCGAGTATGGGCCAATCGCGGCGCGTCCGGTATCGATGGTCTGATCGCCACGGCCTATGGCCTCAGCTGCACATGCTCGGAACCCACGACTATTGTGCTAGGGGATACCAGCGCACTGCACGATCTCAACAGCCTGGCGCTGTTAAAGCAGGCCACTCAGCCCCTGGTGGTGGTGATTCTCAACAATGATGGCGGCAGTATTTTTCATATGTTGCCGGTGCCCAAAGAAGGCGAGCTGCTGGAGCGCTATTACCGCCAGCCCCATGGCTTGAGCTTCAAGTATGCGGCCAAGATGTTTGGGCTTGGTTATTCAGCGCCCAACTCATTGGATGCCTTCTCGGCGGCCTATACTCAGGCCTTAAAGGCGGGCGTTACACTGATCGAGGTTAACGTGCCCCATCAGCAGGTCGCCGATGATCTCAAGGCCCTTGGTGCAGCGATTAGAAGAACGCCGCGTGAGCAGTAAACCTCAGACGCAGGCGCCGACCCTGGTACTGCTCCATGGCCTGCTGGGCGATAGCCAGGACTGGGGTGAGGTGATGGCTGGCTTGGAAGGCATCCACTGCCTCGCGCTGGACTTGCCAGGGCACGGTGAGAACCGCCAGGTACAGGTAGCCTCTTTCGAGGCGTTTCACCACTGGCTTAGCGATATGCTGATAACGCAAGGTATTCGTCATTACTGCCTGCTGGGCTACTCCCTGGGCGGGCGTTTGGCGCTTTATCACGCTAGCCGCCAACCGCTGGGGCTGGAAGCGCTTTGGCTGGAAAGCGCCCACCCAGGGCTGCCTGCCAGCGAGCGCTCTGCCCGCCTTGCCCACGATGAGCAGTGGGCCAGACGTTTCGAGCAAGAGCCGCTGAAAGACGTACTTACCGATTGGTATCAGCAGCCGGTGTTTGCTGATCTCACCGCGATCCAGCGCCGTCGGCAGATTCAACGTCGCCTAGCGAATCATAAGCCAGCCATCGCCAACATGCTGCGGTCAACGTCCCTGGGCCATCAGCCCTCGCTATGGCAGTGGCTGGAGACTACCCCCCTACCGGTCAGCTATTTTTCGGGGCAGCAGGATGCCAAGTTCCATACTCTGGCGACTCATCTAGCAACGATGGCCCCGCGCCTGCGCCATATCACGCTGGAGGGGGGCCACAATCTTCATGCTGAGCAACCGGGGATGATTGCTCAGCAACTCAATGCCTGGTACCGGTTAGGCTAGTGTTTATCAACTGATCAGCATGAGCCAGGGCAGGCCAATCACCAGCCAAACCACCAGGAACAGCAGCCCGAAGATCGCCCCTAGGCGCCAAAAGAGCGCGCTGGGCAGGTAGCCACTGCCGTAGTAGACCGGGCTTGGCCCAGTGCCGTAGGGGGTGAGAATGCCCATAAAGCCGAGCGTGGGCAGTAGCAGCAGAATAAACATCTGCATATCCAGCCCGGCAATGCCCGACGCCGCCGCCAGAATCACCGGCAGCAGGGCGGTGACATGTGCCGTCACGCTGGCAAAGAAGTAGTGCAGTAGGTAAAAAATAACCACTAGCGCCACCATGGCCATCACTGGGTCGAAGTGGCTTATCTGCCCGCCGACCACACCGCCAAACCAGTTAACGAATCCTACTTGACTAAGTCCGCCTGCTAGCGCCACCAGGGTGGCAAACCACACAAAGGTATTCCAAGCCGCACGATTGTTAAGAATATCGTCCCAGCTAATGATGCTTGTTAACAGCATGCCGCAGATCACCACTAGGCCTACCAGTGAGCCGGAGATGATGCTGCCAGCAAAAATCCACAGCATCAGGGCGGTGACCACCATAATGACCAGCATGATTTCATGACGGGTCAGTGCGCCCAGCTTGGTTAACTCCTTTCCGGCCCAGTCGGAAATTTCATCGCCCGCTTTCACTTCGGGGGCGCATAGCCAGTAGCTTAGCAGCGGCACCAGCAGTAGCAGCAGAATGCCCACCGGCACGACCGCCATAAACCACTGCCCCCAGTTGATCTGGATGCCAGTGGTGCTTTCGGTTAGCGCGATCGCCAATAAATTGGGGGCCAGCGCAGTCAAAAATAGCGAGCTGGTCACGCAGGTAGACGCCAGCGCTGTCCACATCAGAAAGCTGCCCATGCGCTTCATGCTGGGGTCATTGGGGTGCGAATCGTAAAGCGTTGGCAGGTTACGAATTACCGGGTAAATGGTGCCTCCACTGCGGGCTGTGTTAGAAGGTGTAAAGGGCGCCAGAATGCCATCGGCAATCATCACCGCGTAGCCAAGGGTCAAGGTGCGTTTCCCCATTGCCTTGACCAACCAGAGCGATATTCGCCTGCCCAAGCCGGTTTTTTCGTAGCCTAGAGCAAACATGAAGGCCCCGAAAATTAGCCAGACGGTGGAGTTGGTAAAGCCCGACACTGCCCAGGAAAAGGCCTGGCCAGCGGGGTTGAAACCGTCAACGGCGAGCTGTTCGGGAGAGAACAACACCCACCTTGAAAGTAGCGCCACCAGGGTAACGCCGATCAGCCCCACCACCGCGCCCGGTAGTGGTTCAAGAATCAAACCCACCACGCAACCCAGGAAAATGGCTAAAAAATACCACGCATGGGGCGCAAGCCCCGGGGGAGTGGGGATCAGCGCGACAATAATAGCGACTGCTAACGGTGCTAGCAGTTTCCATCGCGGTGAGGGTTGAGCATTCGTCGTCATGCGGCACCTCCTTGAGTTTGCCTTGGCTATTTTTATTGCCTGGCGGATAGGTAGATAGGTATCTGCCTTGCAGTGAGTGGCTTGGAGAGTAGGGGCTGCGGTGTGAGGGGAACAGCAATACCCACTCGATTTTCTTCTCCCTTGATGCACGTCAATAGTTCTTTCGACTAATGAGCGGGGTCTGCCAAGGGCGTGGTAAGTTCGAATAATGAAAGGGCGCCGGAGAGTGCCGCCAGTACCACCTTTGACTTGGCTAATGGAAGGGGTTGTCATGCAGCAGCGGGATTTCGATATCGTTATCGTTGGAGGGGGTGGAGCCGGTTTGCGCGCTGCCATTGGAGCTGCCGAGCAGGCCAAGGGGCAGGGCACTCCCCAGCGTATTGCGCTGCTGTCCAAGGTGTACCCCATGCGCTCCCATACAGTGGCCGCTGAAGGTGGGGCGGCTGCCGTTACCAGCGAAGAAGACACTCACCAAGCGCATTTTGACGACACGGTGTCTGGCGGTGATTGGCTGGTTGAGCAGGGCGTCGTCGATTACTTTGTCCACCACGCCTATCAAGAGCTGGTGCAGATGGAGCGCTGGGGCTGCCCCTGGAGTCGTAAAGACGATGGCCAAGTGCAAGTACGCCGCTTTGGGGGTATGAAAACCGCCCGCACCTGGTTCGCCGCCGACAAAACCGGCTTCCATATGCTTCACACGCTGTTTCAAACCTCGCTGAAATACCCCGAGATCGAGCGCTTTGACGAGTACTTCGTGCTCGATCTCGCCGTTCATGAAGGCGCTGTGATTGGCGTGATTGCCCTGCAAATCGCCACCGGTGAGCTGACCCTGTTGCGCGCTAAAGCGGTGGTGCTGGCTACCGGCGGTGCGGGGCGCCTGTTCCGCTTCAATACCAATGCGGGCATTGTTACCGGCGACGGCATGGCGATGGCCTATCGTCACGGTGTGGCGCTGCGGGACATGGAGTTTGTTCAATACCACCCCACTGGCCTGCCTGGCTCCGGCATTTTGATTACCGAAGCGTGCCGGGGCGAAGGTGGGATTCTGCTCAATAAAGATGGCTATCGCTACCTGCAGGATTACGGCCTTGGCCCGGAAACGCCACTTGGCAAACCGGAGAACAAGTACATGGAGCTGGGGCCACGGGACAAGCTCTCCCAGGCCTTCTGGCAGGAGCAGCAGGCGGGCCGCACTGGCAAGTTTGGCGACAGCGATGTGGTCTATCTTGATCTGCGCCACCTGGGTGAAAAATACATTCTGGAGCGCCTGCCGTTTATCTGCGAGCTGGCCAAAGCCTACATCAACGTCGACCCGGTGAAAGAGCCGATCCCCATCCGACCGGCGGTTCATTACACCATGGGTGGCATTGAAACCAACCCCCAGTGCGAAACCTCCATTGCCGGGCTCTACGCCGCCGGGGAGTGCGCTTCGGTGGGCTTGCACGGCGCCAACCGACTGGGCTCTAACTCACTGACTGAGCTGTTGGTGTTTGGCCGCCTGGCCGGTGAGCAGGCAAGTAAGCGCGCTGCGCAAACCGAGTGGGCCGATGAGCGCCTGCTGGAAGCCCAGGGCGATCGTCAGCAAGCCAAGCTGCTGCGGTTATGCGA
The DNA here is from genome assembly GCF_007991175.1 of Halovibrio variabilis. GTDB lineage: Bacteria > Pseudomonadota > Gammaproteobacteria > Pseudomonadales > Halomonadaceae > Vreelandella > Vreelandella variabilis. The sequence continues at coordinate 250,493 of NZ_BJXV01000001.1, forward strand.
CGGAACCGACAGTGCGGAGAGCTGGGTAGAGCTCAAGCACGCCATGGTGCAGGCCATGGAGAGCGGCTGCGGGATTTATCGCACCGAAGAGGGCATGCGTCATTCGCTGGATACCATGCGCCAGTTGCGTACTCGCTTTAATAAGGTTCGCATTAACGATACCAGCAAGATTTTCAATACCGAGCTCTTGGAGTGTTTGGAGCTGGAGTGTGGCCTGGATATTGCTGAAGCCTCCTGCTTGGGGGCGCTTGAGCGGCGTGAATCCCGCGGTGCCCACCAGCGCTTGGATGAGGAGATGCAGAAACGCGATGACGTTAACTACCTCAAGCACAGCCAGGTGTTCTATCAAGGCGATGCCCATGCCGAGCTGCGCTGGCAGGACGTCGATGCGCGCTTCTCCGCCCCGGCGGAGCGGGCTTATGGCGATGCAGGCAAGGGGGAGAAGGTATGAGTACCGATCAGATCACCGCCAAGCGTGTTAGCACTAATAGCGCCAGCACCAAGCACATCAGCGTTAAGCGCTACCTGCCGGACACCTCGACTGAAACATACTGGCAGGAGTATGACCTGCCGGTGGATGACAGCACCTCGCTGCTGGATGCCCTCAACCATATCAAAGAGCAGCTCGATAGCACGCTGAGTTATCGCTGGTCTTGCCGTATGGCGATCTGTGGCTCCTGCGGGGTGATGGTGAACGGCATTCCCAAGCTTGGCTGCAAAACCTTCCTGCGCGATTATGAGGGCGATATTCGTATTGAGCCGCTATCTCACTTCCCGGTACAGCGGGATCTGGTGGTGGATATGGCGATCTTCCTTGAGCATCTGGCGGCGGTTAAGCCCTACTTGATTGGCGATAACCCGGTAAAACCCTACGACCCTAAAGCGCCGGAAACCTATCAGCAGACGCCGGAGCAGCTTGCCCGCTACAAGCAGTTCGCGAACTGCATTAACTGTGGGCTTTGCTACTCCGCCTGCCCCCAGTTTGGGCTTAATCCAGAATTCCTGGGCCCAGCGGCGCTAACGCTGGCTCACCGTTACAATCTGGACAGCCGCGACAATGGCAAAAAAGCGCGTATGGCCGAGCTTAACCGCCACGACGGCGTATGGAGCTGCACTTTTGTGGGCTTCTGCTCGAAGGTATGCCCCAAACACGTTGACCCCGCCGCTGCGGTAAATCAGGGCAAGGTCGAGGCGGCCAAACACACGCTTATTGCGCTGTTTAAAGGGTAGGGGGAGAGACAATCATGGATAAGTCATCATCGCAGCGCCTGCCGCCACTGAAACGCACTTGGTGGCTGAAGCACCGCTTTTTTAAGCTCTATATGCTGCGCGAAGCCACGGTGCTACCGCTGGTGTTTTTCACGCTGTGTTTACTGGCCGGTATGGTCGCTCTTCTCCAGGGAGCGGACAGCTGGCAGGGGTGGATCGCCTTTATGGGCTCCCCCATCGTGCTGCTACTGAACCTTGTAGCATTGGCTGCCAGCCTGTTCCACGCCGCCACCTTCTTTGTGCTGTTCCCGCGGGTAATGCCGATTCGCATCGCCGGCCATAGCCTGCCCGATCAGGCTATTGTCGCTGGGCAGTGGGCGGGAGTGGTGGTCGTTGCGCTGCTGTTTTTCTGGCTATTGGGGAGGGGGGCATGAATATGAACAAACACGATGTTCAGCACAAACAAGCCTTTGACGAGCCGCTCTGGTGGGGACTGTTTAGCGCGGGCGGCGTCTGTTTTGCCGTCTTGCTGCCCGCCGTTATTCTGTTTATCGCGGTTCTACTGCCCCTGGGCCTGCTGCCTACCGAGGCACTGAGCTATGAGCGGGCATCATCGCTGCTGTTTAGCGTGCCAGGGTTCCTGTTTGTGGGGGCGGTGGTTTGTCTACCGCTATTCCATACCGCCCACCGCCTGCGCCATGGATTGTTTGATATCAGCGTGGGCAATGACACACTCAACAAGAAGCTGATGTACGGCGGCGCTGCGCTGCTGAGTGTTTTGGCGCTGGGCTTAGTCGTGGCAGGTTTCCTTAGCTAAACGGCGCGCTGCCATCGCTTACCCCTGACAGATAAAAAAAGAGACTGGCATGATCAACGGACTCACTGAAGCAGAACTCTACGCGGCTATCGAGTGGCAGGATCACTCAAACGACTATCAGGATATTCTGTACCACACGTCGAAAGAGGGTATTGCGCGCATCACCATCAATCGCCCCGAGGTGCGTAACGCCTTTCGCCCGCTGACGGTTAGCGAGATGATCCAGGCGCTAAGCCGGGCGCGCTACGATAGCGCCACTGGCGTGATTATTCTCACCGGTGCAGGCGACAAAGCGTTCTGTTCTGGTGGCGATCAGCGCATTCGTGGCGACTACGGCGGTTACCAGGACGAAGAGGGCGCCCATCACCTTAACGTGCTGGACTTCCAGCGCGATATTCGCACCTGCCCTAAGCCGATTATCGCCATGGTGGCCGGTTACGCCATTGGCGGTGGCCACGTACTGCATATGATGTGCGACCTGACCATTGCCGCCGATAACGCCATTTTTGGCCAGACCGGCCCCAAGGTCGGCTCCTTCGATGGCGGCTACGGCGCCTCTTATATGGCGCGCATTGTGGGCCAGAAAAAAGCGCGGGAAATCTGGTTTCTGTGCCGCCAGTATGATGCCGCCCAAGCGCTTGAAATGGGGCTGGTTAACCATGTGGTGCCTCTGGCGGCGCTTGAAAAAGAGAGCGTACGCTGGTGCCGTGAAATGCTGCAGAATAGCCCGATGGCGCTGCGTTGCCTGAAAGCCGCACTCAATGCTGATTGTGATGGGCAGGCCGGGCTTCAGGAGCTGGCGGGCAATGCCACCATGCTCTTCTACATGACCGAAGAGGGGCAGGAGGGGCGCAACGCCTTTAACGAAAAGCGCCGCCCGGATTTCTCCCGCTACCCGCGCAACCCGTAATGCAGCTGGCGCTTTACCGCTACTCGCTACCGTTTCGCCAGCCGCTGATGTTTAAAGGTATGCGGCTGGTGAGCAGAGAAGGGCTGCTAGTAACGATCAACGGCCAGTGGGGCGAGATAGCCCCACTGCCTGGCTTCTCAATCGAAACCCTTGCCGCAGCAGAAGCTGAAAGCCTGGCCTGCCTAGCTGCCATACAGCGCGGCGAGAAAGCCACGCCAACGCTACCTTCAGTGCAGTTTGGGTTCGACTGTGCCCTGCGCCTGTGGCCTGCAACTCTTCCCACGCCTTTGCCCCCCTATCCACTGCTTCAAGGGGCGCCTGCGGCGCTGATGGCCAACCTTGATAATATCGTAGCCGGTTGGGGGGCGTTGCCGCCGCCTCGGCTCAAACTCAAGGTGGCACGCTTCGCCATGGCAGAAGAGCTAGCACTGATTAACCTGCTTGCTACCCGGCTACCCACCACCAAGCTGATTCTGGATGCCAACGGCGGCTGGACGCGGGAAGAGGCGCAGCGTTTCTGTGAGCGGTTACCCCTTGAGCAGATCGACTACCTGGAAGAGCCCTGCGCTAGCTTTGCTGACACCATCGCGGTCGCCGAAGCCTCCGGCGTGAACGTGGCGCTGGATGAAACGCTTTCTCGCGGAGACGCGTGGCACTGCCACCCGCAGCTAAAAGCGCTGGTGATCAAGCCTACATTGATTGGCTCGCTAAATGGCTGCGAAGCGCTCGTTCAGCGAGCACGAGAAGGCAATCTGCGCGTTGTGATTTCCTCAAGCTTTGAATCCGATTTAGGACTTGGGCTGCTGGGCCGATTAGCCAGCGAGTGGGCGGCCGATGAGCCGCCGGGGCTGGATACCGGCCACTGGCTGGCTGCGCGTGTTACCAATGCCTTGGGCGAAGTGATGACCAACTCACTGCACTGCCTCTACCGGGCTTGATAGGTACAACACCATCGCTGGAGGGACACATACCGACCGCTATCAACAGGAGCATTCAGCGTGATCGATATTTGCCCCATACACTACTGGGATAAAGAGACCCCTGAACATATCGCCATAGAGGCTGGCTCGGTGCGCCTTGATTACCGGACGCTTGATCGCCGCGTGGCGTCGTTAGCACAGCAGTTGGCGCGTAGTGGTCTCATGCCGGGGGATCGGTTGATCGTACCCGCTAAAGGCTCGCTTGAGTCTTTGCTGCTGGCGTGGGCCTGCCTGCGGGCAGGGGTTGTTTTTTGTCCGCTGAATCCTGCGTTTCCTATTGCCCAGCAGCTCAATCTGGCCAAACGCTTGCAGGCTGAGCGGGTTTGCCAAACGGAAAGCGACCATCATTATCCTGCCGAGCTCACACCGGTTAGCCTCGATTTTTTGGCGGAAGCTGATGTGAGGGAGCCTCCGGTGCTGGATAGCAACCAGCTGTGCAACACGATTTTTACCTCCGGCTCCAGCGGTACGCCCAAGGCGGTGCTGCACCGCGTGGGCAATCATTTGGCTTCTGCACGCGGTTCGGCGTCGTTGATTCCCGTTGACCAGAACAGTGGCTGGCTACTGTCGCTGCCGCTGTTTCATATTGGCGGTTACGCGATCCCGTTTCGGGTCTTTCTCGCCGGCGGGCGGGTGATCCTCGACGATGCTCCCGATACGCTGGCGGAGCGCCTGGAGCAGCAGGCAATAACTCATCTTTCCTTGGTGCCCACTCAACTTTGGCGGCTGCTGAAAGCGGGTTTTACCCCTAAGCGCACCCAATTGCGCGAGCTACTGTTGGGCGGTGCGGCGATCCCTGCGCCGCTGGTGGCGCAGATGACATCGCTAGGGCTAACGCCGAAAGTTAGCTATGGGCTATCGGAAATGGCCAGCCAAGTCTGTACCGGTATCCCCACTGTGCCGGGTGTGGTTGGAAAACCGCTGCCGGGTCGAGAAGTTAGGGTCATCGATGGGGAAATCCAGCTACGCGGCGAGACCCTGTTCTGCGGCTATTTGAATGATGGAGTGATTGATCCAGCCCTCAACGCAGAAGGCTGGTTTGCTACCCGCGACAAGGGCCACTTCAATGCGGACGGGGCGCTGGTGGTGGAAGGGCGGCTCGATAATGGCTTTATCTCCGGTGGCGAGAATATCCAGCCGGAAAGTATTGAGCAGCACTTGGTCGACCACCCCAGCATCGCCCAGGCGCTGGTGGTAGCAGTGCCCCACCCCGAGTGGGGCGAGCGCCCGGTGGCGTTTATCGATTGGCACGGTGAGGCCGTCCAAGAGCAGGCGCTAAACAACTGGGTTCGCGAAGCACTGCCCGGCTTTATGGTGCCCGATGCCTGGCTGGCCTGGCCGCCGGGGTTGGGCTTTAAACCTTCCCGCACACAGTTTGCAGAGCTGGCGCGGGAGCAGGTTAATACCGTTTAGCCATGTGGCCTATTGGTGGTGACCTCTTAGGTACCTATTCTGCTATCTCAGCCGCATTTAGCATCGCGTGTAGCAGTACGTTACAGCCTGCGTGAACGTGCTCCGGCTTAGCGCTTTCAATTTCGTTGTGGCTAATGCCATCCTTGCAGGGAATAAAGATCATCGCGGCAGGGGCAACGCGACCAATAAACATCGCATCGTGCCCTGCGCCGCTGATGATGTCCATATGCGATAGCTGAAGCTTTTCGGCTGCTTGGCGCACGGTATCAACACAGGCTTTATTGAAGTGTTCAGGTACAAAGTCTGCGGTGGGGGTTAGCTCGTACGCCAGCCCGTGACGTTGGCAAATTTCCTCAACAGCGGCGGTGACTGCCTGCCCCATTTCCTCAATTGCTTCCGGTTCCCAGTGGCGCATGTCCAGGGTCATTTTGACCTGGCCGGGAATGACGTTGCGCGATCCTGGGTGCAGGGTCATACAGCCCACCGTGCCACGCCCGTGGGGCTGATGATCTAAGGCGATACGGTTGAGCGCTTGGGTCACTTCCGCCGCGCCCATCATGGCATCACGTCGCAGATGCATCGGCGTAGGGCCCGCGTGGGCTTCAAGCCCGGTCAGGGTTAAATCAAACCACTTCTGGCCAAGCCCACCGATGACCACGCCAATGGTGGTGTCGGTATCTTCAAGGATGGGGCCCTGCTCAATGTGCGGTTCAAAGTAGGCTTTGATTTCGTTTGGTGAGACTTCATCGCTACCACGATAGTGAATGGCGTCCAGTGCATAGCTTACCGTGACGCCATCAGTGTCGGTGCGCGCCATCATGGCGTCAAACTCTAGCTCGCCGGTGAACACTCCGGAACCCATCATGCAGGGTGGAAAGCGGCAGCCTTCTTCGTTGGTCCAGGCGACGACTTCTATAGGGGATTGCGTGGTGATGTTGTGCTGGTTAAGGGTACGAATCACTTCCAGGCCGGAGAGCACGCCGAAGCAGCCATCGTACTTACCGCCAGTGGGTTGGCTATCCAGATGGCTGCCTGCCATCACTGCTTTGGCGTTGGGGTCACTGCCTTCACGGCGGGCAAAGATATTGCCGATATTGTCGATCCGAATCGTACAGCCCTCGGCGCGACACCATTGAATAAACAGGTCCCGCCCCTGGCGTTCTAAATCGGTAAGTGCTTGGCGATTGACGCCGCCTTTGGCGGTGGCCCCCAGCTTGGCCATCTCCATCAGCGCCTGCCACAGGCGATCACTGTCGGTACGTAGGTCGGCGATGGTGGTTGTCGGTTCAGTCAGCGAGTTCATATGACTTCCTTTTATTGAGCACGGACGAAGCTGGCGACTCCCGGGTTTATTGTTTGGCTCATTGCTAGAGTAGCGATGAAAAAGGTTATGTTACGTATAGATTCTCTAACGTGAACAAAAGAAAAGCGTAATTTTATAAACGTGTCCGGTGGCGCATGCTGAGGCAATGCCCTATAGCGATGGAGCTGGACACCATGTTTGGAATAAAAAGCAAAACACCCTCTGAAACCTCGCGTACCCCGTCAGCAGATACGCCAGAGAAAACGGCACTGAATCAGCACTACTGGATGCCGTTTAGCGCCAACCGCGATTTTCATGCCAACCCACGCGTGATTACCGGGGCGGAAGGGCGCTACTACATTGATGACCAGGGCCGTAAGCTGTTCGATTCGCTTTCGGGCCTATGGACCTGCGGCGCGGGGCATAACCGTGAAGAGATTCAAAAAGCCGTGGCGGCGCAGCTAGGCACCCTCGACTTTGCCCCAGGTTTTCAGCTTGCCCATCCGCTGGCATTCAAACTGGCGGAAAAGGTCGCTAGTCTCACGCCTGCGGGTCTGGATCATGTGTTCTTCACCAACTCAGGCTCAGAAGCCGCCGATACCTCGGTCAAGATGGCCAAGGCCTACTGGCGGTTAAAAGGTAAGCCTGAAAAAACCCGCATGATCGGCCGTGCCAAGGGCTACCACGGGGTGAATATTGGCGGCACCAGTCTGGGCGGTATCGGCGGTAACCGTAAACACTACGGCCAGCTGATGGACGTAACGCACCTTCCCCACACCCTTCAGGCGGGCTATGCCTACACCCAAGGCCAGGCGGAAACGGGCGCCGAGCTTGCCGATGCGCTGCTGGATCAAATCGCGCTCCATGATGCCTCTACCATTGCGGCGGTGATTGTTGAGCCCATGTCCGGCTCGGCGGGGGTGATCGTGCCACCGAAAGGCTATCTGGATCGCCTGCGCGATATCTGCACTGCCCATGATATTTTGCTGATTTTTGACGAGGTGATTACCGCCTTTGGCCGCAGCGGCGCAACCACCGGCGCCGAGGCCTTTGGTGTAACGCCGGATATCATGAACGTGGCGAAGCAGATCACCAACGGCGCGATTCCCATGGGCGCAGTGATCGCCTCCAGCGAGATTTTCGACACCTTTATGCATGGCGGTGGCCCCCAGCATGCCGTCGAGTTCCCCCATGGCTACACCTACAGCGCTCACCCGGTGGCCTGTGCGGCGGGGTTGGCCGCGCTTGAAATGATGGAGCGCGAAAACTTCCCTGCCCAGGTGAATGCCATAGCGCCGAGCTTTGAGCGGAAGCTTCACGCCCTGAAAGGCCGCAACCACGTTGTCGATATTCGCAATTACGGCCTGGCTGGCGCAATTCAGCTAACGCCCCGCGACGGCGACCCCATCATCCGCCCGCGTGATGCTCACATGGCGCTCTGGGAAGCAGGCTTCTATGTGCGCTATGGTGGTGACACGCTGCAGTTTGGCCCTCCCTTTGGCACCACCGAGGCCGAGTTAGAGCGCCTGTTCGACGCCGTGGCAACCACCTTGGATTCATTAAAATAAGATTCGTTAGCATAAGTTCGCTGGCACAACCGATTACGGAGCGTAAATATGAGCGTTGTTTCCCACCTGATTAACGGTGAGTTAGTCGACAGTAACCGCACGCTGGATGTTACCAATCCCTCAACGGGCAAAGTGATTCGTCAAGTGGCAGATGCCAATGCCGCTGACGTAGAGCGTGCCATTGCGGCTGCCCAGGCTGCGTTCCCTGCCTGGCGCGATACACCGCCCGCCAAACGCGCCCAGGTGATGTACCGCTTTAAACAGCTGCTAGAAGATAACGCTGACCGCCTGGTAAAACTGGTTAGCGAAGAGCATGGCAAAACCCCTGAAGACGCCATGGGTGAACTCAAGCGCGGTATCGAAAATGTCGAGTACGCCTGCGGCGTGCCGGAGCTCCTGAAAGGCGAGTATTCCCATAACGTGGGGCCGGGCATTGATGCCTGGTCCAACTTTCAGCCTTTGGGCGTGGTGGCGGGCATTACCCCGTTTAACTTCCCCTGCATGGTGCCGCTGTGGATGTACCCGATGGCGATAGCCTGCGGTAACACCTTTATTCTCAAGCCATCAGAAAAAGATCCTTCAGCGGCCATGGCCATTGCCGAACTGCTTCAAGACGCTGGGCTACCCAAAGGCGTGATGAACGTGATTCACGGTGGGCGCGAAGCGGTGGAAACGCTGCTGGATGCCAAGGCTGTTAAAGCCATTTCGTTTGTCGGCTCCACGCCGGTAGCCGAAGCGATCTATACCCGCGGTTCTGCCGCTGGCAAACGCGTGCAGGCGTTGGGAGGGGCGAAGAACCATGCCGTGGTGCTGCCTGACGCGGATTTGGAAAACGCCGCCAACACGCTAATGGGCGCGGCGTTTGGTAGCTGTGGCGAGCGCTGTATGGCGATCTCGGTGGCAGTTTGTGTCGGCGATGCCACAGCAGACCGCCTCGTTGAAACGCTGCTGCCCAAAATTGCCGAGCTAAAGGTTGGCCCCGGCACCCGCAAAGGGCTGGATATGGGGCCGCTGGTCACCGCCGAGCACCGCGATAAAGTGTTGGGCTTTATCGACGATGGTGTGAAGGCAGGCGCTAAGCTGGTCGCCGATGGCCGTGATCTTCAAGTCGCTGACCATGAAGAGGGCTATTTCGTGGGTGGCTGTCTTTTCGATAACGTCACCGCTGAGATGCGGATCTACCAGGAAGAGATTTTTGGACCGGTGCTGTGCGTGGTGCGGGTCGGCAGCTTAGATGATGCCATGCAGCTGGTTAACGACCACGAATACGGCAATGGCACCTGCCTGTTTACCCGCGATGGCGAAGCCGCCCGGCGCTTTACCGACGCTATCGAGGTGGGCATGGTCGGTGTGAATGTGCCGCTACCGGTGCCCGTGGCCTACCATAGCTTTGGTGGCTGGAAGCGTTCGCTGTTTGGTGATTTACACGCCTACGGCCCCGACTCGGTACGCTTCTATACCCGCCGCAAAGCCGTTTCCCAGCGCTGGCCTTCCGTGAGTGAAGCCACACAGGCTGAGTTCTCATTTCCCGCCAATCAAAGTTGACGTCTTGGGGTAACTAAGACATCTTCTCAGCACCGTCGCCCTGCGATGGTGCTTTTTTTGGTGCGTATGTTTAGACGTAAAGGGATGAGACCAGCGTGGCGAGAACACAGGACGAAATTCGGCAAACCAACGTTAAGAAGATTCTCCAAGCCGCAGAGCAGCTGTTTGCCGAAAAGGGCTACGCCGGTGCCTCCATGGGGGAAATTGCCCAGTTGGCCGAACTTCCCAAGTCCAACGTGCACTACTACTTCTCTACCAAAAAAGCGCTCTACCAGGATGTGTTGCTGGAGCTTTTGGAAGTCTGGAAGCAGGATGCGCTTTGCTTTGAGCTCTACGATGATCCCCGCGTGGTGCTCTCCAGCTATATTCGCGCCAAGATGAACCACTCCCGCAATCGCGCCCACGGCTCAAAGGTGTGGGCGGCTGAAGTCATGCAGGGCGCGCCCATTCTTAAAGAGCGCCTGCGCGACAACCTCTATGAATGGGCCAAGCTCAAAGAGTCGAAAATTCGCGAGTGGGTCGAGTCAGGTCAGATCAATCCCGTTGAGCCATCTTATCTTCTTTATATGATTTGGGCCTCCACCCAGCACTACGCCGACTTCGACTACCAAATCTGTCTGCTCAACGACGACCAACCGCTGGACGATCTGCAGTTCGAAAAAGCTGTGCAGTCGGTGACTTCAGTGATTTTGCGAGGGATTGGGCTGACGGCTTAGGTGACTAAAGATGGCTTGAAAGCTTATAAGTAGACACCTAGACTATGTTTATATAGTCTAGGTGTCTACTTGTGGATCAAAAAATCGCTCGCCAACGGTTGGATGCCTGGGATCGCCAGGGGCGCACTATCTTCACGCTGAGAGATATCGCCAAGCTGTTCCATGAGGATAGCCCGAAAACGCTGCAAGAAGGTGTGAACCGCCTCCGTCGTCATGGAGTGCTTGAAGGTGTTGCGCGGGGTATCTATCACTATGCGCTATCTCGAACTCCAGATGCTTATCTGCTGGAGCGTATCGCTCGTGCCATGCGGCGCGGCGAATACAACTATGTTTCTTTAGAGTCTGCCTTATCTGAATACGGCGCCATCTCACAGATTCCGGTTGATCGACTGACTGTTATGACGACCGGCCGAAAGGGAACCTACCGCACACCTTATGGCACCATTGAGTTCACCCACACAAGCCGCCCAATCACTGAATTGATGGAGCGCATGAAAGATATTGGCCGCCCCCTCAAAATCGCGACGCCTGAAGCCGCTTGGGCTGACCTTAAACGCGTAGGGAGAAATACCCACTTAGTGGATGTCGAGGTGCTAAATGAGCCGGATTGAGCCTGGTGATTATGAACAGCTAGTGGCGAGGGCAATGGAGGATCCCGCGCGTAAAGCGATGCGTCCGGTGATTGAAAAGGAGCTGCTTCACTTTGATATTTTGTATGCTCTGGACCGGGAGGGGTTGTTAGATGCACTGACGTTCCAGGGCGGGACTTGCTTGCGGCTTTGCCGGGGATCGCCCAGATTTAGTGAGGATCTCGATTTTGTGGGTGACCGGGGCTTCAAACGCGAAGACTTTACGCGGATCAAAGAGTGTATTGAAGATTACGTTAGTCGCCGCTATCGCCTTGAGGTCACGGTGAAAGCACCTAAAGAACTCAGAGACGATCCTCGATACGCCGATGTAAGAGTCGATAAGTGGCAGGTTGCCGTCGTAACCGCACCCATGCGACCAGACATTCCGAAGCAGCGAATCAAGCTGGAGATCGCAAACATTCCTGCTTATACCCGCGAGGCGCATGCTATCCAAGTTCACTATCCTTTTCTGCCTGATGGGTACAGTGATCTATTGGTGGTCACTGAGAGTAACGATGAGATCATGGCAGACAAGCTCGTCTCATTGGTAAACACCAAAAAGTATGTACGCCACCGGGATATCTGGGATCTGCAGTGGTTAAAACAGCAGGGCGCAGCACTTAACCTTGATTTACTCCAGCGCAAACTTGCCGATTATAGCGTTGAAGGTTACTCAGCCAAGGCTCGCGGCATGATCGAGCGTTTGCCAAACATCATTTCAGGCACCGACTTCCACGCTGAAATGACGAGATTTCTACCCACTGACACGTTAGCGCGAACGCTGGAGAACCCGCGATTTGCTGACTTTCTAACGCGAGAACTCGCAACGATGCTTGGTTCGGTTGTAGCAACGTTGGACGGGCCTGATCCAAATACATCGCCTCCTGAGTTTAAGCTTTGAAGCCCATCTGCCTGCCATTCGAAAAAGTCGTGTAGTCGGTGACTTCGGTGATTTTGCGCGGGATTGGGCTGACGGCATAAGTTATCTAAGTGTTCTAGCTGATCTGAAAAGGGGTTAATGATGGACAATACTGGACAGCCTATTATCGGTGTTGGCGCTATTCTTGTCCGCCCAGACGGAGCCGTGCTGCTTGGGTATCGCGATAAGCCTGGAGAATCGGCGTGTTGGTGTTTGCCCGGCGGTCATGTTGATGCGGGCGAGTCATTTGAGACGGCGGCTGTTCGCGAAATTTCAGAAGAAACGGGTATTACCGAGCTGCAACGTTTTAAGTTGCTGGCAATAACTCAGAACCTGAATAGTGCAGTCTCTATAGTGACAGGGGCAGTAATCGCCCACGTGAATCAGGATGCTGAAGCATTACTGCTTGAGCCGGAAGTTTTTGCTGAATGGTGCTGGTTTAGCCCCGGTTCACTTCCCACGCCGTTATTCCCGGCCAGCCAGGCGGTACTTGCACACTGGCAGGGCCATGAATCGCCCACCGGTTGGCAGACGTACCCCATCGCGCCAGTAGAGTAAATCTCGCTATGTAGAGAGCAAGCTTTCCATAGACACTGACGTATCAAACTTATGCCGCTTACGCGACAGTAACGTGCGGAACTTGCGCATATTGTCGCCGGCATAGAGCACACGATCGCAGAATCGTTCGTACTCATCTAAATCAGCCACCGTCACGATTAATACAAAGTCACATTCGCCAGTTACCTGGTAGCACTGCTTCACTTCAGGTGCGTTTACCGCTGACGTTAAGAACCGTTGGTAGAGTGATTTCTTATCTCGCTCCATCGTGACTTACTCCAACATATCTAGGCATTGCCCGAGAGCGTTAGGGTTGAGCAGCGCGCCATCTCCCGTTCGATAATCCTCGCGTCGCGCAACCGCTTAACCGGCTTTAAATAGGCAGATCAGGTAGCTGGTGATACGCCCTTGAGTGTCGAGCAAGTAACGGTGCTAGGCGCTAATGCTGGTAGGGCACTCAATGTCTTGAGGTGGCTGACGTGCCGGGCGTCTTGTGGGCACGGTTGTTGTTTGCCATTGTGGTGGTCGCGGTTATTGCCCGCTGGCCCAAAGTCACGTTGCTTAATAAATAAGCAGTTACGGTTTTAGAGATGCTTTGAGCTGGCACACTCTCGGCAGGCTGGCCCCAGGCCAACCTGCCGTTCGGAAAAGCCATCCAGTCTTTTACCTCTGCGATCTTGAGAAGTATTAGGCTGACGGCTGATGTCGTCTTAAAACCTAACCGACGCCTGTAGGCTAACTTCCAGCGGGTCACCAACCACTACCCGCGTGCTGCCACCGCTTGAGGGGTAGTAAGTGGTATCAAACAGGTTCTTGGCGTTGAGCTGCAGGTGCAGGTTATCGCCCAGCCAAGGGGTATCCCAGCCGATAAAGGCATCGGCGACGGTGTAGGCGTCCAGCTGGAAGCTGTTGTCGGCATCGCCTTCGCGCTCGCCCACATAACGAACCCCACCACCCAGGCGCCAGTTGCCCAGCCCAGGCGCGGTGGTCAGGTCGTGCGCCAGGTAGAGGCTGGCGGTATGGCGTGCGGCGTTGGTCAGCCGGTTGCCCTGGGTGCCTTCGGTGTCTTTGCGCACTTCGGTATCGGTATAGGCGTAAGCGCCTAGCAGTGAGAGCTGATCGGTCAACTGGCCGGAAACCGTTAGCTCCACACCCTGGGCGCCCGCTTCGCCTACCGTGCGAGTGACGCCGTTGTCGGAGACGGCGACATTTTCCTTGCGGATATCGAACAGCGCAGCGGCCAACGAGAACTGGTCATTCCAGAGGTGTTTGACGCCGATTTCGCTGCCCATGCTGTGTTCAGGATCCAGCGCCTTGCCGGTATCGCTGTCGGCGCCGTTGGGCACAAAGGCCTCGCTGTAGCTGGCGTAAACCGATGTTTCCGGGCTCAGGCGATGCAGCAGGCTGACCGACGGCAGGAAAATATCGTCGCTGATATCGGTAGCGGTAACAAAAGGTCGGCCGCGGCCGCTAAACTGCTCGTAGTGGGTATAGCGCCCGCCTAGCCCCAGAGTCCAGCGGTCGTTGAGGTGCCAGCGGTCATTGAGGTAAACGCCGGTCGTATTGATCTCATCCAGGCGATCACTGCGCGAGGTGTTAAGGCTATCGCTATCCAGATTCAGGCCACCGTAGCGCATGTCGTATATATTCTGGTCGGTGATCGCCGTGCCGCGATACACATCGGCCACATAGTCCCGGCGGCGTTCGTGATCGATTCCCACAGTGAGATCGTGGCGCATACCTGCCAGAGTGGCGGTACCGGTGGTGTCCCAAGCGGTGTACTGTACGCGGCGGTCAAAGCCGATATTGGCATCGGCACGCCGGGTGAGTGCGCCTGTGTCTTCATTCACGCGCAGTACCCGCGGTTGGCCATCGCTGTACTGGCGGCGGTTCCAGCCGTAGGTCAAGCGTGTCGACCAGGCGTCGCTGAGATCCTGCTCCCACCAGGCGGTGACCGCTTCGTCGTGACCGAATACCCGCGACCAGGGTTCGTCGAAACGGCGGTCGTTGGGCACCTTGGCAGGCTTGCCGTCGACAATCACCGTGCCGCGATCCAGATCCAAGTCGTAGTCGCGATACTCATAAGAGATCTGCGCACGGCTGTCGCTGCCTTCCCAGCGCAGCGAAGGGGCAACAATTGTGCGTCGGTTATTACCGAAAGCACGAAAGGAGTCTTCATCTTCATGGTGGACGATAAAGCGGAACGCCAAGCCGCTATCGGCAAGCGGGCCAGTGACGTCCACGCTGGCATTGCCGCCGCCCAGGGAGGTGGCTTCGGCGCTGATTTCGCGCTGCCACTCGTACTCCGGGCGTTTGGTGACCAGGTTGATCACCCCGCCAGGATCCTGCTGGCCTTGAAAGAGCGAGGCTGGCCCCTTGAGTACTTCGACATGATCCACCGTTGCCATGGAGAAGGTGCCGCGGGGCTGGCGAATGCCGTCGATCAGAATCGAGCCATCGCTGTTGCTGCCGAAACCGCGTTTGATAAAGCCGTCCTCAGTGCCCCCCATCGTGTTGCCTTCCGTCACCCCCGCGACCATCGCCATCGCCTCGGTGAGGCTGTCGATATTATGGTCGGCCATCACCTGGGCGGTGACTGTCTCTACGGTGCGGGCTTCTTCCAGAAACGACACCGGCTGCTTGCTGGCCAAACGGGAGCGCTGGGCTCGATAGCTCTGCGGGGCCACGTCAGTGAGGCGATCTGAAGTGACGATCACTGTTTCTGAGACCGTTTCTGAAGCGGCCTCGCTGGCTTGTTGCGCGAAGGCATAGGGCAGCGGATTCAGCAGTAGCAGCGGCGAAAACAGCGCAATGGTTCGTGAGCGGAGCATGGGTGGTATCGATCCTTTTTGTCGTCAGTGGGTTGAGGGAGGAGGCGTTATTGAGCGTTGAGGGCACCCCAGAAGCGGCCCTCGCGGCTTAGCGCTGCCGGGGTGGGTAGCAGGGCGTCGAAGGTGGCGGCCGGATCGAGATCGCTAAACAGCGCGGGGTGCAGCCACTGGGCAACACGCTCCAGCGCCACGATGGCGAAGGGGCCTTGGTGGAAGCCATGCCAAAGCGCGTAGAACTGTCCTTGCTGAACGGCGTCGAGATGCTGCCAGCCGGGCAGTTCGTGGCTAAGCGAGCGCAGGTCTTGGGCAATCTCCGCATCGCTAATCCCAAGCCCCACGCGGATGCCATCGCCTGCTGCCCACTGCCCCGCGGTATTGAGGATGACGTCGGGCGGGTGGCTCAGCACCCACTCGTTGCTTAGCGTCGCCGATGCGCCAGGGGCTAAGGCACCGGCAATATTATCGCCGCCTGCCCGGGCCACTAAGTCGGCAAGCCCGTTACGTAGATTGGTGCGGCAACAGTCAACTTTGACCCCAGGGGCGACATTGATCAGCACCGTGGGGGCGTCGGCTGGCCGCCCTGCCAGGCGCTGGTCGATACGTGCCAGACGCTGCTCGATCAGGGCAATAACGTGGTTAGCTCGCGGGGTGGCGTCCAAAGCTTCGCCTAGCAGCGTCAGGCTTTTCGGCGTGTTTTCCAGCGGGTGACGGTTAAAGTCGATAAACAGGTAGGCAATGCCTAGCTCGTCCAGCAGCCGTGCCAGCGGGGAGCCTTCCACACTGCCCACACGGGAGAGGTCGAACAACACCAGATCCGGCGCCAGGTTCAGCAGCGCTTCGCTATTGAGCTGGGGTGTCGGCGCGCTGGAGAGCGTAGGCAGTTGGGCAAGTGCAGGCCACTGGGTAATAAAGCGCTGGGCCATGGCGGGGTCAAACACCGCCAGCGGGTAGGTCCAGCCTGCCAAACGTGGGGTTGGGTCATCGAGTAGCGTTGCCAAGGCATAGAGCTGGCGCGGCTGGGTAAGGAACAGGCGAGTGGGCGGCGCTGAAAGCGTCACCTGGCGGCCTGCTAAATCGGTGACTTGTTTTGGGAAACCACCTGCAGGCTCACTTGCCAGGCATGCAGCAGCGCTTAACAAACTCATCCAACACAGCAAATTAATAGCCAAGCGGCACATGTCGGTATCCTGGGGTTAATTCGCAGTGAGGTCGCTGACGCGATCGCTTAACACCACCGGCCGTCCCTGCGAGCAGTGCTCTACTCGGGCCTCCACACCGTAGGCGGCGCGAAGTACGTCGGGCGTAATCACGTCCTGTGGGTCGCCTGCGGCCAGCAGTCCGCCGTTACCAAACAGCAGCACCTGATCACAGAAACGCAGCGCCAAGTTGATGTCGTGAATCGCCATCAGACAGACCGCCTGACGCTCTGCTATCACGGCGCGCACGGTATCGATCAGCGCCAGCTGCCAGCGCAGATCCAGCGCGCTGGTGGGTTCGTCCAGCAGTAGCAGCGCTGGTTGACGGGCAATCGCCTGTGCCAGGCCCACCATCTGACGCTGACCGCCGGAGAGCTCGCTCAACGGGCGCAGGGCGAGCGGGCGAATGGCCAGGGCATCAAAAACGCGCTCGATTAACGTGTTTATTTCTACACGGCTGAGATCGGGGCGGACGGCACGGCAGGCGCTTAGTACCGCTTCATAAGCGACCAGGGTGGTCGCCTGAGGGAGCGTTTGCGGCAAATAGCCCACATGGCGCATTCGCGCTGCACCGCTGAGGGTGGCGAGGTCGATATCGTTAAGCTGCATTTGCCCGCTAGAAGGTTGCAAGCCCGCGATGGCCTTTAACAGGGTTGATTTACCCACCGCATTGGGCCCCAGCACCGCGACCAGCGAACCGGGTGGCAGTGTGGGGAGACTGAGCTGCTCAAAGACACGTCGTTTGCGATAACCGGTCGTGACATTGCTGAGCGTAAAACCGGCCTTCATCGTGCCCGCCCCTGCAACATGATCAAGGCCATAAAGAAGGGGATGCCTACCAGCGAGGTCACCAGCCCTACCGGCAACACCAACCCATCGACCAGCGTTTTACTGGCGATGGACGCAAGTGAAAGCACCAGGGCCCCGGCCAGAGCGCTGCCCGGCAGGTAAAAACGGTGATCCTCGCCCAGTGCCAGGCGCGCCATATGCGGGCCAACCAGCCCAATAAAGCCAATGGTGCCCACAAACGCAACCGCGGCGGCGGCGAGCAGGCTCACTCTAAGCAGTGAGATAAGCCGCAAACGCTCAACCGCGATGCCGAAACTGCGGGCGTGCTCATCCCCTGAGCGTAGCGCCGTCATCGCCCAGGCGCTGCGCAGCGAGAAGGGCAGGCAAACGGCCAAGACCGCCGCCACAATGGCTACCGTTTCCCAGGAAGCTCGCGATAGGCTGCCCATCGTCCAGAAAACGAGTTGCTGTAACGCATCGGGGCTGGCAATCAACTGCAAAAGCGCGACCAGCGCGTTGAGTACAAACACCAGCGCAATACCAAACAGCACGATGATTTCACGGCTGGCGCCGTAGAGGCGCGACAGCGCATTGATGGTCAAAATCGACGCCGCCGCAAATACAAACGCCATCAAGGCGGTGGCGTAGTGGGCATTTAAACCCAGCAGGGTGAGGTTAAAGACAATCACCAGCGAAGCGCCCAGGGTGGCCGCCGCGCCCACGCCCAGGGTAAACGGGCTGGCCAGCGGGTTATTCAGCACCGTTTGCATCTCTGCCCCCGCAAGGCCAAGAGTAGCGCCTACCAGCACCGCCATAAGCGCTGCCGGCATGCGGATTTCCCAGACAATGGCCTGCTGAATCGGGCCTTGAGCATGGGCATCAAACAACAGCGCGATTAAATCAGCCATTGGGATATGCGCAGGGCCACTGGCGATATCAGCCAGCAGAGAAATGACCAAGGCGATGGCTAGGCCCACAACAATCAGCAAACGGGTAACGATAAAGCGCCGATAGGAGGATGCCAAAGGCACAGCAGGTGGCGAAGAGGCGGGCATCGTAAAGGCGATTCCAGGTGGTCATAAGAATAGGGTGAGTTCGTTTTCATGTGAGACTGAAACTCATTATTCTTTACATTATCATCCTTTAGTCTAAAGCTTGTCAACCGCTGAAAAAGCTAAAGAAAAAGCTAAAAAATTGCTATCCAGCCCTTGAAAAATGACTGACTTTTCCTACTTTTATGAGTAGACGAAGTTGCTTCTAGGCGCTAATAATTGACTGATTATATTAAGAATATGCTTAACGTAGGAGGTGTTCGATATGTTCGATAATCTCAAGCGTTTTGAAACCAGTTTGCCCCAGCAGTTTGACTGGTTTAGCCAGTTGTTGAATAAGTGGCTGCTTAACCGCATTGTATAGCCGTCCCTATGGGGGCGGCACTTTTCTTAGCCCATGTTTTAGCTCTATGCTCTATTTTAAGGATGTTTGGCGTACACTCACATTTCCTTACAAATAGAACGTAGAGGATTGCATTATGACCGATATAGCCGCGTTGCTTGGCAGCGATGCCGATAGTTTGCTCAATCACACCTGTCAGGGCGTTCCCCGCGACAGCCTGCATTTACCTGGCCCTGATTTTATTGACCGTGTCATGGCGGATAGTGACCGTAGCCCGGCGGTGCTGCGCAATATGCAGAGCTTCTTTAATCATGGCCGTCTCGCGGGCACCGGCTATTTAAGCTTGCTGCCGGTAGACCAAGGCATCGAGCACTCCGCAGGCGCCTCCTTTGCTCCGAACCCACGCTACTTCGACCCGGCTAATATCGTTGAGCTGGCCCTCGAAGGGGGTTGCAACGGCGTGGCATCCACGCTTGGCGTGCTGTCGTCGGTCGCGCGGCGCTACGCCCACAAAATTCCGATGATGCTTAAGCTTAACCACAATGAGACGTTGAGCCACCCGGCGATATACGACCAGACGCTATTTGCCGATGTCGAGCAGGCCCACGACATGGGCTGCGTGGCGGTGGGGGCGACGATTTACTTTGGCTCCCACGAGAGCCGCCGCCAAATCATGGAGATTAGCGAGGCCTTTGAGCGCGCCCACCAGTTGGGCATGGTCACGGTGCTGTGGGCGTATCTGCGTAACCCGGACTTCAAGCACGATGGCAACGACTATCATGTGTCGGCCGACCTCACCAGCCAGGCCAACCACATGGCCGCGACCCTTAAAGCGGATATCGTCAAACAGAAACTGCCGGAGAACAACGGCGGCTACAAAGCGGTCGGTTTCGGACATACCCACGATAAAGTTTACAGTGAGCTGACCACTGATCATCCCATCGACCTGGCCCGTTACCAGGTTGCCAACTGCTTTATGGGCCGCGCTGGTCTGATTAATTCCGGCGGTGGCTCCAAAGGGCACTCCGATCTCGGCGAAGCGGTGCGCACGGCGGTCATCAACAAGCGCGCCGGTGGGATGGGCCTGATCTCAGGGCGTAAGGCGTTCCAAAAACCGATGCAGGAAGGCGTTGACCTGCTGCATGCGATTCAGGATGTCTACCTCTCCAAGGACGTAACCGTCGCCTGATCTCGCGGTCCTCACGAGCCAAGTTGGGGCAACAGAAGGGGCGCTTAGCATCTAGCATCAATTGATTGATGTATTTCAAAAGCGCCCCTGCCCATCACCACTGCGTTACCGCCCACTTCCACCAAGCCGGTTTTGATATCGCCATTGGCGGTGGTGTAAATAACGCTAGGCCGGCCCATCTCAACACCCTGGTGAATCTTGCACTGCAAGGCATCTGGCTGAAGTGATGCCAAATAGCCGGTCAATGCTGCTGCGGCGCTCCCGGTAGCGGGGTCTTCGCAAAGGCTGTTCTCCATGGAAAACATGCGACTACGGATCAGCATCTCAGTACTGTTTTGCCGTTCAATCACATATAGGTAGACCTGCTCGGCACTACTGGAGGCGACGGCGCTTGCCCAGGTGGTTGTAGCAATTCGTACGCTCTCTAAAGCGGCAACATCTGCTAGCTCGATCAAATGAAAGGGCAGTCCAGAGGAGGCAAATACTGGGTTGCCAATCACCCGATGCTCCTCAAGCCCTAATAGCTCGGCGGCGGTAGCGTGATCAAGTGTGCTGTCCGTCACTTTGGCAGGCTGAGCGGTAGTAAACGTCGCTCTTCCTTGATCATAGCTAACCACTAGCTCGCCGATGGGAGGCTGTAGCACAACGCCTTGCTCGCGGTTCACGAAATTCAGTTCCGCTAGCAGATGCGCGGTGCCTACCGTGGGGTGGCCTGCAAAAGGTAGCTCTTGAGTCGGCGTAAAGATCCGTATCGGGTAGTGATTCGGCCCAGTGGCGGCACTTAAGAACACCGTTTCAGCGAGGTTAAGCTCATTGGCCAACGCCTGCATGGTGCTGGTTGCCAACCCATCGGCCTCTAGAAAGACCGCCAACGGGTTGCCGGTAAACGGCTGGTCGGTAAAGACGTCTAGCAGGTAATACTCAGCGGTTTTCATAGTAAGTCCCTCTTTTTAAGTGATACGTGTTTCCAAAACGGTTTACGGCCTTCTTTTTGTGCCTGCTCTCGGGTAATGCCAATATCCTTCAGCAGCCGGTCGTCCAATGCCAGTAGCTGACGGCGGCTATGACGGTTATGACGGTACTGGCGTAGTTGATAACTGAGTTGATGACTTAG
This sequence comes from Halovibrio variabilis, assembly GCF_007991175.1. GTDB lineage: Bacteria > Pseudomonadota > Gammaproteobacteria > Pseudomonadales > Halomonadaceae > Vreelandella > Vreelandella variabilis. The sequence continues at coordinate 271,574 of NZ_BJXV01000001.1, forward strand.
CCGATAGCGAAGCTGAGTAAGGCTGAAACTTGGCATGACGAATCCTCCTTGTTATGTGCCTTACCAGATTACTCAGCGTCATTATTTTGATACAGATATAGAATTTATTATTTTTAAGATACAGAAGGGCGTTTTATACTTCTGTATGGCGGATTATAAGAACATCTGTATCGGTATTGGGCTGTGGGGAGGAAGGTGTTATGACGCGTTACGAAGAAGTGGCGAGCATTTTACGCGAACGTATCGAGCATGGTATCTACCGCGTGGGTGATCGTTTGCCGTCTATTCGTGCGGTTTGCAAAGAGTTGGATGTCAGTATTTCCACGGCCCAAGAGGCCTACCGGCAGTTAATGGATGTGACGTTAATTGAGTCGCGTCCTAAGTCGGGCTATTTCGTGCTGCCAAGCCGCGTGCCATCGGTGCTCCCGTCGGTCTCAAGGCCTGCGCAGCGCCCGCTGGATATTTCCCAATGGGACCAGGTGCTGGAGCTTGTCGCCACCCAGCGGGACGATGATCGGCTTTTATTGGGGCGTGGTGTACCCAACCTTGAGTATGAGACATTGCGGCCGCTGTCGAAAATCCTCGCTGGCCTGCATCGCCGTACTGATCTAAACGGATTCAACTACGACAAGCTTAACGGCAGCCCCGAGCTTCGACAGCAGGTGGCGAAGCTTGCGGTTGCCTCCGGCTGCTTGCTGCATCCGGATGACATCATGGTGACCACCGGCTGTCAGGAGGCGCTTTCCATTGCATTGCGCACCCTTACCCAGCCCGGCGATGTGGTCGCCGTGGACTCGCCCAGCTTCTACGGCACCATGCAGATCCTCAAAGCTAACGGTTTAAAAGCGCTGGAAATTCCCACTGACCCGCAAACGGGTATCAGCCTTGAAGCGCTGGAATTGGCGTTGGAGCAGTGGCCGATCCGCGCCATACAGGTCACGCCGACCTATAACAACCCGCTGGGCTACACCATGCCTGAGGCGCGCAAGCGGGCGCTGTTTCAGCTTGCCCAGCGTTTTGATGTGGCGATTATCGAAGACGATATCTACGGTGACTTGTCATTTAGCCTGCCAAGACCGCGTACCGTGAAATCCTTCGATGACGATGGCCGTGTGATGTTGTGCAGCGGCTTTTCCAAAACGGTCGGGCCAGGGCTGCGAGTGGGCTGGCTGGCGCCGGGGCGTTACCGCGACCAGGCGATGCATATGAAATATGTCTCCACCGGTGCTTCGGCGACGCTACCGCAGCTGGCTGTGGCGGAGTTCGTCGCCAAAGGCCACTACGAGCGCCACCTGCGTTTCGCTACCCGTCAGTATCAACGCCAGCGCGACATCATGATCAGCTGGGTGCAGCGCTACTTCCCTAAGGGCGCGGGAATTAGCTACCCCCAAGGCAGTTTCTTGCTATGGGTTGAGCTACCCGCAGCGGTGGACTGCGTGCGCCTTAACGAACGCTTAGCGCAGCATGCCATCCATGTGGCGCCGGGCTCGCTGTTTTCAGCCTCGGGCAAGTTTCGCCAATGTCTGCGCCTGAACTATGCGTTTACGCTGACGCCGACCATTGAAGATGCCGTGCGCAACGTGGGGGAGCTTGCCACCGAGATGGTGGAGGAGGCGCAGGCACACGAGGCATGTCTTATAAATTGAAGGTGCTGCCACGTACTGGCGTCAAACGGCCATGGTCGATAATCGGCCCGGTAGGCTGGCCTTCGGGAGCGCCCCCTTGGGGCTCAATACTGACGGCTAAATCGGCAGTGAATAATTGCGCACGTAGCTCGTCACTGGGTTGTAGGCGATGGCTGCCTTGCGCAGGCAGCAGGCCCAGCGAAATGGGCGTGCCATCGGCGATCAGCCACAGCTCACCGGTCTGTTCGCTGCCCACCTGAGTGGGTTGAACCGCTTGCACGACCAGCTCTCCCTCCTGGGTCGCGCTAATGATCCAGCCTGGCGTGCGCGATTCGTCCTGAACCACAAAGACCGCCTCTCCGTCTGGCAACTGGGTCAGTTCAGCTTGTTGCCACAGAAGGCCCAGTGCTACTGCGATCACCCCAAAACTGGTCGCCATGGCCTGCCATGCACCCAGGCGTTGCCACCAGCGTAAAGGCACGGCCCCGGTTGCCTGGGTAATGCGCTGCCAGACTTCCTTGGGTGGTGTCTTGGGGTCCAGTCGCTCGTTGAATAAGTTCAGGTATTCTCGCCAGTTATCCACGTCGTTACGTAGATCATGGCTGACAGCCAACAGCGCTTCAAAGCGTGCTTTCTGATCGTTATCCAATACGCCCAAAACGTATTCGCCAGCGGCTAGGTGGCGGTCGTCAGGGTCGCTTAAATCCCATTGGTTAGACATGTTTTTAACCTCTCAAGTCCACGGCGGATCCAGCTTTTAACGCTGCCCAGCGGTTGGGACAGAGAGTGAGCAAGCTCGCTGTGAGTCATGCCCTGAAAGTAGGCCATTTCCATTAACTGGCGCTGATGGCGGCTGAGTGTGTCGAGGCAGTCTTTCAGTTTGCCGTTTTGCTGATAACTGATGCTGTCATCTTCAGGGTCGTCGGTGCCTAATAGTGTCGCTAATAAGGGCTCATCGGTGGTGGCGTCCTGGGGTTTCTGGCGGCGCAGCCAGTCGATGCCAATATTGCGAGCGAGTGTCGACAGCCAGGTCATCGGCTTGGCTCGCGTTGCATCGTATTGATCGGCAGCATGCCAGATTCTGATGAAAACATGTTGTAGGCAATCCTGAGCGGCACCCTCGTCTCTTACTATACGCAGCAACTGAGCATATAGATGCGTACAAGAGGCGCGATAGAGGCGTTCGAATGCTCGACTGTCCCCTTGGGCACAGCCATGAAGCTGGTCAATAAGATACTGGTGGCGCTGTGTGGCATCTAGCATTCAGGCATCTCTGCACAATAAACCGAATCGCCAGTCTTGGTGAGTCCGCCGTTGAAGGCAATAGGCGAGCCCCCAGCGGCCAATAAAAAATTGTAGGGGTTTTGCATCCACCGGGGTACTAGGCGCGTAAGTGTTAGTGAGCTTGCATTGTTGAGCTATTTTAATGACAACCAGGAGATGCCCAATGAAACTCAAACTTCTTACTGCCAGCCTTTGTGCCGCTGCTCTCTATACCGGCGTTGCCGTTGCCGACCATGGTCCGACCACGGTAGGCGGCGCTAGCATGCTTCCCGAGCGTAATATCATCGAAAATGCGGTTAATTCGGGTGACCATGAAACACTCGTCGCCGCCGTTAAAGCGGCTGAGCTGGTCGATGTGCTGCAAGGTGAAGGTCCCTTCACGGTATTTGCCCCGACGGACGATGCCTTTGCGAAACTTCCCGGTGGCACCGTTGATACGCTGCTGCAATCAGAAAATCAGGCGCAGCTTCAAAGCGTCCTTACCTATCATGTTGTGCCCGGCAACCTGACGCGCGATGTATTGTTGGAAGAGGTGATGGACAGTGATGGCACGGCGGCTTTTAAAACCGTTCAAGGCGAGTACCTTTCCGTCATGCGCAATGGCAATAACCTGATGGTTATGGATGCACAGGGCAACAGTGCCAATATTACGGTCGTCGATGTCGCACAGGAGAACGGTGTTATTCACGTGGTCGATAGCGTATTAATGCCATAATTGACCTGACTTAGACGGACAGCTCAACGGTGTCCGCCAAGCGATTGACCATCCTGCCGCCTTGCATCGCTAGGCGGCAGGATGGTTTGTTTTTGTAGGCCGCGTAAACGCTTCTGATGCGAACGCGGCTTTCTTGCGAATGATGCACGTTTCTGCATGATCATTGAGTAACCCCATGGCCTGCATAAAGGCAAACGCGGTGGTGGGGCCGAAAAATTTCCAACCACGTTTTTTCAGTTCTTTCGCCATTGCTATGGATTCAGGTGAGGTAGTCTGAGTTTGCGGCGTCGCTAACGCGGTCGGCGCATAGCGCCAAAAGAACGCCGCTAATGAGCCTTCCTGCTCGACCATCTCCTTGGCACGTTGGGCGTTGTTGATGGTCGCTTCGATCTTGCCCCGGTGGCGAATAATGCCTGCATCTTGAAGTAAACGTTGCACATCGTCTTCGCTAAAGTGAGCAACCTGATGGAAGTCGAAGTGGAGAAAGGCGGCGCGAAAGTTGTCGCGTTTATTGAGAATGATGCGCCAGCTCAAACCCGATTGAAAACTCTCCAGGCAAAGCTTCTCGAATAGCCGCTGATCATCGTCAACCGGGAAGCCCCATTCGTTGTCGTGGTAGGGCAAAAATTCCGGCGCGCCGCCACACCACTGGCAGCGGGGATATCCGTCAGGGGCGATAAAGTCGTTGCTCATTGGCTACTTACCCATCAATCGAACCATTCTTTGGCAGTCCGCCATAGGCAGATGCCGAAAAAATAGACAGAGGCAATGCCCAATCCCCATAGTGCCCAAGCGGCGTGCTCGGGGCTTGAGAGTACCAGTGACGTGGCACATGCACACCACGCCAGCGTAACGGTGATATTGAGCGGCATGAATAAGCGCACCCGAAAGGGGTGCAGAAACTTCATTCGGGTCACGGTGAGGATGGCCAGCAGCACGATAGTGGCAAAAGTGATGAACGGCGGAAGGTCGAGAATATAGAAATAGGCGGCGGCGATGTTCCAGGCGGCAGGAAAGCCAACGAAGTAATTATCCTGGCTTTTCATATCGACGTTGCAGAAACAGAACATCGATGACAGTAGAATGATAAATACGGATAGCAGCCCTAAATAGGGCGGTAATTCAATGAAGTAGTAGATGAACAGGGCGGGGATAAAGGCCCAGGTGAGGTAATCAATGACCATATCGAGGGTTGAGCCATCGAAATGGGGCAGTATGGCCTTTACTTCATATTTGCGGGCCAGGGTGCCATCGATACCATCAATCATCATCGCGGCGCCTAGCCAGAGCAGGCAAGCAACGGGATTATTGTCGACCAGTGCAAGCAGCGCCATGGTGCCAAGCAGCACGCCGCTGGCGGTAAATATGTGCACGCTCCATGCCTTCCATACCGAGGCGCGGGACTCTGTGTGCGAAGAGAGTAATTGAGCCACATTAACCCCGTTGGGAACGTGGGGTTCCCTTTAAATTGGATTTATAAATAAGCCTGTAAAGAAAGATACACTACTACAAGAATGCTTCCAGGGAATATGCTGGCGGCGGATCCTTTGCCTATCACTATAGTGTAATGCCAAACGTTTAAGGAGATTGCTGATGACGACTGTTCGTACAGCCACAATTAACGACCTTGATGCTTTAGCCGAGTTGCTGGATGGCTATCGCCAGTTTTATCAGCAGCCGGGTGACCTTGATGCGGCGCGTACTTTTCTGCATCAGCGTTTTGGTCAGGCCGATTCGCGCATCCTGGTCGGTGAAGACGCTGCAGGGAAGCTATCCGGTTTTGTGCAGCTCTACCCTGGGGTTTCCACGGTGGGCTTGAATGCTCGCTGGACGTTGAATGATCTTTTTGTGTTGCCAGAGTGTCGTGAGAAAGGCACTGGTAGGGCATTAATGGAGGCTGCCACTCAGCTTGCCCGCGAGCATGGCGTCGCACGTTTGATATTAATGACGCAGGTAGAGAACGAGCGCGCCCAGCACCTTTATGAATCATTGGGCTGGCAGCGTAACACCGCGTTTTATGGCTATCTATTGGATGTTAAGTAAGTTCTATCGATTGAGAAAGACGATTAACTAACCCTCTCCGGCAACTTACACACATCCACCCATTCGGCATTGACCAGCTCGGCGAGGCGCTTGGGGCTTAAACGCACGGCGCTGTTGGGTGAGCCTGCGGCGGGCAGCACTTCATCAAAAGCGTGGAGCGATTCATCGCAGTAAATCGGTAGGTCAGTGGCGAGGCCAAAGGGGCAAACGCCGCCGATGGGGTGGCTGGTGAGTTCCATGACCGTCTCGGCGTCGAGCATTTTGGCTTTGCCGCCAAAGGTATCGCGGATTTTGCGGTTGTCGATACGCGCATCGCCGCTGGCGACAATGAGCACCTGGCGCTCGCCGACTCGAAACGCCAGCGTTTTGGCAATTTGCCCTGGGGCCACGCCGTGGGCGTCAGCGGCAAGCTGTACGGTGGCGGTGCTGGCTTCAAGCTCTTCGATGTTGATGTCTGGTGCGTGTTCGGCAAGAAACTGGCGAACGGTCTCGACGCTCATTCTGAAATCCCCGTATTGGCTAAAGGGTTAACCTAACGCGCCTCTGGTGCATTAGCCAAGCCAAGGCGGCGTGGTGATCTTGGCGGGCTCGCGCTGCATGATGATTTCCCCTTTGCGTACAGAGAGCAGGACCTCACCCTGGGTGCGCAGCACGCTGTAGTCATCCTCGCCCTCCAGCAGGTTGAAGCTGGCGGGCTTGCCGACTTCAATGCCGTAGCGGTCTTCGATATTAAGCGTGCGGGCGCTGTTATCGGTAATTAGCGAAAGCGCCTGGCTGAAATCCTGATAGCCCATCATCTGGCAGATATGCAGGCCAAAATCCAGCGTACGCAATAGTTTGCCATTACCCAGCGAGTACCAGGGGTCAACAATGGAGTCTTCGGCCAGGCACACATTGATGCCGGCTTCGTTAAGCTCTTTTACACGGGTCACGCCGCGGCGTTTGGGGTAGCTGTCGAAGCGTCCCTGCAGGTGAATACTCTCGGTTGGGCAAGAAACAAAGTTAATGCCCGAGCGCTTGAGCAGCAGAAACAGCTTGGAACAGTAGGCGTTATCGTAGGAATGCATGGCCGTGGTGTGGCTGGCGGTGACGCGGCTGCCGAGGTCGTGTGTCAGGGCTTCATGTGCCAACACTTCAAGAAAGCGCGAGTTGGGGTCATCGATCTCGTCGCAGTGGACGTCTACCAAACGGTCATACTTGATCGCCAGCTCGATCACCCGCTTCATCGAGGCCACGCCCAGCTCGCGGGTGTATTCGAAATGCGGAATGCCACCGACGACATCCGCGCCGATCTCCAGCGCCTCTTCCAACAGCTTTTCTCCGCCGGGGTAGGAGAGCAGGCCATCCTGAGGGAAGGCGACCACCTGAATATCGATTTTATCCTTTAGCTCATCGCGCAGAGCGCACAGCGTTTTGATCCCGATGAGGCTGGGGTCGCTGGTATCGGCGTGGGTGCGTACAAACTGGACGCCGTTGCTGATCAACAGGTTGAGTGTTTTTAGTGCCCGCTCGCGAATATCCGCTTCGGTGAGCAGTGGTTTCCGCTCGCCCCAGCGCTCGATGCCCTCAAACAGCGTACCGCTCTGGTTCCAGTTGGGCTCACCCGCCGTCAGGGCTGCGTCCAGATGAATATGTGGCTCGATAAACGGCGCACAAACGAGCTTGGCGCCCGCATCAATCTGGCCTTCGCTCGCGTTTAGCGGCGCGTCCTGGGCGGTAATCGCTGTAAAAATGCCGTTCTCAATCTCGAGTCGATAAAGCTCGGGGCGCTGGCGCAGGCGGGCGTTAATGATCTGCAGGCTCATATAAACAAGGACTCACTTATTGCTTAGCCGTAGAGGGAATACTATCACCCAGCGTAGCGTGTTTGAGGCGTAGCAGCACCGCATAGCTTCCTGCTGCCACCGCAACACCCACCAACGGTGGCAGTAACGGGGAGAAGTAAGCAGCGCCAGCGCCCAGTGCATAGGCCGCCAAGCCCCGGCGGTTGAAGTCGGGTAGTGCAGCCGACTCTAATGCCGGATAGCGGCCTTTATGTTTGAGCCAAAAGTCCGCCATGATCACCCCGCCCATGGGCGGAATAAAAGTGCCCAGCAGCACCAGGAAGGGGATCAGCAAGTTATACATGCCGCCGACCGCCAACACGGTGCCAATCGCCGCGCCGCCCACGGTGACCAGACGGCGCTTTTCGGTGCGCAGTAAATTGCAGCCCGCCACGGCGAAGTTGTAGATGGTGTTGTCCTGGGTGGTCCAGATATTCAGAAACAGCATCAGCACGGCGATAGTGACAAAGCCCTGAGCGATCAATACATCAACAATATCCGCCTGCTGGTAAATCATGCTGCCCAGTGCGCCGGTTAGCACCATTAAGCCGTTGCCGACAAAAAACGCTGCCAGGGTTGCGATGACGGCAATTTTGGGCGTCTTGGCGAAGCGGCTCCAGTTGGTGGCTTGGGTGCCGCCGCTGATAAAGGTGCCAATAATAACGGTAATCGCCGCCGCCACGCTCATGCTCTCCGTGGGCATTTGCTGGCTCAGCCCTGCAAAGCCGCGCACGTCCACCAGCCCGGTGAACAGGCTAAGCAAAATAAACAGCATCATGGCGGGAACGGCAAAGCGCGAAAGCCAATCCATGCCTTTGTAGCCAATCATGGCGGTTACGCAGAAACCAAATCCAAACAGCACCATTAAGGGGATTTCCAGCCATTCAGGCATCCCTGTGGTGCGTACGAGCACCAGGGCAATGGTGGCAGTCCCCCAGGCGTACCAGCCAATCTGGGTAAAACCGAGGATAACGTCAGAAAGTTTGCTGCCCTTTTCGCCAAAGCAGAAACGACCCATCAGCACCGAGGTAAGCCCGCTTTGACAAGCGATATAAGCAAGTGCTGCCGCGTAGGCCCCCAGCAGTAGGTTGCCAGCCACAATAATCCACAGCAGCTCGCCAATCGGGAAGGCCTGGCCCAAGGAGCCGCCTGCCCACATGGTAGCGGTGAAGAAGGTAAAACCGAGCAATACAGCAGAGGTAGAGAGCAGACCCTTGCGGGCGCTGGTGGGGACTTCGCTGAGGGGGTAATCGGAATGTCGCATGGTGATCTCCTAGCCAAAGGAAACAGTTAGCAAAAAGAGCGTCTATCAACAAAAGACATTAGCAAGAGTTATGCCAATAACTCAGGGGCGTGAGAAATAGTGTTGTTTCTATTTTTTTAAGGCCTATTCAGTCTTTTTAGTGGTACTTTTAAAATAAATCCTAATAAATTTTAGTCACTGGCCGAAGAATGTCATAGACGCCATATATTTCGTTTCCGCTGCCGATGGTGTAGCAAATAAGGGGCTCCCAAGCATATGCAACACCCCTCTCGGGCGAATTCATCAGCGACGGTGACCAAGCTGCCCTGGCGCCATACGCTGGTAGGTAAGGTGGTGGTATTTATGCTGCTGGGGGTCATGTTTGCCTATTTAATGGGCGCGTTGTCGGGTTTTTTAATGGTAGAGCGTGGCGCGCGCGAACAGTGGTGGCGTGAAGCGCAGGTCAATGCGCAGATCGTCAGTGCGACTATCCGGCGTATTTATACCTCTGTCGCCGTCAGTGCTGACGAAACGGGGCAGATCACCCATATTATCTCCCAGCGGCCGATTGGCGATGAGGAGTCGGTGCTTGAAACGGGATTTAGTCCCGTTGATGTCCTGGCACTGGCCAGTGCCCAAACACGCAACAATGTGTGGCTGTTTGGAGCAACGCCGGAAGGCTCACTTGAGGTAGTGGCAGACGCCCTTAACGCTTCGCCGGGCTCGGTGATGACATTGACGGTGAATACTTGGCAATCAACAGCAGAGGCCTCTGACTTTTACGTTGGGTTTGCCCAGGTTGGGAGTCAAGAACACTTTATTAGCTCATTGCCTATTGTGACGCCTGACGGCCAGTTATTGGGCGTGGTTGTTTCCACCATTGGCCAGCGAGAAGCGCTTTATCAGATGCGTAATGATCTGATTGGTAACGCGTTAATGGCACTATTGGCGGTGTTGGTCGCCACTGCACTGATGCTAAGTATATTAATGCGCCACCTCTTCAGGCCGGTACCCATATTGATTCGGGCGCTGGCGTCGATTGCCAAAAACCAGACACAAAGCCCCACGCCGTATACCACTCGCAACGATGAAATTGGCCGAATGGCAAAGGCCATTGATGCCCTGCGTAAGAAGGTTATTGAGCGTGAACACCTGCTTGATGTAAAAGACGAAGCCCTTCGCTTTCAGCACCTTGCTCACCATGATGAGCTGACCAAACTGCCTAACCGTATACAGCTTAATGACGCTTTAAAAGCGGCAGAGCACTCACTGCTGCAAGGCGACATATTTAACGTCATGTTGTTTGACCTGGATTATTTTAAAGATGTGAATGATAGCTTGGGTCATGCGGTGGGTGATGCACTGTTGATAGACGTTAGCCAGCGGGTTCAGGGGTTACTGAAAGAAAACGATTTGGTGGCGCGTCTAGGCGGCGATGAATTTGCCATTATTCAGCGCGTCGCCGGCAGTACGCCGGAAGAGGAGGCCAAGGCGTTGGCGAGTGACATTGTTGCCACGCTAGGTGAGCCGTTTCAGATTGAGGCGCAAGACATCCAAATCAGCGTCAGCGTGGGTATATCCCGAGCTCCTGTCGATGGTGACACCAGCTACGACCTGCTGCGAAACGCCGATATTGCGCTGTATGCGGCCAAGGCGAAAGGGCGCAACCGCTATATGCTGTTTGCCTCGGGGATGAAGATGATGACGAATACTGTCAGGAGGGGGAAATCATGCCCTGGTTAGTAGCTTTTATAGTCGGCATGTTGAGCTGGCATGGCGCCGCCTTGGGTGATCAGTTTTCCACCTCGCCGGTGCTGTCGCGTATCGCATTGAATGGCGAAATTAACGTTGGCCATCGTGCCAGCGAAGCGCCTTTTTCCTACGTGGCTAACGACAAGCCGATGGGCTATGCGATTGACCTATGTTTGAACATCATAGAAGGCCTTCGCAAAGAGCTGGCGCTAGACGAGTTAACGATTAACTTTGTACCGGTAACGCCTGCGAATCGGTTTATCTTAGTGCGCAATGGCCAAGTAGACATTGAGTGCGGTGTGACCACGAATACGCCCGAACGCCGCCGCCAAGCCGCCTTCTCTTACCCGCATTTTCTAACCGCCACACGTTATGTATCGCTCGCCGAGCAAAATATGCAAAGCATTGACGATCTGGCTGGCCGCAGCGTGGTGTCAACAACAGGCACCATCAATATTGAACAGCTCAATCAACTCAACCGCCGCGAGGGTCTGAATATAGCGGTGATGTTGAGCCATAACCATGAAGAGGCCTTTGCCATGGTGGCGTCAGGTCAGGCGTCGGCATTTGTTATGGACGCTGTTTTGCTGGCGGGTTTGGTGTCAACCGCTACGGACCCTGGCATTTTCAATATCTCAGAAGCAGCGCTGAGCAATGCTGAACCGTATGGCTTAATGATGCCGCCTGATGATCCGGTTTTTGTTGAGCTGGTGAATAATAAACTACGTCACCTTTATCAAAGCGATGCTATTCTCCCCCTTTACGCGAAGTGGTTTTTGCAGCCTATACCGCCTGATGATCAGGTGTTGAGCTTGCCGTTAACGCCAGAACTGGCGGCGATATTCGCTGATCCGTGTAGTTACCTGGACGATAGTTCCCTGGACGATAGTTCCCTGGATGATAATCTGGAGTAGAGGAGCTGTGCGATGCATAAAACAACATCAATAGGATATTGCAGCCTACTGGCAATGGCGCTGAGTGGCGGCGCAGCGCAAGCAACGCCGCCGATTAATACCCTTGAACGGATAGAAGAAACGGCCACATTGCGCGTGGGCTATGGCGATGCAGCGCCTTTTTCCTACCTGGATAACCAGGGGCAAGTGGTTGGCTACTCCATCGATATTTGCCAGCGTTTAGCTAAGCAGCTGAAAGCAACCCTGGGACTTTCATCACTTGAAATCGCCTACGTGCCTCGTACACCCAGTAACCGGATTCAGCTACTTAACCGTGGCGATATTGACATTGAATGCGACGCCAGCACCAACACCGTCGAAAGACGGCGTAGCGCGCTGTTTGCCCTGAGCCATTATTTCGTCACCGTGCGCTATGTGGCACTGCGCGAGAGCGGTTTGAAGACGTTGGCAGATTTGGCCGGGCAGAGCGTTAGCGTGGCGCGAGGCACCGTCAATGTTGGGCAAGTCAATCAAGCGAACCGAGAGCAGCGCCTATATTTATCGGTGGTGCCTGCCGATACGTTGCAAGAAGCGTTTGATTTAGTCACTGATGGCCGCGTCGCGGCCTTTGCGATGGACGATATTTTACTCAGAGCGATGATTGCCGAATCGGAAAATCCCGATGCGTACACCGTATTCGCTGAGCCTTTAACAGCATCACAACCGCTTGGTTTTATGATGCGACTCGGTGATGACGCCTTTGCTGAGCAAGTCAACAAAGTCCTTCGTGCCATCTACACGAGCCCGGAGATGGAATCGATTTATGACCGTTGGTTTCATCAGCCGCTGCCAGGTAAAGGCATCACGCTTAACGTGCCAATGAGTGAGGCATTGGCTGACCACCTTAATCATCCATAAGGCTTTCAAGCGGCCGGTTGAGATGTTCTGAAAAACTATTCCTGAATACAGCCAATAAATGCAGCACCTGCGCTGGTTCGGCTGGCGCCGCGGGGAATCTAAACCAGTGGGGGCGGATCAGGCGTGGGAAGCGTTCTAACGACTTGAGACCGTTAAAAGCCCGCGCATCAGCGTTTCGACAATGCTATCGCGGGCGTCGTCCAGTGAATACTGGCGAGTGTCTTGCAGCCAATCAAAGCAGTTACCAATCAAAAAACTGTGGAACTGGCGGCGGGCATTTGCGGGCGTCAGGTCGGCACGCAGTTGGCCTTGCTGCTGGATCTGTTCGAATAATTGCTCTACCCGCGTTTCGGCATGCTCAGAGAGCCGCGTGATCATACTGATTCGCGGGTGGTCGTCTTCAAGCTTTTCGCAGCGGTGCAGCACAATAGTGGCGGCCCGCTGTAGCGGTAAATCGTGACAAATGCCCGCTAATGATCGCTGGGCGATCTCGCGTAAACAGGCCACAGGCTCTGTGCCAAGGCGCTGTACCGCTTCATCGACAATTTCATCCAGTGGAATGCGTACCCGCTCAAGCAGCGCATCGAAGACCGCTGCCTTATCCGCAAAGTGCCAATAAATGGCTCCTCGGGTGACGCCTGCCGCCTCGGCAATATGTGCCAGGGTAGTGCGAGCAACCCCGTGGGCGAGAAAGGTGGTTTCGGCAGCGTCGAGAATGGCTTCCCGAGTGCGTTCGGCATCGGCCTTGCGACGGGTCATGGCGGCTCCTAGGACAACAAGTCACATTATTCTGGCATTGATGAATGGCAAAGTCGCCAGCAGATGATTACTATACACATCTGGCTGACATTCATGAATGTCAGTTAGTAAGCGTCAGTTAGTAAGCATCGATTATTAAATACTAGCTAAAAGACACTACCTCTCGCCCGATGACCATGCTGAGGGCAAACGTTACCAAGGAGTTCACCGTGCCCGTTACTTTTACGCGTTTATTGCCAGGGCTTTTGGTCTTGCTGCTTTTGGCAGGCTGCGATCCTTCCCCGGCGGCGTCGGAAAGTACCGCGCGCCCGGTCAAGCTGGTTACCCTGGAAGCGGGAAGCGCCACGGCGCTGCGGCAGTTTCCGGCGCGGGTGGAAGCGACGACGCGCAGCAATTTATCGTTTCGCATGGCGGGCGAGCTACTGGAACTTAATGTCAGCCCCGGCCAGCAGGTGAGCGAGGGCGACATCATCGCGCGCATTGACGACCGCAATGCGCAAAGCGAGTTGGATAGCGCCCGCTCGCGTTTGGAGCTGGCCAAAGCAATGCTCGAACGCATGCGTTACACCCTGGAACGCGGCGCGGTTAGCCAAGCCCAGTTTGATGAAGCGGAAAGCGAGTGGCGAGCGGCGCGGGCCACCTTTGAACAGGCCCAGGAGCAGGTCGCGCATACCAAGCTGCGCGCCCCTTACGACGGTGTGATTGCCCAAGTCCCGGTGGATAACCGCCAGATTGTTCAGGTGCAGGAAACGGTCGCGGTTATTCAGCAACCCGGGCAGTTAGACGTGGTGTTTCATCTCCCCGAGCAAATTGTTCAGCGCATGCCGCGCAACGACGGCGCGCCCTTCGGTGATGCATTGGCGTTTGAAGTGCGTTTTGGTAACAGCGATACGCCTTACCTTGCCCAGCTAGCTTCCTACACCACCCAAGCCAGCGCCCAGAGTCTGGCCTACGAAATCACGCTGACGCTGCCCCAGCCGGACGATATCACCCTGCTCGATGGTATGAGCGCCAATGTGCGCTTGGATTTAGGCGCGTTGCAAGCCGAGAATAGCCCCCCGCTCTGGCGCCTGCCGCCTGACGCGGTGAGCTATGTAGGCGACGACCCCGAACAGGCCCAGGTATGGCGCTTTGTCGAACCGGACAGTGTTGAAGCGGTAGCGGTGGATGTCGGTCGCCTGACCGCCAAGGGGCTTGAAGTCAGCGGTGACCTAGCCGCGGGCGATCGCATTGTAGCGGCCGGCGCCCACCGCTTAACGGCGGAGACGCAAGTGACGCCGTGGGAAAAAGAGCAGGGGCTTTAATATGGTCGACTATTTTCTACGCCACCGAGCGGCCAGCTACTTAATGACAGTGGTGCTACTGGCGGGCGGCGCGCTATCGTTTTTAGGCATGGGCCAACTAGAGTTCCCCGAATTTACGATTCGCAACGCACTCATTACCACGCAGTACCCCGGCGCGACACCTGAAGAGGTCGAGCAGGAAGTCACCTCGACACTCGAAGAGTCGATCCAGGGGATGTCGTCGATAAAACGCGTTAGCTCGGTGAGCTCCGATGGCCTCTCGCAGATTACCGTCGAGTTAGAGAGCACGGTGCAGAACGAGGAACTGGAGCAACTCTGGGATTCACTGCGTCGTAAAGTCGCCGATGCCCAGGCAGCGCTACCCCCTGGGGCCAGTCAATCCCGCGTTAACGATGATTTTGGCGATGTGTTTGGCTTTATGGTCAACCTGACCGGCGAGGGCTATAGCATGCCCGATCTGGCCGACCATGCGGATTTCCTTAAGCGTGAGCTGGCGCTGGTAGAGGGGGTGGAGAAGGTCTCGTTGGGCGGCGAGCACGCAGAGCGCATCTATATTGAGGTCGACCGCGAACGCCTGCGGGCGCTGAATATTCCGTTAACCCGCTTGCAGCAATTGCTTGATACCCAGAACGCGGTGGCCGACTCGGGGCATCTCAAGCAGGACGGTCGCCGTTTTCGGATTACCCCTACCGGCAGCGCGGCCAATATTGATGACCTGCGCGCGCTGATTGTTAGCGAAGGTGATGGCGAGCTGGTGCGGTTGAGCGATATTGCCGATGTCAGCCGCGAGCTGGCGGAGCAGCCCCAGCAGCTTTACCGCGATATGGGCAGGCCGGCGATCTCGTTGGGCATTTCCTTTGAGAGCGGGGTGAACGTCGTCGAAGTCGGTGAACGTTTGCAGCAGCGCCTGGATGAACTTCAAGCGCGCACGCCGCTGGGTATGGAGCTCAACGTGGTTTACGACCAGCCCCAGGTGGTCGATGAGGCGGTCTCGGGCTTTTTGGTCAGCCTGATCCAGGCGGTGGCCATTGTGATCGTGGTACTGATGCTGTTTATGGGCTGGCGCAGCGGGCTGCTGATGGGCTTTATCCTGCTGATCACCATTATCGGCACCTTTATGCTGATGCGCATCCACGGCCTGCAGCTGGAGAAAATCTCGCTGGGGGCGCTGATTATCGCCTTGGGGATGCTGGTGGATAATGCCATTGTGGTCACCGAGGGCATGTTGGTGGGCTTAAAGCGCGGCTACACGATCCGCGATTCGGCCCACCAGGTGATTCGCCAAAATGCCTGGCCCTTGCTGGCCGCCACGCTGATTGCGATTGCCGCCTTTGCGCCGATTGGTCTGTCGCCGGATACCACCGGCGAGTTTATCGGCTCGCTGTTTTTTGTGCTGCTTTACTCGTTACTGCTGAGCTGGATTACCGCGCTGACGCTAACGCCCTTCTATTTTAAGCTGTTTTTCCGCAACGTCGCCCCTGGCGATGGTCAAGATGACCCTTACCAAGGCATCGTGTACCGCTTTTTTGCGCGCATTATTATCGTCGGTATTCGCTGGCGTTGGTTGACCCTGGCGTTGGTGGCCGCGGTTTTAGTTGGGGCTGTGGTGGGCTTTGGCTCGGTGAAAAACGCCTTCTTTCCCGCATCGAACACGCCGATCTTTTTTGTCGATTACCGCACGCCCGAAGGCACCGATATCCTTGAGACCCAGCGCCGCGTTAGCGAGCTGGAAGACAGCGTGATGGCGATGGACGGCGTGCGTCACCTGACTACCACGGTGGGCGGCGGCGCGCAGCGCTTTACCCTCACTTATTCGCCGGAAGACCGCTACGCCAGCTACGCGCAGCTAATTGTCGAAACCGACGATAAAGCCACCCAGCAAGCGCGCATGGCCGACGTTGAAGCCGAACTTAAGCGCAACCACAGCGATATCGACTATAAAATTGCCCCCTTGGAAGTCGGCCCTTCACCCAAGGCCAAACTGGAGGCACGCTTTTACGGCAGCGACCCGGAAGTGCTGCGTCAGCTGGGCGATCAGGCCGAAGCCATGTTCCGCGATACACCGCATATGACCAGCGTGCGCACCAGCTGGCGTAACCGCGTGCACGCGATTGAACCGGTCTTTATGGAAGATACTGCCCGGCGGCTGGGGGTTACCCGTGAAGATCTAGCCAGTACCCTGGCGCTGAGTACCAGCGGTAGCCAAGTGGGTATTTATCGCGACGGTAGCGACCTGATTCCCATGGTGGCACGGGCGATTCCCAGCCAGCGCCACGATGTGGATAACCTGGGTTCGCTCAACGTATGGAGCGCAGAGCAAGGCCGCTATATCACCGCCGATCAGGTGATTAGCGATATCACCACACGCGTCGCGGACCCGCTGATAATGCGCCGCAACCGGGAGCGCATGCTGGCGGTTTACGGCGAGCCGGACCCGCTAAGCGGGGTAACCGCGGCCAGCGTACTAGCCAATGTTCGCCCCCAGGTGGCGGCGCTGGAATTGCCATCTGGCTATCGTCTCGAGTGGGGCGGCGAGTACGAAACGGCCGGTGAGGCGCAAAGCGGGCTGTTTTCCTCACTGCCCCTGGGGCTGGTGATGATGTTTATTATCACCGTGGTGCTGTTTAACAACTTCCGCCAGCCGCTGGCCATTTGGTCGCTGGTGCCGCTGACGATTATCGGCGTAGTGGGCGCGCTGCTGCTCACCGGCATGCCGTTTTCGTTTATGGCGCTGCTGGGTACGCTCAGCCTGATCGGTATGGTAATTAAAAACGCCATTGTGCTGGTGGAGGAAATCAACGTACAGCTGCCGCTGCATCAGGACCGCTACCACGCGGTCGTCCGGGCGGCCGTTAGCCGCGTTAGGCCGGTGGCGATGGCCGCGCTGACCACCATGTTGGGGATGATTCCGCTGATTAGCGATGCCTTCTTCGCCAGCATGGCGGTGGCGCTAATCGGTGGCCTTGGGGTTGCCACCTTGCTAACCCTGGTGGTACTGCCGGTGGTTTATTGTGTGCTGTACCGGATTCGTATTCACGCTGATCAATAATCCCTGATACTGGGATATTCCCTTTTCATCACACCGCCGTGGCTACGTTTGGATTTGCCAAGCCACGGCGGTGTGATGACTGAACGTAAATTTTAAATCACTCTCTATGGCGCGCTATTTTTAACAATAACCTATGTTAAATTTGAGCGGTTTTTGTGTACTGTATTTGTAGTTTTTTACCCGCTTGCTGTTTCGTTATGGTGCTTTCTCTCGTTTTTCAAGATAAAAATAAATTATAATTAATTTATATGCGTTAGACTAAAGTAATGGGTCTCTAAGCCGATATCTGTTTTCCCTGAAAGAATATTGGTTGATCTAATGGTTTGTTGCTGATTTTTACTAGCTAAATTAGATAATAAAAATGCCAATAGTTAACGGAACTAACCTAAAGGTACTTTGCATTATGAACCGTGTACTTAGTAACATCTCCATAAAAATGAGCTTGACGCTTGTTTTAGCTATCTTTTCGTTGTTGATTGTGGTTATTGCATTGCTTGGCTACCAGGCAGGTGAAGAGGGCAGTACTTCGTTGAAAGAGCTTGACTTGTCAGGTGATCGCACCCTGGCGCTCAGCCGTAGTCAACGATCTTTAGCTTATGCACAGCTTTTTTACATGAATAGTTTTGATGCGGTTGAAAAGGGTGATGATCGTTCAGCCCGTGATTACCTGGAACGGGCGAAAAACTCTCGGCAGGTTGCACAAGATTATTATGCTGAATTTGAAGCCACCGACCCTGAATCAGCGCTTGCTGGCTCAGTGATGACTGCTTACGACCGCCTAATGCAGCAGGGGCTTACTCCGTTAGAGGAGTCGTTAGAGGTGGGTAATGAAGCCGAAGTTAGCGATTTAAGAGAGACGGTTAGTGATTTAAACCAGCAATTAATAGAATCAATTAGCGCCTACAATGATCTTCGGGCTGAGCAAAACAAGCTAATGATTGCTGATTACGAAAGCGATATGCAGCTCCTCACCTATATTGATATCGCCGTTCTCTTCGTTGCTGCGTTAATCGTTCTGTTTGTGCGCATTGCCATGGTGGGGTCGATTGTAAAACCGCTGAATGAAGCGGTGGCGCACTTTGAGCGCATTGCCCAAAACGACTTATCGGGCAAGGTAAGTGACCGAGGCCGTAATGAGATCGGTAAGCTATTTAGCGCCATGCAGCATATGCAGAGCGGTTTAGCTAAAACCGTGTCTGATGTACGCAACAGCAGTGGCTCGATCCATGTTGGTGCAAGGGAAATTGCTAGCGGCAATGCGGACCTGTCCTCGCGTACTGAGCAGCAGGCCGCTTCGCTGCAAGAAACTGCCGCTAGCATGGAGCAGTTAACCGCTACCGTTAAACAGAATGCCGATAATGCCCGTCAGGCGAGCCAGTTGGCAAACGATGCCTCTAGCACTGCCAGCAACGGTGGCGAAGTAGTTGAGCAGGTGATTACCACCATGCACGGTATTTCCAGCAGTTCGCAAAAAGTGTCGGATATTATTACTGTTATCGATTCTATTGCGTTTCAAACCAATATTCTGGCGCTTAATGCCTCGGTGGAGGCTGCGCGCGCCGGCGAACAGGGGCGTGGTTTTGCGGTTGTGGCCAGCGAAGTGCGTAATTTAGCGGGTCGCAGTGCCGATGCAGCCAAAGAGATCAAGGTGTTGATCGAAGCGTCGTCTACCCAGGTGAAAGAGGGCTCTGTACTAGTCGAAAGCGCCGGGGAAACCATGCGTGAGGTAGTGTCGTCGGTGCGCCGCGTGACCGATATTATGGATGAAATTTCGGCGGCGTCTCAGGAACAGAGTTCTGGCATTGAGCAAGTTAACCAGGCGGTTGCCCAGATGGATGAGGTGACTCAGCAGAACGCGGCGCTGGTTCAACAGGCATCGTCAGCGGCAAGCTCGTTGGAAGAGCAGGCGGCCCGGCTGGAAAGCGTAGTGTCTTCATTTCGTTTAGCGGAAGGTGAGAGCCGCACGCAGCATGCCCCGCTAACCTCACCGCAGCACTCGCAACGACACTCATCTCAGCAACAGGTAGCGCTTGTGCGGCCCGCGGCGCGTAGCCAAACCAGCCATAGCGTCGATCAAGAGTGGGAAGAATTCTAACCCACCGTATCGATTAGCAAAAACGGCACCCCATTGCGATGGGGTGCCGTTTTTTTGGGTAGTGGCCCGGCGCTTGGTTCAACGACTTAGAACACATACTCTGCGCTAATACCAACGTTACGTCCTGGCTGGGTATAACGATCAATACCGGCACTACTTGCCGAAACGCCTCGGACGTCATCCCACACCCAATATTGCTTGTCCAGCAGGTTGAAAACGCCGCCGCGCACGGTCAGGTGGTCGCCTAAGGTCATGTGTCCGGTCAGGTCGTAGAGCTGATAGGCGGAGGGGGCATACGCATCCTCTGCGTCGTAGGCGCTGACATGGTTGACGAAGGTGCCCGCAAGCTCGCTGCCCCAGCGGTGGTCAGGTGCTTCGTAGCCGAGCGCCGCGACGGCCTGGATGGGGGGTATGGATTCAATGGTGCCGCCATCGTCGAGATTTTTGCCTTCAATATAGGCCGCCGCGGTACGGGCGTACCAGCCGTCATTGACGCCGAAGGCTTGGTGCAAGTTCAGCTGACCTTTGAATTCGGCGCCCCGAATGATGGCGCGGTCAACATTATCGGTGGTGAATTCCCCGATGGGGTAGTTAGTGGGATCGATACTTACCGAAACCGAGCTTTCGATAAAATCACGGTAGTCGGTATAGAAACCGGTGAATTCGGCGCTGCCGAGGGCGCCCTGTTTACGTATCCCGAACTCGGCGAAGTGACTGTGTTCATCATCGAGGTCTGGGTTGGCGACGATGCGATAGCCTCTTCCCGCGTTGTGGTCGTAGTAAAGCTCTTCATAGGAGGGGGCACGGAAGCCGATGCCGGTTTTGCCGAATAGCTCGGTGCCCGACGTAATATTCCAAGTGCCTCCAACCTGGCCGGTCAATGCCTGGCCTTCGGCGCCATCATAGGGTTGCGAGGTAAGGTTATCGTTGTCGAGATCGTATTCATAATGGTCGAATCGCAGGGCGGGTGTCAGGCTGCCGCGTTCGTCGGCCAGTGAAAGCCGGTCCTGCAGATAAAGCCCAAAGCGTGTTGCGGTGCCTGGCGGCGAAAAGCGTGATTCATCCAGCGTGTTGGCGTCCAGGTTGTAATCTTGGCTCAGGCTCGTGTAATCATCGCGTTTGAGGGTCAGCCCATAGGCCACCTGCTGGGGCATACCGGTATCGATCTGGTTGCTGAAGTCGGTTTTAAGTTGCCAGGTTGTCTGGTCAAAATCACGCTCGACCACGCGGTTGTAGCCGTTGTAGACCATTGATGTGGCGTTGACCGTCTCGCTGCGTTGCCAGTCAATCTGCCAGTGAAAGGCGTCAAACAAGGCGCTCTGGTATTCACCATCCTGATAGAGCCCCAACCGAGCGCGCGTTAGCGTATCATCGCTACTATAGTCGCCGTATCGGGCGTTTTCTAACGAGAAAAGCCTCAGTTCAGACGACGAACGGTACTTCTGGGCCACTATGCCGACCTGGCCCAGGTCGTTGAGTTTTTGAATTTTAACCAACACGTCATAGCTATCCACATCACCCGGGTCGGGGGTGGTGCGCCCATCGCCACTGGTTGAATCGCTCTCACCGCTGCCATGATAGTTCTCGGTCGCGTTGCCATCGCGGTGGGTAGCAACTAATAAGGACTCATAATCGCCCTGGCGGGCGGCGAGTTTTATGTTTTGGAAGAAACCTTCGCTGTCGCTCCGGTAGCCCCCCTGAACACTGGCATAGGTATCGTCACCGCTTGGGTTGAGGAAGTCTTGCGGCGCGTGTAAGCGCAATGCTACCGAACTGAAGCCTGACCCTTGCTGGGCATTTCCCCCTTTGACCACCGACGCGCTGGAGAGCGAGGCAATATCGGCGCTTAAGCGCCCAGCGTCGAGATAGCTTGAGGACGGGCCATAATTTTCGGCCATCTCGACACCGTCGAGCTGAATCGAGATCCGGTTGTCGTCGAGCCCGCGAACGTTAAAACCGGCGAGGCCAAAACGCCCATTGCTGGTCGTCAATATGCTGGGATCGTAGCGAAAAAGATCTTTGGCCGAATAAGCCACGGTGTTGTTTAGCTGCTGAGCGTCAACCACGCTGACCGAGCCTGTTTCTTTAGCGGTCTTTTCGGTGGCAGACACGAACGGCTCTGCCGTCACCTGAACATTGGGGAGGCTAAACGCTGCCTTATCGTCGGCCTGTGCCGGCGATATCACGAAGAGCGAGGCGATGGTTAAGGGAAGCAGCGCGTAACCGGGTCGCTTGGTGGAAGTCGGGAGGTGCGGTTGCATATAATATTCGCCAATAATATTGATTTTGATTAGTATAAGCGAATGATAACAATTTACAACAGTACCCTTGTGTCAATACCCGGTTTTGCAATATAAAAGGGCAAGCTGGCACAGACAGGGTGATGGGAAGCCGGAGGTGGGTCTTTGCGGGGTAGGCCACCATGGGGGAAATACGCTGCTAAAAGCGTTATTGGCCCGCATGGTGGCCCTAATGCTGCTTATTGAGCGGCTTGTGACCGGTAACGAGTTACTTGACGACTAGTTACCTGACGAGCGCCGCAGCCACTTCTTTAATCTGTAGCGCCAAGCTTTGCAAGCCGCCGCCGGAGAGGTACCACAGCGCAGGCGTTAGCATCACCACCTGGGCGTTGTCGGCACCGGCGTCATTTAGGGTTTTGCGCAAGCTATCGGCATCGGCAGGCTCATCGCCAATCGCGGCGCTGCGGTCCATCACCAACACAACGTCTGGATTAATCTCGGCGATGGCATCGGCGGACAGCGGGGTAAAGGTACGTGTGCCGCGGGTTTCGCTGGTCACGCTAGCGGGCATTTCGAGTGCGTCTACGCCCAGCACATCGTGGACGACGGGGTGTTGATTGAGCATCAGGTGGCCGCCGTTATGGGTCACTACCAGCGTGCTGGGAGCATCACTCAGGGCTTCGCGCTGGGATTCAATCTCGGCGTGCAGGATTTCAAGCGCTTCTTCTGCTTGGGCTTCGGCATCCAGACGGCTGGCCAGCTCGCGCACGTTGGCATCAAAAGCGGCGAGATAGTCGTCACCCCGCAGGCTGGTGTTGAGCAGCGGCGCAATGTCGCCCAGCTCGTCTTCCCAATCGCCCTGGCGACCGGTGTAAAGAATCAGGCTAGGCTCACTTGCGCTGATGGCGTCCATGTCCGGCGAGCGCAGGCCGCCGATATCGGTGTAGGCCTCTTCTGTGTACTGCTCAAGGTAGGCGGGCAGGCTCTGTTTCGGGACGCCCACCACCTGCTCGCTTAACCCCAGCGCGTCCAGGGTATCCAAACTGCCTAAATCGAAGCTGGCGATACGCTGGTCAGCCGCAGCGCTGACGGCCGAAAACAGTAAGGTAACAGCGGCGGTAGTGGCAACAGTGGCAGCGATTGTCTTAGACGTCATTGGGCTTCCTTTTATGAGAAAAAATTTTATATGCGACAGTTTCTCATTCTGTCAATAAAGTGGTCTCTTGTCGCTGCTCGGTGAAGGAACGGCTTGTTGCAGGAAATGCGACCGCCCTCAACCTGAGAGGGCGGTGGGTTAAAAAAGGCGGTTAAATTAAGACGCCACGCGAAAAGGGTTGCGCGGGTCGTTATCCCAGGCCAGGAAAGGTTGGCCGGTTTCCTGCGGCACCATGGTGATGCAGTTTTCCACCGGGCAGGTGATCTGGCAAAGATTACAGCCCACGCACTCCTCTTCGATCACTTCGTAGCGCCGCGCGCCGTCCTGCTCGGTGAGCTTGGCAATCGACTGGTGAGACGTGTCCTCGCAGGCAATGTAGCAGCGGCCGCACTCGATGCACAGGTCCTGATCGATCTTGGCGATGGTCTTGAAGTTGATATCCAGATGTTTCCAGTCGGTGGTCTGGGGTATCGCCTTACGCGAAAACGCCTCTATCGAGTCGTAGCCTTTTTCCGCCATCCAGCGCGAAAGGCCGTCTTTCATCTCCTCCACAATCCGAAAACCGTTGAGCATCGCGGCGGTGCATACCTGCACGCTGCCCGCGCCGAGAGCGATAAATTCCGCCGCATCGCGCCAGGTGGAAATACCGCCAATACCGGAAATGGGCAGCGTTGGCGTGGCCGGGTCGCGGGCGATTTCCGCCACCATATTCATCGCAATGGGCTTAACGGCGCTGCCGCAGTAGCCGCCGTGGGTGCTCTGGTGGCCGACTGTGGGTTTGGCGACCATATTGTCCAAGTCGATGCTGGTGATCGAGTTGATAGTGTTGATCAGCGATACCGCATCGGCCCCGCCGCGCAACGCTGCCTGTGCGCCCACGCGAATATCGGTGATGTTGGGGGTGAGTTTGACAATCACCGGCTTCGAGTAGTGTTTCTTGCACCAGTAGGTAACTTTCTCGATCAGGTCCGGGTTTTGGCCCACCGCCGCACCCATGCCGCGTTCGGGCATGCCGTGGGGGCAGCCCAGGTTGAGCTCGATGCCGTCCGCGCCGGTGGCTTCCACCAGCGGCAGAATATACGCCCAGGCTTCCTCGTTGCAGGGCACCATGATGGAGACGATCAGCGCCCGGTCGGGCCAATCCTTCTTCACCTGGGTGATTTCTTTCAGGTTGATCTCCAGCGAGCGGTCGGTAATCAGCTCGATATTGTTAAAGCCGATCACCTCGCGGTTCTTGCCGTAGTGGGCCGAATACCGCGAGGAGACGTTCACCGCTGGGGGTTCTTCGCCGAGGGTTTTCCACACCACGCCGCCCCAGCCCGCTTCATAGGCGCGCACCACGTTATAGGCTTTGTCGGTGGGCGGTGCGGAGGCCAGCCAGAACGGGTTGGGAGCCTTGATGCCGGCAAAATTCACCGACAGATCAACGCCATTGACCACGCTGGCACCCCTATCTTTTTTGCCCGGGGGTGTAAAAGAAAGCGGAGTAACGTTGAGGGTATTCATGCGGCCTCCTGCTTGGCGGTCAGCGCTTGATGAATGGCGTGGGCGGCCAGTTTGCCGTGCTGCACGGCTTGTACGGTAAGATCCTGGCCGGGCTTGATGCAGTCACCGCCGGCGTAAACGTTAGGTAGCGACGTTTGGAGCATCTCATTAACGTGAATGCGCTCACCATCGCGAGCGAGTTCAGCGGCAGTGGCGTCGCTGAGGCTTGCGCTGTCAAAGCCCTGGCCAATTGCCTTGAAGATGGCGTCGGCGGCAATCTCGAAGGTTTCCCCGGTGGCTGTTAATTGGCCCGCTTGTTCATGGGTCTTGGCAAAACGCATGCCAGCCACCCGGCCTTGGCTGTCCAGCAGAATGTCGTCGGGCTGCGCCCAGGTGATCATGCGCACGCCGTTGGCTTTGGCGATCTTTTGCTCATGATCGGTGGCCGACATGGCTTCCACGCCGCGGCGATAAACCAGCGTCACTTCGATGGCGCCCAGGCGGGCCATTTGGGTGGCCATATCGATGGCGGTATTACCCGCGCCGATGACAATGCAGCGTTTGGCCACCGTTAGGCTTCCCAGGTCGTCGGTTTGGCGCAGGGTTTTGATATAGTCCACGGCAGGCATCAAACCGGGGGCATCTTCCCCAGTGAGTCCCAAGGCGCGGCTGGCACCCAGGCCTAAACCGAGAAACACGCTGTCGTACTGTTGATGCAGGGTGGCCAGTTCCAGGTTGTCGCCTAACCGCTTCCCGTACTGAATGTCGATGCCACCGATTTCGAGCAGAAACTCGACTTCCTTGCAGGCAAAGTCGTCGGTCATCTTGTAGCGGGCAATACCGTATTCGTTCAGCCCGCCGGGCTTCTGTTCGGCTTCAAAAAGGGTCACCTGATGGCCCAGCATCGCCAGGCGATGCGCGCAGGAGAGCCCCGCTGGCCCGGCACCTACCACCGCAATATGACGGCCGGTGGAAGCGGCGCGTTTAAACGGGTGGCCTTCAAACTGCATGTTGTCGGTGGCGTGGCGCTGCAACAGGCCGATCAGCACCGGCTGGCACTCAGCGTCGTGGTTACGCACGCAGCTGCGCTCGCAGAGAATTTCCGTCGGGCATACCCGAGCGCAGCTACCGCCGAGGATATTGGCTTCCAGAATGGTTTCCGCCGCACCGTTGATGTTGTCTTCGCTGATCTGACGAATAAAGCTCGGGATGTCGATCTCTGACGGGCAGGCCTCCACGCAGGGCGCGTCATAACAGTAGAGACAGCGCTGGCTTTCGATCATCGCCTGACGGTGGGTCAGCGGTGGGTGCAGATCGCTAAAGTTGTTTGCCAGCGTTGGCGGGTCGTAGGTGCCGACCTCTTTTGCGCTGGGTAGGTGATTCAGTGAATGGGTCACGGTCATTTCTCCCTCGAATGGTGTTAGCGCTTCACCGCCACGGGCGCGTTGAGCTCGGCGCGCTTGGCCAGCAGCTCAAACATGCCGGGGTAGGCGGGGCGTTCCAAATACCGGCCTGCGCCGCGCTCGGCGCGCAGATCACCGTCGCGCCATACCCACTTACCCTGGCTGATGGTGTGGCGGGGGATGCCGCGCACCGTCTTGCCTTCGAAGATGTTGAAGTCGACGTTCTGATGGTGCGTCTTGGCGGAAATCGTCCGTGTACCGTTGGGGTCCCAGACCACGATATCGGCATCGGCACCCACCTGAATCGCGCCTTTGCGGGGGTAAAGGTTGAAAATCTTGGCGGTGTTGGTCGACGTCAGGGCGACAAACTCCTGGGGCGATAGCTTGCCGGTGTTGACGCCTTCGTCCCACAGCACGGCCAAGCGGTCTTCGACCCCGGCGGTACCGTTGGGAATCTTGGTGAAGTCGTCTTTGCCCGCGGCTTTTTGATCGGCGCAGAAGCAGCAGTGGTCGGTAGCGGTGGTCTGCAAGTTGCCTGACTGAAGGCCGTGCCAGAGGGCTTCCTGATGGCCCTTGGGACGGAAGGGCGGGCTCATTACATGAGCGGCGGCGCGGCCCCAGTCGGTGTCCTGGTAGACGCTGTCGTCAATCATTAGATGGCCAGCGAGGCACTCGCCATAAACTTGGTGGCCCTGGTCGCGGGCGTAGGCAATCTCATCCACCGCGTCCTTGGTCGAAACGTGCACCAAATAGATCGGTGCGCCCAGGGTGCTGGCGATACGAATCGCCCGGCTGGCGGCTTCGCCTTCCACCTGGGGCGGGCGTGAAAGCGGGTGGGCTTCCGGGCCGGTAATACCCTGGGCGAGCAGTTTCTGCTGCATGTGGTAGACCAGCTCGCCATTTTCCGCGTGGACGGTAGGCACCGCGCCCAGCTCCAGGCAGCGCGAAAAGCTTTCTACCAGGATGTCGTCGGTGGCCATGATGGCACCCTTGTAGGCCATAAAGTGCTTGAAGCTGTTAACCCCGTGCTCGCGCACCAGCGTGCCCATTTCCTCCCGTACGCTGTCGTCCCACCAAGTGATGGCAACGTGGAAGGCGAAGTCGGTGGCGGCTTTTTCGGCCCAGCCCTGCCAGGTCTCGAAAGCCTCCAGCAGCGATTGCCCCGGCTGGGGAATGACGAAGTCGATAATCGAGGTGGTGCCCCCTGCCAGCGCAGCGGCGGTGCCGGTGTAGAAATCCTCGCTGGCCACGGTGCCCATAAACGGCAGCTGCATATGGGTATGGGGGTCGATGCCGCCCGGCATGACCAGCTGGTCGCTGGCATCGACAACCTCGCAATCAGCGGGAATGTCTAAATCGGTGCCGATGGCATGGATTTTACCCTCCACACACAGCACGTCGGCTCGGTAGGTATCGGTATTGGTGACGACAGTGCCGCCCTTGATCAATAGGCTCATGGTTTGCTCCTTGTATTATCCGCTAGCCGGGTTATTCGCCGTCGGTCAGGCGGGTGTAGGTTTCCGGGCGGCGGTCGCGGAAGAACTGCCAGTTGTTGCGTACCTCGCGCACCATGTCCAAATCGATCTCGTGCACCAGCAGTTCGTCTTCGGTTTCGCTGGCTTGGGCCTCGATCTTGCCCCGGGGGTTAACGATATAGCTGGAGCCATAAAAATCGCCGATGTTCCACGGTGCTTCCGTACCCACCCGGTTGATGGCGGCGATAAAGCAGCCGTTGGCGGCGGCAGAGGCGGGCTGCTCTAGCTCCCACAAGTACTGGGAAAGCCCGGCGACGGTAGCGGAAGGGTTGAAGATCACCTCGGCGCCGTTGAGTGCCAGTGCTCGCCAGCCTTCGGGGAAGTGGCGGTCGTAGCAGATATACACGCCGATTTTGCCGTAGGCGGTATCGAATACCGGCCAGTTGGATTGGCCCGGTTTGAAGAAGAATTTCTCCCAAAATCCGGCCACTTGGGGAATATGCGTTTTGTGGTACTTGCCCAGGTAGCTGCCGTCGGCGTCGAACACGGCGGCGGTGTTGTAGTAAACGCCGGTGTCAGTTTCTTCAAAGACGGGAACGATGATCACCATCTGGTGCTCGGCGGCGAGTTTTTGCATCATTTGGCAGGTGGGGCCTTCCGGCACCCGCTCGGCGGCGGCGTACCATTTGCCGTCCTGGCTGGGGCAAAAGTAGGGTTGATTAAACACTTCCTGGAAACACAGCACCTGCACGCCTTGCTCGGCTGCCTGCTTGATCATCGGCAGGTGGGCTTCGTTCATAACATCGCGGATGGCCGCTGGTTCCTGGTCGGTGGTGGTCTTCAAGGCCATTTGAATTAAACCGATTTTCATCTTCTGCATGAACGTTTCTCCCTCTGATGATTGGTTCTGATGCTTGGTTCTGATGATTGGTTCTGATGATTGGTGTAGGCGCATTGTTGTAAGGCGTGGAGTATGAGTTTTGTAAAGCTGACAAAAGAGACAGCTTTTATTCAAAGTATCGCTGGGTGGGTGGTTTTAGCAAGTTGTGAGAAGGCGTTTTTGCAATTATCTTTAACTCTTTGAGTTCATTTGGTTTTATTCTCTGGCTAAGCGTTATTCACTGTTTTGGTGAGTGGGTGCACTGTTTTGGATATTTGATTTAACTTTTTTAAATCAATAACTTGTTATTGTTATGCCAGTTATTTTTTAACGGATGCCGTTTAAAATTGGTGCAAATATATTTTTGATCTAGATTTGTTTAATTGATTTGGGTTTGGATGAGGTCAACTGCAAAGATTAAAGGAAAATATTAATATTGTTGTCGAGCAAGGCAGCTTTTTAATCAATGGGTTAATAGGCGCACTTTGAAGGTTAGGCACGCTTATTGCTTTGCTTCTAAGAACGAGGGTTAAGAACGACGGTTTAAGAGCGATAATTTAAGAGCAATAGCCGCTAACAGCCATGATTTCTAAGCGATTTAATTAAGCACTCCCGAGACCGTGGGGAAACGCAATGCAGAGGAGACGCAACATGACCGAGACAACCTCTCAGATGGTCGACCGAGACGGACTAATAGAGCTTGATAAAGGCGACGATGTCCGCAATAGTCCGCGCTTTAACCAGGATATTGCGCCGACTCAGGCCAGCGAGCGTACCTGGAGTAAGTGGAACATTGCGGCGCTATGGGTAGGCATGTCGATCTGCGTGCCCACCTATACCCTGGGCGGTGTGTTAACCGCCTACTTTGGTTTAAGCGTGGGGGAAGCGCTGTTTGCAATTTTATTGGCGAACGTGATTGTACTGATCCCGCTCACCCTAAACGCCTTTCCAGGCACAAAATTTGGCATTCCCTTTCCGGTGGTGCTGCGCTCGTCTTTCGGTATTTTAGGCTCTAACGTGCCCTGCTTGGTGCGCGCTTTGGTGGGCTGCGGCTGGTTTGGGATCCAAACCATGTTCGGTGGGCTGGCGATTCACCTGCTGCTTTCAGAGCTGGTGCCTGCTTGGGCAGCCCTTGGCGGCGTGGGCGAAGTGATCGGCTTTTTTGTCTTCGCCGCGATGAACCTTTACGTGGTGATTCGTGGCGCCGAATCGATCAAGTGGCTGGAAACCTTGGCAGCACCGCTGCTGTTAGCCGTCGGCGTTGGCTTGATGGTGTGGGCATGGCCGCATATGTCGATGACCGAACTACTGGCACAGCCGCCTTCGCGCCCTGAAGGCGCTTCGGTGTATGGCTACTTCTTTGCCGGGTTAACCGCTATGGTGGGCTTTTGGGCAACGCTATCGCTAAATATTCCCGACTTCAGCCGCTTTGCCAAAAGTCAGAAGGATCAAATTGTTGGTCAGGTGATTGGCTTGCCGCTAACGATGTTCTTCTTTGCCGCCCTCGGCGTGGTGTTAACCGCTGCTTCCGAGTCGCTGGTAGGGCAAACGATTGCCGATCCGGTCAATCTGATTGGCATGATCGATAGCCCGTTTTGGGTAGTATTGGCGATGTTGTTGATTATCGTCGCAACCCTGTCGACTAATACGGCGGCGAACATTGTTTCACCCACCAACGACTTCCAGAACATTGCGCCCAAGTTGATCAACCAGACCCGAGGGGTTCTTCTCACCGGCGCGGTAGGCGTGCTGCTGATGGGCTACGATCTGCTACAAAAAGCAGGGATCATTCCACCAGGGGTTTCCCTTGAGCAGATGTACTCCAACTGGCTGTTGGGCTATTCGAGCCTGCTGGGCCCCATCGCGGGCATTATGGCGGTGGATTACTTCCTGATTAAAAAGCAGCGCCTGGATGTGCCCAGCCTGTATATGGATAACCATGCGTATCCTGCCGTGAATATTGCCGGTTTTATCGCCTTTGGCGTGCCGGTGGGGCTCACTCTGATTTCGCTGTTAACCGGCACCATGAACTGGTTCTATGACTACGGCTGGTTCACCGGCTCGGCGCTGGGGGCAATTGTTTACTTTGGGGCTAGCCTAGTATTGGTATCGTCGCCTCAAGTGGGGCCTGCGCCCATTATGGCCAGCGAGATAGCAGAACAGCCCTAGGCCGAGCACCGGCGCTGTTTGGCTCAGTCACTCAGCGCTTTTAACAAAGCTTAAAAACGCATCGACTACCCGGTTGGGGCGACGGTCGTGGCGGGTAATCAGTACAAACGGAATGCGGTAGTGCTGTGTGGCAACATGCAGGGCTCGCATCTTACCCGCCGCGACCCATTGCGCGGCGACGTGTTCAGGCAAAAAGCCGATAAAGCGTCCGGTCAGGATCAAAAAGGCGGCGCCTTCGCGGTCAGACGCCGAGGCCCGCAGGCTTAGCGCATCGTGGGCTTGGCGTGCCTCAACGGGTAGCGGATAGCGCGGCGAAATAGCCGCGTGTTGGGCGATATCCGCAACGCTAAGTGTGTCATCTTCCTCACTAAAAAGCGGATGGCCTGCCGCGCAATAAAGGTAAGAGGGCTCATCGTAGAGGTGGCGGGTGTCTAAGCTGGTGGGTAGGTTCACCGCGGGTACAACGCCAACGTGTAAATGGCCATCCATCACGCCGCGGATGACGGCGTCGGAAGGTTCCATATGAATATGCAGTGTCACGTCATGTTCAGGCGCGCTAAGTTCGGCCAGTGCATTGGTTACGTGCATGGCGGGTAGCGTGACCAGATTGTCGGTAATGCCGATATTCAGCTCGCCTTTAATCGTCTGATGCAGGGCGTTAACGTCACTTTTGAAAGTTTCAAGTGCGGTTAGCAGCGTCATGCCAGCCTGATAAATCTCTTTACCTTCTTCGGTTAAACTAAACCCACCACGCCCGCGCTGGCAGAGTGAAAAGCCCAGCCGTCCCTCCAAATCGTTCATGTGCTGGCTAATCGCCGAGCGACTAATACCCAGCATCGTTTCCGCTGCAGTAAAGCCACCACACTCAACCACGGTCTTAAATATACGGATAAGGCGTATTTCGTAGTCGCTCATTTGGCCCAGCGATGCCATAACAACTCCTTGGTATCTAGACGCTCAATACAAAGCGTCACGCTTTTTTGCGCCTTAGCGGTGATAAAACCTGATATACATCACCAATGTACTCCGGCACTATCTAGTACATCCATATTTTCAGGTAAATCCATATTTTCCTGATAAATCTATATTTCCTGGTAAATCTAAGTTTCTTGGTAGATCGTAAGTTTCGGCCAGACAAATCCATGTTGCGGCGTTTGTGGTGTAGCGTTTCTGGCCCCTTTTATACACTGTGCCAGGCCTCTTGTTAGGCACCTAAATAAGGCCTCTGTGCGATGCCGCTCACTCCTGTTGATGTCAACGATGCTGCGTTAAAAGCAACTCATCATTACCGCCAGCAGCGGCGCAATGTCGTTACGCTCTACACGCTAGCGCTATTGGCTATGGTGGTGCTGTTCGGTTGGCAGCTCCATGAACAGTACCAACAAGAAATACAGGCCGCCGAATCGCGTACCACGGCGCGTGCCAATGTGGTCACTGAATGGGCTAAAGGGGTGTTTGCCCAAAGTGGCCAAGCCTTGTTTGGGCTGAGTGAACTGATGGCAATAGACGCGATGGCCGAGGTGCGTAACCCTCTACTACTGCCGCAAGCGTTAAACAACCTGATTGCTTACGTGCCCATGATCAATGAGATCGGCGTATTGGATCGCGAAGGGCGTGTGCTGGCAAGCGGTAGCGGTCAGTGGATGGCCCAGGGTGATGTCAGTGATACCCCGTTTTTTAACGCCTTTCAACACAGTGACGAGCAAGAGCTGGTCACTCCCTTATATGGGTCTGAAAGCGAGCAAACGTATTATCTTTACCATGGTCGGCGATTACATGTGCCGACAGACGAGTTGGCAGAGTGGGTAGTCGCCCGCATTGCACCCACCGTATTTATCGACTCGCTTGAAGAAATAAACGGTTATGACGGTGAGAGCATTGCGTTGGTCGATGCTAATTTAAAATTGATTGCGCGGCACCCGAGTGTCAGCGAGTCATTTAGCATTGGTAGGCAAATTGACAGCCCTGAAACCGATGAGTGGCTGGCGCGTGGTGAACCGATGTGGTCTACCACGATGCGTTCGCCCATTGATGGCCGCGAGCGGTTGTTTCGTGTTCAGCGAGTGGGTGAATACCCGATGCTGGCGGTGGTGGGCATCGACCTGCATGGATTGCTGGCGGGTTGGCGACAGCGCGCCCTGATCTTATTGGCGGTGATGGTAGTTATTGCGCTACTAGGTGCCTGGGGCACGCGGCACTACCTCAGCCGCTTGGCGTTAACCGATCAGTTACGCCAGCGGATCGAAGAGCGCGAACAGGCACGTGCCGAAGCGCAAATTGCTGCAGCGGCCTTTCAAACCCATTTGGGTATTTTGATTACCGATGCCCATGGGGAAATTCTCAAAGCCAATCAAACTTTTACCCGTATTACCGGCTATAGCGAAGCCGAGGTGGTGGGCAAGAACCCCCGCCTGTTTAGTGCTGGCCACCACAACGCCGCGTTTTATCGCCAGCTATGGAAAAGTCTCGTTAAGACAGGGAACTGGGAAGGCGAGATATGGAATCAACGCAAGAACGGCGAACTGTTTCCTGAGTGGTTAACGGTTAGCGCGATACATAGTTCTTCAGGCGAGCTGACCCACTATGTAGCCACCATGAATGATATTAGCGAGCGCAAAGCCGCTGAGCAGGAAATACATCAACTGGCGTTTTATGACCCGTTAACGGGGCTGGCTAACCGGCAACTATTCATGGATCGCATGGAAGCCGCGCTCAAAGAGCTTAGGCGCCATCAGCGGTGCGGCGCGCTACTGTTGATCGACATCGATAACTTCAAACAAATCAATGACACCTTAGGCCACGTCAGCGGTGACCGGCTATTACAAACCATCGCACGGCGGCTTGGCCAAATGCTACGCGATACAGACACCTTGGCGCGTTTAGGCAGCGATGAGTTTGCGATATTAATTGAAGGGGAGGCTAGCAGCCCGATGCAAACTTCTCAGCTGGCCGAGCGTGTTGCGCATAAATTACAGGCGACGTTATGCACGCCTATCATGCTGGGCGAGGAAAGTGTCACGGTGACTGGCAGTGTCGGTATTGCCCTGATGACGAACAGCGAGTACGGCGCGGATGACTACTTACAGCAAGTCGATATGGCGCTCTTTCAGGCTAAAAGAAGCGGTCGCCATCATGTGTGCTTTTTTGACCCTGCCATGCAGGCCTCGCTGTTAGCCCATGTGAAACTAGAGACGGACTTATACCAAGCGCAGGCAAAGCAGCAGTGGCTGCTCTATTACCAGCCCCAAGTCGACCACCACGGCAAGGTTTTCGGTGTGGAAGCGCTGTTACGTTGGGAGCATCCCGAGCGTGGCCTGGTGTCGCCCGATGCGTTTATTCCATTGCTGGAAAGCACCGGGCTGATAAACGCTGTGGGCGAGTGGGTATTGGAGACGGCTTGCCATCAATTAGTGCATTGGGCGCAGCACCCTCAGTTTCGCGAATTGACCTTATCGGTCAATATAAGCCCGGCTCAGTTCCGCGATGAGGGGTTTTTGCGTCGTGTCGAGGCAGTGTTTGCGCGCACCCAGGTGCCGCTTCAACGGTTAAAGTTGGAAGTGACGGAGTCGCTGTTTGTCGAAGCCCGTGATGATGCCCGCGATAAAATGCTCGCCTTAAAAGCGCAAGGGGTGCGCTTTTCGCTGGATGATTTTGGAACCGGTTACTCGTCGCTTGCCTATTTAGCCCAGCTGCCGCTGGATCAACTGAAAATCGACCAGTCGTTTGTCCAGCAAATACTCGTCAGCCAAGCCAATGCCGCGATTGTCGAAAGTACCATCGCGCTGGCGGAGAGTCTGGATCTCGAGGTCATTGCTGAAGGCGTAGAAACCCAAGCGCAGCAGGCGTGGCTATTAGCGCACGACTGTCGCGCTTACCAAGGCTTTCTGTATGGACGCCCGGTGGCAGCCAGCGTCTTTGAAACCCAGCTATTGGGCGGGATCGCTAGCTGACATGAGCTTAGCTTCAAGGTCCGCGCCGGGGCTTGCGACTGAATCGGGGAGGATAATTTCCAAGCGGGAGTCCTGCCGCCATGCGCTGCTTTCGATGCTCAGCGTGCCGTCAGCGCGGTTAAGGCGCTTCCAGCCGCTGTGGGTATGGAACACGCCTTTAATGCGCGCTTCCCGGGGCAGTTCTGCCAAGTGGGCCGCAAGGCGATCCAGGTCGAAGCGCTCGCTAGGATGCCAACGTAACCCGGTGCTGGTGTAGCCCAGCGCGGTGCCGGTTTCTCGCTGCGGTTTGCCGGGTGCGGGAGGGAAGTCAAAAAACGAGCCTTCCAGGCTGGGCGCTGCGTTCAGCTGTTGGTGGCTGGCGGGCATCTCTTTGTCAGCCCCATTGGCGTTGCCGCTGTGCAGCAGCAACGCCAGCGGCAACTCACCGTCAGGGCTTTCTTGGACCCATTTGCGCGGCGGCCAGCGCTGCGCCACAAAGGCATGAGCGGCGCTGAGCTGCTCGGGGGTGCTCTGGTCGAGCATGGTCAGCGCGACGGCATCGGCCATGTCCAGCTGGTCGCGAAAGGTGTCGTGCTCCCGCGCTCGCGGGTCATCCAAGCGGCGGGGATCAAGGGTGGAAATAATATCGCGCACGTCAAGCACCTCATGGAAGGCTTCCCCGCGGAGTAGGTCCAGCAGGCCCGCCGGGTGGCCAAGGCCGGAAGGCTCGATAATGACTCGGTCAGGCTTGCTGCGCGCGAGCAGGTTAACCAGCGCCGCCTGTAGTACAAAGGCAAGCTGGCAGCATAGGCACCCGCCGGGCAGCCCCTTCACCACAACGTCATCGCGGGCGTCGAACATGGTTTGGTCGATACCGATCTGCCCAAACTCGTTGACCAGAATGGCCCATTTCTCATCCACAGGCTTTTGTTCAATCAGGCTGTGGATAAGCGTGGTTTTACCGCTGCCTAAAAAGCCGGTGACGATATGCACGGGTACCTGGGTCAACGCTGCCAAGGTCTAGCCCCCCGTCATATTCATAAAGCGCACCACTTGGACATCGCCATCGGTGGTGAAGTGGTGGCGTTCCGGCTTGAGCGGCAGGGCGTTAATAATCGTTTCTTTGAGTACCTGCATATCGCCGGGGTGGCGGCGCAGCACGTCGCGCAGATCCACCGAGTGTTCGTTGCCTAAACATAGCAGCAGGCGGCCTTCGACCGTCACGCGCACCCGGTTGCAGGTATCGCAGAAGTTGTGGCTATGGGGCGAGATAAACCCCACGCGGCTGTCACTATCGGCCATTTTGAAGTAGCGCGACGGCCCCGGCGTTGTTTCGCTGGTGGGTATTAACGGATAGCGGGTTTCGATCAGTGCCTGTACGTCGTCACTGGAATAGAAAGTTTCCGCCCGTGAGTGATCGGAGACATCGCCCAGCGGCATCTCCTCGATAAAACTGATATCGATGCCTTCCTGGCGGGCAAAATCCACCAGGTCGATGACTTCATCATCGTTGCGGCCTTTTAAGATCACCGCGTTAAGCTTGATGCGCGTAAAGCCCGCTTCTTTTGCGGCGTGTATTCCGTCGATCACTTTGGCTAAATCGCCGGTGCGGGTGAGTTGCTTGAAACGCTCGGGGTCCAGCGAATCCAGGCTGATATTAAGCCTGCGCATGCCCCCCGCGTAGAGCTGCTTGGCGTGCTTGCGCAGGCTGGCACCGTTGGTGGTCATGGTGAAGTCGTCAAGCCCGGGCATGGCGCCGATTTCATCGACCAGTTGGTCAATGCCGCGGCGTACCAGCGGCTCGCCGCCGGTGAGGCGAATTTTCTCTACCCCCAGCTCGGTAAAGGCGCGCGCCACCATGGCGATCTCTTCCAGAGAGAGCACCTGGGCGCGGGGCAGAAACGTCATCTCTTCGCTCATGCAGTACACGCAGCGGAAATCGCAGCGGTCGGTCACCGAAATACGCACGTAGCTGATACGCCGGCCAAAGTCGTCAATCAGTTGCTGGTCCTGTTCTGGGTAGGCCGCTGGTGACTGGACAGGTTTTTGCTGGACAGGTCTTTGCTGAACAGACGCTTGTTGGGAAGTTGGTTGCTCGGTCATAGCCATCCCGTTAGTGGTTGTATGCTAACTGCCTCGCCTGGTTGGGCGCCGTCTTGGTCGTCGGCAAGCTCAATCAAGCAGTTGGCCGTCACCATCGAGGTTAAAATACCCGACCCCTGGGCGCCGGTGCTATGTACGTGTAACTGTCCTTTAGCATCAGTATGGTAGACGCCGCGAATAAAGTCAGTGCGCTTAAAGCGGCTCTTCAGGGCAGTGTCGGTGATCGCATAAAGGCGGTGGGGCGAGGTAACCGGCTGCCCGTGAAGTCGGTCCAGCAGCGGCCTGACAAACTGCAGAAAGGTTACCATGACCGCCACCGGATTGCCGGGCAAGCCGACGAAAGGCGTATGGGTGTCGCCCAGCCAGCCACAGGCCATGGGGCGACCTGGGCGCAGCGCCACGCGCCAGAAGGCCAAGCGGCCCAGCTGCTCCAGTGCGTCGCGGGTAAAATCGGCTTGACCGACGGAAACGCCGCCGCTGGTGATCACCAGGTCGCTCTGCTTGGCGGCCTGTTCAAGCGCCGTTTTGGTTGCCGTTAAGTCATCCGGCAGAATGCCCAGGTCAACGACATCTGCGCCATACTCGGTGAGCAAGCCGGTCAGCGTAAAGCGATTGGCGTCGTAAATCCCCGCCTTGGCCAGTGGCTCGCCGGGGTTGGTGACCTCGTTGCCGGTAGAAAAAATGGCCACTTTGGGGCGCTGATACACCATGACGTCGGCGCAGCCTAACGAAGCTAACAGCCCCAGCGAAGCGGCATCAAGCCGCGCGCCGGCCGGCAGCGCTGTCTCGCCAAGGGCAATATCCTCTCCGGCCTGACGAACATGTTGGCCGTGTTTGAGCAGCTCAGGAGACTCAATGATCACATGCTCAGGCTGCTCACCGATTGGTTCGCGTAGTTGTTCACTCATTACCACCGTATCGGTGCCCGGTGGCAATGGGGCGCCGGTGGTGATGCGCACACAGTGACCGGCAGGCACCAATTCGCTGCGATACTGCCCTGCCAGCACCTCACCGGCCAGCGGCCAATTGGTTTGCTTGGCCCCAACACCTTCTCTAGCCAAGGCTAGCGCTACGCCATCCATGGCTGCATTGGTGTTTTGCGGCACGTTAATCGGCGCCTGCACGGCTGCCGCCAAGCGGCGGCCATGTGCCTGGTTCAGCGGGATCGATTCACTGCCCAGTGAGCGTTCAACCAGAGTGGCGAGCGCTTGGCGCGCTTCGTCGACGCTGAGCATTTTCTCGCCAAGATCAAAGCAGGAGAGCGTCATTTCGCCACCTTTTCTGAAGCGGCGGCCAACACGCTTTCCAGGCGCAGCTTCTCTTCTTCGGTATTAAGGTTGGCAAAAGCGTCGGGGCAGTCCGACATATCGACCTTGCACCAGTCGTGGCGGGCGTACCAGCGGTCGATTTTGCGCTCGCCCTCGGCAAGCGTCGCGGCTAAATCATCGGCCAGTGAGGTGCGCAGCAGTGCCACCACGGGGTGCAGCCGTTCACCGTCATAGGCCACGGCGATATCATGGTTGCCGTTGTCTGAGGCGATACCTGCCACCATTCGCGCTACTAAATCAGCGGGCAACGCGGGGGAGTCGCAGGGAGCGACCAGTAACCACGGCGTGTTTGCCGCGCGTAGGCCGCTATAGATCCCCATCAGCGGACCTTTAAAGCCGTCTTCAGCATCAGCAATTACCCGGTCAGCGAAAAAGCCATAGGCGTCGGCATTGCGATTGGCGTTAATGAGTAGCTCGGCCACCTGGCCCTCAAGGCGTTTCACCACGTGGCCGACTAACGGCAGGCCCGCGAAAGGCTCAAGGCCTTTGTCGCGACCGCCCATCCGGCGTCCTTCACCGCCCGCGAGAATCATGCCGGTGAGTTCGTCAGTAGGAATCATGCGCTTGCCTCTTTGGATGAACGGGCATGAGACGGCCGCGTCGGGATAGCATCCAACGCTAGGCGACCATGGGTATTAATGGCTTGGAAATGACGTCCTTTGGCGCGGGCGATCAGCATGACACCGAAGCGCTCGGCCAATTCGACACCTTTTTGGGTCACGCCGGAGCGCGATACCAGCACGCTAATGCCCATCTGCGCCACTTTGAGTACCATTTCAGACGTTAGCCGCCCGGTGGTGTAAAAAATATCTGCATTGGCGCTGTTTGCCTGCTGAAGCCACTGGTGCCCCGCCAAGGTGTCTACCGCGTTGTGCCGCCCGACGTCTTCAACAAAATCAAGCACCTCGGTTTGATGGCACAGCGCGCAGCCATGCACCGCGCCGGCGCTGCGGTAGGTTTCGTTGTAGGCATTGAGGTTTTGCAGCAGTTGATAAAGGGTTGACTGGGCTAACGGCGTTTCGGGCAGCGCCGTGAGCGCGGTTTGATCGAGCAACTTACCAAATACCGTGCCCTGGCCGCAGCCGGTAGTGACCGTGCGGGTACTCAAGCGGGCTTCCAGATCTTCGGGCAGGTGGCGGGTAACGATGACCGCGGCTTCTACTTCCCAGTCTACCTGCACGACCTGGAGATCGGCGGCCGCGCGCAGTAACCCTTGATTACGCAAATAGCCAACCACCAGCGCTTCGGGATCGTCCCCTAAGGTCATTAAGGTGACGATCTCGCGTTTGTTTAGGTACACGGTCAATGCGCGCTCAGCGGCAATCGCCTGCTGGCGCGTATCACCATACTCATCGACAATGCTGATTTCGGTGGTGGCCGGTAAGCGGGCTCGGCTTAGCTGAAGGGCAGCCATTTGCGATCCTCATAAGACTGAAGTAAACACACAACCACTTAATATACGCGAGTAAATACCTGAGTAAAAAAGTCGGAGTTGACGATGATGGCGCTGTGAGGGCTTACTTGTCTACCCATTCAAGCAGGGGCTAACGTGATGAATGATAATCTACGCGCCATTAGTATTACCTTGGTCGCCGAAACCAAGCAGGTGAACCGTTTTAGCCTGACCCAATGGCGCATTGCGGAACTTGCCCTGGGTGAGCAGGGACCCGTGGTGCTTCAACTGCAGCTTTCGATGACTGAGCGTGCTGCCTATCGTTTCAATCTAACCGCCACGACGCCGCGGTTATTTGTGCGCGCGGGCTTTAGCAGCCAGACGCCAAAGCCGGATGCCATCACCGCTAGCCAGGATGTCGCGGCGGGCTGGATGGATGGCGAACAGCAGGTACTCGAAGCACCGATGCCCATGGCCCTTCAGGTCTGGATTGAGAGTTACCTGGCGCGCCACGGCGAAGCGCCGATGGAAATGCGCAAAAAGAAACGCAAAGGGGCCGGGCGCGCTAAAGACACGCCCACCAAGGAGCAGCCGCAATGAGTCGCTTAGAGCGCTGGTCACGTCGTAAACGCAATGTTCAGAGTGAAGAAGAGACGCCGCCAACCGCTGTGGCTAACGCAGCCGTTGAGGAAACGTCAGCGGCGCCGTCGGCGCTGCAAAACGAAGCCGAGCAGCCCGGCCAGCCGGAAGGCGCAGCAGGTGCCACGGACGCCGCACCGGTCCAGGCGCCCGAGCCGGGCAGCCTTGACCACACCTTGCCGGACCCCGATCACCTCGCGGCGGGCAGCGACTTCAGTGCCTTTATGGCGCCAGGTGTCAGTGGCGCACTGCGGCGGCGTGCTTTAAAACGGCTATGGGCCACCGGCAACTACAACGTGCGCGATGGTTTGGATGACTATGATGCCGACTATCACCAGCAGCTAAAGCCTATGGCGTCGGAACTCGCCAGCAAGCTGCGCCGCTGGACTCACAAAGTGGAAGAGGCGGTGGATAAGCAGCTGGATGACACTCAGGACAATCCTCAGCCTGAGATAGCGTCCCAGCAAGAAGCACCGTCAAGCGAACAGATAAACGAACCAGCGTCATCATTAACACAAGAAACCACCGGGTCTGAGACAACCGCCGATAACGCAGACCACAAGCGCGGATAGACGACCAGTCTGATTTTATAAGCCTCTAAGACGAAAATATGAAGCCGCTATTAATGCTTTTAAAAACAAAGTGTTGTGATGAAAGTGGTGGCTAGCGTTGGTAGCGCAATTGGCAAAAAAAACGCCCACGCCGTAGTCTGAATGTAGTACCAATGAAACGTTATGCCCTATAGTAGTTAGACAGCCGTTATAAAATATAACTCAAAAATATAATAAGAATTATTCACCTGACCGTGAGAGCGCATGAACCAACGAATCCAACTGGCGTCGCTAGACGACCAGCGCAATGCCGACGCTCGGGAGGCGGTACGCCAGCGTATCTCCTGGCCGGCTAACTTAACGCCCGCCAATGTGACCTATCACAGCCGCGGTCATGCGCTGTTGATAGGCACTCAGGCCGATATTCACCCCGCCGCGCGTGCCTTGCAGGGGCGTGGCTTGGCGTCGCTCACGCTGCTGGTGATTGATCCTGACGCTAACAGCCTGGATAGTGACCCTGTTGATCCACACGGCGCGAATGAGCCGTTAATTATCCAAACGCTGAGCCGCGAACAGCTCGGCCAGCTGCGTATTAACGGCTATCTGGGCGCGTTTAGCGTCCAGCTTGACGACGGCGAGGCTCCGCTGGAGCTGGCCCGCGCGTTGATTGAGCGTGACGGATTTGACCTCATCCTTGATCTTGCCGCGACTACCCACACCCAGCGCTGGGAATTGCCGCCTCCCGGCTATGTCGTCATGCAGTGGCAGAACGTTGAGCAACGCAGCGACACCCTCGACGATTTTGTGGGGCTAGTGGGCGAATTTGATAAGCCGCGTTACTTTCAAGTTAATAGCGACATATGCGCCCACTCCACTAGTGGCAACATCGGCTGCACCCGCTGTTTGGACGTTTGCCCCGCGGATGCCATCTCCAGCATTCAAGGGCGCATAGAATCCCATATAGAGATTGACCCCTTCCTGTGCCAAGGCGTGGGCAGCTGCACCAGCGCCTGCCCAACGGGCGCTATCGAATTTCGGCTACCCGAAACGCGCCGCCAGCAGGATACGCTCTCTGCTTGGCTGGGTGCCTACCGCGAAGCCGGTGGTCAGGTGCCGGTGCTGCGCTTTATTACTCACGATTCGCAAGACGCCGAGCGCGCTACCGGTAGGGTGCCTGCAGGGCATGTCATCGATGTGCCGTTAGAGGAGCTAGGGGCGGCGGGGCACGATCAGTGGCTCACCGCACTCGCCGCCGGTGCCGCCGAAGTGCGTATCCAGCTACATCCCGATATGCCTGCCCGCTTAAGCGCTTTTTTGACCGATCAAGTTGCTCAGGCGCAAACCCTGCTGGATGCCCTAGGCCTTGATCGCGCGCGGGTAACGCTGATTGATGTTGCCGACACGGCTGCCCGCGACGCGCTACCGGCGCTAACCCCGTTGACGGATGCCCCGCTTAACCTGCCGGAGCCAGAAAAACGCGCGCGCTTGAATCGCGTATTGGCGCGGCTGGCAGAGCTGGGCGTGCCTAGCGGTGAACGGGTTGCGATGCCTGCAGGCGCCGCCTACGGCGCGATTGAGGTGGATCGCGATGCCTGCACGCTATGCCACGCCTGTGTCAGCAACTGTCCGACACCGGCGTTGAAATCAGGCAGCGACCAGCCAGCGTTGAGCTTTTTGGAAGCGGACTGTGTGCAGTGCGGCCTGTGTGAGCAAGCTTGCCCTGAAAATGCGATTACCCTGGTGCCCGGCTTTCTGGCCGAGGGCGCTCGGGAAACGCGCCATATCTGTCACGAAGAGGCGGCTTTTGAGTGCGTCAACTGCGGTAAGCCGTTTGCCACCGTCAGCACAGTAGCGACTATCAAAGAAAAGCTGGCCAACCACCCCTACTTTGCCGGTGAAGCGATGATCCGCCTGGAAATGTGTGAAGACTGCCGGGTGAAAGACGTTTGGAAAACCATGATTCGCGACCCCGACGCGCAACTAAAGGTATAAGCCGATGACGGATGCCCTGCCCACGCTAAACGAAGCGGATGCGCTACGCGCCGATATCTACCGGCTGTTTGCGACGCTGTTGCGCCAAGCGCCGGACGCCGAGCTGCTTAACTGGCTGGCTGACCTGTCCATTGAGCAGGACGGCAGCCGCCTGGCGGAATGCTGGCAATCGCTGGCAGGCGCCGCTCAAAGCGGTAATGCAGAACAACTGCAGCGGGCTCACTTTCGCCATTTAGTCGGCGTTATTCAGGGCGATGTGGTGCCGTATGCCTCCTGGTACCGCAACGGCGAATTGATGGAAGCCGCGCTGGTGGCGCTGCGCCGTGACCTGAAAGTGCTCGGTTTCGAACGCAGCGAGCACACCCGGGACCCTGAAGATCACCTTGCCGCGCTGTGCGAAGTCATGGTGATGATGATTGAGTCGGCGAGTTTTGAGCAGGCTTACTTCTTTAGCCAACATTTAGCGCCCTGGGCGGCCAGCTGTTTTGCCGACCTGGGGCAGGTAGACACCGCTTTCTATGCAGCGCTGGGGCAGTTGGGTAGCGCTTTTATGGAGAGTGAGCAGGCCCGCTTGAGTATTGATGCGAGCCATAAACCGGTACGTATCGTAGAGCATTAACCGGATAAAAAAAGCCGAAGCTTTGAACAACAAAGCCGGTATAAAAAGACCCTGCATAAAAAGCATGCTAGAGGAGAAAACCATGCAACCGTCTCAACAGCTGTCATCAAATTCAGCAGCACACAATCCTGAGCGCCGCCGGTTTATGAAAACCGTTGGGTTGGGAACCGCCGCCGCTGGCGCCGCGGCGGCCGTCGGTCATGTCACTCTGGCCCAGGCTGACACTGCCCCGGTGAAAAACGAAAAAACCACGGTTAACTACCGTGAGACTGATCACGTCCGTGCTTATTACGCCTCGCTGCGTGACTGACGGCGGAATGCCAGGAGATTTGCCATGCGTTTAACTCGCAAAACAGACACCCCTAAGGCCGCCGGGCTGGGTATTTCCCGCCGCCAGTTTCTCAAGCGCAGCGGTGCAGCCACCGGCGGTGTGGCCGCCGTTGGCTTCATGGGCGCGCCGATGATGCGCCGCGCCGAGTCGGCTGATAAAACCCCCGTGCTTGATTCGCCGGTAGAGACCAAACGCACTATCTGTTCGCACTGTTCTGTAGGTTGTGGCGTTTATGCCGAAGTTCAAGAGGGCATTTGGACTAAGCAAGAACCGGCTTTCGATCACCCTATTAACCGTGGTGCGCACTGCGCCAAAGG
The DNA here is from genome assembly GCF_007991175.1 of Halovibrio variabilis. GTDB lineage: Bacteria > Pseudomonadota > Gammaproteobacteria > Pseudomonadales > Halomonadaceae > Vreelandella > Vreelandella variabilis. The sequence continues at coordinate 315,087 of NZ_BJXV01000001.1, forward strand.
CGCTTCGCTGCGCCAGCACGGCCACTCCACGCGTCGCCTTAAGTACCCGATGAAGCTTGTGGCGGGCGAATGGGAGCGCATGAGCTGGGATGACGCCATTAATGAAATTGGCGACAAGCTGCTTGAGCTGCGCGAAGAGCACGGCCCGGACAGTGTTTACTGGCTAGGGTCGGCGAAGTTCAACAACGAGCAGGCGTATTTAATGCGCAAGCTGGCGTCGCTATGGGGCACCAATAATACCGACCACCAGGCGCGTATCTGCCACTCGACTACCGTGGCGGGCGTGGCAAATACCTGGGGTTATGGGGCGATGACCAACTCGCTCAACGACATGCACAACAGCAAGTCGATGCTGTTTATTGGCTCTAACCCCAGTGAAGCGCACCCGGTGGCGATGCAGCATTTCTTGATCGCCAAAGAGCGCAACAATTGCGACATTATCGTGGTTGACCCGCGTTTTACCCGCACCGCTGCTAAGGCCAACAAATACGTACGCCTGCGCCCCGGTTCAGACGTCGCTTATATTTGGGGCCTGCTGTGGCACATCTTCGAGAACGGCTGGGAAGATAGCGAGTATATCAACCAGCGTGTTTACGGCATGGATGACGTGCGTGCAGAAGTGGCTAACTTCCCGCCCAGCGTTGTAGAAGAAGTGACCGGTGTTCCTGAAGCCGAAATGTTTGATGTCGCCAAGCGCCTCTCCGATAATCGCCCAGGCTGTGTAGTCTGGTGCATGGGTGGCACTCAGCACACTACCGGCAACAACAACACCCGCGCTTACTGCATCCTCGAACTGGCGCTGGGTAACATTGGCAAGTCCGGCGGCGGCGCCAATATCCTGCGCGGTCACGATAACGTGCAGGGGGCGACTGACCTGGGCTTGGGTTCTGACTCATTGCCGGGTTACTACGGCTTGGCGGAAGGCGCCTGGCAGCACTGGGCGCAAGTATGGGATCTCGACTACGAGTGGATGAAAGGCCGCTTTGACGATACCGAATACGCCGATGGAAAACCGATGTACAGCGCTGGCATCACGGTGTCGCGTTGGGTCGATGGCGTGCTCGAAGAGGACGAGAACATCTCTCAGCGTAGCGCGCTAAAAGCTATGTTTTACTGGGGGCATGCGGTTAACTCGCAAACTCGCGGCGTCGAAATGCAGCAAGCGATGCGCAAGCTTGAGATGATGGTCATCGTTGACCCCTATCCCACCGTTGCCGCCGTCATGCACGACCGTAGCGACGGCGTTTACTTGCTACCGGCGGCCACCCAGTTTGAAACCACCGGCAGTGTCACGGCGACTAACCGCTCGATTCAGTGGCGTGACCGGGTCATTGAACCGCTGTTTGAATCCAAGCCCGACCACGAAATCATGTACCTGTTTGCCCGCAAGCTGGGCTTTGGTAATGAGTTGGTGAAGAACTATCAGATGAACGGTGACGAACCGCTGATCGACGATATTCTGCGCGAAATCAACCGCGGTATGTGGACGGTAGGCTACACCGGGCAAAGCCCTGAGCGCCTCAAAGAGCACCAGAAAAACTGGCACACCTTTAGCTTTGAACACTTACGCGCAGAGGGTGGCCCCGCCGATGGTGATTACTACGGCCTGCCATGGCCCTGCTGGGGCACGCCTGAGTTTAAGCACCCCGGCTCGCCTAATCTTTACGATACCAGCATTCCGGTGATGGAAGGCGGGATGGGCTTCCGTGCCCGCTTTGGTATCGAGCGTGACGGCGTCAACCTGCTGGCGGAAGGTTCAGCGCCAGTGGGTGGCGATATCGACGACGGCTATCCGGAGTTCAACGACCAGCTGCTTAAAGATTTAGGCTGGTGGGACGAACTTACCGCAGCAGAGAAGCAGGCGGCGGAAGGCAAAAACTGGAAAACCGATCTCTCCGGCGGTATCCAGCGGGTCACCATCGAGCATGGCTGTGCTCCCTACGGCAACGCCAAAGCGCGCGCCGTAGTGTGGACCTTCCCCGACCAGGTGCCGAAGCACCGCGAACCGCTCTACACCACGCGCCGTGACTTAGTCGAACGTTTCCCCACCTGGGACGATTTCGAATCCATCATGCGCCTGCCGACGATGTACAAAACCATTCAGGATCGCGACAACAGCGGCGAATACCCGATGATTCTCACCTCGGGACGCTTGGTTGAGTACGAGGGCGGCGGTGAAGAGACGCGTTCCATGTCGTGGCTGGCCGAGCTGCAGCAGGAAATGTTTGTCGAGATCAACCCGGCGGATGCCAACGACCTTAGCATCAAAGATGGCGATCAGGTTTGGGTTGAAGGGGCAGAAGGGGGCCGGGTGAAAGTCAAAGCCCTGGTCACGCCGCGGGTCGACCGTAACGTCGCGTTTATGCCGTTCCACTTTGGCGGCATGTTCCAAGGCGAAAGTCTGCGTGACCGTTACCCGGAAGGCTCCGATCCGTACATCATTGGCGAAGCGGCCAATACCGCGACGACCTACGGCTACGACCCGGTGACACTGATGCAAGAGACCAAGTGCACCATTTGCCGCATTGAGCGGGCTTAAGCTTAGAAAAAAAGCCCCTACCGACCTGACAGCACGACGGTGCGGGAGCCATCCCGCACCGGTATAAGGAGAACACCATGGCTCAAATGAAATTTATGTGTGACGCCGAACGCTGCATTGAATGCAACGGCTGCGTCACCGCGTGTAAAAATGCCAACGACGTCGAGTGGGGCATTCAGCGCCGCCGCGTGGTCACGCTCAACGACGGTGAAGCGGACGAAATGTCCATTTCCGTTGCCTGCATGCACTGCGACGACGCCCCGTGCATGGCAGTGTGCCCAACCGACTGCTTCTACAAAACCGATGATGGCATCGTCCTGCACGACAAAGACCTGTGCATCGGCTGCGGTTACTGCCTCTACGCCTGCCCGTTTGGCGCCCCGCAGTTTCCCCAGCAGGATGCCTTTGGCGAGCGCGGCAAGATGGACAAATGCACCTTCTGCGCGGGCGGCCCCGCCGAAAGCAAAGAAGAGGAGTACGAGAAGTACGGCTCCAACCGCATTGCCGAAGGCAAGCTGCCGCTATGCGCGGAAATGTGCTCCACCAAGGCGCTGCTCGCCGGTGATGCCCAAGACGTTGCCGACATCTTCCGTCAGCGTGTGGTGCACCGCGGCCACAAAGATGGCGGCTGGTCCAATAACCCTCAGGCCAGTGCCGACAACCTAGCCTATGATGCTGCCCATAAAGGGTAAGGAGGCGTGCCATGAACCTGTTGACTGCACAGGCACCCGGTGGGGTGCCACGCTCAGGTAAAGGGCTCGCCCTGGGCATTTGGCGCTTTATGTTGGTGGCGCTTGCTCTGGTGCTAAGCCTTGGTTTTACACAGCTGGCGGTGGCCCAGGCGGACCCCAACCGCGAAATGACCACGGCTGCTCCCGGCATTACCGCCGACCAGTGGCGTCAGGTCCGCAGCGGTGAGACCGGGCCTAACTACCGCGACTCGCGCTATGCGAGTGACTACAACCTGATCAACTCAAGCGGTGAAACCTGGCGGCAGATTCGCAACCGTTGGGTATCGCCATTTGGTTTGATTGCGGTATTTGGGATGGCAGGGTTGATCGCGCTGTTCTATTTCATTGTCGGGCGTAAGTACCTGGATGAGCCGCGCACCGAACGTAAGCTACTGCGTTGGACATTGGTGAAACGCGCCTTGCATTGGACGGTGGCATCGCTATTTATCGTTCTGGCGCTGACCGGAATGACGCTGTTGTTTGGTAAGTTTGTGTTCCGTCCTCTGTTTGGCGATGGGGTATGGGCATGGATGATTGCCGCCACGAAAGTGCTGCATAACTACCTGGGGCCGATCTTTGGCGTTCTGCTGGTGATTCTGCTGGTCAGTTTGATCAAAGAGAATCTGCCCAAAAAACACGACCTCGTCTGGTTTAAGAAGGGCGGCGGTATGATTGGCAAACAGCATGTGGATGCAGGCTTTGCCAACGGGGGCGAAAAAGCCTGGTACTGGCTGTTAGCCACGGTGGGCATCCTGGTGATCGCCAGTGGCTTTGTGCTCGACTTCCCCAATTTCGATCAGGGCCGCGACACCATGCAGTGGGCGAATATTATTCACGCGGTGGGTGCATTGGGTCTTACCGCGGTTTCCCTTGGGCATATCTATATCGGCACGCTGGGTACCGAAGGCGCGCTAGAAGGTATGACCACGGGTTACGTGGACGAGACCTGGGCCAAAGAGCACCACAATCTGTGGTACGAAGAGGTCAAAGACCAAACGCTATCCGAAGAAGAGGTGGCGGCTCGTAAGTCAGGTGGTGATAGCAGCGCACCATCGGCGACGCGAACCAGCTAATAAGCATTAAGCATTTGCTAAGACCTGAGACACCGCCGAATTTGGCGGTGTCTTTTGTTATGCTTGGCCTGAAGGCACTTAATAATTAGCAGTTAGTTAATCACCAGACATCATTTTATGAGAGGAGCGGTTATGTCAGCGTTTGATGAGTTTGACCCTACCACGCGCACCGAACTTGAAGCCGCCGCGTTTCGGCGCTTGTTACAACACCTGGACGATAACAAAGATGTCCAGAATATCGACCTGATGATTCTGGCCGATTTCTGTCGCAACTGCCTTTCCAAATGGCTGGTGACGGCGGCTGACGAACGTGGCGAAACGCTCGATTATGAAGCTGCGCGTGAGTACGTTTACGGGATGCCTTACAGCGAGTGGAAGGCGCTTTACCAAGGCAAAGCGACCCCCGAGCAGTTGGCGGCGTTAGACGCTCGCCAAGCACAGAAAAAGGCCAAAGGGTAATCCTATGGAACCAATGTTGCCCCTCAATATCGCCGTACTCACGGTCTCGGATACCCGAACGGAAGAGACAGATCGCAGCGGCCAAGCGCTCGTAGAGCGGTTAACCGCTGCGGGTCACACGCTGTCCGAAAAGCGCATCGTGCCTGACGACGTCTACCTTATTCGCGCGGTGGTAGCCAACTGGATCGCCAATGCGGATGTGCAGGTCGTCATCACCACCGGCGGCACTGGTTTTACCGGCCGCGACTCAACGCCGGAAGCCATCTCGGTGCTACTCGATAAGCGTATCGAAGGCTTTGGTGAGCGCTTTCGCCAGCTCAGCGGTGAGGAGATCGGCAGTTCAACGATTCAAAGCCGTTGCCTTGGCGGCTTGGCCAACGCCACGGTTGTGTTCTGCCTACCGGGCTCGACCGGCGCCTGCCGCACCGGGTGGGACGGCATTCTGGCGGAGCAGTTAGATAGCCGCCACAAACCCTGCAACTTCGCCAACCTGGTCATCCCAGGCCGGGGGCAGCATGGCTGATTTACAGCCGATTTCGGCAGCGCTTGAGGCGCTACTCGCAGACGTAAGCGCACTGGATGTAGAGAGTATTCCTCTGGAAGCCGCTGCCGGGCGTGTGCTCGCTGAGGCAGTCACCGCGCAATTAGACGTACCGCCGTTCGATAACAGTGCGATGGACGGTTACGCGTTGCGCGCTGTGGATGCCGGGCAGTGGTTGCCAGTGAGTCAGCGCATTGCGGCGGGCACACAGGCCCAAACACTTGCCCCTGGCAGCTGCGCACGGATTTTTACCGGCGGTGAGATCCCTCCCGGCGCCGACTGTGTGGTGATGCAGGAGCGCGTGGAGCAGGACGGTGAACGTGCGCTGATACCTGCGGATATTCCCGCGGGAGACAATGTCCGCCGTCAGGGGCGCGACGTGAAAAGTGGTGCTGTATTGCTGAGTGCCGGTGAGCGGCTCGAAGCGGCTGCGCTGGGTCACTTGGCAGGCCAGGGCATTACGCAAGTCAGTGTGCGCCGTCGGCCTCGGGTGGCGCTGCTATCCACCGGCGATGAGATTATCGATCCAGGCACCCCGCTGAAGCCGGGTCAGCTCTACAACTCGAACCGGCCGATGCTTAAGCGCCTGTTAGAGAACTTTGGCGCCGACGTGGTGAGCACGATCAGCGTGCCGGATGATTACGCCCGCACGGTGGCGCTTTTGACCGCCGCCGCTGAGGCAGACCTGGTGGTCACCACCGGTGGCGTGAGCGTCGGCGAAGAGGACCACGTCAAAGCGGCGCTGGAAGCGATTGGCCAACTGGATATGTGGAAACTGGCGATTCGCCCCGGCAAGCCGTTAGCGCTCGGCCGCTTGCCCCGGGATGATGGCAGTCAGGCGCGGTTTGTCGGTTTGCCGGGTAACCCGGTCTCGGGGTTCGTCGGCGCCTGGCTATTTTTACGCCCTTTGCTGGGCGCCATGCTGGGCTGCGCGGCGCTAAAATCACTGCCAACGGTAACCGCGAACGCTGGGTTTGCGACCTCCACCGGTCCCCGTGAGCACTATATGCGCGTGACGCTTCAGTTCTCGCCCAAGGGGGTGACGGCGGCCGCCTTTGATGACCAGAATTCTGGCGTGCTCTCGTCCTGTATTAACGCGGATGCCTTTGCGGTCATTCCGCCCCATAGCGACATAGCCGAGGGCGATAAAATCAGCTGCTTATGGCTGGCCAGTTGAAACAGCGACGTTAAATAATCGCGTAGGGGCACAAAGCAGGAAGAGTCTTTGGTTAAACCAACTGCCGCCAATGTTGCCGGTGGCCGCTTGTGCCTGCTCTTCGGCAGTACAAGCGCCTTCGCCATGTATCGCATGATGGGGCACATTGCGTGTTACCACACTTTCGGTGGCCATGGCCTGCTCTTCAAAAACCACCGGCAGTGACCACAGGCTGTCTTCATCGCCCCCCAGGTGCGGGGGCAAAGCTGTGAGGACATAACGTTGCCAACAAAGAGGGAAACGCTAAGCGCTGCTAAAGGTGTCGTTAAACCGCTTACGCAGTTCGTTTTTCTGCACCTTTCCCATGGTATTGCGCGGTAGCTCATCAATAAAGAACACACGCTTGGGCTGCTTGTACTTGGCAAGCTTCCCCTGCAGGTGGTCAAGAATTGTGGCCTCGTCGAGATTGGCTCCTGGCTGAGGTACCACCGCAGCGGCCACACCCTCGCCGAAATCCGGGTGGGGCAGGCCAATAACGGCGGATTCTGACACACCTTCCAACTCGTCAATCACCTGCTCTATCTCCTTGGGATAGACGTTATAGCCGCCCGAGATGACCAGGTCTTTATCCCGCCCAACGATATGCACATAGCCCTGCTCATCGACCAGGGCGAGATCGCCGGTAATGAAAAAGCCGTCGTCCAGTAACTCTTCGCGGGTTTTTTCCGGCATGCGCCAGTAGCCGATAAACACATTGGGGCCACGAATCTGCAGCATGCCAATCTCGCCAGGGGCGACTTCATCGCCGGTTTCCCTGTCGGTGATGCGCATCTCCACGCCGGGCAGTGGCATGCCCACCGTGCCTGCTCGACGTGCGCCTTCATAAGGGTTGGAGAGGTTCATGTTGGTTTCTGTCATGCCATAGCGTTCTAGAATGGCATGCCCGGTTTTGGCCTCAAAAGCCTCGTGGGTTTCGGCGGTCAGCGGGGCGGAGCCCGATATAAAGAGGCGCATGTTGGCGGTGGCTTCTGGCGTCAGGCGCTCGTCTTGAACCAAACGCGTATAGAAGGTGGGTACGCCCATCATCACGTTGCCGTGGGGCAGTTCGTCAAATATTACATCGACATCAAACTTGGGCAAAAACAGCATGCTGGCACCGGCCATCAGCGTGACGTTGCACGCTACAAACAGCCCGTGAGTGTGGAAAATGGGTAGCGCATGGATCAGTCTATCATCTGCACTGAAGTGCCAGGCATCGACCAGGGTTTCGGCGTTTGAGGCCAGATTCTGGTGGGTTAGCATGGCTCCCTTGGAGCGACCGGTGGTGCCTGAGGTATATAAAATCGCCGCCAGGTTACGATCATTCAGTTCGGCGATATCATCATGAGGGTCGGCGCTTTCAGCCTCGTCCATCAGGCTGCCGTCGGCTGCGCTGCCCAAGGTGACAACGGCGGGGCAGCCGGTATCGGCGGCGATTCGGCGGGCCTCGTCGGCCACGGCAGGGCGGCAGACAAACAGCGCCGGTTCGGCATCGCTCAGAAAATAGCGAATTTCATCGCCGGTATAGCCGGTGTTGAGGGGTAAATAGACCCCGCCCATGCGCAAGCAGGCAAGGTAGAGCAGAATGGCTTCGGGGCTTTTATCCACCTGGACCGCCACGCGGTCGCCCTGACGCACGCCGAGAGCGGTCAGCGCGCCAGCAAGCCTGGCGCTTTGGGTCAGCGCATCCGTGTAGGAGTAGCGGCGACCTTCGCGGGTGGTGATAAAGTCGGCGTTCCCGCGCTTGTGCATTTGCGTGGCAAAGGTGGCAAACAGATTGTGGTTCATTTGGCAGGTTCTCCCTTGGCCAGCTTGCGCGCCCGCTTGGCGAGATCGCGCACATCGCTCGAGCAGGCAATGGTGCCATTGGCGGTATAGTTTTCGTGGTTACGTTCAATGTCATCCAGCACGTACAGGTAGTTGACCATCAGCCCCGCCGCCTGTTTTATGCCCTTGCCAGACGTATCGCCGAGCCAGTTGATACGCTGAAGTTTGGCGCCATTGCCCAGGTGAAAGCGGGCAACGGGGTTGAGCGGTAAACCGCGACGGTTTTTTTCGTCGATCAGATAGCGGGCGGCGAGCGGTTGCAGCGTTGCCTTGAGCCGTTCCTGACGCTGTTTATCCTGGTGCCAATCCGGCGTGTCCAGCTCTGCCAGAGTGTCGCGGACGCTGGCTGGCCAATGGTCATTCTGGCGCTGTTCGCTGAGCCATTGGGCAAACCCGGGGACTGGCGAAAGCGTCACGAAGTACTTCAATTGGGGAAGTTCCTGGGACAGCTCCTGTACCACCTGCTTGATCAGGAAATTGCCAAACGAAATACCTCGCAAGCCGGTTTGGCAGTTGCTGATGCCGAAGAAGGCAGCGCTATCGGCGTCTTCGGGGTCGTCAATGCCGCCTTCCTCGCCCGAGAGAATCGGCTGGATACGGCTCGGCAGGCCCTTATGCAGCGCGACTTCCACAAAGATCAGCGGTTCATCGCCGATGGCGGGGTGGAAGAAGGCGAAGCAGCGCCGGTCGCGGGCGTCCAAACGTCGACGTAGGTCGTCCCAATCCTGAATTTCATGCACCGCTTCGTAACGGATGATCTTCTCCAGAATCGACGCGGGCGTGTTCCAGTCGATGCGCTTGAGCATCAGAAAACCGCGGTTGAACCAAGAGCCGAAAAGATGCGCAAAGTCGTCATCGATAGGCGCAAGGTCGGGCTGATCGCGCAGCAGGCTGAGCAGGTCCTGGCGCATGTTGACCAGTTCATAGGTGCCGTCGCTGGCAAAGTTCAAGCGCCGGAACAGTTCCTGGCGAAGTGGCTCGCAGGCTTCAAAAAGCTGTTGCAGCGTACGGTTATCCCGCGCGTCGCGGTAGGCCGCGTAAGCGCTGTCAATGTGCTCGGGCTCAGCGGCGAAGTCCTCGGCGAGACGTTTGAAAAAACGCAGTTTCTCACTCTGCGAGAGGCGCTGGTAAATCGCCAGAGCGCGGCTAGCCAGGGCAATGCTTGACGCTTCGCCGTCGCTTTCGAGTAGCGCCTGGCAGGCCTTGACCAGGTGAGTATGGTCCACCGCTGACGCCACAGACTGACGTCGCCGCAGCAGGGCGTCGCGCTGGGTAATGTTGTTGAATAGCTCCTGAAGAAAGGTCATGTTCATGATTATCCTCCTTTTAGCCCATGATTAGGTTGGGCAGCCACAGGGCAATACCGGGAAACAGGCACAGCAACAGGATGGCCAGCACCATGCACAGCGCATACGGTAGGCTGCCCAGCAAGATGTCTCGCAACGAAATATCCGGCGCAATGCCTTTGATAATGAACAGGTTGAGACCGACCGGTGGGGTGATAAGGCCGATTTCCAGGTTGATGGTGAGAATCACCGCAAACCAGTAAGGGTCAAAGTTTGCCGCCAGGATGATCGGCAGCAAAATCGGCGCGGTCATCACAATCACAGCCACCGGCGGCAGGAAGAAACCGGCGACCAGCAGAAAGACGTTAATAACCCCCATTAACACCCAGCGATTAACGTCCATGTCGGCGATTGCCGCGGCGACGGTCTGGGTAATGAACATCGACGATAGCGCGTAGGCGAAAACCTCGGCGCAGGCGATAACCAGCATGATCATCACGCTCTCGCGTAGCGAGTCACGCATGATCAATTTGATTGGCCCAATCTGCCACATGCGGTAAATCAGGATAGCCAGCATCAGGCATAAAAATGCCCCGACGCCCGCCGCTTCTGATGGTGTGGCGACGCCGCCGTATAGCGCGAACAGAATGCCCGCCACCACCCCGAGGAAGGGCAGGACGCGCACTACGGCTTTCAGGTTGCTGTCGACATTCTGCTGGACCGTGTTCTTGAGCTTTTCCGCGGAGACCGCCAGGGGATTGGCGTAGCCACCTGCCAGTTTGCAGGCGATGATCGTCCATACCATGAATAGCCCCGCCAGCATAAAGCCGGGCACCACACCGGCAATGAACAGACGGCCGATGGAGGTTTCGGTCGAAATGCCGTAAATGATCATCGTCACGGAAGGCGGAATCAATATGCCCAGTGTGCCGCCCGCTGCAATACAGCCAGCGGCCACACCATCCGGATAGCCACGCGTGCGCATTTCGGGAATGCCCATTTTGCCGATCGCCGCACAGGTTGCCGGGGAAGAACCTGACAGCGCGGCGAAAATCGAGCAGGCGCCAATGTTGGACACCGCAAGGCCTGCCGGTAACCTGCCCATCCATAAGTCCAGCGAACGATACAGGTCACGCCCGGTAGGCGAGGAGGCAACCGCGGCGCCCATTAGAATGAACATGGGGATGGCAACAAAGCCAAAGTCGGCAATCCGGTCAAAAAACGTTTCACCAAAGTAGGTCAGCTCCGTTAACCCACGGTCGTACAGTAGCGCGAGCAGTGAGACACCGCCTAGCGCGAACGCAATAGGCGTGCCGATGGCCATCATGACGACCAGGCCAACAGCGACGATAATGCCCAGTGTAATCGGATCCATGGTCAGCCCTCCCCGCGCAGCATGTCGGCGACGTACTGGAAAGCCAGCAAGGTCGTGCCGACTGCCATGGGCAGCAGCGCGGGCCAAAGCGGCGGGTTCCAGACTGAGCCGGTTGTCCACTCACCATGAAGGGCTTCAAACACATAGACCCAGCTGCATAGGCAAGTGCAGCGCAAAAGGCGAAGCCAAACAGCGAGGCAATGGTCAGCATCACCTTGCGGCCAAGACCACCGATAGCGTCGGGCAGAATAGTGATCGCCACATGGCCGCCGGTCATCAGTACGTAAGGGCTGCCCATCAACATGGCGCCGGTGACGGAGAAAACCGTGAACTCGGTTTGCCAACTGGTGCTCCAGCCGAGCACATAGCGAGTGAATACCATCTGACAGATGACCAGCACCCCGGCAATGAACATGACACAGGCGATGTAGGCCGAAAAGCGTGATAGTCGATCCATTGCCCGGATGTAACCACCCATCAGGCCGCTGCGTATTGCCGAGGTGTGTGTTGTTGTCGACATAAGTCCCTCATCAGCTAGGTTCATCAAGCGGATTCATCAGATCGGGTAAGCAGCGAATCATGTCGGCTGCCAGGAGGACAGCCGACATGATTATCGAGGCAGTGACTTACTCGACGGCGAGCGCCGCATCAATGATGGCTTGGCCGTTAGGGACATTCTCGGCGAAGTTTTTATAGGAGGTTTCGCGGGCGATCTCGAGCCAGGCGTTGTAGTCCTCTTCGGTCATTTTGACGACCTCGACACCGTTTTCCTCATAGACATCGACCATCTGCTGGTCAATGGCGGCCGCTTCTTCCGCAAAGAACGCCTCAGCTTTTTCGCCCGCCTCCATGAGGGCTGTTTGCTGCTCTTCGTTGAGACCCTGCCAGACCTGTTCCGAGATCAGGATCGGTTCATACATGAACCACAGCGCAAAGTCGCCGGGCTCGGTCAGGCAGTCGACCTGTTCGTAAAGGCGGTAGGAAACGAATGACATCGACGAGGTATTGGCAGCGTCGAGTACGCCGGTTTGCATGGCGGTGTAGATGTCCGATGACGGCATGGAAGCGATAGACGCCCCGGCGGCCTCAAGCATTTCTTCGAATGCTGGGCCCGCGGCACGAAATACCTGACCGTCAACGGTGTCTGGTGAGGTAATACACTGCTCGCTGGACGCAAAACCGCCCGACAGCCAGGCATCGGCCAGCACGCGCGCGCCGCCTTCCTGGATGACGTCTTTGATCATGTCCATGTATTCAGAGTCATTGAGGCGCTGAGCATGCTCGTGATTGCGCACCAGCCCAGGCATCAAGGTGGCGGAAAACTCCGGGTGGCGGCCGCTGGCGTAGTCGAGCGGCAGCGAGGTGATATCCAGGCGTCCCCGCGCCAGCGCGCCCCATTGTTCCCGCGCCTTGAACAGCGATTGGCCGGGGTAGACTTCGATTTCCAGGCCAACATCAGCGCTGGCCACTTCTTTGGCCATCATCTGGACCATTTCATCGCGCACGTCGCCCTGGCTGCCAGGAAACTGGTGGGAAGCGCGCAGTACGGTATTTGCCGAGGCGTGCGAAGCGGCGATAGCCAGTCCTAAAGCGGCGGCAGTGACTAGGTGGTTACGTTGCATGTGGCGTCTCCAACGATTGTTGTTGTGTTTGGATGGTGTTATGTATTTATCAGTCGTGCTGATATATACATCAATAGGCGTTGCGTATGCTAATGTCAACTTTATGACATATTCTTTGTGTAAGATATTGCGCTGCCCAAAAGGAGGTGACGTATGCCAGGCTCGAAACGCTCCAATGCCCAGCGGCTCAAGGATTCATTGGAAGACGACATCATTAACGGGCGCCGTTCGCCCGGCGAGCGGCTCGACCCTGAAACGTTAGGGCAGCAGTACAGCGTGTCGCGCACGCCGGTGCGCGAGGCGATCCAGCAGCTGGTAGCCAGCGGCCTAGTCACGGTATCGCCTAAAAAGGGTACCTTCGTTGCCAAGGTAGGGATCGACCAACTGATTGAAATGTTCGAAGTCATGGCTGAACTGGAGGGCATGTGTGGGCGACTCGCGGCCCGACGGATTACCGAACAGGAGTTGGCCATGCTGCGCGATGCGCATCAGCGTTGCGAGGCGGCGGCCCAGGCAGGCGATACCGACGAGTATTATTACGAGAACGAAGGGTTTCACGACTGTATTTATACGGCGAGTCACAATACCTTTCTGGCCAGCGAGGCGCGCCAGCTCAAACAGCGCTTGAAGCCCTACCGGCGGCTTCAACTGCAGGTCCGCCAGCGTATGCACAGCTCGCTCAGCGAGCACCAGACGATCTTTGACGCCATTAACCGCGGCGATGCGCCGGGTGCACAGCAGGCGCTTCGCGACCATGTGCTTATCCAGGGCGAGCGGTTCAGCGACTTTGTTTCCAGCGTAAGAAGGATGGAAGCCCCTGCCTCGCAAACGGGCTGAGGTGTCAATGTCTTTATCGGTGGGGTAATGGTCCTTGCCGACATGGGGCGTAGCGCCGACACTCTCACTATGCCACTAGCGGAGAGAGGCAGTGACGCGCCATGTTGCCCTACTTGCCTCCCCCCGACTGCCAACGCTTTGCTTCTTCCAGCGCCGATTCCTCAATGGAGCATCTCTCATGCCTTTAACCGTCACGCTACTATCGCTTTGCCAAGCGCTGCTGATCACCGGCAATGTGTTGTTGATTGCCGTCTCACCGCTGATCGGCGCTTCATTGGCGCCTAGCGCTACCTGGTCAACCGCGCCGGTGGCCACCCAATGGTTGGGGCTGATGTGCGCGACCATTCCTGCCTCGTTAATCATGGCCAGGCTGGGCCGTAAACGCGGGTTTATACTAGGCAATATCATTGGCTTGGTGGGCGCGCTGGTCGCCTTGCAGGCGCTGATGAGCGAGCGCTTTGGGTTGTTTCTGCTGGCAACCTGGTTAATCGGTATCGGCATTGGCTTTGGCCAGTTGTACCGCTTTGCTGCAGTGGAGGCCGCTCCCGCGGCGCTGCGCGATCGGGCAATTGGATTGGTGATGGGCGGTGGCGTGCTGGCTGCCTTTGCCGGGCCGTGGCTGGCTAGAGTAAGCCGTGAGCTGGGCGAAGTGCCGTTTCTAGGTAGCTTTGTTGGCTTGGCCGCGCTGTACGCACTGGCGTTGGTGGTGCTGATGCTGACGCGGCTGCCACCTGCCTCGCGCACCCACGGCGAGGGCACTGCACTGCCGTTGGGTAAGATACTCCGCCAGCCTGGATTTATTGTGGCAGTGAGTGCGGCGATGGTTGGTTACGGCGTAATGAACCTGGCCATGACCGCCACGCCGCTGGCCATGGCAGGGGCAGGGCACCACTTTAATCACGTTTCAATGACCATTCAGTGGCACGTAGTAGCGATGTTCTTACCGTCTTTCTTTACGGGCCATTTGGCTACCCGCTTCGGCGCCAAGCAGATCATTGTGGCAGGCTGCCTGCTGCTGGTGGCAAGCGGCCTGGTCGCCCAGTGGGGTGTCGGTTTGGCAGGTTTCAACGTCGCGCTGATTTTACTCGGCTTAGGCTGGAACTTTACCTTTCTGCCTGCTACCGGGCTGCTCACCGAGAGCTACCGCCCGGTGGATAAAGCGCGCACCCAGGCCGCCAACGAGTTTTTAGTGTTTGGTACCGCCGCCACGACTGCGTTGATCGCCGGGCCCTTGGTCAGCGGATTGGGCTGGGCGACCCTTAACCTGGTATTGGTTCCTATCGCGCTGGTGCCGATCCTTGCTATCGCCTGGCAGCGGCACAAACAGCAAGATGATAGCCTGGGGGCTCAACCTCGCCCCTAGGAGCCTAGCCGTTATGCTTGAGTCGTTCAGCCATAGTGCCCTGGCAGGCCAGTTGTTTGGCTTGGTCGCGCTGGTGCTTTGTCTCGTGGCGTTTTCAAGCAAGCACGACGATCGCCTGCTCGTGATACTGATCTCCGCCAATGTCGCCTTCGCGCTGCAGTTTGTCTTTTTTGAGAGCTGGACCGCCGCCGCGCTAACCGTACTGGTGATTGTGCGTATCGTGTTGGCCCGCCGCTACTTGGGCAGCCAGCGGGTGATGGCAGGCGTGCTAGTGGCGAGCGGTATCGCGGCGGCGCTTACCTGGCAGAGTTGGGTCGATGTACTGCCCTTGACTGCCATGGTGTTGGGTACCGTGGGCATGTTTTTGTTACGTGGCATCAGTATGCGGGTCTTTCTGGGGCTGGCTGCGCTTGCGTGGATGCTCAACAATTTATTGATCGGCACCATAGGCGGGACGCTGGCAGAGGGGTTGATTGTGATCACCAACATTATCACCATCATCCGTTTGCTACGGGCAAAGCGTAAATATCCCGAGGCGTATCAAGCGCCTGACGTGCTTGAACGCTCTGCGAAACACGAGGATGCCCACTGACGACTGGGTTTTGCGACAGAGGTTTGTCCTCCGGTCTATGGCAAGCGAAGTGGCTGCTATACTGAAAGAGGTGATCAACCCAACCAAGGAGAACCGCCATGGCCGGTGGATGGGCAAAAGACGGCGCCGAACAAGAGCAAATGGAGAGCACGCTGGAAGACGCCGTGCAGCGTGCCCGTAGCCAGTTGCCCCGTGGCGAAAGTCTTGAAGCGTGCGAGGAGTGTGGCGACCCCATTCCTGAAGCGCGTCGTAAAGCGATTCCAGGTGTTCGCCTGTGTGTGGTTTGTCAGACTGAGTTAGACAAAAAGCAGTCGAGCTTTAGTGGCTATAACCGTCGCGGTAGTAAAGATAGCCAGCTGCGTTAAGGCTGGCGACCCTGGCGCTAGCTTGGTTGATTTATCAGACGCCGCTGACGCTGTTGATGGCTTAAGTAGATCAAACCAATAGCGCCTATTAACAGCGCCATGGCGAGATAGCGTGAGCCATCCAGCGGGCGTACGGCGTTGGCTAGCCAACCAAAGTGGTCAATTAAAAGGCTCATGAGTAGCTGGCCTGAAATGACCGCAACGGTCGCCGCAGCGGTGCCTACCCGCGGTACCGCAAAGACAATCGTCAGCATATACACCACGCCAAATAGCGCACCGGTCAATTGCCACTTGGGGACGCTGAACAGCGTTGCCTGATGCGTGGGTTCAAAAAAGAACACCAGCAAGAAGATCAGCACTGCCCCCATCACAAAGGTGAGCCAAGCGCTTTCGATGACGCCGGTTTTAGCCCCCAAACGCCCGTTGATAGAAGATTGAGCCGCCAGCACCGCGCCGCCGACCAGTAAAAGTACAAAGATAAATGGAAGTAGCATGTTTGAGCTCCTTGATAACCTTAATCGTTACATTAGCCACAGGGCGGCAAGAATCATCACCAAGGCGCCCACTCGGTAGCCATCGACTTTACGTCGTTCGCTGCCTAGCCAGCCGAAGTGGTCGATGACCAGACTGGCACCGACCTGGCCGCATAAAATGCCCACCATGGTCATGCCGATACCCACCAGTGGCGCGGCAAGCGTCAGAACAATGACGTAAATCGGGCCTAGAATGCCGCCGATCAGCAGCCACCGTGGCTGACGAAACAGGGTGGCGAGCTTGGGGCTGGGCGAAAACACTAACGCCAGGGAGAGTAGCAGCGCCCCCACCAAAAAAATCGACAGGGTGGCGGATAAATGCCCCACCTGCTCGCCGAGTGGCCCCAGCAAGCCCGCTTCAACCGATAATCCCATGCCGGCAACAAGCACGCCGAGCAGGATAAGTGCGTGTTTCATACGTGACTCCGCAGAGAAGAAAAAAAGACAAATAGGAGCCAGCACTGTAGTGAGTTCGTGTTGTTGCTACAATGCGTTAAAAAGACAAAGGACTATTGCATTTTGGACAACTCGATTCGTTTGATGGCGCTTCGCCTGTTCGTGCGTGTCGCCTCAAGCGGAAGCTTCGCCGAGGCAGCGCGCCACTTTGATTTACCGGCGTCTTCCGTTTCAAGGCACATTGCGGGGCTGGAACGTTCGCTCGGCCAGCGGTTGCTCTACCGCCATACACGAGCGGTACGGCTGACCGATGCCGGTGAGCGCTACTATCAGGATATTCGCCAGGTATTAGAGAGTTTGGACTTAGCTACCGAGCAGGTCATTGGCGGGGCAAAGCACCCACAGGGCGTATTGCGCATTAACGCGCCGGTGGCGTTTGGGCGGCGCCACATCGCGCCTTTATTAGCCCGCTTTCAGGACGAAAACCCAGCTGTCGAGGTAGAGCTCACGCTGAGCGATGCGTTTATCGATCCGGTGCACGAGGGGGCGGATGTGGTAATTCGGGTCGGCGCCCTTGATGATTCGAGCCTAGTCGCCCGTCAATTAGCCATGCAGCGCTTTGTGGCCTGCGCCGCACCGGCTTATCTTGCCCGGCACGGCCAGCCACGTCATCCAGAGGCATTGAGTGAGCATAATTGCCTGATCTACAAAGGCACCCGAGGCGAGCAGCCATGGTATTTCTACACCCAGGAAAACACCCAAGCGCAGCGTTACCCGGTAACAGGCAACTTAAATAGCAACAACGCAGAAAGCCTGGTAGAAGCTGCCTTGCAGGGGCAGGGGATAGTGCTCTTTCCCACTTGGCTGCTGTTCGACGCGCTGCGCGACGGAGCCTTGGTGCCGATACTTGAGGACTACCACCCCATGGGGGAAGCGAGCCGCGAGGGTATCCACGCCATTTACCCTGAAAACCGCCTGCGTTCACAAAAAGTGGCCACATTTTTAACGTATTTGACCGCACAGATTGGCGACCCGCCGTATTGGGATCGTTAGCGTAATACCGTTAATTCATAAGCATGGCGGATACGCTGACCATCCCCGTCATACCCGATATATCGTCCTTACCGCGTTGCGGAAAGCACCGGCGGGCGTGGCACAGCGGCGCACTCGTTCATCGCGGACGAGGTGAATGGTTCCCGCTTTTTCATGCAGCCTTGCGGTGGTTTCACCCCTAGTTGGTTTGCTCGGTTGCCTGATGCGTCAGAATAACGTCGAGAAAGCCCTCGCCGTAATCTGCCAGTTTGCGCGCACCGATGCCGGAGATGGCGCCCAATGCCTCCAGGCTCTGGGGGTTCTGCTCGACCAGTTCGGCTAGGGTGGCGTCGTGGAAGATCACATAGGCAGGCACGCCCTGTGCCTCGGCCAGTTCACGGCGGTGCTGGCGCAGCGCTTCCCACAGCGGGCCGTGGCTGTGCGTGGCAGAGGCTCCTTTGCTTCCCCGTCGGGCGGCTTTGGCCTTACTGGGTTTGTGGCTTGGTTTACGCAGAGTGAGGGGATGTTCGCCGCGCAACACTGGCTTTGCGTTGGCAGTGAGCTTTATCCCTCCGTGGCCCTCCATGTCGACACTTAAATAGCCGCTGGCAATCAGCTGGCGAAACAGCGCTTTCCAATCGTTAGCGGTGAGCTCTTTACCAATACCGAAGGTGCTTATGCGGTCGTGGCCAAAACGGGTGATTCGTTCGTTGCTTTTGCCCAGCAGTACATCCACCAAATAGGTCACGCCGAAGCGCTGCTCAGTACGGTAGACGCACGACAGCGCCTTCTGCGCCGCTACGGTGGCCTCCCAGGTCTCGGGCGGGGTTAGGCAGTTATCGCAGTTGCCACAGGGCGCATCCAGGTGGTCGCCAAAGTAGTGGAGCAGCGCCTGGCGGCGGCAGCTGATGATTTCACACAGCCCCAGCATGGCGTCGAGCTTCTGCTGCTCGATACGCTTTTGCTGGTCGGCGGCGCTGGAGTCCTGCTGCATTTGGCGCAGCGTGATTACGTCCTGGAGTCCGTAGGCCATCCAGGCGTTGGCGGGCAGACCGTCACGCCCGGCGCGGCCGGTCTCCTGGTAGTAGGCTTCGATGCTTTTAGGCAAATTGAGGTGAGCGACAAAGCGCACGTCCGGTTTGTCGATGCCCATGCCGAACGCGATGGTGGCGACCACGACCACGCCATCTTCGCGCAGAAAGCGGGTCTGGTGCTGCTGGCGCTGCTCGGCAGGAAGCCCGGCGTGGTAGGGCAGTGCGGTCAGCCCCTGGCGTTCGAGCCAGATGGCGGTCTCCTCCACCTTGCGCCGGGAAAGGCAGTAGACGATGCCCGCCTCGCCGTCGTGATGCTCGCGGATAAAACGCAGCAGCTGTTCTTTGGCGTTGCCCTGATTCTCGGCGATATGGTAACGGATGTTGGGCCGGTCAAAGCCGCTGTTGTAAAGTGCCGCCTCTTGGAGCTGCAAATGCTCCATGATATCGCCCCGGGTGGGCACATCGGCGGTGGCGGTAAGCGCGATGCGCGGCACCTGGGGAAAGCGCTGGTGCAGCTGGGAGAGCTGGCGATACTCGGGTCGAAAGTCGTGACCCCACTGGGAAACGCAGTGGGCTTCATCAATGGCGAACAGGGCAATCCGGGTCTGTTCCAGCAGCATCTGCATACGCGCCGTGGCCAGCCGTTCGGGGGCAACATACAAAAGATCCAGATCGCCCGCGCGCAGTTGGTTCTCTACCTCAACCGCTTCGTGATAATCAAGGCTGGAGTTGAGGTAGGCCGCCTTGATCCCGTTCTGCTTAAGTGCCGCTACCTGATCCTGCATCAGCGCGATTAGCGGCGATACCACAATCGCGGTGCCTTCGCGCAGCAGCGCCGGAATCTGATAGCACAGCGACTTGCCGCCGCCGGTGGGCATCAGCACCAGCGCATCACCACCGGCCATCACATGCTCGATAATGGCCTGCTGCGGGCCGCGAAAACTGTCGTAGCCAAATACCGCCTGCAGCACCTTCAGGGCTGTTGGGTGGGTGTCGCCGTGCATCAATGCTCTCCCGTGTCTCGTACTTAAGAGAGAATTGTGCACGAAAAATGTGAGGGGCGTCAGCCTAGCGAATCCCGGCCCTTAAAAATGACTGCACGAACTGGCGCTGGAAAAGCAAAAAAGCGATGAGCAGTGGCGCGATACTTAGCAGTGTCGCGGCACTCACGGTGGCCCAGTTAACCCCCGTTTCTGGCGCAGAGAAAACGCCCAATCCCACCGTTAGCGGGCGGCTCTCTACCGAGTTGGTGACCACTAGTGGCCAGATAAAGTTATTCCAGTGGTGGCTGATCGAGACCAGGCCATACGCCAGATAAGTGGGCTTAGCCAGCGGGACGTAAACCTTCCACAAAATTTCCAGCCAGTTGCAGCCTTCGATGCGGGCGGCGTCTTCAAGCTCACGGGGGATAGTTTTAAACGTTTGGCGCAGCAGAAAAATACCCAGGGCGCTGGCGACATAAGGCAGGCCAATACCGGTGATGGTGTTGATCAACCCGAGCTCGCTGGCAATGCGGTAGTTCTCCACAATCAGCACTTCGGGGAACACAAACAGCTGAATCAGCACCAGCATAAACAGCACGTTTTTGCCGGGAATCGGAAAGCGGGCAAAGGCAAAGGCCGCCAGGGTGCAGACGATAAACTGGCCGATCACAACGCCCGTTACCAGCGCAAAGGTGTTCAGGTAGTAGCGGGCAAAGGGCGCCTGTGACCAGGCATCGGTGAAGTTCTCCAGCGTCAGCGGGGCGAAGAGCTCAAAGTTCACCATAAACTCGCTGGGGTGGAAGGCGGCCCAAAAGGCATACAGCAGCGGAAAAATCCAAATAATCGCCAGCAGCCATGCGGCCACTGTTTCCAGCGAGGGTATTGAGAAAGAATGGGACGCGACCATTTTTGAAGGTGACGAGGTTAAGTTCATTGGTAGTGCGTCCTACGGTCGAGAATCGTGAACTTCAGCGTCGCCACTACCGCGAGCACGAACAGAATCACCACCGTAATGGTCGCCGCCGTGGTGCGGTCAAAGAACGAGAAGGCATTCTCGTAGACGTAATAAAGCAGCAAGTTAGTGGCGTTGTTGGGACCGCCCTTGGTCAAGATAAACAGGTGGTCCACTACCCGCATCGAATTAATCAGCGCATTGATCAACACAAACAACGTGGTAGGCATCAGTAGCGGGAAGGTAACCCGCCAAAAGAAGCTCCAGCGGCTGGTGCCTTCTAGGTCAGACGCTTCTTTTAGTTCCGGGGGAAGCCCTTGTAGTGCTGCCAGGTAGAAAATCATAAAAAAGCCGGCTTCTTTCCACACCGACATGACGATTACCGAGCCGAGTGCGACGCTTGGATCGCCCAGCCAGTTAACGCCAGGGATTCCCAGCGTGCCAAGCAGGCTATTGAACAGGCCAATTTGCGGCGCGTAGAAAAACATCCAGATATTGGCGGCGGCGATCATGGGTAAAATCGTCGGCGTGAAGTACGCCATACGCACAAAGCCGCGACCGGGCAACTTGCCGTTGACGAACAGCGCCATGCCCAAGGCCAGCGCGATAGACGTGGGAATGGTGCCCAGTGCGTAGAGCAAGTTGTTGCGGGCTACCTGCCAAAACGTGGGGTCATCGAACAGCACCTGATAGTTCTCGATGCCCACAAACTCGGTTGGCGCGCCGCGAAAGCCGGGCAAGAACAGGCTGTTGAAAACCGTGGTGATGGTCGGTAGATAGGCGAACGTTGCCAAGAGCACAGCGGCTGGCAGTAACAGCAGCGCGCCATACAATTGCATGCGACGGTGCGAGGTCATTTCGGCCATAGGAACTCGTGATCACTGCTTTAAAAAAGAGCCGCACGAAGCAGTTTCCTCGCGCGGCATGGCGACTTGTTTAGCGAGCGTAGCGACGCAGCACGCTATCGGCCTCTTGCTGTGCTTGGCTAAGCGCTTCTTGCGGCGTCATTTGCCCCGTCAACGCGGCTTGCACGGCGTTATCCAAGGCGCGGCGAATGCGTCCACCCTGGTAGGTGGAAAGTTCTGCCGTGGCGTGCTCCAACTGGTCGCGGGCGACCGCGGCGGGCGGGAATTCTTCCACATAGCGTTGCAATGCGTCGGTTTCATAGGCGGCGGGGCTAACGCCCATATAGCCGGTTTCGATCGACCAGGCAGCGGCCCGCTCGGGCGCGGTCATCCAGCGAATAAAGGTCATCGCCGCGCGCTGCTCTTCTTCAGTGGCGTCTTCAAAAATGTAGAAGTTGCCGCCGCCGGTGGGGCTGCCGCGCTGGGTTTTCATCGGCAGCATGGCAACGCCAAAATCAAAATCGGCGTCGCTGCGCACGGCGGTTAGGTTACCCGTGGTGTGCCACATCATCGCGGTGGATTCTTCAAGGAAGTTCTGGCGCAGCGTGCCCCACTCAATGGTGCCGTCGGGCATGGCATCGTGCTCAGCGGCCAGCGATACCCAGTATTCCAGAGCTTCAACGGCGGCGGGGTCGTCAAAATAGACCTCGGTGCCGTCTTCGCTCATTAGACGGTGACCGTTCTGAAAGGCGAAGGCCTGGAACATCCAGTAGGGATAGCCGGTAGAGGGCACCATCACGCCCCACTGCTCACCGTTGGAGGCTTCGCGCACGGTGGCGGCCATCTCGGCCATCTGCTCCCAGTTTTCGGGAGGCGTCTCAGGGTCGAGTCCGGCGGCTTCAAAGGCGTCCTTGTTCCAGTAAAGCACAATGGTGGAGCGCTGGAAGGGGATGCCGTAGGTCTTGCCATCCAGCTGACCGTTTTCCATCAGGGCGGGGTAGAAGCTGTCGAGCCATTTGCGCTCTTCGTCGGTGTCGACCAGATCGTCAAAGGCGACGATAGCATCCTGTTCAATTAATTCGTACAGGTCGATGGAGAACATCACCGACAGCTGGGGCGTGTCGCCAGCTTCCATCGCCGACATTGCCCGCACGCGGGTGTCGTCGTAGTTGCCAGCGTAGATGGCTTCCACATTGATATCGGGATGTTCACTCTCAAACTCGTCAACCAGATCGTCAACCACCTCGGTGAGTGCTCCGCCGACGGCGACCGGGTAGTACATAGTGAGATCGATGCTATCAGCGTTTACCTGGGCGGCGCTTAATAAGCCCGCTGCCAGGGCTGTCATTGCAAAAGGGGTAAGCAAACGCATAGGAGACTCCGCAAGTGTCAGTATTGGAAAGAGCCCACCGCCGGTGGACGAGGAACAGCGTGAGGGGCGCTGGGTAACGTGTTGGGCGTTAAATCGTCCCGCCGTAAGCTACTAGCATCAAAGAGATGGGCATTTTCGCGTGCCCAGCTAAGGCAGCAGGGCTGGCCGGCAAGCGCATGCTTACCGCTCATACGAACCCTTACGGTATGGCCACCTACAGTGACATGGGCAATCGTATCCGCCCCCAGGTACTCATCGCTTAGCACAGTGGCAGGTACGCCAGCGGCTGAAGCGGGGTGTAGCTCAATATCTTCAGGGCGGATACCCAGCTGCCCGCCAGCGGCTTCCAGAGGTGCCACTGAAACGCTGGTTTCGCCTTCAACCGTCGCTCCTTGTTCGCCTGCCACCAGCGGCAGCAGGTTCATGGCGGGGCTGCCGATAAAGCTGGCGGCAAAGGCGCTGGCCGGGCGGTTATAAAGCTCATCGGGCGAGCCATCCTGAACGATCTGGCCGTGCTGCATCAGAATCACACGATCACCCATGCTCATCGCCTCGACCTGATCATGGGTGACGTAGATCACGGTCATGCTCAGGCGGCTCTGTAGAGCTTTGATTTCCCGGCGCATATCGCTGCGCAGCCGCGCGTCCAGGTTGGAAAGCGGCTCGTCCATCAGGCAGATCGGGTGTTCGGAGATCACTGAGCGCGCCAGTGCCACGCGCTGGCGCTGACCGCCGGAAAGCTGGGCCGGTTTACGGTTCAGGTAGTCGGTGAGGTCCACCAGCTCGGCGACCTTGGCCAGCCGCTCGCGCTGCTCGGCTTTGGGCACCTTGCGGCTGCGCAGGCCAAACACGATGTTGTTGGCCACACTCAAGTGTGGAAATAGCGCGTAGGACTGAAACACCATGCTCAGCCCGCGATCCCCCGGCGGGAGGCGCGTGACGTCGCGGTCGCCGATGTGAATACGTCCGTCGCTGGCCTCTTCCAGGCCTGCGATCATGCGCAGCGTGGTCGATTTACCGCAGCCCGAGGGGCCGAGCAGAATGACAAATTGCCCGGGCGTGACATCGAAGGAGATACCGTCGACTGCGGCCGTCTCGCCCCAACGTTTGGTGACGCTTTCCAGGCGGATACGCGATTGATCTGACATGGCACACTCATCACCGGCTGTTGGGTGGTATTGGTCAAGCTTGTGATGAAAGTGTTGCTGTTGTGTGACGCTTATGTATCAATTTCGTGTCAGGCGAAGATTAAACGATCCAGTGCTTATTCAGCTGAGCTCGCCGCGTTTTGGTTGTTCAATATAAAAGGCATACCGAGCTATTAATGCCCAAGGAGTCGATATGAAGATGCCGCATAACGCCTTTAAGCAGCAACTGCTGGCGGGCCAGCCCCAAACGGGGATTTGGCTTGGGCTGGCGAGCGCCTACTCGGCGGAGATCGCTGCCACGGCGGGCTTTGACTGGTTATTGCTGGATGCCGAGCACGCCCCCAATGACGTGTCGAGCCTACTTGCCTAGCTGCAGGCGCTGGCACCCTATGGCAGCCACCCAGTGGTGCGGCCACCCACGGGTGATGCGGTGCTGATCAAACGCTACTTGGATATTGGCGTTCAGAACCTGCTGATCCCCATGGTCGAAACGGCCGAACAAGCCGCCGAGCTGGTGGCGGCCACGCGCTACCCGCCCCGCGGCACTCGCGGGGTGGGGCATGTGTTGGCGCGGGCCTCGCGCTGGGGGCAGCTAGACGATTATCTCTCCCGCGCCGATGACGAGATTTGCCTGATGCTGCAGGTGGAAAGCCCCCAGGCGCTTGCCAACCTAGGGGCAATCGCGGCAGTTGACGGGGTGGACGGTGTATTTATCGGCCCAGCGGATTTGTCGGCGTCGATGGGCCATCTAGGCAACGCCAGCCACTCTGATGTGACGTCGGCGATTAGTGACGCCATCACCACAATCCGCTCTGCGGGCAAGGCTGCAGGTATCGTCACAGTAGACGAACAGGCGGCCCGCGACTATTTAGCCGCAGGCTGCACCTTTGTTGGCGTTGGTATTGATACGCTGCTGTATGCAAACGCTCTACGTGAGCTGGCTGAGCGTTTCAGGTCCTAATGGCTGAGCGTCTACTTCTCAGCAGGCAGGATCCTTCCTGGGTTCATCAGCCCCTTGGGGTCAAACAGTGCTTTAACACCGCTGACCAGTTCCCGTTCGATAGGCGATAGCCGCGACAGGTAAGGCGCTTGCTTGGTACGACCAATGCCGTGTTCGGCGCTGATGCTGCCGTGGAAGGCGTCGAGCACGTCAAATAGCTGCTCCTCCAGGTCGTGGAGGTGAGCTTTTTTATCGCTGTTCGCCATTGCCATGGGCGGCAGGATATTGAAGTGAAGATTGCCGTCGCCGACATGCCCGTAGGCAATAATCTCGCATTCGGGGGAGGCGGCCATCACCACCTCACTCGCTTGGCGAACAAAGTCTGGAATCGCCGAGATTGGCACCGAAATGTCGGTGCGCAGATGTTCGCCGCGCCGCCGCTGGCCTTCCAGCATGCTCTCACGGAATTGCCACAGCTGGGCAGCTTGGGTATCGCTGGACGCCAGCGCGCCATCCAGCACTAGCTCGCGCTCCATGCCGGTTTCCAGCAGTTGCTCCAGCATCGAACCCAGATCCACCGGGCCCGTGGCGGCCACTTCCATCAACACATACCAGGGGTAGACGCTATCCAGTGGATCGCGCAGCTCAGGCGTCGCTTCGATAGCCAGCTCAATGCAGCGGCGGGGGATCAGTTCGAAGGCGGTCAGCAAATCGCAGCAGTCGCGGCGCGCCAAACCGTACAGGTCAGTCACCGCTTGAACGGAAGGCATGCCAAGCAGCGCGGTACGGTTCTGGTTCGGGCGCGGCGAGAGTTTGAGCACTGCGCCGGTGACGATGCCCAGGGTGCCTTCGCTGCCTAGAAACAGCTGCTGAAGATCATAACCGCGGTTGTCCTTATGCAGGGCGTTAAGGCTCTCCCAAACACGCCCATCGGGGAGAACCACTTCAAGCCCCAGCACCAGTTCGCGCATCATGCCGTAGCGCAGCACGTTAAGCCCGCCTGCATTAGTAGCAATATTGCCGCCGATCTGGCAGCTGCCCTGGGCGCCTAACGAAAGCGGGAAGTCGCAGTCATGATCAAAGGCGGCAAGCTTGACGTTTTCAAGGATGCAGCCTGCGTCCACCGTGATGGTGAAATTGACCGGATCAATGGCGCGCACATTATTCAAACGTTCCAGGCTGATCACCAGTTCCTGGCCGTTGGCGGCGGGCAAGGCGCCTGCCACCAGGCCGCTGTGGCCACCCTGGGGCGTCATCGCGACGCCTTGCGCATAGCAGCACTTTACGACCTCGGCGACTTCGGCCGTGTTCCCCGGGCGTGCCACGGCCAGCGGCATGCCCAACGTATCGCCCGCCCAGTCGCTGACGTAGCGCGCCATGGCGTCTGGCTCGCGGATTAAACCCCGCTCGCCAAGCAGGGCGGTTAGCTCATTGATAAAGGGAGTGATGTCTGTCATTAGGCATCTTCCTGCCAGGCTGCACCTTCTGGAAAACGGTGCTGCGCCTGGGATTCAGCGTGCATGGCAATGCTGTAACCCGGTGCCTCAGGTACTTGGTAGCGGCCACGGTTGATGACCACCGGGTCGATAAAGTGCTCGTGGAGGTGATCCACGTACTCAAGTACACGATCTTCAAGGCTGCCGGATACCGCAATATAGTCGAATAATGAAATGTGTTGGGTGTATTCGCATAGCCCAACGCCGCCGCCGTGGGGGCAGATCGGTACGCCAAACTTGGCGGCCATTAGCACGACCAGGATGACTTCGTTGAGCCCGCCCAGACGCGCCGCATCGAGCTGACAGTAGTCGATGGCGTCCGCCTGGAAGAACTGCTTGAACATCACTTTGTTGTGGCAGTGTTCGCCGGT
The DNA here is from genome assembly GCF_007991175.1 of Halovibrio variabilis. Classification (GTDB taxonomy): domain Bacteria; phylum Pseudomonadota; class Gammaproteobacteria; order Pseudomonadales; family Halomonadaceae; genus Vreelandella; species Vreelandella variabilis. The sequence goes on from NZ_BJXV01000001.1 coordinate 341,994, forward strand.
GGCGACGCCGATAGGCGCAACGCGGTGGCGGATCTCGGCGTGACCGAGAATATCGTCAGGGCTGGTGGGCTCTTCGATCCACAGCGGGTCAAACTCGGCTAAACGGCGCATTTTGGTGACCGTCTCGTCGACTTCCCACACCTGGTTGGCGTCCATCATTAACACATTGTCCCAGCCGATTTCCTCGCGTAGCAGCGCCGCACGGCGGGCATCCTCGTCGATATCGCCGCCAATCTTCTGTTTGAAATGGGTCCAGCCTTCAGCCAGCGCCTCCCGAGCAAGCCCACGCACTTTTTCGTCGCTGTAGCCCAGCCAGCCCGCGGAGGTGGTGTAGCCGGGGTAGCCGTCGCTGCGCATTTCGGCTTCACGGGCCGCTTTGCCAGCGGACTGGCGGCGCAGCAGGCAGATGGCCTCTTCCGGTGTTAGCGCATCGGTCACAAAGCGGAAATCCAGGCAGCGCACCAGCTGCTCCGGCGTCATATCGACCAGCAGTTTCCACACCGGCTTGCCTTCGTTTTTTGCCCACATATCCCACACGGCGTTGACGATGGCGGCGGTGGCGAGGTGAATGGCGCCTTTATCGGGACCGATCCAGCGTAGCTGGCTGTCGCCGGTGATTTCGCGCCAGAAGTTGCCCATATTGTCGGTCATTGAGGCAAGCGAGCGCCCCTCAATCAGCGGCGCAAGGGAGTGCAAAGCGGTGACGACAATCTCGTTGCCGCGGCCAATGGTAAAGGTTAAGCCGTGCCCCTCGGGGCTGCCGTCATCGGTGTGCAGGATGACGTAAGCGGCGGAGTAGTCCGGCGCGGCGTTCATGGCATCCGAGCCATCCAGGGAACGAGACGTAGGAAAGCGGATATCCTGGATCTCGACGCGGGTTATGGTTGTCATTGTTTTCTCCTAGGCGTTGAAGTGGGCGGCGTATTGATTGACAGGAACAGTATTACCGGCGCGCTAAGTGGCGCATCAGTTCGCGAATGCCATACGTCCAGGGCGGCAGCTGATCACTTCTGCCTACCGAATTGACTAAGGCGCCGAGCGCCGGGGTGGCGATGGTGACGCGATCACCGAGATGGTGGGTGAAGCCCTGGCCCTCGCCATCGCGATCCTGAATCGGTGAGAACATGGTGCCGAGAAACAGCATAAAGCCATCCGGGTATTGATGGTGGTCGCCGATGGTTTGGCTGACCAAGTCCAGCGGATCGCGGCTGATCTCGCGCATATCGCTTTCGCCCTGAAGCAGGAAGTCGTCGTCCTCGCCTTCAATACGCAGCGATACCTGGCAGTTACGCACGCTATCGATATCAAAGTGGTCATCAAAGAGGCGAATAAAGGGACCTATTGAGCAAGAGGCATTGTTGTCTTTCGCCTTGCCTAACAGCAGGGCGCTGCGCCCCTCAACGTCGCGCAGGTTAACGTCGTTACCCAGCGTGGCGCCGCGCACCTGGCCGCGGCTGTCCACCGCCAGGACGATTTCCGGCTCGGGGTTATTCCACTTTGAAGACGGGTGTAAACCTACCGGGGTGCCAAAGCCTACCGATGACAGCGGCTGGGCCTTGGTAAACACCTCTGCGTCCGGGCCGATACCGACCTCCATGTATTGTGACCAGCCGCCGCGAGATTGGAGGGCTTTTTTAAGCGACATCGCCTCCTCAGAGCCCGGCTTGATCTTAGAAAGATCTTTGCCGATCAGCGCCTGCAAGTTATCACGCAGCTCGGCCGCCCTGGCCGAATCGCCGCCTGCCTGCTCCTCAATGACGCGCTCCAACAGGCTAACGGCAAAGGTGACGCCGCAGGCTTTAACGGCCTGAACATCGCAGGGGGCAAGTAAGTAGGGCGCTTGCGGTGGGGACATTTGCGAGTTTGCCAGCAGCGTCTCCAAACGACCCAGAGACACACCTTCGGCGCGCTTTACCACGTCTAGAAGGTCATCGCGTTCGAGCAGATCGGCCATGGTCGGGCCAAATTCAGTGATATCGATAACCTGGCCGTTTTGCACTGTGGCCAGTACAGGGCCGGGGTGCTGGCCGTCTAACCAGACGCGGCCAACGAGCAAAGCGTTTTCGACGTCAGCGGGTAGAACATCAGGCAGTGAGAGTGGTTGCATGGGCGCCTCCTGTAGCGATGCGCAATAAGAATAGGGTCAATGGCTGGCGGTTGGTGCGCTATCGCCTATCATGTTACGGATGTCGTGTTGTATGACAGGTATGCCAGTTCATTGCTCACTCTAGCGTACCGTTGTATTGCGGGTCGATAGGCAAATCTATCTAGATGACGGCAGTTTCCCCAAGCAGGGATCCCTTAAAAACAAAAAGCGTTGAGGAGAATGTCATGTTAGAGGAGTGCGTCGGCGCCTATGTCTTCCTTGGCACTGATGCACTGAGTGGCTATGTTACTGGCCAAATCATTGAGGTTAACGGCGGGCAGCTAATGCCGTGTCGGCTGCCCACACTGCTTTACCGCTGAATAGGAGCGATTGATGTCTGACGCCCAGCAGGATTTCCGTGTTGCCCGCGATGACCTGGAGCGCTTTATGGCCGCGGTGCTCGCGGCGGCCGGTGCCGACGCTGCCTCGGTAGCGGCGGTTAACCGGGCCCTGGTGACCGCCTCGCGCATGGGCATCGACAGTCATTATGTCGACCCCGCGTAGGGTTGGGCATTTTTTCCTAGCCATGAAACCCGATGCGTTTGTAGACGAAGGTACCTTTGCGCGTGGGTTAGCGGACTATTTAGCCGACCTACGTTCCCAGCCAGCCGCCGAGGGAGCACAGGTAATGGCGCCAGGGGATAGGGAATGGCGCTGCCAGGCCAAACGCGATGCTGAAGGCATCCCACTTGATGCTGCCAATCAACAGGCCTATGCCGATATCGCTCGACAGTACCAAATAGCCCCGCTCACTCGGCTCGATTGAGGTCTGACTGAAGGCTTAGTTGAAGGCTGAGTTGAAGGATAATGGCGAAAAATGCAGTAAAATGGCGGCGAATTTCAGGTTAACCAGGGGTGACTGCCTATGAGCAGATACCGGATCGAGCGAAAAACGCTGTCCGAACAGGTCGCTGAACAGCTCGAGGCGGAAATTCTCGAGGGGCGGCTAAGTGAAAATGATCAACTGCCTTCAGAACGGGAGCTGATGGAGCAGTTTGGCGTGGGCAGACCCGCGGTACGTGAAGCGCTGTTTCACCTCCAGCAGCTGGGTTTAATTGCGATCAACAGCGGCACCCGTGCCAGGGTGATTCGTCCCACCGCCGAGGCGGTCATGGCCAGACTTTCCGGGGTCACCCGGCAACTGCTTTCCAAACCCGACGGCCAGCAGTACTTCCAGGAAGCGCGGGCCATGTTTGAAATATCGCTAGCCCGCTATGCCGCGCACAATGCCAGCGAGGAGGATTTGGGCAGGCTACGCGATGCGCTGGCCGATAATCGCGATGCGATTGGCGACGAAGCGCGTTTTAAGCGCTCCGATAACGCCTTTCACGGCGTGCTAGCCAGCATTGGCCGCAACCCGATCTTTGATGCCATTCACGTGGCGCTCTCCGAGTGGCTGGATGATCGTCGTGCACTGGTACTGCAGAAAAAAGATGAAGACATCGCCGCCACCGCTGCGCATAGCGAAATTATCGCGGCGATTGAATCCCGCGACCCGGATGCGGCCGAGGCCGCCATGCGGCGCCACCTCGACCGTCACTACGGCACTTATATGCAGCTTAAAAAGCGCCTCTCGGATGCCTCCTAAACAGTCCTAGCCCTCGCGTTTGCCGTCGACTAGCCGTGAAACGTTAAAAGGATTGTTGTCCTGCAACGCTTCAGGCAGTAGGCCCGCGGGTAGGTTCTGGTAGCAGACCGGGCGCAGGAAGCGATAAATCGCCGCGCTGCCCACCGAGGTGGTGCGTGAGTCTGACGTGGCGGGATACGGACCGCCGTGCACCATGGCGTGGCATACCTCGACGCCGGTAGGCCAGCCGTTAGCCAGAATACGTCCCGCCTTGCGCTCCAGCGTTGGCAGTAGCTGGCGGGCGCTTTCCAGGTCGCCGTCATCCATCTGCAGCGTAGCGGTTAGTTGGCCTTCCAAGTGCTCAGCAATACGCTGCATTTCATCGCTATCGCGACACTCGATCACCAGCGCTGTCGCGCCGAAGACTTCGCTTTGCAGGTCTTCATCGGTTAAGAAATCGCTAGCGCTAGCGACGAAAAGCCCTGGCTGGCAACCATGGGGGCTATCACCGGTTTGACCACGAGCGATCTCCTTGACGTTAGACTTGCTCGCCAGTGTTGATACGCCGTTTTGATAGGCGTCGTGAATGCCCGGCGTGAGCATGGTTTGGGCCGCGCTACCTTTAACGGCCTCGCCAGCCGCTGTCACAAACGCATCCAACTCGGCGCTTTTAATGCCAATCACCAGGCCCGGATTGGTACAGAACTGGCCCGCGCCCATGTTCAGCGATCCGACAAAGCCTTCTGCGATTTTGTCACCGCGTGCCTTGAGCGCTTCAGGCAGCAGGAACACCGGATTGATACTGCTCATCTCGGCGTAGACAGGAATGGGGTCCGGGCGAGCGTGGGCGGTGGCCATCAACGCTGTGCCGCCGCGACGTGAGCCCGTGAAGCCCACCGCTTTGATGTGCGGATTGGCGACCAATGCCTGGCCGATCTCATTGCCCGAGCCGAACAGTAGCGAAAATACCCCGTCAGGTAAGTCGCACTTGGCAACCGCGCGCTGAATGGCGCGTCCGACAAGCTCCGAGGTGCCGGGGTGCGCCGAGTGGCCCTTCACCACCACGGGGCAGCCTGCCGCTAATGCCGAGGCGGTATCACCCCCCGCGACGCTAAAGGCCAGCGGAAAGTTACTGGCGCCAAACACGGCGACCGGCCCTAACGCAATGTGGCGCTGGCGCAGATCAGTACGAGGTAGCGGCTGGCGTTCGGGCATTGCCGGGTCGTGGCGCAGGTCTAGCCATTCGCCCGCGCGTACTACCGAGGCGAACAGCCGCAGCTGACCGCAGGTACGCCCACGCTCACCTTCCAGGCGCGCCTGGGGCAGGCCGGTTTCGGCTACGCCGCGCTCGGTTAGCGCTTCACCAACGGCCTCTATTTCCTCGGCAATGGTTTCCAAAAAGCGGGCGCGGGTCTCCAGCGAAGTCTCGCGGTAGTGGTCAAACGCCGCTTCAGCAAGCTGGCAGGCTTTGTCCACCTCAACGTGGTTGCCGCCACGATAGTTCGGTGCCAGGGCTTCACCCGTGGCAGGGTTGATAGCATAAATCTCGGCTTCTGAGCCGGTGACGGCCTGTTGGCCGATTAGCAGTGAGCCTTGCAGTGTCATGATGGCCTCCCTTAAAGCGCGTTAACGTGCGTGGTTTCGAGTTCAGGTTGCACCTGTAGCGTATTGCGTAGTGGCCGACCAAAATCGCCAAGCGTGATTTCGAAGCGATCCCCTTCGCGTACCTTAATGCCGTCGGCGAAGCTTAAGGTGGCGGTACCGAAGAAGTGCACGTGGACATCGCCAGGACGACGAAAGCCCGGATATTTAAAGTGGTGGTATTCAAGGTTTGCGATGCTGTGGGCCATATTGGCTTCACCGGTCAGAAACGGCTTTTCCCACAGCGTTTGACCGTCGCGCACAATGCGGCTGGTGCCTTCTAAATGAGCGGGAAGGCTGCCGACCAGCAGTTCTGGGCCAACGCTGCACGCGCGTAGCTTGGAGTGCGCCAGCCATAGATAGTTGAAACGTTCGGTAACGTGATCGGAAAACTCGTTGCCGATGGCATAGCCGATCCGCCAAGGCGTGCCATCGGATGCGACAACATACAGCCCGGCCAGCTCGGGCTCTTCACCGGCATCCTCGGCGAAGGCGGGGCTGGGCATCTCTGCTTCCGGCGCGACGATGCAGTCACCATCGCCTTTATAGAACCACTCCGGCTGGGCGCCGACCGAGTCAGCGGCGGGTTTGCCGCCCTCGACACCGAGTTTGAACATGCGCATTGAATCCGTTAGCTCGGTCTCAGCGACTTGGGTTTTCGCGTGCATGGCTGAGCGGGTGTCGGCACTGCCTAAGTGGGTCAACCCGGTACCGGTTACCAGGCAGTGAGCAGGGTCGGGATGGGTAAGGGGTGGTAGCAAGCGGCGCTCATCAACCAGCTCTTGATAATCAATGAGCCTGTCTTCTAAGCGGGATGTAATGGCATCTTCAAGCGACTCCCCCGTGTTGATAGCCGCCTGAGCCAACGCGTAGGTGCCGCCGTCAATGGTAATGGGGCGAACTGCGTCGGCGCTTTCCACCAGGGCCACTCTCAGTCGGCGCTGGTCAAGGTACTGAATCAACCGCATCATGATCTCCTTGTTGTAGTGATAGTAAGGGTTGTCATTAATTGCCTCTCACGTCAGTGAGGTCAGGTAACCAAGTCACAATGCCGGGGAAGGCAATCAGGATGACCAGCACCACTAGCAAAGTAGCGTAGTAGGGCAGCATGGCCTTAACCAGCTGTTCCATAGAGACTTTGCCGACCCCGCAGCCGACATACAGGCAGGTGCCTACGGGCGGTGTCAAAAGACCGATGCCAAGAATAAACGCCATCAGCACGCCGAAGTAGACGGGGTCGACGCCTACTGAGGTGACAATGGGCGTTAGCATCGGTGCCATGATCACCATAGCGGGGGTCAGGTCCATCACAAACCCCACTAGCAGCAGTAAGCCCGCGACAATTAGCAGCAACAGGAAAGGATCTTGGGTGATCGCCTGGACTTGGGTAACCAGCGTCTGCGGCACCATATTAATGGTTAAAAACCACGCAATAACGGTCGCGAATGCCAGCAGTAGCAAGACCATGCCCGTCAAGCGGGCGGTGCGAATCAGCATGCCCCAGAGTGCCGTAATCTTGAATTCGCGGTAGACCACCAGCGAGATGAACAGCGAGTAAAGTAACGCCGCCACAGCGGCCTCGGTAGCAGTGAATATACCGCCAATAATGCCGCCGATGACGAGTACCGGCAGTACCAACGCCAGCCATGCCGCTTTGAACGCCTGCCATAAAACATCGAAACGGAATTTGCGCGTCTGCCCGGCGTGGCCGATGGTCGCCATGATGAAGGTTGTTGTCATTAAGCCAAAACCGATCAATATGCCCGGCACGATGCCCGCAATAAACAGCCGACTAATCGACGTTTCGGTCACAATGCCATAGAGAATCAGCGGAATAGAGGGCGGAATGATAATGCCGATCACCGACGAGACGGTGTTGATCGCCGTGGCTTGCGGGGCGGTGTAGCCCTGCTTGGTCATTGAGGGAATCATCATCGCGCCGGTCGCTGCGGTGTCGGCGACGGCAGAGCCGCTAATGCCGCCGAAGAACATTGAGCCGGTAATTGCTACCTGGCCGAGGCCGCCGCGCACAAAGCCGACCAGCGCTCCCGCAAGCTCCATCAGCCGGCGGGCGATGCCGCCGTTGCTCATCACCTCCCCGACCAGAATAAAGAACGGGATTGCCAGCAGCGGAAAGCTGTTAACGCCGCGAATCGACTGCTCAATCAATATCGAGAGCGGTATGTCAGAAAGTACCGCCATCACCACGGCGACGATGCCCAGGCCAAAGGCAATGGGCAGGCCTAGCGCTAGCGAAGCGAATAGAATGCCGAGAAAAATCCATAGCATGGTCTAGCGGCCTCCATCGGATGATGTCGTAACATCAGGCGAGCGTATCTGTTGAATACTTTGCCAAGCGCGCCAAATCGCCACCGCGCCGATAAAGATGGCGCAGAGCACGAGCGAGACGTTGACGAAGCTCCAGGGCACGTTGAGGATCGCAGTGCGACCGGAAGCGCGTGAAATCACCAAAAATCCTCCCCAGATGATGACCCCCATCAACCCGGTGATAATCAGGTGCTGGATCAGGTACAACGTATGGGCCGCACGCGGCTTTAGCCGCCGTACAAGGATATCCACGGCAATGTGTTCAAAACGGGCGAAGGCGGCAGCGGCACCGATAAAAATCAGCCAGATAAACAGCATGCGGGCCAGCTCATCGGCCCAGGGCACAGAATTATTAAGCAACGAGCGACCAATGACGTTGGCTGATACTGAGACGATCAGCGCCACCAGCAAGGCGGCGATAATGTGCTCCATGGCCAGCGTTAACCAACGAAATAGCGCAGGGCCCCGGCGCTCCTCAGTGTCGATCTCTAACGGTTTGCGCTGGGGATCGTCGAGAAATGCCGCGGTATCCGGAAGGGGGGTATTGGGAGTGTCCATAAGCGCTCCGAAGAGACGAATAAGATGGCAAGAGGCGCCTGCCTCTTGCCTGGTCTATTAATACGGCCTGTCGATGCAGCCTATTTAATAAAAGCGCGGCTACCGCAAGCCGCTTACTCTGCCATCGTCGATTCGACAATTTGCTGAATTTCAGCGACCAAATCTTCGCCAATGCGCGGGGCCCACTCGTCATAAACGGGCTGCACGGCTTCTTGGAAGGCGGCAATTTGGTCGTCATTAAGGCGGGTAATTTGCATACCGCGCTCTTCAAGCTGATTGCGTGCCCAGTCGTCGTATTCAGTGGCCAGCTGGATCTCGTAGGCGGCTGCCGCGCGGGCGGCTTCTTCCACGAGTTCCTGGTAGGCCGGATCAAGGCGATCCCAGGTACGTTCGGACATCATGATAATAAAGGGGGTATAAACGTGGCGTGTTTCGGAGCCGTAATCCTGCACTTCATGAAAATTGGAGGTCAGTATGGTGCTCCAAGGGTTTTCCTGGCCGTCGATAACCCCTTGCTCCATGGCCGAAAATACCTCGCCAAATGCCATCGGCGTTGGGTTGGCACCCAATGCTTCCCAGATGCTCAGCTGCACGGGGTTTTCCATGGTACGAATGGTCAGGCCGCCAACGTCTAATCCCGCCACATCCTCAGGCGACTCAACGGGTCGCACGCTATTGGTGAGTTGGCGGTAGCCGTTTTCATGATAGGCGAAGGCCTTAATACCGGTCCCGTCGAACTTGTCGAGCAGGTCCAGGGCAACATCGCTTTCTAGCACCGCCATGGCGGCTTCACGGGTAGGAAACAGGAACGGCAGGTCGAAAACGGCAAGCTCATCTACGTAGCTGGTCGCAGGCGAGGTAGAGGGAATGGTCATATCCAGGGTCCCCGTTTGTAGCATCTCCATCATTTGCGCATCGTCGCCCAGCTGACTGTTAGGAAATACATCAACCGTCAGCCGCCCTTCGGTGCGCTCGGAAAGGATGTCACCGAAATACTGAGTAGAGATATACAGCGGTGAGGACTCGGCTAAGCCAAGACCCACACGGATATTATGCGAACCAAGATCCTCGGTGATGACATCACCCTCGATCTCTGGTGGATCGGATAGATCAGGCGTTTGCGCGTAAACGGCCGTTGAGCTTAACAGTGTGGTGCCGGTCATTATCCCGGTCATTAACAGCGTATGCTTCCAACGATAATTCATAGTGATCGCTCTCCTGGCGTGCTGTAGATCGCTACGCTAAGGGTGTCTTCTCAGCGAACTACTCATTGAGCTACTCAGCGAACTACAGCAGGTCGTGTGTTGTTTTTGTATGTGTGCGGAACTGTCCTGTCGAGGAAAGTACCGCAATGCCCAGCTAAATGTCTAACGTTTCGGTCGTATGTTCAACATATACTTTTGTATGTGTCGACGTTGTCGAGAAGAAGGCGTACCGTTTTAGGACTGTCTTATGCGCAAAGCTCTATGCACAAAGCCCTATGCGCAATCAGTAGGCGATTAAAACGATAATGTTGGCGGCGTGGTTTTAGTGGTTGAGGCACGCCTTCTTTCCCTTGCATTTACTTTAGGCGTGGAGTGGCACCATGGCCAATTTTCAGCGAATAACTCCCGATCAGTTGCGTTCACGTTATTGGTTCGATAATCCTGATCACCCCGGTACGACGGCGCTATGCATTGAGCGCTACCTTAATTACGGCATCACCCTGGATGAACTAACCAGCGGTAAGCCGATTATCGGTATCTGCCAGTCAGGCTCTGATTTAACCCCGTGTAACCGCCACCATATTGAGCTGGTTAAACGGGTTAAAGACGGCATTCGCGCCGCGGGCGGCGTGCCGTTTGAATTCCCCATGCACCCTATTCACGAGAACGTACGCAGGCCCACCGCCGCACTGGACCGGAACCTGGCCTATTTGGGCATCGTGGAAGTGCTGCATGGCTACCCGTTAGACGGTGTGGTATTGACCACCGGCTGCGATAAAACCACCCCGGCGGCGCTGATGGCGGCGGCAACGGTGAATATTCCCGCTATCGTGCTGTCCGGGGGGCCGATGCTAAACGGCTGGCGCGGCGCTGAGCGAGTCGGCTCGGGCACGATTATCTGGGAGCTTCGTAAGCGCCTGGCGGCGGGGGATATCGACTACGCGGAGTTCCTCTCCCGTGCCAGTGATTCTGCGCCCTCAATTGGCCACTGCAACACCATGGGTACCGCTTCCACCATGAACTCCATGGCCGAAGTGCTGGGCATGAGCCTGCCGGGCTCGGCGGTGATTCCCGCACCCTATAAAGAGCGCGCGATGGTGGCCTACGACACCGGTACGCGGATCGTCGATATGGTCTGGGAGGATGTTAGGCCGCTGGATATTCTGACCCGTGAAGCGTTTGAGAACGCCATTGTGGCCTGCTCGGCGCTGGGCGGCTCCTCTAACGCGCCGGTACACATCAACGCCATTGCCCGCCATTCGGGCATTGAAATCGATAACGATGACTGGCAGCGCCTGGGTCATGAGATTCCGCTACTGGCCAACGTCATGCCCGCTGGGGCCTTCCTGTGTGAAGAGTTCTACCGCGCCGGGGGCGTGCCGGCGATCCTCCATGAGTTACAAACGGCGGGTAAGCTGCATAGCGATGCGTTGACGGTGAATGGACGCTCCATAGGCGATAACCTGCAAGGCCGTGAAACCCAGGATGCCGATGTGATTTGCCGCTATAACGATCCACTGGTGAACCACGCGGGCTTCCTCAATCTCAAGGGCAATCTATTCGATTCGGCGTTGATGAAAACCAGCGTGATCTCTCGGGACTTCCGCGAGCGCTTTCTGAACGATCCTGACGACCCGGAAGCGTTTGAAGGCAAGGTGGTGGTGTTTGATGGCTCGGAGGATTACCACGCGCGTATTGATGACCCGACGTTGAACATTGATGCACGCACCATCCTGGTAATGCGCGGAGCGGGCCCGGTAGGGCACCCCGGCGGTGCCGAAGTGGTCAATATGCAGCCACCGGAGGCGTTGATCAAACAGGGGATCGAATCGCTGCCGTGCCTGGGAGATGGCCGCCAATCGGGCACCTCCGGCTCGCCGTCGATTCTCAATGCATCGCCTGAAGCAGCGACGGGCGGCGGCTTGGCGCTGCTGGAGAGCGGCGACCGGCTGCGGGTCGATCTCAAACGGGGCGAGGTGAAACTACTGATTGATACCAGTGAGTTGGAGGCGCGTCGTGAGCGCTTGGCCCAGCAGGGTGGCTACCGCTACCCAGGCCACCAGACGCCCTGGCAGGAGATTCAGCGCACGATGGTTGAGCCGCTGGATCGTGGCATGACCTTGGAGCCCGCTACCAAGTACCGCGATGTGGCTCGCCAGCATCCGCCCAGGGACAATCACTAAGGACAGTCATTAAGGACAGCCTTTAAGAACAATCATTATAAAGGATAATCACTGATATGTCGGCGTTTGCATCCCTCTCGCATCGCCAGCAGGGCCTGCTGTTGACCGGTGGCGGCGCGCTGACCATGGCGCCGGATGCCTTGCTGATCAAGGTCGCCGACCTGCCCGATGCGGAAATCCTCATGTGGCGCGGTTTTCTCTCTGCGCTTGGTTTCCTGCTGATTGCCCTGCTGCGCTATGGCCGTGGCACCCTGGCGGCCTACCGGCGCTGTGGCTGGACAGGCATCGCCGTGGCGCTGCTGTTCAGTCTGACGACCTGCGGTTTTGTGCTGGGCAACCAGTACACCAAGGCGGGCAACGTGTTGATGATCCTGGCCAGCTCGCCGCTTATCGCCGCCGGGCTTTCCTGGGTAATACTTAAAGAGCGTTTGCCCAGGCGAACCTGGCTGGCGATTTGTTTCTGCATGGTGGGTATCGCCATGATAGCCCTCGATGACGCAGGCGCAGGCTCCTGGGTAGGCAACGGTTTTGCCTTAATGGCGGCGACGACCCTGGCGATTAACTTTACCCTGTGTCGCACCCGACCGGGGGTCGATATGAGCCCGATGCTGGTGTTCAACGGCCTTATTGTCGGCAGCGTCGCCGGGCTGTTTTGGCTGTCGGGGAGCGAGCCTTCCTTCCCAGCCGTCAACCAGCTTGCCGTGGTGATCCTACTCTGCCTGATCATTGTGCCCTGCGGTGTGACGCTGCTGCAGCGCGGGCCGCTGTACCTGCCGTCCGCTGAAGTAGGTTTGCTGATACTGCTGGAGGTCGTCGTTGGCACGCTGCTGGCCTGGTGGATACTCGGCGAGCAGCCCGCGCCGATGGCATTGGTCGGCGGCACCCTCGTCTTGGGTACGCTATTTGCCAAAGGACTCTATGAACGACGGTTGGAGCTCAGGCAGCGTGCCGTTACGGGCGCGGCGCTGCAGCACCCAGATGAGCGTGTGAAGACACTATGATGCCCCTTGGGTTTCGAGGTCGCTGTCGTCGAACTGATAGAGAAGTATGTCAATTTCTTGACTTAGTTGGCGGTTACGTTTGCGTCGAAAATGGTTATATCAAGTCGCTAGGCCCGTGAATCACATTAGCCAGTACTTGTGCGGCGGCGCCGCGGGCAGCAATGAACGTGGAGTCCTCAATGACGCGCAGGGGAACCTGGCGATGCGTACCAAGAAGGCGGTCCTGATGGGCTTTGAAATAGGCCAGAGCAGGGTCGAGAAGGGGAGCGCCAAGTTGGACCAGTGATCCGCCGAGAACGATTTCGGAGGGGTTCTGAGTGTGGTGGAGGTTGAGTAGCAAGGTGCCCAGCGCTTCACCTGCGCGGCGAAGTGTCAGCTGAACCTGCTCCTCATGCAGGCGTGGCAGTACGGCTTCGATAAGATTCTCTTCTTCGGCAATGCTGAGTGCTGCGCGGATAGACCAGCCGCTGACCAGCGTCTCGGCACAGCCGCGATTGCCGCAATGGCAGTAGAGCCCTCCAGGCTGCAATACCGTATGGCCGATCTCGCCAGCTAGCCCATGGAGACCGCGTGATATGAGCGGCGGATGGCTGCCCTCGACCATGCCACTGCCGATGCCGGTCCCGGCGCTGACATAGACCAGGGAGTCGGGAATCTGTCCCGTTCGGAAATAGATTTCGCCAAAGGCAGCTGATTTTGCTTCGTTATCCATCATCCAAATCCCGGTCATCTGGGGCAGAAGGGGGGATAATAATTTGAGGAAATTAATGTCGCGCCAGCCGAGATTAGGGGCGAGACGCAGTATGGGCGTGCCCGGGTCGATAGGGCCGGGCAGGGCGACGCCGATACCTAGGCAGTAACGTCCTGCTAGCGCAGACGATGCCATCAATTTGTGCAGCAGTTCAGCGAGCAGTTCGGCGGTCACTTCGGGTGTGGTCGGCACCAGGTGTTGATGATGTGAAGCCAGTAATTCCCCCGATAGCGAACAAGCAACCAGGCGTAGCCCATGTACACCGACCTCTGCGCCGAGCATGGCGTAGTGCTGATCATTCAGATACAGCGAGCGGCCCGGCCGACCGCCGTTGCTTTTTTGTAGTTCGCCTTCGCACAGCCATCCCTGCTTGAGCAGTGATTGCACGCCACCACCGACAGTCGCCTTGGTTAATTGAGCGTGAGTGGCAATATCGGCCCTCGTCAGCCCTGGCGTCCTGCGTATCAGCTCAAGAATGGCGCTGCGGTTGAGTCGTTTGAGGAAATGGAGATCGCCCGCCTTGTTCTGCTGATGATAGCTGGTTGGCATAGATGAATGGGGCCCTGAAGTCTGCACACCGGAGCGCAGTGGATTGATAGCTTGCCATGCACCCATAAAGCCTCTCAGCGAAGAGGACTGCCATGGCGGCCGGCACGAGCAAAAAAAACTTGGTTCCAAGCTTAAACGAATACCGCTCTATCGACTATGTCTGCGCGAGTCACAACAGGGTGTTACGCCAACGGCAATTGCGTCATTTTAAGCAATAAGTTTAAAGGTTGAACTAATGTCGCATTGCGGCTTCCCCACAGGAGTGTCCATTCTTACTTAGTAAATAGATAAAACTAAGTGGAGAGAGCATGAACAACGACGCGGCGGGTTACCCCAGCCTCGAACAGCAAGTGGTCTTCATTACCGGAGGGGGTAGTGGCATTGGGGCCGCTCTGACGCGAGCTTTTCATCTGCAGGGAGCTACGGTTGCGTTCGTCGATATCGATGATGCTGCCAGCAAAGCACTGGTGGAGACGCTGAAGGAGGAGACGGGACGGATGCCGCACTATCGGCATTGCGACATTCGCGATGTCGAAGACCTGCAGGCGGCGATTGCCGAGGTGGGGCGTGATTTAGGGGCGATACACACCCTGATCAATAACGCTGCCAACGACGACCGCCATACCTGGGAAGAGGTCGATGTTGCCTATTGGGATGAACGCATGGCCATCAATCTGAGGCCGATGTTCTTTGCCGCCCAGGCCGCGGCCCATCAGATGATCAAGGCCGGCGGGGGCTCAATCATCAATTTCGGTTCGATCAGCGTGAGAATGGCTATTGGCGACCTTTCCGCCTACATGACAGCGAAGGCGGCAGCACATGGCTTGACGCGCAGCCTGGCGCGGGATCTGGGTAAGCATAATATTCGTGTTAATACGCTGGTGCCCGGCTCGATCATGACCGAGCGCCAGTTGGAGAAGTGGATCGGTCCCGACGAGGAAGCTTCGATACAGGCACATCAATGCCTAAAGATACGCCTGGTCCCGGAACACGTGGCGCCGTTGGCACTGTTCCTGGCCAGCCAGCAAAGCCTGGCAATTTCCGGGCAGGAAATTGCCGTCGATGGCGGCTGGGGGTAACCGCCCACGCAAGGCAGTTAGCAGATATATAATAAGAGAGATGCGCCATGCTCTTACAATACAACAAGGAGTGCGCCATGAAACATTACATTAGCCACGCATACACACCAGCCTGCAAACGTGGATTAACGGCGGCCGTTGCCATTGCGGCAGCGCTGAGTTCCAGCATCGCCGCTGCGGATACCACCGTGAGCGTGCTGAGAGTCGAGATCAGCGATGTCGAGAAGCAGTATTACGACGATATCGTCGCCGAGTACGAGTCTCAGCATCCCGACGTCACTGTCGAGTTTGAGTACATCGCCAACGAGGCGTACAAAACGCGCCTGCCGACGCTACTGCAGTCCAGCCAGCGGCCCGATATCTTTTACAGCTGGGGTGGCGAGGGGCTGCGCGACCAGGTCGAGGCTGGCTTCGTGCGTGACCTTACCGAGGCGATGCAGGACGGCTGGCAGGACATCTACCCCGAATCAGCGGTGCGTGCCTTCACCCTTGATGAGCGTGTCTATGGCGCGCCGCTCTACGCCACCGTCGTCGGTTTTTGGGCCAACACCGCTCTGACCGAGCAGGCGGGCGTCGACATTGAAGCCATCGACACCTGGGAGGAGCTGGAGCAGGCGGTGATCGCTCTGCGTGAGAACGGCATTACGCCTGCCGTGGTGGGCGGCCAGGACGGTTGGCCGCTGCACTTCTACTGGGGTTACCTGGTGACGCGGCTGGCTGGCGGTGAGGGCATCGAAGCGGCCAAACAGGGCGAAAATGGCGGCTTTGAAGGCGAACCTTTCGTACGGGCCGGCGAGCTGTTGCAGTCTTTCGTTGAACTCGATCCCTTCCAGTCGGGCTTCATGGCTACCTCCTACGAGCGAGCCAGCGGCATGTTCGGCGACGGCGAAGCGGCCCTGCACCTGATGGGCGACTGGGACTATATCCCCTCTAAAGAGCGCTCCATGAGCGGGGAGGGCGTGCCGGACGAAGACCTTGAGTTTATTCGTTTCCCTCGTGTTGAAGGTGGTGCTGGGAATGACGACAGTTTCGGGGGGATGAACGGCTTTGCCGTCACGCGTGACGCCTCTGATGAAGCGGTGGACTTCCTGCGCTTCCTGCTCAACGAAGAGAATCAGCGCGAGGCCGCGCGGCTGGGTATCTTCGT
The DNA here is from genome assembly GCF_007991175.1 of Halovibrio variabilis. Classification (GTDB taxonomy): domain Bacteria; phylum Pseudomonadota; class Gammaproteobacteria; order Pseudomonadales; family Halomonadaceae; genus Vreelandella; species Vreelandella variabilis. The sequence continues at coordinate 358,149 of NZ_BJXV01000001.1, forward strand.
GCCGGTGGCTGAAGGCTCCGAAGCAGAACTTACAACTCCTTACGCACGCAAAGTGGCAGAGATTCTCAACGCATCTAACTTCCATCAGGTGTTCCTTGACCAAGCGCTAGGTACGTCAGTGGGTGCTACGGTCAACGACATTAGCGGTGATCTGGCTCAGGACGCGATTACCCCCGAGGAGGCAGCCGCCCAGGTTGAAGAGGCCTGGATGTTCCGCTGAAGCCCTGACCCGCGCATGCCCGGTGCAGCGCTTTCGCTGCGCCGGATACTGACCCCTGAATGGAAGACGTCATGAGTACTCTGACCCGACCCGACGTGCAAAGGAGAAGCAACGCCGATCGCTTACGGCAATGGTTGGCCAGCGGCAAATTTACCGCTGTGCTGATCCTTTTGCCGCCAGCGCTGATTCTCTTCTCGCTGTTTGTCATCCTGCCGCTCGCCGATGCTGTCTACTATAGCGGTTTCTCATGGAACGGCTACGGTGCGCCTACCGACTTTGTCGGCACCCAGAACTACGAGCGACTGCTCGATCATTCGGTGTTCCATACCGCGCTGGGAAACACTGCCAAACTGATCCTCGTCTCGTTGATCATCCAGATGCCGCTGGCCCTGGGGCTGGCGCTGATGGTGTATCGCAAGACACCGACCAATACGCTATTTCGGCTGGTGTTTTTCCTGCCCTACATTCTCGCCGAGGTGGCCGCCGGGTTGATCTGGAGCTTTGTCTTCGACGGTGACTACGGCATCACCGCCATGATGTTCCAATCTCTGGGCCAGGAGTCGGTCTATGTGCTGGCCGATCGCCAGTGGGCCTTCCCGGCGATCATGACGGTGATCGTTTGGAAGTACTTTGGCTTCCACATGATGATCTATATTGCAGCGCTGCAGAGCGTGCCCAAAGATCTTATCGAGGCGGCCAAACTGGAAGGTGCCAAGCCGCGTCAGGTGGCACTGTTCGTGCAGGTCCCACTGATCAAGCACGCTATCGTGGTGAGCGGCTTCTTCGCCATCATCGGCTCGCTGCAAATCTTCGACATCATTATTCCGTTGACCAACGGCGGGCCGTCTAACTCGACCCATACCATCGTTACCTACTTGTATACCTTCGGTCTATCGCGGCTGAATATTGGCTTCGGTAGCGCCGCTGCCGTGGTGCTGTTTGTGCTCGCTATCGGCATTGCCATGTTCTACCAGCGGGCCACGAAGCAAGGGGAGCGCACATGACGACGACTACCCGAAACACGCTGCGTGTGATCGTACTGATCCTGGTCGCCAGTCTGGTTATCGGTCCGTTGCTCGCCTCCTTCTTCGGAGGTTTCAAGAGCAACGCCGAGTTGCGTACAAATCCGTTGTGGCTGCCGGCAAGCTGGAACCTGGAAAACTATATCGAGATCTTTCTCGATGGCAGCTTCTGGCGCTACATGGGTAACTCGTTCCTGATCTCGTCGATGACGGTGTTACTGACCCTGGTGGTGGGGGCTGCAGCGGCCTATGTGTTCTCGCAAATCCGCTTTTTCGGCTCGAAGATGATCCTCTCCTACCTGCTGCTGGGGCTGATGTTTCCCTTTGCGGCGGCGATCCTGCCGCTGTTTATCAAGGTGCGAGACCTGGGGCTGCTGGACACCTACTGGGCGGTCATCCTGCCGCAGACCGCCTTCGGTTTATCGCTGGCGATCCTGCTGTTCAAGGCGTTTTTCGACCAACTGCCTAAAGAGCTGTTCGAGGCCGCCTATGTCGATGGCTGCAGCTATTTGCGCTTTTTCTGGTCGTTCACCCTGCCGCTGTCAACGCCGATACTCGCTACCGTCGGTGTGTTCGTCTTCGTACAGAGCTGGAACAACTTCCTGCTGCCGTTGGTAGTGCTCAATGACCGCGACATCTATACCTGGCCACTCGGCATGATGCAGTTCCAGGGTGAGTATCTGACCCAGTGGAACATGATTCTGGCCTTCGTGACGCTGACCATCTTGCCGGCGGTGATTTTCTTCCTCGCCGCCCAGAAATACATTGTGGCCGGTCTTACCGGCGGCTCCGTCAAGGGATGAGGAACTACCGATGACCGACACCATCCGCAACCCGATACTCCCTGGTTTCAACCCCGACCCCTCGATCTGCCGGGTCGGCGAGGAGTACTACATTGCTAGCTCGACCTTCGAGTGGTATCCCGGCGTGCAGATCCACCGTTCCCGGGATCTGGCTAATTGGCAACTGGCCACTCGGCCGCTGGCCCGGGCCACCCAGTTGGATATGCGCGGCAACCCGGACTCCTGCGGTATCTGGGCGCCGTGCCTAACCCACGCTGATGGCCTGTTCTGGCTGATCTACACTGATATGAAGCGCTACGAGGGCAACTTCAAGGACGGCCACAACTACCTGGTCACCGCGCCTTCCATCGAGGGCCCCTGGAGCGACCCGGTGTATCTCAACGCCAGCGGCTTTGATCCCTCGCTATTCCACGACGAGGACGGCCGCAAGTGGCTGGTCAACCTCAAGTGGGACTATCGCCAACAGGAAGGTGGTGACCGCTTTGGCGGTATTCTGCTGCAGGAGTACGACGTCGAGCGCAAACGCCTCGTCGGGCCGATCCATAACGTTTTTACTGGCACCTGGATGAAGCTCACTGAGGGGCCACACCTTTACTGTCGTGACGGTTGGTACCACCTGCTGGTGGCCGAGGGCGGCACCGGCTACGACCACGCCGTGACCATGGCGCGCGCTCGCGAGATCACCGGCCCCTATGCAGTTCACCCCGACAACCCGGTGCTGACCACCCGCAATAATGCGGAGAACCCACTGCAGCGTGCCGGCCACGCTGACTTGGTCGATACGCCTGACGGCGAAACCTTCATGGTGCACCTGTGTAGCAGGCCGCTGCCCGGTACGCGCCGCTCGCCGTTGGGGCGTGAGACGGCGATCCAGCGGGCCGTATGGGGCGAGGATGGCTGGCTGCGACTGGCTCACGGCGGCAATACACCGGCTCTGGAGGTTTCCATGCCCGGCGTGGCGCAGCGTGCCCCGGCGGGCGAAGAAGTCTATGAGTTCAAGCCCGGCACACTGCCAGCGGACTTTCAGTGGCTGCGCACACCCTATCCCGAGCGGCTGTTCTCACTGAGCGAGCGGCCAGGCTTCCTGCGCCTTTATGGCCGCGAGTCGGTGGGCGCCTGGTTCGAGCAGGCGCTGGTGGCACGGCGCCAGGACAGTTGGATCTGCAGCGCCGATACCGAGCTCGAGTTCGAGCCGGACGAGATCCAACAGTTTGCCGGGCTGATCGCCTACTACAACCGCTTCAAGTTTCACTACCTCGCCGTGACCTTGAACGACAGCGGCGACAAGGTACTCAGCGTGATGAGCTGCCACGACGAGTGGCCCAGCGGGCGGCTCGATTTCGCCGCTAGCGGCGCTGTGGTGCTCGCTCCCGATCAACCGGTGCGTCTTGGCCTTGATATTCGCGAGCATGAACTGCAGTTCCGCTTCGCCCAGGGTGACGCGGATTGGCGGTCGGTCGGCCCGGTACTGGACGCTGGACTGCTATCGGACGAGGGCAGCGGTCGTGCGCATGGCTACTTCACCGGCAACTTCCTGGGTATGGCGGCCCACGACATCAGCGGGCGAGCGACGTCAGCGGATTTCGCTGAGTTTTGCTACCGGCGCCATATCCACTGAACCCAATTATCTGCGCATCAATAGCTACAACAAGCGCAAAAACGAGAGCACGCTATGGCTGAAGTGACACTGGTCGACATCGAAAAGACCTTCCCAGGCAATACCACGGTAATCCACAACCTCAACCTGCACGTCGAGGAGGGTTCCTTCACCGTACTGGTGGGGCCTTCTGGCTGTGGCAAGTCGACCCTACTGCGCATGATCGCCGGGTTGGAAACGGTGACGCGTGGTGCGATCTCCATCGGGGGAAACGACGTCACCACCGCTGAACCCAGCGATCGCAACATCGCCATGGTTTTCCAATCCTATGCGCTCTATCCGCATATGACGGTGGCGCGCAACATCGACTTCGGCATGCGCCTGGCCAAGGTGCCTGTTCAGGAGCGTAAGGACAAGGTGGCCGACGCGGCGCGCCTGCTCAACCTCGAGGATTTGCTCGAGCGCAAGCCTGCCGAGCTTTCCGGCGGGCAACGTCAGCGTGTCGCCATTGGCCGCGCCATCGTGCGTAATCCTGGCGTCTTTCTGTTCGACGAGCCGCTGTCCAATCTTGACGCGGCGCTGCGCAATCGCATGCGCGTGGAACTTGCCGAACTGCACCAGCGCCTCGCCGCGACCATGGTCTATGTCACTCATGATCAGGTCGAGGCGATGACCCTGGCCGACTGCATCGTGGTGATGAATGCCGGTCGCATTGAGCAGATGGGAACACCCATGGCGCTCTATCACCATCCCGAGACGCTGTTCGTGGCCGGCTTCATCGGCTCACCCAAGATGAACCTGATCGGGGGCGAGGTGGCCAAGGAGTACGGCGCCGCGACGATCGGCATACGCCCCGAGCATCTCGATGTGAGCCACGATGCAGGGGAGTGGCAGTGTCGGGTGCGGGTGGTGGAAATGCTTGGTGCCGATGCTTTCGCCTATGTCGACTGCGATGCCATTGGCCCGCTGACCGTGCGCCTGCCCGGCGATGCTGAGTTACGCAGTGGCGATACGCTCTACCTGACCCCGCGCCATGACCTGCTGCACGCCTTCGATGCTGATGGGGTGCGCCTGCCGAACGAGACGCTGGAATGGCCTCGGGCCAGCATGGCCTAAGCGGCACGCCATGTGTTTAGTCAATCCAGTTATATTTTTATCATTTTTTGTATAGCTGCCCTCGGCACCTTTTGTGCCGTGGTATCGGTGTTCTTTGTACTGCGTTTCGTCAATGAAAAGCGCGGCAAGGAGCTCGAAGCGATGGCTTACGAATGAGGGGATCAATCGCTCCAGCAACGCCACCGCTTCTCGGCCCTGAACGGAACCCATTTTTATGTATTGGAGTAAGTCGATATGACAGTTCTCTATAAAGATACAATGGCACCGCTTGATGAGCGGGTGCGCGACTTGTTAGCGCGCATGACACGGCAGGAAAAGCTGGCCCAGATCCATGCCCTATGGCTGCTGCTGGACCCCGAGGGGCAGCATCGACTGCGCGAAGATGGCTTTGCCGGAACGTCGAGCGAGGGCTGGCAGAGCCGCCTCGCCAACGGCCTTGGCCAGATCACTCGGCCCTTGGGCTCCCACGGGGTTGAGCCGCGACAGGGCGTCCAAGCGCTGAATGCCCTGCAGCGCTACCTGGTAGAGAACACCCGCCTCGGTATTCCGGCATTGCCCCATGAGGAGTGCCTAGTCGGGGTGATGTGTCGCGGCAGCACGCTGTTTCCGGGGCCGCTCAACCATGGGGCGACGTGGCAGCCTGAACTGGTGGAGGCCGTCGCCAGCGCCATCGGCAAGGAAGCCAGGAGCATCGGCTGTCGACAAGGATTGGCCCCGGTGCTGGACGTCTCGCGGGACGTGCGCTGGGGGCGTACTGAGGAGACCTTCGGTGAGGATCCCTACCTGGTCGGCGTCATGGGGACGCGCTATGTCCGCGGTCTGCAGGGCGAGGCGCGCGATATGCTGGCGACCCTGAAGCATTATGTCGGCCACTCGTTCAGCGAAGGGGCACGCAATCATGCACCGGTGCGTGTGGGCGAGTGCGAGCTTAACGATATCTTCCTGCTGCCGTTCGAGATGGCGATCAAGCAGGCTAACGCCGGCAGCGTCATGCCCGCCTACCATGATATCGATGGCCAGCCCGCTCATAGCGATCACCGGTTGCTGACACAGCTGCTGCGTCAGCAGTGGGGCTTCGATGGGCTGATCGTGGCGGACTATATCGGCGTGAGCCTGCTCTATCAGCATCACGGCACCGCTCGCGACGCCAAGGACGCCGCCGGTCAGGCCTTTGCCGCGGGGCTCGATGTCGAGCTTCCCGGGGATGACTGCGTCGGCAAGCTTGACGCCGAGGATCGCGAGGCTCTGCCCGATGCGACGCTGGACGCCATTGTTGCCCGGGTGCTGACCGAGAAGTTCCGGGTGGGACTCTTCGAGCGGCCCTATAGTGACGAAGACGCGGTCGACTTTCAGCGGCCGGAAACCCTTGAACTGGCGCGGCAGCTGGCCCGCCAGTCGCTGGTACTGCTGGAGAACGATGGTGTGCTGCCCCTGGAGGAGGAGCGCTATGGCAAGATCGCGGTGATTGGCCCAACAGCTGCCGACCCTTTGGCGCATCTCAGCGGTTACAGCTTCCCCGTCCACTCGCTGCATGAGGACACCCAGGAGAGCGCAGAGCAGGTTGTCACCCCGTTGCAGGCGCTGCAGCAGCGCTATGCCGGCAGGATCTCCTATGCCAAGGGGTGCGATATTCTCGCCTCGCCGCGATCCGGTGGCGCGGTATTCCCAGGGGACGTCGAGGATAGCGCTTCGCTGCAGATCGACTCCCCGATTAGCGAGGATCGCTCGGGCATCGAGGAGGCCGTGGTCTGCGCCACCCAGGCCGACATCGCCCTGGTCTTCCTGGGCGACCTGCCTGGCCTGTTCCAGAGCGGCACTGTGGGCGAAGGCTCAGACACGGATACCTTGGAGCTGCCCGGTGTGCAGCAGATGCTGCTCGCGGCGGTGGTCGCTAGTGGCACGCCCGTCGTGGTCATTCTCTCCGGCGGCAGGCCTTACTCCCTGGGTGGCCTGGAGGATAAGGTGGCCGCGCTGCTGTTCTCCTTTAGCGGTGGCCAGGAGATCGGCAATGCCCTGGTGGATGTTCTCAGCGGTGAGGTGAGCCCGTCGGGGCGGCTACCCATTTCGGTGCCCAAGAGCGCTGGGGCCATGCCCTATTTCTACAACCACAAGTTCAAGAGTAGCGGAACGCCGATCTCTCGCAGCTTCGGAGCCCGTTATCCCTTCGGCTATGGCCTTGGCTATAGCCGCTTTGCCTACCGCGAACTGAAAATCGAGACCCCAGAGGTGGCCATCACCGGCGAGATATCGATTGAGGTGACCATCGAGAATATCGGTCATCGCGATGGCGAGGAGGTGGTCCAGCTCTATGTACACGACCGCCTGGCCAAGCGAGTACGACCGGTCAAGGAGTTGAAGGCGTTCCGCAAGGTGGTGGTACCCGCTGGGGCCATCGCCACTGTGCGCTTTACGGTCCCGGTGGATATGCTCAACTACACGGACCGCCCCTGGGAGCGCATCGTCGAGCCGGGGGAGTTTGATATTGCGGTGGGCCCCTCCAGCAACGATCTGCCGCTCAAGGGCTGCATCAAGGTGGTGGGGGACGAGAGTCGCGTCCTGCCGACAACATGGAAAATGGAAAGCACCTCCACGGCTACCTTGTAGTTGGCGTGGTATTACCCCCTGGCGGTGATAAAACCACCCTGTGGTGCTTATCGCCAGCGGCGGTAGTCGCTAGCCCCGTGGGCTACTGTCGATGCTCGATAGGAGCAAGTACGTTATGATGAGTTTGAATCGAAACAGGGTCTCATCGCATTGACATCATCTCTCAGCAAACCCGTCGTTCGCCCTAGCGTCGCCGAATATCTCGCCGAAGAGATATTCGGTGGTCACTATCACCCCGGTGACTTTGTGCCGCGTGAAGTGGACCTGTGCGAGCGTTTCGGTATTAACCGTTCAGCGGTGCGTAGCGACCTGCGTCAACTGGTCGATGTCGGCATTATCGAGCGAATCTCTGGTCATGGCTCCAAGGTGCGTGAGTACTCGGAGTGGCATATTCTCGACGCCCAGGTGACCGACTGGTTGACCCGCTACGCCGCACCTAACCCGGATATTCAGCGTGAAATCCTCGCTTTCCGCCTGGATGTCGAGCCCTACGTGGCGATGACCGCCGCCAAGCGCGCCAAAGCACGTGATCTGGTGGCCATTGAAGAAGCCTTCGAAGGGCTAGGGCAGAATTTGCGCAATGCCACCTGTGAAGAGGAGCGACGGCTGCATAGCGAGTGCGATTTTGCCTTTCATGAAGCCATCTTCAAGGCGACCCATAATATCGTTTGGGCGCAGCTATCACATATTCTGCGCCCTTCGATTTATATGCTGATCTCCATGTCCAATGAGAGCGCGGCTGACCCGGAAGAAAGCCTTGAACGTCACCGTAGGCTGATGGAAAGTATCCGCCTGCGCCGTCCCAAAGAAGCTTTCTTGGCCGCCCAGGCGGTGCTGGCGGGTACGGCAGAGGCGTTAGGGCTTGAGCACAGTGCCAGTTCACTAGGGCGCAGTGTTGAGCTGCCACACACCGCCTCCTGAGCTTTTTTAATAGCCAATAATAAAGGTAAGCGTATGTCTGACTTCAACCTCGGCTTGGTAGGCGTGGGCAAAATCGTCCGCGACCAGCACCTCCCAGCAATCGCTGCCACCCCAAGCTGCCATCTGGTAGCCACTGCGGACCCTTACGCCTCGCTGCCGGATCTTCCTGCCTATCAAGGATTGGAGGCGATGCTGGATGCTCATCCTGACATTACCGCCGTCTCAATCTGCACGCCGACACACTTGCGCTACGCCCAAGCGCGGGCAGCGCTGATGCGTGGCAAGCACGTGCTGCTTGAAAAGCCGCCAGGGGCAACGTTAAGCGAAGTGGAGGACTTGATTGCCGTCGCTTCTCACCAGGGCGTTAGCCTGTTTGCCGCCTGGCACTCGCGGTTTGCCCCTGGCGTGGCCAGGGCTCAGCAGTGGTTAGCCCAGCGGCAGGTGCAGCGGGTGGAAATCGAGTGGAAGGAGGACGTGCGGGTGTGGCATCCCGGCCAGGCGTGGATCTGGCAGCCGGGTGGCATGGGCGTTTTTGATCCCGGCATCAATGCGCTTTCCATTGCGACTGAAATCCTGCCTCAGCCATTCTTTCTGCAACAGGCGCAGCTGCTGGTGCCGAGTAACGCGCAAACCCCGATTGCCGCCGAGCTTACGTTCACCGATCCGCAAGGCGCGTCGATTGAGGCAGCGTTCGACTTTCGTCAGAGCGGCCCGCCCACCTGGGATATGCATATCGACAGCGACGGCAGCCGTCTGAGTCTGACGCATGGCGGCTGCCGCCTGATGATTGATGACGAACTGATTATTGACGCCGAAGAGCGGGAGTATCAAGGCCTTTACGCGCGCTTTGCCGAGCTGATTGCCAGCAAACGTAGCGAGGTGGACATAGCCCCGCTGCGCCAGGTCGCCGATGCGTTTCTATACGGTCATCGTGAGGCTACCGAGGCGTTTATTGAGTAACGCCGGTGTCTCACTGGTCACCCTGGGCGATGAGTTCGCGCAGGGTGCTCATGAACGCGGCGGCCCCAGGCGAAAGCCGCTGGTGGCGTAAGCTCACCAGTCCATAGGGCTGCACACTAAGCGTTTCGCTGAAGGGCAACAGGTGAAAGCGCTGCGGGTTGCAGAGCAGGTTGGCGGCTTCACGCGTGGTCACCGTGATGGTGTCAGATTTATCCACCAACGCCAGCGACACCAGCAGATCGGCAGTATCAATTATCTGGCGGGGCGGTGCGACCTGATGGTGCAGGAACAGGCTATCCACTCGCTGGCGCATCAGCGCGCCGGCGGGCTGCAACGACCAGGGATAGACCGCCATATCCGCCAAGCTTAGCGACGCTTTATCCGCTAACGGGTGCCCCTCGCGACAGACAAAACACAGCTCCTCCTCGCCAATCTCCTCAAACACGAAGCGCTCTGCATCAACGCCTGCCGGTATTCGGGTAATGGCGAAATCCAGCTCGCCTTCGAGCAGGCGCGGTACCAGCACTTTGCTAACCGCCACCTCCACGCTGATTTTTAGTCCCGGCCGGTCGCGGTGCACCCGCTCTATCGCGCTGGTAATAAGCGTCACCGCCGGTGCCATCACCGTGCCAATTGTCACCGTTCCTGCATTACCCTCACGCAGTGCATTCAACTCCTCGCCGGTGTGGTGTAACGCCGAGAGCATGCTATGGGCATGGCGAATCATGATTTCGCCGTACCAGTTCGGCGTTAGCCCCCGCGGATGGCGATCAAAGAGCCGAATCCCCAGGTTAGCTTCCAAATCGCTGAGCAGTTTTGAGGCGGCGGGCTGACTCATATTGAGTTGCTCGGCGGCCCGGTGCAGATTACGTTGCTCGTCCAAGGCTAAAAATAGCTGAAAATGGCGCAACTTTAGTCGCACGTCTAAAAACCAGTTTTCGTCAAGAACGCCCATGGGATAGGCCTTGCGTTGTCATTGATAACTAAAAGCATATCGAAGCTAGTACGTTCGTATATTGGTTGGTTATGACGGAAGTGTCTACTGTAAGGGTCGTATACGCGGCGATGGCGTCGCTCTAATAACAACAAAGGAAGGAGCAAGTTCATGTCTCTCATGTACGCTCAAAGCGTCACTGCAGGACCAAAATTGCTGCTGAGTGCCGGTGTCGCGATGCTATTGCTTAGCGCGGCCCAGGCCCAGGCCCAGGGCGAACAAACGACCGCTGGAAATAGTGCCGGAAACAGTATCGAGAAATCGGTATTTGGCCACTTACCCGACGGCCGTCAGGTCGATGTCTATCGGTTTACCAACGCCAATGGCATCGAACTCCAGGTGACCAACTATGGCGGCATCATTCTGTCGCTGAAAACGCCTGATGTGGATGGCGAGTTTGACGATATCGCGCTGGGTTTCGACTCATTGGAAGCTTACCTCTCCGATACCTATCGTCAGGCCAATCCTTACTTCGGCGCGATTATCGGACGTTATGGCAACCGTATCGCTGGCGGTCAGTTCTCCCTCAACGGAGAAACCTATTCATTAGCGACCAACGATGGCAGCAACCATCTGCACGGCGGCCAACAGGGCTTCGACAAAGTGCTGTGGCAGGCCGAGCCGTTCGAGAACGATGAGGGAACGGGGCTTGTGCTGCGCTATATCAGCGAGGATGGCGAAGAGGGCTATCCAGGTAGGCTGGAAACTGAAGTTACCTACACCCTGACCGATGCCGACGAGTTAATGGTGGATTATCACGCCACCACCGACAAAGCCACGCCGGTCAACCTTACTCAGCATAGCTACTTCAACTTAAAGGGCGAGGGTAGCGACAGCATTCTTGATCACCAGTTGATGATTAACGCCTCTGAATTTACCCCGGTAAATGATTCGCTGATACCCACCGGCGAGCTCCGCTCGGTGGAGGGCACACCTTTCGACTTTACCCAGGCGACGCCGATCGGCGAACGGATCGACCAGGACAACGAACAGCTGGGTTTTGGCGGCGGCTATGACCACAACTTTGTGCTGGACCGCGATAACGCGGCGTCGGATGAGCTTGTCTTGGCCGCTAAGGTATGGGAACCGCAGAGCGGGCGCATGGTAGAAATTGCCACCACCGAGCCGGCCATCCAATTCTACTCGGGCAATTTTCTTGCCGGTGACCTGACCGGTAAACAGGGCCAAGCCTATGAGCACCGCTCCGGCTTTGCGCTGGAAACCCAGCATTATCCCGATTCCCCCAATCAGAAAGCATTTCCCAGCACGATCCTAGAGCCCGGCGATACCTATCGTTCGCGGACGGTATATCGTTTTTCCGCTCAAGCGTCCTTAGATTCATAACCCGTCAGGGCTTGCCCCTGACAACCTGAGCCATCGATCGGCATCAGCACAATTAACAACAAGATTTGCTAAAACATCAGGAGTACGACCATGCGATTAACCACTCATCTAACAACAAACCTAACCAAGACATTTACCCGTTTGGCCCTGGGTAGCGCGATTATGGTGGCTTCCCTGGGGGCAGTACAGGCACAGGATGACGAGGTGAAGATTGGCTTCATCGTCAAGAAGCCGGAACAGGCGTGGTTTATCAATGAACAGCGAGCAGCCACCGAAGTAGGGGAAGAGCTGGGTTTCGATGTGGTGCGCCTCGGCGGTGAAGACGGCCAGCAAGTACTCAGCGCGATTGATAACCTCTATGCCCAAGGCGCAGATGGGTTTGTGATCTGCCCACCCGACGTACGTCTGGGGCCCGCGATTATGAACCGTGCCAACCAGTACGATATGAAAGTCATTACCGTGGATGATCGGTTTGTTAATTCCAGCGGTGAGCCGATGGAAGGCGTGCCGCACCTGGGTATGTCCGGTTATAAAATTGGCCAGCAGGTAGGCGAAGCGATTGCCGCTGAAATGGAAGCCCGTGGTTGGAATCCAGAAGAGGTTGCCGCGCTGCGCATCACCAACGACGAGCTACCCACCGCCGTTGAGCGTACCACCGGCGCGACCAACGCCCTGCTTGACGCTGGCTTTCCTGAGGACAATATCTTCGATGCGCCCCAGCAAAACAGTGATACCGCCAGTGCCTTTTCCGCCGCATCGCCGGTGCTTGCCCAGCGCGGCGATTATGAGCATTGGGTGATTTATGCCCTCAACGAGGAGAGCGTTCTAGGGGGCGTACGAGCCACTGAGCAATACGGCCTGAAGGCCGAGGATGTGATTGGGGTGGGTATCAATGGCTCCGGCGCCGCCTTTGCGGAATTCTCCCGCAATGATCCGACGGGCTTCCATGGCACCGTGGCGGTTAGCTCCACCATGCACGGCCGCCAGACAGCCGAAGACCTCTACCGCTGGATTACTGAGGATCAAGAACCCCCGGCCAATACTGAAACTTCTGGCGTGTTGATGACCCGTGAGGACTGGCAGACAGTGCGCGAAGAGCTGGGTCTGTAAAAATAATTGGACCTGTAACGGTAAGTGTTCGGTGGAGTGCTCAAGCATGTCTGATCCATATCTACGTTTCGACGCGATTAGCGTTGTTTTCCCAGGCGTGCGGGCGCTGGATGGTGTGAGCTTTGCGGCTCACACCGGCCAGGTGCATGCCCTGATGGGCGAGAACGGCGCGGGCAAGTCAACCCTGCTCAAGGTGCTAAGCGGCGTTAATCGGGTGGCCGAAGGTGCGCTGTGGATCAATGGCCAGCGCCATGTGTTCAGTAACGCTCGGGAGGCGCTGCAGGAAGGGATTGCCATCATCTATCAGGAGTTGACGCTCTCGCCCAATATGTCGGTGGCCGAAAACCTGCTGCTAGGGCAACTGCCCACGCGGCAGGGGTTTGTTAACCGCCGTGAGTTAAAGCAAAAAGCCCTGGCGATTCTAGCTGATCTTGGCGAGGGTGAGATTCATCCATCGACCAAGGTGCGCGATCTTTCCATCGGCCAGCAGCAGATGATTGAAATCGGCCGTGCACTGCTGCGGGACGCCAAGGTGATTGCCTTTGACGAACCCACCAGCAGCCTCTCTATTCAGGAAATTCGCCAGCTCAAGCGCATCGTCAAACGGCTACGCGATGAAGGACGGGTGGTGCTTTACGTGACCCATCGCATGGAGGAGGTGTTTGAGATGTGCGATGCGGTCACCATCTTTCGCGATGGCAAGCATATTCGCACCCACGAGGATATGTCGTCGCTGAATCACGACCTGCTGGTGAGCGAAATGGTTGGCCGCGATATCGACGATGTCTACGGCTACCGCGCCCGCGAACATGGCGACGTGGTCTTGAGCGTGGAAGCCATCGAAGGGCGTGGCCTAAAGGCGCCGGTGAGTTTTTCCGTTAAGCGCGGCGAAGTGTTTGGGCTGTTTGGCCTGGTGGGGGCAGGGCGCAGTGAGCTGCTGCGGCTGGTCTGCGGTGTCGAGTCCCCAAAAGCCGGCAGTGTGACCTTTAACGGCGAATCTCGGCGCTTTAAAAGTCCCGGCGAGGCGATTCGTGCCGGTATTGCCATGTGCCCCGAGGACCGCAAATCCCAAGGTATCTTTCCAGTGGCAAGCGTGGCCGACAACCTGAATATCAGCTGTCGTCGCTTTTTCAAACGCTGGGGGATTTTCCGACACCCCGGTCGCGAACGGCGCAATGCCGAAGCCTATATCCAGCAACTCAGCATCAAAACACCGGGCCCGCGCTCACCCATCGGCAAGCTCTCCGGGGGCAATCAACAGAAGGTGATTCTGGCCCGCTGGCTGGCCGAAGAGATCGACCTGTTCGTCATGGACGAACCGACCCGAGGGATTGACGTAGGCGCACGGCGGGATATTTATTCGCTGCTCTATGATCTGGCCGATGAGGGCAAAAGCGTAGTGGTGATTTCCAGTGACCTCGCCGAAGTTAGCTCCATTTGTGACCGCATCGCTGTGATGCGCGATGGCGAGCTAGTCGAAGTGGTGCCACGCGAGTTGGCCACCCCGGAACGCTTGTTGGGGCTGGCGCTGCCCGCCTAAATTGGCATTTATTCAGAATAATCGCTGTTAAAAGAACAAGCTCAGGACAACGACCATGACAACCGACAATGTAGACCAAGGTGAAAAAAATGCACCTGCCCGGCCGTCGGGCCGCCAGGGGCTTATCAAGCCACTGCGCACGCTGCTCGATACTTCAGGGCTGATCGCAATTTTCTTGTTGCTGTTTGTGGCCCTCGCCGTACTTATCCCTGACTTTTTGACCGGCCGCAATATGGTTGGGCTGCTGCTTTCTATCACCCTGATCGGCAGTTTGGCGACCACCATGATGCTGGTGTTGGCGCTGGGCGAAGTGGATCTTTCGGTGGCTTCTACGGTGGCCTTTGCCGGTGTGGTCGCGGCGGTGGTGACCTCCAGTACCGGCAGCGTGTTTATCGGCGTGATTGGCGGTGTGGTTGCCGGTGGCGCAGTGGGGGCTTTTAACGGCCTGGTGATTGCCAAATTCGGCATTAATTCGCTGATTGCGACGTTAGCGGCCATGGAGTTTGTGCGCGGGCTGGCCTATATCACCTCCGGCGGCGACGCGGTAATGATTACCGTGCCGGGCTTTTTTGATCTGGGTAGCGCCTCCTTTCTGGGCCTAACGTTACCGGTGTGGACCATGCTGGCCTGCTTTGTGATTTTTGGCGTGGTACTCAATATGACCGCCTTTGGCCGCAATGTACTGGCCACCGGTGGCAACTCAGAAGCAGCGTCGCTTGCTGGGGTTAACGTCCGCCGTCTCAAAATTATTGTGTTTGGTTTGCAGGGCGTTGTTGCCGGCGTGGTCGGTGTATTGCTGGCATCGCGCATGGGCCTGGGCGACCCCAATACCTCCATGGGCTTGGAGCTGGCGGTGATCTCTGCCTGTGTGCTGGGCGGCGTGGCGCTATCGGGCGGTGTTGCCACGATCACTGGCGTATTGGTCGGTGTACTGATTATGGGCTGCGTGCAAAACGCCATGGGCCTTCTCAACGTGCCGACCTTTTATCAATACCTGGTGCGCGGTGCGATTCTGCTGCTGGCAGTGATGTTTGACCGCTGGAAGCAAACCCGTCGTCAGCAGGCCTGACGCTTCAATCGTTAACCCTTTATTTTTTAGTTACTTTTTACCGGTTGTACGGAGACTTTATTATGCCCGATCGTAAGCCACCATTACGCTCTGCCCAGTGGTTTGGCACCGCCGACAAAAACGGCTTTATGTACCGCAGCTGGATGAAAAATCAGGGCATCCCCGACCATGAGTTTCAGGGCAAGCCGATTATCGGTATCTGTAATACCTGGTCGGAATTGACCCCCTGCAATGCGCACTTTCGCAAGCTGGCGGAACACGTGAAGCAGGGCGTACTGGAAGCGGGGGGCTACCCAGTCGAGTTTCCGGTGTTCTCCAACGGCGAATCCAACCTGCGCCCCACGGCGATGTTTACCCGCAACCTGGCCAGCATGGACGTGGAAGAAGCCATTCGCGGTAACCCCATCGATGCCGTGGTGCTGCTGGTGGGCTGCGACAAGACGACTCCGGCGCTGCTGATGGGCGCGGCGAGCTGCGATATCCCTACCATCGTGGTCACCGGTGGGCCGATGCTCAACGGCAAGCACAAGGGCAAGGATATCGGCTCCGGCACCGTGGTGTGGAAGCTCTCCGAGCAGGTCAAAGCCGGTGAGATATCGCTCCACGACTTTATGGCCGCTGAAGCGGGCATGTCCCGCTCCGCGGGCACCTGCAACACCATGGGCACCGCCTCCACCATGGCCTGCATGGCTGAAGCGCTGGGCACCTCGCTGCCTCATAACGCGGCGATTCCCGCGGTGGACTCGCGCCGTTACGTGCTGGCGCATCTGTCGGGTAACCGGATTGTTGAGATGGTCAACGAAGACCTGCGGCTTTCTAAGATTCTCACCAAGGAAGCCTTCGATAACGCCATTCGCACCAACGCGGCCATCGGCGGCTCCACCAATGCGGTGATTCACCTCAAGGCGATTGCCGGGCGCATCGGTGTTGATCTCACTCTGGACGACTGGAGCCGGGTGGGGCGCGGCACGCCCACGGTGGTCGATCTGCAGCCTTCCGGGCGCTTTCTGATGGAAGAATTCTACTACGCCGGTGGCTTGCCCGCCGTGCTAAAACGCCTGGGTGAGGCTGACCGCCTGCCTTTCAAGGACGCCTTAACCGTTAACGGCAAAACGCTGTGGGAGAACGTTCAGGACGCCCCGCTGTATAACGATGACGTCATCCGCCCGCTGGATAACCCCCTCACCGCGGACGGCGGCATCTGCGTGGTGCGCGGCAACCTGGCTCCCAATGGCGCGGTGCTTAAGCCCTCGGCAGCGACGGCGGAGCTCATGCAGCATCGCGGCCGGGCGGTGGTATTTGAAGACTTCGATGATTACAAAGCGCGCATCAATGATCCAGACTTAGACGTTGAAGCCAACGACATTCTGGTCATGAAACACTGCGGCCCGCGGGGCTATCACGGCATGGCCGAGGTGGGCAATATGGGCCTGCCGCCCAAGATCCTTGCCCAAGGCATCACCGACATGGTGCGCATATCCGACGCCCGCATGAGCGGCACGGCGTATGGCACGGTGGTGCTGCACGTGGCCCCGGAAGCCGCGGCAGGTGGCCCGCTGGCGGCAGTGCATAATGGCGACTGGATCGAACTCGACTGCGCAAGCGGGCGGCTGCATCTGGAGATCAGCGATGAAGAACTGGCCTCGCGCCTAGCCGAAAGCGACCCCACCGCTGCCTCGACGCTTATCGCTAGCCAGGGCGGCTACCGCCAGCTCTACATCGAGCGCGTACTGCAAGCCGATGAAGGTTGCGACTTCGACTTCCTGGTCGGCTGCCGGGGATCGGAGGTTCCCCGTCACTCGCATTGATTGATCAGCAAAAAACTGACCAACCCGCCCCGGTATGGCTAAGCTTTGCGGGCGGTTTGGCTTTCTAACAGCGTCTCGGTATCCGTGGCCTGCAGCGTCATGGCGATGCCGCCCATGCAGGTCATGTCGCGGTCCCAGGCGCAACTTTCAATGCGGGTGGTGCCTTTCAATTCCGCCACCAGGGCATCATCAATGGCAGCGTGCATGGCGGTTTGCATCGCCTCAAAGCCGCGCACGCCGGAACCGGTAATCAGTACCAGGTCGGGGTTGAACAGCGCCATCACGTTGGCGATGCCGACGCCTAGCGCACGGCCCGCCTCGGCATAGATGCGCTGGGCCACCGGGTCGCCTGTTAATGCCAACTGAGTCAGCGCCTGCATTTGCTGTTCTGAGGGGTGGGCGCTGTCGGTGGCGGTGAGTTCTAACTGTCCGGCGGCGGCGCGATAGAGCGCGTAGTCGCTGGCGTAGGCCTCAATGCAACCGCGTCGCCCGCAGGCGCACAGGGCGCCATCGGGCTGGTACTTGCTATGCCCAAACTCGGCTGCGGAGCCATTGGCACCCAAAAATGGTACGCCGTTGATCAGCACCGACATACCGATGCCGTAGCCCAGCATGATGACCACTAAATTGGCGCAATCCGCATAGGCGGACCGTGCGGCCAGCACATTGGCGATACAGTTGGCGTCGTTTTCCAGCAGCACGCTACAGTGAAAGTGATCGGCTAAACGTGTCGATATTGGCGCGTTACGAAAGCTCAACGCGGGCGACCAGACAATCGTTCCGCTTTGCGATGATACCACCCCCTGAACCGCTAGGCAGATTGCCGCTAAGCGTTGAAAACCATCTAGTTGTTGAGTGCAAACAGCGCTTATTTTCGCTTCCAGCATCATAGCAAAATCGTCGGCGCTCAGCGCCAACGTGGATACCGCGTGGTGCTCGCTATGGCGGACTCGGCCCGCGAAATCCCCCACCACCAGTTGGATTTCATTGATTGATAACTTAATGCAGACCACACAGGCGGCTTGCGGATTGAGTTGTATCAGTGTTTTCGGCCGACCGCGACCGTTGGGGCGGCCTGTTTTGGGCGGTTGTTGCGTGATCAAGCCCTGCTGGAGTAACTCGGCGCTGATCGAGGTCACGGTGGCAGCGCTAATGCCATTGAGCGCCCCCAGGTCGATGCGTGCAACCGGCCCATGCTCGCGCAGGGTATGAATCACCGCCAGGGTGTTGTCGGGGCGGCTGGAGTCACCGGACGGAAGGGCCATAGAATCGCCATTATCAATTAAGGAGAAAGCGGCTATTAACGATTGTGCGCCTCGCGCCCTTATCCTGGGGCGTTTACGCAATGGCCAAAATACGACCTAAGTTGCATACGCAGGTATTTAATTTAGTGACTAAAGTAAATGTAGCATTACGTTATTTGTCTTCAATGCTGGCAAGTATCCACACAATAATAACAGTAACAATAGGTGGCCCATGCTTTTATCAGCGCGCAAACTCTGCCGCTCGTTTGGCGACAACCAGGTGTTATTCGGCGTAGACCTTGACCTGCAGGCGGGCGAAGTGCATGCCCTGCTGGGTGAGAATGGCGCTGGTAAATCGACCCTGGTAAAAATCCTCGCTGGGTATCTTCGGCCCACCTCGGGGGAAGTGTTTCTCGACGGCAAGCAACAGCACTACCGCTCAAGCGGTGACGCGGAGGCTGACGGGGTGGTGATGATTCACCAGGAGCTGGCGCTGGCGGAACAGCTTAGCGTGGAGGAGAACATCTTCTTGGGCCGCGAGTTGCGCCGAGGGCTGTTTCTGGATCGGCGAGCGATGCGTGAGCGTAGCCGGGCGGCGCTGGCGGAGCTTGAAACCCATGTTGACCCCCGCGCCCGAGTGAAGGATTTAAGCACCTCTGATCAGCAAATGGTGGAAATCGCCAAGGCCATCACCCGCGATGTGCGCGTGCTGATCATGGATGAGCCCACCGCCACCCTGACCGAAAACGAAGTAAAGGTACTGTTTGAGCTGATTGCCCGTCTGCGCGAACGGGGTGTGGCGATTCTGTATATCTCCCACAAGCTGCGCGAAATTGAGCAGATTGCCGACCGCGTCACGGTGCTGCGCGACGGCCACTTGGTGGATAGCGGACCCATGGCCGGGCGCAGCAAAGAGGAGCTTGCGCGGCTGATGGTAGGCCGTGAGATCAACGAGATGTACCCGCCGCGCACGCAGCTTCCAGCTGATACGCCGGTGGTGCTGGAAGCGCGGGGCTTCGTGGTGCCTGGGGCCGTTAAACAAGCCAGTTTTACTCTACGCCGGGGCGAAGTCCTTGGGTTCGGCGGCGTGGTAGGCGCCGGGCGCACCGCCTTGCTTGAAGCTGTATTGGGCCTACGCCAAAAAAGTGCTGGTCAAGTGCTACGTAACGGCCAGCCGGTAGTGTTGCGCCACCTGCGTGACGCGGTGCATCAGCGTATTGCCTATCTCACCGAGGATCGTAAAAACAAAGGGTTGGTGCTCAATATGGACCTGCGCTCCAATGTTACGCTGCTCAATTTGCGTGCTCACTGCCACCCACTCATCGACCGTCGTCGCGAAGAGCAAGCCTTCCAGCAGGCCATTCAACGCTTTGATATCCGCCTAAGCGCGGCGGTACGCACCGCTGCCGAACTCTCCGGCGGTAACCAGCAGAAGCTGCTGCTCGCCAAAGTGATGTCCATCGACCCCGAAATCGTGATTATCAACGAGCCGACCCGGGGCATTGATGTGGGTACCAAGCATCAGATTTATCACTTTATCCATGAATTAACCGAGGCAGGCTGCTCGGTGATATTGATCTCTTCCGAGATGGGCGAGCTGATTGGGCTTTCCCACCGGGTGGCGGTGATGTGCGCGGGTGTGCTCACCGGGGTGCTCGAAGGCGAGCACATTAACGAACAAGAAATCATCCAGTACGCAGCTGGCATTAAGGGAGTAGGGGTCGATGAGCAGCGCCATGCCTAATAATCAAACAACCAACAACAAAACCCTGACTTCGAAAGGCTTCTCCGTGGACCTGAAAACCTGGGGGCCCTTTGTAGCGCTGGTGGTCTTGGCGCTGCTGGGCGTGCTGATCAACCCGGCGTTTCTGGGACTGGATAATCTCTCGAACATGCTGACCCGCAGTGCCTTTATCGGCATTATCGCCATCGGCGCTACCTTCGTGATTACCGCTGGCGGCCTGGATCTGTCGGTGGGGTCGATGGCGGCGTTTATCGCCGGGGTAATGATTATTCTGATGAACAGTCTGGTCGAGCAGTTTGGCGCGGGGGTGACCACTGTGCTGTTCGGCGTGGGCGCCTCGCTGCTGCTGGGGCTGTGCGCTGGCTTTATCAACGGCGTGGTGACCACCAAAGGTAAAATTGAGGCCTTTATCGTCACCCTTGGGACCATGGGGATTTACCGCTCGCTGGTCACTTACCTCGCCGATGGCGGCACCCTGACACTGGATTGGGCGGTGCGCGATATCTATCGCCCGGTGTATTACGGCAGCTTTTTGGGTATCACCATACCCGTTTGGGTCTTCTTTTTTGTAGCCATTATTGGCTACATCCTGCTCAACTACACCCGCTTCGGGCGCTACTGCTTTGCCATCGGCTCCAATGAAAAAGTCGCCGAATACAGCGCCATTCACGTCGACCGTATCAAGACCATGACCTACATGCTGCAAGGCGTATGTGTGGCCTTGGCGACGATTATCTATGTGCCGCGGCTGGGCTCTGCCTCGGGGGCTACCGGGGTGCTATGGGAGCTAGAGGCGATTGCCGCGGTGATCATTGGCGGCACCATGCTGAAAGGGGGGCATGGACGCATCTGGGGCACGGTGGTGGGGGCCATCATGCTCACCATGATCGGCAATATACTCAATTTGACCGACGCCATTTCCAACTATCTCAACGGCACGGTGCAGGGGATCATCATCATCGTGGCGGTCTATCTGCAGCGTGCCTCGTGGAGGAAAGCTGGGCCATAAGGCCTCTTAACAATTCAACCGCAGCCAAAAGCTGCTCATAACCACACGAGTACAAGCAGCAAAAACAATCATCAAAACAATCATCAAAACAATGACAAGCACGAAAGGAGTATCACCATGCCAATGATCAAGACAGCTGTGGCAACCTTTGTCAGCGCAGCAGCGCTCACGTCTGCAATAGGGCTATCCAGCGCTGCCGTTGCGCAAGAGCATACGATCGGGGTCTCGATTCCCGCCGCTACCCACGGCTGGACCGGCGGGGTCAACTACCACGCCGAGGAGGCGAAAAAGCGCCTTGAGGCGCTCTACCCGGATATTGAAATCACCATCTCCACGGCGAGCACGCCCGGTGAACAGGCCAACGATCTGGAGGATCTGGTGTCGCTGCGCAATATTGATGCCTTAGTCGTGCTGCCGTTTGAATCCGGTCCGCTGACCGACCCGGTACGGCGCGTCAAAGATTCTGGCGTGTTCGTTACCGTGGTGGACCGGGGGCTTAATCAAGAAGGCATCGAAGACCTCTACGTAGCGGGCAACAATCATGAGTTAGGCCGCGTTTCCGGCGAGTACATCCGCGAGCGGCTTGATGGCGAAGGCGACATTGTCGTACTGCGCGGCATTCCTACCGTGATTGATGATGAACGGGTGCAAGGCTTCCAAGAGGCCATTGAAGGTTCCGACGTCAATATTCTCGATATGCAGCACGCCAACTGGAATCGCGACGACGGCTTTGAAGTCATGCAGGACTACTTGGCGCGCTTCGATAACATCGACGCCGTCTGGGCACAGGATGACGATATCGCCCTCGGTGTCATAGAAGCGGTACGCCAGGCGGGGCGCGAAGATGAGCTGTTTATCGTCGGTGGTGCGGGCATGAAGGACATTATCAAGCGTGTCATGGACGGCGATGAATTAGTGCCCGTCGATGTGCTCTATCCGCCCGGTATGATCGCGACAGCCATGGACCTGACCGTGCAGCACTTTGTCTCCAATGGCCCGGTGGTGGGTGAGTATATTCTGGGCTCCCCGCTGATCACCCAGGAGAATGCCGAGCAGTACTACTTCCCCGACTCTCCGTTCTGATCGCGGTCTGATAGCAAGTACTGACAGATAGGCGCGGGTAAAAAGCACTACTCCCTCCCGCGCCTACCCAAGCACTTAATCAAAAACAATAGTGAGAGAGTCCTATGAAAACGATCCAAGGACCAGCGCTCTTTCTCGCCCAGTTCGCCGGTGATGAAGCCCCCTTTAACAGCCTGGATAGCATCGCCGCCTGGGCAGCGGGGCTTGGCTATCAGGGCGTGCAGATTCCCAGCTGGGACGCGCGCATGATCGATTTAAAGCGCGCCGCCGAGAGTCGCACGTATTGTGATGAGATCAAAGGCACACTGGCCGAACACGGTTTGACGCTCACTGAACTTTCCACCCACCTGCAGGGCCAACTGGTGGCCGTGCATCCGGTTTACGATGAGATGTTCGACGGCTTTGCGGTCCCCGAGGTGCGCGGCAACCCCAAGGCGCGCCAGGCGTGGGCGGTGGATCAGCTCAAGCTGGCGGCTAAAGCATCGCAAAACCTGGGGCTCACCGACCACGGCACTTTCTCCGGGTCGCTGGCGTGGCCGTTTGTCTACCCCTGGCCCCAGCGCCCTGCGGGCTTGATCGAAACGGCATTTGACGAGCTGGCGAACCGCTGGCGGCCGATTCTGGACGCCTTTGACGAGGCGGGCGTGAACCTCTGCTACGAAATCCATCCCGGCGAAGACCTCCACGACGGCATCACCTTTGAAATGTTCCTGGAGCGGGTCGGCCATCATCCGCGCTGCCACATTCTCTACGACCCCAGCCATCTGATTCTGCAGCAGCTCGACTACCTGGGCTTTCTGGACGTCTATCGCGAGCATATTCAGATGTTTCACGTTAAGGACGCCGAGTTTAATCCCAGCCCCAAACAGGGCGTCTACTCTGGCTATCAGTCGTGGACAGATCGCGCCGGCCGTTTCCGCTCCCTGGGCGATGGCCAAATCGACTTCAAGTCGATCTTCTCGTGGATGGCCGCCAACGACTACCACGGCTGGGCGGTGCTGGAGTGGGAGTGCTGCTTGAAGCACCCGGAAGTCGGTGCGCGTGAAGGCGCAGCCTTTATCCGCGACCACATTATCAAGGTCACCGAGCGAGCCTTTGACGACTTCGCTGGCGGTGGTTCCGATGAAACCGCCAACCGGCGCATCCTCGGTCTTTAAGGAGAGCAATACGACATGAGCAATCAGCACGACACGCCGCGGCGGCTACGCCTGGGCATGGTTGGCGGCGGCCAGGGGGCGTTTATCGGCGGGGTGCACCGCATCGCCGCACGGCTGGACGACCATTATGAACTGGTCGCCGGGGCCTTTGCTTCTGACCCCGAGCGTAGCCGGGCCGCTGGCGCGGAACTGCACGTGGCGGATGACCGCGCTTACCCCGACTACCAAACCATGGCTGAAGCGGAGGGCAAGCGCTCGGATGCGATCGACGTGGTCGCCATTGTGACGCCTAACCACATGCACTTCGATGTCGCGCGCACCTTTCTGGAAGCGGGTTTTCACGTCATCTGCGACAAGCCGATGACGATCACCCTGGAGGAGGCGCAAGCGCTATCCGACCTGGTGGAACGCAGCGGGCTGTTCTTTGGCTTGACCCATAACTACTCCGGCTACTCGCTGGTGCGCCAGGCGCGAGAGATGGTGGCCAACGGCGAGTTGGGTGATTTGCGCGTGGTGCAAGTGGAGTACCCGCAGGATTGGCTTTCCACCCGCCTGGAAGACAGCGGTGTGAAGCAGGCGGAGTGGCGCACCGACCCCAAACGCAGTGGCCCGGCGGGCTGTTTAGGTGATATCGGCACCCACGCCTACCACCTGGCGCGCTATGTGACCGGGTTGGAGCTCGAATCGCTCGCCGCCGATATGCACACCTTTGTGGAAGGCCGTGCGCTGGATGACAACGTGCATATGCTGCTGCGCTTCAAGGGCGGCGCACGGGGCATGCTGTGGTCGAGCCAGGTCGCGGCCGGTAATGAAAATGGCCTGCAGCTGCGTGTTTATGGCAGCCAAGGTGGCCTTGAGTGGCGTCAGGAAAATCCCAATCAGCTTGTGCATTCGCCGCTGGGCGAGCCGCCACGCATCCTGACGCGTAATGGCCCCGGCCTGGGCGATACAGCGCTGGCGGCGGCGCGTATTCCACCGGGGCATCCGGAAGGCTATCTCGAAGCGTTCGCTCAGCTTTATTGCGATTTCGCGGTGCAGATCCATGCGCATCAAGACGGCACAAGCGCCAATGCGCTTGCCGCGCCAACGCCGGGTGTAGCTGATGGCGTTGATGGTCTGAGATTTATCACCCGCGCGTTGGCCTCGTCCGCCGCCGGTGGTCAATGGATAGACGTTTAGTCGCAGGAATCGACAATCAGCGCGTTATGCGAGCATTGAGCAGTGAAGTGGATAGTTACCCGATTAGCTACTACATTACGAATGAACGTATAAAAACGCATAGGTAGCAAATGGGTGGCATTTCACTACCATGGTCGTGAGAAAGCCAAAATATCGACTAATGCTACTTGACTGATACAGGATTAGTTACTAGTGTGATTGTTGTACAAGGTAAGTGGTTTGATGTTCTTACCCGTAAAGCAAAGTCAAATAGGAGATGGCATGATGATGAAGAAGGAATTTTCCAAAAAACTAGGTACTTTAGGCGTATCTTTTGCTCTGATGGCCAGTCCTTTGGCTTTTGCAGATATGCATGAAGAAGATGAGCCACCTACTGGAACACGTCAACAGAGTGATCAGATTGATCTAGAGGACCAAGAACATGCGGCTAATCCTGAACCAGGCGAAGGCGTAACGATAGGGCAAGACGAAGAGCCCAATATTGGCACTAGGCAACAAGCTGATTTGGACGATGAAGAAGGTACTGCAAGCTCTGTTGAAGGCGATGATGATGATACCGCCATTCCTGGTACCGGCGCTGAATCCGAGCCACCGACTGGAACCCGTAGACAGCCTGCTTTAGATGAAGAGTAAGATGGCATTATAGGTTTTGAGGAGATTTACCAACATATAGTTGGAAACTAAAGAGTCATTCATTGAAAGATTTCAACTGATAATTGTTGGTATGTTATCCGCCTATAAACGGTTGACTCCTCAAATACCAATGCTAAGCCTCAAATGCCCCGCCCTTGCGGGGCATTTCTCGTAGGGAGTCATGAACTGCCTATTCAAGCGCCGTCTATTCAAGGACCGAGCACGTAAGCGTTGACCGGCAAGCATGTATTGGGTTCATAATTGATGCCAAATGCGGTATTAACTTATTGACTGAAGCAGGATTAGCGCAGGAAATAAGGACATGCCAATGGCGATTGCCTGGAAAGAAACACCCCAACTCCCCAAGGCCGAAGGCCGCATAGACGCCATTGATTTGGCCCGTGGCATCGCCATTGGATTAATGATCGTGAGTCATTCGGTCAGCGGATTAGTGGGTATTCGTAATGTGCCCGACTGGGGCATGGTGCCGATCCATTTTCTGACTAAATTCTCGTCATCGCTATTTATCGTGGTCTTTGGGATCGCTTTAGCCGTCGCGTTTCTCTCCCATACCCAAAGCGGTGACTGGCCTAAGCGGCGCTTAAAGCTGTGGCTACGTGCGGTAGAAGTATGGTTTTGGTACAAGGCGCTGTTGATTGTTGAAATGCTGCCCTTCAATACGCCGAGTGAAATTGTCGATGCGCTGCTCTATGGCCGCTTTGGTATCTGGGTGGAAATCCTGGGCTTTTACGCCATCGCGCTATTATGGGTGCCGCTGATGCTGCCGCTTTGGGCGCGGGCGCCACTGTGGAGCCGCCTAGCCACCATCGGCGTATTAACCGCGCTGACCATTTGGCTGCAAAGCCTGACGTTTGGCGGTAACGATATTCTGAAAGCGCTGCTGGTCGATCATGAAGACCACTACACCTGGGGGCAGGTTAGCCGCGCGCCGTTGATCCTGGTGGGGCTGCTCATCGGTGAAGCACTGTTGCGCTGCTACTTTGAGCCCGCCATGCGGCGACGCTTAGTGCTCACTCTGCTGGGGTTGGGTGCGCTGATGGTCGGCGGGTTTTATGCCCTGGCGCTGGCTAGCGGTGATGTGTACGCGGCGATGCGGGCAGTGGCCAACAACGTAGGCAAACACCCGCCAGGGCTGGAATTTATGCTGTTTAGCCTGGGCGGCGCGCTGGTGTTATTAGCCCTGGCGCTGGCGGGCGGCGCCAAGGCCGCCAAGGCCGCCAAGGTACTTTTGCCGCTAACCATTGTCGGTTCTGATGCCCTCAAAGCGTTTATTTTCCACATTGTGATGATCTTTTTGGTGCTGCGCTTTTTGTGGGAAGGCGAAGGCGTGTACAGCTATCCACAGGCGCTTGGCGTTGGCGGCCTGTTGATACTTGGCGCTGCGGCATGGATTTGGGTGATCCGGTGGATGAACGCTCACCGCTAACGTCAATATTGGAGTTCTTCTTTGCGACACTGGATTCAACGCAGCCTAGTCATCGTGGCAATACTGATAGCGCTACCCATTCATGCGCAGGGGGACGATACAAATGGGTACGATACGCATCGGTATGACACAAACTGGTACTTTGAGGTGGATAAACAGAGCCCCTGGCAAGGCGACTTAACCGCTCGCTTACAGGCTATCGAAGAGGTTTTTGGCGGTGAGCTGGGCGTTTATGTACAAAACCTCGCCAGTGGCGAAGCCTACTCCTGGCGGGCGGGTGACCCTTGGTACCTGGCATCGCTAATTAAAATACCGGTGGCGGCGCAGGTACTCGCCGAGCGCCAAGCAGGCACGCTTTCCCTGGATGAACGCTTGACGCTGACGCGCAGTGACTATGTGGATGGCGCCGGGCCCACCAACTGGCACGACCCCGGCACGCCGATTTCCATCGGTTACCTGCTGGAGCACATGATCACCGTCAGCGATAACACCGCTACCGATATGCTGATTGATCGCGTGGGGCTTGAGGCCGTCAATGAACGTGCCGGTCGCATGGTCGCGGCAAGCGGTGGCAATCCCGCTGAGATTGGGCCTATCTCCAAGCTGGTGGGCGTGCGCCAAGGCGTTTACGGCGAGCTGCACCCTGATGCCCGCAAACTGGGCGGAATGGATTTTATTGCCCTGCGCCAGCATAGCGTTAATCAACGCGCCCAGGCATTGGCCCGCACGCTGGGCGTCAGCACGGCGTCTTTCACGCAGCCCGATTACGACCACGCCTTTGACGCTTATGAAGCCACCGGCGAGAACGTGGGTGCTCTTAGCGCCTATGGTGATCTTTTGGCCAGCCTGCATGATGGTCGAGAAAGCGTTCAACAAGGGCATGGCGGTATGGACGATTTAGATGCCCTGCAGCGCGAACGGTTGTTAGCGATGATGCAGCGAACCCGTTCCGGTCAACAGCGTCTTAAGGCGGGCTTG
Source organism: Halovibrio variabilis (assembly GCF_007991175.1). GTDB lineage: Bacteria > Pseudomonadota > Gammaproteobacteria > Pseudomonadales > Halomonadaceae > Vreelandella > Vreelandella variabilis. Next base: position 385,731 of record NZ_BJXV01000001.1, read on the forward strand.
GGTGACGGCATAAGCTTCGCGCATAAAACCGGCACGCAGCAACGGCGCAGCTGTGATGCAGGCATTGCCCAACGTGAGCCAGCCAGTGCGGATAATGCCAGCGCGGGGCCATGGGTGATTGTTGCCTGCGCCCGTGGGCCGGCGGCAGTCAGTGCCCACGAACGCGCGCTAGCCGGTGTGGGTGACGCCATACGCCGCAGTGGTGCTATGGGCCCGCCGTGATAAACTACGGCCCCTTTTGGGTATAAATTCCCAACGGACCATAACCCCCAAACGATCAACCCCCAAAAAATCTCAGGAGCAACGTATGACACAAGCCAGCGCCCGCCACATTTTGGTCAGCAGTGAAGAGCAGTGCCTAGCACTCAAAGACGAAATCCAAAACGGCCGCGACTTTGCCGAAGTAGCCAAAGAACACTCCAGCTGCCCTTCTAGCCGTCAAGGTGGCGATCTGGGTAGTTTTGGCCCCGGTCAGATGGTGCCCGAATTCGATAAAGTCGTTTTCAACGACGAAGTAGGCCAAGTACACGGTCCGGTAAAAACCCAGTTTGGCTACCATCTGTTGGAAGTCACCAGCCGCAGTTAATTTCGCCTCGAAGCGCCGCGGCCATGGTGTTGCCACTATAGTCGCGGCGTGAGGAGTACGCCTTGAACGACCCCATTATTAGCATTAACGGTCTGAATAAAACCTACCAAGGTGGCTTTCAGGCGTTAACCCGGGTGGATTTAACCATTCAGCGCGGTGAAATATTTGCCCTGTTAGGCCCCAACGGGGCGGGTAAAACCACCCTGATCAGCGTGGTGTGCGGTTTGGTTAACCCGACCGAAGGCCATGTGCTGGTCGACGGCTTTGATAACGTCCGCAACTACCGCCAAGCGCGTGAACGTATTGGTTTGGTGCCGCAAGAGCTCACCAACGAAGCGTTTGAAACCGTCTGGAACACGGTCAGTTTTAGCCGTGGCCTGTTTGGCAAAGCGCCTAACCCCTCGCATATCGAAAAAGTGCTCAAATCGCTGGCGCTGTGGGATAAGCGCAACAATCGGCTGATAACGCTTTCGGGCGGTATGAAGCGCCGCGTGCTGATTGCCAAAGCGCTCTCCCATGAGCCACGCATTTTGTTTTTGGATGAACCCACCGCCGGGGTCGACGTTGAGCTACGCCGCGAAATGTGGGAAGTGGTGCGCCAACTGCGCGACAACGGCGTGACCATTATCCTCACCACGCATTACATCGAAGAAGCCGAAGAAATGGCCGACCGTATCGGGGTCATTAATCGCGGTGAGCTGGTGCTAGTGGAGGAGAAAGCCGCCTTGATGAGCAAGTTGGGCAGCAAGCAGCTAACGCTCAATCTGCACAGCCCACTAACCGAGCTGCCCGCTAGCCTGCAACGTTTTGAGCTAAGCTTGGCCGCGGAAGGGTATGAATTGATATATACCTACGACGGCAGCAAGGAAGAAGAGGGGTACGGCATTTCAGAGCTGTTAACCACGCTAGAGCGTGAAGGCATTACCTTCAAAGATCTGCACACTCGGCAAAGCTCGCTGGAGGATATCTTCGTCGACCTGGTGAACCCCAAGGAGTATCCATGAACCTCTACCCCATTCGCGCCATCTATATGGCGGAAATGGCCCGCACGCGCCGCACTTTGCTGCAAAGTGTCGTCTCGCCGGTGATCTCCACATCGCTCTACTTTGTGGTATTTGGCGCCGCGATTGGCTCACGCATCAGTGAGGTTAACGGGGTCAGCTACGGCGCTTTTATCGTGCCCGGCTTGATCATGCTGATGCTGCTGAACCAGAGTGTCTCCAACGCTTCCTTTGCCATTTTCTTTCCCAAATTTTCGGGCAGCATTTATGAGTTACTTTCCGCACCTATCTCCCATTTAGAAATCGTTTTGGGCTACGTAGGTGCATCGGCCTCCAAGTCGATTCTGCTCGGGCTGATTATTCTGGCCACCTCGAACTTATTCGTACCGCTGGAGGTTGCCCATCCGTTTTGGATGCTGACGTTCTTGGTGCTGACCGCGTTCACCTTTAGCCTGCTCGGTTTTATCATCGGCATTTGGGCCGATGGCTTTGACCGGCTGCAGCTAGTGCCCCTATTAGTGATCACGCCGCTAACGTTTTTGGGCGGCAGCTTCTACTCTATTGATATGCTTCCGCCGTTTTGGCAAATCGTTACTTTAGCCAACCCTGTGGTGTACTTGGTCAGCGGCTTTCGCTGGAGTTTTTACGGCGTCAGCGATGTCAGCCTCGCGGCGAGCGTGGGCATGATTATACTCTTCCTGGCTGTGTGCCTTGCCACCATTAGCTGGATTTTCCGCACCGGCTATCGCCTTAAACCCTGATTCATTTATATACCCTGGACGCTAGTAAACCCCTATGCCGCTACTGCAAAGCATTGTGCACCGCCTCGACCCAACGCTTGACGGTGAGCGCTTAACCCTTACCGCCGCGCCCCATACCCCAGAGCCCGGCGATGACCCGGTGATGGCAAGTTTGGTGGGCGCGTTGAACGACACCTATAACACCAAGCCCAAAGGCTGGGGGCGCTTTGCCGAAGAGGGCGAACAGGCCGGGCCGCTGGTCATGTGGCTGCGTGACTACCTCGCCGGTGAACAGAGCTTTGCCGAGCTGTCTGTTGCGCTAGCCGAGCGGCTCGTTAAGCAACTTCAAGAGCAGCTGTCAGTAAGTGGTTACTTAGTGATCAGTCACCAGCGCCAGGGCGATACTGAAACCCTGCTGATGGCGTTAGTACACCAGCGGGAAGGTATTGGCATTGACGCGGAACACCAGGCAGTGCCCGCTGCGCAGCTCAATACCCGCCAGCTGACCCTGGCCGCGCGTATCAACCTTACCCAATGGCAGAGCGATGCGCCCAGCGCTCAGTACGTGTCGTTCCTAAAAGATCGCGGTGGTAAAAAGCTCGCTGAAGGGCTGGTCGCGCTGCTGGGCATGGAAGAGGGCGTCGATGCCCCGGCCGAAACCCGCACGCTGCTCAAGGCGTTTAGCGACTACGTCGAGAAAGAGGATTTCGATGACGAGGTCAGCCGCGAAAAGACCGACACGCTGGTCGATTACGCCAACGAACAGCTGCGCCGGGGCGAGCCGATGACGCTAGACGAGCTTTCCGGGCTGGTCAATGAACAGCAGCCCAAGGCGTTTTACGAGCATATCCGTAACGCCGATTACGGACTCTCGCCGGAGATCCCGCCCGATAAGCGCACCTTAAGCCAGTTCCGCCGCTTTACCGGGCGCGCCGGTGGCGTCTCAATCAGTTTTGACTCCCACCTGCTAGGCTCAAGCATTGAGTACGACGCCGCCCAGGACCGCTTGATTATCAAGCAAGTCCCCAAGCAGTTAAGAGAGCAGCTCACCAAGCAGGATTGAGTGAAGAACGAAAAGGACGAAGCTGGAATCTGACTCTACCCAGGAGAAACCGTATGCTGAACGCCATTAGTGATTTTTTTCAGCGCACCCTGGCGCAGCCAGAGCAGCGTGAAAACCAAACGCTGACCCTGGAGCTTGCCACTGCCGCGCTGCTGTGTGAAATCGTCCGCGCCGACTACGACACCACCGATGAAGAGCTTGCCACGCTGCGCAGCATGCTGATTGAGCGCTACCGGTTAAGCGAGAGCGATGTGGAAGAGCTGATGGCGCTGGCCCAGGCAGAAGTGGATGACGCCGTCGATCACTACCAGTTTGTTAGCCTAATCAAAGACCATTATGGCTATGAGCAGCGCTGTGAGCTGGTCGCATTAATGTGGCAACTGGCCTGGGTCGACGGTAATGTCGACCCCTTGGAAGAGCACCGGATTCGGCGTTTGGCGGACCTGCTGCATGTCAGCCACAGCGACTTTATCCGCACTAAGCTACAGGTTGAAGAGCGCCGTAACGACAATGTATAACCGCAACGAAGACACCAATTTAATGGAGTTAATTGACTCACTGGAGCGCATGGAAAAGGACGCTTCACGGGTCAGCGTTGATAATGTCGTTCGGGCGGTAGGCAGGCGTTCGTTTGGGCCGCTGTTGCTGGTGGCGGGGCTGATTACCCTTACCCCGATTATCGGCGATATACCCGGTATGCCGACGCTGATGGCCGCGCTGGTGGTGCTTGTCTCAGTACAGCTGCTGTTGGGGCGCGAAGCCTTTTGGCTACCTAACTGGCTGCTGAAGCGCTCCATTTCTCAGCAAAAGTTTGATAAAGGCATTCAGTTAACGAAAAAGCCTGCGCGCTGGATAGATGGGCTGTTGCGGGTACGCTTGCCGTGGCTGACCGGTTATATCGGTATCCGGGTAACGGCTGTCGTTTGCCTGCTGATCGCCTTCGCCATGCCGCCGATGGAGTTTATTCCCTTTTCAGCCAATGGCGCAGGTTTGGCGCTCTCCCTGCTGGGCTTAGGCCTGGTCGCTCGCGATGGGGTAGTCTTACTGCTGGGGTTTGCGCTATTTGCTGCCACCTGCGCGTTAATTGTGATGAACCTGCTTTAACAAGGAACTCTGCCATGACCGATGCTTCACCACCCACGGTGCCTAAACCGCCTGAAAACCAGGGCCGCTGGGAGCGGCGTATTGAAACGGCGCTGTGGAATTCGCGCTTTTTGGTCATGCTCGCGGTCGTGCCTAGCCTGCTGGGGTCATTGATGCTGTTCATCGTCGGCACCGTGGATATTTTAAGCGTCGTCGTTGAGGTCATCCGCTACTACTTATTCGGTAGTAGCCAAAACATTCATGACAGCTTGGTACCTGATATTATTATCGCGGTAGATATCTACCTGATTGCTATCGTGTTGCTGATTTTTGGCTTAGGCGTCTACCGGCTGTTTGTCTCCCACATTGACCAAGCCGAAGTGAGTAACCTGCGCCACCCCTTTAATGTCGTCTCGCTGGATCAGCTAAAAGACAAAATCGCCCGCGTAGTGATTCTGGCGGTGATTATTGAGTTTTTCCGCGCCGTGGTGGATATCCGCTTTGCGACCCCGCTGGACGCCATCTATTTAGCGCTTTCGGTGTTAGCGCTAGCAGCCGCGCTCTACTTGATGAGCCTTGGCCACAAAGGCGAGTAAGCGGGTTTGAAATGCTAAAACCTGGGGAGGCACCCGCCTGCAATTAGCTGATGTTATGGATTTTGTAGCGCGGCGTAAGCGTCAGCGCACCCGCGACTGGCTGTGCTACTCACCATTTTCGGCTAATAAACCTTCTACCAGCTTGTTTAACCGTTGTTGGAACTGCCCGCCCGGTGAGGGCGGGTTAGGGTCTGAGGTGATCACCACGGTCATCTCACGTTCAGGAATAACGAACAGCGCCTGACCACCGTAGCCGCGCCCGTAATAAACATCTTCCCCCGCCAACTGGGTAATAAACCAACCGTAGCCGTAGCCATCGCCGGTCCACTGCGATGTGCCCCGCGCCTGCCACGATTCTTCCACCCAGCCTTCAGGCAGAACGCGCTCACCATTGCCTGCTTCATCAAATACGACACCATCATTCCGATACAGCTCACCTACTTCAATCAGCGCCCGGGGTGAAAGCTGCATATCATTGCCGCCAAAATAGATGCCTTGCGGGTCGCGCAGCCAAGGGCGAATGGTGATATCGAGCGGATCACCCAATAGCCGCTGGGCAAGCGCGTGGGTCGTCTCGCCGCTGGCATGGGTGAGCGCAGCGGAAAGCAGATGGCTGGTGCCGGTGGAGTAGAGCATGCGCCCGCCGGGTTCATCCACAAAGGGGCGCGTAATGGCATCGTTTACCCAGTTGGCACTGGCCACCCAGGCGCCATAATTGCTGCCCGAGGTGCGCTCAAGCCCGGCTTGCAGGGCGAGTAAATGCGCCACGGTAATCTCGCCAACACGCGGGTCGGTGCCGTTTGGCACCTGATCGCCCAGCAAAGTGACCAAACGCTGCTGAACGGATTCGATAACGCCCGCTTCAATCGCCGCACCGGTAATGGCGGCGAGTACCGTTTTGGATAACGATTTAATGTTGGCAGGCGACGCCACGCCCGGGCCACCCTGATGGTGCTCGTGGATAATCTCACCCGCGTGGGCCACCACCACGCTGTGTACCCGTTCAAGCGCTGCGGTTTCACGGTCAAGTGCTGATAGGGCCGAGGGGCTAGGCGCAACCGCATAAACAGGCGATGCGCCCAATAGCGGTAGAACGCTGAACGTTAGCAAAAGCAGTAGACGCATCGTCATACCTCAAGGCAGGGTGGGTTTGTAAAAGACACGGGACTTGGAAGCAACTGGCATGGAAGAAAGTGGCTTGAAAGCAAATAGCTTGGAAAAAACAGCTTTGAAAAAATAGCCACGAGAAGGTTCCATCAGCGCGTTCAACGCCTGATTAGGCAAAAACCGCGAAGGACTGCTACGCTACAAGGATCATCTCAAGGCTGAACAAGCCTTTGATTTCCTTAAAACGCAAAAGCAAGGAGAGCCCTAATGCGTAATATTATTTACATTATTGGTCTTATCGTAGTGGTGCTGTTTATTCTTTCGCTGCTCGGTCTGCGCTAAGCCAAAGAAAACCAGACGCTAGAAAAATAAGCCCCGCAAAAAAAAACAAAACCGCCCGCAAGCAACAGCTGCGGGCGGTTTTATTACAGGCAATACATGGTAAAGCACGGTTTAAAAGCAGGGTCTAAAAACAGGTTTTAAAAACAGCTAGGCGCAGTCGGCGGCACCCTGCCCAAACATATCAAACATCAATTCACGCCCTAGGCGGGTCAACACAAAACGGCCATATTCATTAAACGTGGCGGCTTCACTGGCTTCCATCACTCGCTGGCAGGTTGCCCAGGTGGGCGCGGTCGCGCTAAGCGCTGAAAGCTCACGGCGAACCAAGCCGCGCTGGGGAAGGGTAATGGTTTCCAGCACATGGCCATGGTCGTATAATAATTCAGCCGCAATCGATAAACACTGGCGAAGGCTGCGTTGAACGTTGGCCGCAGTGGATAATCCATTGGGCGAAAGTGGGGGGCGTTCTTCAGAAAGCTCGGAAGGCATCGGTTCTGAAGGCATACGATATTCTCCTGCGGGCAGCGCCAAAATGGGCTTGTTGCAGCGCATTATAAACCACTGGGCGTATTAGACCAAGGTCTATAAGCGAAGAGGGCACTCCTGCCGGTGTGTCACGCTAGCTATCAAACGCCGGGTAATGGGCTCAAAACGATTATTTCGCCACTTGCAAGGCCTATTCATAAAACGGCAATATACGTTAGGTTAATCTTTAAAAGGCATGATTTCGCTTGGTTAATCACATGTAGCGACATAATGATATTACGGACCGTTACTGGATATTACGTTTTAATACGAAAAAAATAGCCTAATATTCAAGTTATAATTCACTTAGCCGTTAATTTAGGATAGTTGTATAAAAGGGGTTGTATTAAAAATAGTGCTACGTATCGCTTCATGGTAATCAGTAATGAAGGGCCTTAAACGTAGTAAAATGTATTTCAAAAAGGCACTGGTTTTATGTCTGCTATTACATCGCTAGGTATTGGTTCTGGCTTGGATCTCAACGGGTTGCTTGGTCAGTTGAAAGAGGCAGAGCAAGCAAAGCTTGAGCCTATTCAGGAGCAGCTTCAGTCTGAAAATACGAAAATATCTGCTTATGGTACGTTGCAAAGCGCGCTTGAGCAGTTTCAAAGCTCTGCTCAAGCCCTGAACGACACGGCCTCCTTTGAGAGCCTAACAACCAGCGTTGAAGGTAGTGCAGTAGGGGCCGTTAGCAGCAATGAAGCCCAGTCAGGCCAATATGAAGTGCAGGTCGGCCAGTTAGCGACAGCCAGTAGCTTGGTGACTGAGCGCCTGGAAACAGCAGATGAAAGCATTGTGACTGGCGAGCAGTCCCTAAGCTTTGCCCTCGCTGATGGGGCCATGGACCCCATTACCATTGCCGATGGCAGTTCACTGGAAGGTATGCGAGACGCTATCAATGAGCAAAGCGATGGCCGCTTAAGCGCCTCGATTATCAACGATGGTGAAGGTTTCCGGCTCTCAGTCAATGCCACTGATACCGGCGCAGATGCCAGTATTGAAAGCACCAATTTTTCAAACATTCTAGCGGGTGATGTACAAACCACCGACGTGCAGGTAGTTCAAGCGGGCCAGGATGCGGAATTTAACGTCAATGGTATCGATATCGTTAGCCCCACCAATCAAGTGGAAGGCGCTATTCAAGGTATTACCTTAAACCTCGCTGAGGCAGGCGCTACCAGCACCGTAACCGTTGAGCAGGACAGTAATGCCATTCGCGAGCAGGTCACGGCCTTTGTTGACGATTTCAATACGCTCAAGGACACCATTACCAGTTTGACTGCTTATGACGCAGAGTCGGGGCAATCGGCGGGGTTGAACGCTGATGCCACGACTCGTGCGGTTGAAAGGGAGCTGCGTCAAACCATTAGCAGCGTTGTTGGAGGTGATGGCTTTAGCGTATTGTCTGATGTCGGTATTTCGCTTCAAGTAGACGGCAAGCTGGAGATTGATGAGAATAAGTTAGACAGCATCGTGGCCAATCAGCCGGATCAGCTTGCTAACTTTTTCGCCGGGGATAGCGAGGAGGGTGGCATGGCAGGCCAAATTGCCTCATCGCTTGAAAACTTGGTGGGAGCAGGTGGCCGTCTTGAAAGTGCCGTTGATTCTTCTGAAAGGCGCTTTGCTTCGTTAGAAGACCGTTTTGCGACCACTGAAAGCCGTATCGAACAAACCGTAGAGCGTTATCGAACGCAGTTTCAAGCAATGGACAGTATGGTGGCGCAAATGAACCAAACCAGTTCCTATTTGACCCAGCAGTTTGCAACGCTGGGGCAGCAAAACCAAAGTTAAGCAGATAAGCTAGCTAAATTAATGGCTTACCAAATGCCCGGCACTATGTGTTGGGCATTTTTTTGATAGCTTCAATTAGTAATAGCTTTTTTAAGAAGCATGATCGCTAAAGTTTTTCACTCAGCCGCCGATAATTAATTCAGATACTTTTATCTACTACTACAAGGAATTCAGCCCCATGGCTTCGATTACTTCACTTGGTGTAGGTTCTGGCTTGGATCTCTCTGGTTTGGTGGATCAGCTTCAGGCGGCTGAACGCCAAAAGCTTGTACCTGTTCTAGAGCAGCAAAGCGCCCAGAAAACCAAAATTTCTGCCTATGGGCGGCTTGAATCAGCCATGGATAGAGTGCAAACCTCTATCGCTGCGCTGAATGATGCTTCTACATTTAAGCAACAAAAAAGCACCGTGACGGGCGACGGCGTGTTAGCGACCGCAGGCGAAACCGCTAATACGGGTCGCTATGAAGTAACCGTTTCCCAATTGGCCCGCTCAGGCAGTGCTGCTTCCAACGGCGTCACGCTGGAAGAAACGATATCCACAACGGCAGAGACACTGACGCTTAATTTTGGTGCTGGTGAAACGCAAACAAGTACCACCGTTGCTATTGCAGCAAACAGCACACTTGCTGATGTTCGTGACCAAATCAACGCGGACAAAGAGTCTGGCGTCACCGCGTCTATCGTTAATGACGGCACTGGGTACCGTTTAGCGCTGAGTTCAAAGGAGACAGGCCAAGATGCTTCACTGGAGGGCTTCTCAGGCTTGGCATCGCTGACCATGGATGCAGCCACCCAGCGTTCCGGTCAGGATGCTGAACTGAATGTTAATGGCATTGCTATCACCAGTAAAACCAATCGCGTTGAAGAGGCGATTCAGGGGGTAACCCTTGACCTCACGGCGGTTTCTGGTGATCCCGTTACGCTGGTAATCGAGCGTGATGAAGAGTCGTTAAGAGGAGCGATTGACGAATTCGTTAGTAACTATAACGAAATGAAATCTACCGTTGGTCGAATGACCGCCTACAACGGTGAAGGCGAAACATCCGGCGAGCTAGTGGGCGACCGCACTGTGCGCACCATTGAAGACCGCCTGCGCCGGGATATTACAGACAATCTAGGCACCGGCGATATTTCGCGGCTTTCTCAACTAGGGATTGCGATTGATGAGCGCGGCCGGCTCAAGGTAGACGAGGCGAAACTGGACGATGCAGTAGCCAACAACCCCGAGGGCATTTCCAGCTTTTTTGCCGGTGATACCGAAGAAGGCGGCTTTGCAGGGCGTTTAAATGCCACGCTTGAAGGGATCACTTCCGATGAAGGTATTATTCAAAGCTCGGTGAATAGCGCTGAGTTGCGAGTGGATAGCCTTGAAGATCGCAAACTACGTATGGAGGCTAGTATCGAGCGAAGCGTAGAGCGCTACCGCAAGCAGTTTGGACAATTAGATGGCTTGCTCGCCCAAATGAACTCAATGAGTAGCTACCTTACCCAGCAGTTCAGCATGATGAGCTCAATGCAGAGCAGTAATTAAGCGAGTATTTAAGAGAGCAATTAAGAAAGCAGTTGGGAAGGTAGTTGAGATAGCAGTTGAGATGATGGTTGAAAAAGTTACAGATATTTACATAAAAAAGAGTAATTTTTTCTAAAGAATTTGGTGGGGCTGCCGTTAATTAATATAACGGCGACGCAAGCGCCGCTAAGCAGGCCACTAGGCCAGTTAAATTTCGAGGAGCACTCACATGTCTGTAATCAACACGAACATTACTGCGCTGATCGGCCAGAATAACCTGTCCAACTCTCAGTCCATGCTGGCCAATGCGCAAGAGCGTTTGTCTTCTGGTCTGCGCATCAACAGCGCGTCAGACGATGCCGCTGGCCAAGCCATCGCCAACAAAATGACCGCCCAGATCCGCGGCATGGAGCAGGCAAGCCGGAACGCCAGTGACGGCATCTCCTTGGTGCAAACCATGGAAGGCGGTCTTGACCAAGTTAACGACAACCTGCAGCGTATTCGTGAGCTAGCAGTTCAGGGTGCCAACGACACCAACGCCGATGAAGACCGTGATGCAATCATCACCGAGATCAATGAGCGTTTGGAAGAAATTGATCGTGTGGCTGGCAGCAATAACTTTAACGGCACAAACCTGTTAAATGTAAGTGGTGGCGGTACTCTTAATATTCAAGTTGGTTCTAATACGGAAGATGAAGATGTTATTTCCGTTACTACGCTTGACGCCACCGTTGCAGGACTGGAATTGGATCAAGGTAGTGGCGCTAGCGTAATTACAGCTGCTACTGCTACAACTCCCTCAGAGTTCGCTATTGATGGCTCTGGAGCCAGTGCTGCGCATGATAGCTTCCAAAACTTGGTTGATGCAGTTGATACTGCAACTGAGACACTAGATACCAACCGTGCGACGCTGGGTGCTACGCTTAACCGTTTCGACTCAGTGATCGACAATTTGGCGACGACGTCTACCAACCTTTCCGAAGCCCGTTCGCGTATCGAAGATGCCGACTACGCGGTGGAAGTATCTAACATGACGCGTGCTAATATTCTCCAGCAGGCTGGCACTTCCATGCTGGCACAGGCTAACCAGACGCCGCAGTCTGTACTGTCTCTGCTGGGCTAATATTCCAGCTGGTAAAGCTACAAAAGAATATAGCGACGGGGCCAATCGGCCCCGTTTTTGCTTGCTCCATTCCTTGCAATAACTGATCGAGAGAATACCTACTTAAATACAGGCGGATTCGCGCCTTTGCCCACTGTGCTAGCACGGTAAGCTAGCTACATTGTCTTATTTCCGTGTGAGCCACTTAATGGTCAAAAATAACTCTTCATCTATTACTCAAAAACGCAAACCCCGCGTACTTTGGGCTAATCCTTTTTGCTTATTGGATACCTCTAGCGGCGCGAGCATGACCGTGCGGCAAATGTTGCTGCAACTGGTGGCCCATGGCTATGAGGTTCAAGTGTTGGGTGCGACGGTATTCGATAACCCCAAGGGCATGGGGCGGTTAAAGGAGCAATTCCCAGACCTAAGCGCTCACCAGCATCAGCTAATCGAAGCCGAGGATGGCCCGCTGACCCACCAATTGGTAGTGAGCTATAGCCACAACCGTAACCACTTTACGACGCACGAAGAAGGACTTTGGTACAGCCAGTACCTCTACATGCTGGATTCCTTTAAGCCGGATATGGTGTGGTTCTACGGTGGCCAAACCTTGGACATGCTGATTGCTGATGAAGCGCGCGACCGCGGTATTCCTGTCGCCTTCTACTTAGCCAACGGCAACTATAAAGCGCCGCGCTGGTGCCGTGATGTGGATTTGATCCTCACCGACAGCCAAGCCACGGCAGATATGTATCGTAAGGAAGTTGGTTATGTAGCCAAACCAGTGGGTAAGTTTATCGCGCCGGAAAGCTTTGTTGCCGAGCACCATGAACGTAAGCGCCTGCTGTTTGTTAACCCTAGTTGGCAAAAAGGCGCCAGTGTGTTTGTCCAACTGGCAGAAAAGCTGGAGCGAGAAAGGCCCGATATTGAGCTTGAAGTGGTAGAAGCCAGGGCTGATTGGCCAGCAGTACTGCGAGAAACCACACGTAAAATGGGGAAACAGCGTAGTGCTTTAAGTAATGTTGTGGTGACCCCAAATACCAGCGATATGCGCGGCCCTTACAGCCGAGCCCGTGTGGTGGTGGCGCCCAGCCTATGGTGGGAAAGCTCAGGGCGCATGCTGGCAGAAGCTATCCTGAATGGTATTCCGGCGCTAATTACCAACCGCGGCGGTATGCCTGAAATGATCGGCAACGCCGGTATCACCTTTGACTTCCCTGACGCTTGTTATGAAGAGCCCTACCAACACCTACTTAGCGACGAAGAGCTTCAACCGCTAATGGATGCAGTCATCAGCTTTTTCGATGACGAAGCGCTTTACCAAGATTATGTAGATCGTGCTTGGAAGATAGGTGAAGAGAAGCATCACCTTGATCGCGCCACTGACCGGCTGCTTACTGCGCTAGCGCCTTTAGTGCGTCAACACGCTGGCAACAAAGACTTCACTATTAGCCAGAAAAAGCGCCACCGCCAGCGTTTAACCTATCGGGCAACCAAGCCCGAATTTAAGGTTGATAATTCTCTACAGCAGTTGGTTAGCCCTAAAGCTGGAGCCAAACAGGTCAATGAGCCAGAAGCTAACCGCTTGTGGCTTACCGATAATTTTACCTGGGAAATTATCGGTAAAATTATGGTGCTCGATAACCGCGCCAGCCTGATCAAAAGTGGCTTTGCCGAACAAATGGCGGCGACAGAAGCCTTTGGTATTGTCGCTTTTGACCCCGCCAGCGAAATTAAAGATCCCAAGCAGTATGAAGGCAGCGATTATATCCAGTTATTCCAGCACGCCCTGCTAGGCGATGGAAAGGCGACAACCCTGCACGCCTGTGTATCTCCAGAGATGAGCAGTATTCTTTCACCCCTACCGGTCGAGAAACTTCCCAAGCGCCACCATCTAGGTGCCAAGCCGCTGGCGGAATTGCCCATTACTACAGTGGCGCTAGACAGTATTGACGGCTTGGGAAATCTTGACTGGCTGATTCTTGATGAGCTAAGCGATGCCATGGCTGTGCTCGAGCATGGCAAAAAGTCGCTTACAGACACGCTGCTGATTCAGGCGCGTGTTGCCTTTCAGCTAACCCATGAAAAACAGCCCAACCTGGCAGAGCTACAACACTGGGCCAGCCGCAATGGCTTCCGCTTCTACCGCTTCCATAACATTAGCCACTACAGCCATTTGCCTGACGAACTAAACGCGAGAGTGCCCTGCGCAACTGAGCAAGAAGGTGCCGATGTACTATTTCTTCCCAGCCATGAGCGGATTGCGGCGCTGAGCAATGAAAATAAGACGAAACTCGCTTTTATATTAAGTGCAGTCTTTGCAGCGCATGATATTGCTTTTGATTTGATAGCAGACGTTAGTAAGGAGAAAGCGCTGGAGTTGCTTGAAGCCCAAGGGCTACTTCCACCGCCTGTAGCAAAAGATAATAATGAATTAAATGGAAAATTTCCAAAAAAAGAAACCGCTTTTTTAGGTCAGGATGATAATTTTTTAGAGTTGCTTAATTGATGCCCTTAGGAGGGAGTAATTTTATGCTTGCTGATGAAACATTTGATATTTATGACGAAATTGTTTCCAGTCTTCCTAATGACTATGCATTAACCTATTCTCCGCTTATAAGGGAGGGGTTTAAGTTTTGTCTTAAAGAGGTGAATCGGAAACATGCGCCTATTGCTAAGGGAGAACTAACATTTTCTGGCGTAAGTTCTGATAACTACCCTCAAAAAAGAAATATAAATAGAGTTGGTTACTTTTTTGACGAAAATTTTTTAAGGAGTGTTACTGAAGGGTTTATGGAAAAGGGAATTGAAGTGGTCAAACTTGAGCTTCTTCCTGCCCAATTTAAAAACTTGTTAAGTAATAAGCAAAAAGAAGAGATCGAATTTTTTGATTCTAGGCTAAAAGAGAGCTTTGGTACTAGTATTCGTTCTAGTTTGGAAAATAGGTTTTATCTGATGAATGGCATGGTGGCTAAATACTATGAATTATTGAAAAGTTCAGGCGTCGATGCTCTTGTTTTTAGAGTTTATTATGGTTTGTATTATTTCCCTATTATTTTTGCTTGCAAAATGTTAGGTATTACTGTTATTGATGTACAGCATGGGATTAATGGTTTTAAGCATCCATGTTATTCAAAATTTAAGAGAAATGAAGTAGATAGTCCATTGCTTCCAGATGTTTTTTGGACCTGGAGTGATATGTCAACTAAAATGCTAACGAAAGATAGTTTTATTGAAGAGGGAGCTCGTGTTGTAGAAGGTGGTAATCCTATTTATTCGGTACCTAGTACAGTTACCACTGACAACGGCGCAAAAATTACATACGTAAAAGGGAATCGAATTCTTTATACACACCAACCTAAATCAAAAGGGGCTCCTGTCCCGGTTGATGAAATTAAATTGCTTTATAAAATAAAAAGGCAAAAGGTTATCATAAGGCCTCATCCTCTTCATATGGAAGAAGCAATTGAAGTTCAGGCATTATTAAAAAAGGAAGGTGTGAAATCTAAGATCGAGGACTCTGTTAAAGTGCCGATTAATGAGTCGCTTGCTCAAGCTAGTGTCCATGTTACCTACTCGTCTACTTGTGCATTAGATGCTCTAAATTTCGGTATACCATCGGTTTATTGCTCTGACTATATTGGGGAAGTTGAGGCCGAGTTCTCTACAGGACTTCTTTTTAGGATAGATGAAGTTAAAAAAGAAAAATTAGAGCCAATTCCTGAAAAGGCTATAGGATACAGTTTAGGATCTAATGATAAAGTCTCTTATGCTATCTCCCAGATATTATCTAGATCCAAAAGGGCGGAGTTATAAGTGTTTAATGATCAGACAATACTCATCACAGGTGGCACTGGTTCCTTTGGCCATACGTTTATACCTATGCTTTTGGCGCGATATAATCCAAAAAGTCATAATTTTCTCCCGCGATGAAATGAAACAGTGGGACATGGCCAAGAAATTTGAAGGAGACTTACGCGTATGTTTCTTTATTGGAGATGTACGCGATCGCGAGCACCTCTATCGTGCACTGGATGGAGTGGACTATGTTGTTCAAGCTGCGGCGACTAAGATTGTACCTACTACTGAATACAACCCATTTGAATGCATCAAAACTAATGTTTTGGGAGCAATGAACTTGGTAGATGCCTGCATCGATAAGGGTGTAAGAAAACTCGTGGCGCTTTCAACTGACAAAGCTAGTAGCCCGATTAACCTTTATGGGGCAACGAAATTAACCTCGGACAAGCTCTTTGTGGCAGGTAATCATTATGCTGGCCCTGACCCTTCGCGTTTTTCTGTGATTCAGCATGGAAATGTAATGGGCTCTCGCGGTTCGGTAATCCCATTCTTTATATCGATTAAAGATAAAGGCTGACGGATCCCCACGAAATAAGTAACTAAATCAGAATGATATAATTGAAAAAGCCTGCATGGGTCGGCATGTTATAAGTCGCCAAACACACAACTATGTCAAATGAGACCCATGCAGGCCCCTCAATTCTTGCATAATCTGCTGACCTCATCATAGTGATCCAACTCTAAACACTACACGCCCCCGAAACTTCAGGCTAAGCACTTAGTGTGATGCACATAAACTAGGCATAAGTTGAGCATTTTTAAGCTGTATAAAAGAATCGATTGATAGAGTGAAAGACTGGTATGGTGAGAAACTAGGCAAATACTGTCCGTTACAGAAGGTTACAAATTAATGTTTAATAATAAATAAAAATCGTGCTTGTCAAACTTAAATCTAATCTATAATATTAGACTTACCATTAAACAATAGAAGGGTGAGATTAAATCTTATAACGAATTGAAAGCTGACATAGCAGCTATGCAACAGCAGATAGTTGAAGCTAAGAAGAACGAACGTGCGAATGCACTTCAAGAAGCAAAGCGTCTTTTCAAAAAGTTTTGCTTTACTGCAGGGATGTTCATAGGTTCACTTGCTGAAGGAAGTGATGAAAATGAAAGATGTAATTCGAAAGTTAAATCGTTCTGATGTATGGGACTATGAAAATGGCTTTTACTGGTTCTCACCAAAGTCTCGATTAAACAAGATGCTTGCTCATTATGAGCTATACAAGACAATAGCCTACACTCCTGGGCATATATTCGAATTGGGGGTGTACAAAGGCGCATCTTTAGTCCGTTTCGCAACTTTTAGAGATGCGCTCGAAAATGATTTTTCAAGAAAAATTGTAGGATTCGATGCGTTTGGTGCTTTCCCAACTAGTAATCTCGAAGTTGAAGAAGATTTGCATTTCATTGAAAAATTTGAAGGTGCAGGAGGGCACGGACTTAGCGATGATGAAGTTGCTGATGTCTTGTCTTCGAAAGGTTTTGAAAACTTTAATTTAGTTAAAGGGAATATTTTTGATACCTTGCCAAAATATCTCTCTGATAATCCTGAAACAAGAATTGCACTGTTGCATCTTGATATGGATGTAAAAGAGCCAACCGATTTTGCCTTAGAACTACTGTACGACAGAATGGTTCCAGGTGGTATTATTGTGTTTGATGACTACAATTCAGTCGCGGGTGAAACAATTTCCGTTGATGATTTTGTTTCAAAGCATAGGCTGAAACTCGAAAAACTACCTTTCTATAATGTGCCTGCTTTCGTTAGAAAGCCAGTTTAGAAGTCGATGAATGAGCGAGTGGTACGGCAGTCAAGAGAAACCAAACAATGGCTTTCGTAAGTCGCTTCCACAACACTTAGACAGAGCTAATCCACGTCGTCAACTAACGAAAGAAGAAACTACGAAACTATCAAAGCTAGAAACTATTGCCTAGAAGTTTAAGTTTGGATAAAACGGGCAAAACCTTCAGCTACAAATTTTTCTTAGTGAAGATGAGTGCTCACAAATCGACGTAGAGTAGCAAGAGCAGCTCGAGTTAACCTGAATCCGTGATAGCGGCGCCGATACTTTTCCTATCACCATCAGCGAGCATTTTTTGGTCACCGATACCGTCTCAATCGACCAACACATGCCTACTAGGGCCGACTCTTGTTGTGTCGGTCGGTGTAGACGGCCTGTTTTGATCTTACCCAGCAGCAGTGGACACTAGTTTAAGCGATTATTCGCGCTTCAAATACCTCTGGGCTGATCATCCCAATAGCACTGTGCCGCTGCTGCTTGCTGTAGTTCAGTTCGATGTATTCAAACATTTGGGGTCTCATCGCATTCCGCGTTTTAAATGGCTCCTCGTGAATAGCTTTTAACTTGTGACCGCCTTTTCAACTTCATAAGCGCTAAAACTAAAATACAATAATTTACTCAAACCGATATGGCTAGCATTATCGCCTACATTACCTGCGAAGTAAGCTAGATGAAGAGTCTTTATTTAATTATGCCTTTTTCAACAAATGACTCTGCAATTTTCCAGTCCAAGTTTTCATCTAAATCTAGAGAGTATTTTGGATCCATGATAAAAGCTTCCTCAATGCCGGTATTAAAACTTCTCTCTTTTTTTAAAAAATCAATACATGTAAAGTATAAAGCACCATTACATTCATAAACAGGCGGCATATCTTGTCTTCTAGTTTGCTTCCTTTTACTTAGCAGTGGGATCAGTTTATTGTCTTCTAAGCTATAGAAAAAAGCAGGATGCTTTTTAACGCGGGAGACAGAAACAGAGGAAAGAGAGTTATTATCAATACTTTTTTTAATAATAGAGTCAATATGCAGGTTTGTCCGGAACGGTGAGGTTGGCTGTAAAAGCAGCAAGTAATCGTAATCACCCTCAATCAAGTTTAATGCATGAATTATGACGTCCATGCTGCTACTAGTATCTGAAGCAAGAGCAACTGGCCGTTTAAAAGGGGTCTCGCAACCAGCTTTCTGAGCTGTGGTAATGATTTCATCACTATCAGAAGATAGAATTAATCTGTCTATATACCGGCTCTTTAATCCGCTCTCTATCGTCCAGTTAATTAATGGCTTACCAGCTAAAGGCTTTATATTCTTACCTGGAATTCCTTTTGAGCCCCCGCGTGCAGTTATGAGGGCAAGAATTTTTTTTCCATTATACATTTTTATTTAAATCCTTAAATTGCTTTTGATTAGCTATTTTCCAAGCCTCACTCTCTAAAGCTTCCATAAATTTTTCTGCACTATTGCCATCCCCATAATATGTACAGAGTTCGTAACGAGTATGCTCGTGAAAATCACTAATTTTATTTAAAATTTGTGAGGTATCAAAATCAATATCAAATATCGATTCATGATAAAATCTATTCCGCTGCCTAGTGCCAATATTGATTGTAGGGACACCATAAATTGGCGCTTCATGTACGCCAGCGCTAGAGTTTCCTATTAAGAAGCGAGCATCTTTAAGAAAACGTAAGAAATACTCAAATCGTAAAGATGGGAAAAGACGAATATTTTTATGTCCTTCTAGCTTTTTATATGCCTTAAAAATAAATTCAGAACCATGATCGTTATTAGGATAAACCGCTATATAGTTTTGATTGCTTTCGAGCAAAGTCTTAACAAAAATATTAGCATGCTCTTCCTGTTTTTCATATTCAGTAGTAACAGGGTGAAGTATCGCCACACCATAGCTTTCAAAGGGTATTTGGTACCGCTCTCTTGCTAACTCAAGGCTAGGTAAATTAGTTGAAAGCATTACGTCAACGTCGGGAGAACCTATTCTAAATATAGTTGAAGGATCCTCTCCCAGCTGTTGCAGTCTTTTTTCAGCCACTTCACTAGCCACAAAGTGAATATGAGAAAGCTTAGAAATAGCGTGACGCATCAGTTCGTCTATGGTCCCAGAAATTTCACCGCCTTCAATGTGGGCGACCAGCGTGTTACGCAAAGCGCCTGTTGTAGCTCCAGCCAGAGCTTCAACTCGGTCGCCATGTACCACGATCATATCGACTGGGTGTTCATGCAAATATCGACTTAGGCCAACAATTGTGTTTGCGAGGACTATTTCCATGTCCTCGCCTTCGATCTGATTCATATAGGTAAATACATTTTCAAAACCAGAACGGTAGATTTCCTTTACCGTATATCCGTATTTGGCCAGCAAATGAATGCCGGTAGCAAAAATTGTGTATTCGAAGTCATTATGTTTATCTACGGAACTAATAAGCGTTTTAAGCTTACCAAAATCAGCCCTAGTGCCAGTTAGGAAGAGTATTTTTTTTTTCATTTACTTAAAATCCATCCAGTTCAAGTGCTCATCCATTTCAATATCACGTGTTGCGCATTTTCCTAAAACATCGTTGAAATATTCAGCTTTTAATTCGCCCACACCCGGTCGCTTTACCCATAAATTATCCATTGTAAAGACTTCACCTACATTGACAGGCTTAATAGTCACCAGCGTTGAGAAAGCAAAATCTCTTGTAACTTGCTCTTCAATTAGAAGATCATTTTTGCTGCCGCCGCGCTCTCTTTTAAGCACTTTTGAGCTTTCAATTAATTCAGATAATTGTTTAGGGTCCATTGAGCAAACAATATCGGGGCCAGGCCGATCCATTGAGTCGGTGAAATGTCGCTCCAATATAGAAGCCCCCAAAGCAACTGCACCTAAGCATGCCAAATTATCAGTAGTATGATCAGACAGACCAAACACCGCATCAGGAAACTTATCGGCCAATTCGGTCATGGCTCCAAGCCTGACTAGTTCTGGAGGTGTCGGATACAAATTTGTAGTATGTAATAATGCAAAAGGTATTTCGTTCCCTCTAAAAATATTAACTGCTTTTTCAACACTCTCAATATCATTCATGCCAGTGCTAATTATGACTGGCTTTCCGAAGGAGGATATATATTCTAGCAAAGGATAGTTGTTACACTCACCAGATCCAATTTTAAAAGCTGGAACATTGAATTTAATTAATCTGTCGACAGCGGCTCGTGAAAAGGGGGTGCTAATGAAAATCGCACCTTTATCTTGAACATACTGCATTAACTCATGCTCATCTTTCTCATCTAATGAGCAGCGTTCCATGATATCATATATAGAAATATCGGCATTACCAGGAATAGAACTTTTAGCCATCTTACTCATCTCATCTTCAACGATATGAGTTTGATGCTTAATTACCTCTGCGCCAGCCGTAATGGCAGCATCGACCATGTCTTTGGCAACCGAAAGTGATCCTTCATGATTAATACCTATTTCAGCAATTACAAGCGGATCGTAATCATATCCCACTACTCTTCCAGCAATTTGGAAACATGGATGCATTTTAAACTCCTTGAATTTAAAGAATAAATTTAAAGACTATTAATGTAATCTTTAAATTGCATGTCAAAATATCTTATATGGCTTCACTTCTTTGAAAGTCTCAATCGTTGTGCAAGGGTTTTTCAAAAAAATAAAATAAAATTAAATAAAGGATCTTGGCGAATCATGGTTGACTCAAAAGCTTGATTTACAGTTGCATGATAGCCATCATTTTTCTTAGTGCTGAGCCAAAGAGTTGCATAAAAACATCAATTTTATCAATGCTATGTAAATAAAATCAACTATTATTTTCTGTGCTGCATTAGGAGTTCCTTTAAATAAGGATTATTGCGACAACATGAAAAAGAAATCGTCAAAGTGAATTTTTAAGATGCAGATTTTACAAAATCTATCTACTTTTCCCCCAGCAATAACCCAGTCTAAGCTATTTATTGAGCATGCAACATCAAGATCGAACTCTTTTTTCACTGCCCATCAGTATATAAGGAGGCAAAAGTCTTTTCACCGAAATGCTCTACGTCAAGTATTTCTCTATAGTTAAACTTGATCACGACATTATAACTATCAGTTTTATTTCCTTTTTTTAAGTCATTGTTAGCAGGGAAAGCGTTAGCGATAGACTTTACAGATATGGTTTTATAACTAAGGCCAATATAATTTTTATTTCTCGAAATTCCTCGATATTATTTACATCTAGCAATAATTTATCAGCTGAAGGGGGAGTATCCTATTGGTTGATCACCACCAAGATCACAATCAACAGAGGAATGATACGCCATGTCCAAGTCTAATCTGCACGCTCTATAGCAACCAGAGGTAGCCACCAACGACCTATTGCACTAGCTAATCCTTCAGAGTGCCCGTAATCTAAATGCCAAGGAGGTCGAGTCAGAGCTTCAGCTTGCCTTATTCATGACGCAGGCCTGAAAACAAAGATGACAAATGGTGCTGTCTAAGCAAATTAGCATGTTACGCCAAGAGCCTGGGCCTAGAGATCCATTCGCTATTAGTGAAAGATTACCTTCCTGGTCACCAACCTGCAACGGCTCTGTTCATGTGTAATTAAACGGCGATGCCACCACTAGTAATGCTGGTGGATTACTACTCCGCGAAGAGCTTGATATCAGCGACGTTATCAGCGCGCTTGAATATCAGCTAGTTGACCCGCGTGATCCTTTGCGCGCACGTCACTCGCTGGCCAGCCAACTCTGTACCCTGCCTTATTCATGACGTGGGCCTGAAAACAAAAATAGCGAATGGTATTCTCTTTTAAAATCAGAACGTTCCGACAAGAACCTGATGCAAGAGGACCATCCGCTATGGGTGAAAGACTACCTTCCTGGTCACCGACCTGCAACGGCTCTGTTCATGTGCAATTAAGCGGCGATGCCACCACCAGCGACGCCGGGGGGTGATACTTCGTGAAGCGCTCGATAATAGTGGAGTGATTGGCGCGCTTGAAGACCACTTGATTGACCCGCGTGATCCGTTGCGCGTACGCCACTCACTGGCCAGCCAACTCCGTACCGTCGTGCTGCAGCGGGCCATGGGATGGGGCGACTTAAACGATACTGACGTACTGGGTCACGACCCACTCTGGCGGCTGGCCTGTAGCGATGCACGAAGCTTAGTGCCGCTGGAGGAAGCACGCCCTTCGCAAGCCACGCTATCTCGCTTAATCACCTGCTTGAGTCAGCCAGACAACCTCGACACGGTGCACGAAGGCTTATTGCGGTTGGCGATCTGGCGCTTTAACAGCTTGCCAGATGTCACCCCTTATACGGCGAATACGCCGATGACCCTCGATATCGATGGGCTGCCCATCGAGGTCTTTGGGCACCAGGGTGGCAGTGTCTACAACGGCTATGCCGGTGCCCGGATTTACTCAACGCTTATCGCCTCTATCGCCGAAACCGGTGACATGGTGGGCGGCTTACTTCGAGAAGGGAATGCCGGCCCGGCGGAAAACGCAGATACCTGGATCCCTCACCTCGTTCAGCGTTTGATGGAAGGCACCCATCGCGACGTGGATCAGTTTCGCGTACGCCTGGATGCGGGCTTTACCGATGGCGAAACGCTACGCGCGCTCGACTCAAAGGATATCGCCTATCTGGGGCGGCTAAAAAGCAATAAAACGTTACTGACACTGGCGGCACCCTATCTCAAACGGCCGCCCGGGCGACCACCGGAGACGCCGCGGGAGTGGTGCCATGACCTGGACTACCAGGCCGGTAGCTGGGAGCCACCTCGCCGTGTGGTATTGATCGTCCAGGAAAAAACCGATGACCTGCTGCCTCATGCCTTCTTCCTGGTAACAAACCTCAGTCGCTATGATTACCCGCCGGAGAAAGTCCTGGCCCTTTATCGCAAACGCGGCAAAGCAGAGGCCCACATGGGCGAACTCAAGTCGGCTCTTGATCTCCATTTATCCTCAACAGACCGGGGGCACTTAACGGTGCAGGACGTCATGGCCCGGAATCAGGTTAACCTGCTGTTGAGCCTCACTGCTTACCAGGTATTGTACAGTGTCCGTTGCGTGATGGAGCGACATGCCGGGCATGGCTGGAGCCTGATGAAACTGCGAGAACAGGTGTTGAAAGTCGCGGCGATGTTCACAGTAAAAGCCCGCCAGATCCGGGTGCGGCTTGGTGTGGCGGCCAATAAGTGGTGGCCCCGCTTACTTCCCGGTATCCGACGACTGCAGCCACTTCCCGACTGATACCCCATGAGTGGGTTCAACGGTGTAAGCATTACCATCGACGACAGGGTGGGGGCGGATCGTGGGTAAGTGGCGGTTGTTGATGCCAAAACGTGATAAAAAACGGGCATTAAAAGATGATTTTGCATTGTTATGACGTCAAGAAGACGTCAGATAGCCACAAAGCCCTCCTCACGTAGTCATCAGGCGCTAAATAGTGGCGCTACTGCCGATGTGATGAATAAGGGGGGGTTAATGTTAGCTCAGGCCAATCAGAACCCGCAAAGTGTTCTTTCGCTGCTGGATTAATTAACTTGCCGCTGAGTTTATTAATTCGGAGGGCGCGAGGGTCTGTTGCCGTTTCGCTAACGGCCGCGCTGGTGACCGTATTGAGGTTAGCTGGCTTAACAATACAATGCCTGACAATTACCAAGCGCTGCTGGATATTCTGGATAACGCCATCAAACAGCAATGCGAGCATACACAGGAGATGTTGAGTAGCTGGCAGTGTTGCACTGTTTTGAAACAGTGCGTGCCTGAGGCGATCAATGCTTTATTTCTTTACGCAATGCTTTAATGTCATTTTCCGTTAGCTCTGATGCAGCAGCGATCTGAGTATCCGTTAACAGGTTCATTTCGATCAGCTTCCGGGCAACGTCTTCGCGGCCTTCTTCAAGGCCTTCTCGCTTAGCTTCGTTAGCAAATGAAACCTCATCATGCAGTGCTCGCTCCCGCACAAGGGCGAGGAGTCGAGTTTTCTCATCAGCGCTGAGCGGTTTGATGCGGCTCATGTTTTTAGTAGTCAATGCTTTATTTCCTCACGCAATGCCCTGATGTCTTCTTCCGTCAGCTCTGATGCAGCGGCGATCTGAGCATCCGGTAATAGATTCATCTCGATCAGCTTCCGGGCAACATCTTTGCGGCCTTTTCCTATTCCCTGCTCCATCCCTTGCTTAATCCCTTCTCGCTTAGCTTCGTTGATAAACGAAACTTCATCGCGTAGTGCCCGTTCTCGTACAAAGGCGAGGCGTCGGGTTTCTTCGTCTGCGCTGAGCTGCTTGATCCGGCTCATGGCCTTTTTGACAGGTTCGTGGGCAATGTTGGCCATGGTTAATTCCTCCTGCCAATGTTTAAAAAAGGTGATCCAGTCAAGCAGTGGGCCGGGTGGCAAACCCAAGCGGTCTGCTTTGTTTAGTTCGATCAGGTTCATCTGCAGAATGTTCCCGAGCGAGACGTTGGGTTGTTGCTCATCGCGCATTTCAAAACGCCAAATCGCTTGCTGGCGCTCGTCCTCGGTGGCCGTGAACAAGTCGAAATCCAGCAGGTGCAGCCCTACTGAAGCCCGTAATTCTTGGTAATCCTCGCCCATGTTGAGCTGTGAGCCAAGCATGCGGGTAAGATAAAACAAACCGCGTTTGTGCCAAGCGCCATAGCGGCGCACCTGTATCTCTACATTATAGCAGTGGCCTTCGCTATCACGCGCTAACACATCAAGAATAATGTATTTGCCGGTTAGTTCGTTAGCTTCAATGTTGGGGTTGAGGATGTCTACTGAGGCTATGTCAGGCAGGTCTGGGCGCAGGTCGTTGATCAGATTAACCAGAAGATCAGGCGCTTCTGCGAAAAGCCGTTTAAAAACGTAATCGTTGGTAGGGTCGAGTAGATCGGCCATGTTTTTCCCTAATTTAGACAATTAAAGTTTATTAAGAAAGTTTAGCAGATTGGCTAGAAGTCGTCTTTCACCGGCTCATAAAGGGCAAATGATAGAATCAAAGCTGTGTCCGCTATCAAGCAGCCATAAGATTTAGCATGCTTATTCGATAAAAGAATAAAAATTAATTTGCATATTCTTTATTTGCTATTGAAGCAGGAGTAAAATGATAGCCATTGTCGTTTGAAGCTACCCAAAAGGAATCAATAGCATGCCACTGCCACGTCCGCTTAATATTTCCCTCGCCGCGCTTGCGCTAAGCGTCGCCAGCGGGTTGTTCGCCACCTCTGCCCAAGCCGATACGCTGCGGGTGGGTATGTCCGGCGGTTATTTTCCCTTTACGTTTGTGGAGCAGGACGAGCTAAAGGGTTTTGAAGTCGATGTCATGAACGCTGTGGGTGAACTGACCGGGGAGGATATCGAGTTTGTTACCGCGAGCTTTTCAGGTTTAGCGGGCATGCTGGAGTCTGGTCGTATCGATACCATTGCTAACCAGATTACGATCACCCCAGAGCGTGAAGCCAAGTATGCCTTCACGGAGCCCTATGTGTACGACGGGGCGCAGGTCGTGGTGCGGGCAGGTAATGAGTCTATTCAGGGCGTTGAGGATTTATCCGGCAAAAGCGTTGCGGTCAACCTGGGTTCGAACTACGAGCAGCTTCTGCAAGCGTTACCCAATGCCGATGAAATCGATATTCGCACCTATGAGTCCAATATCGAGCAGGATGTGGCCTTGGGCCGCGTCGAAGCCTTCGTGATGGACCGCGTGAGTGCTACGCAGGTCATTAAAGAGAAAGGCCTACCATTAGAGCTGGCTGGTCAGCCGTTCTCAACCATTGAGAACGCGCTGCCGTTTCGTGATGACGAGGCGGGCCGCGAACAGCGCGACCGCGTTGACGCAGCCCTGGCAGAGCTTCGCGAAAGCGGTGAACTGCGCGAGATATCTGAAAAGTGGTTTGATACCGATATCACTCAGCCGTAACTTCTAGCGCAATTCGTTTCACGCGGCCGTGGCATTGCCACGGCCGTTTTACTTATGAGCGATTTGGCTAATTTTAATGACGACGTTGGATTGCCATGCTTAACCTTGACTATATGTGGGGGCTGTTGCCGGTTCTGCTGCGCTATTTGCCGCTCACCCTTCAAATGGCGACGATCGCCATGTGCTTTGCGCTGATACTGGCGTGCCTGCTGGCGGTGGTTCGCGTCTCAAAAGTGCCGTTCTTCAACGGTGTGGCGCTGTTGTTTATCTCGTTTTTCCGCGGTACGCCGCTGCTGGTTCAGCTGTTTCTTTTCTACTATGGTCTGCCGCAGCTGATTAGCGCGTTGATCTCGATTACCGGCGTCACCGCCGCGGTGCTGGGGTTAACACTCCACTTTTCTGCCTATATGGCCGAGTCCATACGTGCGGCGATTGTGGGGATTGACCGCAGCCAGACCGAAGCTGCGCTCTCCATCGGCATGACCCAGTCACAGCTGATGCGACGCATTATCTTGCCCCAGGCAACTCGGGTGGCGACACCGACGCTGATGAACTATTTCATCGATATGATTAAGGCGACCTCGTTGGCCTTTACATTGGGCGTTACCGAGCTGATGGGCGCTACGCAAAAAGAAGCTGCCGGCAGCTTTCTCTATTTAGAAGCGTTCTTGCTGGTGGCATTGATTTATTGGGCGGTGGTGGAAGTGCTCTCCTGGGGCCAGCGTCGATTGGAAATTTACCTGAATAAGGCCTATCAACGATGATTTCGCTGCAAGGCATCACCAAACGTTTTGGCGACCATACGGTATTTCACGATATCGATTTGAGTCTTTCCCAAGGCGAGATCATTGTGATTATTGGGCCTTCTGGAACGGGTAAGTCAACGCTACTGCGCTGTATTAACTTCCTTGAAAAGCCAGATGCAGGCCGTTTGCAGGTGGGCGACCTGAGTGTTGATACCCAGCGCGCCAGTCGGGCAGATATCTTGGCGCTGCGTCGGCGCACCGCGTTCGTGTTTCAGAACTATGGTTTGTTCGCCAACAAAACCGCGCTGGAGAATATCAGCGAGGGCATGATCGTGGTGGATAAGCTGCCCAAAGCTAAGGCCCATGCGCGGGCCAGAGAAATTCTGCAGCGCATTGGCCTAGCGGAAAAAGCGGATGCTTACCCGGCTTCACTTTCCGGCGGCCAGCAGCAGCGGGTAGGCATTGGCCGGGCGATGGCCGCGAATGCGGATGTCATTCTGTTTGATGAACCGACTTCATCCCTTGACCCTCAATGGGTAGAAGAGGTGTTGAGCCTGATGAAGCAGCTAGCGGTAGAGCGCCAAACGATGATCGTGGTCACCCACGAGATGCAGTTCGCGCGGGAAGTGGCGGACCGTGTGGTATTCATGGACGAAGGTGGCATCGTCGAACAAGCCCCACCGGAGGAGCTATTCACCGCACCCAAAGATGAGCGAACGCGTCACTTCTTGCGCAAAATTCTAGCGCCCATGGGGCAGCCAGTGCCGTAGTGGTGGTGCTTGGTTTTAGATAGGACAAGCCACACTTGTACCCGGCCATGTTATGAATGAGAAGTAGGCGGGTTTCCTCACGCAAAATTTTAATATCAACCTCGGCTAGCCCTGCTGCTGCGCCAAATCGTCGGGTTCGAGGTCTAAACGCTGGCTGGCTAAGCCTGTGAGTTAACCACTACTTGATTGCGGCCATTTTCTTTGGCTTGGTAAAGCCCCAAATCAGCACGTTTTAGCGCGGGCTCAAGAGAGCTTTCGTTGGGTAAGATAACGGCAACGCCTAACGAGGCCGTCAATCGTAGCACTTGTTCTGTATTGCCGTTTTGCACTTGAATTCGGGTATTTTCAATTGTGTCGCGTATCCGCTCGGCTACCTGTAGGGCTTGTTCGAGCGACGTATTGGGTAGCAAAATAGCAAACTCTTCCCCGCCCACCCGGCATAACAAGTCTTCATGGCGGAGCAGGCCGCCCACTCGCTGTGTGAAACGTTGCAGCACCTCATCGCCAACATCGTGACCATAATCGTCGTTGAAGCGTTTGAAGTGATCAATATCGATCGCAATCAAGGCGATTGGGTGATTTTGCCGCCGTGCGCGGGAGATCTCGATAGTGGCTTGCGCCTGTAAGTAGCGCCGGTTGAAAACCCCGGTTAACGGGTCGGTCATCGCCTGAGTGCGTAGCTGTTCTTCTAGCTGTTTGCGTTCAGTGAGGTCAAAAACGGTGGCCCGGGAATGCACAAAGCGCCCGTCGCGTTGGTAGGCAGAGGCTTGAATCATCACGTCGCGACGTTCGCCGGTTCGGGTGAGCAGGCTGCACTCAGCGCTGCCTGGCTGACCGTTCTGCACGCGCTCGAAGGCGTTTTCAAACTGTTCGCGAGTGTCGGGTGTGATGAAGTCTCGATAGTCCACTTGGCCAATGACTTCCTCGGCGGTATAACCTAGCCAAGCGAGTTCGGTACGGTTCATTTTGATCACGCGGCCTTGGCTATCCAAGGAGTGATAGCCACAGGGCGCGTTTTCATAGAGATCGCTTGCCTCAACGGCGCGCCGCTGAGCGGCCCGTCGTAATTGACGCTGGCGCTGACTGCTAAAGACCCAAAAGATCCCAAAGGCCACCGAGACGCTGTAAATAAGTACCAGAAACAAAATCACGGTGGTTTCTTCTTGAAGCAGCGTGTGCCAAGAAGGTTTGGGTAGCGTCACCCCGAGTGTCCAGGGGTAGTCGGCGGGGTCGCTGGCAATATTACCAGCAAGACTGCGATAGCGCTGGGTACGTATATCTTCCGTTTTAAACCGGAGTATGTGGTCGTCTATGGTAGTGCGGCCTTCATTTTGCTGCTGCATCGCCTGCCAATATTGGGGCGCAGAGGCACTGAAGTCGCCGCCAAAGGGTAGCAAACTCAGCTGTGAGGGCGAATCGTTGAGCAGCCAGCGGCCTTGGGCATTCACCAACAGTACATCGGCGTCTTGGTCGAGCGTCATGGCTTGATGCAAGGCGTTGGTAAGATAGTCCCAGTTGAGGCTTAGCATGACAACGCCAAGGCGTTTGCCTGTGGCATTAAAAATCGGGGTGGAGACGTTAACCACCGGAATTACATTTTGGCCGAGCAGCTCATACTGCAAGTTACGACCCGGCGGGGAAATATAAAGTTCGCGAGGCAGCAGCCGAACCGCTTCTTTGAAGTAATCGGTATTGGCGTGTTGGTTGCCGGTCACACGCGGCCCTGTGTTTACGCTGTGGGGAGCCCGCAGTATTTCGTGCCCGTTGTTATCCATCAGCACCAGTTTGCTATAGCGGGGATGGTGGCTGATAAGCGTGTTTAAGAAGGTCGACAGCTGAGATAAATCGCTAAGCGAATACGCCTGTTTATTCGGCGCCACGCTGTTTTGTGCCGATAGGAAACGCTGTAGCGTGGGCATTTCAGAGGTGGCCAATGCGTAATTAAGGCTATCATTGATATCGCGGACGAGCGCTTCTTGACCAACTTTCAGCAACGCATCCGCCTCTGCATGCAGGCTGTCGAAGCGCGTTTCCATGTGGATATGGAGTATAGGCACCAGCATCGATGACACCAATGCCAACGGTATGCTGACGGCTAACAGTAGCTTTGCGTGAAGGCGTCGCATCGGTAATAGAAGGATTCCTGTTAGGGTTTATTGTTCAAGACGGTTTTGCTACTGCGCATCATGTTGTCCGCTGTATCAACGCTAGAGCGATAGTACGCTTCAAACGGTTCCGCGTGAATGGCTGCTTGGCGGCGCTGTAATCTTTACCTTACTGGTTGTTGCCAACAGGGATTGACATCCGCTGGCAAGCACGCTTGGCGCGTGATAGACTACGCCATCCTCTCAGACAAGACCCGTTAGCGGGCAGCTTATTTTAAACTGCCTGTTATATGTTTTGGTGGGTTGAAACGCTCTCCAAATAAATTGGTTGTTGCGGAAACGTCGTGCTGTGACAGCGCAGCCGACGAATACATATTTAATTTCGTTGCCGTTTTTTCGGCGACCTTTATTCTCCAAGGAGATACTCTGTGGCGAACAGCAAGCAAGCTCGCAAGCGCGCCCGTCAGGCCGAGAACCGTCGCGTCCTGAAATCCGGCCAGCGCAGCATGGTCCGCACCTACATCAAGCGTGTAGTGAAAGCGATCGGCACCGGCGACCACGCCAAGGCAATGGAAGAGTTTAAGGCTATGCAGCCGGTCGTTGACCGTATTGCAGACAAAGACGTGCTGTCTAAGAAGAAAGCAGCTCGCCTGAAGAGCCGTTTGAACAAGCGTATTAAGGCACTGGCGGCGTAAGCCGGCAGGCGCCCTAAAAAACCGGCTGCGGCCGGTTTTTTTGTGTCTGGATGATTTTCTGGATAGTAGTTTTGGATAGTAGTTTTGGATAGTAGTTCTAGATGTTTTTTTGGGTGGGGTTTTCTGGATGAGTTTTTCTGGATGCGTTTTCTGGATAGTTTATGACGGCGAGTAAAACACCCAATACTGCCTCCGGTACCCGTATTGCTCCCAGCGGCCTGATGCGCTCCGGCCTTGTGGTCAGTGCCATGACCATGCTGTCGCGGGTGATGGGGCTGGCGCGAGATGTGGTGGTGGCCACCTTTTTGGGGGCAGGCAGCGGCGCCGATGCATTTTTTGTCGCGTTTAAAATCCCCAATTTTCTGCGCCGTCTGTTTGCCGAAGGTGCCTTCAATCAGGCCTTTGTGCCGGTGCTTTCGGAGTATTCCACCCAGCGCAGCCGGGAGGAAATTCGCGAGCTGTTGAATGCTACCGCTGGCAGCTTAACCGCGGTACTGGCGTTGATCACCGCCTTGGCCATGCTCTGCGCGCCGTGGCTGGTGTGGGTGTTTGCGCCTGGTTTTGGACGTGACCCTGAAAAGCTGGCGCTGACTGCTGATATGTTGCGCTTAACTTTTCCCTATTTATTGCTGATTTCGCTCACCGCGTTTTCTGGCAGCGTGCTGAATACCTGGAGCCGTTTTGCGGTCCCCGCTTTTACGCCGGTGCTGCTTAACCTTTCGCTGATTGGCGCGGCGCTGTTGTTAATGCCGCTGATGGAAGAGCCTGCCATGGCGCTGGCCTGGGGCGTGCTAATCGCCGGGGCGGCCCAGCTGGTTTTTCAGGTGCCGTTTTTATTGCGTTTGGGGCTGATGCCCACGCCCTGGCCCAACTTTGCCCACGAGGGCGTGCGGCGCATTCTGAAACTCATGGGGCCGGCGCTGTTCGGGGTCTCGGTATCGCAGATTAATCTGTTACTGGATACCGTTTTGGCGTCATTGTTGGCGGCAGGCAGCGTGTCGTGGCTTTACTACTCGGACCGTTTGGTGGAGCTGCCGCTGGGGGTTTTTGGGGTGGCGATTGGCACGGTGATTTTGCCCGCGCTGTCTAAGCGCCATGCGGAGCAGTCCAAAGAGCACTTTGCGGCGATGCTCGATTGGGCCATTCGCCTTGTATTGCTGTTAGGCTTACCCGCGGCACTCGCGCTGGCGGTGCTTGCCGAGCCGCTGTTGATCACGCTGTTTCATTACGGCGCGATGACCGACAACGATATCCAAATGGCGGCGATGAGCCTGCGAGCTTATGCTTTTGGCTTGGTGGCCTTTATGCTGATTAAAGTATTGGCACCGGGGTTTTTCGCCCGTCAAGACACCAAAACCCCGGTCAAGGTGGGCATTATCGCCATGATCGCCAATATGGTGTTTAACCTGCTGTTGATTTGGCCGCTGGCTCATGCGGGTTTAGCGCTAGCGACGGCACTTTCGGCGTTCTTAAATGCGGGCCTGCTGGGTTACCTACTGCATAAGCGGGGCGTGCTGGTGATCCAGCCCGGCTGGCAGCGCTTTTCTGTGCAGTTGGTGGGGGGGAGTGCCTTAATGTGCGCAGCACTTTATATGGTTGCCCCCGAGTGGCAGGCCTGGCTCACCTTTGGCCTTTGGCAGCGGGTAAGCTGGGTTGCCGGGCTAGTGGTGTTAGGCGGTGCGCTTTACTTTGCGTGGCTGGCAGCCCTGGGTTTGCGCTTCCGTCATTTTAAAATGCAATCGTAGCCCTGACCCTAGCGGGCGGGTTCGTTATAATCAGGGGCTTTATCGTCCTTCCAACGGCTGAGGTGCCATGCGCGTCATTCGAGGTCTGCACAACTTGAAAGCGGCTCATCGTGGCTGCGTTGCCACTATCGGCAACTTCGATGGGGTGCACCGCGGCCATCAAGCCATTCTGCAGCAGTGCCGTGAACACGCGGCGCGCTGGAGTGTACCGCTAACAGTGGTGGTGTTTGAGCCCCAACCGCGGGAGTTTTTCGCCGGTGACCAGGCGCCGCCGCGGTTAACCCGGCTGCGCGAAAAGGTGCGGCTACTGCGCGATTTCGGCGCGGAACAAGTGTTATGCCTGCCGTTCAACGATTCACTGCGCAGCCTTACCGGGCGTGAATTTATCGACCAGGTGTTGATTGAAGGGCTGGGCGTTAAGCACTTGGTCGTGGGCGACGACTTCCGCTTTGGCTGCGATCGCCGCGGCGATTTCGCGCTGCTGGCGGAGGTCGGGGGCGCACAGGAGTTTGGCGTTGAACATACCCGCACCTTCACCGTGGATAATGAGCGGGTGTCCAGTTCGCGGGTACGTACTTTGCTTGCCAGCGGTAACTTTTCCGCCGCCGCGCGTTTGCTGGGGCGCCCTTATTCGTTGCACGGCCGCGTGGTGCGCGACCAGCAGCTGGGGCGCACCATTGGCGTACCGACGGCTAACTTGCCATTGATGCCCCAGCCACTAACGCTGCGCGGCGTGTTCGCGGTGGTGGCGGAACTTGAAAATGGCGAGCGCCACCCGGCGGTGGCCAATGTCGGCTTTCGCCCTACGGTGGGGGCAAAACGGCCAACGCTAGAAGTACACCTGCTGGACTTCAAGGGCGACCTGTATGGCCAGCGGATGACGGTATACCCCTGCACACGCCTGCGGGGCGAGGTTAAGTTTGACGACCTTGACGCGCTGAAAACGCAAATTGAACATGACCAAGCCCGCGCTCGCCAGTATTTTGCGGCGATGGTGGGTAAGCATGACTATTCGCTTCCGCTAGCCTCTGCCCCGCTTGGGCGTGAGGACATGTCTTCAAATGCGGCGTCTTCAAATACGATTCCTTCTGATTCTCCCTCGGCGGGAAACCCCGCTGATGCTAACGACGGCTGACCGGACTATGGATTACAAGCACACGCTGAATTTGCCTGAAACTGATTTTCCCATGCGCGGCATGCTGCCGAAGCAAGAGCCGGGGCGCGTTTCAAAATGGCAGGATATGAACATTTACCAGCGCCTGCGTGAAGCACGCGCGGGCGCGCCGTTGTTTGTGCTGCACGATGGCCCTCCCTACGCCAACGGCAGTATTCATATTGGTCACGCCGTTAATAAAATCCTCAAAGATATTATCGTCAAGTCGAAAAACTTAGCCGGTTTCGATGCCCCCTATGTGCCGGGCTGGGACTGCCACGGTTTGCCCATTGAGCACAAAGTAGAAACCACCCACGGCAAGCACCTGGCGCCAGCACATGCCCGCGAGCTGTGCCGTGAATACGCCGGCGCGCAAATCGAAACCCAGCTGGCTGACTTTGTGCGCTTGGGCATCATCGGCGATTGGGATCACCCTTACCGCAGCATGGACTTCGCCAACGAAGCGGGTGAGATTCGTGCCCTGGCGGAGATGGTCGAAGCGGGCTATGTATTTAAAGGCTTGAAGCCGGTCAACTGGTGCTTTGATTGTGGCTCGGCGCTGGCGGAGGCCGAAGTCGAGTACGCCGATAAAAAGTCCGACGCCATCGACGTCGCTTTCCCGGTGGAAGACGCCGATAAACTGGCCGCGGCCTTTGGCCTAAGCGAGCTTGCCAAGCCTGCTGCCGTGGTCATCTGGACCACCACGCCTTGGACCATTCCGGCCAACCAGGCACTAAATGTTCACCCCGAGTTCACCTATGCGCTGGTAGATACCGGTGAGCGCCTGTTACTGCTGGCTGAAGAGCTGGTGGAAAGCTGCCTTGAGCGCTATGAGCTAACCGGTGAGGTGATCGCCACCGCAAAAGGCGAAACGCTGGATTTAATCAACTTCCGCCACCCGTTCTACGATCGCTTGTCGCCGGTCTATCTAGCCGATTACGTCGAGTCTGAAGTGGGCAGTACCGGTATTGTGCACTCGGCACCCTCTTACGGTATGGACGACTTTATCACCTGCCGTGAGCATGGCATGGAGTTCGACGACATGCTCAACCCTGTGCAGGGCAATGGCGTTTACGCCGATGACCTGCCGTTTTTCGGCGGCCAGATGATCTGGAAAGCCAACCCGCATATTGTTGAGAAACTTGGCGAAGTGGGCGCGCTGATGGCGCACAAAGTCATTACCCACAGCTATATGCACTGCTGGCGGCACAAAACCCCGGTAATCTACCGTGCCACCGCGCAGTGGTTTGTGGGCATGGATATTAAAGGTAACGACGGTAAAACCTTGCGCGAGCGTGCTCTGGAAGGCATCCAAGCAACGGCGTTTACCCCCGCTTGGGGCCAGGCGCGCCTGCATAGCATGATCGCCAATCGCCCGGACTGGTGTATCTCACGCCAGCGCAACTGGGGCGTGCCGATCCCGTTCTTCTTACACAAACAAACCGGCGAGCTGCACCCAGGCACCGTTGGGCTGATGGAAGAGGCCGCCAAACGCGTTGAGCAAGAAGGCATCGACGCCTGGTTCAAGCTCGAACCAGCAGAGCTACTGGGTGCAGAAGCGGCGGATTACGATAAGGTCACCGATACGCTGGATGTCTGGTTTGATTCCGGCACCACGCACCGCCACGTACTGCGCGGCTCGCACCCCCATGGCCACGAAACCGGCCCGCGGGCTGATCTGTACTTAGAAGGCTCTGACCAGCACCGCGGCTGGTTCCACTCGTCGCTGCTGACCGGCTCGGCGATTGACGGCCATCCGCCGTATCGCCAACTGCTGACCCACGGCTTTACCGTTGATTCCCAGGGCCGCAAGCAGTCCAAGTCGCTGGGCAACGTGGTCGCGCCGCAAGAAGTGATGGATAAACTGGGCGGCGACATTCTGCGTTTGTGGGTTGCCTCCACCGATTATTCCGGTGAAATGGCGGTCTCTGACGAGATTTTGAAGCGCACCTCCGATGTGTATCGGCGGATTCGTAACACCGCCCGCTTCCTGCTCTCGAACCTTAACGGCTTCGACCCGGAACGTAATAAAGTCGCCTTTGGCGATATGCTGGCGCTGGATCAGTGGGTGGTGGACCGCGCCTTTCAGTTGCAGGCGCGGATCGAAACCGCCTATGAAGAGTACCGTTTTCTGGATGTATACCAGCAGGTGCACGGCTTCTGCGCCCGGGAATTGGGTGGCTTCTATCTAGACGTTATCAAAGACCGCCAGTACACCACACAGACCGATTCGCTGGCGCGGCGCAGTGCGCAAACCGCGCTGTATCACGTGGTGGAAGCGCTGAGCCGCTGGATCGCGCCGATTCTCTCCTTCACTGCCGAGGAAATCCACGAGAATATCCCCGGTAAGCGCGGCGACAGTGTGCTGCTGGAGACCTACTACACTGAGCTGGGTAGCCTCGAAGACGACGCCGAGCTGGGCAGGGCTTTTTGGGAGCAGGTGCTGGAGGTCAAGCACTCGGTCAACAAGTGCCTGGAAGACGCCCGGAACGCCAAAGTCATCAAAGGCAGCCTGGCAGCCGAGGTGACGCTGTACGTAAGTGATGAGCTGAAAGCGACGCTGGCCAAGCTGGGCGATGAGCTGCGCTTTGTGATGCTGACCAGCGAAGTCACGCTTAAGCCTCTTTCTGATGCACAAGCAGGCGCTGCCGAAGGCACTGAGCTAGACAGCTTGAAAGTGGCGGTTAAAGCCAGCGACAACACCAAGTGCGAGCGCTGCTGGCACCATCGCCCTGACGTCGGAACGCATGCTGATCATGTGGATCTATGTGGCCGCTGTATCAGCAACCTCCCCGAAGGCAGCGGTGAGGTTCGCTACTATGCCTGATACAGGCGCGCGGGCGACGATGCAGCGGCCGCTGCGCTGGCTGTGGCTAGCAGTGGCGGTGATCGTGTTGGATTTGGTCACCAAGTACATAGCCAGTAGCCAGTTGAGCTATGCGCAGCCGGTCGAGGTGCTGCCGTTCTTTAACCTGACCCTGCTGCACAATACCGGCGCGGCGTTCAGCTTTTTAGCCACGCATCCCGGCTGGCAGCGCTGGTTCTTCGCCATTATTGCCATTGGCGCCAGCGTGGGCCTAACGGTCTGGCTCTCGCGCATCAAACATGACGAAAAGCTACTGGCGATAGCGCTACCGCTGATTATCGGTGGTGCCCTGGGGAATCTCTACGATCGCCTGGTACACGGCTATGTGATCGACTTTCTCTCCTTCCACGCCGCCGGGTGGTACTACCCGGCGTTTAACGTGGCGGATATCGCGATTACCCTAGGGGCGGTGGCGTTAATTTGGGAATCTATTATGGGTGAGCGGCGGCGTAAAAAGACGCACAGCGCTTCGCATTAACTGACTATTGAGAGCTGTAATGAGCGACTATTTAATCGATGACGGCATGGAAGTGACGTTGCACTTCACCTTAAAGCTTGAAGACGGCACCTTGGTGGACTCCACCAAAGACAAAGCCCCGGCCACGTTTGAATATGGTGACGGTAACCTGCCGCCCGGCTTTGAACACCCGATTAAAGGCATGGCCGCAGGTCAGGAGGGTACCTTTCAGATAACCCCTGAACACGCTTTTGGCCAGCACAACCCGCAGAATATTCAAACGCTGAAGCGTAAGGATTTTGGCGATCAAGAGGCGGAAATTGGTATGGTGATGTCGTTTGCCGATAAAGCGGGAACGGAACTGCCCGGCGTGGTCAAAACCATCGACGGTGATCGTATCGAGGTAGACTTCAATCATCCGTTATCAGGTCGTACACTGACGTTTGAAGTCGAAGTGTTAGAGGTTAAACCGGTGACTACCCATTAAGCTCAGCCCACCACCTGGCGGCAGTCGAATTCACTAAAGCAGATGCGATATCGCATCAAGGCGCTCCTATGAATTTACCCAGTACGCAGTCAACAAGTACTCAGCCAACAAGCACCCAGCCATCAGGGCCGTCACAGCCCATACAGATCAAGTTGGCTAATCCGCGCGGCTTTTGCGCCGGTGTTGATCGCGCGATCGACATCGTCAACCGCGCACTGGATGTGTTCGGTCCGCCCATTTATGTGCGCCACGAGGTCGTCCATAACCGCTTTGTGGTCGAAACGCTGCGCGCCCGTGGGGCCGTATTCGTCGAAGAGCTCGACGAAGTGCCGGATGACGTCATTGTGATTTTCTCTGCCCACGGCGTTTCCCAGGCGGTGCAAGCCGACGCTGAGCGGCGTGGCTTGAAAGTGTTTGATGCCACCTGCCCGCTGGTAACCAAAGTGCACCTGGAAGTGTTGCGCTACGCCAAGCGTGGTCAGGAATGCATCTTGATCGGCCATGAAGGCCACCCGGAAGTCGAAGGCACCATGGGGCGTTACGATACCTCCCACGGTGGGCGTATCTACTTGGTTGAAGACGAGCAAGACGTCGCTAAGCTAGAGGTGAATGATCCTTCCAAGCTGGCCTTTGTGACCCAAACCACGCTGTCGATGGATGACACCGCCAAGGTGATCGGTGCGCTGCGCGATAAGTTCGCCGAGATTCAGGGGCCGCGCAATGACGATATCTGCTACGCCACGCAAAATCGCCAGGATGCCGTGCGCGAGTTAGCCGCCCAAAGCGATCTAATGCTGGTAGTGGGTAGCCCCAACAGCTCAAATTCCAACCGCTTACAGGAACTCTCGGAGCGCATGGGCACACCCGCCTACTTGATCGATAACGCCGATCAGATCGACTCCCAGTGGCTTGAAAATGTCGCGCGTATAGGCATTACCGCGGGTGCCAGTGCCCCGGAAGTGCTGGTAAAAGGCGTCATTGCCAAGCTGCAAAGCATGGGGGCTGCGTTACCCGAAGAGCTACAAGGTCGTGAAGAAACCATCACCTTCTCTATGCCAAAAGAGCTGCGTGAAAAGGTGATTGCCAGCAGCTAAGCAATCAGCAGCGGATGCAATGCGTATGAGTTTGCGACATACTGAAACGGTATGAGCCAACTAATACAGGAGCAGCGCTGCGTGTCCTATGTTTCTCATCCCTTCTCTGGCCGTTCTTTGCTGAATGGCCAGCGCGGCTTCACCCTGATTGAGCTGATGATCGTGGTCGTCATCATCGGCATCATTGCCGCCATTGCCTACCCCAGTTATACCCGCTACGTGCAAAAATCAGTGCGAACCGATGCTCACGCGGGCCTTATGCAGGCTGCTTCGCAGCTAGAGCGCTGCTATACAAGCACTTATTCTTACGCTGGCTGTAACATTCCTGATGAGTCGCCCCACAA
Source organism: Halovibrio variabilis (assembly GCF_007991175.1). GTDB lineage: Bacteria > Pseudomonadota > Gammaproteobacteria > Pseudomonadales > Halomonadaceae > Vreelandella > Vreelandella variabilis. The sequence continues at coordinate 424,243 of NZ_BJXV01000001.1, forward strand.
GAATTATGCCATTACGGTTGATACCGCTACTGGGGGTGGTTACACATTAACGGCGAGCACTGAACAGAACGACGGCTGCAGTGAGAACCTCACATTAACAGCGCGGGGCGAAAGAAAGCCGAATGGCTCAGAGGGTGGCCCGGATTGCTGGTGATTCTATGCTAAACCGCGGCTTCACGCTGATTGAGCTAATGATTACGTTGGCCATCGCGGCGATTCTCGCCACTATCGCGGTGCCGTCATTCTCCAATTTTATCGCTCGCCAGCAACTGGCAAGCGATGCGAATACAGTGTTGTCAGGACTAAATTACACCCGTAGCCAAGCGATTACACAGCGTATTGAAGTCAATTTTAAGATTGAGAAGAACGATGATAGCTGGCGCTTTAGCGTCAAGCCTGAAGACGATAACGACACCTTGGCGCAGACGAGAAATGCCGTAGGCAACAGCTCTATACAGTTGGATGCTAATATAACGGTAAAATTTGAGGGGCTTGGTAAAGCTGTAAATTGCGGTAGTAGCGATTGTGAAATCAGGCTAGACCATTCGAGGTTAGAAGATTGCCGTATCATTCTTGTTAATGGGCTAGGGCGTGTACGAAGCCTCACAAAGGATGAACGAGAACAAGAAGAGGCTTGCAGCTAATGGGGCAGTCCAGATTGCGACAGCGAGGATTTTCATTATTAGAGGCCCTAATCGCGCTTTTGGTTCTCTCCATTGGTCTCATTGGTGTAGCGGCTATGCAGTTAAAAGCATTGCAGAGTGCCACCGCTGGCTACCAACGCTCGGTGGCAAGCGTCGCCGCTGTGGATGCTCAGGAGCGGCTCTGGGCTGAGTTGGCAAAAGACGAAGTTGATAGCTGCGTAAATATCAACCTAGAAGAGTTTCAGGAACGATGGAAAGATGACTGGTTTGCCGATAGTGACTCGAAGCCTTTGCGTAATGAGAATGGTGGCGAAAGCAGCATCGAAAGAGGCCGCGGCGAAGACGAATGCCAATTTACTGTAGTGGTGGTGCTGAACAATGATGAGAATGACCAATTCGACTACACCTTCCGTCTCCCAAGGCTTGAGGCACCGCAATGAAACAGCGCCAATACGGGTTTACCCTAGTGGAGCTAATGGTCGCAATGGTCATCGGCACGGTGATTATCCTGGGCGCTGGTCAACTTTTTTTAACGACCTTTCAAACGTTTCAAACCGTTGACAAGATCAGTCGTAAACAAGAGTCATTAATTTTTGTGGTAAGTACTCTGACAGAAGCAGGTCGTAAAGGAGATATTGGAAACTACGCTATCGTTCCAGATGCGCGAAGCTCTGACAGCAGAACACGTTATTATTGTGTTTTGCAGGACGAGGTTGAAAATCAGCCTCTAGTTGATCTTGCCCAAGTTGATGACGAGAAAGCCTGCCCGGCGCTTTTTGAATCCAAAGGCGATACAGTAGTATCTCGCTTAATTACGTTGCCTATTGGTGATTGCCGAGAAGACGTGAGTGAGACGTGCGATCGAATCACCTTCACCATCAGCGAGCGGAATAAAGTAATCACACAATAAAGGCCAGCCTCATGAAGCAGCAACAAGGTGCAGCGTTAGTGATTGTTATGGCGCTTCTCTCGGGCGCGTTGATGTTAGGTATGTCAGGTATGCAGAGTGCGTTGATTGATGAGCGTTTGGCAGGTAATTATCGAGCCTCGACGCAGGCTCAGATGACATCAGACAGCATATTAGCCGCCTTAGCCAGTGATTCAAACCAGGCTTCCCGTGAAAGCTATCTTGCTGAGCGCCTTGAAATGGGTGGCGGAAAACTGCAGGGGGTTGAGCTAGCAGGAGTTTTAAGAGACCGTACGTTAAATGATTTTATTAATGATTTGCTTCCTGGCAATTTTGCAGAGCTAGAAGAGAGTGAGCAGGATGCTATAAAAAGAGATCTATTAACCAATCTAGAATTAACTTTTGAAGTTAATACACAAGATAAAACAGTCACCATCACATCACGTGATCGAGGTTTACGTAATAGTGCACTACGTGATTCATCGGTTGTTTACCGCTATAATATTGAGAAGACAGACGGCGAAGGCCTGTTAAGTGAGGGTGTCATCACCTGCTATGGCGCTAATTTGCAAGGTGGAGGAGGCGTTGCAATTGATAGTTTTGATTCTCGGAAAGGTGCCTATGGTGTTGGGAAGAATAGCGGTGGAAAGGCTTCACTGATAGCTCTCCATGAAAATAGCGATTTACTTTTTAATATGGGGAGTGCGCCAGGAGTAACAGGTGATATTTATTCTGCAGGTCGAATAGAAGTAAATAATACAATGCCTATTGATGGTAATGTCTATGCGGTTGGGGATGTATCACTTGAGGGGAACAGTGCATTAATAACAGGCAGTTTATATTCTGAGAATAATGTGTTCTTTCGGGTAGGAACACGGGTGGATGGCGATGTTTTTGCAAATAATAGTATTCAAGTGTTGGGTAATTGGGGGGGAGTAAATGCATTGCAGCCAGATGGCAGCATTAGAGCAGATACATCCTACGCAATTGGTGGCGGTGCGACATCTCCAAATATTTATACAGAGATAGGAAATAGAGTTGAAGGGGAGATAAGCAACCGAAACCCAGATGTTGATTTTGAAAGTTTTTTAAGTGAGGGGTTGAAGATTGTCAGAGAGAATGAAGCTTGTCCAGAGTACGGTTTGGGTCAGTTTTACGAAGATTACCAGTTTAGCAGTAATCCGAAAAATGTTGACGCGGTGAGTAATAATGGTCCAACAAGTTCAGATGTGCTAGGTGAATCTAAGAATGTTAACGGATTTGAAGTTTTCCACGTTAATCGCTTGAAGATAGGTGGTAATGGTCTAGTCTTAGAAGAGCCGACTATAATCATTGCGGATTCAAATGTGGCTTTAGAGCTTTGGGGTGACGCTAATGCCATTACATTACGTGATGGCGCAGCTTTACGTATAGTTTCAAAAGGAAAGGTCTCTTTGAAAGGGTCTAACGTTTTTGATATGAATGGTTTCGACCCGGTTGTTGATGTAGGTGGGAGGTCTATCCCGGCATTCTCATTTATCTCGCTATATGAAGGTACTGGTAATGCTATCGATATGGCATCCGATGGTGATATGTATGGCGAGCTGTTAGCGCCATCTGGAGGTGTAAATATTACCGGCTCAGCACGTTTAATGGGACGTGTTTTTTCAAATATACTCAATCTGAGTGGTGGTGGTTCAATACACTATGATCGAGCTTATGCTGATGTGGCAATCGGGACGATAGCTTCTAACGCACAGTGGTGTAGTTTTGCTGATATATCACCTTTAACTATCGTCAGCCCGGTGGGGCGTTTGAGTTTACCTTCTTCTCGTGCAGAGTTTAATGGTTCAGAAAAAGTGCCTGATATTACAGTTGCCACTGGCGATGCGGAAAAGTTTTCCAGCGCTAGCACTGCTAATGGGGATATAGTTGAGGGTATCCCAGGTGGTTTATTTGATCGCGGAGAAAGTGCTGAAAACTTCGATAATTTTATCGAGTTACTAAGAAATAAAGCTGATGATACCTTCAATGGCGTCAGTGGGAATAATGCTGTTTTTGGAAGTATAGGCGATGAAAAAATTACCTTCGTAAATGGCGATGTCGATGCTAATAATGTTTCTGGTGCAGGAGTTTTGGTAGTAAATGGCAACTATAATGGAGGTGGGAATCCGGCTTTCAACGGGCTAATGATTGTGCTGGGTAACTTTACTCAAAAAGGGGGTGGTGGAAGCGATTTTAATGGTGGGTTACTGATCGCTCCGTACAGCCGTAATGAAATGGAGTTTAGTCCAGCCAATATTGAATTTAGCGGTGGAGGAAGCAACGATTTTAACTATAATGAGCAGGTGCTAAGAACTGCGTTCAACTTACTGAATGAAGATGAGAAAGAAAGTTGGGGAAGTTGTGGCGTTCCTAGTGATGGATTGATTACATGGTCGTTAATTGATTGGCAATGATGTGATCCGTTCGCCACGTGCCCGAGTGCACGTTATCATAGCGGTATTTGCCGAAGAGCCTAAAACCATGAGCCAGACCGCCAAAACCCGTGTCCTTACCGGTATCACTACCACTGGCACCCCCCATCTTGGTAACTACGTGGGGGCGATTAAACCCGCTATTGAGGCGAGCCAAGACCCCAGTGTGCAGTCGTTCTATTTTATGGCGGACTACCACGCCCTGATCAAGTGCCCCGACCCCAAGCGGGTGCAGGAATCGCGCCTGGAAATTGCTGCCACGTGGCTGGCGCTGGGGCTGGATACCGACAATGCCATTTTCTATCGTCAGTCGGATATCGCGGAAATCCCCGAGCTTACCTGGATGCTCTCCTGCGTGTGTGCCAAGGGCCTGATGAACCGCGCCCATGCCTACAAAGCCGCCGTTGCAGAAAACGAAGAGGCTGAGAACCAAGACGCTGATAAAGGCATCACCATGGGGCTGTTTGGCTACCCTGTGCTGATGGCTGCAGACATTTTAATGTTCAATGCCAACAAGGTGCCGGTAGGGCGCGACCAAATTCAGCATATCGAAATGGCCCGCGATATTGCCGGGCGCTTTAACCACCTTTACAAAGGCCAGCACTTTGTTCTCCCTGAGGCGGTGGTAGACGACAAGATACAGCTGCTGAACGGCTTGGACGGTCGGAAGATGTCCAAAAGCTACGACAATACGATTCCGCTGTTTGCCCCCGAGAAAAAGCTACAGAAGCTGGTACGTAAGATTAAGACTAACTCCCTGGAGCCTGGTGAGCCGAAGGACCCCGACACCTGCACGCTGTTCCAAATTTATTCAGCCTTTGCCGCCGCAGAAGAGACCGCGAGTTTACGCGAGCAGTATGCCAACGGCATTGGCTGGGGCGATGCTAAAAATCAGGTATTTGCATACTTGAATGCTCACTTGAGCGCCCCCCGTGAACGCTACAATGCACTGATGCAAGACCCCGCTCATATTGAAGCGGTGCTGCAAAAAGGTGCTGAACGGGCGCGGGAAGAGGCGGCAGTGAGAATGGATCGTTTGCGCTCAGCGGTTGGCTTGGGGCGGTTCGTTTAAACCCCGAGTCTTGGCAATGCCAGTAGCAACACGTCTGTAATGAAACAGCTGTAATAACGAAGCCTCTTCCGCCGGAAGGGGCTTCGCTGGTTTTGGGCGTGCGGCAGAAGCAGGCTAATGTTCTATAGTGCGTGTCACACAGGTCAAGCACGTTCACCTTTTTGACAACCGCTTGGCGATAGCAAAGCACCGACAAAGGAAATACGTAATGCGATCGACGTACCGACATCAGGTATTTACCGAGTGTGCTTTGATTGTATTAACGTTGATGGTTGTTGCGTTAGTGCTTTGGCAGCTTGTTGGCCTGCTGGTGTTAATTTTTGGGGCAGTGGTAGGCGCCTGTGTGTTGCAAACGTGCATGACACCGCTTTTAAGGCGAGGCGTGCCACGTTGGTTAGCGCTTTTAACGGTGTTAATTGTGTTAACCCTGACGCTAGCCTTAGTTAGCTGGGCATTTGGCGCGCAGGTGTCTGCTGAGCTGGAATCGCTAACTACCTTGATACCCGATGCGTGGCAACAGCTGCAGGAACGCTTGGAAGGAACACAGCTAGCGCCATTGTTTAATAATGCCGCCGAGCGGGCAGCTAGCCTGTTAGGCAACGGTATTTCTCAGGTCGGGATGGTCGTGGTCTCGATGGGAGGCAGTATCGTCAGCTTCTTCGCGCTTATTGTCGGTATGGTTTATTTTGCTGCACAGCCTGGCCTTTATCGCCGTGGTTTATTGCTACTGGCGCCGATTAAAAACCGGCCACGTTTGGCTGAGGCGCTGGATGAAAGCGGCAAGGCGCTGCGGTTTTGGCTGGGTGGGCAGTTGGTCGCTATGGTGGTAACCGGGCTATTAGTGGGGGTGAGCATGTGGCTGTTAGGCGTGCCAGCCCCGCTGGGCTTGGGGCTGATTGCTGGCCTACTGGACTTTGTGCCCTTGGTGGGTCCGCTCATCGCCGCTATCCCGGCGCTGTTACTTGCCTTCACGGTAAGTCCTCAAACCACGCTGTTGGTACTGATCGTGTATACGATTATTCAGCAAATAGAGGGCAATATTTTGCAACCGCTGGTACAGCAGCGCGCCGTTCACCTGCCTCCGGCGCTGCTGCTATTTTCGCTGTTTGCGGCAAGCACGCTGTTTGGCGTGGCCGGGTTAATATTGGCCGCGCCGCTAACGGTGGTGGTGTTTGTATTGGTTAACCGCCTTTACGTCACCCGCGAAGAAGAAACGCAGTAGCTAGATCAAAACGTAATAAACACCGCAATATAAATAATTGTACGATCTTTAGTGCCAGGGTTAAGCTTGTGTGCATTATTCACGCTGGTTAAGACGCCTACGCCGGTAGGTATCTTATTGCTCAAGCTTAAAAGGTGGCTCTATGTCGACAAACTCTGTTGCTAAACCCGCAAGCTATCGCGTGCCACTGATCGCGACGGCGGCGATTGTGCTGGGCGCGTTGCTGGTGGGCGTGGTGTTTGACGCCAATACGGGCCTGCTGATGATTGTCGGTGGGCTGTTTGGTATGGCGCTTTATCACGCTGCGTTTGGCTTTACCTCGGCGTGGCGCGTGTTTATTACCGAGCGGCGCGGGCGCGGCTTACGCGCCCAGATGGTCATGCTGGCGATTGCCGTGGTGCTATTTTTCCCTGCCTTGGGGGCGGGCACACTGTTTGGTAGTGAAGTGTCGGGCTTTGTGGCGCCCATTGGTATCTCTGTGCTGGTAGGGGCGTTTCTGTTCGGATTAGGTATGCAGTTGGGCGGTGGCTGCGCCTCTGGCACGCTGTTCACGGCGGGAGGTGGCAATGCACGAATGCTAATTACCCTGCTGTTCTTCATCGTTGGCTCGGTCATTGGCTCGGCGCATTTTGCCTGGTGGCAAAGTTTTCCTGCCTTTCAGCCAATCTCGCTGGTCAATGTCGCTGGGGTTGGCGGTGGGATCGCGATTAGCTTAGTGCTGTTTGCAGCCATTGCTGCGTTTACATGGGTGATGGAGAAGCGTCGCCATGGTCAGTTAGAGCAGGCGCCAGCGGTCAATAAACACGGCTACCAGCGTTGGTTAACAGGCCCCTGGCCGCTAGTCGCGGGTGCCGTGGCGTTGGCGCTACTCAATTTTGCTACCTTGGCGTTGGCAGGCCGCCCTTGGGGGATTACCTCTGCGTTTGCACTATGGGGCGCAAAAGTGTTTGAACTCGTCGGCGGCGATGTGAGCCAGTGGGGCTATTGGCAGGCGCCGGGTAATGCAGCGGCTCTACAAGCCAGCGTTTGGAACGACATCACCACGGTCATGAACGTTGGGATTATGCTGGGCGCACTGGCCGCTGCCAGCTTGGCCGGTCGTTTTGCGCCTAACTTTAAAATCCCTTTGCGGTCTGTCCTGGCGGCGGTCCTCGGCGGCCTCATGCTGGGCTATGGGGCGCGCTTGGCGTTTGGTTGCAATATCGGTGCGTATTTCAGCGGTATTGCCTCGGGCAGCCTGCACGGCTGGGTATGGCTGGTCGCCGCGTTTGCGGGCAACATGCTCGGCGTTAAATTGCGGCCGTTTTTCTTTGCGGGCACAAAAGGCCCTAAGCCAAGCGCAAAAACTGCCTGATTTAGCGTTAAAATACCCTTGAAGCCTCGGTTTTTAATACCCTTAAACCGAGGCGTTTTTATATCTTCGTGGTCGCTCTCTTCCACTTTTGTCGCAGTTGCATGTTACATTACCCCAGCCGCTGCATACGCCCTAGGTTGCTGCATTGCAACAGAAATTGATAAAAAGAGAGTGCTTATGACTACCCAGAGTAGACGCCCCTTATACCTTCCTTACGCCGGTCCTTCTTTGCTCGAAATGCCGCTATTGAACAAAGGCAGCGCGTTTACTCAGCAGGAGCGCCTGGCGTTTAACCTGATTGGTTTACTGCCGCAAAAGGTAGAAACGATCGAGGATCAGCTAGAGCGTGTCTATCGCCAGTATCAGCTGTGTCACAGTGACCTTGAGAAGCACATTCATCTGCGCGCCATTCAAGATGACAACGAAACGCTCTACTTCCGTATGGTTTCCCAGCATCTTGAAGAGATGCTGCCGATTATTTATACCCCCACGGTCGGTCAGGCGTGTCAGGAATTCTCCAATATCTACCGTAATCACCGCGGCTTGTTTGTCAGCTACCCGGACCGCGAGCACATGGATGATATCCTGCGCAGCGCCACCAAAGATAACGTTAAAGTGATTGTCGTGACCGACGGCGAGCGCATTCTAGGCTTGGGCGACCAGGGCATTGGGGGAATGGGCATCCCGATCGGTAAGCTGGCGCTGTACACCGCCTGTGGCGGCATTAGCCCCGCCTACACACTGCCGATCATGATCGATGTCGGCACCAACAACAAAGCGCTGCTGGATGACCCCATGTACATGGGCTGGCGCCACGAGCGGGTTGGGCAGGAAGATTATGACGCCTTTATGGACGAGTTTATCGCTGCCGTGAAGCGTCGCTGGCCTAACGTCCTGCTGCAGTTTGAGGACTTTGCCCAGGCCAATGCGGTGCCGCTGCTAGAACGTTACCGCAATGAGCTTTGCTGTTTTAATGATGACGTGCAAGGTACCGCCTCGGTGGTGGTGGGGACGCTGATGGCCGCTTGCCAAGCCCGTGAAGAAACTATCGCTGACCAGCGCGTGGTGTTTGTGGGGGGTGGGTCGGCAGGCTGCGGGATTGCCGAGCAAGTGGTGGTGTCGATGGAAGCCGAAGGGCTCACCGAAAGCGAAGCACGATCGCGCATTTATATTGTCGATCGCGATGGTTTGATGACCAACGATCAAGCTTGGCAACGCGATTTCCAGCGCCGTTTAGCCCACGATTCCTCGTTAGTGGCGCAGTGGAACGGCCAGGGCTTGGAAGAGACGATTGCTCAGGTCAAGCCGACGGTGTTGATTGGCGTCTGCGGCCAGCGCGGTATTTTTACCGAGCAAGTGGTGCGCACGATGCATGCGGGCTGCGAGCACCCGGTGATCATGCCGCTGTCTAACCCCACGTCTCAAGCGGAAGCCGTGCCCGAAGATGTCATTCGCTGGACCGATGGACAGGCGCTTGTGGCCACCGGCAGCCCCTTCCCGCCGGTGGTTTACAACGGCCGCACTTATCCGATTGCCCAGTGCAATAACGCTTATATTTTCCCAGGCATTGGGTTGGGCGTCATTGCCGCTAGTGCCAACCGCGTCACCGACGAAATGCTGATGAGCGCCTCGCGCGCGCTGGCCCGTGAAGCGCCGTTGGTCAAAGAGGGCAAGGGCGCACTGCTGCCGCCGCTGTCGCGTATTCGCGATATCAGCAAGTCGATTGCTTTTGAAGTGGCCGCTCAGGCACAGCAAAACGGCGTGGCGTTAAAAACCAGCGGTACCACGTTGCGGGAGCTGATTGAAAAGGCTTCCTGGTCGCCGGACTATCGCACCTACCGTCGTCGGGCGTTTTAACAAAAGAAAACCAAAAAAAGCCCCCACCGAGGTGGGGGCATGCAAGCATTGGTAGGTTTGATCCTTCAGGCTGCGCCGATCATCTTGCGCAGCACGTAGTGAAGGATACCACCGTGACGATAGTAAGCCAGCTCGTCTGCCGTATCAATTCGGCACTTGGCTTCAATGCTACGCTCCCCATCGTCGTTTTTGATCACGACGTTGACCGTGCCGCCCGGCGAAAGGTCGCTCAAGCCCGCAATAGAAATCTCTTCATCGCCGGTTAAGCCCAGCGTCTGGCGGCTTTCGCCTTCGGCAAACTGCAGCGGCACAACGCCCATGCCAATCAGGTTTGAACGGTGAATACGCTCGAAGGATTCGGCGATGACGGCCCGGACCCCCAGTAGGCGGGTGCCTTTGGCCGCCCAGTCCCGCGACGAGCCGGTGCCATACTCTTTGCCGGCAATCACGACCAGCGGTTTACCTTCCTCTTTGTACTTCATGGCGGCATCGTAAATGGCCATTTGCTCGCCGCTGGGCACGTGGCGGGTCTCGCCGCCGACCACGCCATCGAGCATCTCATTTTTGATCCGCACGTTGGCAAAGGTGCCGCGCATCATGACTTCGTGGTTACCCCGGCGTGAACCGTAAGAGTTGAAGTCGACCGGTTTTACCCCGTTTTCTTGCAGATAGCGCCCAGCGGGGCTGTCGGGCTTAATCGCGCCGGCAGGCGAGATGTGGTCGGTGGTGACCGAGTCGCCCAGCATCGCGAGTACCCGGGCACTGTGCACATCCTCAATGGCATCCGGTTCGCGGCCCATGCCTTCAAAGAACGGCGGGTGCTGGATATAGGTGGATTCAGGCCACTGGTAAACCTTGCTTTCGGGAACGTTGATCGATTTCCAGACGTCGTCGCCCTCAAACACCTCGCCGTACTCTTTACGGAACATCTCGGTGTTGACCTGCTCGACGGCGCTGGCAATCTCGGCTTGGCTGGGCCAGATATCTTTTAGGTAGACCGGTTCGCCGTGGCTGTCTTTGCCAAGCGGTTCCTGGGTAAGGTCAAGCCGAACGTTACCGGCCAGGGCGTAAGCGACCACCAAGGGCGGCGAGGCGAGCCAGTTGGTTTTGACCAACGGATGAATGCGGCCTTCGAAGTTACGGTTGCCGGAGAGCACCGAGGCCACTGCCAGGTCGCCATCGTTGATGGCTTGCTCAATCTCCTCGGGTAGTGGGCCTGAATTACCAATACAGGTAGTGCAGCCATAGCCAACCAGATTAAAGCCCAGAGCGTCTAAGTCGTCGTTTAAATCGGCCGCGGCGAGGTAGTCGGTCACGACTTTGGAGCCAGGCGCTAACGATGTCTTAACCCACGGCTTGGTAGCTAGGCCTTTTTCCCGGGCCTTACGCGCTAGCAGGCCGGCAGCCATCATTACGCTGGGGTTCGAGGTATTCGTGCACGAGGTAATCGCCGCGATCACCACCGCACCAGGGTCAAGGGTGAAGTCGTGGTCATCAACCTTAATGGTTTGGCTATCCTCATGCTTGAAGCTGCGATCAACCCCCACGGCGGTTTGACCACCTTCAGAGGCCAATTTGCCATTTTCAGCGGCGCTCGCATTGGTATCTTCGTGCATGAATTTTTCAAACGTTGCCGCCATATCTCGTAACGCCACGCGGTCTTGGGGGCGCTTGGGACCGGCAAGGCTGGCTTCTACTTCGTTCATATCCAGCTCTAGCGCGTCGCTGAACACCGGCTCATCGTTAGGCTCGCGCCATAGCCCTTGGGCTTTGCTGTAGGCTTCCACCAGCGCGATCTGCTCGTCTTCGCGACCGGTCAGGCGCATATAGGTGAGCGTTTGATCGTCGACCGGGAAGAAGCCACAGGTGGCGCCATATTCGGGGGCCATATTGGCAATGGTGGCGCGGTCGGCTACCGGTAGGTCTTTCAAGCCGTCGCCGTAGAACTCAACAAATTTACCCACCACGCCTTTTTTACGCAGCATTTCGGTGACGGTCAGCACCAAATCAGTGGCGGTAATACCTTCGCGTAGCTTGCCAGTGAGTTTGAAACCAATCACTTCGGGGATCAGCATGGAAACCGGCTGGCCCAGCATGGCTGCTTCGGCTTCAATGCCGCCCACGCCCCAGCCGAGCACGCCCAGGCCGTTGATCATGGTGGTGTGGGAGTCGGTGCCTACGAGGGTGTCGGGGTAGGCAAGGGTCTTGCCGTCTGTGTCCTTGGTCCATACCGTTCTGCCTAAGTATTCCAGGTTCACCTGGTGGCAAATACCGGTACCGGGAGGCACAACACGGAAGTTATCAAATGCCTGCTGACCCCAGCGCAAAAACTCATAGCGTTCGCGGTTGCGCTGCATTTCAATGTCGACGTTTTCCTGGAACGCCGCAGGGTTACCGAATTTATCCACCATTACCGAGTGGTCGATGACGAGATCGACCGGTGAAAGCGGATTGATCTTCGCGGGGTCTTCGCCGAGCTTTTCCACCGCGGCGCGCATCGACGCTAAATCCACCACGCCGGGCACGCCGGTAAAGTCCTGCATGAGTACCCGCGCCGGGCGGTAGCCTATCTCACGGCTGGATTTGCCTTCGGCCTGCCAGTCGACCAGGGCCTGCATATCTTCCTGATCTACGCTCTCGTCGTCGGCAAAGCGCAGCTGGTTTTCGAGTAGAATCTTGAGCGTCTTGGGAAGCCGGTCAATATTACCTAGCGTCTCGGCGGCTTGGGGCAGGCTGTAGTAGTGATACGTGCTACTGCCAACCGCTAGGGTGCTTAGCGTATCGGGTATCTTGCTCATGCTATTCTCCTCTAATTGCTGGGTAGTTAGCTCAGCGTGACGGTCACGGTCTTCCTTTCTAGTATGGCCTACCATGCTTAACATATTAATAATATATGCGTCTTGGTACAGGCGCTTTCAAGGTTTCTTCGCCTAATAGCGTAGACGAAACCTTGCAATCGCTTGTACTTGACACCATTTCAGGCAGACTCTCTGCCCAATCATTTACACAGCTATCGACAAAGCTATCCGTCAGATTTTTATAAGGTGGTGTCATGGAAACTCGTCATGAGCGTTTAATTATTCTTGGGTCCGGCCCGGCGGGCTATACCGCCGCCGTGTACGCCGCGCGGGCAAACTTGAAACCGCTGCTAATCACCGGTATTCAAGCAGGTGGCCAGCTGACCACCACCACCGACGTGGATAACTGGCCGGGCGACGCTCAAGGTGTACAAGGCCCTGAACTGATGGAGCGCATGAAGCAGCACGCTGAACGTTTTAATACCGAAGTGCTGTTTGATCACATCAATGAAGTTAGCGTAGGCGAAAAACCGTTCACCTTGAAAGGTGATAGCGGGATTTATACCTGCGACGCGCTGATTGTGGCCACCGGCGCGAGCGCCCGTTACCTTGGGCTGCCCACTGAACAGCAGTTTATGGGCCAGGGGGTTTCGGCCTGCGCTACCTGCGATGGTTTCTTTTACCGCAATCAGGAAGTCCTTGTGGTGGGCGGCGGCAATACCGCTGTGGAAGAGGCGCTGTATCTCTCGAATATCGCCTCGAAAGTCACCCTGGTGCACCGCCGCGACACGCTGCGCGCGGAAAAAATCTTGCAAGACAAGCTGTTCGAGAAAGTTGAGGCAGGCAAAATCGCCCTTGAATGGTTCCAGGAAGTCGAAGAAGTGCTGGGGGATAACTCGGGCGTCACGGGGGTGCGGGTCAAATCCACCAAGGATGGCACGACGAAAGAAATCCTCGCACCTGGGCTGTTTATTGCCATCGGCCATAGCCCCAATACGGGGATCTTTGAAGGCCAATTGGTTATGAACGGCGGCTACATCAAAGTCAATGCAGGCTTGGAAGGTAACGCCACAGCGACCAGCGTGCCGGGTGTCTTTGCCTGCGGCGACGTGATGGATCATATCTACCGCCAGGCAATCACCTCGGCGGGCAGCGGCTGCATGGCGGCACTGGATGCCGAACGCTATCTGGACGGTATCGCCGGGTAAAAGTCGGCTAGTTTGAAACGCCTAACAATCGATAGGCGTTTTATCAATCCGCAAGCGCCCCAATTGGCTGAGTACCAGCTTCTTACCCTGGGAACCTTCGCCGCCATTGCCAGAGCAAATACTGAAACTGCCGTTGTAGCCGCTGGTATAGCCCAGCGTGCTATAGCGGATACGCGACCAGCCGCGGCTGTAAGCCACCTCGGTGTTCTGCTGGGCGGGTACCACGCGCAAAATATCATCTGCCTGAATACTCTCGGTTTTATCGCCTTTGACGATTAATAACGCATGGCTCCATTGGTCATCGCAGGCGGTGTGATCCTGCGTCGCCGGGCAAATCGTCATCTGACGCCGTTGGCTAATAGCGGTATTGCGCGCTAAGGCAAAGGCGCTTTGCAAGCGATTGACCGCGCTGGTCTGCGCGGTTCGCTCGCCCAGGGCTTGAAAGTTGGGCAGCCCCCATGCCGCCATTATTCCCACTAAGAGCAGCGTGATCAGCAATTCAAGCAGCGTAAATCCCCCGGCTGACCGACGCTGAACGTTGTTGTGATACCCCATCGCCTTCTCCTCGCTTGACCTTGTTATTGCCCGCGCTATGCTCATTGTCCATTGCTAACAGCGAACACGTTGGCGTTATTAGTTCATTCTAGGCGGCGCTACGCTTTTTTTATGTAAGCCAAAACGGACAATTTTGTGAGAGATTTCTTAATTATTGGCGGCGGCGTGATCGGAATGATGACAGCGCTGCAGTTAGCCGATGCCGGTCAGCAGGTCACGCTGGTCGAGCGAGGGGAGTGCGGTAAAGAGGCCTCCTGGGCCGGTGGCGGCATCGTTTCGCCGCTCTATCCCTGGCGATACGCGCCTGCGATATCGCAACTTTCCCGCTGGTCGGAAGGCGTTTATCCCTCTTTGGCGCTGCGCTTGCTGGAAGAAACCGGCATCGACCCCGAGTATCGTCAAAAAGGGCTGCTTTACCTGAATGTGGACGATGCCGACCAAGCGCTACGCTGGGCGCGCCAGCTGGGTAAGCCGCTTGAGCGGGTGGGCGCTGATTTTGTTCGCCACAAAGAGCCTGGCGTGACAATGGCGGGCGACAGCGCGCTATGGATGCCCACACTGGGCAGCGTGCGCAACCCACGTTTAGCCAAGGCGTTAAAGGCGCGGCTGGCCGCGATGCCCCAGGTCACGCTGAAAGAACAGTGTGAGGTCGCTGGCTTTATCCAAACGCATGGCCAAGTAGCGGGGGTTGCGACGTCGCAAGGACCGTTAACAGCGGAGCGGATTATCGTTTGCGGCGGCGCTTGGGCCGCGCAACTTCTGGCGACGCTGACGGTAGAGTTGCCGGTCAGGCCGGTTAAAGGGCAAATGATCGCTTATCAGGCACCGCCGGGCTTGGTGCAGCGCGTGGTATTAAAAGACGGGCGCTATATCATTCCACGCGCGGACGGCCTGCTGCTGGTGGGGTCGACACTGGAAGAGAAGGGGTTTGATAAAACCACCAACGCGGCAGCGTTAGCGTCGTTGCAACGCAGCGCTGAAGCTATCGTGCCCGCCTTGGCGGAGTGCCCGGTGGCGCACCAGTGGGCCGGTTTGCGCCCCGGCTCCCCTGCCGGGGTGCCGTTTATTGGTGCGTTGCCTGAATGGCCTAATGTGTTCATTAATGCCGGGCACTATCGTAACGGCTTGGTGTTGGCACCTGCCTCGACCCATTTGCTGGTGGATCAACTGCTGGGGCGTGAGCCGCTAATCGACCCCGCGCCTTATCAGCCCACGCCAGAGCGGCTTATCCAGGCTTAAGGTGTACCGTCTTTATCTTGCTGCTCTTGCAAGAAGCGGTCGCGATGCGCGCTGGAGCAGAACCATTGTGCCTGATCGCGCAGCGCTTCCTCTTCCGGTACGTGCACGTCGCACCAGCGGCAGCGCACCATCTTACCACCCTCGTGGTGATTGACCTTGTTACGCTGCTCCTCATGTTCGAGTTTGCGTTGTCGGTAGAGGCCATAAAGCTTCAAGCCGACATAAAAGACAACGGCGAAGATAATCAGCCGAATGATCAAGAGGTTCATCCTTATTTTGTCTCCCGGAGTGGGGAATATAGCCATGGGAAGTGCCATACAGACTTTGCCAGTTGGCGGCCCTTGCGGGACAATGCCTGTATGACGATGTAAACCTATTCTAAAGATTCTCAAGAGATTTTGACGCCCATGCAAGACTTAACGCTGGTAATGGCCCAACTCGATCCCTTGGTCGGGGATATTCCCGGTAATGCCGCCCGTGCGATTGAGGCCGTGCGCGAAGCGCGGATTGAGCATGGAGCGGATATTGTCGTCTTTCCTGAGCTTTTTTTGTCGGGCTACCCGCCGGAAGATTTACTGCTGCGCCCCTCAATGGAAACCCGCCTGCGTGAAGCCCGGGCCCTAATGGCCTCGAAAATTGCCCGGGATGTGTTGGTGATTATCGGCTACCCCGGCGTTCGCGAAGGGCGCTGTTACAACCTTGCCGGGCTACTCTACAACGGCCAGTGGGAGGACGAGTACGCCAAACAGGCGCTGCCTAACTACCAAGTGTTCGACGAACAGCGCTACTTTACGCCCGGCACTGAGACGCTCGTCTATGCACATAAAGGGGCCAAGCTGGGCATCGTGATCTGCGAAGATTTGTGGGATGGTGCGCCGGTTAAGGCCGCCGCAGACGCGGGCGCTGAGATACTTGTCACCTTACATGCGTCACCCTATCACCAGGATAAGCCCGCGGAGCGGTTGCGTTTGCTGGAGGAGCACGCCCAGAACACACAGCTACCCATTGTGTATGTGAATACCATCGGTGGGCAAGATGAGCTGGTGTTTGATGGCGGCTCGTGCTGTGTTGACGCCAGTGGGCGGTTACAAGTGCTGGCGCCGTACTGGCAGGTGGGATTGATGCCGGTCCAGTTTTTGCAAACCAGCGCTACCGTTTGGGAACCCCAGGCCGGCGAAATTGATCCCGACGTAGAACCGGAAGAAAGTCTTTACTGTGCGTTGGTGACCGGTCTACGCGACTATGTCAATAAAAGCGGTTTTGACGGCGTGGTGCTGGGGCTTTCCGGGGGTATCGATTCGGCGCTTTCGCTGGCGGTTGCCGTCGATGCCCTGGGGCCTCAGCGCGTGCAAGCGGTGATGATGCCATACCACTACACCGCGGATATTTCCAAGCAGGACGCCGCCGAGCAGGCTGAAATGCTCGGCATACACTACGAAATCATGCCGATTGAACCCATGGTAGAGGCCTTTATGGACACGCTGGCAGAGAGCTTTGCAGGGGCCGCCAGGGATACTACCGAAGAGAACCTGCAGTCGCGCTGTCGTGGCGTGCTGTTGATGGCGATCTCCAATAAAAAAGGCCTGATGGTACTGACCACGGGTAATAAGAGCGAAATGGCGGTGGGCTACGCCACGCTGTATGGCGATATGGTAGGCGGTTTTAATGCCATTAAAGACGTCTATAAAACCTGGGTGTACCGTCTGGCTCGCTGGCGTAACACCCAGTCGTTGGCCATCCCTGAGCGGGTGATTGAGCGCCCGCCCAGCGCCGAGCTGGCGCCAGACCAGCAGGACAGCGACTCCCTGCCCGGTTACGACGTGTTGGACGCCATCCTAGTGCGCTATATCGAAGGCGATATGAGCGCCGAAGCGATCATTGCGGCTGGTTTTGAGAGCGAGGACGTGTATAAAGTAGTAAAGCTGGTTGACCGCTGCGAGTACAAGCGCCGTCAGGCACCCATTGGTGTGCGCGTAACACCGCGCGGCTTTGGCCGCGACCGCCGCTATCCGATCGTTAACGGTTGGCAGCCGGGCGAGTAACCCGGTTAAAGGGCGCTAAGCCATTTCGGGTGGAGGAGCCAGGCATTGCTTCTCCATCTCGGCTGCTGTGACAGGCTTGCAGAAGTAGTAGCCTTGATAGGCATGGCACTGGTGTTCGTTTAAGAAGCGCCAGTGCTCTCGCGTTTCTACCCCTTCGGCGATGACGTTAAGACCCAGCGCACGCCCCATGGCGATAATGGTCTGCACAATTGCTCTATCGTCGCTATCTTGATGAAGGTCGCGTACAAAGGATTGATCAATCTTAATTTGATCCAGCGGCAGGCGTTTTAAATACTGTAGCGACGAATAGCCGGTGCCAAAGTCATCCATGGCAAAGCTGATACCCAGCGTTTTGAGCTGGCGCATGCGCGCGATGGTTTCTTCTACTTTACCCAGCACCGTGCTTTCCGTGAGCTCAAGCTTCAGCCGATAGGGAGATGCGCCGCTGACCACGAGCGCGTTAGCCACGGTGTAAACAAAATTGGGCTGCTGGAACTGTTTGGCGCTGACGTTAACAGCCAACACCAGCTGTTTGGTATGGGCGAGGGTTTGCCAGGCAACTAGCTGCTTGCAAGCGGCATGCAGTACCCAGGTACCAATCGGCACAATTAAGCCGGTCTCTTCGGCCAGTGGAATGAACACCCCCGGAGAGATACGCCCGCGGGTTGGGTGTTCCCAGCGAATGAGCGCTTCGGCGCCAATGGGTCGGCCCAGACTGTCGACTTGCATTTGGTAGGCAAGCACAAATTCCTCACGCTCTATCGCTAGGCGCAAATCGCGCTCCAGCTCGGCCCTTGCTTCAAGCTCTGCCTGCACGGCGGGGTCATAAAAACGAATGGTGTTTGGCCCGGTCTTTTTGGCGAGATGGACCGCTGCATTGGCATATTGGAAAAGAGCGTCAACGCTTTTCTGCTGTGAATTGAACAGCACCAATCCTTGGCTGAGGTTCAGAAAAAAGTAATCGTCGTTGAGGCAATAAGGCTGAGTCAATGAATCGGCCACCTGTTCGGCAAATAGCTCGGCCTTTTCCGCCGCCTTAAGGCGGTCGCTGGCTAGCCCGTCGATAATGATGCAAAACTCATCGCCGTTGATGCGGCCTATCGTACAGCCTTCGTGATTGATATCGCTTAAGCGCTTAGCAATGTGTTTAAGAATGGTATCGCCGGCGCTGTGGCCGATGCCGTCATTGATGCGCTTGAAGTCATCCACATCAATGTAAATAAGCGCGCCAAAGGTGTCCGTTTGTCGGCTGGTTTCCAGGGAATACTGCAAATGCTCTTTCATTAAGCGCCAGTTGGGCAATTCGGTTAGCGAATCGTAATACGCCAGCTGATGGACCCTATGCTCAGCATCACGGCGCTGCTGTTCGGCCTCCCGAAATGCCAGTAGGGCTGTCGCAATACGCTTTAACGAGCCGCTTTTCTGTTGGCTGAGCTTGTCTATCGCTTGGAAGTCAGGCAACTGCTTATGGCTGCTGGCAAGCGATAAAATAGCGTCTCCTACCACCATCAAACGCTGATTGGTCCGCCAGACGACCAACAAAGCGGCGCCTATCAGCATTGTCAAGATTGCGATACCCACCCATAGCGTTGCTGTTTGAGCAATGGCGTCTAAGCTTCGGGCCTCCAGGTAGCTATGCAGCGACTGATTGACCCGTATCTCCATGGCAATGGTGAGTACTAATAGCGCGGGGATGACGACCATTAAAATCGGTAGTAAAAACAGCTTCAACAGGCTTTGGGTGGGCTTCATGGTAACCTCAGGGGCAGGCTATAAAGCACGGCTTCTGCCATAGAAACCGTGCTTGTCTAAATAGTTAACGGCCAAAACCGTTGTTCATTTAGAAACTTTCCCACTCAGGCTCGGCCTGCTGACGTTTGGCCGCGGGCAGGGAGGACGTTGGCGTGTGAGTGTGTGACGGCGTAGTGCCCAATGCGGCATGCGGCGGTTGTTGGCTTGGCTGAGCGTTAGGTAGCTTGAATACGCCCATCGTCTCCAACAGCTGCCGGGCGTTTTGACGCAGGTTGTTAGCCGCGGTGGCGCTCTCATGCACCAGAGTAGCGTTTTGCTGGGTGACCTGATCCATCTCGGTGACGGCTTGGCCGACCTCTTGCACACCGGCACTCTGCTCTGCGCTAGCGTTGCTGATCTCCTGCATAATGCTGTTGACGCGTTCAATGGCGGCGACGATCTCTTCGGTTGATTTGCTGGCTTCCTCAGCGCGCGCGTTGCCGTGATTGACCCGTTCCAGGTTGCTGGAAATCAACACGTTAATTTCCCGGGCGGCGTCCGCGCTGCGCTGGGCTAACCGGCGTACCTCTTCGGCAACCACGGCAAAGCCACGGCCGTGCTCGCCGGCTCGGGCCGCCTCAACCGAAGCGTTAAGGGCAAGAATGTTAGTTTGAAAGGCGATCGAATCAATGGTTGAGATAATGCCAGCGATTTCTTTGGAGCTGGTATTCAGGTCATTCATGGTGCCAACCACCTGGCGCACGGCTTCACCACCGCGGGTAGCGATACTGGAAGCGCTCGCGGCTTCTTCGCTGGCTTGCACGGAGTTGTCAGCATTGAGCTTAACGGTGCTGTTGAGCTGTTCCATGGCAGAGGCGGTCTCGGCCAGTGCGCTGGCTTGCTGCTCGGTACGCGATGAAAGGTCGTTATTGCCTTCGGCGATTTGCTCGCTGTTGCTGGCAACGGCCTCTGCAGAACCACGTACCTGTGCCACTGTGTTTTGTAGCTGATGGGCCATGGCCACCTGGGAGGCCATAATGCTGCGGGTATCACCTTTCTTGAGGCGGCCTTGGCTGGTTAGCTCACCGCGGCCAATGGCTTCAGCAAACGCCTTGACTTCATGGGGTTCGGCACCCAGTTCGCGGAGTAGCTGGCGGGATAAAAACACGGCGATAAAGCCGCCTATCAGTAGCGCAAACAATGTTAGCCCCAACATCTGCATTTGAAAGCCGGAGGCGGTATCACGGGCTGACTCTGTTGTGGCATCGTTTAGCGATTGCTGTAGCCCAATAAACTGGTTAATGCGGTTCAACCATTCGGCGTAAGCAGGGCCTGCCTGTTCCAGAAGCAATGTTTCTGCATCGTCAATTTGACCCGCCTGGCGGTCACTAATGACTTGCTGGGTGAGCGCCAGGGTCGTTGCTTGTTGGGCGTCGATGCTATCAAGAATGCTACGTTCCTCTTGACCAGAAGAGTACTCGCTTGTCACCTGGTGCTCGCCTTCAGACGCCACCGTGTAGTTGCTGCTAAGGCGCTCCATTTCGCTGAGTAGCGCCTCTACTCGGCTATCGTCTTGGGTCAGTACGATATCGCGCAGAGCAATCGCACGATCATGCACACTGCCGCGCATATCCACCGCAAAATCCAGCTTGGTACCGTTGACGTCGTTAATCGTGGTGAGATCACGGTCAATTTGATTGACTTGGTAAATGCCCACGGTGGTCAGCAGTATGAGCAGCGCGAGGATGGCTGAAAACCCCAGTGTTAAACGCGTGCTGATTTTAGTGCCAGTAAAACGGGCGTTGATAAATGACATGTTTCTCTCCTTAGGCGCCGTGCAGACGCTTTATAATGTTAAGTAAGGATATTAGTCATTTGTACAGCTATTGTACATTTATTTTTTTGTCCGTTTTTTGTTTTCTATAAATAATTCTATTATTATTAATGGGTTATGGGGAAAATAAAAAAACCACGCCGTAGCGTGGTTTTCAAAGCCGAGTCGGCTGTACAACTTAATTAACTGCTCAGCTTACGCGTTTCGTAAGACCGAGATTAGCCGTCGTTGCCTAAATGTTTAGGCACAAAGCGGCTTCCCCGCAGCTGCTCATGGTCCGGTGCGTTCTCACGCAGCACCGCGAGGACTTCGCTGGCACGGTCATCCATGTCTAAGCCTTGATAACCTTCCACCATGGTGGCCAACGCATCGCGGGTGGCGCTGGATTCAGGGTAGTTTTCGATCACCCAGCGGCCGCGCTCAACGGCGGCCAAATAGGCACCGCGGCGTAGGTAGTAATCCGCCACATGCAACTCGTGGCGGGCTAGCAGATCACGCAGATAGACGATGCGCTGCTGGGCATCGGCAGCGTATTCGCTCTGCGGGTAACGCTGAATCAGTTCGCGGAAGTCGTTGTAGGCGTCCCGTGAAGCACCCAGGTCGCGCTTGGAAATATCGATCAGGCGCAGGCGCTCTAAGCTGAAACGACCCGCTTGCCACGCGGAAAGACCGCGTAGGTAGTAGGCATAATCTACCTGAGGGTGGTCCGGGTGTAGGCGAATAAAACGGCTCGCCGCCGCACGGGCTTCCTCCCAATTGCTGTTTTCGTAGTAGGCATAGATCAGTTCAAGCTGTGCCTGCTCGGCATGGGGACCAAACGGATAGCGCGTATCGAGAGCCTCTAAACGCTCTATCGCAATCGGGTAACGGTTGCTGTCTAGGGCCGTGCGGGCCAGTTCGTAGAGCTCGCGCTCCTGCACGCCAGCAAATTCATCTTCCTCTTCTTGGCTGGTATCGTTACTTGCACAGCCCGCTAGCAGGGCAAGGCTTAGGGCTAGAGCGCCAAAGCGGTTGGCAGCAGAAAAAACGCGCATCATCATCCTCGTTGCAAACAAGCCTCATTCACCAAAAAGCGGCGATGGCCATAAGTAGAAATGGTAGAATAGGTCGCAGTCCGCCCACTATAAAACACCTCGGCACAAAACGCAGGCTTAGCGACGTTTCGTTAGGTGTCGTCACAGGTAGCCGCTAAGGTTTTTTGCGTCTTAAAGAGGATTTTCATGTCTCGAATAGTTGAAGACACGCAGCGTGTGCCCGCCACGCTGGCCGGTGCGCGTTTAGACCAAGCAGCGGCGGAGTTGTTCGGCGATTATTCCCGCGAGCGAATAAAAGCCTGGATTAACGCCGGTGAGCTAACCGTGGATGGCGCTCAGGCGAAGCCGAAGGCCAAGCTGCATGGCGATGAGATATTAGCGCTACAGGCGACGATTGAAGACGATACCCGCTTTGAAGCCCAGGATATCGCGTTGGATATCGTCTACGAAGACGACACGCTGCTGGTGATTAATAAAGCCGCGGGCATGGTGGTGCACCCCGCGGCGGGTAATCCCGATGGCACCCTGCTCAATGCGTTGCTGCATCATCACCCGGCCATTGCCGAAGTGCCGCGGGCGGGTATCGTCCACCGTTTGGATAAAGACACCACCGGTTTAATGATGGTGGCGAAAACGCTGCCAGCGCAAACCGCGTTGGTAGAGCAGATGCAGGCGCGCAGCGTGTCACGCCAGTACGATGCGGTGGTGATTGGTAAACCGGTGTCGGGGAGTACCATCGATGCGCCGATTGGGCGCCACCCCAAAGACCGTAAGCGCCAAGCGGTGATCACGTCAGGCAAGCCAGCGGTTACCCATTTTCGCGTGGTTGAACGTTTTCGTGCCCACACCCACGTGCGCTGTAAGTTGGAAACCGGGCGTACCCACCAAATTCGTGTGCACATGGCCCACGCGCGCTACCCGCTGGTTGGTGACCCCATGTATGGCGGCCGCGCCAAACTGCCGCCGGGTGCCGCCGAAGCGTTAAAGGAGATTCTGCGCGAATTTCCCCGCCAAGCACTTCACGCGCGTAAATTAAGTTTCAAGCACCCGGTGAGTGGCGAAACGCTAACCTTTCGTGCAGACCTGCCCGATGATTTGTTAATGTTGCTGGATTACCTGCGCGAAGATAACGAGACCATGCGATGAGCGATGCCATTAATTTACGGCCCACGCTTATAGTGCCGGACTGGCCGGCGCCGACCAATGTGCGTGCCTTTGTCACCACCCGTGAGGCCGGGCCCAGCCAGGGGGATTTTGCCGCCTTTAATCCGGCCGCCCATGTGGGCGATAACGCTGACCATGTGGCGCTGTGTCGGCGTTTGCTACACAAAGAGATTGGCGATGAGCGGCCACTGCTGTGGCTCAATCAAATCCATGGCGCGCGCGTCCAGCAGGGTCTTCCGCCAGCGCCTGATAGTGAGCCCTCCGCCGCGGATGCGGCGATTGCCACCTCCAACGACTATGCCTGCGTAGTGCTGACGGCGGACTGCCTGCCGGTGATGTTTTGTAATCGCGCAGGCACCCAGGTCGCCGTTGCCCATGCCGGTTGGCGCGGGCTGGCGGGCGGCGTGCTGGAAGCCACCGTTGCGGCGATGAATACCGATCCCGATGACATTCTGGTATGGCTAGGGCCGGCTATCTCGAATGCCCAGTTTGAGGTTGGGCCTGAGGTCTACAGCGCCTTCGTGGCGGTCCATCCCGATACCGATGAAGCCTTTGATCACAGCCCCTACCGGCTCGGCCACTACATGGCAGATCTGTACCGGCTGGCGCGGTTTCGCCTAGAAGCGCTGGGCGTTAATCACATTAGCGGCGGCCACTTCTGCACCGCCTGCGAGTCGCGCTTTTACTCATATCGCCGCGATGGCGGTAAAACCGGGCGCATGGCAAGCGTGATCTGGGTCAACTAAACCGGTGGTTTCGGTTCGTGCCTCTTGAAAAGCCTGGAACTGGCGCCATTTAACTTGTCAAGCTAATACTGCTTTAGCACGTCTAACGACACGTTATTGGGTCACGCGTAGCGTCTAAACGCACGCCACCCCCAGGAGGAATTTCATGCGTTTTGATAAATTTACCGCCAAGCTCCAAAGCGCGATTGCCGAGGCGCAGTCGCTGGCCGTTGGCCGCGGCCACAATCAGCTAGACCCTGCGCATTTGCTGCTTGCCCTGCTCGACACCAAAGATACCGGCATTAAAGCCCTGCTTGAAAAAGCCGAGGGCAATCCCTCGCGCCTGCGTGATGGGTTAGTCCAGCAGCTGGATAATCTACCCACCGTAGGCCAGTTCGATGGTGAGGTTCAGCCGTCGCGAGATTTCGTTAAGTTGTTCAACCTAACCGACCGCGAAGCGCAAAAGCGCGGCGACCAGTTTATTGCCAGCGAGCTGGTGCTTTTGGCAGCGCTGGAAATGAATACAGCGATTACCAAGCTGCTGAAAGACGCGGGGGTTAACCGCAAATCCCTTGAAGCCGCTATCGACAGCCTGCGCGGCGGTGCCACCGTCGATGATGCGAATGCCGAAGATCAGCGCGAAGCGCTGAATAAATACACCATGGATCTTACCCAGCGCGCGCTGGATGGCAAACTCGACCCGGTGATTGGCCGCGATGATGAAATTCGCCGCACCATTCAAGTCTTGCAACGGCGCACCAAAAATAATCCGGTACTTATCGGCGAGCCCGGCGTGGGTAAAACCGCCATTGTCGAAGGGTTGGCGCAGCGTATTGTCGACGGCGAAGTACCGGAAGGCTTAAAAGACAAGCGCGTGCTGTCGCTGGATATGGGCTCGCTCTTGGCGGGTGCCAAGTTCCGCGGCGAGTTTGAAGAGCGCTTAAAAGCCGTGCTTAAGGAGCTCTCCCAGGAAGAGGGGCGGGTCATCCTGTTTATCGATGAGCTGCACACCATGGTCGGTGCGGGTAAAGCCGAAGGTTCCATGGACGCGGGCAATATGCTCAAGCCAGCGTTGGCGCGGGGCGAGCTGCACTGCGTAGGCGCCACCACGCTGGATGAATACCGCAAATACATTGAGAAAGACGCGGCGTTAGAGCGCCGCTTCCAAAAAGTGCTCGTCAATGAGCCCACGGAAGAAGATACCGTGGCGATTTTGCGCGGTTTGAAAGAACGCTACGAAGTGCACCACGGCGTGGACATCACCGACTCGGCGATTATTGCCGCAGCCAAGCTTTCCACTCGCTATATCACCGATCGCCAGCTGCCCGATAAGGCGATTGACTTGATCGATGAGGCGGCCTCGCGCATTCGCATGGAATTAGACTCCAAGCCCGAGGCGATGGATAAGCTTGATCGTCGCCTGATTCAGCTCAAGATGGAGCGTGAGGCACTCAAAAAAGAGACCGATGAGGCGACCAAAAAGCGCCTGGAAGGGCTCAATAATCAGATACACGAGTTAGAGCGTGAATACGCTGACCTGGATGAAATCTGGAAAGCCGAAAAAGCCAGTATTCAAGGCGCGGCCCAGTTTAAGGCAGAGCTTGAGCAGGCCCGGATCGATCTTGAACAGGCCCGTCGCCAGGGTGACCTTGGCCGTATGTCGGAGATTCAGTACGGCAAGATTCCGGAACTCGAGAAGAGAATCGCTGAAAGCAGCGAGGGCGAAGCCGATACCTCAAGCCATCAATTGCTGCGCTCCAACGTTACCGAAGAAGAGATCGCTGAAGTGGTTTCCCGCTGGACGGGTATCCCCGTCGCTAAAATGCTCGAAGGCGAGCGCGAAAAACTGCTGCGCATGGAAGACGCGCTGCACGAGCGGGTGATCGGTCAAGACGAAGCCGTTGAGGCAGTGGCTAACGCGGTGCGCCGTTCGCGGGCTGGGCTTTCTGATCCTTATCGCCCCAACGGTTCGTTTCTGTTCCTCGGCCCTACCGGGGTGGGTAAAACCGAGCTGTGTAAGTCGCTGGCTAACTACCTGTTCGATTCCGAAGAAGCCATGGTGCGGATCGATATGTCGGAGTTTATGGAGAAGCACTCCGTGGCCCGCCTGATCGGTGCACCGCCCGGCTACGTAGGCTACGAAGAGGGCGGCTACTTAACCGAAGCCGTGCGCCGCAAGCCTTACTCGGTGCTGCTGCTGGATGAAGTGGAAAAAGCCCATGCGGATGTGTTCAATATTCTGCTCCAGGTGTTGGAGGATGGTCGCCTGACCGATGGGCAGGGGCGCACGGTGGATTTCCGTAATACCGTGATCGTGATGACCTCCAATATGGGCTCGGATATCATCCAGCGCATGGGCGGTGATGATAGCGAATACGACGTGATGAAGAGCATGGTCATGGAGGTCGTGGGTAACCACTTCCGCCCTGAGCTGATTAACCGTATCGATGAAGTCGTCGTCTTCCACGCACTGGGTCAGGAGCAGATTCAGGCGATTGCCGGTATTCAGCTTGAGCGCTTGAAAGCACGCCTTGCTGAACACGACTTGAAGCTTGAGGTCAGTGACGATGCCATGGCGCAGTTAGCGGTCGTCGGCTTTGACCCGGTATACGGGGCGCGGCCGCTCAAGCGGGCGATTCAAAGCCGCATAGAAAACCCGTTGGCCCAGGACCTGTTGGCGGGTAAATTTGCCCCAGGTTCTACCGTGCATATCAACGCGGCAGACGGCAAGCTGGTATTTGACTAAGTCGGGTATCTGAGAAGGCGCTGGACGAAGTGCCCTGGACGAAGTATGAAGCGTTGTTTCTGCGCAATTGAATAGGGCAAAAGCCCCGCTAGCGTTGCTTGCGGGGCTTTTTAATTGCCTTCTTACGACGTTTGTTGCGTTTAGCCTGATCGGAGGTTGACAGGTTGAGGGCGCTAATGGAATCTTGTCGGTTCCTGATTTGCGGGCGCGGACTCAACGGGCAACCCCCAATCCCCGCGCGAAGGGTGGGCGAAGGCCTCTACCCGCCGAAGGACTTCCGGGCTTGGGCTAACCGCCCGACCTGGCCAACGCCCCGACGCGGCAAACCGCCGTGTAAGGGAACGGCTGATATACGTCTTATTAATCACCGTTCTCGCAGAGAGTGCAGGCCCTAACCGGGCCGTATGCCAGGGTTTGGCATCAGGTGCCGGCATGGGCCGGCAGCGGCATACCGCCGCACTCGACACCGTGCCCAGGTGGGTACGGATCGCACTCGAGACCTCCAGGGGAGAAATACAGTGGAACTGCTTTCCGGCGCAGATATGATCGCCCGCTTCTTGCAAGATGAGGGCATCGAATACATTTATGGTTACCCTGGCGGCGCAGCGCTGCATATTTACGATGCGCTGTTTCGTCAGGATAAGGTGAAGCACATTCTGGTGCGTCACGAGCAAGCGGCTACTCACGCGGCTGACGGCTATGCCCGCGCCTCGGGCAAGCCCGGCTGCGTGTTGGTCACCTCAGGCCCCGGCGCCACTAACGCCGTCACCGGCATTGCCACCGCCTACATGGATTCGATTCCCATGGTAGTGCTGTGTGGCCAGGTGGCCAGCCACCTGATCGGTGAAGACGCCTTCCAGGAAACCGATATCGTCGGCGTGACACGGCCGATCGTGAAACATAGCTTCTCAATCCGCCACCCGGCTGACATTCCGGAAGTGCTCAAAAAGGCGTTCTACCTAGCCGCCACGGGCCGTCCGGGCCCTGTCGTGGTCGATATTCCCAAGGATATGACCGCCCCCACCGAGCGCTATGAATATATCTACCCGAAAAAGGTCAAGATGCGCTCGTACAACCCGGTTACGCGGGGCCACACGGGGCAGATCAAAAAAGCCGTTGAGCTGATGCTAAAGGCCAAACGACCGGTGTTTTATACCGGCGGTGGCGTCGTCACAGGCAAAGCCAGCGAAGGCCTGACCGATCTGGTCAAGCAGTTAGGGTATCCGATTACCACCACGCTGATGGGCATTGGGTCGTACCCTCAGAGCGACCGCCAGTGTTTGGGCTGGCTGGGCATGCACGGCTCCTATGAATCCAATATGGCCATGCACCACGCCGACCTGATTATTGCCATTGGCGCGCGTTTTGACGACCGCGTGACGAATAATACTTCGAAATTCTGCCCAACCGCCAAAATCATTCATGTTGATGTCGACCCCAGCTCAATCTCTAAAACGGTGCGTGCCGATGTGCCGATTGTCGGGCCGGCGTCTAGCGTCATTAATGAGATGATCAGCCTAGTGCAAGGCAACGCGGTTGCGAATCCAGAAGCGCTCACTGAGTGGTGGGAGACGATTGACGGCTGGCGCGCTGACCGTGAAGGCAAGCTTTACGAGCGGTCTGGCCCTGGCGAAATACTCAAGCCCCAGGAGGTGGTTGAAGCGCTGTGTCGCGTTACCCGCGGCGAAGCCTACGTGACCACCGACGTTGGCCAGCACCAGATGTTCGCTGCCCAGTATTACAAGTTTGATAAGCCCAACCGGCTGATTACCTCCGGCGGTTTGGGCACCATGGGGTTCGGCTTTCCCGCGGCAATGGGGATCAAACAGAACTTCCCGGAGGATGACGTGGTGTGCGTCACCGGTGAAGGCAGTTTCCAGATGATGATGCAGGAGCTCTCCACCTGTAAGCAGTATGGCGTGGGCGTTAAGATCGTTAATCTTAACAATGCTTCGCTGGGCATGGTGCGTCAGTGGCAGGACTTGAACTATAAGTCACGCCACGCGCACTCCTATATGGAGTCGCTGCCCGACTTCCACATGCTGATTGAGGCGTATGGGTTTACCGCGATTACCGTTAATACCTTGGACGAGCTGGAACCTGCGCTAGAGCGTGCCTTTGCTAATAAGCACGAGCTGGTATTCCTTGATGTGAAGGTCGACCCCTTTGAGCACGTCTATCCGATGCAGGTGCCGCTAGGTGCCATGCGCGACATGCTGCTGTCTAAAACGGAGCGTACCTGATGCGTCATATCATCTCGATTCTGATGGAAAACGAACCGGGTGCGCTGTCACGTGTAGTCGGGCTGTTCTCCCAGCGTAACTTCAATATTGAAACGCTTAACGTCGCGCCCACGGAAGACCCGTCGCTTTCGCGCTTGACGGTCACCACCGTGGGCGATGACCGAGTGATTGAACAGATCACCAAACACCTCAATAAGCTGGTTGATGTGGTCAAACTGGTCGACCTCACCGAAGGCAACCACATCGAGCGTGAGCTAATGCTGGTGAAGGTGAAAGCACTAGGCGCGGCCCGCGATGAGGTGAAGCGTACGGTGGATATCTTCCGCGCGCAGGTCGTCGACGTAACCCCCAGCCTGTATACTGTGCAGATCACCGGCGATGCGGGCAAGCTGGATGCCTTCCTGCAGGCCATGGCGCCGGTGGGCATTCTTGAAGTCGCGCGCACCGGGGTATCGGGTATTGCCCGCGGTGATAAGGTCTTATCGCTTTAGGTAGTAAAAGCGCTAAGCATTGACTGCCAAACAAGAGCGCTGCTCCCTGCCGGGGGTGGCGTTTTTTAATGGCGGTTTATTGTCGCTCGCTAACGGCGGCCCACAGAGCATCAATGCAGCAATTGGCTGGCTGAGTGGCACTCACCGTGTAGAATGAAAGCACTACTGTTCCCATGACTTCACTTTTAATGGATGCAACCTATGACACAGGACTCTCGCGATCAAGAGTACGCCAGCTCAGATCATGTTCACTCGGATTCTGATCAGTCAGATGTTACTGATCATCAAGAGATGGGTGGTAATGAGGATTTGGCTACTGCCTTCTTGCGTGAAACTGAAGTGGTTGAGGAAACGGTAGAGGACGGCAAAAAGATTCGCCGTAGAGGTATCTATTTACTGCCTAACTTATTTACCACCTCAGCGCTGTTTGCAGGGTTCTTTTCAGTTGTCGCGGGTATTAATGGCGAATTTACGTCGGCCGCCGTTGCTATCTTTATTGCCATGGTGCTCGACGGCCTTGATGGTCGTGTCGCGCGCATGACTAATACGCAAAGCGCGTTCGGTGCAGAGTATGACAGCCTTGCCGATATGATCTCGTTTGGTATGGCGCCTGCGTTGGTTGCCTTTACCTGGATTCTGCAAGATATCGGTAAAACTGGCTGGGTGGTCGCGTTTCTTTACGTCGCCTGCGCGGCACTTCGCCTTGCGCGCTTCAATGTGCAAATAGGCAGCGTCGATAAGAAGTGGTTTATCGGCTTGCCAAGCCCTTCTGCAGCGGCGCTGATAGCTGCTAGCGTATGGACCTTTCATAGCTTTGACGCGGATGCGTTTGGCTTCAAGCTGCTGATGCTGGTTGTTGTGGCAGCGGCGGGCGTGCTGATGGTGAGCAATATTCGCTATTACAGCTTCAAGGATCTCGACTTTAAAAAACCGGTGCCTTTTGTTGTATTGCTAGCCGTTGTTTTGGGTTTTGTAATGATCTCGGTTGAGCCTTCGGTAATGCTGTTATTACTGTTTGGGGCTTATGTAGCGTCAGGCCCTGTCTTGGCCGTGATGCGCAAGGCAAAGCCCAAAAGCTAATTTTTTAAC
>NZ_BJXV01000002.1 GCF_007991175.1 Halovibrio variabilis
GGATCAGGCTAATCAGGGGCTGATAGACCTCAGGAAAAAGCTCGGTCGGTTCACAAACCTGGAGAATATCCAAACGAGGAATATGAGTTTGGGTAAGCACGGATTTCGCACGTTTCTCTACAAGCAATCTGAGTTTTTCAATCGAATTATTCATGTCATTACTTCTAGCATGGCTTGCATTGCGCATCCATTCATTAAGCAGGAATGTGCAAATTACTGGCTGGAATAGACACGCCACCGTTTAGGCACCTTGTTATAAATAGTGACGGTCCCGTTGGGCTCTTTAATGGACGCTCTAGCGTTACATTTCTGTTTATGTTCACAACGTCACGTCTTTTAAAAAGGGCATACGCTATGGAAATTAAAAATTCGGTCGTTCTCATTACAGGCGCTTCATCCGGTATTGGTGAAGCCACCGCACGCGCGGTCGTTCAAGCGGGCGCGCGAGCTGTATTGTTGGCCAGACGTCAAGATCGGCTCAACGCTCTGGCAAGTGAGCTGGGAAATGATGTTCTTGCCTTACCTTGCGACGTCACCAACCCAGTCGAGGTTCAAAAGGCTGTCCAGATCGCGCAGGAGAGATATGGACGAATCGATGTATTAATCAACAATGCGGGACAGGGGCTATATGCCGCGATAGAAGACATCGGCATTGAAGATTTTCGGGAAATGCTAAATCTAAACACAGTTGCACCACTGATTATGATGCAAGCGGTGATCCCCCTTATGCGCAAACAAGGAGTCGGATGCATCGTCAATGTTAGCTCGGGCGCGACTTTATCGACTTACCCCGGTTCGGCTGCTTATACGAGCTCAAAATCAGCACTCAACATGATCTCGAAAGTTGCACGGCTTGAGCTAGCGGATGCAAGCATCACAGTATCGTTGATACACCCCTTTATGACAGCCACCGAGTTCTATGGCTCGGTGAAATCAGGCCTGAGCATCGCACAGGAGCAAGAGGTTGGGGCAGCTTCGATAGCTCACCCACCGTCATTGGTCGCGCAAATGATCGTCAACCTTATCAGGACTGGCGATGAAGAGACTGATCTCGTCCCGAGAGAATATGGTGGAAGTTTCGAGGGGTAAAAGGACTAAATATTTCAGACCGACTGCCTTTGCTTCTCCCGATACCAGACATAAAGAATCACTAAGGCAGCAGCAAAACCGGAGGCAGCGCCGATTTCACGTGACCAACTCGGGCCACAGGCTCCAAGGAAGGGAAAAGCGGCAATCAATTTTCACGACGAATGTTCGAAGCTATGTAGCGCTGATGAGCCACCAGTTAATCGCAGACGAATGACACGATGGGCGTATAGTACAACCTTTTGGGCTGGTATTGGAGGGCAAACCATTCTTTCTGGTTTGCCCGGAAAGCAATCAGCATAACCCGTTGATTATCGCTATCCTGGATTGGGTGATGTCGGTGCTGGGTAGGCTGTGACGGGACGGCATCCACACTCAAGATAGTTAGTCCGGAAATCTTAGAACCAGTTCCAGTTCAACCTGCAGTTCGGGCCCTGCCAGCGCCGCTACGCCAATCCCTGTGACACAGGGTTGAGCACCGTCGAAGGTGGCTATAAAGGGAGGCATCAGTTGCTCTAACCTTTCTGGCGTGAGGTCAACCATGTAAATGCGTGCCATCACTACATGTTCAGGTTTTGCACCTACTGCTTCAAGGGCAGAGCGTGCATTTTTTGAAACCAACTTCATTTGCTCTGCCAAATCCTCTGGTGCAGTTTCGCCGTTTGGCTGCCAAGCGACTTGCCCGGATATATAAGCCATACGACCGGGTTCAACGATGGATATTTGCGAGTAGCCCCATTTCACCAGCATTTGGCAATGTCGATGGATTAAGGCGAACGATAGAATTGGTCATATTTGCTCCTAAACAAATCTATACATGGTTTTGCGGAATTACATTCCGAGGTGATACTTTACGTCTTAAATTGTCGAATTGGGTTCACCAATGAGTTTCCGTTCTTTCCCTTTCGATCAGCGGCAAGACACCGATATCGACCTCAGAGCGCTTCGCGTCTTCGTCGCCATAGCAGAGTCCGGTAGCTTCATCGAGGGCGGAAAAACTCGGGGGTTGACTCGCTCGGCTGCGGGAAAGGCTGTGGCCAGACTTGAGGCGCATCTCGGAGCGCGACTCTTCCACAGAACAACGAGAAGCCTGTCTCTGACCGTCGATGGGCAAAGACTCTATGAGCGCAGCGTTCAAATACTCCAGGATATGGCAGAAACCGAAGCCAGTATCCGGCAGGATACGCCCCAGCCAACCGGGACCCTGCGACTGACGGTTCCGGAAATCTATGGTCGTGCCGTCGTCCTCCCTTTCCTGAGCGGGTTCTTAGATCAGTGGCCTGCGCTCGATGTGGAGGTCAGCTTTACCGACCGGATTGTTGACCTAGTTGAGGAAGGTTTCGATCTGAGCATACGGATAGGCGAAGTCGCGCAGGACTCCCTATTGATAGCGCGTGTTATCGAGCAAGCTCAGGGCGGCATGTACGCCTCGCCATCTTATCTTGAAATCTTCGGCACACCAGACACGCCTGAGGATCTAACGCGCCACCAGAGGCTCATCTATGGTTTGAGCCCACGTCCTGACAGTTGGAAATTGACTTCGCCAGAAGGCGCGCCAGTATTAATTAATGGAGGACGTCTATTCCGCTTCGACAGCGGCGAAGCCATCCGTGAGGCTGCAATTCAGAGCATGGGTATCGCGTTCCTGCCCTCGTCACTCCTGGACACCGACATTAATGCCGGGCGCTTGGTGAAGTTGCTACCCGGCCTCCAGGGCAGCACTCTACCCATTCAGGTGCTCTATCCCAGCCGCAAGCATTTGGCGGCGAAGATTCGGCTGTTCATCGACGGACTTGTTGAGTACCTCAATGTTCAGCGTTCCCCGCCTACCCCCTAAACCTGCGCGTAGCCCCCGTCAACGAACACCTCGCTCCCCGTCATAAAGCTGCTGTCATCGGAGGCCAGGAACGCCACCGCGCCCGCTGTTTCCTTGGGATCGCCCAGACGCTCAAGCGGTACGGCCCGTTTCATCTCGCTCAGGGCTTCGGATGGAAGCAGTTCCATCACCTTGTCTGTTTTGGTCGGGCCAGGAGACATGACGTTCACGCGAATGCCGGTGCCCCTAAGATCATGGGCCCAACTGCGCGCTAGGTTTCGAACGGCCGCCTTGGAGGCGCTGTAGATGCTCATGGCGGGGGTGCCCATGCTGCCTACCGTGGAACCTGTGAGAATGATGGAGCCACCGTTCTTCATCAGGGGCAGGGCCTTCTGGACGGTGAAGAGGGTACCTTTGACGTTGATGTCGAAGATGTAGTCGTAGTGCTCCTCGGTGATCTGTCCCAGGCTGGCGAATTCGCCGACGCCCGCGTTGGCGACCAGTACGTCCAGGTGCCCTTTTTCTTTCTGGATCGTTTCGAAGACGCGGTCGAGATCCTCCGGCTTTGTCACATCCGCTTGGACGCCCTGGGCGCTGGATCCCAGTGCCTCAACCGCTTTGTCGAGGACGTCCTGACGCCGTCCGGCAATGAAGACGAAGGCGCCTTCGTCGATGAGGCGTTGGGCCGAGGCCAGGCCGATGCCGCTGGCTCCGCCTGTGATCAGTGCGATTTTACCGTTTAGCCGACTCATGGTTGGGTCTCCGTTTGTATTGACTCGATTCTCTTTTTACGATAAGTAGTTACTTACGAATGTTCAAGTATGCACCTTTTGGTAAGTATCCGTTATGGCGAAAGAAAACTCAGAAAACCCACGTTTCATTTGCGGTCTGCATGCCACGCTGCACGTGATCTCCGGAAAGTGGAAGCCTTTGATTTTGTTCTTTTTAAACAAGGGCCCGACGCGTTACGGCGAGCTCAAGCGAAGCGTACGGGGCGTGAGCGACAAAATGTTGATCCAGCAGTTGAAGGAGCTGGAGTCCGACGGCATCGTCCAGCGAACCGACTATGGGGAGATCCCGCTGCGCGTCGACTACTCGCTGACGCCCTTCGGGACGAGTCTGGTGCGGGCCATGGAGCCGCTTTGCGGCTGGGGTGAGGCGCACGAAGAGGACATTGCCGTAGCGATGGACCGCCGGAAAGCCAGCCGGTAGGAAGCGAAGCCGGGAACGGCGATTGGGGCGAAAAAACCATGGATAGGCACTCTCAAAGAGAGAGCCTTCAGTCCCAAGCCGGCCAGATGCGACTACTCATTGAAGGCCGGAACCGACCCAAAGCGGACATCTACAGCCTTGCTGGCCCATTTTTCATTACTCTTGTCAACGATTAAGCGCTAATAATCGTAACACCAGCTGCTGCAAGTGGATTCGTCAATGAAACATCGGTACTTTTCTCAACAATGATCGTACTAGCGAGGGTGAGGTCACCGATCATGTACTGCGATGCGGCGTTAAGTTTATCCGATGATGCGAGTACCACCGTCTCGGCAGCATGAGCCGCGAGTGCGCGCTTCATATAAGCCTCTTCAAGATCTCCTGTGCTCAAACCGGCAGAAGCGTGCACGCCGGTCACGCCCATGAAGTAGACATCAGCACGAATGTGGGAGAGCGCTTCTATCGCCGCCGCGCCCACGGTAACGATAGAATGCTTGAAAAGCTTCCCGCCAATAAGAATGACCTCAATCTTAGGGTGACCAACCAGCTCAACAGCAATGCTGGGGCTGTGGGTAACGACTGTAGTTACTAGCTCTTTAGGTAGTTGTCGTGCCATTTCTACTGCTGTAGTACCGCCGTCTAGTATTACTACCTGGCCATGGGTCACCATCTTGGCTGCGACTCCAGCGATGGCGCGTTTGGTCACCGACTCGATCGACTGCCGGTGAGCGAAGTCGGCTACTGCAGGCGAGGCGGGTAGTGCGCCGCCATGGACACGCTGTAAAAGCCCTTCGCTAGAGAGTTCCCGCAGATCACGTCTAATCGTATCCTCCGAGACGCCAAATGTTTCGCTCAATTCTTTGGAAATGACTTGGCCATCGCGTTGGAGCTGGGCCAAGATTTCGCTTTTCCTCTGACGTGTCAGCATACGTTCCTCGTTATGCACGAAATAGCTTGATAATGCACGATATTGCATACTAAGCTGAATTTCACCACAGTGCCAAAGGAAAAGGAAATGAATGCGACAGAGAACCGGGTCAGAATCATCGAAACTAAAGTGTTGTCCGATGATTGGTACGTGTTGAAAAAAACGACCTTCGACTATCTGCGCCGTGACAACGTATGGCAGCGGCAGAGCCGTGAAACCTATGATCGTGGCAATGGCGCTACCATTTTGCTATTCAATCGCGAACGACACACTGTAGTGCTGACGCGTCAGTTCCGTTTCCCCGCATTCGTCAATGGTCATGATGGCATGTTGATCGAGGCCGCTGCAGGTTTGCTTGATGATGCTTCGCCCGAGGAGCGTATACGTGCCGAGGTGGAAGAGGAAACTGGCTATCGTATTCAGCATGTTGAAAAGGTTTTTGAAGCTTTTATGAGCCCTGGATCGGTTACTGAAAAGCTCTTCTTCTTCATTGCAGATTATGATGCGGAATTAAGGATAGGCAAAGGAGGCGGTCTGAAAGACGAGGGGGAGGACATAGAAGTACTGGAGCTGCCTTTAACAAAGGCTTTGCAGTTGATTCAGGAAGGGATAATTGTCGATGGGAAAACCATTATGTTGCTACAACATGTGGCCCTGCGACTAGGTAACTAATGGCTTGGCCAACGGTGACCGTCCCGTATTGGGTTTCAAGAAAAGCACTCGTCTACTATCGCAGAAGTTGAGCTACGTCTAATAAATCAACCGGCACGGCCCCTATCGGCGGGCGTTGCCTGTCAGTAGGGCGGATCATCTCCAGCGTTATACCAACACATCCTCAACGTCCGCTCCTGGCCGATAGCGGCTAATCCCTCGTAATCTTAGCTTCTACACGAAGCCGATTACACCAACAGCTACTCTTCCTCCATCACTTCCTCAACCCATCCCACCCAGGTTTCAGTCAAACGCTGACCAAGCCGCAGCGTGTGCCAAGGCGCACGCTGGGCGGGTGTCAACGCCTGTGGATTACTAAACCACTCCCGCTCAATGGCGGCGTAGGTCGTCAGTCGCTGCTTGAGCTGCTCGCGGAAGGCGGCGAGCTCTTCGTGTCGTGCCTGCTCGGGCCAGCGTTCCCAGGCGAAAAACTTGGCAAACAGCGGTTGGCGCACAGGGCTGGCGGCCAAGGGCTCGGTGAGCCAAGAGTCTAGGGCTTTACGGCCCGCTTCGGTCAGTCGGTAAACCTTACGGTCGGGGCGTTCGGCTTGGGGCAGCGTCTCGCACGTCAGCAGACCATCGCCACGCATGCGGTCAAGTTCGCGGTAGAGCTGCTGATGGCTGGCCTGCCAAACATGGACCAGGCCCGCTTTGAAGCGTTGCAGAATATCGTAGCCGGTGCCGGGCTCACGCTGCAGGGTGATTAATAAAACGGCGCGTAGTGACATAAGTAACCGTGTGCTGTGAGTAAAATATGCACATAGTTGCATAATGAAATAGCAAGGACTAGCCTTATGCAAAAAGTTGCATTTGCAAGGTGGTTAGCTTGGTTCTCGGAGTTTCTATGGCGTTTACCCTGCATCTCTACACGTCCTTTCTGGCACTGGGGCTTGGGGCCATTTTGCTGCTGTTCCCCAAGGGCACTATGCTCCATCGAACCATGGGTAGCACCTGGGTGCTGGCCATGGCACTCTCGGCTTTTAGTTCCTTCTGGCTTGGTGGCGGCGTTCTACCACTGATGGGCCACTTTGGGCCGATTCATCTGCTTTCATTATGGGTGCTGGTGGCTCTTGCCGTTGCGGTGGTGGCTATCCTCAAGGGCAGGGTAGAGCAGCATCGAAGGTGGATGATAGGCGCCTATCTGGGGCTGATCGGCGCCTTTATCGGCACGCTGGCACCGGGGCGATGGGTCGCCGTTCAGCTAGGCATGTGGTGATGGTTAAAAGCCAGCATTACAGCTAGAGCCGCTAAGCTACTAGCAGAATACTCCAATCGCTATGAGCCTTATGCTAAATTAGCATCAACGGTTCAAAAGGTAGTGCCTCACCGATAATCAAATTTGATTTACTGCTGCGCTCTCAGCCGAGATCAAGATAAGTGAGAGCACGGTGTTACCTGGATCCATGTTCCCTTTATCCATATATGGAGGCTTCAATGGGGCTTAGGCATGCGCAAGAACTCGATCTGCCGAGGATTGTGGATATTTACAATGCCGCTGTCCCGACAAGAACTTCCACGGCGGATACGCAGCCGGTTGACGTCGAATCGCGCCTTGAGTGGTTTCGGCAGCATCAACCAGAGAGCCGTCCGCTATTGGTGTACGAACAGGGCGAAGAGGTCGTTGCATGGGTAAGTTTTGAGAGTTTCTATGGCAGACCTGCCTATCGGCATACGGCTGAGTTGAGCATCTATATCTCCCCTGAACATCAGGGCAGGCTGCTAGGCAAAAAACTGTTATTGGCGGCAGAGGAGATGGCGCCAACACTAGGGTTACGTACCCTGGTGGGTTATGTCTTTGCGCATAATACGCCGAGTATGCGACTGCTACAGGCACTTGGTTACCATGAGTGGGGGCGCCTGCCTGATATAGCCGAGATGGAGGGCCGGGAGTACAGTCTTTGTATTATGGGCAAACGGCTTGTCAGTCATGCGGTAGCGAGTTAATCAAACAGATGAAACACGCTGCGATGTCAACGGTGAGGGCGATATTGAGAGTATTCTTGACGGGCTAATGGGTGCCAGTATCCCTCCGCGGGTATTGAATCTGCACTACCGCTCCCGCCGCGAGAGCCTAATTGTATTCTACAATAGCCATTTCTACGATAATGCACTGGTCACCTTGAAATACGCGATAAACCAGCACTAACGGGTGAGAGGAAGCACTATGTTCCCAGTATCAATCAAAGGTGTTTTGGTCTTGCCATCTGATGAGGTGGTACTGGCGCTCAATGACCGAGACGAGTGGGAGCTGCCCGGTGGACGCATTGAGATTGGAGAGCGTTCTACCTAATGCCTAGTTCGGGAGTTTAAGGAAGAGCTTGGTGTCGATGTTGAGGCAAATGGCCTTATTGATACTTACCTGTTTGAGGTGATCCCAGGTAAGCATGTGTTTATCGTCATCTATGGTTGCCGCTTAATTGGGCGATTTAGCCCAGTAGTCAGTCACGAGCACAGCAAAATTGCGACGTTCCCAATCGATGATTTACCGGCTAATTTGCCCAGCGGCTACGCGCACTCTATACGCTGCTCTCAAGCATGTACGAACGGAGCTGCCGTTCCTCTCGCATGACATAGAGGACGATGTTCCGTGATCAGTACCGGCTCCTTCGACAAATGCAGGTCTGCCAAAATTTTGGTGGCTTGGTGCTTAAGGTTGGTAACAAGTTCAACTTTCATGGGGATTAACCTGAATCAGACTAATAGTGTCACTATAGTATCACTCTCCAGGGGTGACAACTTGAGCTAACGTGGCCAACGACTAAGCGTTTTAAGATGCCTTAATAAGCTTTTCAAAGAGTACTCCAATCATTATTGAGCTTATGCTAACTTAGCATTAATCACCTGTGAGGTAGCGCCCTATGTCGATTGAAATTTGGTTTGCTTTTGCGCTTGCATCCGTCGCTTTACTTGCTATTCCTGGGCCAACGATATTAACCGTGGTCAGCTACTCTATCGCCCAAGGAAGACGCGCCAATTTCCCGCTTGTCGCTGCGGTGGCATTGGGTGATTCGACGGCACTGCTCTTTTCGCTGCTTGGCCTGGGGGCGGTGTTAGCCACCTCGGCCTTGTGGTTCACCGTTATCAAATGGATCGGCGGTTTATACCTGCTCTACATGGGCATAAAGCTGTTGCGGGCCGGGATATCATCGGTGCAGCCGGTAACACCGGCCGTATCAGGTTCACGACTAAAGCTCTTCACCAATACCTATCTCGTTACGGCACTTAATCCGAAGGGCATTATTTTCTTCGTTGCCTTCCTACCGCAATTCGTTAACCCCAATGCTGGTGCGGGGCAGCAGCTGTGGCTTCTGGCTGCAACCTTCGTGGCGTTGGCAACACTGAATGCTACGCTTTACGCCGTGTTCGCGTCGTCGGTACGCAAAATGCTTACCTCGCGCCGTGCCCAGCGCCGCTTTAACGTTGTTGGCGGTACGTTACTTTCTTCGGCAGGTGTCTGGGCGCTGCTGGCTAAGCGACCCGCTTAAGTAGACGCCAGTAACTCGATGACGGCAACGCTGTTCGTAACGAGAGACAAAATATGAGTGAAACTCTTCAAAAGCTGCTAACGGAGCTTGAGCACTTTGGTCAGCAAAACGATGCTGCCGTTTCTGAACGCCCACGGCGAATGCTGAATATCACCCGTGATACGGGGGAGTTTCTATCCGTGCTTGTTCAAGCAACCAACGCGCAACGCGTGCTGGAAATTGGTACCTCGAATGGGTACTCCACCTTGTGGCTGGCCCAGGCAGCGAAGACGATTAGTGGGCACGTTACCACGGTTGAACTTTCTGATTTCAAGCTTGAGATGGCTGCGAGGAATTTTGAGCGCTCTGGTCTTTCTGATGTCATCACTCAGCATCAAGGGGAGGCGGGTGGTCTGCTTGAGAGCCTGGACGATGCCTGTTTCGATCTGGTCTTTTTAGACTCAAAACGCTCTGATTACGTGCAGTGGTGGCCGAATATCCAGCGGGTGTTACGCAAGGGCGGGCTTCTTGTGGTAGATAACGCCACCTCCCATGCGGATGAAATGGCTGCTTTTATGGCAAAGGTAGCGGCAGACCCCAATTTCACCACCTGCACTGTGCCCGTTGGTAATGGTGAGTTTCTGGCAACTGCGGTGCGGTAGTTAAAGGATAACTCCCTGACTAGTTACCCAGGCTACCCAGCAATAAGGTTTCCTTTAAGTCTTATAAACATTTGTTTGATGGCCCGACGCTTTTTAGATTTCGCAGGCGAGCCATCAAAGAGGAAAAACGATCAGCCTTTTGTCGTCAGGTGGGCATGCCACTGTCGTATGCCAAAGCTCCAGGGCGGTAATCGATCTGAGCGATCCACTCGATTGACCAGTGCACCCAGTGCCGGTGTGGCGATGGTCACTTTGTCACCCATATGATGCGTAAAGCCTTGGCCCTTGCCGTCGCGATCCAGAATCGGTGAGAACATGGTTCCAAGGAAAAGCATGAAGCCATCCGGATACTGATGATGTGGACCGACCGTCTGATGCACCAGGTTCAGTGGATCACGGCTGATCTGGCGCATGTCGCTTGCATCATCGAGCATGAAACCATCATCGGCCCCTTCAATCCGCAGCGACACCCGCGCTTCGCGAACCGTATCGAGGGTAAAGTGCTCGTCAAAGAGGCGAATGAAGGGGCCGATGGCACAAGAGGCATTGTTGTCCTTGGCCTTGCCCAGCAGCAATGCACTGCGGCCCTCGACGTCGCGCAGGTTAACGTCATTACCGAGTGTCGCGCCCTTGGGGTGTCCGGCAGCGTCAACCGCCAGTACGATTTCGGGTTCAGGGTTGTTCCACTTCGACGACGGGTGCAGTCCTACAGCACTGCCAAAGCCCACCGATGATAACGGTTGTGCCTTGGTAAAGACCTCAGCATCTGGTCCGATACCGACTTCCATGTACTGGGACCAGGCCCCTCGCGCCTGGAGTTCTTTCTTGAGTGCCATTGCTTCGTCGGAGCCGGGAACGATCTGCGATAGGTCACTCCCGATCAAGGCTTGAAGTTCCTGGCGCAACTCAGTCGCGCGTGTGGCATCACCGGCAGCCTGCTCCTCAATCACCCGCTCCATTAGGCTGACAGCGAAGGTAACGCCGCAGGCCTTGATCGCCTGGACGTCGCAGGGAGCGAGTAGGTAGGGCGCACGCTGTGGGTCGGCGAGTGAGTTGTCTATCAACGTCTCGACCGGCCCGAGAGATTCGCCCTCGACGTGCGAGACAAAGGCGATAGCATCATCGCGATCCAGCAGGTCGGCCATGCAGGCACAGGCTGCCGTGATATCAATGACCTGGCCCTGGCGGACCACCACCAAGGCGGGGCCTTGGTGAGGTGCATCGCGCCATACACGCCCCACCAGCAGGGCGCTATCCTGATCGTCGGGAAGAAAAGTGGTGGTGTGCAAGTGATTACCTCGAAAGCTTATCTTGTTTGATGGGCGGGCATTCACGCCTCACGCTTACCGTCCACCAAGCGGCTTACGCCCTCGGGGTTGGCATCTTTAAGCACCTCTGGTAATAGTGCTTCCGGCAGTGCCTGATAGCAAACTGGCCGTAGAAAGCGATGGATAGCGGCGCTGCCTACTGAGGTGGTGCGACTATCCGAGGTTGCCGGATAGGGGCCACCGTGAACCATGGCATGGCACACTTCGACACCGGTCGGCCAGCCATTGGCCAGGATACGTCCGGCTTTACGCTCGAGCGTCGGCAGCAGCGCTTTGGCCGCTTCCATGTCGCCATCATCCATTTGCAGGGTGATCGTCAACTGACCCTCAAGTTCGGCGGCCACGCGCTTCACTTCGGCCTGGTCGGCACATTCAACCACCAGCGAGCTGGCACCAAATATCTCGGCCTGCAGCGCCTCATCGGCGAGGAAGTCGGCAGCAGAGGCGACAAATAAGCCCGCCTGGCACTGATTAACGCCTTCCCCAACCTGACCACGCGCGACTTCGCGAACTTTGGCATGCGAGGAGAGGGCGTTTACACCCTGCTCATAGGCCTGATGAATGCCCGGGGTGAGCATGGTCTGGCTGGCGCTGGCTTTAACGCCCTCACTAGCGGCATCAATAAAGGCAGCCAGTTCTTGGCTTTTTACAGCGATCACAAGCCCAGGGCTGGTACAGAACTGACCAGCCCCCATATTGAGCGAACCGACAAAGCCTTCGGCGATCTTCTCACCACGCCCTTTAAGTGCTTCCGGGAGCAGGAACACGGGGTTGATGCTGCTCATCTCGGCATAGACCGGGATTGGCTGTGGGCGCGCCTGGGCCGTGGCCATGAGTGCCGTGCCGCCACCGCGCGAACCGGTGAAGCCGACCGCTTGAATACGTGGATCATTGACCAGTGCTTGACCAATCTCTTTTCCTGAACCAAATAGCAGCGAGAATACGCCTTCGGCTAGTTTGCACTTGGCCACGGCGCGCTGAACCGCACGACCCACTAGTTCGGACGTGCCGGGGTGGGCGGAGTGACCCTTGACCACCACCGGGCAACCGGCGGCGAGTGCTGACGCGGTATCACCACCTGCCACGGAAAACGCTAGTGGGAAGTTAGAAGCGCCGAACACGGCAACTGGGCCAAGGCCAATATGACGTTGGCGCAGATCGGTACGCGGCATCGGCGCCCGGTCTGGCATGGCCGGGTCGATGCGCACGTCGAGCCACTCACCAGCGCGTACTACTGAAGCAAACAGGCGTAGTTGCCCGCAAGTACGGCCACGCTCGCCTTCTAGGCGTGGGCGTGGCAGGCCCGTCTCGGCCATAGCGCGCTCAATGAGTTCGTCGCCGATACCTTCGATTTCGGAGGCGATAGTCTCGAGGAAGACGGCGCGAGCTTCTAAGCTGCTCTCCCGGTAGCTGGCGAAGGCTGTTTCAGCGAGTTCGCAGGCACGCTCGACTTCGGCTTTACCACCGCCCGCATAGATCGGCTCCATCGCTTCGCCGGTGGCGGGGTTCACCGCCTGAATGTCGGCTTGATTGCCACTAACAGCTTGTTGACCAATCAATAGCTTGCCTTCAAGGGACATAGTGCCTCCTTTGCTTATCAATAGAGAGTCCCGGAAAAAATGCCCGGACGACGTTGGTTATCTATACTGAAAGACCAGGAGGGTATGTTCAAGCTCTTTACTTAGTTGCAGGTGCCAACTTTAGTCGAGTTTGGTACTTTTGTATTTGTAAGCGTCGCGGGTGTGAAAAGAAGGCGGGTAGGCCGTCAGGATAACTCGGGGCCGTGTATCGCTCTGGCCAGGACCTGTGCGGCAGCACCACGCGCCGCCACGAAAGTGCTGTCTTCGACGACGCGCAACGGTACACGTTCCGTTGTGCCCAATAAGCGGTGCTGATTGGCTTCAAAATATGTCAGCGCAGGGTCAAGAAATGTGCTGCCTAGCTGGGTAAGTGAGCCGCCCAATACAATCTCAGCGGGGTTTTGAGTGTGGTGAAGGTTTAGAAGAAGCATGCCCAGCGCTTCACCGGCGCGGCGCAATGTCCGCTTTACGTCTGGCTCTTGTAGGCGTGATCCAAGCGCTTGGATAAGGTCATCTTTTTCATCAATGCCTAGATTGGCGCGGATGGACCAGCCGCTAACAAGCGTTTCAGCGCATCCACGGTTGCCGCAATGGCAGTAGAGCCCGCCTGGCTGCAAGATGGTATGGCCAATTTCGCCGGCCAAGCCCTGAACGCCGCGAGTAAGCAAAGGTGAGTGACTGCCTTCCGCCATGCCGCTGCCTATCCCCGTGCCAGCACTGACGTAAATAAGCGATTCGGGAATCTTGCCGGTGCGGAAGTAAAGCTCACCAAAGGCTGCTAATTTGGCTTCATTGTCCATCAGCCAGACGCCCTTCAGCTCGGGGAGGTGGGGATGTAACAAGTCCAAAAAACGCACATCACGCCAGCCTAGGTTGGGGGCACGTCTTAGTACGGCCTCACCCGTCGCAATGGGCCCTGGTAGCGCAACACCAACGCCCAGGTTTTCTCGGTTGGAGACCGCAGGGCTTCTCATCAATTGCTGCAACAATTCGGCAACAAGCGAGGCTGTGGATTCGGGAGAGGTGGGAACAAAAGGTTCGTGATGCGCTTCGAGTACTTTGCCTGATGGAGCACAAGCGACAAGACGTAGCCGGTGTACCCCTACTTCAGCACCGAGGAGGTAATGGCGGTCATCATTGAGATGCAGTGCTCTCCCAGGGCGGCCGCCACTGCTTTTTTGCAGCTCGCCTTCTTTTAGCCACCCTTGATTCAGCAATGACTGAACCCCTGAGCCAACGGTCGCCTTGGTCAATTGCGCCTGGGTAGCAATGTCGCTTCGGGTCAGTCCTGGAACCCGCCGCACCATTTCTAGAATCGCACTGCGATTCAAGCGCTTGAGGAAGTTGAGGTCGCCTGCTTTTTGGTGCTGGTAACTGGTTGCCATGAATAAAATGAAGTCTCTCCGACCTGGTCAGGTACTAAACGATAATCTTATCTGGTTTCACCAGGAATTTCTGTGCTTATACCAAGGTCGCGTTGAAGAAGAGCGCGTCGTTACTTCATTTGAGTTGGCCTGATCGTGGGCTGATCTTGGAGGTGAATTGCGCTTTGTGGCGTTAAACCTATGTCGTATAGATATGCGGATACGAGAGATTGATAATCGGCACTTAGTAAGATTTACATACTAAGTAGCTCGTACTAAGTGGTGGGCTTTGATGACCTCTCCTCAGAGGAGGGGTTCATACAGGACAGCGTTTAAA
Organism: Halovibrio variabilis; assembly: GCF_007991175.1. Taxonomy (GTDB): domain Bacteria; phylum Pseudomonadota; class Gammaproteobacteria; order Pseudomonadales; family Halomonadaceae; genus Vreelandella; species Vreelandella variabilis. The sequence goes on from NZ_BJXV01000002.1 coordinate 14,489, forward strand.
TTTTTACAGACCATGGACATTTCTTATGGGTACAGCAATCTATCCCGGCCTTGAAGGTAAGCGTGTCGTGATCACGGGTGGAGGGTCCGGCATTGGAGCCGCCTTGGTCGAGGCTTTTGCCGAGCAAAAGGCTGACGTGCATTTTCTGGACATATGTGCAGAAGAATCACGAACGCTGGTCGAACGACTGGATAGTCAGGTGACCTTTTATCATTGCGACCTTACTGATCTCGACGCGTTGGCCGCGACATTCAAGCGCATCGGCGCTATCGATGTGCTGGTCAACAATGCCGCCAATGATGACCGCCATACATTAGGTGAGATCACGCCGAGCTATTGGGATGAGCGGATCGCCGTCAACCTGCGTCATGTCATGTTCGCCATGCAAGCTGCGGCGCCGGGTATGAAAGGGCGCGGCGGCGGTTCGGTGATTAATCTTGGGTCGATCAGCTGGCATCTCGGCCAAGAGCACCTGGTGATCTATGAAACGGCGAAGGCGGGCATTGAGGGCATGACGCGGGCTATGGCTCAGGAGTTGGGCAAAGACAACATTCGCGTGAACTGTGTCATTCCCGGCAACGTCAAGACACCTCGCCAGTCTCGCTGGTACAGCCCTGCCGACGAGCAGAAGATCATTGATGAACAAAAACTCAAGGTCCGCATTCATCCCCATCATGTCGCCAGCATGGTGACATTCCTGGCTTCCGACGCAGCTGCCGCTTGCACCGCCCACAATTATTGGGTCGATGCAGGCTGGCTGTAAATCGTCATCCTGAGATGACAATTCCACACGATAAATACAACTTCAATGGGATTAACCATGACAAATGATATGACTCGCAGGCGAAGCCTGTATGTGTTTGTAATTTCCTGTGTTGCCGCCATTGGTGGTTTTTTATTCGGTTTCGACAGTGGCGTGATCAACGGCACTGTCGATGGGCTTCAAAGTGCCTTCAACTCTGAGAGTGTTGGTACCGGCTTTAATGTTGCCTCAATGCTGCTGGGTTGCGCCGTTGGTGCTTTTTTTGCAGGGCGACTGGCGGATCACTTTGGCCGCCGCACGCTGCTGATTGTCGCTGCCGTCTTCTTTTTGGTCAGTGCTTGGGGATCCGGCATTGCCGGGAGCTCCTTGGAGTTTGTGGTCTATCGAATTTTAGGTGGGCTTGCCGTCGGTGCCGCTAGCGTAATGGCACCTGCTTACATCAGTGAAGTGGCGCCCTCGGCCTATCGCGGACGCTTGGCCACTATCCAGCAGGTGGCGATCATCTTGGGGCTGTTCGTGGCTTTCTTGAGTAACTATCTCTTGGCTAATATGGCCGGCTCATCGGTCGCGCAACTCTGGCTGGGTTTTGCTACATGGCGTTGGATGTTCTGGATCGAACTGTTTCCAGCCGCTATTTTTCTGATTGCGCTGATGTTTATTCCGGAAAGTCCGCGCTTTTTGATGACGGCAGGCAAGGAAGATAAAGCTCGGCGTGTATTAAGCAAGTTGCTTTCAGATGACGAGGTTAATACCAAGGTATCCGAGATTAAGGAATCCTTTGCTGACGATCATCAACCGAGCCTGCGTGATGTTATCAATAAGCAGACGGGCAAGGTTCATGGCATCGTCTGGGTCGGCATCGGACTGGCGGTGTTTCAGCAGCTTGTCGGGATCAATGTGGTCTTCTACTACGGCGCTGTGTTGTGGCAATCCGTTGGGTTTTCGGAAAACGATGCGCTGCTGATCAACGTTATTTCAGGTGCAGTAAGCCTTGGCGCTTTGGTCATTGCTATCGCGTTGGTTGATCGTATTGGTCGCAAACCGTTGTTATGGGTCGGGTCAGTAGGTATGGCCGTGACGCTGATTGCCATGGCCTATGCCTTTTCGACCGCCAGCATGGTTGAGGGATCATTGAGTTTATCTGACAACATGGGGGTGATCGCACTACTGGCGGCGAATGCCTATGTTTTATTCTTCAATGTGTCCTGGGGACCGATCATGTGGGTCATGCTTGGTGAGATGTTCCCGAACCAGATGCGTGGTTCAGGGCTTGCCATCTCGGGCCTATTCCAGTGGGTCTCAAACTTCGCCATTACGATGAGCTTTCCGATCATGCTTGCTGCCATTGGTCTGGCGGGTGCCTACAGTATCTACGCCTTCTTTGCGGTGATATCGATCTTCTTCGTGTTGAAGTTTGTCAAGGAAACCAAAGGCAAGGAACTGGAAGCAATGTCTTACGAGTGAGGTCGATGCTGGAGCACCAGCCTAAATGGCTGGTGCTCTCTTTGTTTATGATTTTCAACTAGCGTCACCCGTTGCGACAGGTGGCGTGTTTCTTGGTCGTTACAGCAGCACTCATCTTGACCGTCATCATTTTCTTGTTTCTTCTTGGGTAGATCTTATATGCGCGATTCAGAACACCCGATGACCCCCGACCAGCTTCGCTCGCGGTGGTGGTTTGACAACCCTGAGAACCCTGGGACAACGGCGCTGTGCATTGAGCGCTACATGAACTACGGCATCACGCTCGATGAACTCACCAGCGGCAAGCCGATTATCGGCATCTGCCAGTCGGGTTCCGACCTTACTCCCTGCAATCGTCACCACATCGAATTGGTTAAGCGGGTGAAGGATGGTATTCGCGCCAGCGGCGGGGTGCCGTTTGAGTTTCCCCTGCATCCAATTCACGAAAATGCACGCCGGCCCACGGCGGCACTCGATCGCAACCTGGCTTATTTGGGGCTGGTTGAAGTGCTTCACGGTTATCCATTAGACGGGGTAGTGCTCACGACGGGCTGCGACAAGACCACTCCGGCAAGCCTGATGGCGGCGGCGACCGTTAACATCCCGGCGATTGTGCTCTCTGGTGGGCCCATGCTTAACGGCTGGCATGGCGCCGAACGGGTGGGCTCAGGCACCGTCGTTTGGGAAATGCGTAAGCGCCTCGCTGCCGGTGACATCGACTACGCGGAATTCCTATCGAGGATTACGCAATCGGCTCCCTCGGTGGGGCATTGCAACACCATGGGTACCGCCTCCACCATGAACTCCATGGCGGAAGCGCTGGGGATGAGCCTGCCCGGCTCGGCAATGATTCCTGCCCCCTATAAAGAGCGCGCGATGGTTGCCTACGATACCGGAGCACGTATCGTTGACATGGTTTGGGAAGACCTGCGACCCGGCAATATCCTCACGCGTGAGGCCTTCGAGAATGCCATAAAGGTGTGTTCAGCGATTGGGGGGTCGAGCAATGCGCCGATCCATATCAATGCTATCGCTCGTCATAGTGGCATTGAACTTACCAACGATGACTGGCAGGTGTTTGGCTACGACATCCCATTGCTTGCCAACGTGATGCCGGCAGGCGCCTACCTCAGTGAAGAATTTTACCGTGCTGGCGGGGTGCCTGCCATTCTTCACGAGCTACTCGCTGCCGGCAAGCTCCACGGCGAGGCACTCACCGTCAACGGCAAAACACTGGCTACCAATACACAGGGCCGCGAAACCCTGGATCCGGAAGTGATACGGCGCTACGACAATCCTTTGGTCGAGCACGCAGGCTTTTTGAATCTCAAGGGCAACCTGTTCGATTCGGCGTTGATGAAAACGAGTGTTATCTCACAAGACTTCCGTCAGCGCTTTCTGAGTGACGCTGATGATCTGAATGCTTTCGAAGGTCCGGTGGTGGTTTTTGACGGCTCCGAGGATTACCACGCGCGTATTGACGATCCACAGCTCGGCATTGATGATCGCACCATCCTGGTGATGCGTGGCGCGGGTCCGGTGGGTCATCCCGGCGGTGCTGAGGTGGTTAATATGCAGCCGCCTGAGGCACTGATTAAGCGTGGCATTGAGTCATTGCCGTGTCTTGGTGACGGTCGCCAGTCGGGCACGTCGGGCTCGCCATCAATCCTTAACGCCTCACCGGAGGCCGCCACAGGGGGTAGCCTGGCGTTGCTTGAAAATGGCGATTGGCTTCGTGTCGATCTTACCAAAGGTGAGGTAAGGCTGCTTATTGATGAGGCTGAGCTGGAAGAGCGTCGAACACAGCTCGAACAGCAGGGCGGATACCGCTATCCGGCTCACCAGACGCCTTGGCAAGAAATCCAGCGTACTCTAGTCGAGCCTCTCGATCAGGGGATGACATTGAAAGGGGCAACTCGCTATCGTGATGTCGCAAGACAACATCCGCCCCGGGACAATCATTGATGGCCGGTAAAGGGAGTGGCGAGATGGAGGACTGCACCGTCGAAGTGGCGCTTGCTCTGGACATGAGCCTGGGAGAGAGCCCCTTGTGGTCGGTGGAGCGTCAGATGCTCTACTGGGTAGATATCAACAACGGCCGTCTCTATAGCTGGCGGCCGACCGGTAACGAGATGCCCGCTGCCATTGAGCTCGATGAAAAGATAGGCTGTATCGCTCTATGCGAGACAGGATTATTGGCGGCAACCGCTTCGAGTATTGAGCGGCTCGAATTGCCGTTGGGTAGCCAGCGCGAGCGACTGGCCGACAATCTTGAATGGCATCAGTCGGGCAATCGCTTCAACGATGGCCGTTGTGACGCAGCTGGGCGTTTCTGGGTGGGCACCATTGCCGCTGATGAAGCATGTCCCACCGCTGGGCTTTATTGTTTTGACCAAGGTGATTTTGTTTGTCGGCAATCGCGCCTTAGTATCTCAAACGGTCTGGCCTTTAGTCCTGATCAACGCTGGCTTTATCATACAGATTCACTGACACGAAAAATCCTGCGTTACCCTTTCGACGTGGAAACCGGAGCCACTGGCGAACCTGAGACCTGGGTTGATTTAGAGGCGCTGGGATTGCCAGGCGTGCCTGACGGTGCCGCCATTGACAGTGAGGGCCACTATTGGAGTGCTCTCTACGGGGGCGGTCGTATTGTGCGCTTTTCGCCTCAGGGGGAGTTGGTGGCAAGCATAGAACTGCCATGTCCACATCCCACCATGGTCGCCTTCGGCGGCCCGGACCTTCGGTCCCTTTATATCACGACTGCCACGCAGCACCTGGATGCAGAAGGCAAGGTCAGTTGGCCGGCCGCTGGCAGTCTACTGTGTGTTCAGGTGCCGATTGCTGGTCTGAGAGAGCCCATAGCCATAACCGTTTAGACGAATGTCTCGTGAAAAGTAGGGAAGCTCTGCGAAAGGCTGAAGGTCGAGTTGTGGCGATTATCTAGTTCTACTGTGTCATAAAATTGATTTGCTAGAATATGAAAGTAACCGTCTCACTGACAACGGTTGTTTATGCTACCTCATACGCTACGTGGACGTTTTGAGTCATACCTTGAAGCGTTAGCTCCCCCGACTGGAACATGCAGACCGTGTTTCCAGCTTCAAGGACTACTGCTACGGCCTGATGTTGTCCTTGCCGCGAAAGAGTGTTGAGCGGTTGCTGCCAGCGTTGATCCTGCCAAGGTGCAAGCGCGTCACCAAGCATTACATCACCTGGTAGCCATGTCTCCCTGGTCGGATCAAGCGCTTTTAACGGGCGTCGCACTGTGGGTATTGCCCCTATTTACCGACTGACACGCCACGTTACTGGATCATTGATGATACGGCGATCTGCAAGAAAGGCAGTCATTCAGTCAGTGTCAGTCGCCAGTATTGTGGCGAGATCGATAGGCAGGATAACTGTCAGGCGGCGGTCAGTCTGTCGGTGGCCACCGAGCAAGCGAGCCTGCCGGTGGCATGGCAGCTTTATTTACCCACGTCATGGATGGATCACCCGGAACGCTGTCGCCAGGCCGGTGTTCCTGCTGACGTGACCTTTGCCACTAAGCCAGACATTGCCTTGCAACAGGTCAGTCAAACGTTGGAACCAGGCATTGAACCAGGCATCATTCTGGCTGATGTCGGTCAGGCATTGGATTACGCAGCCGCTAGCCTAAAGTGCTATCGTTAACTGGACATCCTTGGTGGTGGTATTGAGATGACAGAATCACGCAAAACAGGCTTAAGCCAACATTGGCACCGTTTTACCCACCGGATGTCGCCGCCGGTTTTTTTCGGCTCGGCCCTCTGTGTCATCGCTTTTTGCATTTTTGGCGGTTTTTTTACCGCCACCGCGAGTGATGCCTTTTCTACCCTGCAACAGACCATTTCGCGCACCTTTGGCTGGTACTACGCCCTGATTGTCACCCTGTTTTTGCTCTTCACGTTATGGTTGCTGGCAAGCCCCTATGCAAAGCTGCGGTTGGGGCCACCGGATTCTCGACCCGATTACAGCTATCGTGCCTGGTTTGCCATGCTGTTCAGTGCCGGCATGGGTACCGGCCTTGTGTTCTGGGGGGTGGCGGAGCCGCTGTACCATCACGCTAACCCCTTTCTTGCCGAGGGTGGCACGCCGCAAGCGGCCAAAGAGGCCATGCGTTACACCTTTTTCCACTGGGGACTGCACCCTTGGGCCATTTATATTCTGTTTGGCGCCTCGATTGCGTATTTCCACTTTCGCCACGACCTTCCCCTTGCGCCGAGATCCATTCTTCATCCTCTGATTGGGCGCCACATTAATGGGCCGATCGGACATGGTGTGGACATACTGTGCACGGTGGGCACGCTTCTAGGCGTGGCCACCTCCTTGGGCTTGGGTGCTATGCAGATCAATAGCGGCCTTGCCCAGTATATGGACCTACCCCAGCACACCAGCGTTCAGGTGGCCATTATTGGCCTGATCACCCTTGTAGCCACTCTCTCGGTAATCTCCGGCATCAAGGCGGGTATCCGACGGTTAAGCCTCTTAAACCTGTCACTGGCATTCGGCCTTATGCTGTTCGTCTTTTTTGCCGGGAACATGATCTATATTCTGGAAACACTGGTGGGCACGCTTGGGATTTATCTCCAGAAACTGCCCGAAATGAGCCTCTGGGTGGAGTACGCCCGAACCAGCGACTGGCAAACGACCTGGACCATGTTCTACTGGGGCTGGTGGATCTCTTGGTCACCGTTTGTGGGGGTTTTTGTCGCCCGTATTTCCAGGGGGCGCACCATACGCGAGTTTATTCTTTCGGTGATGCTGGTCCCGACGCTTGTCACCTTCGTCTGGCTGTCGGTTTTTGGCGGCTCGGCACTTCATATCGAGCTTTTCGGCAGTGGCGGGCTCAGCCAGGTCGTTCAAGAGGATGTCTCGCTATCACTGCATGCGTTACTAAGCGAGCTACCGCTGGCGCGCGTGACCATGATGTGGGCGACCCTTGTCATTGTGCTTTTCTTTATTACCTCCTCGGACTCGGGTTCGCTGGTCGATGACATGGTGACATCCGGGGGGCACCCCAACCCATCGCGCGCGCAGCGGGTTTTCTGGGCCGTTTCCGAAGGCGCTGTTGCGGGGATACTGCTTATCGTGGGGGGCTTACGCGCGCTGCAGGATGCCTCGATTTCTCTGGGTTTCTTTATGTCCTTTTTATTGATCGCGATTTGTTTGGGGCTTTACCGCGCGCTGCGCTCGGAGCGCCACATGACACGCGCCGATAGCCAGGCGCAATTTGTTACCATGCCTTGGAGCAAAGGTCCTTCAAGCTCGGACAAACGTCCATCATAAGCGCTGGCTTTCATAAGCTGATTTTCATGAGCGATGATGTGGGTAAACGTGGGTGTGGGTAAAACATCGCCGATTGATACAGTGTGATCGTCAGCTACGGTGAATATTCAACACCGAACCTTCATCAAGCCATCTTCACGCAATCGCGGAAGCACAATTCCCTGAACAGCCCACCAATCCCTGCTGTCAAAAATGGAACATCATGCTTTTCAGCAGGTAATAACGTCCTATGCCTCCCACGCTGCTACTCCTGCTCGCCGACACTCTCTTGATCCTCCACGTTTTATTTGTGGCTTTTGTGGTGGTAGGCCTGCTTGCTATTTACGCAGGGTATTTCCTGAACTGGCAGTGGGTGCGCAATCGAGCTTTTCGCATCGTGCATTTGTACGCCATTGGCTATGTGGTGATTCAAGCCTGGTTAGGCGCGGTTTGCCCATTGACTACCTGGGAAATGGCACTACGGGCAGAGGCGGGCGCAGCCACTTATTCGGGTTCATTTATTCAACATTGGCTGCATAGCCTGCTCTATTTCACTTTGCCAGAGTTGCTATTTATCGTGATTTATACCCTGTTCGGCAGCTTGGTGTTGGCGAGCTGGTTTGTGGTGAAGCCTCGTCAGCGAGTTCGCTAGGCAACCTCTGATTATGGGTGTACTAAACGTTGCATGACATAGCGTGATTAGGAGGAAAACCATGCGGGATATTTACCTAATGCGCCACGCTAAGGCCAAACAGCCCAGTGGCGATATGAGCGACCACCAACGGCCGTTGCGCAAGCGGGGAAAACGGCAGGCAGCGGCGATGGCGCCTGTATTACAGCGCTGGCAGGCGTTGGAAGGGGAGGTTTGCGTCAGTAAGGCGGTGCGCACGCGGGAGACACTCGACGAGGTGGCAGCGCAACTGCCTGACCATACCTTGACGCATCGGGTTCACTTCGATGAAGCCCTTTACACTTTCGAGGTTGAAGCGCTATTGGCATGGCTGAAAGCGCTGCCTGACGGGGTCGGGAAGGTGCTGGTTATCGGTCACAACCCCGCCCTGGTTGACCTCGCCCGCTGGCTCAATAAGGCGGCGCCGCCTTCGCTTTCCACCGGTAGCGTGCTGCATTTCTCTCTACTGGATACGTACTGGTCATCCATGGAACAGGGCTGTGCTGAGTTAGTGGGGCACCTGAGCCCTGAAGAGGCCAGCTATCCGCTTTTCAAGCGTTTGGCACCCAAGCCGCCCGATCATAAAGGCGACATGGCGAGCCGTGTCCGTGCCATGCTGGAGCATCAGTATCAGATGATCAGAGCCTTAGAGCCTGGTGTCATCGCGGGCATTGATCCTGAGTTTCTGCATAAGTACCGGGTTAACCTGCGCCGTAGCCGGGCAGTAGGTGAATCCTTGCGTGCTGTTACCAAGGTGCCTGGCCTGAAGAGGAGGCTGAAGCGGCTCAAACATCGTGCCCAGGCCACCAGCGACCTTCGTGACCTTGATGTGTTTTTGCAGGATCTGGTCAACACCTCACCACCACTTTCCTCTGACACTCGCCAGGGCTTAAAACAATGGCTGCAGGCTTTCCAGCGGGAACAGCATCAGGCCTTGTGCCAACAGCTTAACACGCCGACGTATGCTGAGCAGTTGCAGGACTGGCAGAGTTTTATCGCTTCCGATGAGGTTGGGAAGGCGCTTGCTAAGCTCACGCCAACGCGCAGTAAGGCGGTACTGGACGAACGTATCGCCCGCCATGATGAAGAGCTAGCGGCACTTTCGTCAGAGGCCACTGACACCGCCTTGCATGAACTTCGCAAGGGCTTAAAGCGCATCCGCTATCTGGCTGATCTGAATCCAGAGACCCCCAAGGCGTTTCTATCTGAATTGAAGCACCGTCAGCGCCTGCTTGGCGACTTTCAAGATCTGCGCACTCGCCAAGCCTGGCTGGATGCCTTCTGCGCCAGCCCCGATAACGACCCGCGGCAAAAGCAAGAGTGCAGTCAATGGCGCGCTTCGCTAGAAGAACCAAAACAGAACCTGCGCAAGGAGGTGTTGGCCTTGGCACCCCTGGCCCGCTAAATACGCTGCCATTTCGCAAAACGGCTTAACTCGGGCATGATGAGCATCCCATAAAATGATGCAGCGCCGTAAAACCCGTTAACCGCGCCAAAAATTCTGGTACCACTGGTGTTACCAGTTAGGGGGTGGGTAGTGCAAAGCTGTTCAGTTCCGGAAACAGGTGATGATGAAAAAGCATGTGCCAATACCTGCCGAATGGCGGGCAGATTTTCTGCTTTACCAGTATGCGCTTTCACGTCGACTTGGTTTTTTGTTGTCTTGCGTGGTGTTGGTCTTGTTACCCGTATTCGTGACCCTGGAAGCCACATTGTGGAGCCACCAAAACGGGGAGCAGGTGTGGAAGCATCTTGGCCTCCGCTTGCCCACTGCCGTCCTGGCTACCACCTTTTTGGTGCTCTACCTGAATAAAGCCAAGGGCTGCTGGGCTTATCCGTTGCTATTGGCGCTGAATTTATCGGTAGTGGGGATGATGGCCACCATGTTCACTCTCCACTATTCGCAACAGGACGAACACTTTCTCTATATCAATCAGGGACTGACCATGGCCATCATCGCCATGGCTACGGCTACCGTATATGGGGCCAGAGACTTGGCTATCGTTTATGGTTTGCCCCTGCTTTCCGTCGTGACCTTTTTGGCAGCGTCAGGCTACGCATTACCGATTAACGTTACGCCCTTGGTCTACATCCCTTTAGCGATGGGCATAGGCGTTGTCATCGCGACAATGCTTCATAAGGAGCACCGACGGTCGTTTATTGCTAGCCAACAGCTTGAGCACAATGCATTAACCGATGCTCTCACCGGTCTGCCCAACCGTCGTGCTATGCAAGCTCAGTTGCAGGCAGAATGGAGCCGCGCAGAGCGCAACGGGCAGTGCTTTGCCGTACTAATGGCAGACCTTGATCGCTTTAAAGCCGTCAACGACCAGCATGGTCATGAGGTGGGCGATGAGGTGCTCATCACCCTGGCGAGTCGATTTAACGCCAATCTTCGCGGTGGGGATCGGGTGGCTCGCTGGGGTGGTGAGGAATTTTTGCTGCTGATTCCGGGTGGCAATCAGCAGAGCGCAATGGCTGTCGCCGAAAAAATACGCGTTGCTGTGGCTGAACCGGATTTTGCTACTTCAGCAGGCAATCTAGTGATTACGCTGAGTCTGGGCGTGGCGCTTTATCGTCATGCCGAGCGCATTGATGACGTTATTAGCCGCGCCGACAAAGCGCTCTACCGTGCCAAGCAAGAAGGGCGCAACCGCGCGGTGCTGGCCAAGGGCTGATGCCATGTCTCCAATAGGAACGAAGCAATGGAAGTGATTCTTAGCGTCATTATTTCTGAGTTTTCGGATTTTAATGATTTGAGTGAATTTATTATTTTGGTGGTTCGGTTGCTGATGGCAATCTTGCTCGGCGGCCTGTTGGGTCTTGAGCGCCAACAAAGCGGCAAGGCGGCTGGCGTTCGTACCCACATGCTCGTTTGCATGGGCGCGGCGCTATTTGTCCTGATTCCCCAGCAGGCCGGTATTTCTGATTCAGAGATGAGTCGGGTGATTCAAGGCGTTATTGCCGGGATTGGCTTTCTTTGCGCTGGCAGCATTATTACCGGTAAGGATGATCAGGCGGCGACAGGTCTGACCACCGCGGCGGGTATTTGGTTTACGGCCGCCATAGGCATCGCCGTTGGCCTGGGTCGAGAGCAAACGGCGGTGCTGTGTACGCTTCTGGCCTGGCTGGTGCTTTATGTGGTGCCTTTCTTTTCACGTTCCATAAGCAATAAAAAAGCTGCACTCTCAAAACCGAAAAAAGACCGTTCGGACACTTGATTAAGGTTAACAAGACGCTGCTGATGTAGGCGGGAGTTGTCAGTCAATAAAAACGCCCCGTTTCGTAAGAAGCGGGGCGTAAACTACGTCAGTGGGTCAAAAAGGGGTTAGAAAAGGAACCCGAAATTGGTCTGCACGCTGGTGTGCCATTGATCATCTATCGGTGAACCGAAGTAATTGAGCGCATTCTTATTGGTGACAATGCTGAACCAGGCGTAATACGGACCAGCCGTCACCTTCATGCCCAGGTCGTTGAGCATCGGATCGTCGACATCACCGAAACCGCCATTGGCCGGAGAGTAATCGCCTTCCGGGCTGATATAGCTGAAGTCGTTATAGAAGTAGAGGTTTTCGATGGCACCCCAGTCGACATCCATGCTGTAGCCCAGGCTGGCGGAATACATCTGGCCTTCGGCGGGGATCAGGTAGTTGAAGTTGAAAGCCCCGATCTGCATGACATCGTCGGAAATGCCGCTGACAGCTTCATCCGGATTTTCGGCATCGTACTCGTAGGCAGTGGCTTGAAACTGCGTAAACCAAGAACCGTAGCTGCCGTTCAGACCCACGGCGGCTTGCCAGTTGCTACCGCTATCGTTGGTCTGCTGATTGTAGAGCTGACCGCCTTTGGCCGAGGCGTTGATTTCGGTGGTGTAGTCGGTGCCCTGACCGAAGGTGTAGGCGACACGACCGGCAACCTGGTTTTCTGCAGAGTTGCCCTGGGCGCTGCTTCCCACCGGGTTTGCGCCATAATGCTCGTTGCCATCACCCAGTTGGTCGCTCTTGAAGAAGGCCAACGAGGTGTCCCAGGCGCCTTGGGTATGATCCCACTTGATACCCGCGTTCTGGTTGTCGCTGAAACCGGCGAGGTAAGGCAGGTTGCCGTACCAGCCCAGGTAGCCGTACTCCATGTTACCAAACGGTGTCTGGACCAGGCCCACTTTGACAGTGTCGCTATCGCTGGCTTGATAGCCCATCCAGCCCTCTTTGAGGAACTGGTAGCCGTCATAGAAGCGATACTCTAATGCGTACAAGAAGTTGTCGTGTTGCCCTTCAACGCCCAGTACGAACTTGCCGAAGTCCATGTCGCCGCCGGTGTCCTTGTCAACCTCGTCCCAGTCGTTATAAACCCCTTTCAACTGAAGGGTGCCGATGATTTGGGAGTTCTGGATTGAATCGAGCAGCGAGCTGTTTTCCTCGGCAAGCTCACGCGTCTGGGCGACCTCCGGGTTTTCCGCTGCTGGCGCGGACGACTGGTCTTGGAGTTGCTGTTCCATGCGCTCGACTTGCGCGCGCAAAGCATCCAGCTGGCGCTGCATGGCCGCATTGTCTTGTGCTAATGCCGGTGCAGCCAATGCCATTGTACCGGTAACGCCCATGGCGAAACCGACGGTTTTGAATGATCGTTGTGCTTTGAATGATCGTTGTGCCATTGTCTGTCTCCTTTCCCTTGCTTGAAATCGTGAGTCGTCGGGTGGGCTAAAGAGCCCCTGCGAACTGACATCTGAGAGTGTGGAACCGCAAACTCGACGTGAACATGCAATAGCCAGACATACACGCTTTGTTACCCGAGGGTTTGTCTGACCCTGAGCGATGACATTACCCGTGTTTGACGAGCTATGCGTTTCGGCGCGGTTGAGGCAGCTCCTAATTTTTTATTGTTATAAATCTCACTGTAGCAAAAATAGCCGTTTAATAAAGAAAGGTAGTGGAAAAACGTAGGGCAATCGCACGTGTAGAAAGCGTCTCGTTCAAGACCGCTTTCTGGTATCGGCGATAGGGTGACGCGAGGATCTTTCGCCATGGATGGCGGTCTTTCAGCCCTTGTGGGAGCCCTTGTGGGAGGGAGCTTTAGCTCGCGAATGTTCGGGCTACCAGTATGATGAGACTAAGGGGGTGCTTGCAGCACCTTTCGCCCGCTATTGATAATGCGCGATTGCCCTGTGGAAAACGTAGATATCATCTGATGACCGGCGTTGGGTCTTTTTTCTGGCTTTCCAGCCGCAATAAGACCGTGCTTCGCCCATTGCTTGGCATCATAAAATGCCGGGCATCTTATGCGTTTTCCAACGGACTTTGCTAGGCTTTGTTGCACTGCAGCGTAAGCTGCCCATTGCAAACAATGAAAGGAGTCACCGTTTTGAACTCTCATCCTTTTTCCATGCAAGGAAAGGTTGGCATCGTCGCTGGCCTGGCCAATGAAGACAGTATCGCTTTCGGTTGTGCCAAGGCACTCCATGCAGCGGGGGCGGAAATGCTGGTTACCTGCGCCTCATCCAAAGCGGAGCGCTTCGTTAAACCCCTGTTACCCGATATGGGCGATCCCGAACTTATGGTTTGCGATGTTCAGCAAGATGAGCAACTAAGCGCTCTGTTCGAGCGAGCCAATCAACGCTGGGGAAGGGTCGATTTTGTTATCCACTCCATTGCCTTTGCTCCGCTTGACGACCTGCATGGGCGGGTTGTGGATTGTTCGCGCGATGGCTTCTTGCAAGCGATGGATATTTCCTGCCATTCCTTTATGCGGATGAGCAAGCTGGCCGAACCCTTGATGAAGGATGGCGGTAGTTTGATCAGCATGACCTACCATGGTGCTGAGAAGGTGGTGGATAGCTACAACCTGATGGGGCCGGTCAAGGCGGCGCTGGAAGCCGCGACTCGCTACATGGCGGCGGAGCTGGGACCGCAAGGCATCCGAGTGCATGCGGTATCGCCAGGCGTAATTCGTACCCGGGCGGCGTCAGGGTTGAAAGAAATTGAAGCGCTGACCAAGGACACTGAAGATCGTGCCCCCCTCAAGCGTCTAGCAACGATAGAAGACGTCGGCAATGCAGTGGTGTATTTAACGGCGCCTTCTGGCGCGGCCCTTTCCGGCATGACGCATTACGTGGATGCGGGCTATCACATTCGCGCTTGATTCACCCTATTACTGTCAGGAGTCGATATATGTCACAGCCAAAGGAAGATGGTTTCATTGAAAATCGCACCTTAGATGAAATTCAAATAGGGGATCAGGCACATTTGGAAAAGCGCCTGACCATGGAGGACATCAAGCTTTTTGCGATCATGTCGGGAGACGTCAACCCTGCCCATGTCGATGACGAGTTTGCCAAGAGCAGCACCTTTCATGAAGTGATCGCCCATGGCATGTGGGGCGGGGCGCTGATTTCCACCGTGCTGGGCACCCAACTGCCCGGGCCGGGAACGATTTATCTCGGTCAGACGTTAGCCTTCAAGGCGCCGGTGACGCTGGGCGACGTGCTCAAGGTGAGCGTTAAGGCCGTCGAAAAGAACGAGGAAAAACATCATATCCGCTTTGATTGTCGCTGTGAAAACCAGAAAGGTGAGGCGGTTATTGAAGGCGAGGCCTGGGTATTGGCGCCTACGAAAAAGATCCGGCGTCCGCGCACCATTATGCCCCAGGTACGCCTGGCTGAGCGTGGGCGGCTGCATGAAATACTCACCGCTGCCGATCATCCGGACGCCGTGCGTATGGCGGTAGTCCATCCAGTGGATGAAGCGTCCATTCTGGGGGCGTCCGAATCCGCCGAGCAGGGCTTGATCATACCGTTGCTGGTGGGTCCGAAAGCCAAGATCGAGGCGGCAGCCGAAAAAGCCGAAGTCGACATTTCTCACTTCGAACTCGTCGATGTGCCTCACAGCCATGCCGCAGCCGAAAAAGCAGTCGCCATGACGCGTGAAGGCCAAGTCGACTCCTTGATGAAAGGTGCTCTGCATACCGATGAATTATTGCATGAGGTACTCAAGCGAGACGGCGGCCTGCGTACTGAGCGATGTATCAGCCATGTAATGGCATTTGATGTACCCACCTATCCTCGGCCGCTATTTATCACCGATGCGGCGATCAACATCTCGCCCAACCTCGAAACCAAACGCGATATCGTGCAAAACGTCATTGAGCTTGCCCACGCCCTGGGAAATACCGACCCCAAGGTGGCCATTCTTTCGGCCGTGGAGACGGTTAATTCCAAGATGAGTTCGACCTTGGATGCGGCAGCGCTGTGCAAGATGGCGGACCGTGGCCAGATTACCGGCGGAACCCTGGATGGCCCCTTGGCATTCGACAATGCTGTCTCTGAAGCGGCCGCCGAAACCAAGAAGATCGTCTCGCCGGTGGCAGGGAAAGCCGATATTCTGATCGCGCCCGACCTGGAGGCTGCCAATATGTTGATGAAGCAATTGACCTATCTGGCCGATGCCACCGGTGCCGGCCTGGTGGTCGGTGCCAGGGTGCCGATAGTGCTCACCAGCCGGGCGGATGACGCCATAACGCGCATGGCTTCCTGCGCTTTGGCCCTACTGTTGTCCGATTATCAAAAGAAGAATACCCGGTCGTCACCCTAAGGAGCTGTTTCATGAAGGATATTCTGGTTATTAACAGTGGTTCTTCCAGCATCAAGTTCGCTCTGTATGCGCCTGGTGATGACGACGACGAAAGCCTGGCGCGTTTTCAGATTCGTTATCAGGGCCAGTTTTCCGGCTTGGGGCAGACACCGCGCTTCTTTCTCAAGGATGGCCAGGGCAAGCCGGTGGAAACCGAGCAAGCGCGTGAACTGCCGGAAGGGATGGAACATCACGCCGCCCTTGAGCGTTTGCTGAAATGGATCGAGCAACAACCCGATCTTGACGATATCGCTGTGGTCGGTCATCGGGTGGTGCACGGCGGGCGTGATTATCATGCGCCGGTGGTGCTGGATGAAAAAAATATCCAGGCCCTGGAAACGCTGATTCCTCTGGCGCCGCTACATCAGCCGTTTTGCCTGGCGCCGGTTAAGATGCTTGCCGAGCAGCGTCCGGACCTGGTGCAGGTGGCGTGCTTCGATACCGCCTTTCATACGACGCAACCCAAGGTATCCCAGCAGTTTGCCATTCCGCGGGAACTGACCGAAAAAGGCTTGGTACGTTACGGCTTTCACGGGCTTTCCTATGATTATATCAATCGGGTCTTGCCGAGCTATCTAGAAAGCCATTTGGAAAACTATCGGAAAGACGCCTCAGCTGAACGCGTGATCGTGGCTCACTTGGGCAATGGGGCAAGCATGTGTGCCATTCACAATGCTAAGAGTGTGACGTCCACTATGGGCTTTACCGCCGTGGATGGGCTACCCATGGGAACACGTTGCGGCAATCTTGACCCCGGCCTGGTGCTGCATCTATTGGATGAGGAAAAAATGAGTCTCGATGAAGTCAGTGAGCTGCTCTACAAACGCTCCGGTTTGCTCGGGGTGTCGGGGGGCATCAGTAGCGATATGCGTGAACTTCTTGCAAGCGATGCGCCCGAGGCGCAGGAAGCCATTGACCTGTTCATTTATCGTATCGTACGCGAAATCGGGAGTCTGGCGGCTGCCATGGGAGGGGTCGATCAGTTAGTATTCACCGCCGGTATTGGTGAAAAAGCGGCCGCGGTGCGCGAAGGGGTGTGCCGTGGATGTGAATGGTTAGGGGTTACCCTGGATGGCGAAGCGAATCAGGAAAACGCCCAACGCATCAGCCATCCTGAAAGCCGGGTCGGTGCTTGGGTAATACCCACCGATGAAGAGCGCATGATTGCCTGGCACAGTGCCAAACACCTGCAAGCCGAGTCAGCAGAGGTCTAGCTAACATCTTGGGGCTAGAGTATTTCCCGGGTCACATCGAGCACTCGCCCCTCGACCGTGCGCTGGAGCTTGTCTTCTATCTCGCTACACAGCGATTCGATCTTTTGTGGTGAGATGGCGGCCACCACGAAGGTCCATTCGCTGGCGTCGAGTTTGTCATGGTCGCCACTTTCACAAACGGCAATGGCGGGGTTGCGCCCGAAACGTTCGTGCAGACCGCCGACACGCTGGCGTTTTTCCTTGAGCGAGCCGCACCCCGGCAGGGAAATCTTCATGGTAAGGACGCTGATGTGCATGGGCATTGCTCCTTTTTATGATGAAAACGCACCGTAGAGGCATATCCCCTCAACGTCGGGTTCCTCAAGAAAGCGCCTCGACGAGACGGTTAAGTTCATCGCTTAGCGCCACCGGATAGTCGGTTTCGCCTTCCTCGAGTTCTTTCATCGCATCGGGCATGTCCTTCAATGCGGCCTGGACTCGCTCCCGAGCGCTATCCGCCAAGGCCATGGCCTCATCGTCGAGGCGACCATTCTTGACCAACGCCACCAGCAGGGCTTCGCCATCGGCTCGCTTTTCATCTCGGCAGGCAATGATATCCCCGGCATAGCGGCCCTGGGCGTCGCGCCTCCGGTAAACCTGCTTGCGCCCGGGTAGGTTGATCTTGCCGCTGGAGTGCTTGACCCGAGGACGCTCGGCGTATTCCACCAGTTTGTAGGAAAGATCGATCACCGGCGCATCCGCCGCCACCCCCAATTGCGTGCCGACACCGAAGGCATCGATGGGCGCACGGTCCTTGAGTAGTGCCTGGATCTTGTGTTCATCGAGCCCACTGCTGGCAATGACCTTGACCGAGGGGTAACCGGCTTCATCCAGCATGGCCCTTGAACGATGCGCCAGATCCCCCAGGTCACCGGAATCCAGGCGCACGCCGCTGACCTTGAGGTCGGGTTCTTCGTTCATCAAATCGATGACCATCTGCACCCCTTTCAAGGTGTCGTGGGTATCCACCAGCAAGACGGTTTCAGGGTATTGGCGAGCGAAGGCGCGATAGGCTTCACGTTCATCGTCATGCGCGAGAATGTAGCTATGCGCCATGGTGCCGTTCAAGGCCAGGTCATGGCGTAGCCCACCCAGTACATTGCTGGTGGCGGCGATGCCGGCGGTGCGATAGGCGCGCACCCCGCGCATGGCCGCATCCACGCCGTGCATGCGGCGCATGCCGAAATCCACCACCGGGCGATCTTCGGCGGCAATGGCGATGCGCACCGCCTTGGATGCCAGTACGGTTTCCGGCTGCACCAGGTTCATGATCAGGCTTTCCAGCAATTGGGCTTCCGCGATGGGGGCATCCACTTCCAGAAAGGGTTCGTTCTGAAATACCGGGGTGCCTTCCGGCAGGGTCCAGATATCGCCACTGAAACTGAATTTGCCCAGCCAGTTGAGAAAATCCTCATCGAATTTTCCGGTATCGGCGAGGCGATCCAGGTTTGCCTGGCTGCAACGCAATTGACTGACCAGCGCTGCGGCATGTTGTTGACCACAGGCCAGCATGAAGCGCCGCGTGGGTGGAAGCTTGCGAAAGAACAAGCTGAACGTGGCCCGTTCCTGCATAGGCTCCCTCCAGTAAGCCTGGACCATGGTCAGCTGATAAAGGTCAGTCAGTAACAGGAGGTCGTTGTCTTCGACCTGGACGGGAATCGGTTCGCTCATGTTTGTACCTCGATGCCAATGCCAATGCCAATTCCGCCTTCGCAGAAGTCGCTTTGCATGTCCACTACCAGCAAAGCGTCTTGAGGCGCATTGTTGACTTGCGTCGCCATGAAAGACCTCCATCGTCTTTTAAGAACAGGTGTTTTTAGAAACAGGTACCTCTCAGCGTATGACCTGAAAACGATTTTGTGTAGGTGAGCTTGTCGATGAGGTTGTAGATGAGCTTGTCGATGAGATTGTGTTTCGGACCGTTTTAACGCAAACCTGATGCTCAGATCATGGGGTTTCAATGACTGTCAGGCACGCAAGGAAGTAGCGGCTGAAAGGGTTGCAAGCACCATCAACGTTGTTTGGCAGGTTTACGTTTCACGTTTTCTCGACGTTTGTTTCTAGTGCCCGTGCGCTTGGCCGGGCCACCCGCTTCGCCTTGGGCGGTCTGCAGGCTCTGCCTTAGTTTGGCCGCGTCGCTGTGGGTGAGCAGGCCGCGTAAATCATCCAGCAGCGCCTGCTGGAAAGCGCCAGGATCGTCCTGCTGTTCGGAAATCCCCCTTAGACGCTGTTCCCAAAGGGCGGTGCGCTCCGGCGTGCTTACGGC
The DNA here is from genome assembly GCF_007991175.1 of Halovibrio variabilis. Classification (GTDB taxonomy): domain Bacteria; phylum Pseudomonadota; class Gammaproteobacteria; order Pseudomonadales; family Halomonadaceae; genus Vreelandella; species Vreelandella variabilis. The sequence continues at coordinate 33,813 of NZ_BJXV01000002.1, forward strand.
GCTGGGCAGGGCGGCGATTAAGGCGCTTCCCAGTTTGGTGGCGCGCAGGGCCTTTTGCTGGCGTACCAGGTAGCCGCGCTGCACCAGGGTTTCGATAATGCCTGCGCGGGTGGCTTCGGTGCCCAGGCCGTCGGTATCGCGCAGAGTGCGGCGAACGGTGGGGTCATCCACGTAGCGGCCAATGTTCATCATCGCCTTGATCAGGCTGGCATCGGTAAAGGGCTCCGGTGGGCGGGTCTCTTTCTCCTCAACGCCTGCGCCAACGGCTTGGCAGGCTTCTCCTTGAGTGAGTGGTGGCAGCGGCGGGGCTTCATCGCGGGTGGTAAATAGTGGTTTCCAACCGGGGTCGAGAATGCTTTGGCCGCGGGCGCGGAAGGCTTCATTGAGCAGCGTAAACTCCGCTTTGACTTCGAAGGTGCGCAGCGGGCGGTAAAACTGGGCCATCACGTTGCGCACGATCAACCGAAACACATGGCCTTCGGTCGCGGAGAGCTGGCTAAAATCGGCTGGTTTGCCGGTGGGCGCAATCGCGTGGTGAGCGCCGACCTGCTTATCGTTCCAGGCCTTGGAGCGCAGCGTGAAGTCCGCGCCCTTTAGCCACTGTTGCAGTGCTTCATCGTTTTGGCAGGCGCCGGTTAAACTGCGCTGGGCAAGCTGAAGGTGCTCTTCGGGTAGGTAGCGGCAGTCGGAACGTGGATAGGTAATCAGCTTGTGGCGCTCGTAAAGCCGTTGGCAAATATCCAGCACCATCTGCGCCGAAAGCCCATGGCGGCGGGCGGCGTCGACCTGCAGGGCAGACAGCGAGTAGGGCAGCGGCGGGGCTTGACGTTTTTCCTGTTGGTCGAGCTTAGCCAGCTGGCCCGTTGCACCCGGCAACTCAGCCGCCAGGGCGTCGGCCGGTTTGCGGTCAATCAAACGGCCTTGATCATCGAGAGGTTGATGCTCTTTGGGCGCCCACCAGGCGCGTAACTGGCCTTGGGCGACGTTTAGATCCACCCATAGCGGGTAAAACGGGTGGGGCACAAAGTCACGAATGGCGTTGTCGCGGCGCACGATGAGCCCCAGCACTGGGGTTTGTACGCGGCCGACAGACAGCACGCCGTCGTGGCCGGCTTGGCGGCCAGTCAGCGTCCAGGCGCGGGTCAGGTTAATGCCATACAGCCAGTCAGCGCGGGAGCGGGCCTGGGCGGCCTCAAACAGCGGCTGATACTCGGCGTTGGGGCGCAGCTTGGCAAGCGCCCGGCTCACTGCGGGCTTGTTAAGGTCGCTGATCAGCAGCCGCTGCACCGGACCGCGATACTTCATGTACTCGATCACTTCCTGCACCAGTAGCTGGCCTTCGCGATCAGGGTCACCCGCGTGAACCACGTCGGTGGCTTGTTTGATCAGCTTGCGAATCACCGCGAGTTGCCCGCGTGCTTTTGAGCGCGGCATCAGTTTCCACTGGGCGGGCACGATGGGGAGTCGATCCAGCCGCCACTGTTTATCGGCGGGGTCGTAGGCTTCCGGCGGCGCCTGCTCCAGTAAGTGCCCCAGGCACCAGGTAACGGTGGTGTCTGCGCAGTTAATCGCGCCGTCCTGGCGTTTGCTAGTGCCGGGAAGCGCCTCGGCAATGGCTTGGGCGAGGCTGGGTTTTTCGGCAATTATCAGGCGCATAGCAGCGGGGCCTTACTCGTATCCTGTGATGGCGGCTATGGTAGCAGACACGCGGGAGCAGACCCATTGAGGTGTTAGCGTAAGGCGTTAGCTCAGGCAATCAGCGCAGGCAATATAGTGATGCTATATATCGCCAAAACTGTTAGCTTGTACACATGTTGTATAGCTAATTATCTTGTCATGGACAAAGCGTCAGGCCTGGATTCAGGGCTAAATGACGCTATGGGCAATATGATGATGAATAACAAGGAGAGAGAGTCAATGCGTGAGCGCGGCAGAACACGACGCTTGATGGGCTTAGGCGCACGTACCGGTGGTGCGATGCTGAAGACCCGCTTAGGGGGGCAAGCGGATTGGCGTGCTCTGGGCGAAGCGCTGTTTGAAGGGCTTTCAGAGCTGAAAGGCCCGGCTATGAAGCTGGCCCAGGTGATGTCCCAGTGGGATGACCTGCTGCCCCCTGATCTCGCCGAAGAACTGGCTCGTTTACAGCGCCAGGCAGAACCGATGCCCTGGCCACGTATTCGCGAAACGTTGGTGCTGCAGTACGGCGATATTGATCACTATTTTAGCGACATCGAAGAGCGCCCGTTTGCCAGCGCTTCCATGGGCCAAGTGCACCGGGCGACCACCCATGAGGGTGACACTGTCGTACTCAAGGTGCAGTATCCAGGTCTAGCGGAAGTGTTAGAGAGTGATTTGATCCAGGTGCGGCGCATTATGCGGCTGGGCCGCTGGTTTAAGGTGCCCCAGGCCAGGCTTGATGCGCTGTTTGAGGAGCTGGCCGTGAGCCTGCGTGAGGAGCTGGATTACCCTGCGGAAGCGGCCGCTTTGGCGCGCTACCGGAAGCGCTATCAGGATAACCCGCATTTGGTGATTCCCGAGCCGCTGCTTGAGCTATCCGGTAAACACGTATTAGCCATGCGTTTTGTTGGCGGGACGCCGCTGCGTGACCTAGCCACTGCTGATGACGCCACGCGCCAGGGCATTGCCCAGACATTAGCGGATTGGCTCACCGAAGAATTGTTCAGCTACGGCGAGCTGCATGCTGACCCCCACGCGGGTAATTTTGCCGCCGATGACCAAGGGCGGCTGGTGATTTACGATTTAGGTGCGGTGATTAGCGTGCCCGAAGCGCGGCTAACCGCCATGATGCAGTTGCTTGATGCCACGCTGAAATATGACCCCATGGCCATGGATGAGGCGCTTTTGCAGATGGGCGGGCGACAGGGGCAGGGCGCGCCACTGTCGCTCTATCGCGAAGCAGCGGAGTGCGTGGCGCCGTTATTTGCGCCGGGAGAGCAGGATTTTAGCGACGTACGGGTACATCGTCGGTTGCGTGAACTCACCCCTAAAGTGTGGGCGGCGATGGACCGGCTACAGCCCCCGGCGGATACGCTGTTACTCTCCCGCGCGCTCAACGGCCACTACTGGAACCTGGTGCGTCTGGGAGCACGTTTGGATATGCATAAACGTACCGCGCCGCTATTAACCCGAGCGCGCGCGGCTTAGTCGAGTGTTTTCAGCCAAAACACCATCGGCTTGTGGGTTTCGCTGGGCTCATCGATATCTTTCCAGGCGAAGGTGGTTGTCAGTTCGGGTTGGCGCTGATAGCCCAGGCCCTGCCAGAAGCCATGCAGCGGGCGGTAATCGGCGGGCTCCAGTGGATGACCGGGCGGGCGTTCCACGGCGCAGAAGGCCACTTTATCGAACCCCTGGCGTTTGGCATGGGCTTCTCGCTCTGCCATGAAGTGCTTGCCAATGCCACGGCCGCGGTAGTCATGAAGCAGCACCGATTCGCCGTAGTAAAAAACGCGTTGGGGTGCGATACCGTGAGCCTCAAACGGATGGCGAAATTCGTCGACTTCATCCGCCAAGGGTTGCCCAGTAGCGGCGCCTACCAGCTCTTCTCCGTCAAACGCTAGCACGAACAGGCTGGCGGGGTTGTCAGCGTAGCGGCCTAAATAATCCGCCTCGTAGTCTAGGTCACCATCGTAAAGGTAGGGATAATCACGAAATACCCGAATGCGTAGCCGGGCGAGTGCCTGACGGTGAGGGGCTATATCGGCTCCTTGGCAGGTGGTGACTGTCAATGCATTCATTGGTTTGCTCCCGCTGATTTCAACGCTGCGCAGTTGGGTTGACAATTGGCACCCTAGCAGCCTCTCACGATGTCGCCAATCCTCTCTGCGAGTTACCCAAGGGTCATGCTAGACTATGGCGCTTTTCAATAGGGTCTTTTATCAGTGGAGACGGCAATGCTGGCGGTATGGGTCGATCAGCTGCTGGGATTTGCCTCCGGGGCACTCTCGGCAATCAGGCAGCAAGAACACTATCCGGATTTTATGACGTGGGTGCGCGCCAAGGGCGCAGACGCTTTTGAAGGCGATGTGGCAATGGCCCAGGCGCTTGCCCCCGTGCTGTGGTCGCAAACGCCGCTGGAGCGGCTCAACTTTGCCTGCGAGCCACTCGCCACACCAGGGCGTAACGAGCTGTGCTGGTGCGATTCCGGGCGCAAATTTAAGCAGTGCTGCTATCAGGTTGAGTTTCCTACCGACATTCCCGAGCAAATGATGTGGATGCTGTCGCTCCGTGAATGGAAAGGCGCCACTCTCAAAGCCGCGCTGGATAGCCAGCAAGCCCCGCCGCAAGCATTGCTGGAAGCGGGTTTGATCGCCGCAGAAAGTGGCCAAACCGGCCGCGCTATGCAAATTCTTGAATCGCTGTTTGACGGCAGCGACTGGTCAAGGCTGCCCGAACAGGCCGAGCCCGCCTTTGAGATCCTGCTGGATATTTACCAAGAGCGCGGCTTTAACCGTAAACGGGCCGATTTACTCGACGAGGTCATGGAGCGCGGGCCGCTGTTTTTACGCGGCGTGGCGCTTGAGCGCCTGTGCTTAATGCACTTGGATAACGATGACCTGGATAGCGCTCGCGGCGCCTTTGTCAAAGCCCAGCAGGCGCTGCCGGATTCCCCCACGTTGGCCTACATTGAGGCCATGCTACTGCTACATGAAGGTCACGAGCAGGAAGCCAAAGAGCGGGCGAATTTCTGGTATCGCCGTCTGGTTCGCCAAGGTGAGCTGGATGAAGACCAGCTTGAATTCTTGGCGGCGCTAGCCGATAACCCCGGCGCCACCTTGGCCGATCAGCTGCTTAGCGCGGAAGAGGATTTAGCGACGCCTCTGGTAGCGCTTCAGTCCTTATTGGCCGCGCTGCCCGTCGCCCCTAAAATCGATCTTCAAGCCGACCCCCAAAGCGGGCGACTGCTTTACCACACCAGTGCCCGTGAAGCGACGCTGTTTGCCGCCTGGCACGAGCAGTTTCAGGTGCTGGTGGATGAAGACGTCGCGCTGGGCTTTCGCGATGACCCCTGGGGCAACGCCGTTGAGTGGATGTCGGCGCTATGCTCGCATCCCGAATGGCTGGATGCACCGCAGGTAGTGCAAGACTTAACCTTGGCGTTGACCAGCCGCTTTGGCAGCTTGCCATGGATGGCGCCGAGCCTTTTGGAGCCACTGGCACAGCGTTTATCGCGCTGGTTAGAGCAAGCCAGGGCAGAGGGCGAAGGTAGCCTGTGCTGGGATGATGCCGATAACGCCATATTGCTGCGCACCGGGTTAGCCCTGGTAGTCGGCATGGAGCGCGGCGCGCGTCAGCACTCCCGCCAGCTGGCTGAAGAATTATTGCTGATTGACCAGGAAGATAGCCTTGGCCTGCGTGAACTGGTGTTGGATCAACTGCTGCGCGATGATCGCAACGAGGAAGCGCTGGCGCTAGCCGAGGAAAATGACAGCGATGATGATGGCTCGCTGGTATTGGGGCTGTTAATGGGGAAAGCCTTAGCGCTGTATCGTCTTGAGCAGCAAGACGCTGCGGAAACCGCGTTGAAGGATGTGATTGGCCATAATCGCCATGCGCTTGAGCTGCTGTGCGCCGAGAGCCCACGCCCCTCAATGCCCCATCCCGATGGCCAGGTTGACCCCGGCTCACGGGCAGAAGCGTGGCAGTACCGCACCTTGATGCGCGACCAGTGGCGCACGACACCCGGTGCGTTGGATTGGCTCGAAGCTCATCGCTAGTCCCACCCTCAAGCCTGTTTAAGCAGGCTTGGGGGTGGGCACCAACTGCTTGTCTCGGCTGATCCAGATCGCCAATATAATTGCCGGTAACCCCAACAGGGTGGCGATGACGAAAAAGCTCGGGTAGCCCTGGGCGGTGACGACGAGCCCGCCAAAACCGCTTAAAAACTTCCCTGGCAGCGTCATTAATGACGAAAATAGCGCGTACTGGGTCGCGGTGTAAGCGCGTGAGGTTAAACTCGAAAGAAAAGCGATAAACACCGCGCTGGCTAAGCCGTTGGCAAGGTTGTCGCCGATAATCGTCACCACCAGCATAGGCAGCTGATTACCCACCACGGCAAGAACGGCAAACAGCAAGTTGGTGACCATCACCATTCCCGCACCGAAAATAAGCAGCGGGCCGATACCGTAGCGAGCGACGAAAAGCCCGCCTAATATCCCCCCGGTAATGCTCATCGCAATACCAAATATATTGGTCACGTTGGCAATCTCGGCCAGCGAAAAGCCCAGGTCGATATACAGCGGGTTAGCCATTGAAGCCATGGCCAAATCGCTGATCCTAAACACCGCAATAAATACCAAAATCCACACCGCTTTCACCCCGTAACGGGTGAAGAAATCGGTAAACGGGCAGACTAACGCACCGATGCTCCAGGCCCCCAAGCGGCGTAAAATTTTGGGTTTACCGCGGCTGGCGCGAATAAACGCGCGTACCTTGGGTTCATGAATCAACTGGATCGATAGCGACGCGCGTTTGGGCTCCGGGCGCACTAACACCGTCAACATACCAATGCTCATCAGCGCTGCCATGCTGAGATACGCCACGTCCCAAGAGGCGGATGCCGCGATATAGAGCGCCCCGGCCCCAGCGGCGAGCAAGCCGCCGCGATAGCCAATAATATAAGTAGACGCCATGGCGGCCTGTACGTGGTCGTCGGCAGATTCAATGCGATAGGCGTCGATAGCGATATCTTGGGTGGCTGAGCCAAAGGCGATGAGTAGCGCAAATAGGGCCACCAATCCCAGGTTGCCCACCGGGCTTACACCGGCAAGCCCGACAAGCCCCGCCACAATCATTGCCTGCGCCAGCAGCATCCAGCCGCGGCGTTGGCCAAACGCGCGGGTTAGCAGCGGTAGCGCCAACCGATCCACCACCGGCGCCCAGAAAAACTTGATTGAATAGAGCATGCCGATCCAGGCAAAAAAGCCAATGGCCGCGACTTCAACGCCATCGCTGCGCAGCCAAGCCGATAGCGTTGAAAACACCAACAGAAACGGCAGGCCGGCAGAAAAGCCCAAAAACAGCATGGTAATAACCGGGGCACGACAATAAATAGCCAGTGCGGCAAGCCAACTGCGCTGGGGGGTGGGGCTGGGCATTAAGCGCTACTCCTGGGAAAGACGTTGGCAACGGCCAAGTGATAAGCTAGGGGGTGTGATCCATCACAAAGCCGATAGCTTACCGGAGAGGAGTTTTCCATGTCGATTACGGCGCATCAGGTCGTTACCTTGCACTATGTTCTCAGCGACGTGCTCAACGATGGCAGCAAGAAGGTATTGGATGACTCCCAGGCGCGCGATAAGCCGCTGGAGTATCTACATGGCCACGACAATATCGTGCCAGGGTTAGAGAGTGCCTTAGCAGGCCAAGTGGCGGGCGCCGAGCTAAGCGTGCAATTAATGCCCGCCGATGCCTACGGCGTGCGCAACGAAGCGCTGGTTCAAGAGGTTAGCCGTGGTTCTTTCGGCGGGGCTGAGCTTGCGCCCGGCAGCCGTTTTCAAACCGAAGGCGAAGCCGGCCCGCAAATTGTCACTGTGTTAGCCATCGACGGAGACCGCGTGACGGTTGATACCAATCACCCGCTTGCCGGGCGCACGCTGAACTATCAAGTGCGCATTTTGGACGTTCGGGAAGCGACCCGAGCGGAATTGGCCAAAGGCCATCCACTACCGCCGGGCACCGAGCACAGTAAAGTCGAAGACCGCAAGGTACTCTAGTCTTACTGGCCCCAAAAATTAGTCTTACTGGCCCGCAAAAATTGATCGGTATCAATTTCTTGTTTAACCGCTAGCCCCCGCCCTGCGTAACTTGACCCAGGTCAGCATTCTCCCGCCGCTGAGTGACTAGTATGAACGCATACATCACGGCGGGAGGAATCACCATGTATTGGGATGACACAATTATTTTCGGTTTGGCCACCGTCGCTTTAGTTATCGCTTTCATGGTGGGTTGGGTTGGCTTCGTGATTCGCGATCATCTACGTAAAGACGAGCGCAAGAAATAGCCAAGCCAGCGCCTGTCAACGTTGTCAGGGGAGGGGGTTTGCTAGCGTAGTAAGCCTCCTGTTGCCAGCCCAATTTGGGCTGGCTTTTTTTGGTCTGGCTTTTTAGCTTAATTTAAACAGTGAGGCTGGCAGGTTACTGAAGACGCATAATATCTGAATACATCGGGGCTAACCGGCCCAGCAGCTCATTACGGGCACCAAGGGTAATGCCTTCTTCCTGCATTGCCGCATCGAGATGCTCCACCACGCGATTAAAATGCACGTCCGTCAGCCCCATATGTTGGTGAGCACGGTCCATTGGCGGGCCTTCGTAGCGGCAGGGGCCGCCGCTCACATCACACAGCTGGCTCGCCAGCGATTCGGCAAATAAGTCGATGTTAGTGTTGGCAAAAAACACCACCACATCGGGATCGTCGGCAATCCGGTATAACAGGTTTTCGACCACGGCATTGATCGACGCTTGTCCACCCAGGCGCTCGTAGAGCGGTGCCGACGGTGCTTGATGCGCACAGCCGGCGAGCGAAAACGCGACCGCTGCAAAAATGAGTGCAATTAAAGCACGCTGTTTAGACGTGTGTTGGCGTTGATAACTCATAGTATCCCGCTTAAAAAGCTGCCTGAAGTGAAAGATACCCGCCATGCTGCGATGGCAAGCCTGCGATGTCGCCCAAATCCAACCAGGCGCCCGTCAGCGATAGGTGCTTATTGAAGAAGTAGGCGCTGTAGAGACTTTGCCAGTCATCCTCTTCGGCTGCGCTGAGATTATCGGGCTTTTGACGATACTCGGCGCCGACTATCCACCGCGGGGTGATAAACACCCCTACGCTGCCTTCCGCTACCCACGAGCGGTTGCCTTGGTCACCGCCAAAGCCGAGCAGGCCACCCTGGTTGGCATCAGTATTACGCAGGGTGGCGTTGAGCAGCACATTGCGCCCGGCAACGGCACTGAAAAGCAGCTTGCTGGCGCTAAGGTACACATCGTTGCCGCGTGTCTTATCGGCACCCAGGGCCGTGGGAATAGCGCCATCGACCAGCCGCTTGTGCTGTAAGCCAACGCTCCAAATGCCCCAAGGGTGATACAGCACATCGCCGAATAAACGGACTTTTGCGGCGTAAATGTCCTGGCCTAACTCGCCACCTAACGTTTCTAAATCAAGCGTTTGGCGGGCGACAGAGAGCTCGACGCGATCATAGATATTCATGCTGGCGCCGGTCATGGTGAGCCGATAATCGTCTACCCAAGCGCGGGTAGCAGCGGCCGTTACGCCTATTTCCTGGTCGCTGGCGGTGCTTGAAAGTACCGCCCAGGGCGATAAACCGCCGCCCGCGGCCCCTTCGATGGCAGTCACGGCGCCGGTGGCTAAAATGCGGCTACCGGCAAGTGTGGGTGGCGCGCTGATGAGTAGCGTTACCGCCAGGCAGGCGGCCAGCATGTGGCGAACACACGGAATTGAGAAGGGGAGCGACCGGGCGGGCGGTAAACAGGGTGGGTATAACGTCATAGCGTTCTCTGAGAGGTTGTCAACGCGGCGGTTTGGGGATGCGGTAAATCAAGTGGCGAAAAGCTATCCAGCCAGGCGGGAACCGCCTCGCTTGGCATCGGCTTGGCGATCCAATAGCCCTGCAGATAGTCACAGCCAAGCTTGCTCAACAGTGCCGCACTGGCGTAGTTTTCCACCCCTTCGGCGACTAACGTCAGCCCCAGGCTATGGCCCATATCGATCGTCGACCGGACGATGGTGGCATCATCGTGTTGGGAGTCGATGGCCAGCACGAAGGATTTATCGATTTTTAGTTCATCGACCGGTAAGCGTTTCATTTGCGCCAGGGAAGAGTGGCCGGTGCCGTAATCGTCAATCGAGATGCGTAGCCCTAACTGGTTGAGCTCAAGCAAGGTGGCTTTGGCCAGATCGATATCTTGCATTACCGCGCTCTCGGTCACTTCTAGGCTCAGTTGGTCGGGGGTGAGCTGATAGCGTTCGAGTAGGCCTGAGAGATAAGTCACTAGCTGGCGGTCGGTGACATCACTGGCTGAGAGGTTCACCGCGACTGACACGCGGTAACCACGTTGCTGCCAGGCATGAAGTTGTTCGCAGACGTGGGTTAACATCCATCGACTAAGCATGCGGATACTGCCTGAGCGCTCGGCGAGCTCAATAAATTCATCGGGCGGTACGAAGCCCAGGGACGGATGTCGCCAGCGCATTAGCGCCTCAAACTGGCAAACGAGGCCGGTGCGGGTGTCTACCTTAGGCTGATACGCCATCCATAGCTCAGCGTTGCTCACCGCTTCCTGTAAATCACGAATCAGCATTAGCTGCCGCAGGTGGCGCTCGTCCTGCCCCTCTATATAGCGTTGGTGCGGATGGCGCTGGCGGCGCGCTATATCCAGTGCAATGTCAGCACGCCGAAGCAGCAATTGCGGGCTATCGCCATGGTCGGGATAGTTGCTTTCACCGGTAGAAAGAAACGGCGTGATCGGCGATTTGTCCAGATCAATGGGGGTTTGTAGGGTGGTCAGCACGCGGGTACGCCATGCAAAATCGCTACTCGGCTGTTTGAGCAGCAGGAGCAGTTCATCGCCGTCCAGCCGGTAGGCTTTGCTCTCAGGGCCCGGCAGTTGCTGCAAACGTTTGGCAAGCATTACCAGCATATGGTCGCCAAGCGCGTAGCCAAACGTGTCATTGATATCGCGAAAATTATTGACGGCCAAGCGTAGTAGGGTAAACGGCTCACCACGCAGGATTGATTGGCTAATATCTTCCTGCGCGCTGAACCGGTTGGGAAGGTCGGTCAGCAAATCATGCCGCGATTGATGCTGTAGAACCGCTTCACGCTGGGCAATACCTTCCTGCATAGAGAGCAGCGTGGAGGCAAGCAAGCCTGCTTCACTGCGCTCGGATTCCACTGGCAAGGAGTGGATGCGCTCGCCTTTGCCAATCCGCTGAGCGGCGTTAGCCAGTACCATCAATGGCTTGCTCATACTACGGGCGCTCCACATCGCCACCGCGATGGTAAACAGCAAAATCAGCGCGATAATACCCAGCAGTTGCCATTGCAGTGAGCGGTAAGCCCCCAGGAGTTCATTGCGCGAGAGCTGGAGCAGCGCATAGGTTTGATTGGCCGCATCGGCATACAGCGGGCTGGCAAAGGAGAGGTACTCTTCGTCAGCGGTCATCTGGCTGCTTGATGAGTCGGCGGTCTCCATTAAGGCGTTGCCGTTGCCGCTGAGCAGGCGCGTTGCCAGCTGTTCATTTTGCGAACTGGCCAGGTAGCTGATCTCACCGTTGTCGCGGTAGTTAACCACGCTTACATCCAGTCCGGTGAGGGCATTAATCTCAGCGGTCACTTCCTCGTCAATTAAAAATCCCATGCCCACCCAGCCGATTAAGTTAGGCGCGCGGACGGGCAGCATGACAAACTCATACGGTTGACCGTCGGCAACCACAACGCCGATGGCCGAGCCCTCTTGGCGGGCGCGCTCGAAAAGCTCTGGAAAAGGCATCGCGCTGTCTTGCGCGTGATGGCTACTGGCGAGAATACGTCCATCAAGGTTATTTAGGAGCACGATATCGGCATCGGTGCGGTCGCCATGATTAGCCAGTACTGAATACAGCGTGTCGGTATCTTGGGTGGAGACAGCGCTTTTAAAGCCAAAATCGTCAGCCAGAACGGCGACGTTATCGCGCAGCTGTTCGCCACGGGTTTCCAATAGCTGGGTCAAGACGCGGGCGCCGACGTCTAAACGCTGAGAGCCCTTGGCCAGCACGTCATTTTGTGTTGCGCGCAAAAAAGCGGCCCCGGTGGCAAGCTGCGAGACGATCACCACCGTCAGAAGAACGATCATTAGGCGTGTTCGAAAGCGCATCGTAACCTCATCAAGTGGTGCAACCACATCATATCAATACCGGGTAGCGCTTAAGTGGCATCTTTAAAGCGCTGCTGAAGGGGCGACACGGTTGGCGTCGGAGGTGGCAGCGCGTTGAGCTCCAAGGTTACTTCCAATAAGTCGCCTTGGCTGATGGTGCCCTCCCACCACACTTGGTGGCTATCATCAACGCCGGGGTGCCAAACGCGAACGCGGTGCTGGCCGGCGGGTAAAGAGGGTAACGCAAGCTCGCCCTGGGCATCGGTAGTGGCCGCATAAGGCGCGTCACTCACAACGATAAACGCCCGCATATGGTCATGAATATTGCACCCCAGCGCAACAACGCCCGCTTGGCCAAAACGCACGGGCGGCGGCGTTTCGCGTAGGTAGAGGTTTAAATCAAAGGTCTTGGCCGGTGAAAACGAGTAAACGTGATGGCGTGTATTGTCTTGATTGGGAAATGCCACGTCGCTGCCCGTGGGCACCGTCAGCACGGTGGGGTGGAAGGCGGCATCGCGTTGATAAATATTGTGTTCAGGTGATGGCCGCGTCGTTGCAGGGATGTCGTAATAAACCTCTACCACTGCCTCTTCAAGTGGCAGCCCGGCGGCGCTGGTCACGGTGACCTGAGCGGCGTGCGCTGAAGCGCTCAGCAGCATCAATAATAGCGCGTGGCACACGTGGGCAAGGCTATTGTTAGTGCGCCGTTGTTTGGGATGACATTGTTTGGGATGACATAGCTTAGGAGAACATGGCTTAGGAGAACATGGCTTAGGGGAACATGGTTTATGAGAACATTGTTGTTTTGGCATGGATAGCCTATCGATAGCGAGACAATTAACGGGATTTATAGTTTACAAGTATGCAGAAAAGTCATCCATTTGTCTTAACGGTGCACGCGCATAAGCGTAAAAAATGCCAAGATGGCGTTGAAAAGGCGTTAGCTAAATTTAACAGTAGGCGACTGCTGACCAGCGGTCCGGGTTAGCGCCAGGTATCCCGCCAGGCATGCATGACTCGCTCCGGGTACCAGGTTTCTCCCAAGCTGCCATTGTAGCGCGCTAGCGCACGGGTAAAGTCGCCATTTTCGATTGCCAGGTAGTGCGCCAAAATCGTGCAGCCATAGCGCAGATTGCGCGGCGGGTGGGTTAAGTCGTCCATCGGCAGGCCTAACTCGCTCACCCAGAAAGGCATGATCTGCATCAGCCCCACTGCGCCTGCCGACGAAATAGCATCGGCTTTGAAGGCGCTCTCGACTTGAATCAAGGCTAATACTAACGTCGGCGGCAAGCCCGCCAGTCGGGCCTCTTGATAGATGCGCGTTAATAGCGTTTGGCGCTGCTCGGGGTTGCTGATAAAGCCCGCCAGGGGCGCGTCCATACGCGCACGCCACTGCCGGGTAGCCCACTGCTGCTGGGGTGTTTGGTGATGCTGATTGGCAGATTCGAGGGTAGGGCGCAGCGTTTGGGGAAGCGGCTGGGCCACTAACGGCGAGACCCCGGTTAGCATCAGCGCACTGAAGCAGATAAAGCCAAACCACCGCGCAGCAATAGGATGCGCGGTGGCAAGCCTGGCTCGCTTAGCTGGCTTTCTCACGTAAGAAATCGACGATTTGATCGGCAGGCACCATGGTCGCTTCGCTATCGCGGCGACCCTTATATTCTAATTCAGCGTTATCCAGACCGCGGTCGCCAATCACCAAGCGATGAGGAATACCCATCAGCTCAAGGTCGGCAAATTTAACCCCGGGGCGAGTGTCGCGATCATCTAGCAGTACGTCTAAACCTGCGGCGCTAAGCGCTTGGTAAAGGCGTTCTGACTCTTCACGAACACGCTGGGACTTGTGCGCATTCATCGGCACCAGCGCCACCTGGAACGGTGCAATGGCATTAGGCCAGATGATGCCGGCTTCATCGTGGTTCTGTTCAATGGCCGCAGCAACCACGCGGGTCACGCCGATGCCGTAGCAACCCATCCAGGGGTGGCTGGTTTTGCCATTGTCGCCCAGCACGTTCGCGTTCATGGCCTGGGAGTACTTTTGGCCGAGCTGGAACACGTGGCCCACTTCGATGCCGCGCTTAATGGAGAGCGTGCCTTGGCCATCCGGAGATGGATCGCCCTCGACCACATTACGCAGGTCAGCGACCTCTGGCAGGGCGGCATCACGCTCCCAGTTAATGCCGAAATAGTGCTTATGGTCGATATTGGCGCCGGCGCCAAAGTCGCTCATGAGCGCTACGCTACGATCGATGATAATCGGCATTTTGAGGCCGACGGGGCCCAGCGAGCCGGGGCCTGCACCGACAGCGGCGCGGATCTCTTCTTCGCTCGCCATGGTCAGCGGTGTAGCGACCTGAGGCAGGTTTTCCGCTTTGACCTCATTGAGCTCATGGTCGCCGCGTATTAACAGCGCGATTAAGCCGCCTTCGGCGGCGTGGACCATCAGCGTTTTAATGGTTTTCTCAATCGGCAGTTTGAACTGCTCAACCAGCGTCGCAATGGTTTTTGCGTCGGGCGTATCGACCAGGCGCAGTTCTTCGCTGGGTTCGGCCCGCGTTACTCGGCTGTCGAGCGGCGCGGGCATGGCTTCGGCTTTCTCCATGTTGGCCGCGTAGTCGGATGAAGTGGAGAACACGATATCGTCTTCGCCTGACGCCGCGAGTACGTGGAATTCGTGGGAGCCGGTGCCGCCGATGGCGCCGTTGTCAGCGATGACGGGGCGGAAGTCGAGGCCTATACGCGTGAAAATGCGCGTGTAGGCATCGTACATAGCCTGGTAGGTCTGTTTCAGCGAATCTTCATCAAGGTGAAAGGAGTAGGCATCTTTCATGATGAACTCGCGCGAGCGCATTACCCCAAAGCGCGGACGAATTTCGTCGCGGAACTTGGTTTGAATCTGGTAGAAGTTCATTGGCAGCTGTTTGTAGCTGGCAATCTCTTTGCGCACCAGATCGGTGATTACTTCCTCGTGGGTAGGCCCGACGCAGTAGTCGCGGTCATGGCGATCTTTGAGGCGTAAGAGCTCCGGGCCGTACTGCTCCCAACGGCCAGACTCCTGCCAAAGCTCGGCGGGCTGCACGGCGGGCATCAAGACTTCTTGAGCGCCGGCGCGGTCCATCTCTTGACGCACAATGGCTTCTACTTTACGTAGCGTGCGCAGGCCAAGGGGCAGCCACGTATAAAGGCCGGATGTTAAGCGACGAATCATGCCCGCGCGTAGCATCAGCTGATGGCTGATGACCTCAGCGTCGGCCGGGGTTTCTTTTAAAGTGGCAATTAATAATTGGCTGGCGCGCATGGGCGTGAGCATTCCTTGGTGCGTAAAATTGGTGCGTAAAAGTAGGGCTTCGTGCCTGGGCAGATGCCCCGTTAGCGTTGAATAGGTGCATTGTACGGCTTAGTGGTTAAAGCGGCAAAATATGCCGTAACGGCGTACCGCCTGTGCTTCTGGCCGGTTGTGCTAAACTAACCCTGTTTTAGCTGCGTTAGTCGGCATAAATCACTACGTCACAATGCTATCTACCGATTACCGTTACGTTTTTTGATTGAGGAAATCTTCATGCATCAAGCAGTTCGTCGCTGGTTGACAGGCGCCGTGGTCGGCGTTTCCATTGTGTCGTTAAGTGGTTGCGGTACGCTTTTCCATCCTGAACGCAAAGGCCAGTTAAGCGGTGATATTGACCCGGTTGTTGCCATCGCTAACGGCGTGGGGCTGCTGTTCTTTATCGTTCCTGGGGTGATTGCCTATGCTGTGGATTTCTCTAATGGCACCATCTATTTGCCGGGTCGAAGCAGCGCCTCAGTGGATATTCACCACTTAGACGACGCCACTGATATGGCTTCCCTGGAAAAACTGCTGTCTGAAAAAGCCGGCCAGCCGGTCAGTTTAGAAACCGAACTGCTAATGATCGAAGAAGTGGGCAGCTTAGATGAAGCGCTTGCGATGGTGCGTATGTCGGGCGTATTGGACGAAGAAAAGCTTTCGGCGATGTAATGCTAATGTCCAGCATTGAACGCAAAAGTCTATTCGCGTAAAAAGTTACACGAAAGCCCAGTCAGAGGCGTCAAGCCTGGCTGGGCTTTTTATGCGCATTCAATGCCAGTGACAGGGAGCAAGCGCTTTCCTGTCGGTGCATCAATTAATGGCTATCTAAATAGCGCTTAAAGGCGGCGGGCTCGTCGGTAATCACGCTGGAGATGCCCCACGCCCAGCGATGGTGAAAAGCGCTGGGGTCATTGGCGGTATAGCACATTAGGTGATAACCATCGCGCTGTATCGCAGCGGCTTGAGGGCGTTTTAAGCGTGACCAGTCGGCGTGCACGCTGAACGCCTCAATCGCCTCGCACTGCGCGCGCCAGGTCTTGGGAATACCGCCGAACAGCAGGCCCAGCGCCAACCGCTCGCGGCTGGCGAATTGACGACAGCGGCTAAGCGCGCTGCTATTGAAAGACGAGATGATTAAGCGTTCGGGCGGCAAGGTATCGAGCATTTCGGGAAGAGCGCGATCAACCAAGGCAATCGGGTCGCGGCCTCGGTTAACCTTGAACTCCATATTGACGCCCATCTTCAGCTCGTTGAGTAAGGCGATCATGGCCTCAAGGCTGGCCATTTTTTCGCCGGCAAAGTGATCGCCAAACCAGCTGCCTGCATCCAGGGTTTGCGCCGCTTCCCAGCTTAAATGACGCAGGTTACCCCGGCCATTGGAGCAGCGGGCGACACTGGTATCGTGCCAAATCACGGGCGTACCATCGCCGAGAAGCTGCACATCCAGCTCTACCCATGTGGCGCCGGCCTGATGGGCAGCGCGCACTGCCGCCAGGGTGTTTTCGGGGGCCGCTGCGGAGTAACCGCGATGGGCAATCAGTGCAGGGACTTGAATGGCGGGATGCGTCATGACAATTCTCTAAGTCTTGGACGATAAACGAAGCTAAAGTTTAGCATGAGTGCATGACAGCTGGATTTCAGCGTCTCTGTGCGACGATACTGAATAACCCACAAAGCCAAATAATCAATAAGGAGCCTTCAATGTCTCAGCGTATTCAATTTGCCCGTACCGGTGGTTCTGACGTGCTGGAACTGGTCGATGTTACCCCTGCGGCACCCGGCCAGGGTGAGGTACGCATTGCTAACAAAGCGGTAGGCCTTAACTTTATTGATATTTATGTCCGTACCGGCCTCTATCCTGCCCCCGCTATGCCTTCTGGCCTGGGCACTGAAGGGGCCGGTGTCGTCGATGCCGTTGGTGAGGGGGTTAGCCATTTAACAGTGGGTGATCGCGTCGCCTATGCCCAGGGCCCGTTGGGCGCCTATGCGCAAATGCACACGCTGCCCGCTGCCAAAGTGGTGAGACTGCCAGACGCCATCGACTTTGAAACGGCGGCGGCGAGCATGCTCAAAGGCCTTACCGTGCAGTATCTGCTGCGCCAGACGTTTGAGCTTAAAGGCGGTGAAACCATTCTGTTTCACGCCGCTGCCGGTGGCGTTGGCTCGATTGCCTGCCAGTGGGCAAACGCATTAGGCGTTAAGCTGATTGGTACAGTTAGCTCACAAGCGAAAGCCGATCTTGCCATGGCCAACGGCGCCTGGGCGACCATCAATTACAGCGAAGAAAACGTGGTCGAGCGTGTGCGCGAACTCACCAACGGCGAAATGTGCGATGTGGTCTACGATTCGGTGGGTAAAGATACCTGGGAAACGTCGCTAGACTGCTTAAAGCCCCGCGCGTTAATGGTGAGTTTTGGCAACGCCTCTGGTCCTGTGGAGGGCGTTAATATCGGTATTCTGAATAAGAAGGGCTCGCTCTACGTGACTCGCCCCAGCCTGAACGGCTACGCCGACACCCGCGAGCGTCTGGAGGCGATGTGCGAAGCGTTCTTCGCCATGCTCGAAAGCGGCAAAATCAAAATCGATATCGCCAACCGCTACCCGCTGGCAGAAGCGGGAAAAGCCCAGGACGCTCTGCAAAGCCGCAAAACCACCGGCTCGACTATTCTTTTGCCGTAGCAAGCTTGATGGATCCGGGGATATTCCTCTTTGCTTTGAATCGGAATTAACCCTTAGCACATCATCATGAATTGTAGGCTGCCGCTATTGAGCGGTGGCAAGGGAGTAGGCAAAGGATGGCGGTTGAGAACCTGGAGGTTGATAATTTAAGCACTGAAACGTTAGGTCTAGAGTGGTTGGCACTGACGCCAAGTAGCTTAGTGTTTATCGTACTTGGATTGACGTTGGTAGCCTTCATATGGGGGCGCTTTCGGTATGACTTAGTCGCGCTGGCGGCCCTTTTGAGTTGCGTAATGTTAGGGCTGGTGTCCGCTGATGACGCCTTTAGGGGGTTTGGTCACCCGGCGGTGATTACCGTGGCTGCGGTGCTAGTGCTTAGCCGTGGTTTTGAGCGCTCTGGCGTTGTCGATATTATTTCCAGTCAAGTGCTTAAAGTAGGTGACAACCTGCTACTCCAGCTATTCGTCTTGGTAGGCACTGTTGTTGTGTTGTCGGGGATAATGAATAACGTCGGCGCCCTGGCGTTACTTCTGCCAGTGGCCATGCGCTTAGCCCGTGAACATAATACCTCGCCCTCTTTACTGTTGATGCCTCTGGCGTTTGGGTCTTTGCTGGGGGGGCTGACAACATTAATTGGCACTCCCCCCAATATTATTATTGCCAGTTATCGGGGCAGTGTGACCGGCGATAATTTTAGTATGTTCAGCTTTTCACCCGTTGGGGTTGCGGTAGCGTTAGCGGGGTTAGCGTTCATTGTGCTGATTGGCTGGCGATTGACGCCCAAGCGTAGCGGGCAAGCCTCTACCGACGAGATGTTTGATACCGCTAACTATTTAGTGGAGCTCAAGGTGGGTGAAGAATCGAAAGCCAAAGGGCTAACGCTGCAGCAGCTAGGCGACGAACTCGAAGAGACGATCCCCGTGCTGGCAGTGGTGCGCGATGATAATCGTCGTGCAGGCTATAACTTTCACGGTGCCTTGGAAGAGGGCGATATTCTGCTTTTGGAGGCCGGGCCCGAAGAGCTCCAGCTGTTAGAAGATAAAGTCGGTCTTAGCGCGATTACCGAGTGGGACGAGCAAGGCAATGCCGAACATCCGGCAAGCGATAATGACGGTGATGGCGAGCATAGCCAAGCGGCGACCAAAGATCGCCGAGCACTTGATACTGAGGGGTTACAGCTCATCGAAGCCGTGGTGCGCAACGACTCCATGATGATTAACCGCAGCGTGCGTGAGCTACGATTGAACCAGCAGTATGGCCTTCATTTAGTGGCGGTAGCCCGTGATGGCGGGCGCTTAAAGCAACGGCTGAGAGATATTCGCTTTCGTAACGGCGATGTCTTACTGCTCCAGGGCAGTGAAAACGAAATCTCGGAAAGCCTGGCCGCGTTAGGTTGCCTGCCGCTAGCCAACCGAGAGTTGCACCTGGGGCAGCCACGCAAGCTGGCTATATCGATTGCCATCTTCGCCTTAGCAATTTTGGCGATGCTGTTTGATCTACTCCCTGCCGCGGTGGCCATGAGTACTGCCGCGGTGGTGTCGCTGCTGATTGGCGTGCTACCGCTGCGCGAAGGGTACCAGGCCATTGATGGCCCAGTGATCGTGCTGCTGGCGGCGATGATACCCGTGGGCGAAGCATTGGAAACCAGCGGTGGCGCAGACTTGATTGCCAATGCGCTGCTGAGTTTTGGCAGCGACTGGCCGGTGGTGGTAACGCTGATTGGCCTGTTTCTACTCTCCATGCTGCTTTCCAATGTGGTGAACAATGCCGCCGCGGCGCTGCTGATGGCACCGATTGCAGTGAGCTTAGCCAATGGCTTTGATGCCTCGCTCGATCCCTTCTTGATGGTGGTGGCCGTCAGCGCTTCCTGTGCATTTTTAACCCCTATCGGGCACCAATCGAATACGCTGGTGCTAGGGCCAGGCGGCTATCGCTTTGGCGATTATTGGAAACTGGGTCTGCCGCTTTCTCTTGTGGTTCAGGTGGTGGCGATACCCATGATTTTATGGGTGTGGCCGCTTTAACGCTGATTTCATCAGGCCGGTGGGTACTTGGTAACTATCAGATTTCGAAAATTTTGCTAGATTATGTTCAGATAGCGTTAAAAACCGACCAGGCCGAGCCCACATGAATCAACAACGTCGTCAGGACGCCATTGTCGAGCTGGTTCGTCAGCAAGGCTATATGAGTATTGAACAGCTCACCGAACATTTTGCGGTGACGCCACAAACGATCCGCCGCGATTTGAACACCTTGGCCGATGAAGATCGGGTGCGGCGGGTACATGGCGGAGTAGGCATTGAGTCAAGCACGGTGAATACCGCTTACAGCACGCGCAAGACCCTCCATCTGGAGGAAAAAGAGCGCATTGCCTACTGCTTAGCCCAGCACATCCCTAATCACTCTTCGCTGTTTATTAATATCGGCACCAGCAATGAAGTTATTGCGCAAGCGCTGTTAAAGCACCAAGGGCTTGAAATTATAACCAATAACCTTAATGTCGCCGCCATTTTGCAGCATAAAGAAGATTTCACAGTAATTGTCGCTGGCGGGCAGGTGCGCTCCCGCGATGGCGGTATTATTGGTGAAGCCACTATCGACTTTATCAATCAGTTCAAAGTGGATTACGGCATTATCGGCATTAGCGGTATCGATGAGGATGGCTCGCTGCTGGAGTTTGACTACCAGGAAGTGCGCGTTGCCCAGGCCATTATTGCTAATTCGCGGCGCATTTTTTTGGCGGCGGACTATTCTAAATTTCACCGTAACCCGGTGGTACGGCAAGGTAATTTGGCGCAGCTAGATGCGCTATTTACTGATCGCAAACCACCCGAAGCGATTCAGCGTTTGCTGACTCAACACGATGTGGCGCTTTACATCGCTTAATGAGGTCGTTCCATCCTTGAGCATTTTAAGCGCCTGGAGTAGCCTTGGATGATAAAAATGCGAAAGTAAGTATACAAAAACGAAAGACAATACAACAAAGCGAACTCGATATGTCCTCTTTTATCCTCGCCATCGATCAAGGTACCACCAGCTCACGCGCGATTCTGTTTAACCGCCAAGGCCAGGTAGCCGCCGTTGAACAACAAGAGTTTACCCAACACTTCCCTCATGACGGTTGGATTGAACACAACCCTGAGGATATTTGGGAAACCGTCGTCGCCACCTGCCGTGACGTGATTGCAAAAGCAGCCATTTCCGCTGATCAAATCGCCGGTATCGGCATTACCAATCAGCGGGAAACCACCATTGTGTGGGATCGTAAAACGGGAAAACCACTCTATAACGCCATCGTTTGGCAGGACCGTCGCACGTCGGATCTGTGCCAGTCGCTGCGCGATCAAGGCTATACTGATACCGTTCAAGCCAAAACGGGCCTGTTGATTGACCCCTATTTTTCAGCCACCAAGCTTGCCTGGATACTGGATAACGTTGACGGTGCTCGGGAGCGCGCCGAGCAGGGCGAGCTTGCGTTTGGCACCGTGGATAGCTTTTTAATCTGGCGGCTAACCGGCGGCCAGCAGCACGTGACCGACGCCACCAACGCTTCGCGCACAGCGCTGTTTAATATTCATACCCAGGAGTGGGATGAAGAGCTGCTGACGCTGTTTAATATACCCGCCAATCTGTTGCCTGATGTGAAAGACTCCAGCGATGACTTTGGCACTACCGAGCCGCACTGGCTGGGCGCTGCGCTGCCGATTGCCGGGGTAGCGGGAGACCAGCAGGCGGCGTTGGTGGGGCAGGCGTGCTTTCAACCAGGGATGGGCAAAAGCACCTACGGCACCGGCTGCTTTATGATTGTGAACACCGGCGAAACGCCATCGCTGTCGCGTAATCGCCTGCTAACCACCATTGGTTACCGACTTAACGGTAAGCCGACCTACGCGATGGAGGGCAGCATTTTCGTGGCGGGAGCGACGGTGCAGTGGCTGCGCGACGGCTTGAACCTGTTTGCCGATGCCTCGGAAACCGAAGCCTTGGCGCAGGAGACCCGCAGCGGCCACAGCGTTTATCTGGTACCGGCCTTTACCGGTTTAGGCGCCCCACACTGGGACCCGAAAGCGCGGGGGGCGATTTTGGGTTTGACCCGCGATACCGGCATCGCCGAGATAGTCGCCGCGGGCCTGCAGGCGGTGTGCTACCAAACCCGCGACCTGCAGCACTGTATGAACGACGACATGGAGGCCACACCAGTAAATCTGCGCGTCGACGGCGGCATGGTAAAAAACAACTGGGTGATGCAGTTTCTTGCCGATATGTTGGGTATTCAGGTGGACCGTCCCACGGTTTTGGAAACCACTGCGCTGGGGGCTGCCTATTTAGCGGGGCTGCGACTTGGTTGGTATCAAACCCCGGAAGAAATCGAACAGCTATGGCGCTGCGAGAAAAGCTTTATGCCTACCATGGAAGAAGCCACCCGTGAGCAGCTCTACCAAGGCTGGTTGGATGCGGTTTCTAGAGTTCGCTCAACCCCATAGAAAATCAGGGGCTCGTTATTCAGCACCGCGACTTAAGCACACTATCTATCGAAACTTTAGATTCTATATAATGCGCGGCCAGTTACCCAATTGGCCGCCTTTCTTCGCTTTTAGCGTCCCTCCTGAAAGTCTTTAACATCGATAGCACCCAATCAACGTTTATGTAGTTGAGTTACAACCCTCTCTGCGGCCAATGATGCATTGTGCGTTTTGCTGCAGTGAACCATAGTCAAGTCATGGATCAGGCGGGTGCTTCGTTACCCCGAGTCACCCACCTAATCCCTGCTACAGAACCATAGCGCTTCAGTATTACCCAGGCGCTAAAGGCGAAGGTCTTGTAAAGCTTGTGACCGCTTCGCAGTTACCGAACTGGGCACTTATCTGGCCCAGCATGAGTAGCAACGTCACCATACGTCGTTAATTAAGATGGCTGCTTTTAAACCGATTGGCGGTTAGGCAGCGGATGACCATACCATGAGGTATTACTAATGAACTGCATCGAACTGAGCCAACAAGCCAATAGCATCGCCAGCACCTTCAGCAAACTGGACCTCGCCAGATTGGTCGTGGCGCTGAAGAGCAACCGCGAATCACTGCAGCATGCCGTTGAAGTCATCGACACCGTGGATAGCCGTTCGGGCTACACACTGCAAGAGGCTTGGGATGAAGTGCTGGCTGGGGATTCTCAACTGCGCATCGAAGATGAAGAATAGAAGATGAGGAATAGGGGTAAGCCCTTATTCATGATTAAGACCACTCTTAGCCCCCCATTGATTTGAGGGGGCTTTTTTAGTTGAAAACTTTGGCTTCAAACTTCTGGGCTTCAAACCTAGATGCTTCAAACCTCTACGGCTGAACTGGGCGGTAACGCCGTATCCCGATTTTGTTCAAAATATTGCTTAAAACGTTCGTCAGCGTCGTCGCCAAAAAGCACGCGGCAGGCCTCTTTTAATCCTGCGGATTGGCGTAGCTGCTCATGGGGGACCACCAGCGATACTTTGGCGCGGCGGCGCAGAAAATCTTCAAGCTGTGTGATCATCTCGTGATCGCGGGCATGCTCGATCTCGCAGCGGATGTACTCGGTGCCTTCAATTAAGATGTCGCCCTGAGCAGGGTCCTGACGAATTTTCTCTAGCATGGGAATAGCTTGATCGGCGTAGCGCCGCCAGAGTCGAGAAGAAAGCGGCTCTGAGGAGGTGGGCGCCGTCATGGCATCCAAATCCATCTGCTTGGCTTGATCCATAAATTGCCGCTTCACCGACTTGGGGGGCTCGCCGTACCACTTGAAGCTAGGCGCTGAGAGCGTGACGCCCAGGCGGCTAACCTCGTCAGCAATTTCGTCGCCTACGTTTAAGCAGTCGGTCAGCTTGCCGCCAAAGATGCTGACATGCGCGCTTTCGGTATTGGTGTCCACCACGTGCTTGCGTGAGAGCTGGAGAAAGTCGCGATCCTCGCCCTGATCGGCCTTGATGGCAAGCGGCCGCACGCCGCAGCGGGTTGAGATAATATCGTCCTGGGTGAGCGGTTTAGCCAAGGTCAGGCGCTTATTGATATTTTCCAGCACAAAAGCAATATCGTCAGCGGTGACGTCGACCTCCGGCTGTTCCATATGGGTGTCGGTGGTGCCGATACAGGTGCGATTACCCATGGGAATGACAAAAAACAGCCTCCCATCGTCGGCAAAAAACGCCAGCACCCGCTGAGAGTCGGTTAGCTGCGGGACAATAAGGTGAATACCTTTAGAGTAAAGGTGATGATGGGTGGTTTTCTGGCCGGTCAGCTCGTTATGCTGATCTACCCAGGGGCCCGCGGCATTAATCAGTACCTTGGCACGAATGTCGAAGGTGTGGCCATCCATCACGTCACGCGCCTTGGTCACCCACAGATCACCTTCGCGCTCGGCGCCCTGTGATTCAACATAGTTGGCGGCAATAGCGCCGTAGTTAAGCGCGTGGCGCACAAAGTTGAACACAAAGCGAGCGTCATTATCGTGGAGGTAGGCGTCGGAGTACTCGAAGCCGCCAACGGCGCCCTCAACGTCAATAATCGGTTCTTGCTGCTTAATCTTTTTGGGTGACAGTAAGGTTGGCAGCTTGGTAAAGCCGTTGCCCATCAGCCAGTAAAGCCAGGTGCCCGCCCACAGATAATGCGGCGAGTGGCGGAAACCTTTAGAAATAGTGGTCAGGAAACGAATTTCCTGCACCGTGGAGGGGTAGCTTTTGATCAGGTGGTTGCGGCTTTTGCACAGTTTTCGAACCAGCGCAAAATCCTTACTTTCCATGTATTTAATGCCTCCCCACACGAGGTTGGAGGAGTGCATACTGGTACTCCCTGCGAAATCGCCGCGATCAATCAGCGCGACGTTGGCACCTTTGCCTGCTAGCGCCGCCGCCGTGGCCGCGCCATTAATGCCGCCGCCGATCACCAGGGCGTCAAAGGTTTCGGTCGATAATTTTTCAATGTTTCGATTGCGCAGTTTCATAGCGGATCCAGTTAACAAATAAATAGCCCGGTTGCGGTGGGTGTTTTCTCTTGTGCTATGGCTCGCCGCCAATGAAACGTATCAGGCGGGCCTAAGACCCGCCTGGTTTTCAAGCGTTAGCGGGTGCCGGCTTCCATCCAGGCTTCCATCATTTCATCGTAAGGAACGGTGGTGCCTTGCGGCATTTCGTTATCCAGCTTGGCCTTCGGTGCGCCTTCTTGGTCCAGCCAGTACTGCGGGTCCCGCTCTTCGTTGAGCATTGGCGCATAGCTGTCGAAAACGTTGGCGCGGGCTAGACGGTTCATGGTGCTGTCCATATCCGCCGCTAGCTTGTCGAGGCCTTCTTGGGGCGTGTCTTCACCGCTCATGACCGGCGCCAGATTTTGCCACCACAGCGGGGCCATGCGTGGATAGTCAGGCACGTTGGTACCAGTAGGCGTCCAGTTAGATTCGTTGGGGCTGCGGTAGAACTCCACCAAACCGCCTAGCTTGGGTGCCATTTCGGTCATCTGCTCGGAGAAAATGTCAGATTCACGAATCGGCGTTAAGCCGTGCAAGAGTTTTTCTAACGACACCGTTTTAGACACAGTGAATTGGCCAAATAGCCACGCGGCGGTGCGGCGATCTTCAGGCGTTGAGTCAAAGAAAGTCCAAGCCCCCACGTCCTGATAGCCAACCTTCATACCCTCTTCCCAATACGGGCCGGTGGGGGAAGGCGCCATCCGCCAGAGCGGGTTGCCCTCATCATCGGTCACTGCGACCTCAGGGTCAGTCATGTCGGCAGTGAACGCGGTGTACCAAAAGATCTGCTGGGCAATGTGGCCTTGCGAAGGCACCGGGCCCGCTTCACCAAAGGTCATGCCTTGGGCTTCGGGCGGGGCGAAGTCGCGTAACCAATCCACCGCTTTTTGCATCGCAAATACCGATGCCGGGGAGTTGGTAGCACCGCCACGACTGACGCTGGCGCCTACCGGCTGGCTGTCTTCGTTAACCCGGATACCCCAATCGTCCACCGGGTTGCCGGAGGGGACGCCAGGACTACCCATGCCCGCCATGGAAAGCCAGGAGTCGTGGAAGCGCCAGCCCAATGATGGGTCGCGGCGGCCGTAATCCATGTGGCCATACACGGTAGTGCCATCAATTTCACCCACGTGCTCGGAAAAGAACTCGGCGATGTCTTCATAGGCGGTCCAGTTAGTGGGCACGCCTAAGTCATAGCCGTAGATCTCCCGGAATTGCGCTTGGAAGTCTTCGCGCTGGAACCAGTCATGGCGGAACCAGTACAGGTTGGCGAACTGCTGGGTGGGCAGTTGAAAGAGGCTGCCATCCGGCCCGGTGCCGTATTGAAGGCCAATAAAGTCGTCCAGGTCGAGCGTCGGCAGCGTGTAGTCGGCCCACTCGTTCTCCATTGCCTCCGATAGATTTATCGTGGTGCCGTAACGGATATGCGTGCCGATGGCGTCAGTATCGTTCACAAAACCGTCGTAGATGCTATTACCCGACTGCATCTGGTTCTGCATGGTGTCCACCACGTCACCTTCGCCAATGATGTTGTGGGTCAGATTGATGCCGGTAAGCTCACTGAACGCTTCCGCCAACACTTCGCTTTCATAAACGTGGGTGGTAAGACCTTCGGCGACGGTTTGAATATCCATGCCGCTAAAAGGCTCGGCGGCTTCTGCAAACCACATCAGCTCTTCGATCTGTTCTTCACGGCTTAGCGTCGAGTTCTGGAAGTGCTCATCGACCAAGCGTTCAGCGATGGCGCGGGTATCCTCTTCCTGGGCTGAAAGCGTCCCCGATGCCAGCATTAAGCCAGCGGCGAGGGTGGTCAGTTTGAATTTAGTCAGTTTGGATTTATTGTCGTGCTTTTGCATGTTGACCTCGTTTTGTTGTGTTCTTCCTTGATGATTTGGCCGTCCTTGATACCGATTAAACGCTGGCGTGCTTTTTCTTGAACTCGCTTAAAAGCTATCCCCAGCGCATTAAAACCAGCAGCCATAGGGCTGATACCGCTAGTGCAATCCAAATGGAGAGTGACGTGAAGCCAATCACACCCAGGTGGATAAACGCCGCTGAGAGCAGGCCGATAAACAGCCGATCCCCGCGAGTGGTGGCAATGGGTAAAAACCCTTTGCGCTCAATCGTTGGCGACAAAATCTCCCATACCGTCATTCCCGCCAGCATGGCGGCAATCGATGAAAAGAAGACGGCGGTGGGCACTGTCCATACCATCCAAGACATAGCGGCTCTCCCTAGGTACGGCCCAGGGCAAAGCCCTTGGCGATATGGTTGCGAACGAAATAGACCACCAGAATGCCGGGGATAATCGTCAACACACCGGCGGCGGCCAGAGTCCCCCAATCGATACCAGAGGCGGTAGAGGTGCGCGTCATGATCATGCCGATAGGCTGGGCATCGGTGGCGGTCAGCGTGCGCGCCAGCAGTAGCTCCACCCAGGAGAACATGAACAGGAAAAACAGCGTGACGCCGATGCCTGAACGGATCATGGGAATAAAAATTTTGACGAAAAAGCGCGGAAAGCTGTAGCCGTCAATATAGGCGGTTTCGTCGATCTCTTTGGGCACGCTGCTCATAAAGCCTTCCAGAATCCAGATCGCCAGCGGGATATTGAACAGGCAGTGGGCCAGCGCCACGGCAATGTGGGTATCGAACAAACCCACCGAGTAGTAAAGCTGAAAGTAAGGCAGCAAAAACACCGCAGGCGGCGCCATTAAGTTGGTCAGCAGCCAGAAGAACAGATGCTTATCGCCAATAAAGCTGTAGCGGCTAAAGGCGTAAGCGGCCGGCAGCGCGACACAGATGGTGATAAGCATGTTCATCGCCACGTAGAGCATCGAGTTGACGTAGCCCATGTACCAGCTTGAGTTGGTAAAAATGCCAATGTAGTTATCAAAGGTCAGGTTTTGCGGCCACAGTGTCATGGAGCCGAGAATTTCGCTATTGGTCTGTAACGACATATTGATCAGCCAGTAGATAGGCAAAATCATCAGCACCAAATAGAAGCCAAGCAGGAGACGTGAACGCCAGTGCGCACGGGCGGTACGATTGCGCCGTTGGGCAGGAGAAACCTTGCTAAAAATCGTGTTGTACTTCTCGCCACGCTGAGTGTTTTCGAGTTGATAGCTCATGTTAAGCACCTCCGTGCGGCGGTTTGTCTTTCTGCATATTCATGATGGTGGTATAGAACACCCAACTCACCAGCAGAATGACCAGGAAGTAGATCAG
Source organism: Halovibrio variabilis (assembly GCF_007991175.1). GTDB lineage: Bacteria > Pseudomonadota > Gammaproteobacteria > Pseudomonadales > Halomonadaceae > Vreelandella > Vreelandella variabilis. Next base: position 61,920 of record NZ_BJXV01000002.1, read on the forward strand.
CGAGAACGCGGCAGAGGGACCTAAGTCCTGCTGGCCGATCGCCATGGTGGTGAGCGACTGACTTAGAAACGTGGTCGAGCTGCCGGGACCGCCGCCGGTCAGTACAAAGGGTTCGGCATAGATCATAAAGGAGTGCATAAAGCGCAGCAGTACGGCGATGACCAACACATTGGTAAGCTTAGGTAGCTGAATATAGCGGAATACCGCCCATTTAGACGCACGGTCGATACGCGCTGCCTGATAATACGCTTCGGGAATCGAGCGTAGGCCGCTGTAGCAGAGCATTGCGACCAGCGGGGTCCAGTGCCACACGTCCATTAAAATGATCGTCACCCAGGCATCGCCCGCATTGCGGGTAAGGTTGTAGTTGACGCCTAATTCACGCAGCCCCCACCCCATTAGCCCAATATCGCCACGGGTAAAAATCTGCCAAATGCTGCCCACCACGTTCCAAGGAATCAGCAGCGGCAGGGTTATCAGGATCAGCACCGCCGAGGCTTGCCAGCCGCGTTTGGGCATAATGAGCGCAATGCCAATACCTAGCGGAATCTGGATGGCAAGAATGATCAGTGAGAACGAAATTTGGCGCAGAAACGCTGCCTGCAGTGCCGGGTCGTTAAGCGTGCTTTTAAACCACTCGGTGCCGGTAAAAAAAGTCGCGTTGGGGCCAAGTACGTCCTGCACCGAGTAGTTCACCACCGTCATTAGCGGAATGATCGCTGAGAACGCCACTAGCACCAGCATGGGTAGCACCAGTAGCCAGGCTCTGTTGTTGGGTATTTTGTTATTCATGGCCGGTCTCCACCAGATACTCATCGATATACAGCGCAACCTTGTCAGGGTTGAAGTGCGCAAACGCCGTTTCACCCACCGGCGGATGGCCTTCGAGCAGGCGTGCTTTGAAGGTTTGTCCGTTGAGTTTGAAGGTCAACAGCGAGTAGGTGCCCAGGTCCTGCACGCTAACCACTTGAATCGGCACGCTATCGGTCGTCTGGCTTGAGGAAATAGCCATAAACTCGGGGCGAATGCCCAGCTTAATGTTGTTAGAGCTGGCGCTGGCGACTGCGCGCTTAATTGGCTCGCTAACCGGCAGTGGCTGCGCGCCGAACATCACCTGGTCATCTTGATAGTCGACGGCCATAAAGTTCATGCCGGGGCTGCCAATAAAGTAACCCACGAAGGTATGCGCCGGGCGCTCGAATAACTCCCTCGGCGTACCGAATTGCACCACCTGGCCGTCGTACATCACGGCAATCTTATCCGCAAAGGTAGAGGCTTCCAGCTGATCATGGGTGACGTAAATCATGGTGATGTTGAAGCGCTCGTGAATTTCCTTGAGCTTGCGGCGAAGTTTCCATTTGAGCTGCGGGTCGATCACGGTCAGCGGTTCGTCAAACAGGATTGCGGTGACGTCATCGCGTACTAAGCCCCGCCCCATGGACACCTTTTGCTTCTCGTCGGCGGTTAAATTTTTGGCTTTGCGATCTAACAGCGGTGTGAGGTCTAGAATATCGGCAACTTCGAGTACCTTGGGTTTAACCCGATACTCAGGCGTATTCATATTGCGCAGGGGAAAGGCGAGATTGTCGAACACCGTCATGGTGTCGTAGATCACCGGGAACTGAAATACCTGGGCGATATTGCGCTCTTCGGGCGGCAGCTCATTGACCCGCTGGCCATCAAACAGCACATCGCCGTCCGAGGGCTCGAGCAGGCCGGAAATAATATTCAACAGGGTGGATTTGCCGCAGCCTGAGGGGCCTAGCAGTGCATAGGCGCCGCCCTGGTGCCACACGTGATCCATTTGGCGAATGGCATAATCCGCCGCACTTTGGGGCGTTTTTTCGTAGCTGTGCGCCAGGCCTTTTAAGGTGATCTCAGCCATGGGCAGTGCCTCCCTGACGGGCCGGAATATGGACGGTGTGGCCCTGTTTGTCGAAGGCATAAAGTTGGTGGGTGGGGAAGTAGACTTTCAGCGGCTCATCGACGCTAAATTGGTGGATACCGACCAGGTGGAGCACTAACGGGAAACGTTCATGATGCACATGTAAAAAGGTTTCAGAGCCGCTGATTTCCGCCACATCCACGTGCACATCCAGCGCAAGATCATCGGCTTGCTGCGGTTGCAGCGTCAGGTGCGAAGCGCGCACACCAAAGTCGTAATCGCCGGGTTCAAGACGTTTTAGCTTTTCGTCACAGGGGAAGTGCAGGGTTTGGTCGAAGGTGATCTCGCTGTCGGTCAGCTGGCCGGGAACAATATTGATCGGCGGTTCGGAAAACATTTCCGCGCTATGACGACCGTTGGGCTGGCGATAGACCTGCTCGGTGGGGCCGTACTGGAGTAATTTGCCTTCGTGAAGCACCGCGGTATTGCCGCCCAGCGCTAGCGCTTCATTGGGCTCGGTGGTGGCATAAACGGCAATGCAGTTGCGCGCCTTAAACAGCTCGCGCAGTTCATCGCGGAGTTCTTCACGGAGTTTATAATCCAAGTTGACCAGCGGCTCATCAAACAGGATCAAGTCGGCGTCTTTGACCAGCGCTCGGCCCATGGCGGTACGCTGCTGCTGACCGCCGGATAGCTCTTGGGGAAAGCGCTTTAATAGATGTTCGATATGCAGCATTTCAGCAATTTCACCTACCCGCTTATCAATTTCGCTTTTCGGGTGTTTAGCCAGTTTAAGCGGCGAGGCGATATTGTCGTAAACGGTGAGGCTGGGGTAGTTGATAAACTGCTGGTACACCATGGAGACATTGCGCTTGCGCACCGAGACGTGGGTCACGTCTTTGCCGTCCATGATGATCTTGCCACGGGTAGGCGGTTCAAGCCCCGCCATTAGGCGCATCAGGGTGGTTTTTCCGGCCAGCGTTCTGCCCAGCAGCACATTGAAGGAGCCTGGCTCTAGGGCTAGGTCTATTCCGCTGATATGCGGCACACCATTGACGATGTGATCGATATTTTGCAAATGTAAGGACATGCCGATCTCGCTAGCGTCGTTGTTGTTGGAAATGGCTGTTGGAAGTGTTGCTGGTAATTGTTGTTGATGGATAGTATAGATCGTTTTCGTTTACGAAAGGCTAGTTGATCGTTTTCGAACTTGCAACGCGTTTTTGGCCTGTTGCACTACGCATTTAGGCGTAGAAAGTGAATGTTTTATAGCGTGAGCACACATAAAAAAGCCGGCTCCTGGCGCGCAGGAGCCGGCTGACGTTATCAGTAACGCTTTTAACGGCGGTATTACTTGACGCTTTCCTCTTCCTGCTTAGTAGCAGGCGTCGGTTGGCTGTTGTGGTCGATTAGCGTGGATTTGTTCTTTGCGAACGCATCGTAAGCGAAATCGTCCACGGTGAGCATTTCCAGCACTTCGGCCTCAAAAGTGCGCATAAACTCGGCGTCTTCGGCGTTGATCAGGCCTTTCTCCAAGCCGATTTCAACGCGCGCCTCAGGGTGCAACGCGGTTTGCGGTAGTTCACCTTTGGCATAGGCCTTGTTTAGCGTCCGATAGATTACCTCGGCACGGTCATAATCGACCAGCAGGGCATTATAGCGCGCCAGCGGGTTGCGCTGTTCGCCGTCGTCCGCGTCCCAGGTGTTTTCCAGCAGCTTGGTACGTAGGGCGCTGTGAGTGGAAACGCGCGTGGCGATGTCGCGAGCGAAGTCGTCGTGGGGCTTGTCCCAGCGGCGGCCGGTGGGCATTACTACCACTTTTAAGATCTTACCCAGGGCGCGGTTGGGCAGGTTATCGAAAATCTCTACAAACGCCTGTTCGGCACGCTGGAGTAAGAAGCGGCAGCTGTAGTGCAGCAGCGCCTCTTCGCCTTCTACTTGACTGCCTGCCTGCCACTGCTTGAGTACCATCGAAGCGAGGTAAAGGTTAGACAGCACATCCCCAAGGCGCGCAGAGATCATTTCGCGTTTTTTGAGCGCTGACCCCAGGCTTGCCATGGCGGCATCGGCGCACAGGCCAAAGCCAGCGGAGAGGCGGGCAATGTCCTTGGCGTACACGGCAGCGGGGCCATCAAAGGGCACGCTGGCTTTACCTAAGCCGAAACCAAGGGTAAAGGCCCGCGCCGCGTTGCCGAATATCAGCCCAGCGTGACTAAAGAAGGCTTTATCAAACGCTTGCATATCGTTGGCGTCTTTGGCGGCCAGCTCGTCAAGCACGTAAGGGTGGCAGCGGATCGCGCCCTGACCAAAGATCATCAGGTTGCGGGTCATGATGTTGGCGCCTTCCACGGTAATCGCGACCGGATTGGCGCTGTAGCCAATACCCAAGTAGTTGCGCGGGCCGAGTGTTACTGCCTTGCCGCCGTGGACGTCCATGGCGTCGCTCAGTATGACGCGCTGGAACTCGGTCAGCTGGCTTTTCAGGATTCCTGAGGGCACCGCGGGTTTTTCGCCATGATCAATCATATTGGCGGTTTGATACACGGTGGCCTGGGAGATATACGCCAGCCCCGCCATGCGCGCGAGCGGCTCTTGCACACCTTCCATTTCTGCTACTGGCACGTTGAACTGACGGCGAACACGGGTGAAACCGCCGCTCCAGCCAAGGGCGTAGCGGGCGGTGCCGGTAGCGCCTGATGGCAGCGTAATGCAGCGGCCGATCGATAGGCACTCGACCAGCATCCGCCAGCCTTGGCCGATCATGTCGGGACCACCGATAATGGTGTCTAGCGGTACAAAGACATCTTTGCCGATAATCGGGCCGTTCATAAACGGACTGCCGATGGGGTGGTGGCGACGGCCAATGTCCATGCCAGCGGTGTCACGGGGAATCAGCGCCAGGGTAATGCCACGGTTTTCCTCGTCACCCAGTAGTTTTTCCGGGTCAAACAGACGAAATGCCAAGCCCACTACGGTGGCAATGGGGGCCAGCGTGATCCAGCGTTTTTCGAAGTTCAGGCGCAGGCCGAGTACTTCTTCGCCGTTGATGGTCTGCTTACACACAACGCCGGTATCGGGCAGCGAGGTGGCATCCGAACCTGCGCGGGGGCCGGTGAGGCCAAAGCAGGGGATTTCACGGCCATCAGACAGGCGCGGCAGGTAGTGATCTTTCTGTTCTTGAGTGCCGTATTTCAGCAGCAGCTCGCCAGGGCCGAGAGAGTTGGGTACGCCCACGGTGACCATCATGGTTTCGTTGGCAGAGAGCTTTTGCAGCACCATGGACTGGGCTTTGGCTGAGAATCCCAGGCCGCCGTACTCCTTGGGAATAATCATGCCGAAGAAACCTTCCTTCTTCAGGAAGTCCCACAGCTGCTGGGGCAAGTCGGCTCGCTCTTGGGCAATATCCCAGGCGTTGCACATGCCAGCGGCTGTCGCACACTGATTAGCCAAAAAGGCTTTTTCATCGTCGCGCAGGCCAGTGTCTTTAAAGGCAAGCAGTTTTTCCCACTGGGGCTTGCCTGAAAATAGCTCGCCGTCCCAGGAAACACTGCCGGCTTCGAGGGCGGTGCGCTCGGTGGCAGAGACTTTTGGCGCCACTTTCTTGAACATCGCGAACAGGCGTGGCGTTAGCCATTGGCGGCGCAACGCGGGCAGGCCAGCCACGGCAACGGCAGCCGCGCCGATTAGCAGCAGTACGCCAATCACCGTTGCGTCTAACAGCAGGCCAGCGAGGCCCAACACGCCAAGGACGGCCAGCGCGGCGGGGGCACCTGCCTCGCGACGCATGACCACGAGCAAGCCGACAATGGCGAGCACGATAAGGAGTAGGGTGAGCATAGACTCTCTCTCTTTGTTTCAGGCTTAGTCTTCAGCCTGCTGTTGTTGGTAAGAATGGTAGCGATAAACGGCGACGAGACCGTCAATCGAACACTTGTTTGAATATTGGCAGATGGGGGCCACCTCGTGCAAGTTTTTAGCCATCTTTAGCGTTGCAAATGTGAGGCGCCCAGCAAAAAAAACGCCATGGCGGTAGGCCATGGCGTTTGGAGTGGTAAATAGACTAAATGTTCAGGCGCGTTTAGCCGCTGCACCGTTGGCGACATAGTAGTCAACGTTAGCGCGGGGTAGCGGCTCAAGGCCTTTAATGCGGTCGGCGATTTTCTCGGCCAGCATAATGGTAGGCGCGTTTAAGTTGCCGGTGGGGATCACCGGGAACAGTGAGGCATCGACCACACGCAGACCCTCAATGCCATGCACACGGCCCTGACCATCGGTGACCGCCATCTCGTCGTTGCCCATCCGGCAGCTGCCGCAGGGGTGGTAGGCGGTTTCGGCGTGCTGTTTGACGAAGGCATCAAGCTCGGCATCCGTCCGCACGTCGGGGCCTGGGGCGATCTCACGGCCGCGGTAGTTATCAAACGCTGGCTGGGCGATGATGTCCCGGGTGAGACGAATAGCGTCGCGGAACTCTTGCCAATCTTTGTCTTTGGCCATGTAGTTGAACAAAATGCTGGGCGCGGCGTGGGGGTCTTTCGAGGTTACTCGAATGCGACCACGGCTTTCCGAGCGCATAGAGCCAACGTGGGCCTGGAAGCCGTGGGCTTGCACCGCGCTTTTGCCGTTGTAGCTAATCGCGATAGGCAGAAAATGGTACTGCAGGTTGGGCCACTCTTCTTCATCGCGGCTACGAATAAAACCACAGGATTCAAACTGGTTGCTGGCGCCCACACCGGTACCTTTGAACAACCACTCGGCACCGATTTTGGGTTGGTTGTACCACTTTAGCGCCGGGTAGAGGGAAATCGGCTCTTTGCACTCGTATTGGATGTACATCTCCAGGTGATCCTGGAGGTTCTCACCCACGCCGGGCAGGGCGTGAATCGTTTCAATATCAAGCTCTTCCAGCAGTTCTGGGTTGCCGATGCCTGAGCGCTGCAGAATCTGTGGGGAGGCGATGGCGCCACCACACAGCAGGACTTCACGGCGAGCGTAGGCCTGCTGCTTTTCGCCTTTCTGCTCATAGCGCACACCCACCGCCCGCTTGCCTTCAAACTCAATGACGTCGGTGACGGCATGAGTTTCGATGGTGAGGTTGTGGCGCTGTTTGGCGGTATCCAGGTAGCCACGGGCCGTTGATGCACGGCGGCCTTTGGGCGTAACGAAGCGGTCCATGGGGCCGAAGCCTTCTTGCTGGTAGCCGTTAACGTCGTCGGTTTCCGGGTAGCCCGCCTGCTTGCCGGCTTCAATAAAGGTGCGGTAAAGCGGGTTGTTATCGGCTTTTGGCGTGGTCACGCTCACCGGCCCGTCGCCACCGTGGTAGTCGTTGGGGCCAATGTCGCGGCTTTCGCACTTTTTGAAGTAGGGCAGACAGCTTAGATAGTCCCAGTCTTCGAGGCCGGGCTGCTTGGCCCAGTTGTCGTAATCGAGCGCGTTGCCGCGGATATAGCACATGCCGTTAATCAGCGAGGAGCCGCCGAGGCCTTTGCCACGGCCGCACTCCATGCGGCGGCCATCCATATGCGGTTCGGGGTCGGTTTCAAACGCCCAGTTGTAGCGCTTTCCCTGTAGTGGAAACGCCAGTGCAGCGGGCATTTGGGTGCGGAAATCAAAGCGGTAGTCAGGCCCGCCCGCTTCTAACAGCAATACGCTGACGCTGCTGTCTTCGGTAAGGCGAGCGGCGAGCACGTTGCCCGCCGAGCCTGCGCCGATAATGATGTAGTCAAATTCGCGTGGTTGAGGCATCAATGTTTCTCTCATCAAGATGGTAAAGAGCTAAGTGTTTCAGCGTGTTGATTCAGGGATTAAAACACTGACTCAAACGGCCCCATCTCGATCTGTACGGACTTGGTCTGGGTATAGTGATTCAGCGTTTCGATACCGTTCTCGCGACCAATGCCCGACTCTTTATAACCGCCCACCGGCATTTCAGAAGGCGACTCGCCCCAGGTGTTGATCCAGCAGATGCCTGCTTCCAGCTGATGGATGACGCGGTGAGCTCGGTTCAGGCTTTCGCTGAATACGCCAGCGGCCAAGCCATAGGGGGTGTCGTTGGCACGACTTATCACTTCTGCTTCATCGTCAAACGCCAATACCGACATTACCGGGCCAAAGATCTCTTCGCGCACGATACGCATATCGTCGGTGCAGTCGGTGAAGACGGTAGGGGCGGCCCAGGCGCCGTCTGCAAAGCTGCCGCTGTTCCACTCATCGCCACCGACGAGCAGGCGGGCGCCTTGCTCTTTGCCCAGGGCGATATAGGCGAGTACTTTCTCCTGATGCTCGAAGCTCACCAGCGGGCCAAAGTTGACGCTGGGGTCCATGGGGTCGCCCGCTTTGATGCGCTTAACGCGCTCCACCAATTTGGCTTCAAAGGCGTCTTTAATGCTGCGTTCAACAAAAACACGTGTGCCGTTGGTGCAAATTTGGCCGCTGGAGTAGAAGTTCGCCATCATGGCGGCGTCGGCGGCGCGGTCTAGGTCGGCATCGGCGAACACCAGCAGTGGCGATTTGCCGCCTAGCTCCATGGTGACCTCTTTGAGACTGGAACCCGCGGCCGCTGCCATAACCTTTTTGCCGGTGCCTGCTTCGCCGGTGAACGAGATTTTGGCAATGCCAGGGTGCTCGGTGAGCATGGCGCCCACGCGACCGTCGCCCTGCACCACGTTAAACACGCCGTTGGGTAGGCCTGCCTCGGTGAATATCTCGGCCAGCTTCAGCACGGTTAGCGGGGTCACTTCGCTGGGCTTAAACACCACCGCGTTACCTGCGGCCAGCGCTGGGGCGGCTTTCCAGCAAGCGATTTGGATTGGGTAGTTCCAGGCGCCAATGGCGCCAATCACGCCCAGCGGCTCGCGGCGGGTGTACACAAAGGAGCTGTCGCGCAGTGGAATCTGGCTGCCTTCAATAGCGGGCGCCAAGCCAGCGTAATACTCCAGCGCGTCCGCACCGGTGACGATATCGACGCTAGCGGTTTCGCTGATTGGCTTGCCGGTATTGCGGGTTTCCAGCTCGGCAAGCTCGTCATTGCGCTCTCTTAATAGCGCTACGGCGCGTAGTAAAACACGCGAGCGTTGCATGCCGGTCATCGCGGCCCATTCGCGCTGGCCTCGCTGGGCAGCGGCAACGGCTGTGTCCACATCGGCTTGGCTTGCTTGACCGATAGTGGCGAGCAGGCTGCCATCAAAAGGATTGGTAACGGTAAAAGTATCGCCTGAGGTGGCGTCTACTTGGCGACCATCAATATAAAGCGGCTGTACGTTTTGAGTGGTCATGTAGGTCTCCTCCAGTAAAATGAAAATTTTAGCTAGTAAGTGTCGGATGCGTGCGGTAAGCATCCATGATGAGCAAAAAGCTGATCGAGATAGCTGTGGGCGAGGAGTCGAGCTTCCTCGGCATCAAGCCCTTTTGGCGTTAAGGCACCGCGTAGCCAAAGGCCATCGATCATGGCCGCTAAACCGCGGGCAGCGTTGCGTGCATCAGAATGGGTCATTATGCGACGAAACTGGTGACATAAATTAGCGTAAAGACGGCGATCGTTGACGTTTTGCAACCGCTGTAGCATGGGCTTATGCATGCTGCTGGCCCAGAACGCCAGCCAGGTTTTGGCGGCGGGACCGGTGACCTGAGTACGATCAAAATTACCTTCAATAATGGCCCCAATGTGGGCGCGCGGTGAGCTGTCTTTCAACGCATGGCGGCGCACCGCAACGGCATCCGTCAGGTCGGTGAGTATTTGCCGCATGGTTGCTTCCAGCAGGCCGTCCTTGCCGCCAAAGTAGTGGCTAATGATGCCGGCTGAAACGCCAGCATGGCGCGCAATGCGCATCACCGTTGTCTCGGCCAGGCCGACTTCGTCAATCGAGGCCATGGTCGCTTTAATTAATTGCTGGCGGCGTATCGGTTCCATTCCCACCTTTGGCACAGCGTTCTCCTACGAATCACGTTGAATACCTAACTTGCGCCGACGCTTGAAACTAAGCGTTAGGCATGATTACCTAAACATGGTGGCATTTTTTTATTGAACGTTCAATCAATAAAAAGATGTCGATACGTTAAATTCGCTGTGATCGCTCTTGAATAGGGTGTTCGCTTCAAACGATCTAAGGGGACAACGATGAAAACGCATTATTCACGCTACGCAGGTGCCTTATTGCTAGCCGCTGGTTTACCAACGGTGGCTTACGCCAATGAGTGCAGCAGCGTTCGCTTTGCTGAAGTGGGTTGGACGGATATCACCGCCACCACTGCGCTAGCCAGCGAAGTGCTTGCAGGCCTTGGCTATGAGCCGAGAGTTGACACGGTATCCGTACCGATCGCCTATGCGGGTATGCGCAACAATGATTTTGATGTTTTTTTAGGTAACTGGATGCCTTCCATGGCGTCTATCAGCGACCCGTATATCGAACGCGGTGAAGTTGAGCGCTTGGCGACCAACCTGGAAGGGGCGAAATACACCCTGGCGGTGCCGCAGTATGTTTACGACGCTGGGGTGACATCGGTCAATGATTTGAATGAACACGCGGAACAGTTTGATCATAGTATTCACGGCATCGAAGCGGGTAACGACGGCAACGAGCTGATCGAACAAATGATCGATGATGACGCCTACGGATTAGGCGATTGGCAGGTGATTGATTCCAGTGAAGCGGGCATGTTGGCGGAACTGCGTGCTCGAGTGCCCAACGAGCAGTGGATGGTGTTTTTAGGCTGGGAGCCGCACCCCATGAACTCTAACTTCGATATGGCCTACCTTTCTGATGCGGATGATTACTTTGGCCCGGATTTAGGTGGTGCCACAGTGCACACCAATACCCGTGCTGGTTTCGTGGATGAGTGCCCGAATGTGGGTGAGCTATTACGCAATATGACCTTTACGTTGGAAATGGAAAACCAGCTGATGAGCGCGATCATGGATGATGGCGAAGACCCGCGTGATGCCGCGCGTGAGTACTTGAAGGCGAATGACGACGTGCTAACTGCGTGGTTAGAAGGTGTTACCACTCGCGACGGTGAGCCCGGCGCGCCCGCCGTGCGAGCTGCTATTCAGTAAGGTCCATTTATTAAGCTCGCTTCAATGAGGGAGGCAGGCCGGAATCCGGCTTGCCTTTCATCACTAACATAGGCATAATCTGCACCCGTTGATGAGGGAAAGGCTACGTAGCTCAGCTGGTTAGAGCACATCACTCATAATGATGGGGTCCCCTGTTCAAATCAGGGCGTAGCCACCACATCAGCATTAGCACACTCGCTACTGTTTTTGATAGAGTGCTTTTTTTAAAGCGCTTTAATAGAAATAGTTTTGTACACAAAAGAGTGTGCCGTTATGGTGGCCCCTTAGGTCCTCCCGCAACGCTAAACTGCGAACCCCGCCAGGCCCGGAAGGGAGCAACGGTAGTGGTGGCTGCGTGTGCCGGGATGTGGCTTTTGGGGCCGCCTCCATTTATAGGTATCGTTCTCACCTTAATTGGGCATGATTCTCAGTAAACCAGGCTCTCAGTAAACCAGGCATAGGCTATTTCTTAGTAATATCACTAAGAAAATTTTGGCAGCTGTGTGCTGTTGCGGGCTTCGCCACTCCCACCTTAAGAAATATACAAGTCTTAGTTACCAAAATCAGCACTTACAAACTGTAATGTTTTCTCGGGATGCGTTAATTACTCTCATTTGAGTATGTCGATGCTGTAGGTATCTTTGTCTTCCGCTTAGAAGGCTATTACATTAGCTTGTCTGTAATAAGCGCTTCCTTATATCATGGCTTTTCAGTTACCGGGTTATGCTAATAAAACTTCTTTTATTGAAATAATGCGTAACGTTTGGCTATTTTTATCACGCTGTTTACGATAAGTAACTATATAGTGCAGAGCCTTATCTAAACAACTATGTTAACGTCGCATAAGTCTATTTTTCCTCTCCTTACTTGATTCTGTAGTATCTATACAGCATTCCGTGAGCCTATTCGCACCGACCTTTACGGTACTGCTCATTGGTGTAATTGTATGAAAACAATAATCTCTGACCCATCTGGCCGCGAGCCTGGCGACTTCAATACGGAGTCTCAGCGTCAAACCTCACAAATCAAGACCGGCGCCCTGCAGGACGCCATATTTAACAGTGCCTATTTCTCTAGTATTGCCACCGATGAAAAGGGCGTCATTCAGATTTTCAACGTCGGTGCAGAGCGCATGCTGGGTTTTTCGGCGGCGGACGTGGTGAATAAAATTACGCCGGCCGATATATCGGATCCGCAGGAGCTTATTGCCCGTGCCGACGCTCTGAGCAGGGAATTGGGAGAGCCGATTACACCTGGGTTTGAGGCGTTGATATTCAAGGCCTCGCGCGGCATCGAAGATATTTATGAACTGACCTATGTACGCAAGGACGGTAGTCGCTTTCCCGCCATGGTCTCGGTGACGGCCTTGCGTGACGCGGACGACAAGATTATTGGTTATTTGTTGATCGGCACCGACAATACCGTGCGCCAGCAGATTGAAGAGTCGCAAGCACAGTTTGATAAGCGCCTACATGATCAGCAGTACTATACCCGCTCGCTGATCGAGTCGAATATTGATGCGCTAATGATGACCGATCCGCAGGGCATCATTTCGGACGTGAACCAGCAGATGATCACGCTGACTGGGCGTACCCGCGATGAGCTGATCGGTGTGCCGAGCAAGGACTTCTTTACCGATCCAGAGCAGGCGGATGCCGCAATCCAACGCGTGCTTTGCGAAGGCAAGGTCCGCGACTACGAATTAACCGTGCGCGCATTGAATGGGGCTGAAACCGTTGTGTCTTATAACGCGGCCACTTTCCATGATCGCGATGGCAAGGTACAAGGCGTGTTTGCTTCAGCACGCGATGTCACTGAACGCAAGCGTTGGGAGCGCACCCTGCAGGAGAAAAACGCAGAATTGGAGCGTGCCAGTGGCATGAAGTCGGAGTTCTTGGCCACGATGTCGCATGAACTGCGCACGCCGCTGAATGCGATCATCGGTTTTTCGGAAGCGCTCAAGGACGGGTTGATCGGCGATATTTCCGAAAGTCAGCATGAGTACATCACCGATATTTTTACCAGTGGGCAGCACTTGCTCTCTCTGATCAATGACATTCTGGATCTCTCGAAGGTTGAGGCTGGCATGATGGCGCTCGAACTCGAGCCGGTCGATTTGAATACGCTGCTGACAAACAGCCTGTCGATCGTCAAGGAAAAGGCTGCGGCTCGCAGTATCATGCTTGAGCTAACAGTTGGGGAAGATCTGGGCGTTCCGCAGCTCGATATGCGCAAGACCAAGCAGATCGTCTACAACCTGTTGTCGAACGCGGTCAAGTTCAGCCCGCCTGGCGCGCGCATCAACTTAAGCGCCAGGAGAGTAGGGCGCGCCAGTGTGGGTACCCTGCCCGGCGATTGGGCAATGCAAGGCTTTGAATTAGCAAACAATGAATACAACGACTTCCTGGAAATCTGCGTCAGCGACAGCGGGATCGGTATTTCTATCGCTGATATGGGCAAGCTGTTCCAGGCGTTCAGCCAGATTGATAGCAGCTTGTCGCGCAGGTTTGAAGGTACCGGGCTGGGGCTTGCCATGGTCAAACAGCTTGCCGAATTGCATGGTGGGACGGTGGCGGTGGCCAGTGCCGAGAACGAGGGTACGTGTTTCGCTGTCTGGTTGCCGTTACGTGTGACAGCTACTCAAGATGACCAACAAAAGCGCCAAGTTCTTGCCAACATAGCATCAGATGACCATAACGCAGAGCGCGTGGCGCTGGTGGTCGAGCCGGACAAGCGCGCGGCCGATTTACTCCGCATGCTGCTTGAGTCTGAGGGCTTTAGCGTGTTGCATGCAGCCAGTGCTGAAGCCGCACTGGCGCTGGCGCCGTTACAACCCCTAAGTCTGATTACACTTGATCTGGCCCTGCCGGACATGGACGGTTGGGAGTTCTTATTGCGTATAAGCACAAGCAGTGAGCTGGCGCGGGTCCCAGTAGTAGTGATAGCGAGCGAGGCCGATAGCAACATGGCGCTGGCCGGTGGCGCCGCTGCGGCTATGCAAAAGCCGATCAGCCGTAGTCACCTGCAAACATCACTGGCTGACCTCGGACTGCACCCCGATGAGAAAAAAACCCATACCATCCTGGTAGTGGACGATGACCCCAAGGCCGTCGAGGTGATTACGGCATTTTTGCCGACGCCAGCTTATGCGGTGGTGCGAGCCTATGGTGGGGCCGAGGCAATTACACTGGCGCAGCGTTTGCGGCCGGACCTCATTCTACTCGACCTTATGATGCCGGTCGTCAACGGCTTCGATGTGGTCGAGGCGCTCCAAAGCAATCCCGCTACGGCAAATATAGCGATTCTAGTGGTGACCGCTAAGACAATCACCGAAATAGATCGTGCCGCGTTAAGTAATAATTCAGATCACATTATCAATATTGTTGAAAAAGCCGGCTTTAGCCAGGAGCGCTTTATCGCCGAAGTCCGGCGTGCACTGCTACCTCCAAAATAATAAAGGTATGACCAATGGCCAGAATACTCATCATCGAAGACAACCCAGCCAACATGAAGTTGGCCTTGTTGCTATTGCACAAAGCCGGACACCAGACGTACTGCTCGGTCGATGCGGAATCAGGGGTCGCTTTGTCGCGTGTTGAAGTGCCCGATTTGATTCTGATGGATATCCAGCTGCCGGGTATGGATGGTCTCTCAGCGACCGCGCTGCTGAAGCAGGATCCCAGCACTGCCCACATTCCCATTATTGCGCTGACCGCGATGGCGATGAAAGCGGACAAAGAGAAATGCGAAACGGCTGGTTGCAACGGTTATATCGCCAAGCCCCTGCGCTACCAGGAGCTTTATGCAGCCATTGATGCGCTGCTGGCCAAGGATGCTGTGGACGTCGCCGATAAGACTTTTTTGCGTTAACGGAGATCACCATGAGCAGTACTGTTGCCACCGCCACCGCCGGTACTATCCTCATTGTCGATGACGAATTACAGAATCGTAGGCTGCTGGAAGTGCTTCTCCTTCCTGAGGGGTATCAAACCGTTATGGCTGCTAGCGGGGAGGAGGCTTTAGCTATCGTCGCCCAGCAAGCACCTGACCTGATTCTGCTGGATATCATGATGCCCGGTATGGATGGTTACGCAGTTGCCAGGTCTATCAAGGCAGATGAGCTCACTTCCAATATCCCGATTATCATGCTGACCGCACAGATTGACCGGGAGGCCCGTTTGGCTGGCCTGAGCGCGGGGGCGGAGGAATTCCTGACCAAGCCTGTCGACCGCGCGGAGCTATGGCTGCGCGTGAGAAATCTGTTGCGACTGAAAGCCTATGGTGACTTTCTGATCAACCATACCCTGATGCTGGAGCAGCAGGTGCAGGCGCGCACGGCCACTCTACAGCGCTTTCAGAGCGCCATGGATGCGACGGCTGACTCGATCTTTCTGATCGACAGCGCCAGCCAGCGCTTTATCGAAGTCAACGCCACCGCCTGCAAGCTGTTTGGCTACTCACGCGAAGAATTTCTCGAACTCGCCCCGTCTGAACTCACTTCGATCACGCCAGAGCAGCTACAGTGCGAATTTGAGGCCATTATTGAAGAAAACGCTACCGGCTTTCACGAGGAAGTATTGCTTAAATGCAATGGCGGCTCCCAAGTGACCGTGGAGATGCATCGGCATGCCATTCGTTCGGGCGATTCCATGGTGATTGTTGGAGTCTTGCGCGATATTTCCGAACGTAAACTGGCCGAGCACCGGATGTATCAATTGGCCCACTACGATAATGTAACCGGCCTGCCCAACCGTACACTGTTTTATGAAACGCTCGCGCGGATGCTGGTGTTGACCGAAGAAAATGGCATGACTGCTGCGATCATGTTTATTGATCTGGACCATTTCAAAAATATTAACGACACCATCGGTCATGCTGCGGGCGATGAGTTGCTGAGAGAATTCAGCAGCCGGTTGATGCAATGCGTGCGCGTGCGCGACACCTTGGGGCGTCTGGGCGGCGACGAATTCGCCGTGATTCTGTTACTGCCCAATGGGCCGCAGGGGGCGCTCCGGGTCGCCACCAAAATCCGCAACGCCCTGTGTGCTCCGTTTAGCTTGCAGGGTCATGAAGTGACGGTGACTGCGAGTATCGGCATTACGCTCTCTCCCGATGATGCAGGCGATGCCGATACTCTGCTCAAATATGCTGACACTGCGATGTATCAAGCCAAGCATGCGGGGCGAGACACCTACCGATTTTTTACCGGCCAGATGAATACCGACATGCGGGCGCGACTCAAGCTTGAAATTGCCCTGCGTCAGGCCATCGAAAAAGAAGAGTTCGTGCTGTATTACCAGCCCAAGGTTGAACTCAGCAGCGGCCGTATCGTCGGCATGGAGGCCTTGCTGCGCTGGGAGCGGCCAGGACATGGCCTAGTGGCGCCCAATGCGTTCATCCCAACGCTGGAAGAAACCGGCATGATCGTCAAGGTCGGGAGTTGGGTGGTCGCTACCGCGTGCAAGCAGCTCGCCGTATGGGCTAGCACCGACATCGGTCAGGTGCAGATATCAGTTAATGTAGCAGGACGCCAGTTTCTAGAAGGAGATCTGGAGGCAGATGTCCGTGCCGGTTTGAGCGACAATAACATCAGTGGCGAAATGCTCGAGCTAGAGCTAACCGAAAGCTCACTGATGGCAAATACCAACTGCACCATCTCCAAGCTAAGGAACATGAAACAGTTGGGCGTACAAATTTCTATCGATGACTTCGGCACTGGCTATTCTAGCTTGGCTTATTTGCGTCGCTTTCCGGTTGATAAGCTGAAGATTGACATCGCCTTTATTCGCAACGTGATCAGCGTCCCTGACGATGCCGCTATCGTGAATGCGATTATCGGCTTGGCCCATAACCTACAGATGGAAGTGGTTGCCGAAGGCGTCGAAACAGTGGCCCAGTTGGATTATCTTAAGCGCCACGGTTGCGACCAAGTCCAAGGCTACTATTTTAGTCGGCCTTTGCCAGCGACCGACATAGAGACGATGCTGCGCGAGCATAAGCACCTAAATTTGGTATGATACTTAAAATATCGTTCATCTTTTATTGGGTTTTAGCAATATTTAAAAATATAGTTTTATAGATAAAATTATATTTAAAAAATAGAAGTTAATGCATGATAATTACTCGGCTCATGCTAATGGCTGAGCTAAGCGTTTATACTTTCTGATCTTTCTCATCCGTGCAAAAAGGTTAACATGGATCATAGAAAGTCAGCTTTGTTTCTCTCTAAGATGTCCTCTTAGATGCTTGCCTGCATCTGATTACGATTAGAGGACTTGCTCATGAATAACTTAAAAAAACATAACTTTTTGCCTCAGGATCAGCTCAACTTAGCGTATTCACACGAAGTGATTGAGCTAAACCGCTATCAAAGGTTGTCGCTTAGCTACCTGCCATTTGATCAATCGGTTAGTCGTTTAATGAACGCTATGGCTATGGAGTGCGAGCACCGCCTTCACAATCTGCAAGAAGTGGCTAAGCGGATGGAACTTGACACATGCGTTGATGCGGGTGCGTTGATGGAACCTAATTTTTTAAATATGAACAACGATCACTTCTTTGTGGTGGATGAATCCATGAGCCGAAAGACGTTGGTGAGTGCTGAGGAATCCGCTAAACTGTCATGCGTGTTTTTTAGTTGGCTGCTGGAAACGAATGCTACGCCTGAATTACATCAATCGTTTTTTAATTTTTTAAAGCAGAAAAACAATGAATATCAGGTGCTTTATGAATGTGGTGAGCAGTGGGGTATAGTCTTTCCTAAGACCCGTCTAGCGATGTAAATAAAATAAAAAATTTTATAGGTCGGCGCTTGGTCGTTACTTGATACCCACGGGGAAGTAAGATTAAGAAGCCTACAGGGCTAACTCAGTAAGCCGGGACGGCCATCTGTTTAGCCCTCCTATAGCCGTTGGGAACCAAACTTGCGTTTCGTGAGCTAGCGCGTTATCAACAGGTAACGATCGCCACGGACATCACCATGAAAACGCTACTGCGATGGCTGCTCAGCATGGCGGCGCTTTGCGCGCTGCTAATGATTGGCCCTGTATGGATATTGGCAAGCAATCAGGTGGTGACCGATGGGCACTGGTCGACACTTGACCGGTCATCGGCTGGGATAGCGCCTGATCCCGTATCGAATGCTGAAGCTGTGATACAAGTCTATTCTGCCCGCGCTTATAGCTGGCGAGGGGCGTTTGGCGAACATATCTGGATCGCAACCAAACAGGCAAACGCTGATAGCTACCGGCTGCACCAAGTGTTGAGCTGGCGCCGTCCAACGGTAGTGTCCTCCATCGATACGCCTGACCGTTCCTGGTTTGGCAACCCGCCTACCTTGCTGGCCGACTACCGCGGTGATCTCGCTACGCAGATGATACCGCAGATAGAAGCCGCTGCCGCAAACTACCCCCAAGCCGACTTATATCGTGTATGGCCTGGGCCTAACAGTAATAGCTTTATTGCTTGGGTAATTCGTGAAGTGCCAGGTTTTGAGGTAGCGTTGCCGGTGACTGCCATTGGCAAGGATTACATTTTTAACGGCGTGTTCGCCCCTGCGCCCAGTGGCACCGGTTATCAGCTCTCGTTAGGCGGCGTAGCCGGTATTATGCTGGCCCGGGAAGAGGGTATTGAAGTTAACCTGCTGGGCTTGAGTTTCGGTATTGATGTCATGCACCCCGCGTTAAAATTGCCGGGCGTGGGGCGACTGGGGATGCCGATACGAGAGCCTGGCCACTGAGCCCAACATACTTGGTCAGTGACGTTCCTGGTCAGCGACGCTCCTGCTGCTCGGTAAAGCGCTGCATGATGGCGAGTGTTTCATCGCTCACGTGGTGTTCCATGCCTTCGGCATCAATACGCGCCGTGGCATCCCTAACCCCAAGGGTGCGTAAAAAGTTAAGCACAACATCGTGGCGGGCGCGCGAGGTTTCCGCCATTTCCTGACCCGCTGCGGTCAGAAATAGTGAGCGATAGGGCTTGCTGGTAACTAATTCCAGCTCATTTAAGCGGCGAATCATTTTTGACACCGTCGCTTGGCTAACCCCCATGCGGTTGGCAATATCCGCTGCGCGCGCTTCGCCGCGATGCGTTAGTAAATCGCCGATCAGCTCAACATAGTCTTCAATTAGCTCTGTTTCATGGGCATTGCGCACCGTTGCATATTGCTGGGCGTGCTGCTCCACCGGCGGCAGTGCATCACTGGGCATGCTGGGGGCGGAAGGTGAAGCGTTTGGGTTGGAATCAGTCATTGGCAAATTATATCTAAGGTAATGGCAACAATCATTGGATAGTTCCTGTGATGGTAGCGTATTTTTTTGCAACATTGTTAGCCAAGGCTAAATTATTTGCACAATGCTTTCTTGTTACGCTAAAAATTCTAACAATGGTGACGTAAAAGGAGAAGTATAATGAACAAGCACTATCGGTGATGGCCTTCAGCCTGCCACTATGCTTGGTTGCCTTGAGACCGCAGAGGCTGCGTCTTCTCCTTTAAACGTTGCGGTGACCTTTTCAGTCCTGGGTGATTTAGTCAATCAGGTAGCCGGGAGGAATGCCAACGTGACGGTACTAACGCCGATTGGCGCTGAGGTTCACGAGTGGGAGCTACCCCCCAGCAACTTTGCCGCTTTAGAGTCGGCGGATGTGGTGGGCTATCAGCTAGAGCAGTGGATGCCGGGGTAGAAGCCAGCGTGAACCACTACGGTTTGATCTTGCTGTTTGCGCCCAAGCACGGCTGTTACTGCGCCAGTGGCGTCGCTGGCGCATGGGCTAACTAAGCTGGGTAGCTAATACCTGGCTGGAGTGACGCGGACGTTACGATTGCGGCTGTTTTTCAGCGTTAGCGAGCGATTTTATCTGATTTTTTATCCCCACGGCATCTTCGACATCCAGTTGAAAGGCGATGCCCGTGCCGGGCGTTTCGTCAAATTCACCCACCTTCGCAATGGCTTCAAGAATATGGCGGCTGCGGTGCTCCTCGGCCAGAAATAGCAGCATATCGCGCTGTGCGGTAATCTCCATGCCAAAAATGCCATGGGCCTTATTCAGCCCTTCGCCACGCGCATTGTTAATCACCGTCGCCCCGGTAGAGCCTGCCTGGCGAGCGGCTTCCAGAATGTCATCGGTCAAGTCATCTTCCACCATCGCGACTATCAGTTTAAAGCGCATCGTGATCACCTTTCCCTAAGAGCTTGCTGTTCAAAGCTGTTGAAACGTTGGCGCGGCGCTGTCGTTTGGCCTGCCACTGGGCGATTTGGGCGTAGCCCATTACGGTAATAATCGGAAATAAACAGGCAAGCGCGATCATGCCGAAACCATCCATTACCGGGCTGCGTCCGGGTATTTCTGCTGCAAGGCCTAAGCCTAACGCGGCTATAATAGGTACGGTGATAGTTGAAGTAGTGACGCCGCCCGAGTCAAACGCCAGTGGAATGATAGAACGCGGCGAACGTAGGGTTTGTATAATCACCAGTAGGTAAGCGACCAAAACGAACCACTGTAAAGGCCAGCCCATCACAATTCGCCACGTCCCCAGGGTAATGCCAAAGGCCATGCCGAGCGCAACGGCGATGCGTAGCATCAATGGGTTAATGGTCCCGCCTGAAATCTCCCCCGCCTTTAACGACACCGCAATCAGCGAAGGTTCAGCAATCGTCGTGCTGGCGCCAATCGCAAAAGCAAACAGATACACCCAGTAGTAGTCGCTCCAATGACGCTTGGCGCCCTCTGTTAAACTGGGTAAAAAGTCATGATGGGTCAGCTGATTGGCCATAAGCTCCCCCATGGGGAATAGCGCTTGCTCTAAACCGACAAGAAAAAAAGATAGACCCACCCAGACCATCAAAAAACCCGCCATGACTTGAGGCAGGTGTTTGACAGGTTTGCGAATCACCAGGTATTGAAAGCCAAAAATGATCGCCGCGATGGGCAGGATATCCAGCAGCGTGCCCCACAACATTGTGATAAGGGTCATGACGCGGCGCCTGGAATAAGGTGGATACCCATAATGCCAAATAGCAGCACAAAAATAATCGGCATCACCGATGCCAGTGCGATCAGGCCAAAGCCGTCGAGCATCGGGCTGCGGCCTTTAATCGCCGTTGCCAGCCCAACGCCCAGTGCGGTCACCAGCGGTACCGTAATGGTCGAGGTGGTCACGCCGCCAGAATCGTAGGCGATACCCACCATTTCCGCGGGAGCGAGCAGTGTTAGCAGCAGGACCAGCACGTAGCCGGCGATAATGATTAAATGCAGCGGCCAGCCTTTTAAAATGCGCACCACTCCCACCATGACGGCAGCCCCCACAGAGACAGCCACCACCATGCGCAGCGCAAAAGCAAAGCTGGCCTGCGCGTTAGTGCTTTGGCTAATTAAACCGCCCTGTGCCACGACGTCGGCTGCTCGGTCGGCAATAGCGATTAACGCCGGTTCGGCCACAGTCGAGCCAAAGCCGAGTGCAAAGGCGAAGGTTAATAACCATGAAACCGACCCTTTTTTTACAAATGCGCGGGCTAAATTCTCGCCCAGGGGAAACAACCCTAGCTCCAATCCTTTGATAAATAGCGTAAGGCCAACCACAACAAATATCAGGCCCAGGACTAAATCGAGTAACGCGAGGGTATCGGGAAGAGGCTGACGGATAACCACTAATTGAAAGAACGCGATCACCAGTACCACCGGCGCAAGATCACGCAGGCTATCTTTCAATTGTCGGGCGAGCGATACGACTAAATCCATCGAGTTTTCCGCATAGCAGGGGCGTTTTAGCACTTATAGGTGCTTTCTTATCTTTCATAGTATATGGATGCAGGCCAATAAAAAATTGATCTTGCTCAGTATCCATACAACTAAACCGGCTAACCTAAGTGTTGATGCCGACGATGCACAGGCAGAGCAGTATAAAGCGTCTCACCAAACACCGGGAGCATTGCCAAAGACTCGTTAAAAGCTGCCAAACAGAGTTCCCAGGGTAATCACGCTGATTAACGCGATGACCGGCAGCGCGATAGTGACCATGGCAACGTTGCCGTAGGATTGGCGATGCGTCAGGCCGCAGATAGCCAACAGGGTAATAACCGCCCCTGAGTGCGGAAGGGTATCCATACCGCCCGCTGAAAGCGTTGCTACGCGGTGCATTAGCTCAGGGTCGATGCCAGCGTCTTGCGCCATCGCCAGGTATTCACCGCCCAGAGTTTCTAAAGCAATCGAGAGGCCGCCGGATGAAGAACCGGTGATTCCCGCGAGCACGCTCATGGCCATGGCTTCAGAAATCAACGGATTGCCTGGGAAAGCCGTGAGTACCGAATCGCGGATAATCGCAAAGCCCGCCATGCTGGCAATAACGGCACCGTAGCCGACCTCTGAGGCGGTATTGAAAATTGGTAACAGCGAGCCAAGACAGCCCTTGTTGACACTCGCTTTAAGGTCCTGCCAATGACGCCAGCGGGTAATAATCAGCCAGGCTGATGCGCTGAGTAGGGCGATCAAAATGGCCCACAGCCCGCTTTGCCCAGAAGGAGAAACGTTTTCAAACTCTTCGCTAATAAAGCGTAGATCCATGGCTGGAAACACCCCGTAGGTAAACAGGGCATTCAATCCAATCACCATAATGATCGGTATAATAGCTAGCCACAGCGACAGGCCGGCCGTGTTGACGGTTTCCGCATCGGAATCGGCTTCGCGGTTAGTATGCTGGCCGTAGCCTTCGCCGTTGGCTGCCGCTTTTTTGACCCGAGACTGCAGGTAGACAGTACCCAGCCCCAGCATGATCAGCCCGGCGATAATCCCCAGGCCAGGCGCTGCAAAGCTGTTGGTTTCAAAATAAGGAATGGGGATCGCGTTCTGTATCGCGGGTGTTCCTGGTAGGGCGGTCATGGTGAAGGTAAACGAGCCAAGCGCAATCGAAGCGGGAATCAGGCGTTTGGGAACATTGGCGCTGCGAAACAGTTCGCGACTGATCGGGAAAATGGCAAAGGCGACGACAAACAGCGACACGCCACCATAGGTTAATACCGCACAGGCCATGACGACGGTGAGTACCACATGGTGGGTGCCTAGCTTATTGACAATGCCATTAGCAATCGACTGAGCGGCGCCGGAATCGGCCATCAGCTGGCCAAAAAGCGCGCCTAATAAAAACAGCGGGAAAAACTGCCTAACGTAGTTACCTAGCGCGCCCATGAACGTATCGGTATAGATCGGCAACAAAAAAGCCACATCCCCAGAGAGCACCACCGCCAAACTGGCCATTAGTGGGGCTAGGAGCAGTACTGAGATGCCTCGATAGGCGAGGAACATCAATAAAAGCAGCGAAATGACGATAGCCAGTATGCTCATGGGGGCTCCTAAGCGAAGGGTAAATTAGCGCTGACTGTGGGCAAGAGAGAGATGGTAGGCAGCATGGTGCAATGCAGCAAGAGAGCCGCTACTAAAGTAGTAATGCGCTAAGGAGAAGCCATCGCCTTAGGTTTGCCGTTTTAATCTGCTAAAATTCGCCGCCTTTGTCGTTAATGATCTCTCAATAGCTCTAGGAAACTTCATGAATGCAGTAATTCTTGCGGTGCTGGTGATGGTGGCACTGTCGTTGGCGCGTGTCTCGGTGGTATTTGCGCTGGTAGTGGGGGCTTTAGTCGGCGGTTTGGTGGGTGGGCTTTCGCTCGAACAAACCTTGGACGCCTTTAACGCAGGGGTGGGCGGCGGTGCCCAGGTGGCGTTGGCTTACGCCACCTTGGGGGCGTTCGCCGTGGCGATCTCTCGCTCTGGGTTGCCGGATATGCTGGCTAACCGTTTGATTACGCTACTCGGCAAGGAAACCACCGCCGTGCATCAGGCGCGGGTCAAAATGCTGCTATTGACGGCGGTACTGTTGGTGGCGATCTCATCGCAAAATGCGATTCCGGTGCATATTGCCTTTATACCGGTGTTGATTCCGCCGCTGTTAACGGTGATGAACCGTTTGAAGCTTGATCGGCGCGCGGTGGCCTGTGCGCTTACCTTTGGCTTGACGGCGCCTTATATGCTGTTGCCGGTAGGCTTTGGGGCCATTTTTCTCAATGATATTCTGCTGGCCAACCTGAATAGCGTTGGCGAGCCGCTGGGCTTGGAAATCACCCGGGGCATGGTGCCACTGGCGATGGCGATACCGGTTGGGGGCATGGCGCTCGGGCTAATCGTTGCGCTGCTATGGAGTTACCGTCGCCCCCGTGAGTATCAGATTGAGGATATTGTAAACGCCAACGCGACGGAAGCGCATACGCCTGCCAAGCCGCATATGCTGGGGCTGGTGATGTCCGGGGTGGCCATTGTCGCGGCACTTGGCCTGCAGCTTTACAGTGGTTCCATGATCTTGGGGGGGTTGGTGGGTATTGGTCTATTATCGCTGGGCGGGATATTTAAGTGGCGTGAAGCGGACGATCTATTCACCAGCGGTATGCGCATGATGGCGCTGATCGGTTTTATCATGATTTCCGCGGCAGGGTTTGCCGAGGTAATGAAAACCACCGGCGAAATTGACGCCCTGGTGTCAGGAGCGTTTGCGCTCTTCGGCGATAACCGAGGGTTAGCCGCGCTGGTGATGCTGCTGGTCGGGCTGTTTATTACCTTGGGTATCGGCTCGTCGTTCTCTACCATCCCCATTATTGCCGCGATTTTTGTGCCTTTGGCGGTACAGTTTGGTTTTTCGCCCATGGCGACGGTTGTTTTGGTCGGCACGGCGGCGGCGCTCGGCGATGCGGGCTCACCGGCGTCAGACTCTACGCTAGGCCCTACTTCAGGGCTTAACGTTGACCGTCAGCATGACCATATGTGGGACAGCGTGGTGCCAACGTTTCTGCACTACAACATTCCGTTAGTCGGCTTTGGCTGGCTAGCGGCGATGATGCTCTAAAGCGCTGCTTTAAAACGGCTGCTTTAAAACGGCTATTGTAGAATGAGAAGGGACAACACTGGTTGTCCCTTTTTTCGCGTTTCATTTGTTACTGTTCAGGCAGGTGGCTTTCAAACGCACTTAATAGCCCGCGCAGCAGTGAAAGCTCTTTGCGGCTGGGTTGGGCGCGGGCAAAGAGCGCTTGTAGCTGCTCCTCGGTGCGGGCGTGGGGCTGGGTTAAAAAGCCGCTTTGTTGCATTAGGCGACCCAGGTGACTCTGGAAGTGCATGAACTGTTCACGGCTAGGCGGCGTTGCGTCTAGCGGTCGCTGATAAGCAAAACCGCTCGCCTCGCCTTTACGCCACGCGCGGTGGACTTCATAAGCCAATATCTGCACCGCCTGGGATAAATTCAGAATGCCGTAGTCAGGGTTGGCGGGAATACTCACCTGATGGGTGCAGCAGCGAATCTCATCGTTAGTCAGCCCCGAGCGTTCGCGGCCAAACACTAGCGCCACCGGCGCCGTTTGTGCATTTTGAATAACGTCTGCGGCCATCGCGTCGGGTTCATCAAAGTGCGGCAAGGGCAGGCTGCGTAAACGCGCGCTGGCACCGACGACCTGAACGCAGTCGTTAACGGCCTCATCCAGCGAGCTAACCACCCGAGCACTTTCCAGAACATCGGCGGCGCCTGCGGCTAACCGAGTCGCCTCTTCATCGGGAAACAGACGTGGATTTACCAGCACCAGCTCGGTTAAGCCCATGGTTTTCATCGCCCGTGCCGCCGCGCCGATATTGCCCGGGTGGAAAGTTTGAACGAGTACGATACGTATATGCTGCAACATGCGTTAATGCGCCCGGTAGCTTAAAAATCGCGCTGATAATAACACGTTGGTGCTAGGCCATGGGCAACCGCTCATTTGTCCGCTTTGACGTTGTCACAAGGCTTAAAACGCAACAACCCCGCACAAGGCGGGGTTGTTGTTGACTGCTTTTTAAAGACGACTAGCAGTCTTGAGCAGAGGGCTCAGGGTTGCATTACATCATGCCGCCCATGCCACCCATTCCGCCCATGCCACCCATATCAGGCGCGGCTTCTTTCTCTTCCGGATCTTCGGCAATCATGCACTCTGTGGTGATCATTAGACCCGCAACAGAACCAGCGGATTGCAGCGCACTACGCGTTACTTTAGCTGGGTCTAGAACACCCATTTCGAACAGGTCGCCGTACTCACCCGTTTGTGCGTTGTAACCGAAGTTGCCTTCAGCGTCTTTAACGCGGTTGATGACCACTGCTGGCTCTACACCGGCGTTAGAAACGATTTGACGTAGCGGAGACTGCAACGCACGCAGCGCCATGTTGATACCATGGTTCTGGTCTTCGTTATCGCCGGTCAGGCCCTGTACTTTCGCCATGACGCGAACCAGTGCAGTACCGCCGCCAGGCACCACGCCTTCTTCAACGGCCGCACGGGTAGAGTGCAGGGCGTCTTCAACGCGGGCTTTCTTCTCTTTCATTTCCACTTCGGTGGCAGCACCAACGCGGATAACGGCAACACCGCCTGCCAGTTTGGCAACGCGTTCTTGCAGTTTCTCTTTGTCGTAGTCAGACGATGTGTCTTCGATTTGCGTGCGGATCTGACCCACACGTGCTTCGATATCGGCTTCTGCACCAGCGCCATCGATGATGGTGGTGTTTTCTTTAGACATTGTCATACGCTTAGCAGTACCCAGGTGATCCAGGTTAGCTTGCTCAAGCGTTAGGCCAACTTCTTCAGAAATTACCGTGCCGTTGGTCAGGATAGCGATATCCTGCAGCATGGATTTACGACGGTCGCCAAAGCCAGGCGCTTTAACAGCGGCTACCTTAACGATACCGCGCATGTTGTTTACGACCAATGTTGCCAGCGCTTCGCCTTCGATGTCTTCCGCGATGATGGCAA
Organism: Halovibrio variabilis; assembly: GCF_007991175.1. Classification (GTDB taxonomy): domain Bacteria; phylum Pseudomonadota; class Gammaproteobacteria; order Pseudomonadales; family Halomonadaceae; genus Vreelandella; species Vreelandella variabilis. Next base: position 88,660 of record NZ_BJXV01000002.1, read on the forward strand.
GCGGCTTGCCCTGCTTGGCAACGGCTTCTAGTACCGGTAGCAGCTCACGGATGTTGGAGATCTTTTTATCCACTAACAGGATGTAAGGATCTTCCAGTTCAACGGACATGGTGTCCTGGTTGGTCACGAAGTAAGGCGACAGATAACCACGATCGAACTGCATGCCTTCAACGACTTCTAGCTCATCTTCAAAGCCACGGCCTTCGTCGACGGTGATAACGCCTTCTTTACCGACTTTTTCCATCGCTTCCGCGATGATTTCACCGATACGCTTATCACCATTGGCAGAAATCGTACCTACCTGAGCGATAGATTTAGTGTCGGTGCAGGGCACTGACATTGCCTGGATTTCTTTAACGGCAGCCGCAACGGCTTGGTCGATGCCGCGCTTAAGATCCATCGGGTTCATGCCGGCGGTCACGCCTTTCAGGCCTTCAGCGATAATGGCCTGAGCCAGAACCGTGGCGGTGGTAGTGCCGTCGCCAGCGACGTCAGAGGTTTGAGAAGCAACTTCTTTAACCATCTGAGCGCCCATGTTTTCGAACTTGTCTTTCAGTTCGATCTCTTTGGCGACAGAAACACCGTCTTTAGTCACGGTGGGGGAGCCGAAAGATTTTTCCAGCACCACGTTACGGCCTTTCGGGCCGAGGGTAACTTTTACCGCATTGGCAAGAATGTCAACACCGCGCGCCATGCGTTTACGGGCATCATCTGAGAACTTAACTTGTTTAGCTGACATAGTGGCTACTTCCTAAATTGTATGCAAAAAACGTGAAAGTAAATGGTCGAGGCGCTTATTCAATAAGCGTGAACTGCAAGAATTCTTAGCCTTCGACAACCGCAAGAATATCGGTTTCACTCATGATCAAGACTTCTTCGCCGTCGACTTTCTGCTTCTCGACGCCGTAGCCGTCTTTAAAGATCACGTTATCGCCGACTTTTACGTCTAGCGGGCGGACATCGCCATTTTCGAGAATGCGACCATTACCGACGGCGAGTATTTCACCGCGTGTCGGTTTTTCTGCTGCATTGCCCGGAAGCACGATGCCGCCTGCGGTTTTTTGCTCTTCTTCAACGCGGCGGACGATGACACGATCGTGCAAAGGACGGATATTCATTCACGTTCTCCTGAGTATGGTTGAAGCCCTAAAAGGGCGGTTAGCTAAAAAAGTTCTCGTGGGAAGATCCCGCGAGAGGTGAAGACCTCTCGGTCTTCATTGTTAATGGCAGCTACTAAATTAGGTAGCCGCCGAATTTGTGTGCTGGCTCAAAAATGGGGGCTGCCGATGGCCTTTCAAGGGGGGAGGCAATAAAAAATTGCTTTTTTGCGTATTTTTTGTCGACTCTTTGGCCTAGCGCCGGCGGGATGCTTCGTCACGGCTAATGAAGTCGCCCTCAATAGGGCCGTCCTGGTGAGACGAGTTAGTGTCTTTAAAGGACTCGTCAAAACGCTCGTGATGCTGGTCAGCGACCTTCTTGAGGCCGAGCCAGGTGAGCGCTTTGAACATTAATTGCCGGGCGCTGGGCACCAAGCAGGCCAAGCCAAGCGCATCCGATAAAAAGCCCGGCGCCATGAGTAACGCACCGCCAAAAATCAGCGCAGCACCGGTGAATAGTTCGCTGGAGGGGAGTTCGCCTACCTGCATTCGCTGGCGAGCGCGTGCCAAGGTAGCTACCCCTTCTTTGCGAATTAGATGAAGCCCCGCAAAACCCGTGCCCAGCACAAGCACAAGGGTAGTCAGCAAACCAATATGACTGCCGATTGAAAACAGGAGCACAAAATCAACCAGGGTAAACAGCGAGATAAAAATAAGAATGGGCATGGTTTGCTCCAGGAAAAGCGTCTCCGTAAGGGACCGGACAGGCGAATATGGTGACAGAATTGCAAAAAACAAGCAGCTTAACTAGGCCTAAAGAAGCATTTTGACGCGGTGTTATGGCTCGATTTATGCCGCGAACTCTTCTATGCTGCAATGCACAACTAGCTGCATTTATCCATCCTAAGGAGTCAATAATGATAGTCGCCGATAAAGTAATTGCTGTCACTGGCGGAGCGCGTGGGTTGGGTTACGCCATGGCATTGCGCCTGGGTAAACAGGGTGCACGGATGGCACTGTTAGATATAAGCGCTGACGCGCTTGACGAGGCCGTTTCTCAGCTATCTGATGATGGCGTGGAGGCCCAGGCGTTTGTGGTCAACGTGGCTGATGAAGACTCAGTGATTCAAGCGTTTGCCGACATTGCGAAGAGAATGGGGTCGATTAGTGGCTGTTTGAATAACGCGGGTATTACTCGGGATGCGCTGCTGGTCAAGGCTAAAGAGGGCCATTTGGAAAAACGCATGTCGCTGGAGAACTGGCAAGACGTCATTAATGTGAATTTAACCGGTGTGTTCTTGTGCGGTCGAGAGGCAGCAACGCAAATGGTTGAAGCCGGGCATGAGGGAGTGATCGTCAACATCTCCAGCATTTCCCGGGCCGGCAATATAGGGCAGAGTAACTACGCCGCTGCGAAAGCGGGTATTCATGCCTTGACGGTGACGTGGAGCAAAGAGTTAGTGCGCTACGGCATTCGAACGGGAACCGTCGCCCCGGGGTTTATTAACACCGAATTGACCGCTGCGATGCGGCCCGATAAGTTAGAACGCATCTCATCTAGCGTACCGCTTAAACGTTTGGGTGAGCCGGATAATATTGCCCAAAGCGTTGCTTTTATAATTGAGAACGACTACTTCACGGGACGCATCATTGAATGCGATGGCGGCTTGCGGTTGTAATAAATAATTCAGCGAACCATCTGGGGTAAGCGGCTGCCTTTAAAAGTAGTCGCGGCTGATCTCGCGCTGAAAATACATTAGTAGCGCCTCAATGTGCTTTATGGGTTTCGATTTCTTTAGCCCACTCAAGCACCTGCTTGCGTTGGCCTCGGCTATTGAGCCGCTTTGTATCAATGCTAGCCGGGAGCAGTTGATGGTCAGGCGGTGCATTAAAATCGATGTTGAAGCTTCGTGACGCGCCGGTAGGCATATCTTCGGAACCATAAATGGCGATGGCGCGAATTTCGAGCTGGATATTTGGCTCATGGAGTAATTCATCGTCGATGTCCCAGTAGCGTTTCACCTGCTCCACAATACCCCCGAACGACTGTATATGGAGATAGCCCCCAGACGCTAATGGGCCCTGGTGTGTACGATAGCGGGTATTATGCTGCTGATCCTCTTGCTGCTGGTACTCGACGACATCCAGCGAGTAACTGCGTTGGTGGATGTGCAATACCGCGACAAGGTGTTGAATATAGATGGCTTCACTGCTCATATTGCTGATCAAGCAAATCGCCTCTATGCCAATGCCCTTGCCGCGATTAATGATCACCCGGGGACGGCGCTGACGCACATAGCCGTTATAGAGCAGCTGAGCATAAAATATCCATACAAAGAGTGTGCAAATGCTGGCAACTGCAGAGATTGCTTGAGCGTTATCGTTGAGCCATTCCATTCGTTGAGATCCTTCTCACCGTTCTGGGTGGGAGCCGTTGTCGACAGCCGTTGGAAATGATCATGCTCAATAATTTAACGAAAAAGCCAGGGGAAGTCAGCACTACCGTCTGCGGGTAGCGTTTAAACGATCAAAAAATGCCAGACACAGCAAAACAACAGGGCTAGGCTGTTGGCTTCGTATTGACAGTTTGAATTAATTTGGCGGGAAAACAGCGCTAGTGGCTAACCGTGGCTAATGCAGGCTAACGGCCATATGTAGAGTACGTATAATATGGCGCGTATAAATAGCTTAACGGGATCGCATTAAAAATAAGGGGGGTAATACAAGGCCAGACTAACAAGTCATTGGTGCGGATGGGGAGACTCGAACTCCCACACCTTACGGCACTAGAACCTAAATCTAGCGTGTCTACCAATTCCACCACATCCGCAAAGACGAGACGTATATTATCATTTTTAGCGGGGAAGTCAATAAGCGCTTGGGTATTTGTACGCTGAGTTTGAATGGTGTCTTGCAAAGAGTTTGAATGGTTGATGGCAAAGCGTATGAATGGCCTATCATCAGGAGGCAGTATGCTACGAAAGCGATGGTTGCAGCAGGGCGGTCACTGGTTAAAGCGAGCCATGCCTGGTTACTGCGCTTTTTGTTTGGCGCCTGCGCTACCCGGTCAAGGTTGGTGCGCCAGCTGCCTTAAGGACCTGCCTTGGAATCGCCATGCCTGTGAGCAGTGCGGCGACCCTGTTACTCAAGGGCAGTCACGGTGCGGGCATTGCCTTGTTGAGCCTCCAGCCTTTACGTGTACTCAGGCGGGGTTGCTGTATCAGGGGGCTATTAAAGAGCTACTGCACGACTTTAAATTCCAGGCGTCTCCGCGGGCGGGGATATTGCTGTACGAGCTGATGCGAATGACGTCTCCGGCCTTGACTGGCGCAGCGTTGCTTGCGGTGCCTATGTACCCAAGCCATGCCCGCGAACGTGGCTTTAATCAGTCGTACTGGCTTGCAAAACAGTTGGGTGAGACGCTTGGCACACCCTTGGTCAAGGCGACGCGTATTAAAGATAGTTTTTCCCAGCGCACGTTGAATCGTCGCGAGCGGGCGGCAAACCTGGCCGGTGCGTTTAGATTGGAAGCTGAGCCTCCGGAGCATATTGTTATCATTGATGATGTCGTCACCACTGGCGCTACAGGGCATGCGCTAGCCAGTGCTGCTTTAGACGCCGGTGCTAAAAGAGTCGATATTTGGGCGGTAGCGCGGACACCTTTGGGCAAGGGTTGATAGACTAGGCGTTTCGCCAATCCAATCGTTGTTTAGCCAACCCAGGAATGACCGATGTCACACCCGTTTAGCTTGCTTTCGCCCGATTTAGTGATGTCTGCTATTGAGTCACTGGATATTTGGCCAGCAGGCGAGCCCTTCGCACTCAATAGCTATGAAAACCGTGTGCTGATGTTTCGCGATGACGATGGCAACAACTGGATTGTTAAATTTTACCGCCCACACCGCTGGTCAGACGCGGTGATTCAGGAAGAACATGATTTTTTGCAAGAGCTAGTTAACCAGCAGGTGCCGGCCGTCGCGCCCTGGCGTAACCACCAAGGGCTATCGCTGCATCACTATAAGGCGTTTAGTTTTGCCCTTTTCCCCCACTGCCCTGGGCAAGCGCCTGAGTTGGATAACCCCGCCCACCTGTTTGCCATGGGGGAGGTGCTTGGACGTTTACATCAGGTCTCGGCTAAAAAAGCGTTTCAGCATCGCCCACGCTTAGCAATGACGAGCGGTGTTCTTGAAGCTCAGCAGCGTGTGCTGACTAGCGAATGGTTAAGCCGCCATCAACGCCGCGCCTATGAGCAGGTGATTCAAAAAGTGCATCGGCAGCTTATAAAACACGAGGTGTCTGATAGCAGTATGATCCGTTGCCATGGGGACTGCCATTTGGGCAATGTGCTGGGGCGTGATGAGCAGTTTACGCTGGTCGATTTTGACGACTGCACCATGGCGCCCGCTATCCAGGATATCTGGATGCTACTGCCCACCGACGACCCTCAGGGCTGGCGGGCGTATTTAAATGAAATCACCGAAGGGTATGAGGAGACGCGCCCGTTTCCGACTGAGCAGATGGCGTTAATCGAACCGTTGAGAAGTTATCGGCTGATTCGCCACACGGCGTGGCTGGTATCACGCTGGGATGACCCGGCCTTTCCGCGGGCTTTTCCATGGCTGGCAGATAGTGGCTATTGGGATCAGCATATCCGCCAGTTAGAGCAGCAGTGTCTACAGTTAGACAACCCCCGCTGGTTGGCATAGAGCGAGCAAAGCCGGGGGCTGGTGACTGACTTAATCGATTGACTGGCTTAATCGGGAACGGCTTCTTCGCGCGGGACGGGGTTGGCAACGCCCTCTCCATTTACCTCACGGCGTTGGCGGTTGAGTTCAGCCGAGGGGTTCTCCAGCTCCTCAATTTCAACCCTGTCGTTCAGGGTAAGCAAGAATGGCTGACCAGGAGCGAGCGTGCAGGGTGACCCCTCGCAGGCGATGCCATAACGCCCGTCTTCGCCGTAAGCGCCCGCGCTAAATTCACCCGAAAAAATGTCACTGTCCGCATCGTGGGTTTCGATACAGGTTGCTTCTTGCGTGGTTATGCGAATTCGCTCGTCGGTTAATTGGGCATTGCCGATAATCACACAATATTCGGGCAACGAATGCGTTGCATCGGCTGCCTGAGTGGGATGCAACAAAATTTCGCTTAGTCGCGTCTGGTCCGCATCGAAGGTCAACTCTTCAACGACTTCAACGCCTACGGTTGCTTCGTTGGGCAATGAAAGCGTGGCATCTGCGGCATAAATGGATGTGGCAAACAAAGGGGCCACAAGGGCGGTCAGCCGCAGCGCTGAGTGTTTAAATGACATGGCGAACTCTCAATGTTGGTTATTGATTTATCATATCACAGGGCACCGGTTTGCGAAGAGGTCGGCGCGGCGCTCTGCCACAGGCCAGGCAGGTAGGTTAAAATACGTTTTCGGTTCAATAGTTGTTGTGCAGCTTCTTATATAAGTATAGTTTTTGTACAGTAATGGCCAGAAGGGCGTTGAGCGACCCCCTTCTCAATATGCTTAAATTACCCACTACGCAAAAAGTAGTTGTGCTAAGAAATAACTGAACGCGACTGCGCATAGATTTTGAAGAGGCTTAACATGTCAGACGATATCGCCCATCACTACCGCCAGATAATCTCAGCGCTTGGGGAAGACCCCGATCGTGAAGGGTTGAGAGATACGCCTCAGCGTGCCGCCAAAGCCATGCAGTTTTTAAATGCGGGCTACTCCCAGTCGCTGGAAGGAATTGTCAACGGCGCGGTATTCGAGTCGCAGACCGATGAAATGGTGCTGGTAAAAGACATTGAGCTTTATTCAATGTGTGAACACCATCTACTGCCCTTTATTGGCAAGTGCCATATCGCCTATTTGCCCAACGGTAAGGTGTTAGGGCTGTCTAAATTTGCCCGCATCGTCGATATGTTTGCCCGCCGTATGCAGATACAAGAGAATCTAACCCGCGAGATTGCCGAAGCGGTGCAAGAAGTGACTCAGGCGAAGGGGGTGGCGGTGGTCATTGAGGCACGCCACCTATGCATGATGATGCGAGGCGTAGAAAAACAGAATTCGAGTATGACCTCATCGGTGATGTTAGGCGCGTTTCGTAGCAACCAAGCGACTCGGCAAGAGTTTTTAATGCTGATTAATTGATCCAGGCATTGGTTATTGGCCAATAAGGCAGGCCACAAATTTGGTTAAAAGGGGTATTTCGTCTTAGCATGAAGAGGTTAATAAGCCTATAAGGCCATTATTTGGTCAGGAGTCTGTCATGGAAGCGCTTAAAGAGACACAGCTGTATTGCCCCTTCGCCTACATTGATGGGAGTTGGGTGGCAGCAGATAGCGGTGAACAGATCGCGGTACTGAACCCGGCAACCGGCGAAGCGATTGGCGATATTCCCCGCTTGGGTAAGGCCGAAACCGAACGGGCGATCGACGCCGCGGATGCCGCCTTGCCGGCATGGCGTGCCCTTACCGCTCAAGAACGCGCTGACTTGCTGTTAAAGTGGCACGATTTGATGCTGGAGCATCAAGACGACCTTGCCATGCTGATGACGTTTGAGCAGGGCAAGCCGCTAAAAGAAGCGGCGGGCGAGATTGCTTATGCGGCCAGCTTTTTACGCTGGTTTGCCGAAGAGGCGCGGCGCGTTTACGGCGAAACGATTCCGGCGGCAAAAGCCAATCAACGTATCGTGGTGACCAAACAGCCGGTGGGCGTCGTGGGCGCTATTACGCCGTGGAATTTTCCCGCGGCGATGATCACCCGCAAAGCCGGGGCAGCATTGGCCGCTGGTTGCACCATTGTGGTGAAACCAGCCAGCCAGACCCCGTTTTCCGCCACGGCGCTGGCACTATTGGCCGAGCGCGCGGGTATCCCTCGCGGTGTCTTCAACGTGGTGCCGGGCAGCGCTAGCGAAATAGCGCAAGCCATGACGCAGTCGCCTAAAGTACGCAAAATTACCTTCACAGGGTCTACCGAAGTAGGCCGCAAGCTGATGACGCAAGCCGCTGAGCATATCCAGAAAATCTCTTTAGAGCTGGGTGGCAATGCGCCGTTTATTGTCTTTGAAGATGCCGATTTAGACGCTGCCGTGGAAGGCGCGATGGCGGCTAAATTCCGCAATGCAGGTCAGACCTGCGTGTGCACCAACCGCTTTTTAGTCCAGTCCAGCGTGATCAACGCGTTTTGTGAAAAGTTGGCCGTGGCGATGAACAGCGAGCTGCATGTGGGCAATGGCACCCAGCCGAACATTAATATTGGCCCGTTAATCGATGGGGATGCGGTTAAAAAAGTCAGCGAGCATGTTCAGGACGCGATGGATAATGGCGCAGAGCTGCTGCTCGGCGGTCATCCGCATCCGCTCGGGGGTAATTTCTTCACACCAACGCTGATCAGCTTTGCCACCGATCAAATGAAAGTGGCTCACGAGGAAACCTTTGGCCCGCTAGCAGCGGTCTTCCCGTTTGACGACGAAGAAACCGCTATCGAAATGGCCAATGATACCCAGTACGGATTGGCTTCTTATTTCTACTCCCGCGATCTTGCCCGTGTATGGCGAGTCGCCGAGGCGCTGGAGTACGGCATGGTGGGCATTAACACCGGGGCTATTTCCAACGCCGCTGCACCGTTTGGTGGGGTAAAAGCGTCGGGCTTAGGTCGTGAAGGCGGTCATCAAGGCTTGGAAGAGTATTTGGAAACCAAGTATCTGTGTATTGACCTTGGCTAAGCGTCTGGCCTTTTTTTGGCTCTCTCTGATGGCCAAAAAACGGTGTGGAAAAATAACCTAAAAAAGCCCCCACCGGTACGCTCTTGTAAAGCGTCCGGTGGGGGCTTTGGGGTTTTATGACGCGATACGCTTTAGTGGCGGAAGTGGCGCATACCGGTGAAGACCATGGCAATGCCTGCTTCGTCGGCGGCGTCGATCACTTCCTGATCGCGCATGGAGCCCCCCGGCTGAATAACGGCGGTAATACCTGCCGCTGCGGCGGCATCAATGCCATCGCGGAAGGGGAAAAACGCATCAGACGCCATCACTGAGCCCGGGACCGATAGGCCTTCATCAGCGGCCTTAATGCCGGCAATTTTAGCCGAATACACACGGCTCATTTGCCCGGCGCCGACGCCCACGGTCTGGCCGTCTTTGGCGTACACAATGGCATTGGATTTGACGAATTTCGCCACCCGCCAAGCAAAGGCGAGGTCGCGTAGTTCCTGCTCGCTGGGCGCGCGCTGGCTAACCACGGTTAAGTTGTCCCGGGTGACCATGCCGTCGTCGCGCTCTTGCACCAGCAAGCCGCCATTGACGCGTTTAAAATCAACGCTTGCCTGGTGCTCACCGGGCCATTGCGCGCTTACGTCTAACAACCGCACGTTCTGCTTGTTGGCCACAATGGCGGCGGCTTCGCCACTCACCCCAGGGGCAATAATCACCTCGACGAACTGACGGTCAATAATCGCCTGAGCAGTCTCCGCGTCCAGCGGCGTATTGAAGGCGATAATGCCGCCAAAGGCGCTGGTAGGGTCAGTGGCAAAGGCTTTGTCATAGGCCGCCAGCGCGGATTCGCCAACCGCTACGCCGCAAGGGTTGGCATGCTTGACGATCACGCAAGCGGTGTCGCTAAAGGCTTTTACGCACTCAAAGGCGGCGTCGGTATCGGCGACATTGTTGTAGGAGAGTGGCTTGCCCTGGAGCATTTTGGCGGTAGCGACGCTGGGCCCGCTGGCCTGAGGGTCAACGTAGAACGCTGCCTGCTGATGGGGGTTCTCACCGTAGCGCATATCCTGCTTTTTATGCAGCTGCAGGTTAAACGTGCGCGGGAAGGCCTGATCGGCGGTGTTGACCTTACGGCCGAGGTAGTCGGCAATCGCGCCGTCGTAGCCGGCGGTGTGTTCAAAGGCTTTAACCGCTAGGTCGAAGCGTGTGGCGCTACTCACCTGGCCATCTTGGGCGGCTAGCTCGCCCAGGACGCGCGCGTAATCGCCATTATTGACCACGATGGTGGTGTAGGCGTGATTTTTAGCGCAGGCGCGCACCATGGTGGGGCCACCAATATCGATGTTTTCGATGGCCTCTTCTAGCGTGCAGTCCGGCTTGGCAACGGTGGCGGCAAAGGGGTAGAGATTGACCACCACCATATCGATCGGGGTAATGTCGTTCTCGGCCATCACGGCGTCATCCTGGCCGCGACGGGCCAAGATGCCGCCGTGAATTTTAGGGTGTAGCGTTTTGACGCGGCCATCCATGATTTCAGGAAAGCCGGTGTGTTCAGAGACTTCTTTCACCGGAATGGCATTTTCCTGCAGCAGGCGGAAAGTGCCCCCCGTGGAGAGCAGCTCAACGCCGCGTTCAGCCAGACCGCTGGCGAATTCCACAATGCCGGTTTTATCAGAAACGCTTAAAAGGGCGCGGCGGACGGGGGTAGCGTTGCTATCAGCCATGAGAGGGTTTTCAGCCATGAGAATGCTCGTGTGCAGAGTCGCGAATTAAAAATAATAACGCCCCAGGGTTATGGGGCGTCACCTTCGATAAGTCCGTAAAGCTTGAGTTTCTTGCGCAGGGTGCCGCGGTTTAAGCCAAGAATATCAGCGGCTCGAGTTTGGTTGCCATCGGTATGTTCCAAAACACAGGCCAGTAAAGGCGCTTCTACTTCGGCCATCACCATGGCATACAGGTCGCTTGCCTGGCTGCCATCGAGATGCTCGAAGTAGCGGCGCATAGCCGATTCCACCACTTCTCGCAGTGGCTGGGGCGGCGTGGTGCTAGCGTCGGGGTCAGCCAGTGTGCCCGTTAAATGGGCGCTGCTGATGGTCGAAAACGCGTCGCTGGGCAAGGCGTCGCGGGCATAAGTATCGTTAGAGCTAGAGTAGCTATCGCTAGAATAAGTATCGCTAGAGAGAAGATCGCGTTCGGTCATGCAGCATAGCTTCCTTTGGCTAGCAAGCGCGTGGCGGCATCGAGGGCCATCGCGTCGTTGATCCAGGTAAATTGCCTTTCAGGTGACGCTAACGCATTGAACTGCTGCTTAAGTGCACGCTGTTGTGGCGGCGTAAAACGCGGGTCGTCGCTGAGGTACCAGCCGACATGTTTGCGCGCGATCCGCACGCCCATGGTGGTCCCATAAAACGCGTGCAACGCCGCTACGTGGCTGTGAAGCACTTGGTGACGCTCCGTCAGGCTAGGCAAAGCCATCCGCTCTCCATACTGGAGATAGTGATCGACCTGTTGAAAGATCCACGGGTTGCCTTGCGCGCCGCGGCCAACCATCACCGCATCGGCGCCGGTATAAGCGAGTACCTCGGCGCCTTTTTCCGGGTTTGTTATGTCACCGTTGGCGATCACCGGTATCGACAGGCGAGACTTGATCTCGGCAATCGTGTCGTACTCTGCCTGCCCAGTATAGCGCTGTTGGCGATGTCGGCCATGAACGGCTAACGCTTGAATGCCCGCTGCCTCGGCAAGCTGGGCGATGCGCACGCCATTGTTCGATTCGGCGCACCAGCCGGTGCGTATTTTCAGCGTGACCGGGATATCCACGGCCGCCACTACCGCATCGAGGATCTCGGCGACTAAAGCTTCATCGCGCAATAGCGCCGACCCAGCGGCTTTGTTGCATACCTTTTTGGCAGGGCAGCCCATGTTGATATCAATAATTTGCGCGCCCAGCTCGGCATTCAAGCGCGCCGCCTGGGCGAGCATTTCAGCATCGCCGCCGGCGATTTGGACGACCCGCGGGTCGGGCTCGCCGCGGTGATCCATCCGCCGCTGGGATTTGCGCGTATGCCACAGGCTAGGGTCCGCCGTGACCATTTCACCCACTACCCAGCCAGCGCCCAGCCGTCGGCATAGCTGACGAAAAGGTTGGTCGGTAACGCCGGCCATGGGCGCCAGTATCACCCGGTTGGGTAATACGTACGGCCCAATGCGGGCGGCCCCTATGGGGGGTGGCGGTGTGGTCAATGTCATGGCATCAGGCTATGTGGCTGTCGGCGAGTAGGTGCTTTAGGGGGACGCATGATACGCCTACTTGACGAAAGGGTGAAGGCCGAGACGTCGCTTTACTGTCGCCGCCGTCCGCTAAGGCGCACCCAGCCTTCCCGAATCACCGGCTCGTCCATGATCAAGCCCTGTTCCACGTAGGCCTGGTAAACCTTATCAGCCTGATTGGCCAAAATGCCGGAAAGCGCCAGACGGCCACCGGGCGCCACGTGCCCGGCAATCATCCCTGCCAGCTCAACCAGCGGGCCGGCTAAAATATTAGCGGTGACAACGGGGTAGTCGCCGTTATCGTTTAGCTGACCAGGGTAGTAGAGGTTCAGGTCCGACTCGGCAATCGCATTGCGCTCGGCGTTATCCCGGCTGGCCTGCAGTGCCTGAGGGTCAATGTCGGTGGCGTCGGCATGGCGGGCACCCAGCTTGAGCGCTGCGATCGCCAGAATGCCCGAGCCGCAGCCCACATCCAGCACGCTTTGCTGGGCTAAGTGGCCAGCCACGGCCAGCTCGTCGAGCCACTCCAAGCACAGGGCCGTAGTCGGATGCGTACCGGTGCCAAAGGCAAGGCCTGGGTCGAGAATCAAGTTAACGGCGTCGGCTTGGGGAGGCGTATGCCAGCTAGGCACAATCCATAGCCGCTGACCCATGCGCAGTGGCTTGAAATCTTCCATCCACTCGCGCTCCCAATCACGGTCGGCGAGTAGTTCATACTCGATGGTGGGGCAGGGTTCGCCGGGCTGTTGCTCCGCCCAGGCGGCTTCGATACGCGCCAGCATACTTTCGACGCCCTCCAGGTCGTCGTAAAGGCCGGTCAGGATAGTATCTTCCCACAGCGGGGTAGTGCCACGCTCGGGCTCAAAGACCGGATCGTCGTGGGCGTCTTGAAGGCCAATAGCGGTGGCGCCCTCATCAAGCAGCAGTTCTTCGAGAAACTCGGCCTGCTCGGGGGCGACATGGGCCTTGAGTTGCAGCCAGGGCATGGGATTCTCCGCAATTAAAGACAAGTACGGGGTGGACGTAGCCACCCCGCTGAGTATCACACAGTGCGCTGGACGGCGTTAGCTGCTGAGCTTCTTTTCCAGGTAGTGGATATTGACCCCACCTTGACGGAAGTAGCTGTCGCGTACCAAGTCTTTTTGCAGGTCGATATTGGTTTTAATACCTTCCACCAGCAGCTCGTCGAGGGCGTTGCGCATCCGCGTCAGGGCTATTTCACGGTCTGCGCCCCAGGTGATCAGCTTGCCGATCAGGGAGTCATAGTGCGGCGGTACGGTGTAGCCCGTGTAAAGATGCGAGTCCATCCGCACACCCAAGCCACCGGGTGCGTGAAACAGCGTTACCTTGCCGGGCGAGGGCATAAAGGTGCGCGAATCTTCGGCGTTAATCCGGCATTCAAAGGCGTGGCCGTTAAGCTGCACGTCTTCCTGGCGGATCGACAGCGGCAGGCCCGAGGCAATGCGCAGCTGCTCTTTGACGATATCCACGCCGGTGACCATTTCGGTGACCGGGTGCTCAACCTGCACGCGGGTATTCATCTCGATGAAGAAGTACTTGCCGTCTTCGTACAAGAACTCAAAGGTGCCGGCGCCACGGTAGTTGATTTTGATACACGCCTGACGGCAGGCTTCAAGCACCTGGGCACGAGCTTCTTGATCAAGGCCTGGCGCCGGGGCTTCTTCGAGCACTTTTTGGTGCCGACGCTGTAGCGAGCAGTCGCGGTCATAAAGATGAATCGCGTTGCCTTGGCCGTCGGCAAGCACTTGGACTTCGACATGGCGCGGTTTTTCGAGGAATTTTTCCATATAGACCGTGCCATCACCAAAGGCGGCATGGGCTTCGGTACGGGTAACCGTAATCGCCGATAGCAGGTGGCCTTCGGTGTGCACCACACGCATGCCGCGACCGCCGCCGCCAGAGGCTGCCTTGATAATAACCGGGTAACCAACGTGCCGCGCCGTGGCCAGATTGGCAGCGTCATCATCACCCAGGGGGCCGTCGGAGCCTGGCACCGTGGGAACACCGGCTTCCTTCATGGACTGAATAGCACTGACCTTATCGCCCATCAGGCGAATGGTCTCAGCGCGGGGGCCAATAAAGGTAAACCCGGAGCGCTCGACCTGCTCGGCAAAGTTGGCATTTTCCGATAGGAAGCCATAGCCCGGGTGAATGGCGGATGAATCAGTGACTTCGGCCGCGCTGATCAGGGCCGGAATGTTTAAGTACGACTGCGCTGACGATGCCGGTCCGATACACACGGCTTCATCCGCCAGGCGAACATGCATCAGTTCACGATCAGCTTTGGAGTGTACCGCTACGGTTTTGATGCCCAGTTCTTTACAGGCCCGCAGGATACGGAGGGCAATCTCGCCGCGGTTCGCGATAAGTACCTTGTCCAGCATGGGAGAGTCCACCCGTGTTGAAAATGAAAGATTAAGCGATAACGACCATGGGTTGATCGAACTCCACTGGTTCGCCATCTTCGACCAGGATGGCTTCCACTACACCGTCGCGATCGGCTTCAATCTGGTTCATCATTTTCATGGCTTCGATGATACATACAGTATCGCCTTGCTTGACGCTATCGCCGACTTCTACAAACGACTTGGCGCCCGGCGCGGGGCTGCGATAGAAGGTGCCTACCATGGGGGAGTTCACCGCTTCACCACGATAGCTAACGCCGGCTGGCTCGGCTTCCGCCGGGGCTGGCGCAGTGGCTGCTGGCGCTGGCGCAGCGGGCTGCCCATATTGCGGCATCGGCTGTGGATGCCAGGTAGCGCCATTAGGATGGCGGCTAATTCGCACCGATTCTTCGCCTTCCTGAATTTCAATCTCGCTAATATTGGACTCTTCGAGCAGCTCAATCAGTTTCTTAACTTTGCGGATATCCATGGCATAGCCCTATCAATGTCATAAAAGGTAGTCACACAGCCATCCAAGCGGTGAGCGAGGAGCGCTTTGCGGCGCTAATGTAGCGCAGTAAACCAAATTAAAAAATGAAGAGAACGCTGCATGTTAGCGAACGTTACTGCGTTCTCAACCTTAAAAGGAAGCTTTTCGCTAATATAGGAGCGGAGTTTGCCGAAAAAGTACGATGATGTCCAGCGCTGGCAAGCGTTAGTGCCTAAACCAGCGCTTAACCGGAAGTTAAACATTCGTTTGACGATGTTCGCCGCAAAAAGCCGTTTTGGCGCTTCAGAGTGTTGCGGTGAGGGAAGTTGAAATCAGCGGTTCATTAGCCACTGACTAACCGACTCAAGGTGTGCCTGTAGCTGAGCGGCGGTCACTTCGCCTTGAATGCGTGCGTCGCGAATTTCTTGTCCTTGGCTAAAAAACAGTAGGCTGGGTGGGCCGAAGAGGTTAAAGCGGTCAAGCAGCTCACGGCTTTCAGGGTCGGTATGGGTGACATCGGCGGCAATCAAGGTGTACCCACGTAATGCCGCGGAAACGCGCGGGTCGGGGTAGACATTACGCTCCATTATTTTGCATGAAATACACCATTCCGCCGTGAAGTGCACAAACGCCGGCTGATTGGCACTTTCCGCTTGGGCAATCGCCGCGTCAAGTTCGCTCAGGCTGTCGACCTCAGCGAAAGCTAGTGGGGCGGTCTGCGGCGCACCCGCGACGCTGGCGGTGGTTGCCAGTGGGCGCAGCGGGTTACTGCCCCCTTGAGCGGCGCCGATCACCAGCACTATCCCCCATGCTAGCAGCATCAATCCCAGCGTTTGGCGTGCCCGCGGCCATCCCTGTGGCTGGTTAAAGCTAAGCGCGCCCAGGGCGAGGGCGCTGCCGATGGCAAGCGCTGCCCATAGCAGTAGCGCAATGGGTGCGGCCACTAAGCGCTCAATCATCCAAATCGCGACGCCGAACAGCAGCAGGCCAAAGGCTATTTTGACGCCATTCAACCAGGCGCCCGAGCGGGGGAGTAACGTGGTGCCAAAGGTACCGACCAGCAGTAGCGGTACCCCCATGCCTATTCCCAGTGCAAACAACACCGCGCCACCCAGTAAGGCATCACCCGTTGACGAAATAAATACCAGCGCGCCGGCCAGGGGGGCCGTGACACAGGGCGAGACGACCAGCACCGAAAGCGCACCGGCCAGGGCTAAGCCTGCCGGGCCACTGCGCTGGGCGCGGGCCTGCCAGGCGTCGATACGGTTAGCGAAGCGTGGCGACAAGTTGAGGTTAAAAGCCCCCAGCATGGCCAGCGCAAAGAGCGTGAAAAGCGCCGCGAAGGTGATCAATACCGGGGCCGACTGCAAGCGCGCCTGCAGGTTTAGCCCCGCGCCAAATAAGCCCATCAACACGCCAACCAGCGCATACGTCAGCGCCATGCCGAGCACGTAGCTCAAAGAGAGCGCGAAGGCGCGGGGGCGGCTGGGATTCTGGCCCACCACAATCGATGACAAAATCGGGATCATGGGTAGCACACAGGGAGTGAAGGTGAGCCCCAGGCCAGCGATAAAAAACAGCCCTAGCGCCAGCGGTAGACTCGCGTCGCTAAGCAAAGCGCTAAAGCGGCGGTCCTCGCTTTGGGGAGCCGCGAAATCGCCCTGAGTGGCGTTGTCAGTGACTGCACTGGAGGCGCTGTTATCGGCAAACTGGCGGGGTGGCTCAGTCTCGCTGGCCTCTAGGCGTGTTTGCTCCGGTGGGTAGCATAATCCCGCGTCTGCACAGCCTTGAAAGGTTAGCTCGATGGCAAGAGGGCCTGAGTAGGCGGCATCCAGCGGCACCTCAAACACCAATTGATCCCGAAACACGTAAACATCGCCCATGAACTCATCGTTGGTAAAGATACCTTGGGGGATCTTCGGATCGCCGAGGGTGACGTTTTCGGTTTGGCTGACAATGGCCAACTGGTGTCGATACAGGTAGTACTCATCGGCAATATCGATGCCGATAGACAGCGTGTCGCCATCGTGCCAGGCGGTCGGCTGAAACGCCTCCATGACCGGTAAAAAATCCGCTTGCTCATTGGCAGAGGAGAACCACTGGGCATTGGCGAGCAGCGGAAACCCGGCGAGTAAACAAACCAGTAATGGCAACAGGCTCAGGCGCTTAATCAATAACACGGTGCGTCCTTAATCAATGGCATCGCAATAAAAGACGAATAGCATACCGCATCCTGAATGCGCTGGCGTCACCGCTGTGGTGACGTGTCGCGGTGGTTAGTAAACCGTTAATGCGAGGGGTATAAAAAGACCGCCCGGAGGCGGTCTTTAGGTTCTTTATACGCGCATGAGTTCTCGCCTCAGCGCTAGACTTTTTGAGTGCTAGCTTTTTTTTAGCGTTATGCCTTTTGATAAGCAGTAACGGATTTTTCAAGCGCCTTACGCGCGGCATCAGCGCCTTCCCAAGACTCTACTTTCACCCACTTGCCTTTTTCGAGGTCTTTGTAGTTCTCGAAGAAGTGAGCAATCTGTTGGCGTAGCAGCTCGGGCAGGTCGGTGACTTCCTGGATGTCGTCATACAGAGAGCTCAGTTTAGCGTGGGGCACGCAAATCAGTTTGGCATCTTCACCGGCTTCGTCGGTCATGTTCAGAATGCCTACCGGGCGCGCGCGGATAATACAGCCAGCTTGAACCGGGTGCGGCGTTACTACCAGGGCGTCTAGTGCGTCGCCGTCGTCGGCCAGGGTGTGCGGGATAAAACCATAGTTGGCGGGGTAGAACATGGGTGTGGCCATGAAACGGTCAACGAGTAGGGCGCCCATGTCCTTATCAATTTCGTATTTGATCGGATCGTGGTTGGCTGGAATTTCGACCACCACGTAAACGTCGTTGGGGAGATCCTTTCCAGCGGGGATATTATCGAAGTTCATCGTTGATTCCTTGGTAATGCATGGCTGGGTAATCGTTTAGGCGTCGTTTATGGGTTGGGATTATACGAAGATGGCTGCACGATTACCAATGCGACATAGGTGGATTGATGGTTAACGGCGCTTAGCGCTTAACAGGGCGCGATGACGATAGCGACGTTTGGTGAGCATCGTTTCTGCTCGGCTGCGTGTATCATAAGCGCTGTTGGTTGCCCTCGATCGGTCAAAGCCGACAAACGCCTAGGAGGATGACTTGTCGCACGCCCAGTTACTTATCAGTTATGGTCAAGCCTTTGTTGCGCCTGATCGGCGCCTGCATCGCAGTTCAATGTCGGTTCGTTTTCCTGAAGCGCCGCTGCTTCGCGCCAAAGGCGGCTGCGCGGTGATTAGCGACTCCATTTCACGCAATACCATGGCCAAGCAGGCCGGGGATCTCAGTGTGCGCGGCTTTCTGGCCGACTACTTTTCCACCCCCGACCACTGGGATGTTAAAACGTCAGCTACCCGTGTCCTGCGTGCGCTGAACAGCTGGTGTTACAGCCAAAGCCAGCACGTTAAAGAGGGCAGCTTCGTTTCATCCATGTCAGCCATGGTGTTTCGTGGCCGTGAAGCTCACCTGTTTCACATGGGCGATACGCTGGTGTTTCGTTTACGCGGCGCGGAGTTTGAGCAGCTAAGCCGCGACCACGTGACCGACTTGGGCGGCTACCGCTATCCTGCCCGAGCGCTGGGTATGGACGGCAGCGTGGATATTGATTACACCCATATCGATTTAAAACAAGGGGATCTATTCCTGTTCACCACCCAAGGGGTGCGTGGCACGCTGCTGCCTTCCGACTATGTGCGGTTGATTCGCCAAGACGCCAGCGACCTGGATGCCGCCTGCGAGCGCTTGGCCGATGAAGCCAAGCAGCGCGCCCAGGAGCGCGGTTACGGTGGCGATCAGTTCTGCTTTCAACTGGTGCGAATTGATGAACTACCCGACGAGGTCAGCGAGCACCCTGGGCAGCTTTATGGTGACCTGCCGATTCCCCCTGAGCTTGCGCCGGGCGAGCGGCTAGACGGCCTGGAGGTGCTTGACGTGCTGTCACGAACGGCGCAGTCACGGGTTTATCGCGTTCGCGATGTGCATAGCGAGCGTGAAATGGTCATGAAAGCGCCCAGCCCTGAGCTTTCGCTACGCAACGCCTATCTTGAACACTTTCTGCTCCAGCAGTGGGTGGTGGAACGGGTTAATTCGCCCTTTGTGGTCAAGGTGATGGAGCCATCGCGGCCGCGCCGTTACCTGTATTATCTAATGCAGTATATTGAAGGCGAGACGCTGCGTCAGTGGGCAGAGCGCCATCCTCAAGCGAGCTTAACTCAGCGCTTGGATATCGCGAACCAGCTCGGCAAGGCGGTGCAAGCGCTGCATCACCGGGAAATTATCCATCAGCAGATCAACCCCGATAACATTCTAATCGACCCGCACGGCAAGCTGGTGCTTACCGATTTTAGTGCCTGCCATATGCGCGATGGGGAAGGGCATCGCCACTCAGGTGAGTTGCTCAGACAGATTGGCTTTAACGAACACACCGCCCCTGAGTATGCGTTGGCCGACAGCATTGGCCGACGCAGCGATCAGTATTCGCTAGCATCGACCGTCTATTGGCTGCTGACCGGTGCGTTGCCTTATACGCTAACGCCCAACCGACTGCGCAGCCACACCGACCTGGAAGAGTTGACCTACCGCAGCGCGCGAACCACCAACCCGGAAATATCGCCGGACCTGGACGATGCGCTACGCCGCGCCTTGGATCCCCAGCGGGCGTTGCGGTTTAGGCGGCTGTCAGAGTTTTTGCATGCGCTAAGGGTACCGCTTGGGCGGCTACCCAACCGGGAGGAAAATCGTCAGGAACCGCGGCGTTTTTGGCAGGGCGTGGCGGGTATTTTGCTGCTGTTGCTGGTACTTTCCTGGCTGTTGAGATAGCTATCTTTTATGGGAGGGCGCTTCAGCGATGGTCCGACACTTCGGCGAAGGGTGCCGAAGGCGCCCCGTAGTTTCATCAGGCTGGTAGCCCGAACAATCGCGAGCTGAAGCTCCCTCCCACAAGGGCAGTAGTACCACCTAAGTCCCATCAGGATTTGAGCTGAAGCTCTAACAAGGGCTGCAAGCCCCCCTTAGTCTCATCAGGCTCAGGACTATTGTGGGAGGCCGCTTCAGCGATGGTCCGACACTTCGGCGAAGGGTGCCGAAGGCACCCCTTAGTTTTATCGGGTTGGCAGCCCACACTTTCGCGAGCTGAAGCTCCCTCCCACAAGGGCTGCAAGCACCCTTTAGTTTCGCTGCGTTAAATATTTACAGCGTAAACGTAGGCAGCTTGCGCTCAACTTTGGCCAGTTTCAGCTTGGCGACTTTGGGTAAACCGTTCTCAAACGGGGGGAAGTCTTCGCCCTGAATCAGCGGCGAGAGATAATCCCGGCACGTTTGAGTGATGGCAAAGCCGTTTTCGCTGATAAAGTCCCGCGGCATAAACTTCTCTTGGTTGGCCACCTGGGACAGCGGGGCCGAGATCACATCCCACTGGTAGGGCGCCTGAGAAATCCGCCGAATAGCGGGCATCATGGCATTTTTGCCCGCCAGCGCTAGCGTGACCGCCTCGCGGCCCACCGCGTAGGCTTGTTCAACGTCGGTTTTAGAGGCCAGATGGCGCGCCGCGCGCTGCAAGTAGTCGGCCACTGCCCAGTGATACTTGTAACCCAGGTCCTGCTTGATCATACCGGCAAGCGTTGGCGCGACGCCACCAAGCTGACGGTGGCCAAAGGCATCGGTATTACCCGCATCGGCCAGGAAGGTGCCATCTTCGTAGCGAGCGCCTTCAGAGACCACAATAACGCAGTAGCCATACTGTTTAACGCACTCTTCAACCCGTGCCATGGCTGCCTTCCGCTTAAACGCGACTTCCGGGAAGAGGATCATATGCGGCGGCTCGCCTTCGGCTTCGCCCGCTAAACCGCCGGCGGCGGCAATCCAGCCTGCGTGGCGCCCCATCACCTCAAGCACAAATACCTTGGTAGAGGTGGCGCACATTGAGGCGATATCCAGCGAGGCTTCCAGGGTCGAGGTGGCAATATACTTCGCTACACTGCCAAACCCTGGGCTGTTATCAGTAATCGGCAGGTCGTTATCGACGGTTTTGGGCACATGAATAGCGGTGAGCGGGTAGCCCAGTTTTTCGGACAGCTGCGAGACTTTTAAGCAGGTGTCGGCGCTGTCGCCGCCGCCGTTATAAAAGAAATAGCGAATATCGTGGGCCTTAAAGACCTCAATCAAGCGCTCGTACTGAGCACGGTGAGTGTCGATATCTTTTAGCTTGTAGCGGCAGGAGCCGAAAGCGCCACCTGGGGTGTGACGCAGCGCAGCAATGGCTTCGTCGCTTTCTTGGGTGACATCGATGAGGTCTTCGGTTAACGCGCCGATAATGCCGTTATGGCCGGCGTATACCTTGCCAATTTGTTCCGGTGCTTGGCGGCAGGCTTCAATAACACCGCAGGCGCTGGCGTTGATGACGGCGGTAACGCCACCGGACTGGGCGTAAAAGGCATTATGCTGGGCCATGTAAACGTCTCATCTCTTGAAAACGGGTGGGTAAATCTGCGTAATTGGCCAGCGCAGTCAAACACATCGTGTCTTCTCGCGATGGCGGTAAAATGCTGTCATACAGAAACGTAACGAAGTGTAGCGTAAAGCTATAGGGTCTGCATCAACAGGCCCTAATCGTTAGCGTCCATTTCTTGCTCGCGCTGGGCTAGCTGCCAACCGCCTAGGTCTTTATAGCGATTGACCATGGCACAAAAGAGCTCGGCGGTGCGCTCTGTGTCGTAACGCGCTGAGTGGGCGGCCTTGTTATCAAACTCAATGCCGGCAGCGCGACAGGCTCGCGCGAGTACCGTTTGGCCATACACCAGGCCAGCCAGCGTTGCCGTATCAAAACTTGAGAATGGATGAAAAGGGTTGCGCTTGATGCCGCAGCGGTTAACGGCCGCGTTTAAGAAGCCTTGGTCAAAAGCCGCATTGTGACCGACTAAAATAGCCCGGGTACAGTCGTGGGCCTTAATTGACTTGCGGATCGGACGGAAAATTTCGTTCAGCGCTTCAGCTTCGCTTAGCGCTATTTGGTGACGCAAAGGGTCGTCTAAATTAATGCCGGTGAAATCGAGCGCGGTCTGCTCAACGTTCGCGCCTTCAAACGGCTGAACGTGGTATGCATAGGTGGCATCAGGCAGCAGGTTGCCCTCCGGATCCATCGTCAGCGTGACGGCGGCTATCTCAAGCACGGCATCACCTTGGGCATTAAAGCCCCCGGTTTCTAAATCAACGACCACCGGCAGGTAACTGCGAAAACGTTGGGCCATTAATTCGCGGGCAATTGCCTCGCTCATGCAGCTCTCCTTGGTTTGAAGCGAGTAATAGTAAAGCGAGTCATCAGCGGTTAGTCACCGCTTTGAATGGTGTGATTCTAGCAGCTTTATAACCCAGGCGTCGTTGACGGTATTCGTTGGGCATTGAGAACGCTATACTCAAGGTCTGTCTCAACGGACTATGCCAACGAGCTATCACATTCGCCGAGCGCAAGTGGCGAGTATGATTTTTACTAATGAATATCTTATGGTTAACGAGGAGCAAAGAATGTCCGATGTCAAAAAGGTTGTGCTGGCTTATTCAGGCGGCCTGGACACATCCGTTATTGTTAAGTGGTTGCAAGAAACTTACAACTGCGAGGTAGTGACTTTTACTGCCGACATCGGTCAGGGCGAAGAAGTCGAACCCGCTCGCACCAAGGCGCAAGCCCTCGGCGTAAAAGAGATATACATCGAAGACCTGCGCGAAGAGTTCGTGCGTGACTACGTCTACCCGATGTTTCGTGCCAACACTATCTACGAAGGCGAGTACCTGTTGGGCACCTCTATCGCCCGGCCGCTGATCGCCAAGCGTTTAATCGAGATTGCCAATGAAACCGGTGCCGATGCGATTTCTCACGGCGCCACCGGTAAAGGCAACGACCAGGTACGCTTTGAACTGGGTGGCTATGCTCTCAAGCCCGGCGTAAAGGTCATCGCTCCTTGGCGCGAGTGGGATTTAACCTCGCGTGAAAAGCTGATGGCGTACTGCGAAGAACACAACATTCCGGTCGATTTTGCCAATAAAAAGAAGAAATCGCCGTACTCCATGGATGCCAACCTGCTGCATATTTCTTATGAAGGCGGCATTCTGGAAGACCCCTGGGCCGAAGCCGAAGACGATATGTGGCGCTGGAGCGTCTCGCCTGAAGCCGCCCCCGATACCCCTACTTACGTTGAGCTGACGTATGAAAAGGGCGACATCGTGGCCATCGACGGCGAGCCGCTGAAAGCCCACGAAGTGCTGGAAAAGCTCAATAAAATGGGCGGCGATAACGGTATTGGCCGATTGGATATTGTTGAAAACCGCTACGTAGGCATGAAATCCCGCGGCTGTTACGAAACGCCCGGCGGTACCATTATGTTACGTGCTCACCGTGCGATTGAGTCGTTGACCCTGGACCGCGAAGAAGCCCACCTGAAAGATCAGCTGATGCCAAAATACGCTGAAGTGATCTACAACGGTTATTGGTGGAGCCCAGAGCGTCGCATGCTGCAGGCGGCGATTGACGAGACCCAAAAGAATGTATCGGGTGTCGTGCGTATGAAACTCTATAAAGGCAACGCTATCGTGGTGGGTCGTAAGTCCGATGAGTCGCTGTTTGATGAATCGATCGCTACCTTTGAAGATGATGCGGGCGCTTACGACCAGAAAGATGCCGAAGGCTTTATTAAGCTAAACGCGCTGCGGTTGCGTATTGCTGCGGGCAAAGGGCGTAAACAAAGCTAAAAATAGCTAATAAAAAGCGCGTATCTTGCGAGGGCGGTGGGTGTTGCCTGCCGCCCTAACAGCAAAGGAGCCACCATGCTTAAAAAAATATTATCCGGACTCTTTGGTAGTGATCGACAAGCCACCTCAGGCGCTAACCGCAAAGCCGCCGACCCGGTAGAATACAAAGGCTATCTGATTGTGTCTCAGCCGGACGAGCAAAGCGGGCAGTACCGAGTCAGCGGCTGGATTACTAAAACCGATGCGTCTGGTGAAACGCTTGAACACCACTTTGAACGCTCTGATATGGTCCCTGGGCGAGACGCCTGCGATGCCATGATGATCACCAAAGCGCAGCGTTATATTGATGAGGTGGGTGACGCCATGTTTGAGCCCGATCCGCGCCGTGCAGGTGACAGCGAGTCGTAACGCCTTCATTTTTCATATTATTGAGTGAAGGAGCGGCGTATGCGCATCGTCCATCGAGCTTCACCCTGGCGTTCGCTGTTTAATGCGCAGGGCAGCCTAACGACCACTGCGCTCACCGCCCCTTTGCAGCATCTTTTTACGAAAATCTCCTCGCCGCACACCTCATTAGCCGATGCCTACGCTTGGCAACTGCCTTTCGTTGAAGCGCTAGTGCACTACGACCTGCCTGCCTGGCGTATCAGTCAAATCATCAGTGACCAAAATGCCTTGCTTTACCGTCGCGCCATTACGCTGTCGCTTGACGAAATGCAGGCGCAAGGGTGGGGCCCACCGCCTGTCGACTACTGCGTGCTGATGTTGGGCTCTGCGGCGCGCTTTGAAAGCCTGCTTGGCCCCGACCAGGATAATGCGCTAATTATCGACGACTACCCAGACCACCGCCACATCGAGATAGACGGCTACTTCCAGGCGTTGGGTGAGCGGTTTACCCAGCACCTTGATGACGCGGGTATCCCGCTGTGCCACGGGCATGTAATGGCCCGCTGGCCGATGTGGCGCAAGCGGCTAAGCGAGTGGCAATCGCAACTGGATATTTGGAGCGCCGACCGGCAGGTCAAGCGCGTGCAGCAAACCAATATCCTGCTTGACTTCTCACCGGTAGCGGGCAATTCAGCCTTGGCTGGGCAACTGGCTGAGAGCATCGCTTCGATACTCCCCGACGCATCGCTTTTTATGCACGAAATGGCGGCGCTATTGGATGAACTGCCGGTAGCGCTGGATCGCTTTGGACGTATTGCCTCAAGCCCAAGCTTGAGTGCCCCTCACGCTCAAGCCATTAATCTAAAGCATCAAGGATTGATGCCGTTGATTAGCGCCGCGCGGTTACTCTGCGTGCGGCACCGGCGGCGGGAAATTGGGACTCATGAGCGATTGATCGCGCTCAGCCATACGGCTGATGTGCTAACGTCGGCTGAATCGGAATTGCTTATCGCCGCTTTTGAGCGTCTGCAACAGCGCCTGTTGGATCAGCAGCGGTATAACAAAGCGCGTGGGCAAGTCGCAGATGGCTGGGTTGACTTGAGCCGCCTGCGTGAGGACGAACGGCTGTTGCTCAAATTTGATCTGCAGCAAATCAAGCACTTGGTGGCCACTGCGCAAGACAGTGTGTGCCACTAAACGGACATTTGACTGCTGGCGTGGTTATCCACGAGCGTCCGGGCCTGCGCGGCTGCTTTGAGTATGACGTTGTCGGGAAAATCGGGCGGTGAGGATTGGTTTTCTGCCGCCTCGACATCAGTAATTAACTGACCCAGTGCACCGCTGCGATGCGCAATGGCCGCTTCGATCTGTCGCCCAAGGCGAACCTCTTTGGCTATGCATTCTTCACTAACGCCGAGAATAATCGGCATCAGTGAAAACAAGCCCGCTATAAAGCTCTCTTGTGCATCGAGTCGACGCTGGTAGGCCAACATTTCACAGGCAAATGCGCGTGTTAGCCCTTTGATTAGGTTTAATTTGCTGGCTGGGCTATTGTTGGCCAACACCAGGATAGACACTAACGTGCGTAGTTCGCGAAGGCCGATAATCTTAATACAATCAAGAAGTTTTGTAACGGGTTGGGGGGAGCCTTGAGCCGCTGAATTAGCACGTTTAAAGATAGCGTTTAGTAGGTAAGGGTCACGGGCCACTAATGCGCTAATATCGGCGAGCTTGACATCCTTGCCGTATAAAGCGGCGAGTAGCTGCATTTGATTGGCTCGCGAGGCTGAGCGGCGCGATGAGTGAGAAGATTGGTTTTGTGGGCGCTCGTAAAAGTATCCTTGGAAGAGGGTAAAGCCGAGAGATTGGCAGTATTGGAAATCCTCCTGGGTTTCTACACGCTCGGCTAGCAACGTAAATCCTTCGCCCAAAAGGTTTTTTATAACGTTCTCTGGAACCTGCTGGGAGATATCAAATTTTATAATGTCGCAAAAGGGCAGAAACACGTGATTTTGATCGTCTAATACGAAGTCATCCAACGCCAGTGTAAAACCTTGTTTTCTTAAACAGCGAAGCGCATCAATAACGTTTTTAGTGGGTGGTGTGTTTTCGAGAATCTCAATCACGATTTGCTGGTGGGGCAAGCCCGCCAAGTCAGGGTTGATGAGCCAATCTTCGGAAGCATTAATAAACAGCTGACGTGTGCCGCATAGGGTATCCAGCCCAATTTCGTAGACAGCAATGGCGCAGGCCCGAGCGGTAGCCTGAACATCATCAATAATAGTGGCTGTCTGGTTAGATTTGTTCGCACGGTAAAGAAGTTCATCGGCAACATGACGCAGTTGCGCATCAACGATTGGCTGAATAGCGATGGTGTAGTTTGCGCTGTGATCTACTTGAGAATGATTTTTCATTTACCTACCCAATCAATGCGGCTTACAGCTACCCGGTAACTATAAGGAAGGCTAAGTGTACCTTAACTCTAATGGGTAAATATAGTATTTGTCATCTATGTGTAAAATATTTGTATAGGATAAATGGGAAGGGTTACGCGGTATTGCCGCGTTGTGCATCAGCGAAGTGGCAATTCTAGTTATTTGGCGCTGCCGGCAGTTCAAGCGTCAAGCAGGCGCCGCCCAGGGTTTTGGCATCTTCTACCCAGAGCCGCCCACCCAGGTGGGCGATAATGCCTCGGCTGATGGGTAAGCCTAAGCCACTGCCTTTGGGGCGGCCTTGGGGAACGTCGCCGTCTTGTTTTATTTGATGGAATTTTTCAAATACCCGCTCGCGCTCGTCTTCGCTAATACCCGCGCCGTTATCCTCCACGCTTAGGCGGAAATGACGGCGGTGTTGATAAAGCGTTAGGCGCACTTTTGGCTGCTCACGGTCGGCAAACTTACCCGCGTTATCAAGCAGATTAATAATGACCTGTTCTAAACGGTCATGGTCGCCAATCACCATCGCCGGGTCAGCTTCTAAGCTAACGTCTAGCGCAATACCGCGCTCTTCATGCAGGCGGGCAATAGCATCAATGCTATGCCGGGCGAGGGCGGCAAGATCCAGGGGGACAGGGTTGAGCGTTAAACGGCCGCTTTCCAGGCGCGCGAGGTCGAGTATTTCTTCAATTAAGCGCGAGAGCCGCTGGCTTTCATGCACGATGACGCCCAGAAAATGCTGACGCTTCTGCTCGGGTAATTGGCCGCTATCGCGCAAGATTTCAGCAAAGGCGCGAATAGAGGTCAGTGGCGTGCGAAGTTCGTGGCTGACCATGGCCACAAACTCATCTTTTAACCGGTCCAGCTCACGCAGCCGCTCGTTGGCGCCGCGCAACTCTTCGCCGATTTGCGCAAGCTGCTGGGACTTCTGCTCCAAACGGCGGTTGTATTCGAGGGTTTGCGAGGTAGTATCCAGAATGCTCAGGATCGACTCAATATCTAACGACTCACCGCGCACCACCGAATTGATCAGTACTCGCGCCGAGGCGCTGCCCAACGACCCCGCCAGTGCCTGTTCGGCGCGGGTGATCAGCTCAGCGGTGGCGGGTTCATCGCTTGCAAAAGCGCCCTCGTCTCTGCTCTGGGTAAAGACGCGTTGGGTGGCTTGCCGGCCTAAGTAGCGAACCAGCAGTTCATTGACGGCCCCCTGGGTGGTTTGCCCGCGCCATAGCGACGTTGTTTGCAGGTTGGGGTGCATTGCTTCGGTGAACAGCGCCGCTTGCGTTTGCTCAAGCGGCGTTTGCCGGGTAAACAGCGAAATGCCCACCAGTAGGCCCACGTTAGCCAGCATGCTCCACAGTAATGAATGACTGTATATGTCCCAGTTTTCGAGCCCAAACAGGGCGTAGGGCTTTAACCAGGCGATGCCCCACGGGCCCTCAGCAAGTAAAGAAGGGGCTAACCAGCCCGACTGAGCAAAGCCGGGTAGCAATAGTGTATAGCCCCACAACAAGAAACCGGCGATTAAGCCGACAGTAGCGCCTTGACGGGTGGCGCCACGCCAGTAAAGGCCAATGAGTAGCGCAGGAGCAAACTGTGCCGCCCCGGCAAAGGAGACTAGCCCAATAGTGACTAGGCTATAGGAGTCTCCAATCAGCGCATGGTAGAGGTAGCCAAGCAGCAGAATCAGCACGATAGCGACGCGGCGAATGCCCAGCAACCAACCGGCAAGCTCGCCTTGGGTGCTTAGGTGCAGCCGCCGTGAGCGTATCAGCAGTGGCATCACGAGCTGGTTGCTAACCATGGTGGAAAGCGCAATGGTCTCGACAATCACCATGCCGGTGGCAGCCGAAAGGCCACCAATAAAAACCAACAGTGGTAGCCCTTCAAGCCCGGCTGAAAGCGGCAGGGTGAGCACAAAGCTGTCCGGGTCGCCTGCGCTGCCCCCCAATAGCAAACCCGCCAGGGCAATCGGAATCACAAACAGGTTAATCAACAGCATATACAGTGGGAATAGCCAGCTTGCCCGGGTTAAATGCTGCTCATCAACATTTTCGACGACCAATACCTGGAATTGGCGGGGAAGCGTTAAAAAGGCCAGAAAGGCCAGCACTAGCATGCCCACCCAGCCGGTGGCGCCGCCCGGCACGGTGTCTAAACGCATACTATCCACCAGCTCAGGCGTGGCCGCGACCTGGGCAAATAGTGCCGCTGGGCCTTCAAACATCACAAATACCACGAACACGCCGACGGCCATAAACGCCACCAGTTTCACCAGCGACTCAAGGGCAATGGCCGCCACCATGCCTTCGTGGCGTTCGCTGGCGTCCAGGTGGCGAGTACCAAACAGGATAATAAACACCGCCAATACCAAGGCGACCCAGAGCGATTTATCCATCCAGAAGTGTTCATCCACCAAGGTGGTGTCGGCGGCTTGCGGGTAGTTGATCAGCACCGCGTGGCTGACGGTGATCGCCTTCAATTGCAGGGCGATATAGGGGGTGATGCTAATCAGTGCCATCAGGGCAACCAGCGCGCCTAAGCCCGTGCTTTTGCCGTAACGGGCGCTGATAAAGTCGGCGATGGAAGTGATCCGCTGCCGTGTGGCGATACGCACCATTTTGCGGATGACAAAGGGGGCCAGCAGCATCGCCAGGGTAGGCCCTAAATAGATCAGTAAAAAACTGGGGCCATGCTCGGCGGCCCGGCCCACGCTGCCGTAAAAGGTCCAGGCGGTGCAGTACACGGCAATCGACAGCGCGTATACCGTGGGCGAGCCAATCAGTGAGCGACCTTGCTCGGCTCGCCGGTCGCCCCAGGCGGCGACCACAAAGAGCAGCGCCAAGTAGCCAAAGGCGGTGCCGAGGATAATAGCTTCTGTGCGCATGGTCAGCGCCCCGCGCGGCGTTCCATTAGCCAAGCCGCTAAACCAATCACGGTTGCCCATGCGCAAAATAAATACAGCGGCAGCCAGCCGATATTAAACGAGGGCAGGCGGTCAACCACAATAATCAGCGGCGGGCAGAACAGCAGGAAAGCGATGGCGACCAGGGCCATCAGGCGTTCGGCTTGGGGTGATTTTGCGCCTGAGGATTTCATACGGCACTGGCATCCTGTCGGTCAAAGGCATTGGCTTGTAGCGCTAGCAACTGCTCAAGTGTATCGACGCCGCGGGCTTCAAGGCGTGGTAGCAGCGCTAGCCAGAGTTCAGCAGTCACGCGGGCATCGCCTAACGCAGTGTGACGAGTGCCGGGCGGAAACGCCAGATCGTATCGCTGGGCGAGGCTGTCCAGGTCATGGCCGTCCAGGGCTTCATCCAGCGCCCGCGAAAGCAGCAGCGTATCGATAACCGGTATATCAAAGGCGACACCCTTGTGGCTAATGGCGAGTAGATCGAAGGCGGCGTTATGGGCCAGCAAGACGGCATCGCCTACGTAGTCGCGAAAGCGGGTGAGCACGATATCCAGCGGCGGTGCGCCGGCCACATCGGCATCGGTCAGCCCATGGATGGCGGTGCTAGCGGGTGGAATGGGCCGCTGTGGATCGACTTTTTGGTCGAAAACTTCACTGGCCAAGAGGCGGGCGTTGACCACGCGGCAAGCCCCGAGGCTGATGACGGTGTCGCCCCGACGTAGCTCAAGCCCGGTCGTTTCGGTATCAAACGCCACCACCTCCAGGCTGCGTAAGGCGCGGCTGGCAAGCGCTTCGTCTGGCGGCGGGAGGTCGGCAATGCCAAAGTCGTGGAATTCAGGGCGCGGCGGTGCGGTTTCCCGCGGGGCGCCCACACGCTCTATGGCGGGCAGTGGCAGGCGCAGGCGGGCATGCACGCTATCGTCGTCGGCCAGGCTCCAAATATCGCTGGCGTGTTGACGGAGCACGTCCGCGACGCTCGGGTTGAGCGGTAGAGACGTCAGCGGCTGCTGGCGCCACTCGGCCAGTTCATGCTCGGGTATCGCTTTACCGCGCCAAATAAGGTCGAGATAGACGCGTTTATTGCCCAGGCACAGCTCACCCTCAAAGCCGCTGTCGGGAAGATGGGCGCTGAGATGTTTCACCAATGAATCAAACAGTGCGATCAGCGCCGGGGCGTCGCCTTTAAACCAGGCAGGCATGCCCACCGGTGTGATTAGGCGGTGCGCGGGGTCAAGGCGTTCATCCAACGCCTGCCAAAAGTCGTTTGACCACATCGGCGTTAAACGCTCGCCCTGATGCTGCAGGTCGTCCAGGAGTTGGCCGATCTTGGCCACGTTGTCGCCCAGCGTCGTGCATTCTTCTTGAATAACCCGTTCAAAACGCTGGCGCAACGACGACGTGCTGGCATCGTTTTGGTTACGCAGCTGAATGAGCGCATCGGCGGCGCTGGTCAGGCTCGCGGTATGTTGGCGCAGCGGTGTGAGCATATCGGCAAGCTCGGCTCTTACGCCCATTTCGCTCGACCAGGAGGCGGTTGCATCGCTAAAAGTCAGTAATGTTTCTCGGTCGCTGCCCGGCACACGGCGCAGAATGATCTTTAGCCAGCGGTCATCGCAAGGGGCCAGTAGTTCTCTGGGGGAGCCGTCGTCGGGCAGTTGGTCAAGCACTTGCTGCAGGCTGGCAACCGGTAGTAGGGCTTCCAGGCGTTTGCCTAGACCGAGCCCGTTATTGCCGTCAAAAAAGTCTTCGGCCGCCTGATTAAACAGCATCAATCGACGGTGATGGTCACAAAGCAGCAGCGGCGTTTCGAGTACTTGCAGCAGCGTTTCCAGTTCCTGGCGAATACGTGCAGCGCTGCGGGCGCCTTCCGCGTGCGCTGTGGCAAGCAAGCTGCGGTCGGTTCGCCAACTGTCGCGTACGCGGCACAGGTCTGGCCCCAGCCCTTTCAGCCAGCCTTCCGGTGGGTGTTCGTCACGGGCATCGGGGTTGGCGACTAAACGCGCCAACTGCACTTGAAGATGGCGCAGCGGGGTAAATAGCATGCGCTCAAGTAGCAAGCCCACCAGAAAAATCGTCGCGCCGCCTGAAAAACTGCCGAGCCATAGCGCAATACGCGTTACCCCCGTGGGGGCGAACTGGGCATCCAGCCAGGCGGCAAAAATAGCCCCGCCCAGCAGGCTGATGCCGCTAAGCAGCAGCCAGAGGCCAATCAGGCGCTGGCGTTTGGGCAGCCCTCTTTGGGTCATGGCTGTTCCTCGCTCAGCAGGGCCTGGACTTTTTCCACCAATGCCTGGGTGGAAAAGGGTTTGGTGATGTAGTCATCGGCGCCTAGGGCCAGGCCTTTTTCACGCTCGACGTCGCGGCCGTGGGCGGTCAGCATAATAATCGGTAGGTGCGCGGTGGCTTCTTCGCCACGCAGCCGTTCTAATACATCAAAACCGCTTATCCCCGGTAGGCTGATATCGAGTAGCAGTAAATCGGGCTGGCTGTCGTTCACCATGGCGAGTGCCTGTTCACCATCGTCGGCGGTAACGACCTCGAAGCCTGCTTGTTCCATCAAAAATTCAATCGATAGGACGATGTTAGGTTCGTCATCGACCACAAGCACTCTGGCCATGGAACTCTCCTGATTTTATTTGTTTTAACGCTGCATGGCTGCAGTCTAGATAGATCGAACCGTTCAGCCAAGACGACCTTGGCCGAATGCTGGCGTGGTGTGAGCCATAAGCAAGGCATCAGGCCTGGTTTGATACACTATGCGCTTTTTTACCGTGGCGTCACTTGCCATGGCCGTTTACTGGTTCACCTTTAGGGCTGTCAATGCGCGTATTACTACTATCCGCTTACGAGGCGGTGAGTCACCGTTACTGGGCACAGAGCTTAATGGCGCAGTTGGATGACGTCGCGTGGACGCTGCTCAGTTTGCCACCGCGCCACTTTCGCTGGCGCATTCGCGGCAATCCGTTGAGCTGGATGCTCAAAGAGCACGCGACGCTGAGCCAGACATTCGATGTGGTGTTAGCTACCTCAATGGTGGACTTGGCAACGTTGGTCGGGCTATTTCCGCATCTCGGCCAGGCTAAAAAGATTGTCTATTTTCATGAAAACCAGTTTGCCTATCCTGAATCGGACGACCAGATGCCGCAAGTAGAGGCGCAGATGGTCAATCTGTACACCGCGCTGGCGGCGGATAGCCTGGTGTTTAACAGCGCTTATAACCGCGACTCCTTTATCGATGGCGCGCGGGCCTTTCTGAAAAAAATGCCGGAAAACCTGCCCGCCGCGAAGCCACTGGAAGCGCTGCGAGCGCGGGCCCAAATAGTGCCGGTGCCCATACCGGTAAGGCAAACATCCCCTCCTAAAACGCACCCTGTGCAGATTGTCTGGAACCACCGCTGGGAGTATGACAAAAACCCCGACGATTTTTTCACCGTGCTTTTTGCCCTAAGCGATGCTGGGGTGGCGTTCGAGCTGGCGGTGCTGGGCCAGCGTTTTCGACAGGCGCCCGCTATTTTTGCCGAGGCTGAGCAGCGCTTAGCCAAGCATATAGTCGCCTGGGGGCCGCAGCCAGAGGCGATTTATCGCGAGCTGCTGGATAGCGCGGGCATTGTGGTTTCAACGACGTGGCATGAGTTTCAGGGTTTGGCGATTATGGAGGCAGCGCAGCGTGGGGCACTGCCGCTGGTGCCGGATCGGCTCTGCTTTCCCGCGCTCTATCCGCCCGCCTATCGCTATGACGGCACGCGGGAAGGGCTTTATGCGCGGCTCAACGCCTGGCTAACCGACCCCACTAGTCGCCCTGAACGCCTTGATACCACGGTGTGGGAGTGGCCCGCCTGGCGTGAGGCTTACCGCCAGTTGCTGATGGCTTGAGCGTCGGTTGGCTGTTAAGCAATCTCGGTTTTGTCTTTGTAGTCGCACAAATCTTCAATAATACAGCTACCACAGCGCGGTTTACGGGCAATGCAGGTGTAGCGACCGTGCAGGATCAGCCAGTGGTGAGCGTCTTTGAGAAACGCTTTCGGCACATGGCGCAGTAGCTTTTGCTCTACTTCCACCACGTCTTTACCTTTGGCGATACCGGTGCGGTTGGCGACCCGGAAAATATGCGTATCCACCGCCATGGTGGGCTGACCAAACGCCGTGTTGAGAATCACGTTGGCGGTTTTGCGACCCACGCCGGGCAAGGCTTCTAATGCCTGGCGTGTATC
This sequence comes from Halovibrio variabilis, assembly GCF_007991175.1. Taxonomy (GTDB): domain Bacteria; phylum Pseudomonadota; class Gammaproteobacteria; order Pseudomonadales; family Halomonadaceae; genus Vreelandella; species Vreelandella variabilis. The sequence continues at coordinate 122,393 of NZ_BJXV01000002.1, forward strand.
CGGCACTTCGCCGCCGTGTTGGTTAACCAGGATATGGCAGGTTTTCATCAGATTTTCGGCTTTGGTGTTGTATAAGCCAATGGTTTTGATGTGGTTTTTAAGTTCATTAATACCTAGGTCAATAATCGCCTGGGGAGTATTGGCAACCGGGTAGAGCCGTGCGGTGGCTTTATTGACGCCCACGTCGGTCGCTTGAGCAGAGAGGAGTACGGCGGCCAGCAGCTCAAACGGGGTGTTCCAGTTAAGCTCTGTGGTGGGGTGTGGGTTCTCAGCCTGAAGGCGAGCAAAAATTTCATGACGCTTTTGGGCATTCATGGCTGGTCTCTTTATGGATACAAGCGATGGATACAAACGATGAATACAAACGATTGAGGCGAGCGATGGTTGACGCATGCATTCGCTTAACATGGCGTTTATTTAATCGTACCGGTGACGCGCACGCGGCGCTCAGCGCGAGGCGCCGACGCTACCGGTTGGGCGCGGTCCGCACGGCGTTGATCGATAGCGTTTTTAAGGGCGATCAGCATGCCAGCGACAAAAAACGCCCCCGGTGGCAGCACAAAAAACAGGAACTGGTAGTCATCGGCGAGCGTTAGCTGCCAATTAGCTGCCATTGGGCCGAACAGCAGCGCCATATCGCTAAACAGCGTGCCTTGCCCCAATAGTTCGCGCAGGGCGCCGAGTAGAATCAACACGACGCCAAAGCCTAGCCCCATCATCAAACCGTCGATAGCCGCGGGCAGCACTGGCTGGCGCGAGGCAAAAGCGTCGGCGCGGCCCAAGATGGCGCAATTGGTGACAATCAGCGGAATAAAAATACCCAACACCTGGTAGAGCGGGTAGGCGTAGGCCGCCATGAGTAGCTCGGCGCAGGTGACAAAAGCGGCAATCACCATGACAAAAGCGGGCAGGCGCACGGCGCTGGGCACTTGGTGACGGATGAGTGAGATAGTCGTGCTGGCACCCACCATCACCAGCAGCGTAGCAATCGCCAAGCCCATTGCATTGACCACGCTGACGCTAACCGCCAACAGCGGGCAGAGCCCCAGCAACTGAACCAGCGCAGGATTATTCGACCATAGCCCCTCGCGCGCTAGCTGGCGCCATTGGCTAGTTTTACTGAGGCTCATGTGTCGGACTCCTCAAAGGTAATCGGTAGCGGCGCTTCGGCGGCGTATTGCAGCGCTTTATGGACGGCATTAACCACGGCGCGAGGGGTAATCGTCGCGCCGGTAAAAGCGTCAAAATGGCCACCGTCTTTAGCCACTGCCCAGCCTCCCGGCGGCAGGCTCTCAAGCGCTAGGCCATTAAAACGGGTAATCCAGTCGCTGCGGCGGCGTTCGATGTCATCACCCAGGCCAGGGGTTTCCTGGTGCTGGGTAACCCGCACGCCGCTGATGCGCTGCTGCTGGTCAATGCCGATGAGCAGCCGGATTTCGCCGTTATAGCCCTCGCGTGTCACCACCGGCAGAATCACGGCGCTGCTCTTGTTACTGTCCTGATCACTCACCCACCAGCCTTGGCGACCGCTTTCCAATCCTAGCGCCTGTGGGTTGGGCAGCACAAAGGTGCTATCCAGTACGTGGCTAACCGGCGTATTGGCCAGCGTTTCGGGCAGCACTTGCTGTAGCTGGCGGTGTTGGTAAGCCAGCTGATGGGTTGCTATGCGCTCGGCGGTGAGTGCGCGGGTTAGCGCCACGCTGCCCGCCGTCACCAGCGCAAAGGTGCCCAACGCAAGCGCGCCGCGCCGCATGGCCTGAAAGAGCGTCATGGCTGCTCTCCTGGCGGTGTCTTTGGCTGACCAGTGGGGCGTGGCACGCTGTACATATCCAACAGCGGTACGCCTAGATTCATCAATAATACCGCAAACGCCACGGCGTCCGGGTAGCCACCAACGCTGCGAATAATGATTACCAGTGCGCCAATGCCCGCCCCATAAATTAATTTACCGCGTCGGCTGCTGGCAGCCGACACTGGGTCGGTGGCGATGAAGAAGGCGCCAAACAGCGCAGCGCCAGTGAGCAGGTGAAACAGCGGTGAGGCAAAGTGGCTGGGGTCGCTGAGATAAAACAGCGTGGCCAGTAGCAGCATACTGCCCAGCATGGCAACGGGAATATGCCAGCTGATAATGCGTTTAAACACTAACAGCAAGCCCCCCGCTAACCATGCCAGCGCCACCCACCGCCAGGCGCTTAGGGTGCCATCGGGCAACGGATTCATTGCCCAGAACTCGCTGGCCATTACAGCCTCGCCTTTGTGTTTAAAGGCATCGAGCGGTGTGGCGCCGCTTAAACTGTCTAATTGAGCGGTTGGCAGCGTGCCAGCAATCTGTGCCCACAGGCCGCTGGGCAGCAGACCCTGGGGCGGCGCCCAAAGCGTCATATAAGTGGGAAACGACACCAGCAGCAGCGCGTAGCCCACCATGGCGGGGTTGAAGGGGTTCTGGCCCAACCCCCCATACAGCTGCTTGGCGACCACAATCGCCGCGATCATGCCCACGCCGATCAGCCACCAGGGGCTAGCCGGGGGCAGCGATACACCCAGCAGTACGCCGGTCACCAGCGCGCTGGAATCGTTTAGGGTCGTGTGTAACGGCCGCCGCCGAAGGCGCAACACTGCCGCTTCAAAGGCCAGGCCAAAGGCGGCTGCCAGCACCACGTTGCTGAGCACGCCTAAACCAAAGAAATAGCTCATGGTGGCAATGCCGGGGAGGGTGGCGATGATCACCCAGCGCATTAAGCTAGCGGTGGGTGGCACGTTAGCGCCGGTCGGTTTGGCATCGTTCACCTGTGAGGCGTGCATCATGCTCATGGTGATTCCTTGCTGGGCGCAGGGTTAGGCGGCGATTGCTGCTGTGCCTGCGTCAGCTGTAGCTCGGCGGCGTTTAGATTTTCCTTGGCGGTTGCAAGCTGGGTTTCTAAATCATCGAGAGGCTGTTTCGGGTCCTGTTGGGCGACCCGAGCTAGGTTTTTTTCGGCTTTTCTGACCGACGCTTTGGCAGCCGCATGGGCAATTCGCAGGCCGCGCAGGTCCGTTTCTCCGCTGCTGGCTGACGCCGAGCTGGAAGGCGTTCGGCGGCTTTGGGCTTGGCGTGCTTCCTTGCGCGCCTGCTTCTCGGCTTCTTCTCGGGCGATTCGCGCTTGGCGAAATTCAAAGCGGTGTTTGGCGTGCTCGGCTTTGGTTGTCTCAATGTGTTGCTGCCGCAGCCGGTGTTTGGCGTCGCGATAATCATCCACCAGCGCAATATGGCTGGGGCAGACGTAGCTGCAGGCGCCACACTCAATGCAGTCAGACAGATGATAGCGCTCTAGTTGGGCATCGTCTTGGGCGCGGGCGTACCAGTGTAGCTGCTGTGGCAGCAGCGCCACGGGGCAAACGCTTTCGCACTCACCGCAGCGGATGCAGGGCGATTCTGGCGGGCCCGGTGGCAGTTCTGCAATCGTTGCCGCGATTAAACAGTTGGTGAGCTTCGTCACCGGGGTATCAAGGGTTCGCAGTGGCGACCCCATCATGGGTCCGCCCTGAATCACTTGATTCAAGGCTGCTGGGTTTAGGCCAGGGTGATTAAGCCCCGCCTGCTCGAGCAGCTCTTTAACCGATGTTCCCAGGCGCACCCAGCGATTGCCGGGCTGGGCAATCGCCTCGCCCGTCAAGGTGACCACTCTGGAAACCAGTGGCTGCCCATCGCGCACGGCGTGCAGAACCGCCAGTAGCGTGCCTGGGTTATGGCAAAGCACGCCGACATCTGCGGGGAGGCCGCCGCTGGGCACATTGAGGTCGAGTAGTTTTTTAATCAGTTGATGCTCGCCGCCGCTGGGGTAGCGGGTGGGTATCACTGTCAGCTCAACGGCGATTGGCTGGCCGTTTGAAAGTGCTTGCTTGAGCGCTGCTATGGCGTCGGGCTTGTTATCTTCGATACCTATAATGATCTGCGCTGCGCCGCATAGCCTGGCGATGATCTGTGCGCCTTCAAGCACCTCATTAGAATAATGCCGCAGCGTCAGGTCATCGGCGGTGATATAGGGCTCGCACTCGGCGGCGTTAATCACCAGTGTATGAATCGCATGCTGTTCCACCACCCGCGCTTTGATATGGGTGGGAAAGCCAGCGCCACCTAAGCCGACAATGCCGCTCTCGTTTAAACGCGCTAGCAGCGCCTGGGGTTCGGCTTGTTGCCACGCCAACGGTGGCAGTCGGAACCATTCATCTCGCCCATCGCCGTCAATACTGATGTGGGTAGCGCTTACCTCGGCGACTACGCCGCTAATGCTGGCGTGCACGTTGCTGGAGATCATGCCTTCGCGTTTGGCAATCACGCTGCCTACTTTTACCCCGTCACCTTGACTGACGCAGGGCGTGGCGGGCTGGCCGCTGTGCTGCTGCAAGGGCAGTGTCACTCGGCTGGGCAGCGCTGCGTCAATCAGTGCCACCTGGTTGGAGCGTTGCTTACGCTCAGGGGGATGAACGCCACCGGGAAAATCAAACGCGCTGGGCATGAACACCTCCAGGCGTGCCTTGTTGGTCGCTGGCAATTAAATCCGGCGAAGGCGTTATGACCGGTTGCCACTGGGTGAGCGGCGAAGAGCGCGGCAGCATATCGATACAGTCCACCGGGCAGGGGTCAAGGCACAGATCGCAACCGGTGCATTCGTCTTCAATCACCGTGTGCATTTGTTTGGCGGCGCCAATGATCGCATCCACGGGGCAGGCCTGAATGCATTTGGTACAGCCGATGCACTCCGCTTCGCGAATAAATGCCACTTTTGCTTCGCTGGGGGCGTCGCCATCAAGCGGTTCAGGCTCGCGGCCTAAAAGATCGGCCAGGGCGTGGATGGTTGCCTCGCCACCCGGTGGGCATTTATTCAGCGCATCGCCCTGGTTAATCGCCTCGGCGTAAGGGCGGCAGCCTGGGTAGCCACATTGGCCGCACTGTGTCTGGGGTAGCAGGGCGTCAATTTGCTCAACCAACGGATTGTCTTCGCGCTTGAAACGCTCGCTGACCACGCCCAGCAAGGCCCCAAAACCAAGGCCTAAACCGGTTAATACGCCGATAGCGCTGAGAATGCTCCATAGCTGCATACTGTCACTCATTGCCGACTGCCTTTTTAACCCTTGTACCTTTCACCCTTGTACCAAGCCGGAAAAGCCCAGAAACGCCAGCGACATTAGGCTGGCCGTGACCATCGCAATGGCGGCGCCCTGGAAAGGTTTGGGAATGTCCGCACTAGCTAGCCGTTCACGCATCGCCGCGAAGAGTACCAAAATCAGCGAGAAGCCTAGCGCTGCGCCCAATCCATACACCGTAGTGTGAAAAAAGCTCAGCTCGCGGTTTAGCGACAGCAAGGCGACACCTAACACTGCGCAGTTAGTGGTAATCAGCGGCAGGAAGATGCCTAGTACCTGATGCAGCAGCGGACTGAGCTGGCGCACCATGACTTCGGTAAACTGCACGACCGCTGCAATCACCACAATAAAGCTGATGGTGCGCAGGTAGGTTACATCCAGCGGCACCAGCAGCCCGTGGTAGACCACGAAGCTCGCCGCCGACGCCAGGGTCAGCACAAAGGTCGTTGCCAGGGACATGCCCATGGCCGACTCCAGTTTATTGGAGACGCCCATAAAGGGGCACAGACCCAGAAATTGGACCAACACGAAATTGTTAACCAGCGCGGTGCTGATCAAAATGATAAATAGCTCGCTCATAGCGGCGTATTGTGCGAAGAAATTGAGGTTTTAGCCAGAGGCGATGTGCCGCGTGACCTAGACCTGAAAAGTGGCCGACGTGAGGGCAGAGCCGTTGCGACGCTGCCCGAGACATAGATAGCGTTAATTAGGTAACCCGTTGGCCCGGTTCGGCGCCCGTATCAGGCGAGAGCAGGTAGATGCCGTCTTCGTTGGCTGAGGCCAATACCATGCCTTCCGATACCCCAAAGCGCATTTTACGTGGCGCCAGGTTGGCGACCATGACCGTCAAGCGGCCCTCTAGCGCTTCGGGCGCGTAGGCCGAGCGAATGCCGGAGAAAACGTTGCGGGTTTCGCCCCCCAGGTCGAGGGTTAACTGCAATAGCTTATCGGCGCCTTCGACATAGTTGGCCTTGGCAATGCGCGCGATGCGCAGGTCGACTTTGGCAAAGGCGGCAAAGTCGATCTCATCCGCGATAGGGTCCTCTGTCAGCGGGCCTTTGGGCGCCTCTTTGAGTTTTTGCTCTTCCACGAGATCTTCCTTCGATGCATCAACCATGGCGTCGATTTTATCGCGTTCAACGCGGGTCATTAACGGCTTGAACTTATTGATCGTATGGTTCGTCAACACCTCTTGACGACTATGCCAGTCAAGCGACTCAATGTTAAGAAACGCCCGCGCCTGCTCTGCCATGGCGGGAATTACCGGGGCAAGATAGACCATTAACTGGCGAAATAGGTTAATGCCTAGCGAACATATTGCCAGGACTTCAGTATCGCGCCCTTCTTGCTTGGCCAGTGCCCAGGGTTCTTTGTCGGCAATATAGGTATTGGCTTCGTCCGCCAGCTCCATGATTTTGCGCATTGCGCGGCTAAATTCGCGCGCTTCAAAGTCATCGGCGATGTCGTCGCCCGCGGCAATAAAGCGCGCGACCATCTGCGGTTCAGCGCATTGTGAAGAGAGTGTCCCCCCACCGATTTTTTTCACAAACCCAGCGCAGCGGCTGGCAATGTTGACCACTTTACCCACTAGATCGGAATTAACCCGCGCGGCAAAATCGTCCAGGTTCAAATCCAAATCGTCGACTTTGGAAGTGAGCTTGGCGGCAAAGTAATAACGCAGGTATTCGGGGTTGAGGTAGTCGGCGTAAGTGGCGGCTTTAATAAAGGTGCCGCGGGATTTCGACATCTTGGCGCCGTCTACGGTCAAAAAGCCGTGGCAGTTGACGGCCGTCGGTGTGCGCAGGTCGGCACCGTGCAGCATGGCGGGCCAGAACAGCGCATGGAAGTAGACGATATCTTTGCCGATAAAGTGATATACCTCGGCATCCGAGTCTTTGTTCCAGTAGCTGTCGAAGTCGATGCCGTCGCGCTCGCAGAGATTTTTAAAACTGGCGAGGTAACCAATCGGGGCGTCCAGCCAGACATAGAAGTACTTGCCCGGTGCGTCGGGAATTTCAAAGCCAAAGTAGGGCGCATCGCGCGAAATATCCCACTCGTTAAAACCCGATTCAAACCACTCCATCAGCTTATTGCGAATTTGCGGCTGCACGTGGCCGTCGTCTATCCAGCGCTGCAAAAAGTCGGCAAAATCGGGCAGTTTGAAGAAGTAGTGGGTCGAGGTGCGTACTTCGGGCGTGGCGCCTGAAATGGCTGAAACGGGGTTGATCAGGTCGGCGGGCGTGTAAGTAGCGCCACACTTTTCGCAGTTATCGCCGTACTGGTCATCGGCGCCGCACTTGGGGCAAGTGCCTTTAATAAAACGATCGGCCAGGAATAAGCCTTTTTGCGGATCAAACATCTGCTCAATATCGCGGGTGGCGATATGGCCTTTGTCCCGCAAGCGGGTATAAATCATTTCGCTGAGCTGGCGGTTTTCAACGGAGTGGGTCGAATGATAGTTGTCGAAGCCGACGCCGAAACGGGCAAAGTCCGTTTGGTGGTCGTTGGAAACCCGCTCAATCAGCGCTTCTGAGGTAATACCTTCCTGTTCGGCACGTAGCATAATCGCGGTGCCATGCGCATCATCGGCGCACACGTAATAGCACTGTTGACCACGACTTTTCTGAAAACGTACCCAGATATCCGTCTGGATATACTCCAATAAGTGACCGAGATGAATGGCTCCATTGGCGTAAGGGAGCGCGCTCGTCACCAATATGTTGCGCGTGGCGGTAGTCGACATGGTGAAAAAGAGTTCCGAGTGAATAAGGAGCCGTTGAGGCAATAACAAAAGAGAGCGAAGCGGCTAGCGGCTTCGCCGATGACATTTTTAGCGATAACGATGCTAAACGCCGTTGAGATTAATACAGCGCCTGCTCTTCTTGAACCACTTCGCGCAGTAGCTCTAAAAAGAGCCTATCGGCTTCAGAATGCTCGGCCGGGTCTTCCGGTATATGCACACTGGTGGTGTCAGAGATTTCGTTAGCGATACGCGCCATGACCGCTGGGCTATTGCCTTCCACCAACTGTTCGCGAGCAATCGACAGGGATTGGTCGAGGATTTTAGGGTCTTGTAAAAGCTTCCGAATAAAGTCGCGCAGTTCGTTAATGATGCGCGTTTTCTGAATTTCTGAACCGGACATGGGAGTCTCCTCAGGATCGCGATTGACGACAGCGCCAAGCAAGATCGATCAATGCATTGACCATAGCATTTTTTTGCCCAGCAGGCATGGCTGGCATTATAAGGTTAGCCGTCCCGCTTTATGCTTAACAGGGTTAGCGTACTGAGCAAGCCAATAGGGGCGTAAAGGCTCTGGAACAGTGGCCAAACGAGCGTTAAAGCGTTCCCTGTCTTGTCGCGTAATGACTTTACGGGCTACCAGTTCAGGCGCTTCACCCAAGGCTTCCAAGGCTAAATAGTGGCTGGGGAAAAGGCGATAACCACCGATCACTTGACGGTCAATTTCAGCCGCCACTTCATCGGGTGTTTCCATGTCAGCGCCGACCGGCGAGCCAAAATGCAGCCGCACGCGGCCTTTAGAGCCGGTAATGCCCGCCACAATGGAGCTGATATCTTCAAACTCACTTTTGGCGTAGCTGCCTTGGGTGTCGATATCGTATAGCTCTTGGGCTTTTTGCACGTCGCAGGGATCATACTCGTAGCTAATCGATACCGGCACGAGTTTTAGCTCGGCAATCGCCTCGCCAAACACCATGTCACGCTCGGCGTTACGTCTGGCCATGGTCAGCATTTTAATAATGGCGGGCTCGGTATGATCAATGCCGTTTTTGGCCCGTCCTTCGCGCTGCGCCATCCAGATAGAATGCTGGTCTTCGGTGATGCTGTGGCGTATATACGCAGAAAGCTGCTGGAAAGCGGCGAGCATGGCGCGTTTGCCGCGTGCACTGCGTGGCACGATAAAGCTTTTATTCAACCGCATTAGATCGGTGACATAGGGCTTTTTCAGCAGGTTGTCACCGATGGCGATGCGCACTGTGCCCCGGTTCGCCTTATAAAGTGCATAGTTAACGAAGGCGGGATCCAGCGAGATATCGCGGTGGTTGCCGATAAACAGGTAAGCGCCCGCCGGGTCGAGTTTATCGAGGCCGGTGACTTCAAAGGCGTCGGTGGTAGTACGAATCATGCGCTCCATATAATGGGCAATACGCATTTGAAAGTCGTAAACCGTTGACACATCTTTGACTTCACGGCGCACGGCACGGCTGGCTAACAGGCGAGCCAGCGAAGGAGCCCAGCGAGCCAAGCGGGGCAGCCGAAAGCGGGTTAGCGCATCCAGCAGCTCGTTGTCGCGTGAAAGCCTGGCAAGCACATCAGCCACTTCGTGATCCATAAAGGGCCGGATATTGGCCCAAGGGTCGGTCGTATTAGAGACGGTGGTAGCGTTATTTTGATCAGTCATGCGAACCGTTGGATGATAAACCGTTGGGATATAAATAATCAGTATCGATTAAGCGCATCAAGACGAAAAGGCTGTTTAGATTAGCCTAACATAGAGCCCTTACTGCGCCGCGGGTTCCCGCTGCGTTTCGCCACCGAGCCATTCTATCAAGCGCGGAATGTCGGCGGATAGCGCTTGCGCCATTAAGATAAAGTCCGTTTCCAGGCGCGCGAGGGCATCGTCACCGTCATCAGCGTGGTCGGCTTCTTCAATCAAAGCATCGCCAAAGCGCAACGCTTTCAGCGCCAAGTCGTCGTGCAGTACAAAGCTTAAGCGGCCTTCCAGGCTGATCGCCAGTTTACTGGCTTGACGGCCGCTCTCAAGCAGCTGCTGAATTTCATCGCTGTCTAAATCAACCTGCCGGGCGCGTAGTACGCCATCGTCGCCCTTGGCTTTGAGCTCCACCTGATCGCCAAGTTGCAGGTCGGCAGGGCGGCTGGCCGCGTCGCCCAGCCAGGTCGTCATGGCGCGGATAGGCAGCGTTTGTGAGCTCAGCGGGGTAACCTTTAAGCTGCCCAGGGTCTCGCGCAGCAAATCCAGAATGTCTTCGGCGCGGGTGCGCGAGCTGGCGTTGATGCCGATTAGCTGGCTGCGTGTGTCCCACCACAGATCGATTTTCTGGCTGCGTACAAAAGCACGGGGGAGTAATTCTTCGGTGATCTGCTCTTTTAGCGCGGTTTTCTCTTTACGCGTGACTTTGCGACCTTCGCTAGCCTCTATATCGGCCACCTGCTCGTCGACTTCTTCTTTGACAACAGACGCTGGCAGCAGGCGTTCCTGGCGCAGCGCTGAAAGCAGGCGGTGCGCTTGGATTTCGTGCACCAGCTGTCCGTTGCCCAAACGCCCGGCCGGCGCTGTCCAGCCTAGGCGGCGCGCATCGGCATTGCCGAGTGGTTTAGCGACATGCTCCTGTAAGGCGCTCTCAAGGGCATCGCTGGGTAATTCGGGCGCGTCGTGCAGGCGATATAAATGCAAGTGCTTAAACCACATGAGGCCAATCCTATTCAAAAGGTGGCACATTATGGCGAAAGAGGGGCATTCCTACCAGCGTACCGGTGCCAATCGGGCTGTTGCACGTGTTTCAAACTTGTGTTTGATTGAGCCGTTAGCCATCAACACAGAGGAGTTACTATGACCACATCATTATCGCGGGTTCCGTTGCGCGTTCGCGGCTATCACCTGGATGGCTACGGGCATGTCAATAACGCCCGCTATCTGGAGTTCATGGAAGAAGGGCGCTGGGATTTTTTTGATCAACACCCGGCGCTGATTAAAGAGCTTCACGAGGCTGGTCGCGCGTTTGTGGTGGTCAATTTAAACATTGATTACCTCGCCGCGGCACGCCAGGGCGATGACCTGGAGATTATGACGGGGATTGTCGAAGTCGGTGACCGCAGTGCGATATGCCATCACCGGATTGTGCGCAAGGACGGCAAGCTAATCGCCCAGGCGGATTTAACCTTTGTACTGCTGGATATGCGTGCCAATAAAGCCACCGCCATAGAGGATGAGGTGCGCGAGACGCTCACTGCGTTAACCGTGGCGAAAGAGGCATTTGCTGCCTAAAAGGCTTTGCTGAGCTGCCTGGCTGCCCTTGCCGCTTTTGCAGTGGTATGATGGTGGTGTATTTGCGCGCCGCCCTATGCTGCTATTAGGGCGGTGTTTTTAAGCGCTTTCAACTCTCGCAGTGCCAATGCAGTGCAAAGGATCTGACTTTCATGGGTGACATCGCCAGAGAAATCTTGCCCGTCAATATTGAAGACGAGCTCAAACAGTCGTATCTCGACTATGCGATGAGCGTCATTATCGGCCGTGCGCTTCCTGATGTGCGGGACGGCTTAAAACCGGTTCACCGGCGTGTGCTGTTTGCCATGCATGAACTGAATAATGACTGGAATAAACCGTACAAGAAGTCGGCGCGTGTCGTCGGCGATGTCATCGGTAAATACCATCCGCACGGCGATAGCGCGGTATACGACACTATTGTACGCATGGCGCAGCACTTCTCGATGCGCCATGTGCTGGTCGACGGCCAGGGTAACTTCGGTTCTATCGATGGGGACAACGCGGCGGCCATGCGTTATACCGAGGTGCGCATGTCGCGCCTCGCCCACGAGCTGCTCGCCGATCTTGAGAAAGACACCGTCGATTGGGTGGATAACTACGACGGCACCGAGCGGATACCCGCCGTACTGCCCACCAAAGTCCCCAACCTGCTGATTAACGGCTCGTCGGGTATCGCGGTCGGCATGGCGACCAATATCCCGCCACATAACATGCGCGAAGTCATCGACGGCTGTTTGGCGTTAATCGACGACTACACGCTGTCGGTGGATGACTTGATGGAGTACATCCCCGGGCCTGACTTTCCCACCGGCGCGATCATCAATGGTCGTGCGGGCATTTTGTCAGCGTACCGCACCGGGCGTGGGCGTATTTATGTGCGCGCCTGCCACACCATTGAGCACCACGACAAAACCGGTCGCGACCACATCATCATCACCGAGCTGCCCTATCAGGTGAACAAGGCGCGGTTGATCGAGAAGATTGCCGAGCTGGTCAAAGAGAAGAAGATCGAAGGCATCGCCGAGCTGCGCGATGAGTCGGATAAAGATGGCCTGCGCGTGGTGATTGAAATCAAGCGCGGTGAGTCCGGCGAGGTGGTGGTCAATAACCTGTTTGCCCAGACACAGCTGCAAAACGTGTTCGGGATTAATATGGTGGCGCTGGAAAATGGCCAGCCGCGCACGCTTAATCTTAAAGAGATGCTGGAAGCCTTTATTCGCCACCGCCGCGAAGTGGTGACCCGGCGTACGTTGTATGAGCTGAAAAAAGCCCGTGAGCGTGGGCATCTGTTGGAAGGCTTGGCCGTTGCTATCTCCAATATCGACCAAGTGATTGAGCTGATAAAAGCCTCGCCCAATGCGGCGGAAGCGCGTGAAAAGCTGCTCGCCAAGACGTGGCAGCCCGGCCAAGTAACCGCCATGCTGGAACGGGCCGGCGCAACATCTTGCAAACCAGAAGAGCTGGAAGAAGGCTTTGGTTTAAACACGGCGGCGACGTCTTATCGATTATCGCCTGCCCAGGCACAGGCGATTCTCGAATTGCGCCTGCACCGTTTGACCGGGCTTGAGACAGAGAAACTGCTCGATGAGTATCTGTCTATTCTTGAGAAAATTGCCGAGTTGACCGAGATTCTGGCATCACCTGACCGCTTGATGGAAGTCATTCGCGAAGAACTGCATGCCGTGCGTGATCAGTTTGGCGACGACCGCCGTACTGAGATTCAGGCCAGCCACCTGGATCTTTCCATGGAGGACTTGATCGCCGAAGAGGACATGGTAGTCACCGTGTCACGCTCCGGTTATGCCAAGACGCAGCCGCTGTCAGATTATCAGGCGCAGCGTCGTGGCGGTCGCGGTAAGTCCGCAACGGCAATGAAAGACGAAGATGTCATTGAGCACCTATTGGTAGCCTCCACCCACGACACCGTGCTGCTGTTCTCCAACCGCGGCAAAGTGTATTGGCTGAAAGTCTACGAAATGCCCAACGCCAGCCGTGGCTCGCGGGGTAAGCCGCTGGTGAACATGCTGCCGTTGGAAGAAGATGAAGCGGTTAACGCCATCTTGCCGGTGCGCGACTACAACCCCGATAACTATATTTTCTTTGCTACGGCCAAAGGCACCGTCAAGCGGACTAGCCTTGAGCAGTTCTCGCGGCCGCGCAGCGTCGGTTTGATTGCCATTGACCTGGAAGAGGGCGACCGCTTAGTAGGCGCGGCGATTACCACGGGTAATGACCACGCCATGCTGCTGTCATCTAACGGTAAGGCGATTCGCTTTGAAGAGGGCAATGCTCGCGCCATGGGGCGTACTGCTCGCGGCGTTCGCGGTATGCGTCTGGCGGGCGATGCGGAAGTCATCAGTCTGATTATACCCAAAAGTCAGCAGATCGACGCCGAGGCGGATGCCGAGACTGACGCCCAGGATGGCAGCCAGGAAAACGTTGTCGCCGAAACGTCTGATGGTCAAATCTACATCATGACCGCCAGCGAGAACGGTTATGGCAAGCGCACGCGCCTGGAAGAGTTTCCGCTGCGTGGCCGCGGTGGCCAGGGTGTTATCGCCATGCAGACCAGTGAGCGTAACGGTTCGCTAGTGGCGGCGATGCAGGTGTATGACAGTGATGAAATGATGCTGATCACCGACCGCGGCACGCTGGTGCGTACCCGTGTGGAAGAAGTCTCCACGACGTCGCGTAATACTCAGGGTGTGATGCTAATTCGCCTCGGCAAAGAAGAGAAGCTGGTCAAGACGGTTCGTGTGGATGAACCCGAAGAAGATTTAAGCAGTCTTGAAGAATCCGAGCCGAGCGAATCATCCGATAACGCACAGGACATAGGGACTGATGACACGTCACTATAATTTCTGCGCAGGGCCAGCGGCCCTGCCGGTAGCCGTACTTGAACGCGCCCGCGAAGAGCTACTGGACTATCACGGCCGTGGTCTTTCGGTAATGGAAATGAGCCATCGTAGCGACGAGTTTGTCGCTATTGCCGAGCACGCCGAGGCGGATTTTCGTCAGCTACTGGGCGTGCCAGATAACTACAAAGTGCTGTTTTTGCAGGGTGGGGCCAGCTTGCAGTTTGCCATGCTGCCGATGAACCTGCTGGGCCAAGGCGGTAGCGGCAACTTTATTCAGACCGGTATCTGGGGCAAGAAGGCGATCGCCGAGGCTAAGCGGCTCGGCTTTAGCTATCATTTGGCTGCCAGTAGTGAGCCCAATGGCCATACGGCGGTGCCGGCGCGCGACGCCCTGCAGGTAAGCGCCGACGCTGCTTATTTGCACTACACCTCAAACGAGACCATTGGCGGTCTAGAGTTTGACTACACGCCCCAGGTTCAGCGTGCCGACGGCGCAAGCGTGCCGCTGGTCTGTGATATGTCGTCAAATATCCTCTCCGGGCCGACCGATGTTAGTCAATTTGGCGTGATCTACGCCGGGGCGCAGAAAAATATTGGCCCCGCCGGGTTAACCCTGGTGGTGGTGCGTGACGACCTATTGGGTAAGGCGCAAGCGGATATTCCTTCGCTGTTTGATTATCAGCTGCTGGCGGAAGCCGGGTCGATGGTCAATACGCCGCCTACCTATGCCTGGTATTTAGCCGGGCTAGTCTTTCAGTGGCTGAAAAACGATATCGGCGGGCTGGAAGCGATGGATGCCATCAATCAGCGCAAAGCCGAAAAGCTCTACGCGGCCATTGATGCCAGCGAGTTTTATAGTAATCCTATTGCTAAAGCCAATCGCTCGCGCATGAACGTGCCGTTTGTACTCGCCGATGCGGCGCTGGATAAAGCCTTCTTGCAACAGGCCGATGCGGCGGGGCTGCTGAATTTAAAAGGCCACCGCAGCGTAGGCGGTATGCGTGCCAGCCTGTATAACGCGGTGCCCGAGTCTGCAGTAGATGCATTAATTGCATTTATGGCCGATTTTGAACAAACAAGGGGCTAACCACTATGTCCGACACGTCGATCAATCTTGATGAGTTGCGTCAGCGTATCGATCAGCTTGATAGCGATATTCTCAATCTGATCAGCGAGCGCGCCAGCTGCGCCCAGCAGGTAGCCCGGGTTAAGCTGGCCGAAGATAATGACGCGGTGTTCTATCGCCCCGAGCGCGAGGCGCAGGTGCTGCGACGCATCATGGCGTTGAACAAAGGACCGCTTGATTCAGAAGAGATGGCGCGCTTGTTCCGCGAAATCATGTCGGCGTGTTTGGCGCTTGAGCAGCCGGTTAAAGTGGCTTATTTAGGCCCTGAAGGCACCTTTACTCAGCAGGCGGCGCTTAAACACTTTGGCGAAAGTGCGGTGAGCCTGCCCATGGCGGCAATCGATGAGGTGTTCCGTGAAGTGGAGGCAGGCGCCGTTCACTATGGCGTAGTGCCGGTGGAAAATTCCACCGAAGGGGTGGTCAATCACACCCTGGATACCTTTATGGACTCCTCAATCAAAATCTGTGGCGAAGTAGTGCTGCGTATTCACCATCATTTGCTGGTTAGCGAAAACACCCGCCGCGATAAAGTCTCGCGTATCTATTCGCATCCGCAGTCTTTCGCCCAGTGTCGTAAATGGCTTGATGCGCACTATCCCCATGCTGAGCGCGTGCCGGTTTCTTCTAACGCTGAAGCGGCCAAGTTAGTCAAAACCGAGTGGCATAGCGCGGCGATTGCCGGCGATATGGCCGCTAAGCTTTATGGCCTTGAACATATTGCCGAAAAAATTGAAGACAGCCCGGATAACTCCACGCGGTTTTTGATTATTGGCAATCAGGATGTGCCTATGGCGGGAGAGGACAAAACCTCAATTGTGGTCGCCATGCGCAACCAGCCGGGGACGCTGCATGCGTTGCTGGAACCGTTTCACCGCCACCAGATCGATTTGACCCGCCTTGAAACGCGGCCATCGCGAACGGGGGTGTGGAACTACGTCTTTTTCATTGATTTTAAGGGCCATCGCGATGAGCCGCGTGTTGCCGCCGTGCTCGAAGAAGTTCGGCTACGGGCGGCGGATCTGCGCGTGCTGGGCTCCTACCCCATAGGCGTGCTGTGACGTTAATGGTCGAAAGCAGCGTAAAAACATCAGCTTGTCATGAATCGCGCCTATTGATTGTTGGCCTGGGGTTGATTGGTGGCTCGCTGGCGGCAGCGCTGCGCGTGGCAGGTTTTAAGGGAAACATTGTCGCTTGCGATCCTGATGAGCAGGAGATCGCACGCGGTATTGAGATGGGGCTGATCGATTCAGGCGGCGCCCAACTTGATGAGCAAGTGAATGATGCCACCATGGTAGTGCTGGCGGTGCCGGTGCTCGCCATGGAGAGTGTGATGAACACTTTGGCCGGAGCGATGCAGCGTGCATCGCCCGATATGGTGATCACCGACGTTGGCAGTACCAAGGCGACTATCCGCGCCTGCGCCCAGCGGGTATTTGGCCAAGTGCCCACTAATATGGTGTTAGGGCACCCCATTGCCGGTTCAGAGAAAAGCGGTGTGGCGGCGGCGAATCCACGTCTTTATGTGGATCACAAGGTGATCCTAACCCCGGAGCCCAACGTAGACTTAGGCGCTTTGCAGCGCGTGCGCTGCCTATGGGAAGCCTGCGGTGCCGAGGTGCTGGAAATGGACGTGGAGCGCCATGATCAGGTGCTGGCGCGCACCAGTCACTTGCCCCATTTGCTGGCTTTTTCACTGGTGGATACGCTGGCTCGTCAGGATCAGCGGCTGGATATTTTTCGCTACGCGGCGGGTGGCTTTCGCGATTTTACCCGTATTGCGGGTAGCGACCCGGTCATGTGGCGGGATATTTTTATTGCCAATAAACAGGCGGTTTTGGCCTCGCTGGATGATTTTGAAGCGGGGCTGTCTCGATTGCGTCATGCGGTAGAAACCGGTGACAGCGATGCGCTGATTGCCACCTTTGATCGGGCCAGCCATGCCCGGCACTATTTCGACTCTTTATTGAACAAAACCAGTTATCAGGCGGAATACCATATGCAACCACAAGGTAAGGTCAGCTACCGTGTGCAGCCGGGCGGTCAGGCCCTGGGGCGTTTGCGCGTTCCAGGCGATAAATCCATGTCGCACCGTTCTATTATGCTGGGCGCACTGGCCGAAGGCGTCACCGAGGTAAAAGGCTTTCTGGAAGGCGAAGATAGCCTGGCGACCCTGCAGGCGTTTCGTGAAATGGGCGTGGCGATTGAGGGGCCGCACCAGGGCCGCGTGACGATTCATGGCGTCGGCCTGCACGGCTTAAAAGCCCCCGCGGGTCCCATCTACGTGGGTAACTCGGGTACCGCTATGCGGCTGTTCTCGGGGCTGCTCGCCGGTCAGGCGTTCGATAGTGAGCTAACCGGCGATGAGTCGCTGACCAAGCGCCCCATGGCTCGCGTGGCGGACCCGCTGAGGTTGATGGGCGCGACCATCGATACCGCTGAGGGCGGACGCCCGCCGTTAAGAATTCGCGGTGGTGTCCCTCTTAAAGGCATCTATTACGATATGCCCATGGCCAGTGCCCAGGTTAAATCCTGTCTGCTCTTGGCGGGGCTGTATGCCGAAGGCGAAACGCGTGTGCGTGAACCCGCGCCGACCCGTGACCACACCGAGCGCATGCTCAATGGCTTTGGCTATGCGGTGTCGCGTGAAGGCGATACCTGCTGGCTGCAGGGCGGCGGTCAGCTAACGGCTGGGCCGATCGATGTACCTTCGGATATCTCATCGGCAACGTTTTTCCTGGTCGCGGCGGCCATTACACCCGGCGCCGATATCACCCTTGAGCACGTGGGCATTAACCCAACCCGGATTGGCGTGATTAATATTTTGACCCTGATGGGGGCTGATTTGGCGCTAGATAACCAGCGCGAAGTCGGCGGCGAGCCGGTCGCCGATATCCGTATTCGCTACGCGCCGCTCAAAGGTATTGATATCCCCGTTGATCAGGTGCCGCTGGCAATCGATGAGTTCCCTGCGCTGTTTATCGCCGCCGCCAACGCCGAAGGCGTGACCCGCCTGCGCGGTGCTGAAGAGCTGCGCGTCAAAGAGTCTGATCGCATTCAGGCCATGGCCGATGGCTTAGCCGTTTTAGGTGTGCCGCACACCGTCGTGGCAGACGGCATCGATATTACCGGTAACGGAAATGCGCAAAAGGCGAGCTACGGCGGTGGCCGTATCGATAGCCTGGGTGATCACCGTATTGCGATGGCATTTGCGATTGCCGCGCTACGCGCCAATGAAGACATTGTGATTGACGACTGTGCCAATGTAGCGACCTCTTTTCCGGATTTCGTTGAATTGGCCACGCGCATTGGCATGGACGTCAGCGTAGAGGGCGCCCATGAGTAATCACGCGCCTCTCCCCACGGTTCCTGTGGTAACCATTGATGGCCCCGGCGGCGCCGGTAAAGGCACTATCAGCGGTTTAGTGGCAGAGCGGTTAGGTTGGCATTTGTTGGACAGCGGTGCGCTCTACCGGTTAACGGCTCAGGCAGCGGTTAAGCACCAGATCGCTTTGGACAATGAGTCGGGGCTTTCACATTTAGCGCAGCGACTAGATGTCGCATTTCCGATTGTCGATGGTCAGCCGCGCACCCTCCTTGAAGGTGAAGATGTCGGCTCCCTGATCCGCACCGAACAGGCTGGCGAGCGCGCTTCGCAAGTGGCCGCGCTACCCGCGGTGCGCCAAGCGCTGCTACAGCGCCAACGCGATTTTTGCCAGGCACCGGGGTTAGTGGCCGACGGTCGTGATATGGGAACAGTGGTGTTTCCTGACGCTACGCTAAAGATTTTTTTAACCGCGAGCGCCGATGAACGAGCGCGTCGGCGTTATCTACAGTTGCAGGAAGCCGGGGTGGATGCTAGTCTTTCGAGTCTTTTAAAGGAGATTCAGGCACGCGATGCACGCGATACGCAGCGCAGCGTGGCACCTCTCAAGCCGGCAGATGATGCCATTACGCTTGATACCACGCGTCTGAGCATACCGGAAGTGGTAGATCGATTGACCGAACTACTCGCCCAAAGGGGGCTGGTAAGCGGCGTGTGATTTTCCCTTGCGGCGCTTTTGGATAGGTGTCACGACGTGGCAGGGCACTAAACTCACATCGGTGAGCCCGGTCAGGTCTAACCAGCGTTAACACCTCCGAAGGCTGAGTGACATTAGGCCCGTACTTGCTGGTGGTACGGAGAAGGCATTTATGCCTCAACAACGTAATTACGTAGGAACACCATGAGCGAAAGCTTTGCTGATCTGTTTGAACAGTCTCTTAACGACATCAATATGGAGCCAGGCGCGATTGTCGCCGCTCAGGTTGTCGACATTGACGGTGACTGGGTTACTGTCAACGCTGGTCTGAAATCTGAAGGTCAGATCCCGGCGTCACAATTCCGCGATGAAAATGGCAATCTAAACATTGCCATCGGCGATGACGTGCATGTTGCCCTTGAAGCCGTGGAAGATGGTTTCGGTGAGACTCGCCTGTCTCGTGAAAAAGCCAAGCGCGCTGAAGCTTGGAAGATTCTGGAAGCAGCCTTTGAGAAAGACGAAGCCATCAAGGGTGTTATCAACGGTAAGGTTAAAGGCGGCTTCACGGTCGAAGTTGACTCTATCCGTGCTTTCTTGCCCGGCTCGTTGGTTGACGTTCGTCCAGTTCGTGACACTGCGCACCTGGAAAATAAAGAGCTGGACTTTAAAGTCATCAAGCTCGATCCGAAGCGTAACAACGTCGTAGTATCACGTCGTGCGGTTCTGGAAGCAGAGAACAGTGCCGAGCGCGAAGCGCTGCTGGCCACTCTGCAAGAAGGTCAGCAGATCAAGGGTATCGTTAAGAACCTGACAGACTACGGCGCTTTCGTCGATCTGGGCGGCGTCGACGGCCTGCTGCACATTACCGACATGGCGTGGAAGCGTATTAAGCATCCGTCTGAAATCGTTGCTGTCGGCGACGAGATCAACGTCAAGGTGTTGAAGTTTGACCGTGAGCGTAATCGCGTTTCATTGGGTCTGAAGCAGCTGGGTGAAGATCCGTGGGTCAACATCAAGCAGCGTTACCCGGAAGGCACGAAAGTGCACGCAGTCGTTACTAATCTGACTGACTACGGTTGCTTTGCCGAGCTGGAAGAGGGTGTCGAAGGCCTGGTTCACGTTTCTGAAATGGACTGGACCAACAAAAACATCCATCCGTCTAAAGTCGTTCAAGTGGGCGATGATGTTGACGTCATGGTGTTGGATATCGACGAAGAACGTCGTCGTATCTCGCTGGGTATCAAGCAGTGCACTGCTAACCCGTGGGAAACCTTCAACAGTGAGTACAACAAGGGCGACCGTGTTTCAGGTACCATCAAGTCAATTACTGACTTCGGTATCTTTATCGGCCTTGAAGGCGGTATCGACGGTTTGGTTCACCTGTCCGATATCTCTTGGACGGATACCGGCGAAGAAGCGGTACGCAACTTCAAGAAAGGCGATGAAGCCGAAGCGGTTATTCTGTCGATTGATCCAGAGCGTGAGCGTATTTCGCTGGGCATCAAGCAGATGGACTCCGACCCCGTTGCTGAATACCTGTCAGTTAATGACAAGGGCAGCATCGTTACCGGCCGTATCGTTGAAGTCGACGCTAAAGAAGCTCAGGTTGAATTGGCGACTGACGTTATTGCGGTACTGAAGGCGTCTGAGATTAGCGCTGATCGCGTTGAAGACGCGCGTAATGTGCTAAACGAAGGTGACAGTGTCGAAGCACGTATTGTCAGCGTTGATCGCAAGAGCCGTCAGATTAATCTGTCGATTAAAGCGAAAGACCAGGACGATACGCGTCAGAATCTGAAGAAGATGCGTGAGCAAGAGCCAGAAGAGGCAGGCGGTGGTCCGACAACTATCGGCGAGCTAATTAAGCAGCAGATGGGCCAAGACTAATCGTGCATTAGTGACTGGTTTGTAAAAGCGCCGCCCTTATGGGCGGCGCTTTTTTTTTGAATCGTTAAAAAGTGATAATAGCCAATATTGGCTATTGGCTATTGGCTATTGGCTATTGGCTTTTATGAGTTAGGCTATTAAAACAGTGATTGAGTTTAAAAAACGATTAGTAATCGAGTGAAAACCAACTAGACTATTGTCAGTTAGCCTTTTTGCAGTAATAATAGCCCAGCATTCTGAACTAGCGGGTGCCAAGGTTGTCTAGTGGGTACCCGTAACAGTATACCCCGTTCTGTTAGAATCGATGTTAAAGGAACCCCGATGTCATTACTTAACGAATATATCCAAAAAGAGCAGCAGCTAAAGCAGCTTCAGGAAGATCTTCAGCGTTTGGAAGGCGATCAACGTCTTAAAAGCGAGCTAGAGTTCAAAGCTAAGCTTGAAGCACTGATGACTGAGTTCGACAAGCGCCCGAGCGACGTCATTGCTTTGTTGGATCCCGCTGCTGATCAGCGCAGCACCAAAGTCACTGCAAGTGGCAATGCTCGTCGCAAGCGCCGCCTGAAAATTTACAAAAACCCCCATACGGGTGAAGTGATTGAAACGCGTGGCGGGAATCATAAAGGCCTGCGTAGCTGGAAAGACCAGTACGGTGATGAAGCCGTTGAGTCTTGGCTGGTACGCATGGAAGACTAAGTCGTTTAATGGCCGGCATTTCTATCAAGAAATGCCGGTTTTGTACTGCCAAAAGCTCGCTCAGGCGCCAACGTATTATCGCTACCGCAATAGCGGAATCCTCAGTTTCAAATGATTGTCTTTCCGCAAAGCCTGGAGGGCATGGCCGCTAAGGTAGTCATCATCCCGTCTGTGGAGCCTAAAAGTAATAGTGTGCGCTAACGCCTTGGATAGATAGGCTAACGCTTGAAAGCACGTCTTTGCGTAGTAATGAGCGGAAAGATCGACACGCCTCGGTACGGTTAAGCGAGTGGTTTTCACCATTAAGCGCACCGACCTTATCAGCTAGCAAGTCAGGCAGTACAGCGAGGCAAGGCGTAAACGCGCCTGAGACAGGCTAGCTGCCTGTTATGGCTGTAAGAGCTCCCATAGGCCCACTGACGTGCTTATGCGCCTCGTACAGGCGCGTGTCAACCGATAAGGGCGCTGAAAGGCACGTAAAAAAGAAGAGTGTGTTTGGTAGCCGCTGCGCTGTGCGATTTGCGCTATATTGGAAGGGAAAGCGCCAGCAATAAAGCGGCGCGCGCTAGGCGCTTGGGGAAATATAGAATCTTTGACGGTATTGACACCGGACTTGAGAAGCAGAGTATCCTAGGTGATTAGCCAGATATTCAAGGCTGGTCGGTGTATTCTGCAGCCAGATATCAGTTCGTGTCATCGCATTAAACATTGTCTGGCCTCCCGTGAATGATACAGGCCGTATTTTTCTCGCCTGTAAAAGCGCTCTTCTGGTGCTTGTACGTGTTGATAGCCTGGCTGATGGGAAAGAATGATCAGCGTACCCATGAGAGCTAACGCTCTGTTTGAGCTATTTTGAGAATTATTGATGCCGAGCATCAAGGTAAAGCTTTATCGCTGACTGCATGGTAAACGTCCTTATCCCCTTAAGGTGCATAGTGCGGGTGTCTTTATGTTGGTAGGCGGGTGACGAGAGTAAGTTTGCTCGGTAGTTTTACGCCTTTGTGCACAGTTGTTGTTTAAAACGCTACGTTGGCAGTCATATCGACCATTTCAAGCAAGGTGTAAATGAAACGTCAATGAAATATCAAAAGGTTGAAAAGCAGTTAGATGAGCGCGATAAACTGCGTAAATTTCGTGAATTAGATGACGCTTTTTCGCAAGCTCTGCGCCAGTTGGACGACCCTGACAGTGATTTTGATATACCCACAGGGCCGCCGGTAAGATCGCTTGCAGCGTTAGAAAAAGACGATGAAGACGCTCAGCAACATCAGCAGCAACAAGAGCAGGCGCGTGCTTTCAAACAGCGTTTTGACGCCTTGTTGAGCGAATATGGCCTGGGACATGACGACATTGCCGAGCTGGCTGACACATTGCTTACCTATGGGCTATGGCAGCAGGATGTGGTGCCCGGCAGCGAGCGCCCATAACGTCTTTTCTTAGCGCTTGGTAACGCATTATCGGTAACGGTAAATGCGTAAACTAGCCAGAAACACTTCGTCCTCTAGTTTTTCATCGCGGCGTCTAGCACGCGTGCGAGTGGTGGGCGGGTGTAAGGCTGGCAAGTTAATGTGCGGCAGGCGTTGATGGTTAGCAGGCACAAAGATCGGCATGGCCGCATTTAGAGCTCTTCGTGTATGCCCATCGGCGAGCGGTTCGGTATAAAATAAATTGGCTCGCATAAGCGGCGCTTGGGTTTGAACCTGAGCCAGTATTTCCCCACTCGGTAGACTGGCTAGCTTGCGTAGTTGAATACGCACATGCGCCGCATCGGTATCAAGCTGTAAAAGCTTATGTTCTGCTTCTTGCACTGTCAGCCGCTTAATCGAACGCCCGCTGCTATACCAGGCAAAGCGAACGCGTGAGACGGGCGCTTCAGCGATAGGTAGCTGACGCCAACTCTGTTTAAGATGTAGCCTGGCGAGTCCACTGCGGCGTAATACTGCGTCAACATGAGGGTGGCGCTGAGCGAGGCGATGTTTAGCATCATTAAATGCTTGCGGGTACGTCTGTTTTATATGCTTCAACAGCTCACTAAAGCGTGTTTTAGATCGATTAACAGCGTCTATCGCGTTAAGCAGTTCGTCATCAGCCGCTACGATCGCAATATAATTACGCGTTTCACGCCCATCTTGGTCTTGCTGATGCCACATATCAAACAGTGCTTCGCGCAGCCAGTGGCGGCTGGGTGCCGTTTGGTGAAACACCCAGGTAGGAGGACACTGCTGTTCGTATAGCGATACAGCGACCTCAATAGTGTCGAGTAGATCGTCAAACTGTTGATCTAATTGAAGCACCAAGTGGTAGGCCGAGGGGGGAGATGCATCAGAATCAGTCGCAGACATAGTCAGTTATCAATCTCATCAAGAGAGCGGTGCATCCTTATCCGCTTGCGCCAGCAGCGTCTCTATATCGGCTTCATCCATTGCGGATTCCCCCGATATGCGGTGCGATTCTTCGGCCCAGGCGCCTAAGTCGAGCAGCTGACAGCGCTTGCTGCAGAATGGCCGGTAAGTGCTTTCGGGCAGCCATGGCACGCGCTTAGCGCACTGTGGGCAATTAACTTCAAGTGGGGCGTCGTTGGCAGGGCGAGTCATAAAAACTCCAATTGGGTTAACGGGCGCGGTATTTTAGTCGCTAGTCAGTCGGCGGAAGCGTGCGTCCAGCCGCGCCACCTGGTCCATCATACTGACGTGGTCACCGCTGTTATTGATGACGTCATCCGCCTTGGCTAGCCGTTGCTCGCGAGGCAGTTGGGCGGCGAGAATAGCATGCACTTGGCTTTCACTCACCCCATCCCGCTGCCGCGTTCTGGATAACTGTAGTTGTTGAGGAACATCAACAACGACGCTGCGGTCAACAAGCGCATCCTGTCCCGATTCAAATAATAACGGTGATACCAACAGTACATAGGGCGCGCCTTCGGCGTTAAGTCGCTTTAAATGTTGCTGTAAACGTTCCCTAACCTTTGGGTGTGTAATGGATTCCAGCCACTGTCGTTGGGCTGGGTCTTTAAACACGATGTCACGTAACGCGGCGCGATTAAGGGTGCCATCCTGATGAATCACTGGGTCGCCAAAGCGCTGTTTGATGGCTAGCAGGGCTGGCTCCCCTGGAGCGACAATTTCTCTAGCAACGTCGTCGGCGTCGACCCAGGCAGCGCCGAGTGTCTCAAAGGCCCGCGTAACGGTCGATTTACCTGACCCAATGCCACCGGTTAAGCCGATAATCATCGTCTACCTCAAATAGCGAATGTTCGAATAGCTTAAGTGTAAATCATTAGGTTGATATACAGCGCCATCAGCTCATCGCCGACAAGTAACGCCACCCAGCCTGCGAGGGCCAGAAAAGGGCCGAAGGGCAGTGGCGCGCCCCGCAAACGGGGTAAAAAGGCTTGCGCACAGAGGCCAACAATGGCCCCAAGCCCTGCGGAAATCACTAAAATGAGCGGTAAAAAGCTCCATCCCAGCCAGGCCCCCAGCGCAGCGAGCAGCTTGAAATCACCAAAGCCCATGCCCTCTTTGCCGGTAACGAGTTTAAATAGCCAATAAAAACTCCACAGCGTTAAGTAACCGGCCATCGCGCCTATGACCGCGTCAGACAGCATAAACGGCTGGAAGAGGAGCTGGAACAGTAAGCCTGCCCAAAGCAGCGGTAGGGTGATGATGTCGGGTAGCAGTTGGGTGCGAAAATCGATAACGGCGAGCGCTAATAGCATAAGACAGGCGCCGTAAAGAAACGCTGATTCTGCCGTGGCGCCGTGGAGTGCCAATACCACCAAGGCAAGCAAACCACTGACTAACTCGACCAATGGGTATTGAATGCTAATAGCGGTCTGACACGTTGCACAGCGCCCGCGCCGTTTTAGCCAACCTAACAGTGGCAGATTGTCGTGCCAGGCGATGGGCGCTTCACAGCGTGGGCACATGGAGCCGGGAGTGGCCAAATTAAACCGCGGCGAGGGTTCTGCACTCAACTCAAGCGCTGCGCGGGCCTCACTGCGCCAGTGGCGCATCAGCATCACGGGCAGGCGGGTAATCACCACATTGAGAAAGCTGCCCAGACATAGCCCGGCCAGGAAAACGATCAACCACACGAAAAGTGAAGGGAGAGGCATGAAGCTCCTTAACGTTCATAAGCAGAGTTTATTTAAAGGGCTGAGCCTAAATCGAAGATCGGCAAATACATGGAAACAACAACGCCACCCACCAGAACACCCAGCACGACAATAATCACTGGCTCCATCAGCGACGTTAGTGCATCGACCTTGTTCTCGACTTCTTCTTCATAATAGTCGGCAACGCGGTTTAGCATGGCGTCCAGCGACCCCGCCTCTTCACCGATACTGACCATTTGAATGGCCAGGGCAGGAAAGCGGTTGGTCATGCGCATTGCAAAGTGCAGCTGCTGCCCGGTCGCGACATCCTGGCGTGTTTGCACCACCGCGCGCTCGTAAACCTTATTACCCGTGGCGCCAGCAGCGGTATCGAGCCCTTCAACGAGTGGCACACCGGCGGCAAAGGTGGTGGCTAAGGTGCGCGAAAACCGGGCGATAGCGGATTTATGTAAAATATCGCCAATGATCGGTAAGTGCAGCAGTAATGCGTGCATCCGGTAGGCGATTTTCGGTGAGCGTCTAATGCTGGCTTTAAGCAAGAAGATGGCGGCGACGCTCGCGCCCAGTGCTGCTAGCCAATAGCGTTGGGCAAGCTCGGATAGATTAACCGTCATCTGTGTTAGCGCAGGCAGCTCAGCGCCAAAACTTTGAAACATGCTTTCAAACTCGGGAACCACTTTAATCAACAGCAGCATGGTCACCGCAATACCAATGGTCATCACGGCGGTGGGGTACCAGAGGGCCTTTTTCACCCGCGCTTTTAGCGATTCAACCTTTTCTTTGTACGTCGCAACGCGATCAAGCATTTGATCCAGCGCACCGGCTTGTTCACCAGCATCCACCAGGTTAATAAACAAGCGATCAAAATGGTTGGGATGACGGCGTAAGGCATCTGAAAAACTGGCGCCCGATGAAACATCGCTCATCATATGCTGAACCAACGCCACCATGGCGGGTTTTTTCAAGCTTTCAGCCACGACTTGAAGCGCTTGCAGCAGGGGAATGCCCGCGCGAATCATGGTCGCCATCTGGCGTGCAAACACCATAATGTCATTGGCGTTGATACGCCCATGACCGCCTAACCCGCCTTTTTTGCTGATACGCCGAATCACAATATTTTGTTTGGTCAGCTCAGCGGCTATTTCGGCTTTACTTCGCCCAATCATCTCGCCGCTTAGCGTTCTATCCTGCGGACCCTTACCGACCCATTTCCAGCGCGATAGTTTGATAGCGGGCGTTGGGCGTCGACGTGCCGTTTTAGCCATGCCTTACTCCTTGCTTACTCGATTAATCTCTTCAAGGCTGGTAACGCCCTGCATGACTTTTAGCAAGCCGCTGCGGTGCAGGCTTGGATAACCCTCGCGCCGCGCCTGGTGGTCAATGTCCAGGGCATTCGCGTCGCGCATAATTAATTGACGCATGGCTTCCGTGACGGGCACGACCTCATAGATGCCGATGCGACCTTTATAGCCATGGGTACAGTGTTTGCAGCCCACAGGTCTGTAAATAGCCGCTTGGCCAATTTCTTGGTTGTTAAAGCCTTCTTTGCGCAGTGCTTCATGGGGGATCTCGACCGGTTCTTTGCAGTGTTTACAAAGCTTGCGGGCTAGTCGCTGCGCTATGATCAAGCTAACGGCGCTGGCGATGTTAAACGAGGACACGCCCATGTTCGCCAACCGGGTAAGCGTTTCAGCTGCCGAGTTAGTGTGCACTGTGGAGAGTACCAAGTGCCCCGTCTGGGCCGCCTTGACGGCAATTTCAGCCGTCTCCAGGTCGCGGATTTCCCCGACCATCACCACGTCGGGGTCTTGGCGCAGAAAGGCTCGCAGCGCACTGGCAAAATCGAGGCCGATTTTAGGCAGCACGTTGACCTGGTTAATGCCAGCTACTTTGATTTCAACCGGGTCTTCCGCCGTGCAAATATTGCGCTCGACTTTATTGAGAATATTAATCCCGGTATACAGCGAAACGGTTTTACCGCTACCCGTTGGGCCGGTCACCAGGATCATGCCTTGGGGCTGTTTTAACGCGTGCTCGTAGTGGTCGCGCTGCTCATCGGTAAAGCCCAATTGCTCAATACCCAACTGAGCAGCGCTGGGGTCCAATATCCGCAGGACCAGCTTTTCCCCGTATACCGTAGGCAACGAGTTAACCCGAAAATCCAGCGAGCGGGTGCGTGAAAGCTTAAGCTTGATGGCGCCATCCTGTGGCAAGCGGCGCTCCGAAATATCCAGGCGCGCCATGATTTTCAGGCGCGCCGCAATACGATTGCGCATCGCAAAGGGCGGTCTGGCGACTTCAATCAGCATGCCGTCAACCCGAAAACGCACTCGGTAGAGCGTTTCATAAGGCTCGAAATGAATATCGGACGCGCCTTTGCGAATCGCGTCTAAAAGAATCTTGTTTACAAACTTTACGATGGGTGCGTCCTCGCTATTCTGCGAGGATTCATCCAGCGGCACCTCGTTGCCATCGCTGTGATTGGCAACATTCAACGAGCTAACGGCGTCGTCGATATTGTCTAGCTCATCCAGCAGGCCGCGTTCGTTTTGAGCAAGGTAGCTGTTAAGGGCAACAGAGATTTGATCAACGGGGGCGAGAATGCCCTCAACGCTAAGGCCCGTGGCGAACTGCAGCTCATCCAGCTGCGTTAACGTAGCCGGGTAGGGCACCGCGACCGTCAGGCGATGGCCGTGGCGTGCTAACGGCAGAATATTAAGGTTTTGGAGCACCTTGATAGGGTAGTCGGAAGCAGGCGGTAGCGTTGCCAGGCGCAGTGCCTCTAAATCAATCACCGGCAGGCCATACTCCCAACCAGCGGCAACCGTGGCCGCCATCGTGTCGACCAAACCACTTTCAATGACATGCTGAAGTAACGATATTTCCAGATCCGACGCCGTCGTTTCAGCCGTCGCGGCCTGGGCGTTCGTCAACAACCCATGCTTGACCAAGCGCTGGGCAATACCGCGAAGCCCGCCGCGGGCCGCGGCGTGGCTTAACGTTGACTCATAAGGGGGCTGGCTCATCCAAAAGACCTGTTTGACATCGGCTTGTACAGTCTACCAGTACCATAAACGAGTACCTACAGGCATTAAATTGCTGGTCATGAAAAGCCGAAAAAAGGTAAAGATAAATAAACCGATAGCATGAAGGTATCTGGTTGTAAATAAATGGCCCGTCAGCTAATGTGGAGTCACTTTTTTAATCCTTTTTAAGGAAGTATATTTCTTACAAAGGCTTACTTAATCCCACAGGAGATGCCTCATGCAGAAATCTGCACAACCGGCCACTCGTAGCACCAAGCAAGGCGGTTTCACCCTGATTGAGCTGATGATCGTCGTTGCGATTATCGGGGTGTTGGCGTCCATCGCCGTACCGCAGTATCAGAATTATGTAGGGCGCGCGCAGGCGACAGAAGCTTTTACTGCTACAGCTGGTTTACGAACTGATATAGGCTTATATTTTTCTGAGAACGGCAACTTTATAGGATACAAAAATGTTGGGGATGATTCTTCTTACATTACTGAAACAGCAGGTGACATTGGTGGTCAGTATATAGATGATGTGACTCTAGATGGTGCAGCTAGCGGTGGGTACACCGTAGCATTTGATAATGGTGTTCATAGTGGTGCTTCGATGGTGGTCCAGCCACTTATCATCGAAGACAATGGCGCTGAAGAAGTTGCCGACTCTGATACTGACGGTGGGCAAATCGCAGGGTGGCGTTGTTCTAGCGAAGACATTGACGACACCTTCCTTCCTTCAGCTTGTCGTGAATAACAGTTATCAATTTTACTCAAGGGCCCTTCGGGCCCTTTTTCATTTCCACACTTCCTGCTTATTAAGCCAGTACACTGTTAGCTCTGACCTTAAGCGAGGAGCTTACAGTGAATCCTATCAAACTGATTGTCATAAGCGCGCTTGGCGCATTGCTGCTTAATAGCGCTGCCTTCGCCCAGCCTGATCATGCCCCTGCCCACAGTGCCCGTGATAAGGGCCAGCCGCATGAATCTCACTGGCCTGGAAATTCACGCGATGAGCGGGTTGATCTGCCACGTATCAACGAGCGTGAACTACGCCAGCTATTTCGCCAGTACGATGCGCCGCGAGCCGAATCGCTACCGCCGGGTATTCAGCGCAACCTTGAGCGTGGCAAACCGCTGCCGCCAGGCATTGCCAAACGCTTTGACGGTCCAATTGCATCGCAGCTGCCGCAGTACCCCGGTTATGAGTGGGAGCGTGTTGGCGATGACGTTGTTCTAATCGAAGCGGCAACGCGCATTGTGGTGGATGTGTTGGTCGACGTTTTGCGTTAACCGCCATTACCCAAACACTATGTGACTCGAAAATCACATCTTGTCGGCTTATGGTGGAGGTATCTATTGATACATCGTTCTAAAAGGGAGATTCAATGAGCGACCACACATTAGCTGCGCGTCTTGATCTGGCTATTTCAATCGCTGAAGAAGCGGGGCGGATGATCACCAAGGCCCGGGAAGAGCAGGGCTTTGCCCACCACCTAAAGAAAGATAATGAGCTGGTCACCGATGTCGATATAGCCGTTGACGAGCTTATTCGTCAGCGTTTGGAAGAGCACTTCCCCGGTGAAGCGCGGTTGAGTGAGGAACTCGCGCCTGAAAGCGCTTTGCAGGTCGACGCGCCACGGCTCTGGGTCGTCGATCCTATCGATGGAACGGTCAATTTCGCCCAAGGGCTACGCCATGTCGCGGTTTCCATTGGCTGGATGGAAAACGGCGTCGCCAAAGTGGGTGTGGTTCATGCCCCATTCCTAGCGGAAACCTTTAGTGCGGCGGAAGGGCTTGGGGCTTTTTGCAATGGCCAGCCTATCAAGCCAAGCAACGCGGATTCGTTAGCGCACACGCTGGTGGGAACGGGGTTTCCCTACCGTAAAGAAGCGCGAAAGGTGCTGCTCAAGCGATTAGAGGCCGTGCTGGATCACTGCCAGGATATTCGTCGTAACGGTGCCGCGGCACTGGATATTTGCGATATTGCCTGCGGCCGTTTAGACGCCTACTACGAAACGGTTTCACCGTGGGACTTTGTGGGCGGCTGGGTGATTGCCCGCGAAGCGGGCGCCAGGGTCGGGCACTTGTACGAAGTACCGCAAGCGATACCAGTGGACCTTTACCCTGAGCATTTATTAATAGCGGCACCCGGCGTTTACGCTGCGATGGAAGAACTGCTGCTTGCGGCAGATCAAAAATAGTCAATGCCCGCGCGAATCAGAGCGATGCGTGTCACTTGAAAAGAAAGCCCTATAAGGGCTTTCTATTTAGCCAAGAAAACGCTAGTATACGCACCGTCTTGAGGCAAAGTTGTACTGCCAATAAAGGCAACGGAGCGTGGCGCAGCTTGGTAGCGCGTTGCAATGGGGTTGCAAAGGTCGCAGGTTCGAATCCTGTCGCTCCGACCAAAACATAAGTAAAAACGGCCACTTAGCTAATTGCTACAGTGGCCGTTTTTGTTTGAAAGTTTAGCGCGCTTTAATAGTCAGGTGGCTCTCGACTGGATCGCTGCTGGTATCGATCAGTTGAGACTGCTTTAAATTGCGTCCCGCCAAAACTGCACCGACGTTTCCGACACTATGCCGTGCTGCGTACCAATATCAATCACGGCCTGCTGGAAAGCATGGGCAAGCTCTGGCTGATGACACAAGTATAGCGAACGGATCATACGTGTGATGCGCAGATGGTTATGGCCGCCTGTTTTCAGCCAAATATGCGTCTGGATCAAGAGGTCGCGCTGTGCTGTGAAGGTATGGTCTTCGCATTTCAGCCCAAAAAAATCTAACATCACGCCAAGCGAGTGCTGCTGGCGCTGGCGTAATAAAGCGTCTTTCTCAAACGCCGCTTGCACGTCGGTGGTCAGTAACGGCGCAAAGCCGTTGAAGCGGCCTGCTTCCGGGATAGGAAACAACCACTGGATATAGTCGTGGGTGTGCTCCAGCCAAAAAGAGGGGAGTGCCCAGATATCTTCAAGTCGACGTCCCTTATGATCGTGGCCTTCCCCGCGATAAAATGTGATTAAACGTTCGTCATTGCCCATTACGCTCCTCGCACTAACGATTCATCCTGCCCATGTAGCACCATTTCGCGTGCGTGGCGTTCAGGGTCTGGGTCAATTTGAGCTTCGATTCGTTCTATTGCGCGGATATAAGCGGCGGGTAATCCATGCTCTCGCGCGCCCGCTAAAACGTGATGCTTGTACCACGTATACGGGCGCATGCCGATGGATGTGATTTTGCCAACATACGCCTGAACTTCAAATTGCCCTTCACCAGCCAGGTCCGTTACCGTCAGCCAGTTTTCATCGTAGGCAACATCGAGTCCCTCGTAACGATCCAGTGTCAGCTTATGGTGCGAAGCGACTTCCCAGATAACTCCGTAGACAGCCGACTGATCGGATGCCGGTACAATATCGCACTTGCCGGAGTCGTCACCGCCCTGCTGATGAAAGGCCAGGCGATACGCGGGTAGAAGGGCGGTGGTCACAAAGCGCGCTGGAATCCGTGCGGCTAAGCGCTGGGTAGACATATTTGAGCCATAAGCAAAACAGAGCACCGTTATCTCCTTTAAGTAGGTTAGCTTCCATTGGCATGTCGTTAAGCGGTCTCGTGCGCGACCGGTGTGTTTTGGTAATGCGCGAGTACCTGCTCTGCATTCGCCTTCAACGTTTCTCGCCATGCCGCGGGGGCCAGGACGTTGACATTGGCACCCATGGCCATCAGCCACCACAGCGTTTGTTGATCATCGGGCACCTCGGCTTCTAGCTGTTGCCAGTTGCTGTCGGGCAGTGGTATCAACCGCTGATTTTCAGATAGTGGCGTCTCACTGAGCAGCCACGCGACTTGTGGTGCTACGTGGGCGAAAAGTGTGACGGGGGCTTTGCCTTGCAGGTAGCCAAACGCTCCACCTGCTATGTAATTATCCAGGTCAAAACCGTGCAAAGGTCGCCAGGTCGCTTCACTTAGCGTGGCTGTTTCGATGCGGTGCATGGCGAACTGACGAATATCGTCATAGTCGTCCACTGTCGCCAGCAAATACGTCACACTGTGACGGCTGACCAGTCCTTGCGGATGAAGGGTGAAGTGCTTTTCCGTTTTGGCTGCGCGCGACAAGTACACGACATCCACCGGTTTCTGCTCCAGCAGGGCTTGCGAGACGATCTGCCACGTCATTTCATTCAGCGCCGCAGGAATTAGCGCCTTGCCATTAGGAATGGCGCGGACCTTCCGTGCCCATTGGCTCAAGCCGTTGGAACTCATCTCATCAAGCAGCCGCCTCGCATCAGAAAAGTGCGGTGATAACTGCCCAACGACCACTGGGGGCAATAATCCTTTTAAATACTCTTCGGCCAGTACCAGCGTTAGCGCACTTGGTACATCCAGTGAGGGCAGATGACACTGAAAGTCACGATCGAAATACCAACGGTAAGGCTTCTGGCTATCGTCGCAGCCTATGGGAAATTGCGTAGACAGTTTTTGGCTTAGATCGCGTTGTAACGACCGCGTATCAATATGAAAGCCGCGTTCAGCGAGTTTTTCTTTCAACACGGGGGTCGATATTCGCCCAGGGTAGCGGGGAATGAGCTGAAGTAAGGTCAAGTAGCGAAAGAGCGTATCGCGGGTATCGGACATAGTGACGCTAACCCTGGCTATAGGAATAAAAGCATTAAGTTTATCGTGCCTCACAAAACTTAGCGACCCTCTCGGGCAGTGCATCTGGCTCCCGGGCGATCAAATGAGCTCGGTGTCGCCATCGCGCCGTCATGCGTTGATCGGGAACAGCGTCGGGAAGATGCCACCATAGTGCGGCAGGGTGTATGTCTGCGGCAACCTCCAGTGAGGTGTCAGGGTGTCCTTCAAGCCAGCGATACACATCTATAGCGCTGCGGCCAACGCAAACGGGGAATAGCAGCGCATTCAAAGTCAGCGGTACGCCAAGGGCCAACAACAACGCATTGACTTCATGGTCACATGCTAAATGCCAACGATGCTGACCAGCTACTAGCGGGGCGGTTAAATGGCCAGCCACGCAATGCCAGATGAGGTGGGCATGCAAAAAGCGACGTGACTCATCGGAGAGTGTGGCGCTATACCGTGGGCAGAAGTAGAGGTGCCGACCATCGGTGCTCGCCGTCGCTATTTGCTGATGCAGCATAGGGGTCAAGGTTAAAAACTCGCTAAGCATCTCCATGACGGGGAGGGTTTCTGCCCAATAGGCGCGATCCGCCTGCCACTTCGCCAATTCGCGCTGTGCATCCGCGGTTACTGAAGATGAACGTACCAACATATCCATAGCGTGCCTTCCCTGAAGGGTGAGGTGACATAAGCTACGGTAGGGGTGCGACAACGTAAGCCGCATAAAAATGAGGTATACCTATGACTGCTCCGTTAACCACGCTTGAATAAGGTGCTGAGCTTCTTTAGACAGCTTGGTATTAAGTCTTCCGCTTGCCTGATTCAGCGTCCATCGTTGGCTCTGGGGAAAACAACCGCTTGATGACAATAAGTTGCGAACATTACGACTACTGGTGCCGTATCAAGGCCGTTGAGTACCCAGCGTTGGTGGGATTTTGCTTTTTGGCCGCGAGCGCCAGTGGCATTTTGAAGATGCCTGGATTCAGTGCGGGCGTTTTCGCGGCACCGATAAGTTCGAGATTTTTGATCAGACAGATATCTACGCGCCGCTACCTCAAGCGTTTGATGTCATTGAGCTATTTCTCAAAAAACACGCCTTTAAGCAAGCAGAGTTTGGCGCCATGCGCCGCCGCGATGTGTGGAGCATTCCACTGACCATACTGCGCGAAGCCATTATCAACGTCTTGGTACACAGCGACTACTCCCAGCGCGGCAGCCCCATACGCATAGCGTTTTTTGACGACCGCATCGAGATTGAAAGCCCAGGCCTACTGATGCCCGGCATGACCGTTGAAGACATGAGGCGCGGCGTTTCCATGATTCGCAACCCAGTGATTGCCCGCGTGTTTCGTGAGTTAGGGCTGGTAGAGCAGTGGGGCAGCGGTGTGAAGCGTACTTTCGCGGAAGCCCACGCCCAAGGGCTGCCAGAGCCTCATATTGAAAAAATTGCCAATCGCGTGCGTTTGAGTATCCGGCTAGCAGCGCCGGTTCCGATAGAAAATCCAACATTAGTGACCCAATCTGAGAATATAGAAACACTGCTCCCGCTGCTGAAAATATTAAGCGATGGCCCGCTATCATCAGGCGGGCTAAGCTAACTCTTGCATCTCAAGCATCGCGCTCATTTCCGCCAACATTATCTAACGCCTGCCCTTCAGGCTGAGTTCATCGAAATGACGCTGCCCGAAACGCCCAATAGCCGCCTTCAGCAATACCGCTTACCCCCTAAAGGGCAGCGCTTTTTGCAAGACACTTTCAAGGATCTAACATGAACACCGCCAACATCAAAAATACGCCCCCAAAGCCCTCTCCCGCTTTATCAACACCATGACGCGTCAGGCGGCCCGTGTTGGCATTAGCCTCAATAGTAAAGGTAGCGCAGTCATTGCCCCCATCGGCCTTTGGCGTATCACTTGGATGGAAGCCTGGGATCAGGACTTTGTCGATTTGATTGAGCCGGGTCACTTTAGGTTCGATGACAACGGCCTTGGCTATTTTATCTTCGGTGCTGTCGAAGGCCAGCTTGACTACCGCCTTTCAGGAGACGGCAAGCGTATCGATTTCTCCTGGTCGGGCAACGATGAGGGCGATGAAAAATCTGGCCGTGGCTGGTTTAAGTTTTCATCCTCGCGTATCGCCAAAGGGTGCTTTTTCATTCACTGTGGGGATGAATCAGCGGTGGAAATAAAGCTTTAAACATAATGGACTGCAGCATGGCAAAGGGTAAGGTAGTGTAAAATGGTCAAAGCACTGGGAGTGGATTAAGATTAAGCATCTGGTTATCAGGTGAAGGGTAGCGCTAAGGTTAATCTAATTCGTTTAGATTTCTCCTCTCTTGATGCGTAGTGTATCTCTTGCACGTTTTTGTTCGGTCCTTAGCTCAAATAAAGCCGATGGAGTGACGATTACCGTGCTGCTCACGTTCTTCCAGGGCAAGGGCGTCCAGTAGCTTATTCAGGCGAATGGGTAGCCCACGTAAATCCAGTTGATCTAGTGCTGTGCGAACGTTCCCAGGTGTCACGCGACGCTGCGCTAAGTGGCCCATTGGAATTGTGGCTAACCGGGCGTGGTCGCGTTCAGGCAGCACTGCTTGAAGCAAATCACGTAACGGCTCGGGTGCTAGTGGCAAAAACTCCACCTTGAGATCAAAGCGGCGGATGACGGCTCGGTCCAGGCTATCCACGCGGTTGGTGGTGGCCAGCAAAATGCCGTCAAAATTCTCAATCTGTACCAAAAGCTCATTGGTGTGAGATATTTCCCAGCTCTGCATACTGTTGTCGCGCTGCATAAGCAGGGTATCGACTTCATCCAGCAGCAGTACGGCGCCTTTTTTACGCGCCTGGGCAAATAGCGCAGCCAACTTCTCTTCTGTGCCGCCCACGTATTTGTCCAGCAGGCTGCTGGCATGGGCAGTGATCAGTTCGCGGCCCAAAATGTTGGCTAAGTGTTGCGCCATCGCGGTCTTTCCGCTGCCGGGTAGCCCATGCAAGCACAAGCGGCCACGTTGACGACGGGCCAGGCGCTGCACAATGTTCTCAAGCCCTGGTCGCGTATTCAGCCATTCCATACGGTACTCAGGCATGGTGGGCACTTTGGTGAATGTCTTATCGGGCTGATGGCGGGAAAGCGAGTTTCCTAACGCATGCAGGCGGTGTGTCATAAGGGTGTCGATATGTTGCTCATTACGCTTTGGGGTGCGTGGGTTGAATAGGCGCCCTAAACGGCATAGCTGATCAGCGGCAGCGGGGGTCATCCAGGGTTGCAGCGCTAGCTGCTGGCGCCCTTGAGGCGTTACCGGTAGCTCGTTGAGCAACTGGCAATAGTGGGCTTTGGCCTGCTCGCCGTGCTGGGGTTTCATCTCGATGATCATGTCGAAACGGCGTAGATAAGCGGGATCAAGCCAGTGCACGCTGTTGCTTACCCAAAGGCCAGGCTTTGGATTGTTCTCCAGCAGTTGGTTCATCCAGCCCTTGGGCAGGGCTTCGTCGTCGTTGATGACATCCTCGATCTCATCGAACATGATCAGCCCTGGGCGCTGATCAATAAGCTTTTGCACCACTTGATAGCGACCTAAACGCTTGCTCGGCGTGAGTGCCTCATCGTTATTGTCTACCACCGGTACGCCGTAAAGTGGCACACCTAACAGCGACGCTAACGTTTTAACCAGCTCAGTCTTACCCACGCCGGGTTCGCCATAGATCAACACGTTAGCACCCGCTTGCTGGTTATTGAGCGCCTGACGTAAATAATCAACGGCCAATTGGCGCAGTGGAACAGCGTCAAAGCTTGCCAGTGAAAATGCCCCCACGGGCTGGGTGGGGCAAAGGCTCATCAGGCGCTCGGTGATGAAATCCCGCAGTGCGCTGGAGGAGAGTGTCATAACATCTTGGTTGACCAGGGGTGCTAGGCTGAGCAGCATGTGGCCTGCTGTTAGGCTGTCATCCAGGTCTAAAGAGCGTAAGTTACGTTGGTTGGATAGTAGCCCCAACATCATTAGGCGACCGTGATCCTGTAAGCAGAGATGGACCTCATCGCTGCTGTGACCGGTCAGTTGTGCCAGCAGTTTTTTTGTACGCGTGTCTTCCACACACACAAGCACCGGGTTCATTTGCGGGTAACGCAGTCGCAGCCAGGTGAGCATTAGCAAGCGAGTTTCTAGCACACTGAGCTGCAGCAGAACTGCGATATGATCGCATAGGGTGGTGAGCGTGTTGTGTATCGTGGTCGTTGTATCCAGCGCAGCCGTGGTGCGCTTCCACCAACGTTTAAGGGCAGGGGAGTAATCACCGTATCGGTAACTTCCTTCGATGTCTTTGGGCACTTTAATGCCTAGCCAACTAAAGAGGCTCTGCCAGTCCATGTCATCCAACCCGCAATCCTTGCCCTGAAACATCACCGTTCGTACTGTGATCAATTGCGCCAGAAGGCGCTCCTGCGGATCGTTGATCTCATCAGCTGCGGATGCCGCATTCACACCTAAGATGTTTTCCCACTGCATGGCCGACTCCTTAGTTGCTCACTCGTTTCATTATAACGCCCTAGTGCGTCGTTCTGTGTCGCATAGTGGGGAGGCTGAGCAAGTTAGCGTGATAAAGCTGGAAGTGGCAAGCGAGATAGTGGATGCTAGATCACTACTTATAACTAGCTAAAGTATGGAAACGAACATGGTGGAAGTGGTTATCATTGAATCGAGAAGCGCCAGCGACATTTTTGATGGGCGTAGCGAAGGGGAGTCTTTGCAGCATGTGTTAAAGCTAGAAAACGTCCGCGCTAAACTCTTCAACGTATGCAATCGAAAGCAGCTACAAAAAGCATTGGACTATGCCGCTAAGGATAGCGTTACTTATGTTCATTTTAGTGGGCACGGTTCAGACGATGGTTTCACGCTTACATCGTATGATTTTGGCGACGAAGATGATGGCTTTGTGAGTTGGCAAGATTTCGATGATATGGCTTGGCCTAAGCTCAAAGGGAAGTGCCTCTGTTTTTCAAGCTGCAATATCGGGAAGGGAGTTGAAGCAGTTTTTGACTTTCATAAGTCGTTCTGTAATGCGATTGTGGCCCCGACAAGAGAAATTACCTGGGGGGAAGGCTTAGTGGCATTTAGTGCTTTTTACTATCGAGCGCTGGAGGAAGATACCTCCACTAAAAGAGATGTCAGCGTAATGAATCACATTGTCGGTGCTGGCACTTTTAAGCTTATCGCGGCAAATCACCGCAATGCAACTTTTGCGATAGGTTGAAAAAGAACGATGAGGGGGCTAATTATTCTATGTTTAGTTGAAAAGATTGCGGCGGATGAGTGTAATGGTCAACTAATGCTGGATAGTAATTTAAGGTTTTCTCCGCCGCAACGTGAGCGATGCCGCCGTTGGACGGTGACGAATGCTCCCAACCTGCTGTGCTATCAACCTGGCTAAACGTACTGCTATGTTAATACCGATATGAATTTACTCGCTTAGGCCATGAGCGCGCTGGCAGAGGTATATTATATAGCCGAACATCATGAAGACCTCTTCCCGACGCAGATCTGTCTCAAGATAGGCCATGGGGTAGCGGCCCTTGCGAAATGCCAAGTGCTGGTCGTGATAGGCAGACTGTCAGATATGATTGGTGCCCATCTCACTTGCCACTGCTTGCATCTCCTCGGCGGTGGTTACGCACTTCTTGCAGCCGGTACCCAGGACCTCGATCTTCTTCATGGTGTGTCGCCTTTATGATAAAAATCTGCTGAACAGCCAGAGGCTCAGCAGATTGATCAGCCAGCCCACGACCATTAGAGTCAGTGTTGGCGCTGTGTCGGGCGCGGTGTATCCGCGCCTGATGCCATGGTTACAGAGTCTCCAGTGCCAGGGCGATACCCTGGCCGCCGCCGATGCATAGGGTCACGATACCGCGCCGTTCGCCATTGCGCTGCATGGCGTGCAGTAGGCGGGTGGTTAGCACCGCCCCGCTGGCGCCGATGGGGTGGCCGTGGGCGATGGCACCGCCCTCGACATTGACGATATCCTCGGGAAAGCCCAGCTCGCGCTGGCAGACAAGGGCAATGGCGGCAAAGGCTTCATTGATCTCGACCCGTTCCACATCGCCTACTTCCCAGCCGGCACGCTGGAGGGCCTGTTTGACCGCTGGTACCGGGCCAATGCCAAAGAAGCCAGGCTCCACAGCGCCCACCCCAAACGATACCAGACGCGCCATGGGTGCAAGGCCTTGCTTTTCGGCCCAACCACGCTCGGCGACGACCATCGCCGCCGCGCCGCTGTTAAGTCCGGGGGCATTGCCCGCGGTGATGGTGCCCTCCTTGCGGAAAGCGGGTTTCATCTTGCTGAGCGATTCAAGCGAGGCATCGCTGCGGTTGTGCTCGTCGCGGACGAATTCCACGGTTTCCTTGCGCCCCTTGACCTCTACCGGAGTGATCTCGTCGTCGAACTTGCCGGCTTCCTGAGCCTTGGAGAAGCGCTGTTGGGAGCGCAACGCCCACTCGTCCTGATCTTCTCGAGAGAGGTCATAGCGGCTCACCAAATCTTCGGTATGCCAGCCGGAGTGCTTGCCGCTGAAGGCATCGTTCAGGCCGTCGAGCAACATGCTGTCGTGCATGGTTACATCGCCCATGCGCGCACCCCAGCGACCCTGGGGAAGCACGTAGGGGGCACGGTCCATGTTTTCCATGCCACCGGCGATGGCGAAGTCTGCCATGCCACTCCAGATCTCCATGGCGGCGCTGGCCACGGCCTGAGCACCGGAGCCGCAGACACGGTTGATTGTCAGTGCCGGTACTTCCACAGGCAGTCCGCCGCCG
The DNA here is from genome assembly GCF_007991175.1 of Halovibrio variabilis. Taxonomy (GTDB): domain Bacteria; phylum Pseudomonadota; class Gammaproteobacteria; order Pseudomonadales; family Halomonadaceae; genus Vreelandella; species Vreelandella variabilis. The sequence goes on from NZ_BJXV01000002.1 coordinate 162,702, forward strand.
ATACCGGCCTGGCGCGCCGAATTCATCTTGCAGCCAGCCTGGATCACGTGTCCCATGACCAATGACTGGACCCTGTCGGCGGCGAGGCCGGATCGCGACAGGGTTTCCTGGATGACTCTGGCGCCGAGTTCCGTGGCAGGCGTGCCCTTGAGGCTCCCGCCATAGGTGCCGATGGCGGTGCGAACGGGCTGGCAAATGACGACGTCACGAGATGACATGGAAGTACTCCTGATGTTGAGCGTGTCAGCGACCGGTAGGCCGCAGCGAAACTATCAGTTCAATCTGGTTTGAGCGTAGTTCCTGTATGGCGATTCTGCCCAGCGGCTGAGTGCCCGCTGCGAACGAGGCCCTGGTAGGCCATCATCTTATCGAAGTGTTTTATAACCGGAAATGACTGCACGCCAGCAACGGCTATATGAGTCCAAGGGACTATGAGTCGGCATTGCTGGCAACTGCTTAACAAGCTGTTCAGAAAACTGTTGCCAGATTAGAGCGGCGAGGCGGCGTTCATCCATAGCCTCTTGCGGCTAGTAGGGGGCCGATTTGGTGTGCCTGAGCATCGGGTAGCTGATGGCAGCCCAGCTTGAAAGCGCCGCGCAACAGTTTATTGCTGCCTGCTGAGAGGTTACACGTGGCGACGATCATGCGGAGGCGTCGGCGCGATATCTTGACTTGCTCACCAGCGGTATAGTCCAGCTTGCCGATTATATTGCGCAGCGTGGCAAGCGCCATGCCGATTGACCAGCTGCAGAAACGCCGAATGCCAACCTCGGAGGCTGGAATCAGCAGCGTATAATCGCGCGCGCATTGCAAATGATGGTGGGCGACGGCCACCAGAAAGCGTATACCCTCTTGGTAGCCTGGGTGGTGCTGCCAGTCGTCTGCCTGGACTAAATCGACGCCATGTTCCTCAAAGACGTCGCGCGGTAGCCAGCAAATACCGCGCTGACGGTCGTCCCAGACATCTTTCAAGATGTTAGTCATCTGCAGCCCTTGGCCAAAGGACGTCGATAGACGCTGGAGCTTCTCGCGTTGCGCATAGATGTCTGGATGGGTATCGGCAAACAGGCGGGTTAACATCTCGCCGACGCAGCCAGCCACCACATAACAGTAGTCCCGCAGGCAGCTTCGATCCGGCAGGCCGTGCGGGTTTTTTAAGCGTTCGAAATCAGCCATGCCGGTGCACATGGTGGTGATGCAGTCGCGTAATGCTGATTGCCTTTCGCCGGGTAATTCGCCGAATGCGCGCAATATGCCGGGTGTCTCGGCAACCAGCTCTTGTTCCAGCGGATCTTGCACCAAGCCGGTGCCCAGCAATGCCGCGGAGAACTCGTTAGCGGCGCTAGCATCGTCCAAACCGGCTAGCAGGCGCTGATAGTGTGCGTCTTTGTCGGTGGGCGCCATGCTGGTGCTGTCTTCGACGGTGTCGGCGATACGGCACAACAGGTAGGCATTGGTGATTGCCGGGCGCAAGGCCGTCGGCAACTGTGGAATGGTTAAGGCGAACGACCTAGAGACACCGGGTAGCAGCCGGTTCTGGAGGGCGAGAGAGGCCGGCCGCATGCTAATCAGGTCCTTGGTATACTGAGACGTGACCGATGACAGCCGCCGCTATTAGTAATCTGGTCTTCATTGACTCTCTCCATGCTGACTGCTCGGGGTCACTTTCAGCGGTAACAGGCTCTTGCTTTAAAGAGCTTCTATCTGTGGCCAGAACGCCTTGCGAAGAGAAGGCCATTCAAGCTTGAGCCAAGGGGTGTAACGCTCCGGGTTTACTGCCAGTTCTCTGTCCAATGTATCAGGCGCAATATAACACCAGTCGGCAACCTCGCTTTCATTGACCTCAATGTCGGCATCCGAGCGCACTACATAGACCGAACATAGCTCATGCTCGGAGCCGATATCGCCATAGGCGGCGTGGTAACGGAAGCGGTAGAGGAATTCTGGCTTTGCCGTGATAGACAGTTCCTCTCGCAAGCGACGTTGCGCAGATGCTAAATCGTCTTCCCCCTGACGCGGGTGGCTGCAGCAGCTGTTTGACCAGAAAAGTGGCCATAGCGGTTTGCTTGCGCTGCGCTGTTGTAGGAGCAATTCATTGTGGCGATTAAACACAAAAATAGAGAACGCCCTGTGTAGTTTTCCTTGGCCTTGATGGCACGCCGCTTTAGCGTCGTGCCCCAGCACAACATTATTTTCATCAACTAAAATCAGCGGTTCGTTATCAAAAGAAACAACGTTGTTTAGGCTCTGCGCCATCAATACAACCTCCTCCACTGGCGAATAATTACCTGACACACGGCTGTTGGGGCGTCAGCGTCTGAGCATTTTATGGTGAGTTATTTATGCGGCGTATAATTTTTGTATCACCGCCCAATCATAGCGCCTGAGGTGGCTAAGTAAAGCAACATCTGCCGTTTATGATGACACGCTGTGTCTAGCTGCACCAGTTGGCGAAGCGGTTTGGCAGCCTCAATACGACCCCATCCAGAATAATTAATGGTACTGAAATGGACATTTGTATAGTTTTTGTACCACTATGTGCTGTGCGTATTTGAAAACATCAAACCCATTAAACGGCCCCACAAGAGCAATTGCTTTTCGCCCCAATCAATAGTGCACGCCACGTTAGACCCGGTTGTACGCTATCAACAAAGGAGCTACGTCATGAGTAAGGCGACGACAAAAAAGCCAAGCAGCGCTGAGATGCCCGGTGTCAGCATTAGCGTTAATCGGCTAACGAAGGACAGGCCTAAAGCCTGGTTGGTTGCCGGTATGCAGGACTTCCGGTCCGCGATGGCGGTTAGTTTATCGTATGGCTTATTCTGGGTCGTATTGAGTATTGCCATTACGGTGGCCACGTTCACCTTAGGCTATTGGCATTTGTTGTTGCCAATGGTCGCGGGCTTCATGCTGCTTGGCCCTCTGATCGCTGTTGGTGCTTATGGTATCAGTCAAGCCATCGAACAGGGACGAACACCTAGCCTGGGCGATGCATTCAGCAGTTGGAAACCTTACGCCGGGCAGTTGGCGATGATGGGCGTCATGATGTTGATTTCTTTTCTTGCCTGGATTCGTCTTACAACGCTGTTATTCGCGCTATTTTTTGGCCTTGAAGTACTCAGCCCACAAGCGGTTTATACATCATTGGTGACAACCCCCGAGGGCTTGGGCATGTTGGCAATAGGCACTGTCGCTGGCGGTGTAATGGCGCTTGGAACCTTTGCCATCAGCGTGGTAGCGATTCCCACCATCATGGATCACGACCTAACGTTCATGGAAGGTATTGAGGCCAGTATCCGCTGCGTATCAAGTAATTTTCGCACCATGCTAATTTGGGCGGCAATGCTGACTGGCTGTGCACTGGTGGGTATCGCGACATTGTATCTTGGGCTGGCGTTGATTTTGCCAGTACTGGGGCATGCCAGCTGGCACGCTTATAAAGAGCTAGTCGTCATCAAGCCAGTGGAGAAAATAGCCTCTTAAGCCCAAGAGGTATTGGTGATCTAGGGTAGTGATGAATAGTGCTTTCCGTTAAGCTTCTCAGCAATTTTTACTTACATGCTTTGAGGTTATTGAATGCAAAGCCTTTTAAAGCTGTCTGCACTATCACTAGCGGTATTGATGATAGCAGGTTGCTCTGATCCCAAAATTGACACTAGCTCTATGCCCGCATCGGTAGTCTCTGTGGAGAAAGTTCGCGAGTCGCTGCCCGCGTATAAACGCGGTGAATTCGATCGAGGGTTGATCATTATTGCCACGTCGACCTTTAGTGGGGTCGATATTCTCAATCCTCAACGCATGAATGCGGCTGAGATCGCCGAGTCAGCCAATGCGCAAATGCATGGCTTGACCGGCGACCAGGTCATTCATCGAGCCGATAAGATTCTACGCGACCGGCGAGCAAGAGCGCGCGACCATGCGATTCGCACCTTAAAGCGGTTAGAAAATAAACACGCTCAAGCCAGCAGCGATCAGCAGCAGTTAGCTCGTTTTAGCATTGATAACGCGCGCTATTACATGAGCGAGAGCCCGTACGGCGCGCTCGAACCCGTGATTGATCTTGACGTTACCAATGGCACCGATCAGGCTATTTCGGAGCTTTTTTTGAGAGGCGTAGTGACCAGCCCTGAGCGGACGGTGCCCTGGGTTGATGAAACCTTTTACTACGTTGTCGCTGGGGGCATCGAGCCGGGCGAAACCCGGCAGTGGAGCTTGGCGCCTAATCGTTTTGGCCCTTGGGGCAATGCTCAGATACCGGATGATGCTGAACTGACGATCACCCTGAAAGCTCTGCGTGGAAGTGACGACCAGCCCCTCTGGGACTCCCCGCCACTATCCGAAGGCGAAACGGCCAAGCTGGAGCGCCTGCGTGATGAGTACCCCAGCGTCGCTCTATCAAGCGCGGAGTAAATGCTAACAACCAGCAGCGTATTCGCCACAGCCGCTACTTTATTAGCAGCTGTGGCGCATCTTTGCCGTTATTTCAGCACGTAGCAGGGCGTATACGCATGACCATCGAGCTTCATGCGGCCTTGGGCGACGAAAGAGGTAAGCAGTTCATCCAATCGCTGCATGAGTTCAGTTTCAGCCGTCAGCACAAAAGGTCCAAACGCTTCAATCGCACGAATACCTGACTCTTTCACATTACCAGCCACAATGCCTGAGAAAGCGCGGCGCAGATTGGCGGCTAGTTCATGAGTAGGCTGCTGGCGGTGCAGCGCTAAGGCGTGCATCGCTTCGTGAGTCGGTTCGAAGGTAGCCTGGAAATCCCGTGCAATGGTCAGGCGCCAATTGTAGTAGAACGCATCCTGATGAGTACGCCGGAATTCAGCGATTTCGTCGACGCCATGGCGCATGCGCCGTGCGACAGCGACCGGGTCGCCGGTAATGATCGTGTAGTAGCGACGAATTTCCTCGCCTAAGGTATAAACTAAGAACTCGTCAATCTTCTGAAAGTAGGCAGCGGAATTGGCGGGCCCGGTGAAAATTAACGGGAAAGGTATGTCTTTGTTACTTGGGTGCAGCAGAATGCCTAGTAAATAGAGGATTTCTTCCGCAGTACCTACGCCACCGGGAAAAACGATAATGCCATGCCCTAAGCGCACAAAGGCTTCTAAACGCTTTTCAATATCGGGCATCACGACCAGTTCGTTGACGATGGGGTTAGGGGCTTCAGCGGCGATAATGCCAGGCTCTGAAATACCTAAATAACGTCCTTCATTGCGCCGCTGTTTGGCATGGGCAACGTTTGCGCCTTTCATGGGGCCTTTCATGGCACCCGGCCCGCAGCCAGTACAAATATCTAAATCGCGCAGACCTAAGTGATAGCCCACATCCTTGGTATATTCATACTCTTCGCGGGAAATCGAGTGACCGCCCCAGCACACCACTAGGCTAGGGTCGCGGCCAGGTTTTAGCGTGCCAGCTTTGCGCAGAATATGGAAAACCGCATTGGTAGTGCCATCCCCGGTGCTCAGGTCAAAACGTTTGTGGTGCTGTATTTCGTTGTAGACGTAAACAATATCGCGAATGATCGAGGATAGATGCTCGCGGATACCGCGTATCATGCGGCCGTCAACAAACGCTTCCGCAGGGGCGTTTGTCAACTTTAAGCGAATGCCGCGATCCTGTTGTAATACCTCAATATCAAAATCTTTATAGGCTTCTAAAATCGCCAGGCTGTCATCGCTGGGGTTGCCGCAATTTAATACCGCCAATGCGCAGCGGCGAAGCAGGTCATGTAGGCCGCTTTGGGACGTTTTATGCAAGCGATTGACTTCATGTTGGGAAAGGACTTCAAGGCTTCCCTCAGGAGAAATAATACTGGAAAGGGTGTCGCGGGAGGTGGCGTTTTCGGTCATTAGCGGGGCTGTCTCTGGTCATTTGGTTGCTGCTGGCATATTACCACGCCCAAGCAGGGGGTACAGGGCGGGAGGCGGCTAGCATGTCTGTGTTATTATGAAAAATATTTAAGATAATGGCGGTTGAAACCCCCTCGTTATCTGACACCGTTCCCTGAAATTGTTTTAAAGACAATTTTCAAAGACCGTTTCTAAAGACCTCGGCGCTTAACTATGTTCAATGCCCAGTATTTTCGTACCTTTATTACGCTAGTAGAAACAGGGAGTTTTACTCGCACTGCTCAGCGTTTAGAAATGACCCAGCCCGGCGTCAGCCAGCATGTGCGCAAGTTGGAACGTTATTTAAATAAAGAGCTGATAGAACGGAAAGGGCGTGGTTTTACGTTAACCGAAACAGGCCGCCGTGCTTATGACTATGCCCTAAAGCTGTTTGCCGAACACGAGCAGTTTCGCCATGGGCTGGATGATGACTCTCTTGATAGTGGCGACTGCCGTATTGCCTCCCCCGGCAGCGTGGGCCTGATGCTGTATCCGTACATATTGGGGCAGCAGCAAATGCATCCCAATTTAACGGTTAACTATAGTTTTGCCTTTAACCATGAAATCGTCAATGACCTGCTGGACGGTCGCTATGATATCGGCATTGTCACCGAGGCGGTCAATCACCCGGAGCTTGATTGCACCATTTGGCACCAGGAGCCGCTATGCTTGGTCGTACCTGCTGATTTTGCGGGGGGCACGCTGCCGGATTTAATGGGCATTGGCTTTCTTAACTATTACGACGGCATTAACCACGCAAATGCACTGCTGCGCGCGAATTATCCTGAAGCGTTTCGCTCGATGACCCACTTCCGCCATCAAGGCTTTACCAATGAAGTGAGTATGGTGTTGGACGCGGTTGCCAGGGGGTTGGGGTTTACTGTGGTGTCACGATTGGTATTGGAAACCTCGCCCTGGCAGCGCCAGGTAAAAGCGCTAACGCTGCCCAACGCCGTTAATGAAGTGCTCTATTTGCTGCGTCGCCGCGACTCGGTACTGCCCAAGCGCTACGAGAAGCTGTTAAACGGCTTTCAAGCTCAGCGCCTACAAGAAACAACGCCCCCGGAGCCGCTGTCATTATAGACACTGGGGACGTTGTAAAAACGGCGCATCGCCTAATTAGTCTCGGTATTCGTCAATGCTAGGGCAAGAGCAAATCAATTGACGGTCGCCAAACACGTTGTCGACGCGGTTGACCGCAGGCCAGTATTTAGCAGCTTGCACGGCGGCGGTTGGGAAAGCCGCTAGCTGGCGGTCATAAGGCCGCTGCCAGTCGCTATCCATCAGATCCGCCTGGGTGTGCGGAGCATTGACCAGCGGGTTATTGGCCAGCGGCCATTCACCGCTCTCCACTCGGGCGATCTCTGCCCGGATAGCAATCATCGCAGCGCAGAAACGGTCGATTTCGTACAGCGACTCCGACTCGGTCGGTTCGATCATTAGCGTGCCGGGCACCGGGAACGACATGGTCGGCGCGTGGAAACCGTAATCCATCAGGCGTTTGGCGATATCCTCTTCGCTGATTCCTGAGGCGGCTTTGAGCGGCCGAATATCGATAATGCATTCGTGTGCGACGGTGCCGTTCTGGCCGCGATAGAGAATCGGGAACGCCGTTTCCAGACGCTTGGCAATGTAATTAGCGTTGAGGATAGCAAGCTCGGTAGCCTCACGCAGACCGCGGGCGCCCATCATCTTAATGTAAGCCCACGAGATGGGCAGAATAGAGGCGCTGCCGAAGGCCGCCGCCGATACCGCGCCGCTCTCGGCGTTAACGCCGTTGATCGGCGTGACCACGTGGTTGGAAACGAAAGGCGCAAGGTGCGCTTTAACGCCGATAGGGCCCATGCCCGGACCGCCGCCGCCGTGGGGAATACAGAACGTTTTGTGCAGGTTAAGGTGGGACACGTCGCCGCCAAAATCGCCGGGGCGGGTTAACCCTACCTGGGCGTTCATATTGGCCCCATCAATATAGACCTGACCACCGTTGTCGTGAATGACGTTACACGCTTCGCGCACGCTGGTCTCAAACACGCCGTGAGTCGACGGGTAGGTCAGCATAATGGCGGAAAGCCGATCGCGGTGCTGCTCGGCTTTCTGGCGTAAATCCGCCATGTCGATATTGCCGTTTTGGTCACATTCGACGACCACCACTTGCATCTGCACCATGGCTGCAGAGGCCGGGTTAGTGCCGTGGGCAGAGCTGGGAATTAAGCAAACATCGCGATGGCCTTCACCCTGCGCCGCCTGATAACGGCGAATGGCCACTAGACCGGCATATTCCCCCTGAGCACCGGAGTTAGGCTGCATGGAAATATGGTCGTAACCGGTTACTTCTACCAGGAAGGCCGAGAGCTCGTCGATCATCTGCTGGTATCCTGCCACCTGGTCACGGGGGGCGAAAGGGTGCAGATGCGCAAACGATGGCCAGGAAACGGGGAGCATTTCGCTAGTAGCGTTAAGTTTCATGGTGCAGGAACCGAGCGGGATCATCGCATGGGCAAGCGACAAATCTTTATTCTCAAGGCGCTTTAAGTAGCGCAACATTTCGGTTTCGCTGCGGTAGCGGCTAAAGGTGGGGTGAGTTAAAAACTCACTGTCACGACGACAAGCAGCGGGGATGCCTGAGGTGCCGTTAGCAATAGCGTGCTCATCCAGGGCCGCGACAGAAAGCCCGTGCTCGTCACCGAGTAGTACATCAAACAATGCCGCCACATCGTGGGCGGTGGTGGTTTCGTCCAGGCTAATGCCGACATCGCCGTTGGCAAAGTAGTGCAGGTTAATATCGTCGGCCATGGCGCGGCCATGGATTTTGCCCGCATCGACGCCGGTCAGGCGCAGCGTATCAAACCAGCTGTCATGGGCGAGTGTGACGCCTGCCTGCTTAAGGCCTTCGGCCAGCAGGGTTGCCAAACGGTGAACGCGACCAGCGATTTTGCGCAGTCCTTCCGCGCCGTGATAGGCGGCGTAAAAACCGGCAATGTTGGCGAGAAGCGCCTGGGCGGTACAGATGTTCGAAGTCGCTTTTTCGCGGCGGATATGTTGCTCGCGGGTCTGCATTGCCATGCGCAGGGCGGTGTTGCCACGGCTATCTTTAGAGACACCGATAATCCGCCCAGGAATTGAACGCTTGAGTTTGTCGGCGGTGGCGAAGAAAGCCGCATGGGGGCCGCCAAAGCCCATTGGCACGCCAAAACGTTGGGAGTTGCCCACCACGATGTCCGCGCCAAGTTGGCCAGGTTCTTTAAGCAGCACCAGGCTCAACAGGTCGGTGGCCACGCAGGTCATAATATTGCGCTCAGCCGCGGTGCTTAATAGCGGGGCCAGGTCGCGGACTTCACCACTGGCGGACGGGTACTGGAGTAGCGCGCCAAACACATCATGCTCGGCCAAGGTGTCGGCTGGGCCGGTAATGAGTTCAAAGCCAAAAAACGCAGCGCGGGTTTTGACCACATCCAGCGTTTGTGGGAAAACATCGTCGGCGACGAAGAAGGTGTTGGAGTTGCTTTTCTTATTGCCGCGTTTGCACAGCGCCATGGCTTCGGCGGCGGCGGTGGCTTCGTCGAGCAGTGAGGCATTCGCCAGCTGCATACCGGTTAAATCCATGACCACTTGCTGGAAGTTAAGCAAGCCTTCCAGGCGGCCCTGGGATATCTCCGGCTGATAGGGCGTATAAGCCGTGTACCAGCCGGGGTTTTCCAGCACGTTGCGCTGAATCACTGCGGGCATGTGGGTGCCGTAATAGCCCTGACCAATATAGCTTTTCGCCACACGGTTTTGCCGCGCTAGCTGGGCCAAATAATCCAGCGCTTCAGTTTCGCTGCGGGGTTCGTCCAAGGCCAGTTCGCGGCCAAGGCGGATATCGCTCGGCACGGTTTGCTCAATCAGATCTTCCATGCGCTGCATGTTGAGCGCTTTTAGCATGCTGGCCACATCATCGGCATTGGGGCCGTTATGGCGTTTGATAAAAGCATCATGGTCGGCCAGCTCGGCCAGGCGGCGTGTTTCAAAAGACATGGGTAGATTCCGAACGTGAAGAGAGAGCCGTGCAGGGATGAAAAGCCAAGCGCCTGCCGGAAAAGGCAGGCCCAGTCGTGCGTTTAATCGTCGGCGCTTAGCGTGGCTTGATAAGCATCGGCGTCTAGCAGGTCGTCAAGGGCGTCGTTGTCCAGGCGTACTTTCATCATCCAGCCGCCTTCGTAAGGGGCTTCGTTAACGTTTTCTGGTGAGTCCTCAAGAGTGTCATTAACTTCGATAACTTCGCCCACAACCGGCGAGTAAAGGTCAGACGCGGCTTTGACTGACTCAACGACACCAAACTCTTGTCCCTTGGATAGCGCAGTCCCCACTTCAGGCAGCTCGACAAACACCACATCCCCGAGCGCCTGCTGGGCGTGATCGGTGATGCCCACGGTGACGGTGCCATCTTGATTATCAAGCACCCATTCGTGGCTTTCAGCGTAATGAAGATTGGCAGGAAGATTGCTCATGATGGTTTCCTATGTGTGAAACAGTTTTCTGGACCCGAATACTAACGCCTGTTACTTGCACTATCGGCAGGGGCTGACCGAGACAATAATGCTGCATGTTAACGTGTTTCCAATCGGAAACAAATTCCTTCCTGGCTCCTTGCTAAGTGTAATGAAACAAGTGGTTCTGATACCGTTATGCGCTTGTATTGGGTTGTCACAAAAGTGGCATTCTCTATGCGTAAGCGACATCCGTGTAGATGCTCGCTAAGTTAATGGTGTAAAACGTTTACTGCGTGAGCTGATCGACCATAGCAGTGCTACAACCATAGCAGTGCCAGATGCAGCCAATGATGGATATTAACCAACAATTCACACCAATAGGGTAAGGAGAAGCGCGTGGAAACATTAACTAGCCTATTTAGCGCGATCAACAGCGTGGTCTGGGGACCCTTGATGTTGATTTTGTTGCTGGGGGTCGGGGTTTACTTACAAGTTGGCTTGAAACTGATGCCGATTAGAAAACTCGGCACGGGGTTCAAGCTAATGTTGGCTGGTCGTGGCGCCAAGCCAAGCGCTGATAAAAAAGACGCCGATGAAGGTGAAATATCGCCTTTTGAAGCCTTGATGACGTCGCTCTCAGCGACCATCGGCACCGGTAATATTGCCGGTGTGGCCACGGCCATTGCCTTGGGTGGCCCTGGTGCAGTTTTTTGGATGTGGATCACAGCGTTAGTGGGCATGGCGACCAAGTTTGCCGAAGCCGTGCTGGCGGTGCGTTTCCGTGAAACCGATAGCACCGGCTTCCATGTCGGTGGGCCGATGTTTTATATCAAAAACGGTTTGGGTAAAAAATGGCTATGGCTGGGCGGTGTCTTTGCTTTCTTTGGCGCCGTGGCGGCGTTCGGTATTGGTAATACCGTCCAGTCGAACTCCGTGGCGGATGCCATGGATGCGACCTTCGGTGTGCCGCACTGGCTGACGGGTCTCATCATTATGGTGCTGGCAGGCGCGGTGATTCTGGGTGGGATCAGACGGATCGCCAAAGTAGCCGGTAAGCTGGTGCCCATTATGGGCATTGCCTACGTGGTGGCAGGCCTGCTGGTATTAATTCTTAATGCTGGGCAGATTGGCGAAGCCTTTGGCCTGATCTTCTATTACGCCTTTAACCCCATGGCGGCAGCCGGTGGTTTTGCCGGAGCAGCGGTAATGGCAGCGATTCGGTTTGGTGTAGCGCGTGGCATCTTCTCTAACGAAGCGGGGTTAGGTAGTGCGCCCATTGCCCACGCCGCGGCCAAAACCAAAAACCCGGTGCGCCAGGGCTTAATCGCCATGCTGGGTACCTTTATCGATACCATCGTTGTGTGCACGATTACCGCCCTGGTGATTTTGACCTCAACGGTTTGGCAAGAGGGTGAAGCGGGTGCTTCGTTGACCGCGCTCTCTTTTGATGCCGCCTTGCCTGGGTTTGGTAATCAAATCGTCGCCATAGCCCTGGCCATTTTTGCCTTTACGACGATTCTGGGCTGGTCATTTTACGGTGAGAAATGCTTCCAGTTCCTGTTTGGTACCCGCTCCATTATGATCTATCGGGTGCTGTTTGTATTGGCGATCCCGTTGGGGGCTATCGCTCAGCTAGGCTTTATCTGGCTAATGGCAGATACGTTCAACGCCATGATGGCGATTCCCAACTTGATTGCCTTGGCGCTGCTGTCGCCGGTAGTCTTTAAGCTAACCAAGGACTATTTCGACGGCAAAGATGTGTTGCCAGGCGAAGAGTTGGATCACGATCAATAAGTAGGCCCTGATAGGCCCTGTATGTGAGCAGTAGGGTAAAAAGTGACAGAGTCGGGAAGGCACTTGATCGGTGACTTCCCGTTCTCTTTTTTAAGCGAGCCTTTTTAAATCAGTCATCGTTACGTGAGGAACCCCCATGTCCGAATTAAAGCAAACGCCGCTGCACGCGCTGCACTGCAAGCTGGGCGCCAAAATGGTGCCTTTTGCTGGCTACGATATGCCGGTGCAGTACCCGCTAGGGGTTAAAAAAGAGCATGAGCATACGCGGCAAAAGTGCGGCCTGTTTGATGTGTCCCACATGGGGCAAATCACTGTTTCAGGTCACAACGTCGCTGAGGCCCTTGAAACCTTGATACCGGCTGATTTAGTGGGGCTTGAAAAAGGCGCGCAGCGTTACGGGCTTTTCACCAACAACGACGGCGGCATTATTGACGACTTGATGGTGGTAAACGCAGGCGATCACTTTTATTTGGTCGTCAACGCTGCCTGCAAAGACCAAGACCTGGCGCATTTACGGCTAAATTTAGCGTCGACTCATGCTATCGAACCACAAGAGCGTGGCCTGTTGGCGCTGCAAGGCCCCCAGGCAGGTGAGGTGATGCAGCGGCTTTGCCCAGCAGCCTGCGATTTGGTGTTTATGCAGCATGGCCGCTTCACCATTGCCGGTCAGCATGTGTGGGTGAGCCGCAGCGGCTATACTGGCGAAGATGGCTTTGAAATTTCAGTTGCTGCCGATGCCTGTGAAGCTTTTGCCGAACGGCTGCTAGCCGAGCCAGAGGTAGAGGCCATTGGCCTGGGCGCGCGTGACTCGCTGCGGTTGGAAGCGGGTTTATGCCTCTACGGTCACGATATGGATGAGCAAACCACGCCGGTGGAAGCGGGTTTGATCTGGGCGATTGGTAAGCCGCGCCGTCATGGCGGTGAACGTGCCGGTGGCTTTCCCGGTGCCGAGGTAATCCTGCATCAAATGGATGCAAGGGATCACACGCGCAAGCGGGTTGGATTGTTAGCTGAGGGTCGGGCGCCAGTGCGCGAGGGTGCGTCGCTGGTTGATGAAGCGGGCAACGCAGTGGGCGTGGTCACGTCGGGCAGCTTTGGCCCGAGCGTAGGTAAACCGGTGGCAATGGGCTATGTCAGCCGCAAGCTGGAATCACCGCAAAGCACCGTGTATGCCGTTGTACGCGGTAAGCACTTGCCCATGGTGGTGACCCCCATGCCGTTTGTGAAGCCGGGTTACTATCGCGGTTAACCCCTCGGCCCTGCGTCTGCAGGGTCAAGGGGAAAGCAGTGCCAAGGTACCCGGTATTAAGCGGTGTTATCTTTCAGCGCAGCACCTGTCTGGGGTCAATAGGCTTGCCGCCTTGGCGAAGATCAAACAACAAATCATAGCGCTGGGTTGAATCGCTTTGGCCGACTTCGCACAGCGGGTCGCCAGCGCTAACCTGCTGACCCACCTGAACCACTATGCGCTCACACAGCGCGTACACGGTTTGTAAATTGTCGGCGTGATGCACAATGACCACGTCGCCTAGCTGGCGCATGCCATCCGCAAAACGGACCTCGCCGGGAGCAACGGATTTAGCCTGGGCGCCCGCCTGGGTGGCAAGCAGCATGGGCTGCAGGGTGCCACGGCTATCTGGACCGTAGCGGCGAACCACCCGGTAGTCGTCCAGCGGCCAGGGCCAGCGGCGTGCCGAGCCAGGCAGCGACTGGCTGGGCGCGCTACTGGCGGGTGCGGCAGCGGGTTTGCTTGCGTTTGAGGAAGTGCTACTAGCGCGAGCAGCGCTGCTTGCTGTGGCATTGCTTAAGGGGACGGCCACCACTTGGCCGATTCGCAAACCGGTGGGCGATGCGTTCGGGTTGGCGCTTTGAATGCGGCCACTGGTCGTTCCAAAGTGGCGGGCGATACTTGCGAAGGTATCGCCAGGTCGGATTTGGTAGCGGTAGGGGCCACCAGAGGGGGCGCGCTCTTGCTGGGTGGGTATCAGCAGGCGTTGACCGATTTTAAGACGCCGAGTATCCGCGCTCGGGTTAAAGCGCTGTAAGCGCTCCAGGGGAACGCTGGCCCGGGTTGCCAGCTTGCCAAGCGTGTCACCGCGCTGTACCTCAACCCAGTTACCGCTGATATGTCTGGCGCTGGGGACGGATGCCCGCTGGGATGACGCTGGCGGCGTGCTGGCACAGCCAGTCAGCATGGCCCCTACTACTACCCACGCGGCAATCCCCGTTAGCAGGCGAGCGCTTAACCGGTTGGCTAGTCGTGATCGGTGCGGTTGTCCAGCATGCCGTCTTTTTCCAACCAGAGTGCATTGATCCATGTGTGGAAGCGTTCCTTTTGCTGCTTTTCGTCGTGGTTATCTGGCGCGTACATCCACTGTGGAATGTCCAGTTGCCGTGCATGCAAAGTGACAGACCCTTCCTTGCCGCATAAATACCCCCAAAAAGTAGGCGAGGGATTGGTATAGCTGATCGTGACATCCAGGATACCACTCAATTGATTGCCTAGCAGGCTAAGTACTTGAGCCACACCACCCGCCTTGGGACGTAACAAATGACGGTAGGGGCTCTGCTGTGCGTCGCGTTTAGCAACGCTAAAGCGAGTACCCTCAACAAAGTTAAAAATGGCAATCGGTGCGTTGCGGGCCTGTTGGCACATGCGCTGGGTAGCGGTGCGGTCAATGGCCGCCAGGCGGGGGTTTTGGGCTATTTGTTCGCGACTAAAACGGCGCATAAACGGAAACTCTAGCGCCCAAAAAGCCAAACCGACGATGGGAATCCAGATTAATTGACGCTTTAGAAAAAAACGCGGCATCGGAATACGCCGGTGTAACGCCATCAGCAGCATAAAAATGTCGGTCCAGCTACGGTGATTGGAGATGACTAGCCACCACTGTTGAGGGCTCAAATGGTGGGGGACGCTGGCGTGAAGATCGGGTTTAAGCCAGTGACGCATCCACCATAAATTAAACCCAATCCAATTTAACGCGACCGCATTTAAACCCTGTAATACCCGCTGCCTCAGTCGCTGCCCGGGGGCAATGACTTTGAGAAGGGTCAGCAGAATAAGCGGTACGCCCCAGAATAGCGTGTTGAGCGTCAGCAGCAGCGCGCTGACAAGCCCCTTGAAAATCGGCATACCAGGTTTCCTTACCGTCAGACGAATAGCTCATTGAGGTTGAATGCTAAAGGATCGTTGCCACGCTGCCCAGCATAAACCCACCGGATAGAATCATGTTAAGCGTCATTCAGTCGTCGCTTAAGCAAGGCGCTTGAACCGTTTTGCATAAGACGGTGCGTAACGCATGGGCCGCGACCGATAGCTCTTGCTGGGTCAAAATGCCCACGCGGCAGGAGATGCCCGGGGTTGTTAGCGGTATGCACCGTGCGCCCAGTTCGTGCATTTGACGAATACACATCGAAGGCACCGCGCTGACGCCCAGTCCGTCAGCAACCATGCGGCCCACCGTGGAAAGCTGGTGGCTTTCAAAAGCCACCGGCAGTGCCATGTGCTGATTACGCAGTTCCTGCTCAAGTAAACGGCGGACCATTGACGGGCGCTGAAGGGTGATAAAGTCGTGCCCAAGAAGTTGCGCCCACGATAGCTTTGCACACTGGTTTAGCGTAGAGGCGGGAGGAACGACAGCCACAAAATGGTCTTCAAAAAGCGGTGTAAACAGCAGACTGCCGGTGCCTTCAGGGGAAAAGGCGATGCCTAGCTCTACTTGGCGTGAGCGCACCATTTCGGTGACTTCTTCGTTAATCACATCGTGCACGGTGATATTGATTTTAGGGTACTGCTGGCGAAATTTCACCAGCGCGGCGGGAAGTAGGTTGCAGGCAAACGCGGGCATCGCGGCAATACTAAGACGCCCGAGTTGGAGGGTAAAACGCTGACGCAACCGTTCTTCGGTATTGTCCCATTGGGCAAGCAGGTGTTTGGCAAGCGGTAGCAGCGACTCGCCTTCTGGGGTTAGTCTGACACTACGGGTGCTTCGAATTAACAGTTTGCCGCCCAGCGATGCCTCCAGCCCTTTAATTGCCAAGCTTAGCGCTGGCTGAGAAAGGTGGAGCCGCTCGCAGGCCTGGGTAAAGCTAAGGGTTTGGGCGACCGCAAGAAAGGCGCGAAGCTGTTTGACGGTCATGGCAACCCCTTTCATAAGTTTTACAAATAAATTGATAAGAAAAACAAACTTAACAAATATATCATCAGGGACAACACTGGAGTTGTTCAAGGCTACACTCTAAAGCGACACTTAACGTATCACTGACAGCATCTTTCAACGACAGCACTCTCAACGACAGCACTCTCAACGACAACAATGCGAGGCACAACAATGGCAGGATTCGATAAGCGTGTGGCTTCTTACCAAGAAGCAATGGAAGGCATCGAAAGCGGTATGACCGTGCTCGCCGGTGGCTTTGGTTTGTGCGGTATCCCCGAAAACCTTATCGCTGAAATCAAGCGCCGTGGTGTCGATAACCTCACCGTCGTTTCCAATAACTGCGGGGTGGATGGCTTTGGTTTGGGCATACTCCTTGAAGATCGCCAAATTCGTAAAATTCTTGCCTCTTATGTGGGTGAGAACGCCTTGTTTGAGCGGCAAATGCTCAATGACGAAATTGAGGTGGTGTTAACGCCCCAGGGCACGCTGGCTGAGAAGATGCGGGCCGGGGGCGCGGGTATTCCAGCATTTTACACCGCTACCGGTTACGGCACGCCGATTGGCGAGGGCAAAGAAGTCCGCGAGTTTAATGGCCGCCACTGTATCTTGGAAGAAGCCATTATCGGTGACTTTGCGATTGTGAAAGGCTGGAAGGCCGACCGCTATGGCAATGTAATGTACCGGCATACGGCACAGAACTTTAATCCTATGGCCGCCACCGCGGGAAAAATCACTGTGGTGGAAGTTGAAGAAATTGTTGAGCCGGGAGAGCTTGAGCCTAGCCAGATCCATACCCCGGGTATTTATGTGGATCGGATTATCCAAGGCACGTTTGAAAAACGCATTGAAAAACGCACGGTGCACAGCTAACCCTCAGCGTTTCAAGCGTCTCATAACGATTCAACAAGCGAAGATTCAACAAGAGGAAGTCACCATGGCCTTAACACGTGAACAAATGGCGCGTCGCGTCGCCCGCGAACTCGAAGATGGTTTTTACGTCAACCTGGGTATCGGTATCCCCACGCTGGTTGCCAATTATATTCCTGACGGCATCGATGTCATGCTGCAATCCGAAAACGGGCTGCTGGGGATGGGCCGATACCCGACTGACGACGAGCTGGACCCGGATATGATTAACGCCGGCAAAGAGACCGTCACGGCCCGCCCAGGGGCGGCAATTTTTTCCTCGGCTGAATCCTTTGCCATGATACGCGGTGGTCACGTGGATTTAACCGTGCTGGGTGCCTTTGAAATTGACCAGGAAGGTAATATTGCCTCGTGGATGATTCCCGGCAAATTGATCAAAGGAATGGGCGGTGCCATGGACTTAGTCGCCGGTGCTGAGAATATTATTTGCACCATGACCCATGCCTCCAAGCATGGCGAATCCAAGCTGCTGGAGAAATGCGCGCTGCCGCTGACCGGCGCTGGCTGTATTAACCGTGTGTTAACGGATTTGGCGTACCTTGAAATTAAAGACGGTGCCTTTATTCTCAAAGAGCGTGCACCGGGTGTAAGCGTTGAAGAAATCGTCGAGAAAACGGCGGGTAAACTGATTGTTCCAGACCATGTGCCCGAGATGACCTTTGTCGACGAATAAATACTTAAATGGCGTAAGACTTGCCGATAAAACACACGTCTTACGCCATCACGCAGCGGGTGTGGTGAGGCAGTAGCACCTCGGCAACTCGCTCGTGGTCGTCTTCCACGTGCTTTTGGACCAGCGCCAGGCCGCCTAAGCATAGCCGGTGTTCGTCTCCCTCTCCGAACACCATTTTTTGCGCTGCCGTCGGGTAAAAGCGATGATCGAGCAATGAAGAAACCGCAAAGACGCCGTTTTGTTGGCCACTTAAGCTTGGCATGCCGACGTCTTTGAGTTGTTGATCCAGGGCTGTTAGTGGCTCGCCCAGCTGGCCGCAATCGTAGCCGACGTGATGCAAACGAGGGCCCATCACGGCGAGCCAGGCGGCAAGTGGATGAGCGTATTGCAATTGCTGGTAAAGCGGCCACGACGGCATTGGCCAAGGCCTGCCGCGGCAAAGTAGGTTGTGCCCTTTGCAGTCTTGGGGGTGTGACTGCCGCACTAGTGCTTCCAGTGCTTCGCGAGGCGCCTTGGAAAGCGTGCCCATCTGCAATTCCGCTAGCACCAGCCAGCTGCTACCGTCGCTAGGCGCCAGCAGGTGAACTAGCAGGCCTTTATCGGCCATCGCAAAGTGGCCCATAGGGCGATAACCCATATGCGCCAAGTTGCCAGCAAGCGCAGTAGCGGAAAAAGGGCCGTAATTTAGGGTGACTAGAGTGAGATACTCGGCTTCAGCAGAGAGCGGCCATAGCCGAAGTGCCCCAATATCGGGGTGGGTATGTATGTAGTCAAGCCAAAGCTGCTGTACAAACTCCTGGCGTTGCATAGTGAACTCCTTGCCCAAAAGTGATGGCGCAGCCTAAGTCGAATAATTGTTCAGTATAGGCAAATGCGCAAGGCAAGGGTTCAACGGGTATTAACGGCATCGAATTAGCTAACGTTAAGAGGCAAGCAGCTGCTTGTCGCGCACGAACTGGTCAAACTCAGTGAAGCCGCCCACGTGGGTTTGATCGACAAACACCTGGGGTACGGTATGAATCGGCTTCCCAGCGGTTTTGGCAATGTCTTCTTTGGTAACGCCTTCAGAAGGCATATCGACATAGCGAAAACCTTCAATTTTATTGGATTTTTCTAATTGCTCGGCAAGCTGTTTTGCGCGCACACAGAAAGGGCATGACAGGCGTCCAAAAATAACCACAAACATAGGTGGCGCTCCTTTACGATAAACGGGGAAGTGACATAGCGGTTGCTATGGCTAATATAGCCAAGTGCTAAACTTGCGCCCATTGTGGCTGAGCAGCGCGCTTTTCGCCAATAGCACCTTGCTACACTGACAATTAACGCCAGTTATCACTGAACTACCAAGGATTTTTATGCAAACGCTCAGCGCAGCCGAATACGCATTCCTCGCCGAGTTGGCAACCGCATACCGCGATGAGCACCTGCCGGTGCTCAAACAAACGGAGGGATGGAACCCGTGCCTGGGAGTGGATGCGCTATGTTTTCAACATCACGGCGTTGAGCACATGGTGGGCGCGTTAATTACTCCCTGTGAGCTATGGTTAGTGGCGGTGCCTAACCACGCCCAGCTCACTGGCGCTTTGGCTGATACGTTAACGCTTGCGTTACCTTCGGGGCGCTACCGCTTATCCCTTGAGCGACTACCGGGCGGTTATGAACTCTATAAGCGCATTATTTTGCATGATTTAGGCGAGTTGGACAGCATGCAGGAGGCTGCAAGGCTAGCGCAGCGAATGATGGCGCGTTTGATGCAACCCGCCGAAGAAGCCGATACTTAGCCATGCATGACTATACTGACAGTGACTTCCATTCACTAAGCGAAAGGAAATACCTATGACCTCCCCAGCTGTTACAACGCCGCGAGTTGCGCTGGTCACCGGCACCAGCAGTGGTATTGGTGCCGCCGTGGTCAAGCATTTTTGCGAGCTCGGCCACCAAGTGCTCGCGGTGGATTATAACCCGGCGGGAAAAGCCATTGCTGAAGACGCCGGAGCCGTCTTTTTTGAAGCAGATCTGACCGACCCTGGTGCCTGTCGAGCTGCGGTGGCCGATGCAGTGAAGCGCTTCGGCGGCGTCGATATCCTGGTCAATAATGCGGGCATACAACACGTTGCTTCGATTGAGACGTTTCCCGAAGAGAAATGGCGGCAAATTATGGATCTGATGCTGACGGCGCCGTTCTTGCTGACGCAGGCAGCATGGCCACATATGCGGGCAAAGGCCTGGGGGCGCATTATTAATGTGGCCTCGATACACGCTCAGGTAGCATCTCCCGGTAAAGCCGCTTATATCAGTGCCAAGCACGGCATGATTGGTTTGACCAAGACAGCGGCGCTGGAAGGCGGCGAGCAGGGCATCACCGCCAATGCGGTTTGTCCTGCCTATGTGAAAACGCCATTGGTGGATAACCAGATTGCTGATCAGGCCAAGCTGAATAACATGGATGAGAAGGAAGTCATCGAAAAAATCATGCTCAAGCAGGCGGCGATCAAGCGCTTGATCGAGCCTGAAGAAGTGGCGCAATTAGTCGCTTACCTGGCATCCGACGCTGCCGGTGCGGTGACTGGCTCAAGCTTTAATATTGATCTTGGTTGGACGGCGCATTGAAAACGCGTTTTTTTAATTGTTTCAATTTCTGCTTAACAAACGGTTGAGAGGTCAGGTTGAAGCGAGGGTCTTTCGCCATGGATGGCGAAAGTAGCGCCCAGGGAGGGGTTCACAGCGCCCTCGCGGAAACCTGTCTTCTCACTCCACCCAGAGCTGCCGTCTTGCCTGCTGAGATTAGTCAATTTAACGCCGTACCGGACGTTTTTGTAATTTGCGCTGCAGGGTGCGGCGATGCATGCCCAGCGCCCGGGCGGTGGCGGAGATATTGCCGTCGTGCTCCTGAAGTACTTTCTGAATATGCTCCCAGGTGATGCGGTTAATCGAAGGCGGATTGTCAGCCAGTTCGGTGTCCGGGTCACCGTCCTGGCGCTCAAATGCCGTGAGTACATCATCCGCATCCACGGGTTTGCACAGATAATTGGCGGCGCCGAGTTTTATCGCCTCCACCGCGGTGGCAATGCTCGAGTAGCCTGTCAGTACCACAACACGGCACTGGGGCACTGTGGCAAGCAGCTCGGGCAGCAGTTTTAGCCCCGAGCTATTTTCAAGCTTAAGATCGAGGGTCGCCATGGTAGGTGAGAACTGGGCGGCCATCGTCAATGCTTGCTCGGCATCGTGGGCGATAATGACTTCATAGCCGCGCCGGGTCAGGGCGCGATTGAGTACATGACAAAACATTTCATCGTCATCAATGATCAGCAGGCGTTGCTCTCGGGTTGGCATGATGTCCTCAATCCATTTCTGGGAATGCTTGGGTGGCCAGGTTTTAGGGCCTAGTGGGGCGCCGCGCAGCGAGGCAGCGTCACTTCCGTCAGCGTACCGCCTTCGGGGTGATTATACAGGCTCACGCCGCCGCCAAAGCGATTGATAGTGGCGTGGGTTAAAAATAAGCCGATGCCCATGCCTTTGCTTTTGGTGGAAATAAACGTCTCGCCCAACTGGTCGGCAATCGACATCGCCACGCCGGGGCCATGATCACGGATATCAATCACCACGCTATCGCCTTGCCAGTCTAAGCGAATAGCAATCTGTTCAGGGTTCGCATCGGCGGCATTGTTAAGCAGGTTCATTAGCGCCTGGTCAAGTGTTGCATCGACCGCCAGCCAGGGCTGGCCGCGCTTCTCCGCCACATCGAACTGATGGCTTACATCCGGGCGTAGTACCAGCCAGCGCTGCACGACGCCCGCAAGCCAGCTTTCGGCGTTGAGCACTTCGGGCTCCGCCATGCGCCGGCGGTCCGCATTGGAGACAAGGTTTTGCAAGCGTGATTTGCAGACATCGACTTGCTGGCGCAGCAAGTCGATGTCCTCGTTCAGCCCCGAATCAGGGGGGGCGTCAGCCTGCATCTCCTTGAGCAGTACCGCCATGGTGGAAAGCGGCGTTCCCAGCTCGTGGGCGGTGCCCGCGGCCTGGGTGGCGACCGCGAGTACCTGCTCATTGCGCAAGGCGGCCTCACGGGTGCGCGATAAGGCTTGGTCACGGCTGCGCAGCGCGTGAGCCATTTTATAGATAAAAAAGGTAACCAGGCCCGCGGAGAGGCCAAAGTTAAGCCACATGCCTAAGATATGCAGGCTAAGCGGGTTATCACTGTTGATATGCCCGAGCTGCGGAATCGGGTAATAAGAAAACATTAAAAAGGTATACCCCGCCATGGAGCACGCCGCGATGATCCAGGCGTGACGCCAAGGCAGGGTCGCTGCGGCAATGGTCACCGGGACCAAATAATAGGTGATGAACGGGTTTGTTGAGCCACCCGAAAAGTAAAACAGCAGTGTTAGCCCGGCAATATCAGCGAGTAAGTGCAGCAAGTATTCAAGGTGGGTCACGGCGCGAGGACGCCCCAGCCGCCACCAGGTGGCGATGTTCAGCACACCCATGGCGATAATCACGCTCACTACCGCCGTGACCGGTAGATCGAAAGCAAGCAGCTCAACGCCGACAATAATGGCCAGTAAAAAACCTGTCCAGGTAATGCCGCGTACGATGGTGAGGCGTACCAAGTTACGGTTGGGGGTAGACAGTGGAAGTGGCAGGGTAGTCGGCATAATCAGTTTATTTCTTCGCGGTTTTAAGACGGTGAATGGCAAACTTGATCAATAGCGTCATGACATAGGTTGTCCACCCGGCCGTGGCGAGTATATTGAAGAGCAGCATTTTGGGCGGAAGCCAGGTGCTACCCAGCAGGGCTTCGAGCATGATGTGGATGAACATCGCCAGCAACAGCGGCAGGGCCAGCGTATGAATCCACATGTCGGTCCGCCGTTTGCGAATATGGTAGCGGCGTAGCAAGTACCGCAGTGGCTTGTGCGCCCAACAAATAACCACCAGGGCACCGATAACCAATAGGCTAGCGAGGGTCGGTTCTGTACTGCCGATATGGACTGATAAGGAAATCGACCAGGCAAGGCTTAGCCACATCACTCCTTCCAGGCTGGCAATGATATCCGCATAGCGTCGCACGTTCTGCATAAACAATCGGGTCCTGATATAAAAAGTGCCGCTATGATACGACACTTGGACGAGCGTGTGGGCGCTAGCTCGGCGGATTTATCCAACCGGCCAATGGCGTATACTGGGCGTACGATTCGTTAACTCAGCACAGGATTTACCGTGGACACTGTAACACTGACCCGCCCCGACGATTGGCACCTTCACTTGCGCGACGATGAAGCGCTCAAAGCGGTAGTAGGCCACACCGCCGCCCAGATGGGACGCGCGATTATCATGCCCAATTTAACCCCGCCAGTGACGACGACGGCTCAAGCGTTAGAATACCGTCAGCGTATTCTTGATGCGTTGCCAGCGGGCAGTGCCTTTGAACCGTTGATGGTGCTTTACCTCACCGATACGACGCCCCCCGAAGAGATCGAGCGCGCAGCGCAAAGTGGTATTGTCAAAGCAGTGAAGCTGTACCCGGCGGGAGCAACGACCAACTCCGCATCGGGGGTAACCGATCTTGCCCACTGTGACGCAACCATCGAGATGATGGCTAAGCTCGGCATGCCGCTTCTGGTGCACGGTGAAGTTACCCATGCAGAGATCGATATTTTTGATCGCGAAGCGGTATTCATTGAAAACGTCATGAAGCCACTGCTAGCGCGTCACCCGACGTTGAGAGTCGTCTGTGAGCACATTACGACGCAGCAGGCCGCAGAGTTTGTCGCCGAAGCGCCGGATAACGTGGCGGCGACCATTACCGCGCACCATTTGCTGTTCAACCGTAATAAAATGCTGGTGGGGGGGATTCGCCCTCACTATTACTGCCTGCCTATTCTTAAACGCGAGCAACACCGCCAAGCGCTTTTAAAGGCGGCCACCAGCGGCAGCCAAAAGTTCTTTTTAGGCACCGATAGCGCTCCCCACTCCCAAGGCGCCAAAGAGTCAAGCTGCGGCTGCGCGGGTGCCTACACGGCGCCTGCGGCCATTGAGCTTTACGCAACTGCCTTCGATGAAATGAACGCTTTGGATCAGCTAGAAGCCTTTGCCAGCCTAAATGGGCCACGTTTTTACGGCCTTTCGCCAAACGCTGAGCGTATCACGCTGGAGCGCCGTGAATGGCGCTTGCCGGAAAGCTACCCCTATGCCCAGGGTGAGCAGATTATTCCGCTGCTGGCGGGAGAGACGCTTGGCTGGGCGATTAAGGGCTAGGGTGTCATAAAGGATGCCGCCGACCCGTTAACCGTCGTCGGCATCGAACGTTAGGCTAACCCGGTTAGGCGTTACCCAGCTGCTTTAGCATTTGATCCACCATGCGCGAAGAGTGGTCGGCAGCTACTTCCAGAAACTCATCGAAGGAAAGGTGGTTGTCGCCGCTGCCCGGGATATCAGACAGCGCGCGGATAACCACGAAAGGGCACTGGTAGCGATGGCACGTCTGGGCAATCGCGGCGGCTTCCATCTCAACGGCCAGCATGCTGGGGAATTGCGCCCGCGTGGCAGCTACCCGAGCGGGGTCAGCCATAAAGGCATCGCCGGTAGCGATCAAACCTTCACGCACCTGGACTTCACCTAGCGAGGCGATAGCGTGACGCGCGATCTCGCGCAGCTGTGTATCCGCGTGGTAAGCGGCGGGCATGCCCGGGACTTGGCCAATTTCATAGCCAAACACCACGGCATCCACATCGTGATGGCGGACTTCATCGGAAATGATCACATCGCCAATCTGTAAATCGGTGGCGAACCCACCCGCCGAGCCGGTGTTGATAATGGCATCGGGCTGATGGCGTTCCAATAAAATAGCGGTGCCCACGGCGGCATTGACTTTGCCAATGCCCGATTGCAGCACAATCACCTCAAGGCCGTAGCGTGTGCCCGTATGAAAGACAAAGCCCGCGTGTTCATAGCGCTGGGTGCCGTCTAGCTGGCTCACTAAAGTACTTACTTCTTGCGCCATTGCGCCAATAATACCAATACGCTTCACTGCGCCATGCTCCATCTTGAGAGAAAAAATAAAGTGCCAGGTAAGGCCTGATTCAAGCCAGCTGTTGCTGGGCTAAATCGTGTTGTTCAGCGGCTTCCAGGGTGTTTTCCAGCAGTGTCGCGACGGTCATGGGGCCAACGCCACCCGGCACCGGGGTAATAAAGCTGGCGCGCTCGGCGGCGACTGCAAAATCGATATCGCCGATTAACGTGCCGTTTGCCTGGCGATTGATGCCCACATCAATCACGATCGCGCCTGGTTTAATCCATTCACCCTTAACAATGCCAGGTTTGCCGACGGCCACTACCAAAATATCAGCGCGGCTAACGTGATCTTCAAGGTTGCGGGTAAAGCGATGACAGACGGTCGTGGTGCAACCCGCCAGCATGAGTTCTAACATCATGGGCCTGCCGACGATATTAGACGCCCCCACCACGGTGGCATCCAGGCCGCGCAGGGCGATACCGTTTTGCGCCAATAGCGTCATAATGCCTTTAGGCGTGCAGGGGCGCAGCGCGGGCATACGCTGCGCTAAGCGCCCTATGTTATAGGGGTGAAAGCCATCGACGTCTTTATCGGGAAGAATACGCGCTAGTATTGGCTCTGCATCCAGGTGCTTGGGCAGTGGCAGTTGTACCAAGATGCCGTCAACGGCCGGGTCGTTATTGAGCTTATCGACCAGCGCTTCCAGTTCACGTTGTGAGGTGCTGGTCGGCAGCGCATGTTGAAAAGAGACAATGCCAGCCTGCTCGCAGGCGCGGTGCTTATTATTGACATAAACTTGAGAGGCGGGATCGTCCCCGACCACCACCACCGCTAGCCCGGGTGCCCTTGCGCCGGCTTGTCGGCGTGCGGCGACTTTTTCAGCAACCTGTTGGCGGACGGTAGCAGCGATGGCTTTGCCATCGATTAGTTGGGCGGTCATGTAGTGAAATCCCTGTTGACGTTAAAACCTATGGACGTTAGAAAATTAGCCATCTAAGCGCTTAGCTAACCGCGCTGTAAAGACCGCAATTTTCGCACGCTAGGGCATCCAGGCAAAGCGCCTTAACCAACAGCCACTTTAATGGTTGACTTTAAAATTAGAAATAGTAATATATGCCTCGCTTGAGACGGGCCATGCGGTAGCGTCTAGGGTAATAGAATCGGGATGTAGCGCAGTCTGGTAGCGCGCCTGCTTTGGGAGCAGGATGTCGGGGGTTCGAATCCCTCCATCCCGACCACACCTAACGCGAAAGGTAGTAGTTTGCTTTTCCAAGCTTTGGTTGTGGTCTAGTGCTCACCAGTATTCTTACTTCTGAATGCTTTTTGCGCGCCCATAGCTCAACCGGATAGAGCAACGGCCTTCTAAGCCGTAGGTTGCGGGTTCGATTCCTGCTGGGCGTACCACCTAATTTTGTGGTGCCAACCTGTCAGAATCATATTTTCAAGCTATTTCGCAAGATTGTCTATGGTGGGTGTAGCTCAGGGGTAGAGCCCCGGATTGTGACTCCGGTGGTCGTGGGTTCAAATCCCATCATCCACCCCAGTGACAATAATTGCGTTTCCAGTTTTAGGTTGTGGTGGGTGTAGCTCAGTGGTAGAGCCCCGGATTGTGACTCCGGTGGTCGTGGGTTCAAGTCCCATCATCCACCCCATTGCCTTCGCTAACATGCCTTCTGTTTCCCCCTCTTTTTACCGCCTTTCTTTATTTATACCCTTTTTGCACTTTTATGGCTGATCAGCCATTGATGCCCTTAACGGGATTTTTTCGTTGCTGTCGTTTTTGTTCCTGTCTTTTTTGTGATTTTGCTACGCCTTAACGCGGCATTACTTTTATGCGTTGGCCCGTCATGTTGGTGAGCGGTCCGGGTTTGCCGATTAAATAGCCCTGGGCGTAATCAATCCCAATGTGGTGTAAAACCTCTAGCGTTGCCTGCGTTTCAACAAACTCGGCGATAGTTTCGATCGCCAGCGCCTTACCCACGGCGTGAATCGCTTCTACCATTGCCCGGTCGACCGGGTCCTGATGCACGTTGCGGATAAAGTTACCGTCAATTTTTAGGAAATCGACAGGCAGCTCCTTCAGGTAGCTAAACGACGACAGGCCGGTGCCAAAATCATCCAGGGCGAATCGGCAGCCGTACCCTTTCAAGGTGTGAATGAGCTCACTCACCCGAGACAGTTGGGCGATGGCCGTGCTTTCGGTGATTTCAAAGCACAGGGTGTGATGGGGCAGGCCCGCCGCGCTTACTTGAGCAATGAGATCCTGACAAAAATCCGCATCGGATAGCGACGCCCCCGACAGATTAATACCCCATAGGTCATGTGACGGTTGCGTCGCGTGGCGACGTTGATCGCTTAGCCATGCGAGGGTGTTGCGTACCACCCAGCGGTCGATACGGACCATAAAATGGTAGCGCTCGGCAGCCGGTAAAAAACTGCCTGGCGCAATGATTTCACCATGTTCTTCCAGGCGCAGTAATATTTCATTGTAGCAAGGGGTCGTTGCGCAAACAGGCGCAATCGGCTGAGCAAAAAGGCGGAAGGCGTCGTTATCCAAGCCGTTTTGCAGCCGCTGAACCCACTGTAGCTCGCCGTGTTTTTCCTCTAACGAGCGGTCATTGGGGTGATAGCAGTGTATTCGATTGCGCCCGGCCTCCTTGGCGGCGTAACAGGCGGCGTCAGAGGCATGCAGCGCTTGAGCAAGCGGCATGGGTTGCGTTGAGTCGAGCGCTACCACGCCAATACTGACCCCAATGCCAAAGCTATGCCCTTGCCAAACAAAGCGGTAGTTTTCAATCTCACTGCGCAGCGCTTCCGTGATTTCCAGCGCCTTGCCGACGCCACAGTCGGGCAGTAGTAGCGCGAACTCATCGCCTCCCAAGCGTGCCACGGTATCGCTTTGGCGCACATGGGCTTGGAGTTTTAAGGCGATTTGGCGCAGCAGCTCGTCGCCAGCTAAATGACCGCAGGTGTCGTTAACCACTTTGAACTGGTCGAGATCCAAATAGCACAGCACGTGTTGACCATCGGCTTTCAGAAGGGCGGTGAGCGCGGCTTCAAAGGCGCGTCGGTTTAATAGGTTGGTTAGGTTGTCGTGGCTGGCTTGATAGCTTAGCTGTTCGGCAAGGTGGCGGGTGAGGCTGGTATCTTGAAAAACCACCACCGCTCCCAAGGTAATGTCGCCGCGTGAGCGTATCGGTGAGGCGCTGTGCTGAATGGGGGTGCGCGTGCCGCTACGCTGAACGAGCAGGCAGTGTTCGATGGAGTGCACCGGGGTCAGCAGGGTCAACACTTGGCGGGCGGGGTTGTTGATCGTCTCGCCGCTGATCTCGTCAATCAGCCGATACACCCGATGGATCGGTTTATCGACCGCTTCTTTAAGAGTCCAGCCCGTTAGCCGCTGTGCTTCGCTGTTAATAAAGGTAACGTTGCCGCTGGCATCGCAGGTGATCACCCCATCGCCGATAGAGGCAAGCGTGGTTCTGGCAAGGTCACGCTCGCGGTTCAATTGTTCTTGCAGCTGTTTGCGTTCGGTAATATCCCGCACCATGCCCGAGCACTCAGAAACGGAGCCGCTGGCTCCCTCGCTGACTTGTACTTCCAAGTAGCGCACGCTTTGATCGGCGCTGCGGCGTTTAATCTCGTGACGCGCGCCAGGGGTGAGATGATGATCGGGCAGCAGCCGCGAAATGGGTTGGCCTACAAGGTGGGCGGCGTCTACTCCAAACAGCTGCTCCGCACCGGGGTTAAGGCTCGTCAGAGTGCCGTCTGCCTGCCACGTGATGACGCCATCGTGCAGGTTGCGCAGCATCACCCGGGTATGACCGACGGCGGTTTCTAGCGCGGCGGTAACGCGATTATAGCTAGCGGCTATTTCGCCCACCTCGGTAAAGGGGTCAGCTTCAATGCGTTGGCGCATGTCGCCCTGTTGTTCGTGTTGGCGCATGTGTTCAAGCAATTGGTTGAGCTCATTGCTGGCGCCGTGTTCGGCCAGGTTAAGGCCCATTGTTTCCGCCTCACCCGAAACGCGTAAGGGGAGAAAGCGGCGCGTAATACGGAAAAGTAGCCATGCTGTGCCAAAACTCCAGAGGCCACATACCACCACGCCCAGCAGTTGAACGCTGAATTGTTCTGGCCGCGACAGGCCGGTGGCTAACAGGTCGAGATCGGCGACCCATGCCAGTGCTAGCGTGCCCCATACCCCGGAAACCAGATGGGCGGGAATGGCGCTGACGGCGTCGTCGATATGTTTTTTTAGCAGCCATTCGCTGGACAGTACCATCAGCACGCTGCCAATCGCGCCCAAGGCGAATGCTGCCTGGAGCGACATGGCGTGCGCGCCCGCGGTAACGGCGACCAGACCCGCAATCGCACCGTTGATCGCGTACATCACATCGGCGTAACGGCGCGTGCGAAGCCCCATTAACATGCCTGACAATATCCCGCCCGTGGCGCCCAGAATAGTATTGGCGATGATGCCGGGTATTTGCGCGTTAACCGCCAGGGTGCTGCCGCCGTTAAAGCCAAACCAGCCTAAAATCATAAACAGCGCGCCCAGCATGGCAAGCGGTAGGTTGCCCGATGGGAAGGCGGTGGGTGGCTTGCCGTGAGTGAAGCGCCCTTTACGTGGGCCGATGCAGAGCACGGCCGCCAGTGCCACCCAGCCGCCGACGCTGTGCACAACGGTGGCGCCGGCAAAATCGACAAACCCTAGCGCCGCTAACCAACCGGCCTCGCCGTCTAGAAGCCCGCCCCATGCCCAGTGGCCAAACAGTGGATAAATCAATAGCGCTATCCAGAAGGCTGTCCATAAATAGGCATAGAACGGCATGCGTTCTGCTACCGCGCCGGCCACAATGGTGGCGGCCGTGGCACAAAACATCGCTTGGAAAATAAACACCGTCAGTGTCCAGCTGTTTGAGTTGGCTAACTGCCAGCCAAACAGCGACGTGCCGATGACGCCCTGTGTGGAGAGCCCAAACATCATACCAAACCCGATAAGCCAAAAAATACTGACGGCGATAGCAAAGTCCGCTACGTTTTTCATAGCGACATTGATGGCGTTCTTGGTACGCGTCGTACCCGCTTCCAGGCATAGGAAGCCTGCCTGCATAACGAATACCAGCGCGGCTGCCCATAACACCCACAGCGTGTCGAGCAATGAATTATCCAAAACGTGCGTGGCCTGCATGAGATTTCCTTAGCGGTTTTGGTGCATTGAATGCTTCTTTTTGGTGCTAAATGAGCGGTGGGGTGGTTAAGGTTTTCCCAGGTGCTATGCCTAAATAGCGCATTGCTAATATGACCTAATAAAAACTAAGCAATTGTTGTGCCGTCTACAGTGTTGTTATCCCTTTTGGGCTTTTTGGCGATATTTATAACTAATTTTTGGTGACAAAAGAGTGTTTTCTGCTCTATTTAAGCGGTTTAATTAGTGATATTTTTCAAATGGTTAATGTCGTTAGTTTGCTGTTAGCAAGTGTTCTACAGGCGAAAAGGGGAGTGCATCACAATGACGCGTCAAACGGTGGTTTTGGGAGCAGGCATGGTGGGTGTCAGTATTGCCTGGCATTTGCGGCAGCGCGGGCATGACGTCACCTTGGTTGATCGCCTTCAGCCGGGTCGTGAAACCTCGTTCGGTAATGCCGGGATTATTCAGCGTGAGGCCGTTAGGCCTTATCCTTTTCCCCGCGATGTCAAAACGCTGTTAAGTGTTTTGCCTAATCGCCGAGTTGACATACGCTACCGTACGGGCGGCATGCTGAAGGCCGCTTCTCCACTGCTGCGTTACTGGATGAACTCAGCGCCCAAGGCCTACCAGAAAATCGTGCCGGAATACGCCTCGCTGATTCAGCTGTCGCTTAAAACACACGGGCCAATGATTGAGGCCGCCGGTGCCGATCACTTGGTTCGTCGTCAGGGCTGGCTTGAGCTTTACCGCACTCCAGAAAAGTTGGCAGCGCGGCTAACCGAGGCTGAAGAGGCGCGTCACCTTTATGGTGTGCAGTTTGAACAGCTGGACCGTGCTGCTCTGGAGGAAAAGGAGCCTGCGCTCAGCGATAGCATTATCGGTGCGATTCATTGGCTTGACCCCTGGACCGTGGCCGACCCTGGCGCACTGGTCGCGGCTTATGCCCAGGCGTTTAGCGATGATGGTGGGCGTATTCTGCAGGCGGACATTCGCTCGGTTCGGCAGGTAGGGGATCGCTGGCAGGTGAATGTTGCTTCTGAAACGTTAGACGTCGATGACGTTGTCGTCGCGCTAGGGCCCTGGGCGGGAAGCTGGCTAACAGAGCTGGGCTATCACTTCCCTAGCTTTGTAAAACGTGGCTACCACATGCATTACGCGCCCCAAGCGCCCGCGAAGCTACATTACTGGGTTATGGACGCGGAAGTGGGCTATTTGCTGGCGCCGATGAATGCGGGCGTTCGCTTAACCACCGGGGCCGAATTAGATCGCCTGGATGCCCCGGCCGACGACCATCAGTTAGCCGCGGCAGAGAAAGTCGCGCGCAGCGTGTTTCCGTTAGGAGAGCGCCGTGATGCAACCCCCTGGAAGGGTGCGAGACCCTGCCTGCCCGACATGAAGCCGGTGATTGGCCCAGCGCCGCGTCACCCTGGCTTGTGGCTGGCCTTTGGCCATGGACATCAGGGGTTCACCTTAGGGCCTGCTACAGGGCAGTTGTTGGCGGATATGATGGAAGGGCAACCGACGGCTATTGATATGGCGCCGTTTCGCGCCGACCGGTTCTAACGACCATTAATGATCGGTCGGATTAAGCCGATAGTACTGGGTGATAGTACTAGGTAACAGTACTAGGCGTTGGTAGGGTTAATAGGGCGTTTTCTTTGCACGTGGTCTATTGCTTTGCTAACTTATACTAAACTTGCACACCATGAGGTGGAAATATGGATGTAGGCATTAGCAGTTCAGTGAGCGCATCGCTTTACATGAACCAAGCGCAAACCGCCGAGCAGGCGCAAATGCAGGTGTTTAAAGATGCTTTGGAAACGCAATCAGAGCAAGTGACTGAAGTCATGGCGTCTGCAGACGCTGGCGCACAGCCTGATTTAGCCAAAGAAGGCAGTGTGGGTACGCAAATCAATACCTTCGCTTAACTTTTTGAAAGCTTAAACATGTGAAGATTAAGCTGGCGAAAATAAAGCGATCAAAAGCAGCAAAAAACGCTGGCCATCGGTCAGCGTTTTTTTTGACCTAATCTTTCGTCCCCAAGGACTTGATGCTTGACGCCACCCGCGACAAAACAAAGCGTCTGGCGTTACAATTGCCGCAATGAAAATTGCTCAAAGCGCGGCGGTCAGCTGATTGAACGACACGCTGAGACCACACATTTGTAGAGGCACAATGAAAGATACCCAATTAGCCCGTGAAGCCGAGCTTCGCAGAACCTTCGCTATCATTTCGCACCCGGACGCTGGTAAAACCACCATCACCGAAAAAATGCTGCTGTTCGGCAACGCGATTCAGCTGGCCGGTTCGGTGAAAAGTAAGCGTAATGATCGCCACGCTACGTCGGACTGGATGAAAATGGAGCAGGAACGGGGTATCTCGGTCACCACCTCGGTGATGCAGTTTCCCTACGGCGGGCGTATCGTCAATTTGCTGGACACGCCCGGCCACGAAGATTTCTCTGAAGATACCTATCGCACGCTCACGGCGGTTGACTCTGCATTAATGGTGATCGATGGCGCCAAAGGCGTTGAGGCTCGTACCATCAAGTTGATGGAAGTATGTCGTCTGCGCACGACGCCAATCCTCACCTTTATCAACAAAATGGACCGTGATATTCGTGACCCGATTGAAGTCATGGACGAGGTCGAAACGGTGTTGAATATCCAGTGTGCCCCCATGACCTGGCCAATCGGCATGGGGCGCCACTTTAGAGGCGTCTACCACCTCTACAATGATGTCGTTCACCTGTACACCCAAGGGCAGGGCAGCCGCATCCCGGATGACAAGCGTATCGAAGGCTTGCACAGCTCCGAAGTCGATGCCGCGCTGGGCGAAGATCAGGCGGAAGAGTTGCGTATGGAAGTAGAGTTAGTGCGCGGTGCATCGCATGAATTTGATCTGGATGCTTATCGCCGTGGTGAGCTTTCGCCGGTCTATTTTGGTACTGCCATGGGTAACTTTGGGGTACGTGAGATGCTCGACGGCTTTGTTGAGTACGCGCCGCCGCCCCAGTCCCATAAAACCGATAAGCGTGAGGTGACCGCGGACGATGAACGGTTTACCGGCTTTGTGTTTAAAATTCAGGCCAATATGGACCCTAACCATCGGGATCGTATTGCCTTCTTGCGCGTGTGCTCGGGTAAGTACGAAAAGAACATGAAGATGCGCCATGTGCGGATTGGCAAAGACGTCAAAATCGCCGACGCGCTGACCTTTATGGCCTCGGACCGCTCCCAGGTGGAAGAGGCTTGGCCGGGGGATATTATCGGCCTACATAACCACGGCACCATTCAGATCGGCGACACTTTCACCGTCGGCGAGGACATGCGTTTCACCGGCATCCCCCACTTTGCCCCTGAGCTATTCAAGCGCGTGCGGCTTAAAGATCCGCTGAAGATGAAAGCGCTACAAAAGGGCCTTCAGCAGCTTTCTGAAGAGGGCGCGACGCAGGTCTTTATGCCGATAGACAACAACGACCTGATTCTTGGCGCCGTGGGTACCCTGCAGTTTGATGTGGTCGCTCACCGCCTGAAAGAGGAGTACAAGGTCGATTGCGTGTACGAAGGCGTGAATGTGCAAACGGCGCGTTGGGTCTACTGTGAAGATGCTAAAAAGCTCGAGGAATTCAAGCGTAAAGCCAGCGCCAACCTGGCGATTGATGGCGGTGGTTACCTCACCTATATTGCGCCTACCCGGGTTAATCTGCAGATGACCCAGGAGCGCTGGCCCGACATTCGCTTCCAGCCCACCCGCGAGCATTAACGTTTATAGGTAGAGCCCTATGTTGACGGATGCCCACTGCCATCTCGACTTTAGCCAATTCGATCACGATCGGCAGCGCGTGTTTGCAGCCGCTAAGGCAGTGGGGGTATCACGCTTTGTGGTGCCCGGTACGACCCGAGAGCGCTGGCAGCAGGTGCTGGCGTTGGGCGAACGGGCGGATACGTCGGTATGCCTGGGTTTGCACCCTTACTTTGTCGAGCAGCATCAAACGGCGGATATTGCCGCACTTGACCAGTTCTTGGCTGAACAAGCTGAGGTCGTAGCAGTGGGTGAGTGCGGTATTGACGGTCGTTTTAGCGACACCCTGGAGACCCAGTGGTACTACTTTGACGCTCAGCTGAAACTGGCCAAGCAGTACGCGCTACCGGTTGTGGTTCACTGTGTGCAGGCCAACGATAAAGTCGCCAAACGGCTTCGCCAGCTTGCGCTGCCCAAGGCAGGGCTTATCCACGCCTTCTCGGGCTCGATTGAGCAAGCGACCAAGTTTCTTGATCTGGGGTATAAGCTGGGGTTGGGCGGCGCGGTTACTTATGAGCGCGCCAAGCGATTACGGCGAACCGTTGAGGCGCTGCCTGACGATGCCTTTGTACTGGAAACCGATAGCCCTGATATGCCGCTAAGTGGGTATCAGGGCAGGCGTAATGAGCCGCGCAGAGTCGCAGAGGTGTGCGATGTGGTAGCCACTCTGCGCGGGCAAACGGCGGAACAGATCGCGGCTCAGAGCAGCGCTACCGCCGCGACGCTGTTTGGCATATCCTCAACTTAGGCGTTAATGCTAACCGCTAGCTGTTCGGGGTCAACGCGCTCAATCGCATAGGGCAATGGAAGAAGGGAGGCTGGCGCCCCGGCTAAAAACAGCGGTGTCATTTCTTCGGCTACTTTGGTGTTCATTACTGCCAGTAACTCGACGCTGCCTTGATTATTAAAGGCGCTGACCACCACTTCGCCGACCGCTTTATCGTCACCATTAACCACGCTGGCGCCCACGTCGGGCAGCGACGCAGTCTCTACGCTGAGGCGCATCAAGCGCTTTTTCACCTGACCGCGAAAGTGCGCCCGAGCCACCACTTCTTGGCCGGTGTAGCAGCCTTTTTTAAAGCTAATACCACCCAGCGCCTCCCAGTTGAGCATCTGCGGCAGGAAGTGATCCTGCTGGGCGTCGGTCAACCAGGCCAAACCGCTGCGAATATCCTCAAGCTGCCAGCCGGCTAGCGCGTCATCGTCATCGTTGATGCCCTCTATCGGGCCTTCGCAACAGAACAACCAACGGGGGATGTCGCCGGGGTAGCGTAGCGCGCTGGCTTGCCCGGATGTGGTGTGGGTGCCCACCTGCTGAGGCAGCGTTAGCCCCAACTGATCAGCTAGCGCTGGGGCGTTATCGCTGGCGCCAACGATGGTAATGCCAGGCAGGGCAGTCAGTTCAGCACGGTAGAAAGCGGCGAATTTTTTCAGATGGTTGGCTAAACTGTCTAATAAGGTATTGCTCAGCAGTAAACGAAAATGGCCTTCATCGAGTCGCAGCAGTTGGGCGTTGGCCAACATCCGCCCTTTGGGGGTGCAAAAACACGTTAGCGGCGCAAAACGGCCATCGGCTAAACCGACTTGGGCACTGGCCTGGCCTTGAAGGAACTTTTCAGCATCCTCACCTTTCACATCCAGAGCGGCTAAATGGGTAAGGCGGACGCTGCCATATGAAGTATTAGAGGGGGTGGCGGTCGCCATAAGGACTCCTGCTGAAAGCATGAATAGGCGGCGTGTTGATAACGCCTTTCTTTTAGATATGGGCAGAAAGCGCCAATTGCAAGGCATCCTTGGCGTGCTAGACTGCTTCCCTTGTATCAGTTTTGCATAGGTCAACAGGCAGGAATACGCTATGGCGCAGCAATCGTTAACCTTTCAAGGCGTTAAAACCGTCGAACAAGTTAACCAAATTACCACCGCATTAATGATGTTAGACGGCGTTGATAGCGCCGAAGTAGGGCGACATGGCGCCGATGTGGACGGTAGCGCGAAGCGAGATGCGCTGATTAAGGCCATTGAGAAGCTTAAACTGGGCATAAAGGTCTCCTGATGCACACACCTATTACCGTTATTAGTGAACGCAACCGTGTTTTTCGACAGCGGGTTGAAGTGGAGGGGTTTGAGGACCTCTATGCCGATGCGCCGCCCATCGTCGGTGGTGAAGGTAGCGCGCCTGATCCCCACGACTATTTCGATATTGCGCTAGGTACCTGTAAAGCGATTACGGTGCAGATGTACGCCAAACGCAAACAGTGGCCGCTTGAAGGGATTACCGTGACCGTGCAGCGCGATGATAGTCAGGAAAAGAAGGGCATCTACAAAGTAGCGGTCGTTTTAACGCTGCACGGCATTGACGATCCTGAGCAGCGCGCCAGGCTCGAGGAAATCAGCGGTCGCTGCCCCATTCAGCGTTTAATAACCGAGTCCACGGTCGAGATCGCTACCCGGCTTAGTTAGTTTTATGTGTTTAGTTTTCCCCTGTTGAGGAGTACCGATGAGCAAAGCCTTTCGATTACAGTCGAAATTTCAGCCCGCTGGCGATCAGCCCACCGCCATTAAAGGACTGATTAATGGCCTGGAGTCAGGGCTTGCCCATCAAACGCTGCTCGGGGTCACCGGGTCAGGCAAAACGTTTACCATGGCCAACGTGGTGGAACAGCAGCAGCGCCCAACGATTGTCATGGCGCCGAACAAAACCCTGGCGGCCCAGCTGTATGGCGAATTTAAAGCGTTTTTCCCGGATAACGCGGTAGAGTACTTCGTCTCGTACTATGACTATTACCAGCCGGAAGCCTATGTGCCTTCGTCGGACACCTTTATCGAGAAAGATGCTTCGATTAACGACCACATTGAGCAGATGCGCCTTTCGGCCACCAAAGCGCTACTTGAGCGCCGCGATGCGTTGATCGTGGTGTCGGTGTCGGCGATATATGGCCTTGGTGACCCCGACCAGTACCTGAAAATGCGCCTTCACTTCACCCGCGGTGAACTGATTGATCAGCGTGCTTTTCTACGTCGCTTGGCAGAGCTTCAATACACCCGCAACGATACGGACTTCCGCCGCGGTACTTACCGGGTGCGCGGTGATGTGATCGATATCTTCCCCGCCGATTCCGACGAGGAAGCAGTGCGGGTAGAGCTGTTTGACAGCGAAATCGACACCATCCGCCTGTTTGATCCGTTGACCGGTGCCGTTCGCGGTGAAGTGCCGCGTATGACCATCTACCCTAAGTCGCACTATGTGACCCCGCGGGAAACCATCTTAGGCGCTATTGATGCCATTAAAGGCGAGCTTAAAGAGCGCTTGGAGTGGATGCGTAAGCACGATCGCCTAGTCGAGGCGCAGCGCTTGGAGCAGCGCACCCTTTACGATATTGAAATGATGCTGGAGCTGGGCTACTGCAACGGTATCGAAAACTACTCGCGCTATCTCTCTGGGCGGGCACCGGGCGAGCCGCCGCCGACGTTTTTTGACTATCTCCCTGACGACGCGCTGCTGTTTATCGACGAATCCCACGTTAGCGTGTCCCAGGTAGGCGGCATGTATAAAGGCGACCGCTCGCGCAAAGAGACGCTGGTCGAGTACGGCTTCCGGCTGCCTTCAGCGCTGGATAACCGGCCGATGAAGTTTGAAGAGTGGGAAGCGATTTCCCCGCAAACCGTTTTTGTTTCTGCCACGCCGGGGCGTTACGAAGCCGAACACGCCGGTCAAACGGTAGAACAGGTGGTGCGGCCTACCGGGCTGCTGGACCCGGAAATTGAAGTGCGCCCAGCCAGCACCCAGGTAGACGATCTACTCTCGGAAATTGGTTTGCGCACCGCCGTTGGTGAGCGGGTTCTGGTGACCACGCTGACCAAGAGAATGGCCGAAGATCTCACCGATTACTTTGACGAACACGGTATCCGCGTGCGCTATCTGCACTCGGATATTGATACCGTCGAACGGGTTGAGATTATTCGCGATTTACGCCTGGGTAAGTTTGATGTGCTGGTGGGTATTAACCTGCTGCGTGAGGGCTTGGATATTCCCGAAGTCTCGCTGGTGGCGATTTTGGATGCTGATAAAGAAGGCTTCCTACGCTCCGAGCGCTCGTTGATTCAGACCATTGGCCGGGCGGCCCGTAATGCCAACGGCAAGGCGATTCTTTACGGTGACCGCATTACCGACTCGATGCGTAAAGCCATTGATGAAACCGAACGGCGGCGCGCCAAGCAAACGGAACACAATTTAGAGCATGGCATTACCCCGACCACGGTCACCCGTTCAGTCGCTGATATTCTTGAGGCCGCTCAGGCGCCGGGCAAGAAGAACAGCCGTCGGCGGGGTAGTGAACGTAAAGTGGCGGAAACAGCTGCCGATTACGATGTGGCGAACATGAGTAACCATGACCTGCTGGGGGCTATCAGCAAGCTTGAGGAT
Source organism: Halovibrio variabilis (assembly GCF_007991175.1). GTDB lineage: Bacteria > Pseudomonadota > Gammaproteobacteria > Pseudomonadales > Halomonadaceae > Vreelandella > Vreelandella variabilis. The sequence goes on from NZ_BJXV01000002.1 coordinate 201,061, forward strand.
GCCATGTTTGAAGCAGCGCAAAACCTTGAGTTCGAAGAAGCCGCGCGGCTGCGCGATCAACTCCATCAAGTAAAAGAAAAACAGCTGGCGCTGGGCTAACGGGATGCCTGAAGGGCCGGAAATTCGCCGCGCAGCGGACCGCATTGAAAAGCAGATAGGTGAGCGGGTGATTGAAGCTGCTTGGTTCGCCTTTCCTGAGCTTGCCGCTCAGGCAGATTCGTTGATTGGGACCCGGGTTTTACGGGTGGATACCCGGGGCAAAGCGATGTTGATTCGGTTTGCCGATCAGCGCGTACTTTACTCCCACAATCAGCTCTATGGGGTTTGGAAACTGCATGGCGAGGATCAACCTCCCAACACCAAACGCACGCTGCGAGTTCGCTTAACCGCAGAAGGGCGTTGTGCGAGTCTCTATAGCGCTTCCGATATCTCCCTCTGGCACACAGATAATCTCAACCAGCACCCTTTTTTAGCTCGGCTGGGCCCCGATTTATTGAGTCAAAAAGTGACCCCGGCGGACGTTAAACAGCGGCTGAGCTTAAGGCCATTTTACCGGCGCAGCTTAGGAGCATTGCTGCTTGATCAAGGTTTAGTGGCGGGGTTAGGTAATTACCTGCGCTCTGAAATCCTGTTCTTCGCCCAGCTATCGCCCGGTGCACGGCCGGTTGATTTAACCCCCGACCAGCAGCAAACGCTGGCTCACTGCATTATTGACGTTACCCGCCAAGCCTACCAAACCGCAGGTGTGACCAATCGTGAGGCTTGGATTGTGCAGGCCAAAGCAGCGGGCGAGCCACGCAGGCAGTGGCGTTTTGCGGTTTTCGAGCGGGCAGGGCTTGAGTGCCACCGCTGTGGAACGGTTATCGAGCGTAAAATGGTCGGTTCGCGGCGGCTCTATCGCTGTCCACGCTGCCAGCCGAATTAGACACTTAGGCTACTTATACCGTTATCTTGTTCTGCTAATGCATATCCAGATCAAGCTTTAACGCAGTAATCCGTTATCCACGGCAGAGGGCTGCTGCTCAAAGGGCAATACGGTATACTTATCTAACGCTTAGACGGCCATCTCCGCTTTCGCGGGAAAGGCCGCAGACTAGACGATAACCTAGGAGCAGTTAGTCCATGACCGTGATTCGCCAGGACGACGTTATTCAAAGCGTTGCCGATGCTCTGCAGTACATCTCTTACTACCATCCAAAAGATTTTATTGATGCGATGGCCGCCGCTTACGAGCGTGAAGAGAATCCTGCCGCTAAAGATGCGATTGCCCAAATTCTTATTAACTCGCGTATGTGCGCCACCGGGCACCGCCCAATCTGCCAGGATACCGGCATCGTCACCGTGTTTGTTCATGTCGGTATGAACGTGACCTGGGACGCGGACATGAGTCTGGACGACATGATTAATGAAGGCGTGCGCCGCGCCTACTTGCTACCGGACAATATCTTACGTGCTTCGGTACTGGCGGACCCTGACGGCAAGCGCGCCAACACCAAAGACAACACCCCGGCGATTATTCACCACTCGATTGTGCCCGGTGACAGCGTGGATATTCACGTTGCCGCGAAAGGGGGTGGCAGCGAAGCTAAATCCAAATTTGCCATGCTTAACCCCTCCGACAGCGTGGTGGATTGGGTGATGGAGCAACTGCCCAAAATGGGCGCTGGCTGGTGTCCGCCCGGCATGCTGGGCATCGGCATCGGCGGTACCGCCGAAAAGGCGATGCTGATTGCCAAAGAAGCGTTACTCGATCCTATCGATATCCAGGACCTCCAGGCGCGTGGCGCAAGCAATCGCGCTGAAGAGCTACGCTTAGAGTTGTTTGATAAGGTCAACAAGAGCGGTATTGGTGCCCAGGGCTTAGGGGGTTTGACCACAGTGTTGGATATTAAAGTCAAAGACTATCCGACGCATGCGGCTAACAAGCCGGTGGCGATTATTCCCAACTGCGCAGCGACCCGTCACACGCACTTTACCCTGGACGGTTCCGGCCCTGCCGTGCTTGAACCGCCAAAGCTTGAGGATTGGCCGGAAATCACCCGCGAGGCGGGCGAGAACGTCAAGCGGGTCAATCTCGACACCGTCACCCCGGCAGACGTCAAAACATGGCAGCCGGGTGACACCTTGCTGTTGAACGGTAAACTGCTAACCGGGCGCGACGCGGCGCATAAGCGTATGGTTGATATGCTGGCCAAAGGCGAACCGCTGCCCGTGGATATGAAAGGGCGCTTTATCTACTATGTCGGCCCGGTTGACCCTATTGGCGACGAGGCGGTGGGTCCTGCAGGCCCGACCACAGCAACTCGCATGGATAAATTTACTCGGACCATGCTGGAAGAAACGGGCTTGCTGGGTATGGTCGGTAAAGCAGAGCGTGGCCAAATCGCTATTGATGCCATTCGCGATAATCAGGCAGTCTATTTAATGGCTGTTGGTGGTGCTGCGTATCTCGTCGCCCAAGCGATCAAAAAATCGCGCATCGTCGGCTTTGAAGACTTGGGGATGGAAGCGATTTACGAATTTGAAGTCGAAGACATGCCGGTGACCGTCGCCGTTGACAGCCAAGGGACATCAGTTCACCAGACCGGGCCTGCCAAATGGAAAGAGATTATTGCCCAGACGGCGTAAGGGAGAAAGGGCTGTTTTAGGCTTTAAACGCATGGGTTTTTAAGCGCATAAGGGCCTCGCTAAAGCGAGGCCCTTATATTTAGTAAGGACGTGGCTATGACCTCCTGGTTGCTAGGGACCAGCATTTTATTGATACATCTGCTAGGCATTGTGTCGGCGATTATGGCGCTGATGTCTAGCCGCACCTCGCAGGGGGCGGTGGCATGGATTATATCGCTGCTTACCTTTCCTTATGTCGCACTACCCGCGTATTGGTTTTTTGGCCGGCCGCGTTTTTACGGCTATGTCTCCGCCCGCGGGCAGCGGGACACCATTCTTCGCCGCGTACTGGTCCGTTATCGGGATAATGTGCTGCCCCACGTCGCATCATCCAGTAATGCCGATATTCAGGCAGTCGAGCAGCTCGCCATGATGCCCTTGACCCACGGCAATCGCGCGGCGTTGTTAATCAATGGCCAGGCAACCTTCGACAGCCTGTTTGATGGCATTGAACGGGCTGAACACTATATTCTAATGCAGTTCTTTATTGTCCGTAACGATGCACTGGGTCAGCGTTTGCAAGGCTATTTGCAACGCGCCGCGCGGCGAGGTGTACGGGTTTATTTTCTTTACGATGAGGTGGGCAGCCGCAAACTAGGCGAAGGCTACCTCAATGACTTAATCGGCGAAGGGATAGAAGTGAGTGCTTTTCGCTCGTCGCGCGGCTTTAAACACCGCTTCCAGCTAAATTTCCGCAATCACCGCAAAGTAACGGTGGTCGATGGCAAAGAGGGCTGGATAGGCGGCTTTAACGTCGGCGTTGAGTATTTAGGCGAGCATAAGCGCCATGGCGCTTGGCGGGACACCCACTTAAAACTTGAAGGCCCTAGTGTACTGGGGCTGCAGGAGGCCTTTTGGGAGGATTGGCACTGGGCCACCGGTGAAGTCATCAATCTGAACTGGTTAGCCGATACTTCTCCCACAACGGACCACCATGTGGTGATCGTGCCCTCGGGGCCTGCTGACCGCCAAGATACCGCTAGCCTGCTGGTGCAGCAGGTTATTCATAGCGCCAAACAGCGGCTATGGGTCACCAGCCCTTACTTTGTTCCCGACCAGGGTGTCCAGGATGCGCTACGCCTTGCCGCGATGCGTGGCGTGGATGTGCGTGTGATGATCCCCGAGCGCCCCGATCACTTATTAGTGTTCCTCTCCGCATTTTCATTCCTACCTGATATGATACGTGCGGGTGTAAAAATATACCGTTATCTTCCGGCATTTTTACACCAAAAAATAATTCTTATAGACAACGACGCAGCAACGGTCGGTACAGTCAACTTGGATAATCGTTCTTTCCGATTAAACTTTGAAATTACGGCGTTTATTCCTAGCCAAGACTTTGCTGCCAGTGTGGGGGTGATGCTAGAAAATGATTTTGCGCAGTGCCGCCGTGTGACCATTGATGAAATTAACCAACGCCCGATGTGGATGAAAGTCGTCTCGCGTGCCGCCTATCTAATGGCACCGGTTCAATAGCTAATACCGCGCAGCAGGGAATCCAACATGCGAGCAAGATGGGTGGGACAAGGAGCGATGGGTGAATCTTGAAACAAAATGGCTGGAAGATTTTGTCGCGCTGGCGAATACACGCAGCTTCTCGGCCTCAGCACGCCAACGTCATGTTACTCAGCCGGCCTTTAGTCGCCGCATACGCGCTCTGGAACAGGCGGTCGATGTCACCCTGGTGGATCGCTCAACCACGCCGGTGGGTTTAACGCCAGAAGGGCAGCTGTTCTTGGTCACCGCGCGCAACCTGGTCGAGCAATTAAACGAGTCGCTGAGCCATTTGCGCGGCCTCTCCATCGCCAATGAGGCGTTAGACATTGTCGCGGCCCATTCCTTGGCGCTGAGTTTTTATCCGCCTTGGATCTCCCGTTTACAAAAAGGCCTGGGTGAATTACCCACCCGATTGGTGGCCATGAACGTGGGGGAGGCGATTCATGTGCTGCGAGAAGGCAACTGCGATCTGATGCTCGCTTATTACGACCCCTTTGCCACCATGCAGTTAGATGCAGAAGTATTTCCCTCTTTCTCAATTGGCAAGGTCAATATGCTGCCCGTTTCGCTCCCCGATGAGCAAGGCAAGCCGCTGTTTTCACTACAGCAAGACAGCTCGATCCCTTATCTCTCCTACACTCAAGGGGCTTTTTTGGGGCGCAGCGTGCGTATGCTGCTGAAGAATGACCCGCTGCGTATGAAGCTGCGCACGGTATATGAAACCGCCATGGCCGAAGGTTTAAAGGGGATGGTTTTACAAGGCGTGGGGGTGGCCTGGATACCCGATTTTTGTATCCGCGAGGAATTGAAGGGCGGCCGTTTGGTAAGAGCCGGCGACCCGAGCTGGGACATCCCTCTGGAAATTCGCCTATACCGCTGTTCTATGGTGCATAAGCCGGGCGTAGAGCGTTTATGGCGGCAAATGATGAAATTACCACGCGATTTTCTGCAGGCCTGAGCATTGTTATTGTTATTGGCTATTGGCGAAGATAGCTTAGCTATGGTCAAAACCCGCGGGCAGCCCCAGAAAATTTTGAATAATAAAAAAATGGTCTTCAAACAAGCTGTCGGGCTGCAAATCTGCTAGTGCAATCCAACGGGCATGATCGCCGCCTTTAACGGGCTTCAAGCGAGGCAGTTGCTGCTCCGGGCGCAGCGCAAAGTAAAAAGCTTCCGCTAAGGTGCGCCCGCGCCAACTGCGGTGGGGTTCATCAAACAGGCGCCGGCCGCGTAGCGAGCCTTTCAGCACGGGTTCGGGCACCTTCAGGCGTATGCGTTCGCGTAGTTCACGCAAACAGGCGTCGAGCAACCGCTCGTGGGGGTTGATAAACCCGCCGGGCAGGGCATACAGCCCTTTTCCCGGCGCGGCTGTGCGTTGTACCAGCAGCACGTGCCCCGACTGCACTACCACCGCATTAACCGTGACAAAAATAGGCGGGTAGGGCGCTTGTGCCCAGGCCTTACGGTACTGATCCAGCAATTGCTGCTCCTCCAGCAGGCGCTGATAGGCACTTTCCGTGCAAAACTGTTTGACGCTTTCTACCACCCCAGGCGGCAAATCGTGGTAGGCACCGGTGCTCAGATAATCATCCGTTGAACCGGCTGAACGGAACAGTCGCTCGCGAATCTGACTCGCGGAAATACCCTCAACCGGTGGCACACTGACCGATTCCCACTGTGGAAAAAGCGAAAGGTAGTAGCTTGACTGACCTCTACTGGCCCCGATCAAGCCAATACGTGGTAATCGTGCGTTGGCGGGGGCAGCTAAATCGCGCACTTTACGCTGCACGTCCCGCACCCAGACATCATCGTTATAGAGCGCGTCCAGTAGCGGGGTGATTTCCAAACGTTGATTATCGCTGGCGTCAAATCCCGCACGCAGCATGGTCTGGCGTTCTTCAAATTGCCAGGGGTTGCGCAGTGAGCGTGCTTGCCAGGAAGAACCTACCAATACAATCACTTGGCGGGCCCGTTTAAGGGCTTCGTGAATAATCGCCAAATGGCCCAGATGCGGCGGCTGAAAACGGCCAATAAACACCAAACAGTCGAAGTCACAGTGATTCGCGGGGCGCGACGTGTCGGTGGCCATTTGGGCTTCCTTTTTCGTTTGGTGATATCAGAGCAATAACGTACCAGAAAACTGCGCTAAACGCTGGGGTTAGGTATGCTAGAAAGTAGGATGTTGATAACACATATAAAACGCCCCGATACCTAGCATCGGCACCCAGTACACAGGGAGTGAATATGATCAAACGCACCGCTATCTTCTGGTGGAAAGTCGTCCAAGACGCCACGTCGCTATGGTTGCAACGCAATGCGTTTAGTTACGCTGGCTCACTGGCGTTTTATACGCTTTTTTCACTGGCACCCACGATTATTATCGCGGTCACCGTCATTGGCGTGGTCATGGGTGAAGACGCGGCGCAGGGGCAAATTGTGGCTCAACTGCAAGGGACCTTGGGGACGGACGCCGCGATCGCCATTCAAGAAGCCGTCGCTCAGTCGAGGATTGAAGAATCAGGTATTTTGCCAACACTTTTAGGCGCAGGAGCGCTGGTGATCGGGGCGACCACTGTCTTCGCCCAGATGCAGTTTTCGCTTAATACCATTTGGGGGGTAACGGCAAAACCAACCTCCAATAGCGTGTTGCTGTTTATTAAAAACCGACTGCTATCGCTAACGGTGGTGCTCTCCATTGGGTTTATATTATTGGTTTCCCTGGTGATGGGCGTCGTGTTGAGGGGAATGCTTCAAGCTGCCGATAATCTAGTGCCCTACGCCAGCTTTTTAACAACATCGATAGAGTCGCTGATCTCGCTAGGTGTCGTCACCTTACTATTTGCCACTATTTTCAAAGTACTTCCTGACGTTGTATTGCGCTGGCAGGATGTGCTGATTGGCGCTGTTGTGACCGCCGTGTTGTTTACGCTAGGCCGCAGTGTCATCGCGATTTATCTGGCTTATACCGCTACGGCCTCCACTTATGGCGCGGCGGGGTCAGTGGTGATGATTTTACTCTGGGTTTACTACTCGTCGCTTATTCTTCTGTATGGAGCGGCCTTTACACGTTCTTTGCTACTACGCCGCGGCCGCCCATTGATTCCGCGCAATAGCGCGGTGGTCGTTAAACGCGAGTTCGTCTAACCTCTCAACAAGGTTAGAGGATGTAATCAGAACCGGATGAGGAGAGAAAAATGAGCAACTGCTGTGTGCGTGCCCTGGTAACCGGTAAGGTGCAAGGCGTTTGGTATCGCCGTGCGACCCAAGAAAAAGCACTTCAACACGGCATCACCGGCTATGCTAAAAACCTACCCGATGGGCGCGTTGAAGTGCTGCTCTGCGGTCATTCTGATGCAGTAAAGCTGCTCAGCGAATGGCTATGGGAGGGCTCAGAAGGGGCGCAGGTGACCCACGTCGAGCTCGACGTACTGGATCAGAGCCACGCCCCTGATCACTTTGCGACGCATTAAGGCGAAAGCTTTTGCCACTCAACCTTTTTTCCACGCATCAATGTTGTCGGCCGTTAAACTGACAATATTTTGCCGCGCTTCTGGGGTCACCCACGCATTATGAGGGGTGACAATCAAATTGAGCGGCTCGCTGAGGGCGTCCAGCAGCGGGTGGCCGTTTTTGGGTGGCTCAGTTGGCAACACGTCAACCGCCAATCCGCCCAATTTGCCGTTGCGAAGCGCCTCAAGTGCCGCGATCTCGTCGATAATGCCGCCCCGGGCGCAGTTAACCAGCAGCAACGAGGGCTTAACCTTGGCTAAACGCTGCTGATTAATCAGATGGTGAGTGTCTTCGTTCAATGGGCAATGCAAACTTATAATATCGGCTTCAGGCAGCAGATCATCCAGCGCAGGACGCTTATCATTGGCTTCATTGCCGGGGCGGGCTGCGAAAGAGACGCGCATGCCAAACGCTTCGGCTAAGCGCGCCACTTCGGTGCCTAACTCGCCTTGCCCCACCACGACCAGGTGCTTATCTGCCAGCTGTAATGTGGGGTAGTCCTGCAAGCAGAAGAAGGCGCTGCGCTGCCATTCGCCAGCCGCGACATCGCGCTGATAACGTGGCAGCCGATTGGCCAGGGCTAGTATCAGCATTAAAGTGTGCTGTGAAACGCTGGCGGTGCCGTAAGCCGCCACATTGCTAACCTTAATGTTCTGCTCTTTTGCGGCCTCAAGACCGATATTGTTGAGGCCCGTGGCCAATACACAAATCAAACGTAACTTGGGCAGTTGCCTGAGCGTCTCGGCGTCCAGCACCACCTTGTTGACAATCGCAATGTCGGCGTTGGCAAGGCGCTCAAGCGCTTGTTGAGTGGTGCTTTGTTCAAACACATCAAGGCGAGTGACCGACTCTCTAATGGCCGCTAAATCGATCCCTGGGCCGAGACTTTGAGCATCCAATATTACCGCGTGGGGCATTTTTTTATCTCCATTAACTGCCGGAACTGTATAACCTTGCTCGACAGGGGTCACAAAAGGGTATAATAGCGACGCTTTATCAACCGCCGTCTTGGAATCTATTTCGACTGGCCGCATATTGGCAGCCTAGCAGCGTTTGTGTTCGTCGCCGTTCTGTAAGCGAAGTCTGAAAGAACTGAACCTGTCAACGTTGAGCTTTTAAGGAGTCATCAACATGCCCATCTATGAATATGAGTGCAAGGCCTGCGGCCATCGCATGGAAAAATTGCAGAAAATGAGCGCCGATCCTCTCAAGGATTGCCCTGCTTGCCAAAGCGATGGCCTGCAACGGCTGGTCTCGGCAGCGGGCTTCCGCTTAGCTGGCGGCGGTTGGTATGAAACCGATTTTAAAACGGGAAGCAAAAAGAACCTGGTCGCGGACGGTAAGCCAGCCTCCCCTGAGGCGGGTAAAGCCAGCGATACCAGTGCTTCTTCCAAGAGCGTGACACCCAAAGACAAGGGCGCAGCAGCATAGCTGCGGCCATCAGGGTCAGGACGACTCGCGACACCCAATTGCCACGAAACAGAACAGGATTTGACATGCGCAGCCATTATTGCGGCCAGCTAAACGAAACTTTGGTGGATCAAACGGTTACGGTATGCGGGTGGGTTCATCGCCGCCGTGACCACGGCGGGGTGATTTTCCTCGATATGCGCGACCGCGACGGTATCGCTCAGTTCGTGGTCGACCCCGATACCGCCGAGGCGTTCGCCAATGCCGACCGTGTCCGCAGTGAATATGTCTTGCGTATCACCGGTCGCGTTCGGCTGCGCCCTGAAGGCACTCAAAACCCCAACATGCCAACCGGCATGATTGAGGTGTTGGCAAAAGACGTTGAAGTGCTCAATACCGCCGTTACTCCGCCGTTCCAGCTGGATGAACATGGCAAAGTCGGCGAAGAAGTGCGTTTAAAGCATCGCTATATTGACTTGCGGCGTCCGGACATGATCGAGAAGCTGCGGCTGCGTTCGCGCATTTCGCACAATGTCCGTGCCTACCTTGAGAATCAGGGCTTCCTGGATATCGAAACGCCGGTGCTGACGCGCGCCACCCCCGAAGGCGCCCGCGACTATCTGGTACCTAGCCGCACCCACGCAGGCAATTTCTTTGCGCTGCCCCAGTCGCCTCAGCTGTTTAAACAGCTGCTGATGGTGGCAGGTTTTGACCGCTACTACCAAATTGCCAAGTGCTTCCGCGATGAAGACCTGCGTGCCGACCGTCAGCCTGAGTTCACTCAGATTGATATCGAGGCGTCGTTTGTGGAAGAGAACGACATCATGGGTATTACCGAAGCCATGATTCGCCAGCTTTTCCAGGATGTGCTAAAAACCGAGCTGCCTGAATTCCCGCGCATGACCTGGCAGGAAGCGATGGATCGTTTCGGTTCCGATAAGCCGGATCTGCGTATCCCGCTGGAACTGACCAATGTCGACGACCTGATGCAGCAAGTCGATTTCAACGTCTTTTCGGGGCCCGCCAGCGCGGATGATGGTCGTGTAGCGGCGCTGAAAGTGCCTGGCGGTGCCAAGCTGTCACGTAAGGAAATCGACGCCTACACCAAGTTTGTCGGCATTTACGGTGCTAAAGGCTTAGCGTGGATCAAGGTCAACGAGCGTGCCAAAGGGCTTAAAGGTCTGCAGTCGCCGATCGTCAAGTTTATGGAAAACATCGTTGAAGAACTGCTCGACCGTGTGGGCGCAGAAGATGGCGACATTATCTTCTTCGGCGCCGATAAAGCCCGTATCGTTAACGAAGCCATTGGCGCGCTGCGCGTCAAGCTGGGTGCTGACCTTGAGCTTTACACCCAGGAGTGGGCACCGCTGTGGGTAGTCGACTTCCCGATGTTTGAAGCCGACGACAATGGTCGCCTTAGCCCGCTGCATCACCCCTTCACTGCGCCTTCCTGCACGCCGGAAGAGCTCAAGGCGGACCCTGCCAATGCGCTTTCACGCGCCTACGATATGGTGCTCAACGGCACCGAGTTGGGGGGTGGTTCGATTCGTATCCACGACCAAACCATGCAGAGCACGGTGTTTGAGATTCTGGGTATTGGTGAAGAGGAAGCCCAAGAGAAATTCGGCTTCTTGCTCGATGCGCTCCAGTACGGCGCGCCGCCCCATGGTGGCTTAGCCTTTGGCTTGGACCGCCTGGTGATGCTGATGGTCGGTGCTAAGACGATTCGTGAAGTGATCGCCTTCCCGAAAACCCAAAGCGCCGCCTGCCTAATGACCAACGCCCCGGGCGAGGTCAGCCCCGAGCAGTTGAAAGATCTTAATATCCGCCTGCGCCAAAAAGCCAAAGCGGAAACAGCCGCCGAATAAAGGGGTGGGTTGACCGTCCAACACCGACGCCACGGCGTCGGTGTTTTTTTATCATCCCCAAGCTTATAGCCGCGCTATACGAGTACCGACACCATGGATGACAAAAAGCCTGTCGCGCCTATCCGTATTTTGGGCATTGACCCGGGCTCCCGCGTAACCGGCTACGGCGTCATTGATGTGATTGGTGTCAAACCCTGCTATGTGGCGAGCGGCTGCATCCGCACCGCTGAAGGCGCTTTAGAGGAGCGTTTGGCGCAAATTTATGCCGGTTTAAGCGAAGTCGTGGGGTTGCATCGCCCCGCCCAGGTGGCCATCGAGCGGGTCTTTATGGCCAAAAACCCTGATTCAGCCCTGAAGCTGGGCCAGGCACGCGGCGCAGCGCTCGTTTGCATGGCCAACCATGGTTTAAGCTTGGCTGAATACGCGGCACGTCAGATTAAACAGGCGGTGACCGGGCAGGGCGGCGCAGACAAAGAGCAGGTGCAACATATGGTCACCGCTATCCTGCAGCTTTCTACCACCCCTCAAGCCGACGCCGCCGATGCGCTAGCCATTGCGCTAACGCATGCTTATAACGGTCACGCCTTCAGCAGCCACGTCCTTCCCGCCGCACCGTCTCGGGGCCGCCGCCGCTCTACAGGACGCTGGCGGCTGTAAATGGGCCGAACTACTGGTCACCTGTACAGAGTCGCTTTATAGTAACTATCTGTTTTTTCCCCTAGTGCGAGCGACTTTATGATTGGACGCCTGAGTGGCCAGCTAATGGCAAAACAACCTCCCTGGATCATGATCGACGTTCACGGCGTAGGTTACGAGCTGGAAACCTCAATGAATACGCTAGTGGCCCTACCGGCGGTAGGTGAAAACGTCACGCTGGTTACCCACCTGACCATACGCGACGACGCGCACTTGCTGTATGGTTTTGGACGCGAGCACGAACGCGCACTGTTTCGCGCACTGATTAAAGTTAACGGCGTGGGCCCCAAGCTCGCGTTGGCAATTTTATCCGGCATGGATGAAGATGCCTTTATGCGCTGTGTCCGCGACGACGACAGCAAAGCGCTAACCACGCTGCCGGGAGTGGGCAAGAAAACCGCGGAGCGGCTGATTATTGAAATGCGCGACCGCTTCCCGGATTGGAAAGATAAGTGGGAAGACGGCAGCGATGCCTTACTGCCACTTGAGGCTGGCAATGGCCGGGCGGCTTCACGCGATAACCTTGCCGACGCCGAATCCGCCCTGGTCAGCTTGGGCTATAAGCCCACGGAAGCCACAAAAATGCTGGCGGATATTGACCCTAACCAGTCCACCGAAGCCCTCATCAAAGCCGCGCTCACGCAACGCATGAGCGGCTAGCGGGTCGGCTTTAACGCACTTAACAGCGTACTTAAGAAGAGCACCTATGTTAGAACACGACCGGCTGATCGCCGCTGAACCCGAACAAGGGGAGGGGCGCATAGACCACGCCATTCGCCCTAAGCGGCTGGAAGACTATATCGGCCAGCCGCGTGTGCGTGAGCAGCTGGAAATCTTTATCGGCGCCGCCCGGCTGCGCGAAGAGAGCTTGGATCATACCCTGGTATTTGGCCCTCCAGGGTTGGGCAAAACGACGCTTGCGCATATTATTGCCACCGAGATGGGGGTCGGCATGAAGTCGACCTCCGGCCCGGTGCTCGAGCGTGCCGGTGACTTAGCCGCCATGCTGACCAATTTAGAGCCCGGCGACGTGCTGTTTATCGACGAAATTCATCGCCTATCGCCCGTGGTCGAAGAAGTGCTTTACCCGGCCATGGAAGATTTTCAGCTCGACATCATGATTGGCGAAGGGCCTGCGGCGCGTTCGATCAAGTTGGACCTTCCTCGCTTTACGCTGGTAGGCGCCACCACGCGCGCGGGTTTATTAACCTCGCCACTGCGAGACCGCTTTGGTATCGTTCAGCGGCTTGAGTTTTATAACCTCGAAGAGCTGACTGAAATTGTCTCGCGTTCGGCTCGCTTGTTAGGCGTTGAAACCAGCCACGACGGCGCCATTGAAGTCGCGCGTCGGGCACGTGGCACACCGCGGATTGCCAATCGCTTACTGCGCCGGGTACGCGATTACGCCGAAATGAAGGGCAACGGGGTGGTCGATGTTGCCACTGCTGATGCCGCCCTCAATATGCTCAATGTGGACCATCACGGTTTGGATCATATGGACCGGCGGCTATTGCTGGCCATGATCGATAAGTTTGACGGTGGGCCGGTGGGCATTGACTCACTCGCCGCTGCCATCAGTGAAGAGCGTGACACCATCGAAGATGTGATTGAGCCCTACCTCATTCAACAGGGCTTAATGATGCGCACCCCGCGCGGGCGTGTGGTCACTCGCCAAGCCTGGTTGCATTTCGAACGCGTGCCCCACCAGCAGGCCACCGACATGGAAGGAGAGCGCCGCCCGTGAGCCGTTGCATCAAAGAGGGCTATCGCCTGCCGCTGCGGGTTTATATGGAAGATACTGACGCTGGTGGTATTGTCTACTACGTTAACTACTTGAAGTTTATGGAGCGTGCGCGCAGCGAATGGCTACGCCAGTTAGGCCTTAATCAGCAAACGCTGCTAGACGAAGGCACGCAGCTAGTGGTATACCGCTTGGCCTGTCACTACGCGAAACCGGCTTGCCTGGACGACGCGTTGGAAATTAGTGCTCACGTTAGCGATGTTGGGCGCTGTCGAATGACATTTGAACAGCAGGTTTGGCGCGAGAAGGAACTCCTTTGCTCTGCCACAGTCGAGATAGCCTGCTTGAGCACCGAGCGTTTGCGACCCAAAGCATGGCCAACATCGCTCAATGTTTTGACCCGGGCCTCTTAACCAAGAGGTCACTCACTGCGTCGGCAATCCCGACCCTACTAGATTGATGAGGGCACCTGTGAACGATAACACCATGTCCATTCCCCACCTGATAATGAATGCCAGCACCGTGGTCCAGCTGGTAATGTTGCTACTGTTGGTGGGGTCAATCCTCTCTTGGGTAGTGATTTTTCAGCGCAGTATTGCACTGCGCCGTGCCAAGCAAGAGTACAACCACTTTGAAGAAGCTTTTTGGTCCGGTGTCGACTTAAACGAGCTTTACCGGGAAATTCCCGTCGATGATCCTCGTCACGGCGCCGAACATATTTTTCAGTCGGGCTTTCGCGAATTTAACCGTCTAATGCCCAAAACGCGTGATGCGGGCACCATTTTAGAAGGTGTCCAACGCAGTATGCGCGTGGCGTGGTCGCGGGAAGAAGATCGTTTAACGCAACACCTCGTTTTTCTTGCCACCGTTGCTTCAGCCAGCCCTTATATTGGTCTATTTGGCACCGTGTGGGGCATTATGGGGTCGTTCCAAGCACTGTCGCTTACCCAACAAGCCACCCTGGCCACGGTCGCTCCCTGGATTGCCGAAGCGCTTATTGCCACCGCTATGGGGCTGTTTGCGGCGATTCCCGCGGTTATTTTCTATAACCGTTTGTCAAATGCCTCATCTCGTTTGCTGGGTAAATACGAAGACTTCGCCGAAGAGTTTCACGCTATCCTGCACCGCAATTTGCAAGGTCGTGACGGCAAACAGAGCGAGAGCTAAGGGAGACCGCCATGCAAGGACCATTCAATCGTAGTAGTAACAGCAAGCCGATGGCGGAAATTAACGTGGTTCCTTTCATCGACATTATGCTGGTACTGCTGGTGGTTTTTATGATCACCGCGCCGATGCTGACGCAAGGCGTACAAGTTGATCTACCGCAAGTCTCCTCCCAGCCCATTGACAGCCAGGAAGATAATGACCCGATTGTTATCTCGGTTGACCGCGAAGGGGAGTACTTCATCACCCTGGGCGAGGACTCCACGTCTGTCACGCTGAATGAAATGTCCCAGCGTGTGGTGACGATATTAGAGCGCCGTCCGGGCACGCCGGTGATGGTGCGTGGCGACCGCAATGTCCAGTATGGGCAGATTGTTGTGTTAATGAGTACGCTACAAGGAGCCGGGGTCGCTAACGTAGGGCTGCTTTCTGAGCCGTCGCAAGATGGGGAAGGGTAAAGCGCACATGGCAGTAAAATCTTCTCGCGATCGCCAGGATGTTGGCTATAAATGGCCGACTATTTTGGCGATCGCCGTGCATGCGGCGATTGTCGGTTTTAGCCTGATTAGCTTACCCAGCCGCACGGCGGAGCCTGATAGCTCCTCCATTGTTCAAGCGACGCTGGTGAGTACCGAGACGTTCACCGATCAAGCTCAGCAGGCAACGGAGCAACAAGCGGCAATGAATGCCCCTGCCGCAGCCCCAGAGCCTGAAGAGGCTGAGGCGCCGGAAGAGCCTTCAGCTAGTGAAGAGCCCTCAGCCAGCGAAGAGCAAGCCGCTGCGGAGCAGCAAGCAGCGGAAGAGGCTGCCCAGCAGGCGGCAGAAGCGCAACAGGCCCTAGAAGAAGCCCGTGAAGCGGCTGAAGCAGAGGCCCAGCGCCGCGCCCAAGAGGCAGCGGAGTTGGCCGAACAACAGGCTCAGGAAGCGGCTGAACGCGAGGCAGAAGCCGAAGCGGTCGCCGAGCAACTGCGCGAAGTGGAAGAGGCGCGCCGCCAGCAGGAAGCCGCCGAGCAACAGCAACGTGAAGCAGCAGAAGCCGAGCGCCAGCGCGAAGCCGAAGAACAGCAGCGTCGAGAGGCGGAAGAAGCCGAACGTCAACGTGAAGCGGCCGAGGAACAGCGCCGTGAGGAAGAAGAGGCTCAACGCCAGCGGGAAGCCGAAGAACAACGCCTGCGTGAGGAAGAAGAGGCTCAACGGGAACGCGAGGCTGAAGCACAAAGGCAACGCGAAGCCGAAGAACAGCAGCGTCGCGAAGCAGAAGCCCAGCGTCAAAGAGAGGCCGAAGAAGCCGCAGAGGCGGCCATGCAGCGCCAGCTAGAAGGTGACGCCGCAGCAGCGGCTAATGCCCAGCAGGCTGAGCAGGCGGCCAACAGCTTTATCACTATTGTTCGCCGTGCTGTCGAGCAGGCATGGGTGATTCCGCCCGGGGCAAGTGATTCGATGAGTGCTACGCTACAAGTACGGCTAGGGCCATCAGGAGAAGTATTGGCAACGTCGATTGTGACCTCAAGCGGCGATGGTGCTTTTGACCGGTCTGTGATGCAGGCCGTTGAACATGCTGCACCGTTTGGTGAATTACGCGATTTGCCACTCGATCAGCAGCGCAATTTACGCCAGTTTAATCTGCGATTTACTCCGGGAGATGTCCGCTGATGCAAAGCTTGAGCAAAGTGTGGTTATTCTGTGCGCTGCTGCTAGTCAGCAGTTTGGCGAGTGCTAATAATCTAACCATTGAAATTACCCGCGGCAGCGATCAAGCGCTGCCAATCGGGGTGGTGCCCTTCGCCGGTTCAGACGGCATGCCCGAGGATGTCGCGCAGATCGTTCAAGATGACCTTGAACGCAGTGGCTATTTCGATCCTTTGGCGCGTAGCGACATGTTCGAGCAGCCTAGCCAATCTAATGATGTCCAGTTCGGTACTTGGCGCTCCCTGGACGTGCGCTATTTAGTGGTGGGAAGAGCAGAACAAACTGAGGGTGGCTTTGAGCTGCAGTTTGAGCTAATGGATATTAGCGGCCAGCGCCGCATGGTCGGAGAGACGGTTACCGTGCGCGGCAATGATCTGCGCGGTGCCGCTCACTATATTAGCGATCAAATTTTTGAAGAAATTACCGATATCCGCGGGGCGTTCTCAACCAAAATTGCCTACGTTACCGCCCAGGGTGTCGCTGATAATATGCAGTTTGGCCTCTACGTTGCCGATGCCGACGGGCGCCGCAGCGAACAGGTGTTGACCTCAGACCAGCCCATTATGTCACCGGCGTGGTCACCCGATGGCGGCAAGCTCGCCTATGTGTCTTTTGAATCTGGGCGTCCGGCGATCTACATACAAAATGTAGCAACCGGGCAACGCGTTCAAGCCACCTCCTTCGAGGGTATCAACGGTGCACCCACATGGTCGCCGGATGGTCGGCGCATCGCTATGTCACTGTCCAAAGATGGTCAGCCTGAAATCTATATTATGGATATTGGCAGCCGCTCATTAGAACGGATCACCAATAACAACAGCATTGATACCGAACCCGCCTGGGCGCCGGATGGCCAACGCCTGTTGTTCACCTCAGACCGCAGCGGCGGTCCGCAGCTTTACCAGTATTCGCTAAGCGGAGGCGAGGCCGAGCGACTGACCTTTACCGGTAATTACAATGCCCGTGGCCGCTATTCACCCGACGGTGAGCAGATATTCCTGATCCATCGCTCTAGCCGTGGCTACCAAGTGGCAAGGCAGGATTTAAGCGGTGACCGATTGGTGGTTTTAAGTGAATCAACACGAGATGAATCGCCTAGTGTTGCGCCGAACGGGACCATGGTAATCTTCGCTACCCAACAGGGTGGAAATGGGGTGCTAAGTGCTGTTTCTGCTGATGGCCGTTCTTCGTTTAGGCTGCCGTCAGCACAGGGCGATGTCCGTGATCCAGCGTGGTCACCCTTCTTAAACTGATCAGCACCATTGATTAATTTGAAATTTTAGTTTTCAGGCAAGGAGTCTGATTATGCAACTTAAACCGTTGGCTCGCTCATTAGCGGCAGCGCTATCCATCGTGGTAATCGCTGGCTGTTCCAGCACCGGCGGAACCCAGGACGGTGACTCGTACGGCAGCCAGGATGGCAGTACGACTGGTTCCAGCACCTCGGGTACAGGCACCGGTAGCCAGTATGGTTCTTCTACGGGTTCAGGCTCAGGCGCAAGCCAGCAAGCCGATTCGCGTATACCCGAAGTTCGCACTATCTACTTTGATTATGATCGCGACACGATTAAGAACGAGTATGAGTCTGTGGTGATGGCTCATGCCCGCTATTTGCGTGCCAACCCGAATGCTCAAGTGGTTCTCCACGGGCACACCGATGAACGGGGCACCCGTGAGTACAATATGGCATTGGGTGAACGTCGTGCCAATGCGGTAGCGCGTTTTCTGAATATTCAGGGTGTTTCTTCATCACAAATGAGCGTGGTTAGCTACGGTGAAGAGCGTCCGGCCGTCAATGGTCAGGGCGAGAGCGCCTACGCTCAGAACCGCCGTGTTGTGTTTAACTATTAAGCATTTAATGATTGATGTATTGGGCGTGCGGCTAGAGCCGCACGCCGTTTTGCATCGATGGAGCCATCATGAATCACAGTCTTAAGCGTTACGTTAAGAGGCTGTGCGGTGCGGGAGCCTTAGTGCTCCCGCTGTCCGTATTGCCCCTGACAGCCGCGGCTCAGCAGCCGCTCGTACAAGACCTTTCCGGCGACTCTTCCAGTGGTGGCAGCTTCTATCAACAGACGCAGCGCCAGGAAGCGACCAGCGGAAATTTAGTGCTGTTTAATCAGGTCCAGGAGCATCAGCAGGAAATCCAGCAGTTGCGCGGTCAAATTGAAGAACTGCGTCACCAGTTGGAACAGCTGCGCCGCCAATCGCAGCAGCAGTACCTCGATATTGAAGATCGGTTAATGAGCAGCGGCCCTACACAGATTGAGCAGTCGACGCCAGCAATTGAGCCTGAAGCCGCTGAGGAAGTGGTTAACGCGCCGTCTAGTCGCAATGTCAGCGATGAGGCCCAAGCCGATTATCAAGCGGCTTTTGCCCACGTTCAGTCACGCCGTTTTGAGGATGCCATTGCAGCGTTTGAAGCCTTTGTGAGCGATTACCCCGATACCAGCTTAACGGCCAATGGCCATTATTGGCTGGGCGAGCTATACGCTGCAGAAGGCCAGCTTGAGGCCGCGGATCAAGCGTTCAGTCGCGTTATTGACGAATACAGTAGTAGCAGTAAAGTGCCCGATGCGATTTATAAGCTAGGCTTGGTAAAAGCGCGTCAAGGTGAAGCGGAACGCAGCCGAGAATTGCTGGAACAAGTGCGCGACGACTATCCGCAAAGCAGTGCCGCAGGGCTTGCCAATGACTTTTTACGCCAATCAGCGGGTTAATTTTTGCTTCAAGGACTCAGCATGAACTGCAAGATCGACTATCAACCAGCGCCCAACCTGTTGGCAAATCGCATCGTGTTGGTAACCGGCGCAGGGGACGGCATTGGCCGTGCGGCAGCGTTGAGCTATGCCCAGCACGGGGCCACCGTGATTCTATTGGGGCGTACCATTGCCAAGCTAGAGCGCGTCTACGATGAAATCGAAGCCGCAGGCGGTCCACAGCCAGCCATTTTTCCGTTGAACTTTGAAGGCGCCACGCTCAAGGATTTCCACGACATGGCGGAAACCCTGGATAAAGAGTTCGGGCGTTTAGACGGCTTACTGCATAATGCGGGCTTGCTGGGGCGTATCACGCCCTTTGATCAGTACAATCCCGAGCTTTGGCAACAGGTCATGCAGGTTAATATCAACGGCCCGATTTGGATGACCCAGGCACTGCTGCCGTTGTTGCAGCAATCTGAAGACGCCTCAGTGATCTTTACTTCTTCCAGCGTTGGCCGCAAAGGGCGAGCCTATTGGGGCGCTTACTCGGTGTCTAAGTTTGCCACCGAAGGCTTCGTCGACGTGCTGGCCGATGAGCTCGCGAACCAGTCCAATATTCGTGTCAATTCGCTCAACCCGGGCGCAACACGCACCCAAATGCGGCGTACCGCCTTTCCCGGTGAAGACCCCTTCACTCTGCGTACCCCGGAAGACATTATGCCTACCTATTTATGGCTAATGGGCCCGGACAGCGCCGGCATCAGCGGCGACAAGCTGGATGCTCAGCCGCCGCGAGCTTAGAAACCTTTATTCTTAGAAGCCCTTATTGTTAGAAAGCCTGACAACGCTGTCGATGTTCTAGCGCTTGAACGCGCCCAGGGCATCGACAAGTGCGGCGCACTCTGCAAACCATAGATCAGCAGGCCACTGCTGATAGTCATCTTCTTCGCTAATATATCCATAACCCACCGCCACAGCGGTCATGCCTGCGGCGACTGCTGCCTCGATATCCCGCGCATGGTCACCGATATACCAGCACTGCTCCGGCTCAACGCCAAGCCGCCGGGCCGCCTCCCAAAGCGGCTCAGGGGCTGGTTTTTTAACGCTAAGATCATCCGCACATAGCAGGGCGCCGGGCTGCAAGGCCAGTGCGTCTAATAGCGGTAGCGTATAGCGGCGTGGTTTATTGGTCACAATCCCCCAGGGCCGCTGATCGCCATGCCAGTCTTTGAGCCACACATCGAGTGGCGAAAAAATCCGGCTATGAACGGCGACAGCCTGCTCATAGGCATCGAGCAGAAACTGACGTGCATGCGCATGCCCATCCGATGTAGCTTCTAATCCCAGCGCCAGCGTGACCAGCGCACTGCCGCCGTTAGAGACCTGACGACGAATCACTTCAAAGGGCAGTGGGTCTAAGCCATGGTGAATGCGTAGCGCATTGGTGGCTTGGGCCAAATCTGGAGCGGTATCGACCAGCGTGCCATCCAGATCGAAGAGTATCGCTTGAGGCGCTTGCATCGGCATTTAGTCGCTCACCTTGCGGCAGTACATCATATAGTTGACCGAAACGTCATGGCTAACCAAACGGTAGTGGCGGGTTAGCGGGTTGTAGGTAAGTCCTGTTTGTTCGCGCACTTCCAAGCCACTGTCGCGAGACCAGGTGGCCATTTCTGACGG
This sequence comes from Halovibrio variabilis, assembly GCF_007991175.1. Classification (GTDB taxonomy): domain Bacteria; phylum Pseudomonadota; class Gammaproteobacteria; order Pseudomonadales; family Halomonadaceae; genus Vreelandella; species Vreelandella variabilis. Next base: position 221,685 of record NZ_BJXV01000002.1, read on the forward strand.
GCGAATAAATTTTGCATAGTGATGCGTACCCCTGGGGAGCAGCCTAAGCACATACTCGGCGCCTAAAATGGCGAAAGCATAGGCCTTAGCGGTGCGATTCAGGGTAGAGAAAAACACATAGCCCCCCGGGCGAACCAGCGTGCTGCAGGCGCGAATGACGGATGCCGGGTCGGGCACGTGCTCAAGCATCTCCATGCAGGTCACCACGTCATAAAAACCGGGCTGTTGAGCCGCCAGGGCTTCGACGCTAATACGTTGATAGTCAACGCTAACGCCGCGTTCTTCCGCGTGTAGGCGAGCAACCGCTAACGGTGCTTCGCCGAGATCGATGCCGGTGACCTGAGCCCCGCGATGGGCCATCGATTCGCTCAAGATGCCGCCACCACAGCCAACGTCGAGCACTTTTTTACCGGCAAGCCCGGCGCGGGCATCAATAAAATTTAAACGCAGGGGATTAATCTCATGCAGCGGTTTAAATTCACCCTGCGGGTCCCACCAGCGGCTAGCAAGCGCTTCAAATTTGGCGACTTCTGCGGCATCGACATTGCCTTGATAGTGATCAGCAGTGCTATCCTGTGGTGTTGTTGGCATTTTATGGCTCCTGGTGTCATTGGGCATGGAGTGGGGTGTGTCCGCGTAAGCACTCGCGACTGTCCTTGCGACTGTCTTCACGATTGCCCATTAGCGAGGTGGCATCCACTCACGCCTTCAGTATTATGGACATTCTAACCACTCCTGTGTCGGAACGCATGACCTATGTCGGAACGCATAAAAAGGACCTCTTTATGATTCGTAAAGCCGTATTACCTGTCGCCGGGTTTGGCACCCGCTGCTTGCCGGCATCGAAGGCTATTCCCAAGGAGATGATTACGATTGTCGATAGGCCGGTCATCCAATATGTCGTTGAAGAGGCGATTGCCGCCGGTATTCGTGAGATCGTTCTGGTTACCAGCAGCAACAAAAATGCCATCGAAAACCATTTCGACACTCACGCAGAATTAGAGGCCAGCCTTGAAGCCAAAGGCAAACATGAGCTGTTAGCGATGATACGCGGCCTGGTGCCCGACAACGTCAGCATCATCAGCATTCGCCAGGGCGTACCGCTAGGGCTAGGCCATGCGGTTTTATGCGCGCGCCCCATCATTGGTGACGATGAGCCTTTTGCCGTGCTGTTGCCCGATGTCTTGGTGGATAATAGCGCCAATCAGGCAACCGACTTAGCCGGTATGCTGGCCGCGTATGATCAGCAGCAAACAGCCCAGCTAATGGTGGAAGAGGTTGACTGGGAGCAGGTAGAAAAGTACGGCATCGTGGCTCCGTCTGGCGAGGCCCCGGCGGCAAACGAATCGGCGGATCTAATCCGTATGGTAGAAAAGCCCAAGCGCGAGGCAGCGCCCTCTAACCTGGCGGTGATTGGGCGTTACGCGCTGCCCAACCATATTTTTTCGATCTTGGCAGCAACACCGCCCGGCGCGGGTGGCGAGATCCAACTAACCGATGCGCTGGAAACGCTGCGCGAACAGTCGGGCGTTCAGGCGTATCGCATGCAGGGCACCACCTACGATTGCGGCCAGCCGCTGGGCTATCTTGAAGCCACGCTAGCCTACGCCCGGCGTCACCCCGAGTTTGGCGAGGGTTTCCAGGCGCTGCTATCCCGTTACCATCAAGGAGAGTGACCCATGCGGGTATTACTTTACGGTAGCGAATTAAGCGCAGCGACCGCTGCGGCTGCGTTGGCTTGGGTAGGCCATCACGTCCAGTGGCTGCCCCACGAAGACGCCCCTTGGTCGGCACTCGCCCAGGTAGATTGGTTGCACAGCGAACCTCAACTGATGGCTCATCTTGAACAGGGCCTGGCGGAGGGTACGCTGCAGGTAATTGAGCAGCTTGCCGACGCGGCGATACCCGAAGTGATCTGGCTGGCGTTATCGCCGGCTCAACGCCTTGCGGCCAGTGCATTGCTCGGGAACCCTCTGCTAGCTGACCAGCACGGCATGGTCTTGATCAATAACTCCACCTTTCCGGTGGGAGAAACCGAGCGCTTGCATGCCCTGATGGGGGCGCAGCACACCAGCGTGGCACTCCCGGACACCCTTGAAGAGGGCCGTGCCTGGGACTCCTTCACACGCCCCACCAAGCGCTTGCTGGGTTGTGATGACGCTATCGGCGAACGGGTGACACGTGAGCTGTTGCGTGCGTTTAATCGGCGCAGCGAAGTGTTTCAATGTATGCCGCGCCGGGCCGCTGAGCTCACTAAGCTTGCGATTAACGGTATGCTCGCCACCCGCATCAGCTATATGAATGAAATTGCCGGCTTGGCTGATACCCTAGGAGTGGATGTTGAGCATGTTCGCCAAGGCATGGGCGCCGACTCACGGATTGGCTACGAATACCTTTACCCAGGCTGTGGCTTTGGTGGCCCTAACTTCTCGCGGGATTTGATGCGCCTGGCCGATGTGCAGCTGCAAAGTGGTCGTTACTCCGCGCTGCTTGAGCAGGTGATGGATATTAACGAGCAGAAAAAAGAGACCCTGTTTCGTAAATTATGGTCACACTTTGCCGGCCAGCTGGCAGGCAAGACGGTGGCTATTTGGGGGGCTGCGTTTAAACCCGGCACGGCACGCATTGACCATGCCCCGGTATTAACGCTATTGGAGGCGTTATGGGCGCAAGGTGTTAAGGTGCAGCTGCATGATCCGGCAGCCGTACCGGTGCTTCGTGCCTTGGTAGGCGAGCGTGACGACCTGCGCACTTATTCTTATGACCCTTATCAAGCCTGTGAAGGGGCTGATGCATTGATGCTGGTCACCGAATGGAAAACCTATTGGAACCCCGACTGGCATCGGCTCGGCTCGCTATTAAACGCTAAACTCGTCTTGGACGGACGCAATATTTACGATCCTGAGTTCGTTGCCAGCTGTGGATTAATCTACCGAGGTATAGGCCGTCGTGCCGACCCGAAGACTCTTTAAGGAAATGTCATGCCAGACGCCACCGCATCCTCTCGCATTGTGCCCGATGTGGAACAAAGCTTGACGGCGCAACATTTGCGCCACCGAAAAGGACCGACGCTATGGCCGCTTTGGCTCTGTTTGCTATTAATCATCGCCGTATTAGGCGTGGCGGCAGCGGGACTCTGGTACGAACGTGAACGGCTGCTGGACGAGATTCACCGGGTCAGCGGCGAAGTGTCAAACGTTCACGCGCGCCTGGACTCGGATGACAGCGATGTACAAGATACGATAACATTTGTACAAGCGCAGATGGCGACGCTGTTCCAAGAGCAGGAGCAGCTGTCAATGTCGTTGGCCGAAACCCGCGAAGAGTTGTACAGTTTGCTGACCATGAATGAGGACATGGCCTCGAGTGACTCGATTAATACGCTGTTGCAGCAGCTAGCGCAGCTGAGAGAACAGGCAGCGTCGCGCGACAGTCAGCTGACGGCAATGCGTGAATCCCTTGATGCGCTGGAACAAGTGGGCATGTCTGGGCGCCAGAATTTGGTCGAGGAAGTCGCTCACCTAGAGCAGCTAACCGATCAGCGGCTTTCCGCCATGGAGAGCCAGATCGATACCGTTAGCCGCCGCTGGGAAGAACAGCTGGCAGCGCAAAGAGAAGCGATGGATACTCGCTTTACTGAACTGGAAACAGCCGTTGCCGAGGCACAAGCCCCCACGGAACAAGAAGAAGCGCTGGAAACATTAGAGCAAGAGTGGACACAACGCCTCAATGCGTTAGAGAGCGACGTGCGCCAAGTGCGCCAAGCGCAGCTGGCGTTTAGCGCTCAGTTAGAAATGTTGCGTTAGCTACGGCGGGTAAGCCAAACGCTGAATGGTGCGTCTTTGCCGTCGGCTCAAACGGCAAATAATGGCTATATTGCCAGTTAGTTAATACGCGGATAGTGCAGTTAATACACAAATAGTGCAGTTAATACACGGTTAGTGCGATGAAGCCGCTGGTTTAGGTTAGGAAGGAAAGTATGTATGGAAAGACAATGGCGATGGACGTCAGCCACTGGCCGCACACTGTTTGCCGCGTTCCCTCTTTTGTGCGTATCACACAGCGCATGGGCACTTGATGCGACGATTGAAGGCGTAGCCGACGAAATCAGCAGCAACATTCAAGCGTATTTGCAGAACATGGACGCGGAACAGTACACCCAGGTGCGCTTGGAGGGTGAAATCCGCCGACGTACCCAGGAGGCAATGCGTGTTTATGGCTATTACGAACCGGAAATCACCGTTGAGCGTGCCGCCGACGAGCGCGTGCGGCTTGAAATTGAGCAGGGCCCGCAAATTGAAATCGAAATCCTCTCCATCAACGTGGCGGGGGATGCCAGCAACGACCCACCTTTTCAAACGGCAGTCGACGACTTTCCACTCCAAGAGGGCGATGCGTTACGCCACGCTCCCTGGGATCGCCTGCGTGGCCAACTGTCTGGCTTAGCCATTGAACGTGGCTATTTCGACTGGGGATTTACCGATCGGCGCATGGAAGTTCGCCCGTACTTACAAAGTGCGCGCCTCTATATGGATTTCGACAGCGGTCCTCGTTACCAATTTGGTCAGTCGCTTATTACAGGCAGCCATATCGAACTGGATCGTTTGCAGCGCATACAGCCATTTGAGAGCGGTGACCCCTACTTAGCGGAGACCTTGGCAGAGTACAACCAACGTCTTGCGGAAACCGGCTGGTTCAGCTCGGTATCCGTTCGCCCGCGTCTTGAAACGGCCCAAGAACTGACGATTGCTCCAACCGGTGGCGGTGCCCCCTGGTGGACGGAAGCAACCGCTTCTCAGCCAGAGCGCCCGCGCATCTCCAGTGCCGCTTTGAGCAGTGCGCTTAGCATTAACAAGTCAACTAATAACCGGCTACCCATTGATGTTAGCGTTGAGCCCGCAGACCGTCATCAGTTTGAAGTGGGTATCGGTTACGCAACCGACGTAGGCCCGCGTCTGCGTTTTGGCTGGGAGCAGCCATGGATCAACCGCTATGGTCATAGCCTTAACCACGACCTGTATTTATCCGCTCCCGAGCAACGCTTTACGGGGGTGTATAACGTTCCACTTGATGATCCCCTTCGCGATAGCTACCGGCTTCAATATGGCGTGCGTCATCTCGACGATAGCGATACCCAGTCGGTAGAGGGTAGCGTTGAACTGGCCCGGCGCTGGGAGTTCGATAACGACTGGATACAATCGGTCTATTTCCGCACTACCTATGAGGACTTCGAGCAGGGCGGGGAAGCCGATCAAGTGTGGATTTTCTATCCCGGTATTCAGTGGAGCCGCACACGCACCCGGCCGCAACGCTTCCCTTTATGGGGAGACCGCCAGCAGCTGTCGTTGGAATACTCAGACAAGGCCTGGGGCTCTGATGCACAATTTGCGCGGCTAACCGCCGACACGGAATGGATTCGCACCATCGGCAATAACAACCGTTTTGTGGCGCGTATTAGCCTAGGCGCCATCGAAACCGACGACTTTTCAAAGCTTCCCCCATCGCTACGTTTCTTTGTCGGTGGTGACCGTAGCGTGCGTGGCTATTCCTACGAAAGCCTTTCGCCGCGCAATGAAGAAGGGCGACTGCGGGGCGGGCAGCAAATGCTCACCTCAACGCTTGAGTATCAGCGACGCCTTACTGGGGACTGGTGGGGCGCCACCTTTGTCGATAATGGCGACGCGTTTGACAACTGGGGCCCGAACGAGCTGAAAACAGGCGCCGGGGCCGGCGTACGTTGGGTATCGCCGGTAGGGCCGATTCGCCTAGACATCGCCCATCCCTTTGATGACGAAGACGACTGGCGTTTGCACTTTTCCATCGGACCGGAATTTTAGGGGATAGATTTGCCACATACTGAAACATCCAGGTCTGAAAAGCGCCATGCACTGTCTCCCAAGTATCGCATTTGGCTGCTGGTATGGAGCTTGATACGCCTCGTTGTCATCCTGCCTATTTGGTTGTTAGCAATATTAACGCTAATCCTTGGCGTGGCGTTGTCGCCCTGGGGCACTGGCCTATTGCTTTCACAGGGCGAGCAGCGCGATTTTTTTAGCTATACGCACCACGAAGGTGCCTTGCTGGATCACTTTGAACTTGATGGTTTCCAGCTGAATCTGGGATCGACCCGCATTGCGGTGGAGGCGTTTGAACTGGAATGGGCTGACGACTGTGTGCTGTCAGGACGGTTATGCATTGATACCCTGCGTGTCGAAGGCGCGGATATTCATCTAGGCGATTCGGCGAGCCAGGAGGAACAGGCGCCGGCGGAGGCGAAGGGTTCGCCGCTCTCGGTGCGTTTCCCGTTCCCCATCGAATTACGCTCGCTGTTGCTTGACGATGTGAGCCTGCGGCTAGCTGATGGCACCCAGGTTAACTGGCATTCGTTGCGCTCAGCAGCGGTTGCCGAAGGGCGTGAAATACGCTTGGCACCCACGCATTTAGCTCAACCGCGTCTGTATTTACCGCCTTCGCCAGGGATTCTGTTGACACAACACAGTGATACAAGGCTCAACGCCGAAGCAATTGATGCGGCTAGATTAGTCATCAATCAGCCGCAGACAGCAACCGAGCTGGCGGAAGCATCCCCTGCGGACACCCTGGCCTCACGTGAGCGCCTTGAGCTGCCGGAGATCACGTTGCCGGTAGACGTTCAGATACCTGAATTTACCCTCGATGATTTTCGTCTTGAAGGGGCCGCTGAATATCGCGTTGAGCGCTTGCGGCTGAGCGTTTTAACTCACGGTAATAACGTTGAGTTAACCGATCTCTCCGTCGTCACCCCGGATGCTCAGGCTGAGCTAACGGCGAATGCAACCCTGAGTGGCAACTATCCGTTAGATGCTCGCTTAAGTGTCGAGCTTTTTTTGCCGGAAATCCGTCCTGAACTTTTTCAGCAGCAGGGTAGCGAAACGCTGGTAATTGAGCTTGCTGGACCACTGGATGCGCTTGAAGCGCGCTTGAATGCTTCCGGCCCGTTGAACGCCTCGCTAAGCGGGCAAGTCGATGCACTATCGCCCACGCTGCCTTTTCAATTGAACGTCCAAAGCGACCAAGTACAATGGCCGCTGCCATCCCCAGAAGCCAATAGTGAGGGTCAAGAGCAGGGCCAAGAACAGAGCCAAGAGCCGCGCGATGAAGAGGAGGCGACACCGCCCTATATTGTCAATGACCTGGCATTGCAACTATCGGGAAGCCTTAGCGATTACCGGGTCCAGCTCGCCTTGGCAGTGGAAGGCCCCAGCGTGCCGCGTACTCAAGTCGATTTAAGCGGTGAGGGCGACCTAGAACATTTCAACTGGCAGCCTCTTACTCTGACCGTGGGCGAAAGTGCGCTACGCAGCGAAGGCAGCATTCACTGGTTAGCGCCGTTACACGTTGATGCCAACCTTCAGTTGGATGAGTTTGATCCCAGTCATTTTGTTGATCAACTCAACGGTAACTTAAATGGCGATATCGCTTTTTCAGTCCGCCAACAAGCCAATCAGTGGGCGGTCAGCGTGCCGAACGTCGCCATTGATGGCGACTTACGCGACTACCCCCTCACCCTACAAGCGGCCTTTGATGCTAACAGCAATCTGGAGTTGGATATTGATGAGCTGGTATTTACTCAGGGCGACAATCGCTTAACGGCTGCCGGTCAAGTCAGCGAACAAGCCATGTCATTGCAGGCGGATATTGCATTGCGCCAGTTACAAAGCCTCTCGCCAGACTTGGCGGGCACCCTTGTGGGCAGCTTAGCGGCAAGCGGTAGTTTGAATCAGCCGCAATTACGCGCCAACGTATCGGGTAGTGGTATGCGTTTCGCTGAAAATCGTATCGAGCAGCTTGAACTGACTGCCGATGTCCAAGGCATTGACGACCCTGAACTCGATATCCAACTGGCACTGAGCAATTTGGAAGCCGGCGGTCAATCGCTTTCCGAGGTGGAGGCGAGTTTGCTCGGGCGCCTCTCCCAGCACCAGCTGGATCTTGACGTTCAGGGAGCCGACAGCGCCGTGTTAAGCCGTGCACTGCTTGCCCTGAATGGACGTTTCGACCAGCAGGGGCAGCTTTATCAAGCGCGCATAACACCGCTGGAAGTCGATTCTGACGCGGGGGATATTCGCCTTGAAGCGCCCCTGGACCTGCGCTACAACCTAGCCAATGGCCAAGCGCGCCTGTCGCCGTTCTGCCTGCGCCGCGAGCAGGGCGGGCTGGTCTGTTCCGAAGAAACCATCAACGCCTCCGCCCAACAGGGCAATGCAATGCTATCGGTACGCGAAGTACCCATGGCAATGGTGGAACCTTTTCTCCCCGAAGAGTGGCAGTTAACCGGCGATACCACGGCCGATATTGCTGCCAATTGGCGGCAGGGCGGTGCTCAATGGCAAGCCAATGTGCAAGTGTTGAGTGAGCTTGCGATCACGGCAATTAACGATTACGGTCAGCCGGTCCAGCTTCCCGAGATCAATCTGGATGCCCAGGTTGAAGCTAATCAAGCCCAGGCCGATGCCAATGTAGCGCTGACACTTGCCGAGGCGGGAGAATTAAGCTTAATGCTGTCGGTCAACGACCCACTCGGCGCAGGCGAGCTAAGTGGCGAACTACGCGCTGATGAAGTTTCGCTGGAACCCTATCGTCCCATGCTGGTGGGCATGGATCGGTTGGAAGGCGACCTATCGGGGAGCGTTCAAATCGCTGGCACTACCGATCAACCTGATTTGCAGGGCCAGCTGGGGCTGCGCCATATTCGTATCAATGGCCCGGATATTCCCGTTGATGTGCAAGACGGTGAATTAGTGGTCGCTTTTGACGGTGAAGAGGGCGATATCGACGGTTTCCTCGCCGCCGAACGCGGCCGTTTAAATATCACCGGCGATGCCTACTGGCCAAGTGGCGGAGAGTGGCGAATTGGCGTAGATTTAAATGCTGTTCAAGCGCCCATTCTGGTTGTGTTACCGCAGTTTGGCCGTTTAGAAGCCGCGCCGGATATCCGTGTGCGAGTGACACCCGAAAGGCTGCAAGTCAGGGGCGACGTTAACGTACCCTGGGCCCGTCTTGAAATTGGTGATATGCCATCATCCGCCACCACCCCCAGCGGCGATGAAGTGATTATTACAGAACGCGACGACCGTCAGGCTGAGCGCGAAGCGCAACAGGCAGCGGCCAACGGTGATGGGCCCAGTGCGGCCGATGAACTTGCTGCCACCGGCATGGAGCTGGATATATTAATGACCTTAACGCTCGGGCGGGATATGCAAATCGCCGCCTATGGGTTGGAGTCAGGCCTGGATGGCACGTTAGAAATTCGCCAGGAGAGTGGGGCGCTACAGCTGTTTGGCGACGTCAACTTGGTCGACGGCCGCTTTCAAGCGTTTGGTCAAGACCTCGTTATCCGCCGCGGCGAACTGCTGTTTAGTGGCCCGCCGGGGCTGCCCACCCTCGATTTCGAAGCGATACGCAACCCCGACGTAACCGAAGATGATGTGATTGCGGGGCTACGTGTGACCGGCAGTGCTGAAACGCCTAATGTGCAGATATTTTCTGAACCGGCGATGAATGAAACCCGCGCGTTATCGTATTTACTGCGCGGACGTGCACCGGATGCATCCGGTGGAGGCGTTGATAGCGCGCTGACAACGGCGCTGATCGGTATGTCGCTGGGGCGCACCGGCGGGGCGGTGGGATCAATTGGCGAGGCGTTTGGTATTGAGGATTTAACCCTGGATACGGCAGGCGCTGGCGACGATAGCCAAGTCGCTGTTAGTGGCCAACTAACCGACGATATTCGGATTAGTTACGGGGTGGGAATTTTTTCGCCAATTGCAGAACTAACACTACGTTATACGCTATGGCGTAACCTCTACCTGCAGGCAGTATCGGGGACCAATCAAGCGGTAGATTTAATCTATTCGTTTACTCTCTCAGGTGATCCTGAAATTTTCGAGCAGCAATAAGCGAGGGCGATATGTCGCTATTTAACAGTGCTAACCGCGTTTTACCTGGCCGTGAAACCCCTATCAGCACCAGCGAAGTGCATGCGATCAATGGCCACTCTCTACACCCGCCTTTCCCGAGCGGTCACGAGGAAATCGTACTGGGTATGGGCTGTTTTTGGGGCGTTGAGCGCCTGTTTTGGCAATTGCCCGGCGTTTACGTCACGGCGGCTGGCTATGCCGGTGGTGAAACCCCCAACCCAACTTATGAAGAGACGTGCACGGGACGTACCGGCCATACCGAAGTAGTGCGGGTTGTTTACGATCCCCAGCAGGTCGACCTTGAGACACTGCTACAGGTGTTTTGGGAACAGCACGACCCGACCCAGGGCAATCGTCAGGGTAACGACATGGGCTCGCAGTACCGTTCCGCCATTTTTACCACCAGCCAAGCCCAATATGAGGCGGCCCAACGCAGCGCAGAAGCGTTTCAGCAGGCGCTGGATAAAGCCGGAAAGGGACGTATCACCACGGAAATTAAACCGCTGGATACGTTCTATTATGCCGAGGCCTATCATCAGCAGTATCTGGATAAAAACCCTAATGGCTACTGCGGGTTGAAAGGGACTGGTGTCACATGCCCGATTGGTTAAACAGCCAACCGGGCTTAAGCGCTAAACCATCCACAGGATGCCAATATGCAGCGTAATTTACAGCGGCGATTGCAACGCCAAGCGACTTTTCAAAGCGCCGCCTTCACTGGCGCGCTATTGCTCACGCTTTGTGGCCCGAGCGCGTGGGCTGGCGAAGCAGCCGTGGCGATGCCCCAGTCCGTCGACGGCACAGCTTTTACCAGCGAGCGTGAAGCAGTGGTATGGCGCCGCGAAGAGCTCAAGGATATTGAGAGTCTGGTTCGCCAGCTGCGCTTTGACTTGGTCAACAACCAAGACGCCGCTGCGGCTGCACCACGGCTGGCCGAGCTGCGGGAGCGCGCGAGTGCCGGCAACTTACTGCCCGCTTTTATCGCCGGAACGCATGGCAGTGGCTCTGAAGCACGGGCTGATATCTGGGCAGAGTGGGATGATTTCGTTGCCGGTTTTCACGATCTTGAAGTCAAGGTGGACACCTTGATCGAGGCCACCGATCAAGCGGACTACCGGGCGGCAGCACGCGCTCTTGCCGAGGTAGGGGCAAGTTGTAAGAGCTGTCATCGCGCCTACCGCTACGATTAGCGTCATGGCAGGCGCGGTGAAGAAGCGACCTAATCGTCTTTTTGAACCCGATCAATACGGTAAAGCGTTTCCACTTGTTCCAAGCCGGTAATGGTGCAATTAAGGTCTTTGACACGGCCATCGTTTAACCCGTAGACCCAGCCGTGTACGGAGATTTTCTGGCCCCGCTGCCAAGCGCGCTGCAAAATCTTGGTACGGCAAAGACTATTCACCTGCGCTTTGACATTGAGTTCGCACATACGGTCGATTTGCTCTTCCATAGGAAGATGCTCGAGTGAGCCACGGTGGCTGTTGTATTGTTCGCGCACCGAATGCAGCCAATAATCGACGACACCGCATTCGCCGCCGGTCATGGCTGTTTTAATACCTCCGCAGCCATAATGGCCGACAATCATGATATGACTGACTTCGAGTACATCCACCGCAAATTGAACCACCGAGAGCGCGTTCATATCGGTATGGTGGAGTAAATTGGCCACGTTGCGATGTACAAACACCTCCCCGGGCGGAAGTGCAATAATCTGGTTAGCCGGCACACGGCTGTCTGAACAGCCAATCCATAAATAGTCGGGATTTTGTTGATTGGAGAGACGCTTAAAGTAGTCAGGATCCTCTTCGCACATGCGTTCAGCCCAGGCACGGTTGTTGTCCAGTAACGTCGCAATGGGGTCGGACATAGAGTCTCCAGTAATGTTGGCCGTCAAGCAGCGTATGCAGCGCTCGACAGCAAAAATAGTCGCCAATGGTTTTAACCCTCCCTGACAGCCAGGTCAACAACCTGGGTGGACCGAATATTAACGCCAGGAGTCAATGATGGCAGACGTGTCTGAATACGAATATGACCTGATCGTGATTGGTGCAGGTTCAGGTGGCGTGCGTACCGCTCGGATGGCGGCAGCAACCGGCGCCAGGGTGGCGATTGCCGAAGATCGCTACTTGGGCGGCACCTGTGTCAACGTGGGTTGTGTACCCAAAAAACTGTACTCTTACGCCGCGCATTTCCGTGACAGCTTTGACCATGCGGGCGGCTTTGGCTGGCAACTGCCTGGCCCAGCAAGCTTTGATTGGGCGACGCTGCGTGACAATAAAATCAGCGAAATAAAACGCCTTAACGGTATTTACCAACGCATGCTTGAAGGCGCGGGCGTCACATTATTCAATGCCCGGGCGCGCTTGGTCGATGGCCACACGGTGATGTTAAACGGTGAACATGGCGATATACCGCTCACCGCTCAGAAAATTGTGCTGGCTACCGGTGGATGGCCATGGGTTCCCGATTTCCCCGGCAGCGAATACGCACTCGATTCAAATCAGATTTTTGATCTCGACACCTTCCCGAAACGTTTTTTGGTGCTGGGCGGTGGCTATATCGCGGTGGAGTTTTCGAGCATTTTTAATGGATTAGGCAGCGAAACGCACCTTATCTACCGAGGCGAGCTGTTTTTAAAAGGCTTTGATCAGCAGGTGCGCGAGTTTACCCGCGCGGAAATGGAACGAAAGGGCGTTAATTTACACTTCAACACCAACATTGAGCGCATTGAAGCCAGCCAAGATACCTACAAGGTTTATCTCACCAGTGGAGACGTGCTTGACGTTGATGTCGTTCTGGCGGCCACAGGACGCAAAGCCAATATCCGTAGCTTAGGGCTTGATACGCTGGGGCTTTCGCTGGACAAGCAGGGCAAAATCCCCGTAAACGAGCGCTTTGAAACAGCGGTGCCGTCGGTGCTTGCGTTAGGTGACTTGACCGCTGGACCCGAATTAACGCCGCTGGCGATAGCAGAGGCCATGCAACTGGTCGATTATCACTTCACCGATACAACGCCACCGCCGTTAGATTACGCGACGATCCCAACGGCTGTTTTTTGTCACCCTAATATCGGCACTGTGGGCCTTTCTGAACAGGCGGCACGGGAAAAATTCGCCCGTATTCGAGTGTATTGCACCGATTTTCGTGCCATGAAGCACACCCTTTCAGGTAGCCATGAGCGAACCTTGATGAAGCTGGTGGTGGATGATGAAACCGATGTCGTGGTGGGTGCCCATATGGTCGGTGACGATGCGGGAGAAATCATGCAGGGGATAGCGATCGCGGTTCGCGCTGGCCTTACCAAGCAGGATTTTGATCGCACCGTGGGCATTCACCCCACGGGAGCGGAGGAATTCGTGACGCTGCGTACGCCCACACGTTTTTAACTAACCGCAAAGCAGCTTATAGGGGCGCGCCAATTGGCGCGCCCATTTTTGTTAGCTATTCTAAAAGGGCTATGTCTAAAAGGGCTATGTTTATAAGGGCTCGTCTACAAGCTCTATGCGGGCGTCAATCAGATTGATACGGCGCTCTGTACCCCCTTCATCCATAACGATAAATTATGGAAACTAGCGCGGAGAATAATATGACTTTTGAACTGCTCATAATCAGCTGTTATAATGATTTTCAAATTCGCTACAGCGAAGCATAACTATGAGTACGCCGACGACACCTTTTACTCCCTCTGCAGACCTTGCGAGGCCAACTGTCGCAGATGCCGTGGTAGGCCATGCAGAGATGCCGCTTTTTATTCGTAAACCCAATGCTGAAGATGGCTGGGGTGTCTACGAACTTATTAAATCCTGCCCACCGCTGGACGTAAATTCCGCCTACGCCTATTTGTTACTTGCCACTCAGTTTCGTGATACCTGTGCGGTAGCCACTAACGAAGAAGGCGAAGTGGTCGGGTTTGTGTCGGGCTATGTGAAAGACAACGCCCCCGATACCTACTTCTTATGGCAGGTGGCCGTGGGAGAAAAAGCCCGAGGAACGGGGCTTGCACGGCGCTTAGTCGAGGCGATTATGTCGCGCCCCGAGTTAGACGAAGTGCACCATTTGGAAACCACTATCACGCCTGACAATCTAGCCTCATGGGGTTTGTTTCGTCGCCTAGCAGCCCGCTGGCATGCGCCGCTTAACAGCCGTGAATATTTCTCTACCGAACAGCTCGGCGGCGAACATGATCCGGAAAATCTGGTACGTATTGGTCCTTTCCAAATAGACCGTCTCTAATGCGTGTTGCTAACGAACGGTTTTTTTGTAACGACCCGCTTTTATAACGCTATTTATATCATCGTTAGACATGCCATTTTGCTACTCATGCTGTTCTTGGTTTTTTCCGTCACAGCTTTTACGCCACAAAATTAAGCAATAACTTATTAAGAAATACCTTGTCAAGACATAGCTTTTTAAGCAATAGGTTTGTGGGATAGCTTTTGAGACAGGTTGTTGAGACAGGTTGTTGAGATCGTTTTTGAGATAGGTTTGTGTAAAAAGCCGACGCGCGTCGGCCATTAAAATGATCAACAGAGGAGGTTGCTAATGCAGATCCAGACGCTCGAACGCATGGAATCCAATGTACGTACTTATTCTCGCTCATTTCCGGTGGTGTTTACCAAGGCGCAAAATGCACGCCTGACCGATGAGAACGGCCGTGAGTACATTGATTTCCTCGCGGGTGCGGGCACCTTGAACTACGGGCATAACAACCCGCATATGAAACAAGCCATGATCGACTACCTGGCAACAGACGGTGTCGTTCACGGCCTTGATATGTGGACCAACGCTAAGCGGGATTACTTAGAGACACTCGAACAAGTTATCTTTAAGCCACGCGGGCTTGATTACAAAGTGCACCTGCCTGGCCCAACCGGCACCAATGCGGTAGAGGCCGCTATTCGTTTGGCCCGTGTTGCCAAAGGCCGGCATAACATCGTGACCTTCACCAACGGTTTCCACGGCGTCACCATGGGTGCACTGGCGACAACCGGTAATCGCAAATTCCGCGAGGCGACAGGGGGAATACCCACTCAAGGCGCAAGCTTCCTGCCCTATGACGGCTATATGGGGGAACATACCGATACCCTGGATTATTTTGAAAAGCTATTGGGTGACAAATCCGGCGGCCTTGACGTTCCCGCGGGCGTTATCATTGAAACGGTGCAAGGCGAGGGCGGTATCAACGTGGCCGGTCTGGATTGGCTGAAGCGCCTGGAAAGCATCTGCCGCGCCCATGATATCCTGTTGATTGTCGATGATATTCAAGCAGGCTGCGGCCGCACGGGTAAGTTTTTCAGCTTTGAACACGCTGGCATTACGCCCGATATCATTACCAACTCGAAGTCGCTGTCTGGTTTTGGGCTGCCGTTCGCCCATGTGTTGATGCGTCCGGAACTCGATAAGTGGAAGCCGGGTCAATATAACGGTACGTTTCGTGGCTTCAGCCTCGCCATGGTAACGGCTACTGCTACGCTAAAGAAATACTGGAGCAACGATACCTTTGAACGTGACGTTCAGCGTAAAGGGCGTATCGTTGAAGAGCGTTTCCAGCAGTTGGCTACACTGTTAACTGAAAATGGGATGCCAGCGACTGAGAGCGGCCGTGGCTTGATGCGTGGCATTGACGTTGTCTCGGGTGATATTGCCGATAAAATCACCAGCAAAGCATTCGCACAGGGCTTGGTCATTGAAACCAGTGGGCAGGATGGTGAAGTAGTTAAGTGTCTATGTCCGCTGACCATTAGTGATGAAGATCTGCTCGAAGGCCTCGATATTCTTGAGATGTGTGTCAAAGCAGTTGTAAACGAGTAATTTAGCGTTACGCTAAGCATAATACCTTATACCTTTAACACTGTGTCTTCAGTTAGGATTATAGCGGCTGGTGTTCGCCAGCCGTTGAACAATGGAGTATTCCTATGATCGTTCGTAATATCGAAGAAGCACGCCAGTCCGAACGCTTGGTGGCGGCTGAAAGTGGCAATTGGGACAGTACACGCCTGGTGCTCGCAAGCGACGGCGGCAACTTCTCCTTTCATATCACCCGTATCTTTGAAGGCACCGAGACGCATATTCACTACAAGCATCATTACGAGTCTGTTTATTGCATCGAGGGCGAGGGTGAGGTGGAAACACTTGCCGACGGTAAAATTTGGCCGATTAAGCCAGGCGATATCTATATTCTGGACCAACATGATGAGCATTTGCTGCGTGCCCACAAAACCATGCATTTAGCGTGTGTCTTTACGCCGCCCATTACCGGTAACGAAGTCCACCAGGAAGACGGCTCCTACGCTATATCGGAAGACTAATCGCGTGTTGCTTTAACCCAAAAGCAGCCTTGCTGAAAAGCGGGCTGCTTTTTAGTGGGTGATTGACGAGCAGCTAACGCAACGACGATCTACTCATTATTGTCGAATACGAGGGTGATTTCGCCGAGTGTGAGGCCGAATTTGCGCATGGCGGTGCGGTTTATCAAGCGGCCGTCCGGCTGGAGGTACATCCAGTCATCCATGGTAAATGAGATCATACGGCCGTCAATGTCGATCTCTAGCGGATAACGCATGTGAAAAGCATGGCCGTATTGACGTGCGTCCACTTGACCTTCGACATCGCTGGCGGTGCCAATCCAACGGTGCTCGTCGACACGCTCAAAGGTCCAAACCCGCCGGTCGGTTTCGCCGTCTGAAAATACAAATGACTCATCGAGGGTTAACGTGTCGTTTTCATAGCGTCCTTGGATATCCACCGTGAACCGACGCTGTACCTCGCCTGAGTAATCCTGCACCATGCCCCAAGCTCGAGAGGTGCCGGTAAAGTACTCAGCGATATCCAGACGAGGTTCATCGTTAGCGTAGTCCTCTATATCAACGCTGGTACAGCCAACTAACAGGAGAAGTAGGCTGAACAAGCCGTACCGCAGGGATGTCATCATGGCGCATTACCTATATTGAAATTGATGTTTGTACAGCTATAGTTTAACCGTTTCAGCATCGAGTAGCTAAGACAACGTGACGACTACGGATCATCTGGGTTCGCGTAATATATATTATGTTAAATATCTTAGAATGAGAACTCGAAATACAGTGATGGCGTTGGACACTAGTCTTGCTTCTCCTTATCATCCTCTCACTTATTGTCCAAGGATATCGCTCTTTATGCGCCCAGGTGTTTTGTGGCTAATAGCTGGCTTGTCGCTTTCGATCGCTGGCTGCGCAGCAACCCAGCCGGAATCTAATCTTCCCCCGCCGTTAAGTGAAGCATCCTTCAATTCGCGCATCCTTGAATTAGAAAGCCAGTTGAGCCAGCAATGTGCCACTCATTCTGAATGGGAGGCTCGCCAACTCGACCAACAGCAGTTATTAACCGCTGACGTACGCGAAGTCGGCAGCCTGTTGCGCAACCTACGTCAGGATGTGCAGCAGCTCGAAGCGCGAGGTGAAGAGCCGGTTATTATCCGCGAAGAGTGTCAAGTGGATGAAACGCTGACGAATAAAACGCTATTAGGGCGCAGCGAATGGGTTGGCCTGCCAAGCATCGGCACCTACCTTCAAGCACGTGTCGATTCCGGCGCTAGTACCTCGTCGCTGTCTGCGGCGGAGATCACGCGTTTCGAGCGAGACGGCGAAAACTGGGTGCGTTTCAAGCTAGCCCTTAATGAAGACGACGTGGCTGTTGAGGCGGTTCGCGGTGAATGGATTGAAGCACCTATCGTGCGCCGCGTACGCATTCTGCAGGCCTCGGGTGAGGAATCGCGCCCGGTCATATCCCTATTAATGACGCTAGGCCCTATACGCGGGAATGTCGAATTTACGCTCAACGACCGCTCCCATCTAGATTACCCAGTGTTGCTCGGTAGGCGCTTCTTGCTGGATATCGCGTTGATTGATGTGGCAGATACCTATTTGCATGACCGCCCCGAATTTCCCGGCGGCGAGCCAGCTGACCAGGCGGATGAAGACGAAGCCGCTGATCAAAACGATAGCGAAGAGTAGCGGCTCTCCCCTCAGGATAGAGGCCGCATAAGATGCGCATCATTCAGGTCATATAATTGCCCTGACGCAGAAAGGAATCTCCATGTCACGGTTAATGTTTTATATTATTGTCGGCCTGTTATTGGTGGTGGGTATTGCCACCAGCGTACACCGCCATGTGCAATTCGAAATCCCCTGGTTACCCGGCGAACAGCGCCAAGTTTGGGAAATTGAAGCCGGCATCAACTTTGTTGCCCAGGGCGGGCCTGTTCAAGTCGACATGGCGCTGCCTTCCCATCAGGCTGGCTTTCGCGTATTAACCGAGAACACGGCCTCCTCCGGCTATGGACTGGCCTATCAATCCGATGAATTAGGCCGCACGGCACAATGGACGATTCGCGAGGCAACCGGTAGTCAACAGCTGTATTACTCGGTGCAAATGCTGGTATCACAAGATGCCCGCACGCCGGTACAAGCCCCTCCCGAGACGCCCGTTACCACGCCTTGGGAAAGCCCTTATGATACGGCGGCAAGTCAACTAATCGAACAAGCCTGGGCGCGCAGTGCCAGTAACGTTACCTTCGCCCGCGAGTTGATTCGCGACATTAACGGCGAGCGTCAGTCTGAAAATGCCCGCTTGCTGCTATCGCAAGAAGATCCGTCGCCATTGGTAGTGCGTCTTTTAAACCAGGCGGGCGTTTTGGCGCGTGAAGTCAGCGGGCTGCTGCTGGAAGACGGGCGTCGTCGCCAAACGCTGAGCAGCTGGATTCAGGTATTTGATGAATCCGGTGAAGAGTGGTCAATTTTCAACCCGTTGACGGGCGAGCAAGGCAAGCCGGACAACCTCCTGCTTTGGGAGACCGGCGGCCGTGCTGTGTTGGAAGTTCAGGGGGGCACCAATTCTCGAGTGACTTTCTCCATGATGACCCATAATCAGCCAGCCTCGGCGGCGGTGCGCAACCATTACTCTGAAGACACGCTGCTGAATTTCTCCATTCACAGCCTGCCCTTGGAGGAGCAAGCGCTGTTCCAGACGATTCTGCTGATTCCCATTGGCGCCTTGATGGTGGTGTTGTTACGCGTGCTGGTCGGCATCAAAACCTCGGGTACCTTTATGCCGGTGTTGATCGCCCTCGCCTTTATTCAAACCACCCTGCCAACCGGCTTGATTGGCTTTCTGCTTATCGTCGCCGTGGGCCTGATTATCCGTAACTATCTCTCTTACTTGAACTTGCTGTTAGTGGCCCGGGTGTCGGCGGTCATTATTACGGTGATCGCCATTATCGCGCTGTTCACCGTCTTGGCCTACCGCATGGGGCTAAGCGCTGGGTTAACGATCACCTTCTTCCCGATGATTATCCTTGCCTGGACGATTGAGCGGATGTCTATCCTATGGGAAGAGGAAGGTCCCAAACAGGTATTGATCCAAGGCGGCGGCAGCTTGATTACCGCTGTTTTGGCCTACTTGGCGATGAATAACCCCTGGGTGCGTCATATCACCTTTAACTTCCTGGGGGTTCAGCTGATTTTGATGGCGTTTATCCTGCTACTGGGCAACTACACTGGTTATCGCCTGCTTGAGCTGCGCCGTTTTAAGCCAATCACTGACGACGAGAAACCTTCATGAGTTGGTTGAAAAATTGGACCTGGCCCAGCCGACTGCGTGATAAAGGCATTATTGGCATGAATCGGCGCAATATTCGCTACATTGGCCGCTATAACAAGCGCCGCCTTTATCCTCTGGTGGATGACAAGCTTAAAACCAAATTGCTGGCCCAGCAGTATGGGATTACCACACCCGAGCTGATCGGCACCGTGACCACACAGTTTGGCGTCAAGCACATTGGTGCAATGCTTATCGGGCACAATGGCTTTGTCATCAAGCCCGCCAAGGGCAGCGGCGGCAAGGGTATTTTGGTGGTTGACAAGGTAGTCGACAATGCTTTTATCAAACCCAGCGGTTTACAGCTGTCGATCACCGACGTTGAGCGTCACGTTTCCAATATTCTGTCGGGGCTATACTCGCTGGGTGGTTCACCCGATGTTGCCGTGATTGAAACGCTGATTAATTTTGACGAAAGCCTGATGGACTACACCTACGAAGGCGTTCCCGATATCCGGGTGATTGTCTTCAAGGGTTACCCCGTGATGGCCATGATGCGTCTCTCTACCGCTGCCTCCGACGGCAAGGCGAATCTGCACCAGGGCGCAGTGGGCGTTGGCTTGAATATCGCCACCGGTGCCGCCCTACGCGCGGTTCAATTTGACCGCCCCTGCTTCAGCCATCCGGATACCGGGCATGATTTGGCAAGCTTGGTCGTGCCGCAGTGGGAGACGCTGCTTAACTTGGCGGCGGGCTGTTATGAAATGACGGGGTTAGGCTATCTGGGCACTGATATGGTGCTCGACCGTCAGCATGGCCCAATGCTGCTCGAGCTTAATGCGCGCCCCGGTCTCGCCATTCAAATGACCAATGGCGAAGGTTTGCGCCGCCGCCTTGACCTGATTGAACGCCAGCCGGATGGCGTGCCAGCAAAGCAGCGTGTGGCCTTTGCCCAGCACCATTTTGCGCGTCAGAGTGAACTGGTAGAAACTCCTGACGCCTCCCCCGTCAGCGCGTAGACTACTGAGGCTAATCACGTTTAACGAGTTGCCCATGACCCAAACAAATACACTAGTTCAACAGGCGGAATCGCAGTGCCACCTCCGCGGGGTTAGGTTTACCCCCATTCGTCGGCGCGTATTGGAAATGATTGCCGAAAATGGCGGCGGGCTAAAAGCCTATGATCTGCTGGATAAACTTTCCACTGAACACGCCGCGGCGCGGCCACCGACTATTTATCGGGCGCTGGAGTTTTTGATTGATCAAGGGCTGGTACACCGGATTGAATCGCTGAACGCCTACGTAGCGTGTGCTTGCCCCGAACATGCCCACGGCTTTCAATTGCTCATCTGCCGCCACTGCGGCTACGTCGAAGAGCTGCATTTAGACGAAATCAGTGAGCAGTTAGCCGCACTGGCCAAACGCCGAGGGTTTAACGTTGAGCGTCAAACCATCGAGCTACAAGGGCTCTGCCAGGATTGTCGAACAGTTAGCGAGTAAATTGTATGTCCCGTTTTGACCAAGTCGCCCCCGATGCCCTGTTTAAGCAGCTGGAGCGCGCCACCCCTGACGATAGTCTCCCCACAGTGACTGCCCTGCTCGCGGCAGTGCGCTTTAATGCCGATGGCTTGATTCCTGCCATTGCCCAGCAGCATGACTCAAAAGAAGTATTGATGATGGCGTGGATGAACCGTCAGGCGCTGGAAGAAACATTAACCACCCATCGCGTTTGCTACTATTCACGCTCGCGGGGAAAACTGTGGCGCAAAGGCGAGTCATCGGGGCAGCAACAGCAGCTAATCTCGGCGGCCCTTGACTGCGATGGCGATACGCTCCTATTGCAAGTCGAGCAAACAGGTCCCGCTTGCCACACCGGGCGGCGCAGCTGTTTCTATATTGCCGTTGGCGATGAGCATGCGGCGATTACCAGTGAGCCGTTGATCGACCCCGACGAGCTCTACGCTAAAAAACCCTCAAACTAGCCATGAATCGCTCGCTTGCTCGCGTGCGTTCAGCACTCTACTCAGGCCCGCGCTGGGTAGCAATGACAGTGTTGATTGGCTGCGTATACGTCTACCAGTACACGCTCAGCCCGCTGTTAGGCCCGCGTTGCCGCTTCTGGCCCAGCTGTTCGTCTTACACCATCGAGGCGATTCAGGTGCATGGACCGATAAAAGGCGGCTGGATGGCCATCAAGCGAATCGTTAAGTGTCATCCGGGTAATCCCGGCGGCATGGACCCGGTACCCGGTGGCCGCAGCGAGCAGCTCTGCCGGGAGGACGAAGAGGTGTCCTCCCCTTCCTGCTGTGAACGTCATTCAGATTAGATTCAATCTGCGGGGCGGTTATTTTGCTGGGCCACCTGGTAAATTCTTTCCAGCATAGCGTGAAGGCCGTTGCTGCGGGTGGGCGAAAGGTGCTTATCCAAGCCTAAATCCGCCAAAAAGTGGGGCTCGGTAGCGCGAATTTCAGCCGCACTGCGTTCACTGTAGATACGCAGCAATAGCGCGATAAGCCCTGACACAATAGCGGCATCAGAGGTCGCTTTAAACACCAGCTTGTCACCCTCCTCTTCGTGACGCATCCAGACGTTCGACTGGCAGCCCTGAATTTTAAATTCTTCGGTTTTCCACGTGTCGGGGAAGTCTGGGAGCTGCTTGCCCATATCGATAATGTACTGGTAGCGATCCATCCAGTTGTCGAATATCTCGAAATCTTCGATCAGCTCTTGCTGAGCGTGCTCGGCGCCGGAAGTGCTCATAGTGTGTCCTTTTATATTATAAACCTGACCCATTATAACGTTTCGGTGGCGGCTTGAGGGAGTCGTCAGAGGGTGAATTGTGGTGTGATTGGTTTAAACGGTGGCGTTGCTGCTCGTGATGCCACTCAATGTCTTCGTTATGCAGGTAGCGCGAGGTGGTATCCAGGCGCGCGTGGCGAGCACTCTCGGCCAGATGGCGCAAACTAATGCCCGATTGGGCCTGGTGGGTAATCGACGTATGCCGCAGCCAGTGCGGGGTTGCCTGACGTAATGCGGTCACCTGCTCAGGCACCCCTCCCGCATCTTCAAGCGCCTGAGCCGCCTGCTGAAACGTTGCTCGAATAAGCCGGTAAAGCTGGTTATGGCCCAGGCCGCGCCGTCCATCCAAGGCGCGCAGTACCGGCGCTTCACTCTCCAGCGGGCTTGGCTGCTCAGGCAGGCCCAGCGCTTGGCGCCATTGAGCTAGGCAGTCGAGCATATCGTCTGGTAGCGGAATTCGCGCCACCTTGCTTCCCTTGCCGACCACGGACCACCACCAGCGGCCTTCGCTGCGCTGAAAGTCGCCCATCTGGGCGTCAGCCATCTCGCTAATCCGGGGTGCCAATAAATACGCAAATCCAAAGATAAAGCGCCGCCGGGCCTGCTCAAAATGGGCACGGCCGCCCTCCCCGGTTGGTATCGGCTGATTCAGCCATCCCCATAGCCACGCCCAGAGATCGCTTTCCAGGTAGCGTTCAATGCGTGACGTCTGGTTATTCAAGCGTCGCGATTTGTCGCGCATCAGGCGAAACGGGTTGTGGCTCACCCAGCCGGCCTCAACCAGCCAGCTAAACAAGCCCTGCAGAATCACCAGGCTTTGGCGACGGCTAGCGGGCGATAGCACACCGCGAAAAGGTCGCCACGCCGGGTGCGCGCGGGGTTTTGAGGGGCCTACCCACCGCTCGCGGGGCTGCGGGTCGGCAAGAAAAGCCTCAAATTGACGCAAGGTTTCGCGATTGATATCGCCCAGCGTGAGCCCCTGGCTGGCCAGCCAGAGCAGTAGCCGCTCCGCCTCGCGGCGGTAGGCTTTCCAGGTTTGCGGGCTATCCGCGTACTCGTCAAGCCATGCCGCCACTGCCTGGGCATCGCTTTTGGCGTTAATACGGACACCACTGGGCAACTCGTTTAGCGTCACTAGCTGCCCAGTGGGGGTGGTTACATCGTTCGCCATGCCCACTCCTACTCGCTTTAAGGCCTTTTTATACCCTCTTACGTTAGTGTGCCGGTGTAAGCGCATAAATTCAAGATAAGACGGGTAATCTTGAATTTATACCCATAATCATAAATAATTTTACGTATTACATATTACGTAATTATTGATTTTTGACCTGCAAATCGCGACAATAACGGTCTGAATCAGACAATCCACGCCCATAGAGCAAGCCAGTAAAGGACGACAGCATGGCCCGCAACGGCATTCAGTACAGCGATGTGCAACACGCCATCGACACCCTGCTAACCCGCGGTGACACTCCCAGCGTGCAGCGCATTCGCGATGTATTGGGTACCGGGAGTTTTACAACGATTAGTGATCACTTTCGCCAGTGGCGAAGTGAGCGCGAGCAAAACCGCGACGTGCCACCGCCCAAAGGGGTGCCGGAAGTGGTAGTAACGATGGCCAGCGACCTGTGGCGTGAAGCACAGGACGTTGCCAACCAGGCGCTGCTCCACTATCGCGAAGAAGCTAATCGTCAGATTGAAGCCGCCCAGCAGGTTACCGAGGCGGCTAAGCAGCAGGCAGCCAACGCCGAGCAGCGCGAAAGCGCCCTCGCCGAGCACCTGCGGCATATTGAGCAGCGTATGGAGACGTTGAATCGTGAATTAGCCGCCAGCCAAACAGGCGAAAGCCACTGGCAACAGCAGGCTGAAGAAGCAGGCAAAGAGGTTAGTCAGCTGCAAGAGGCGCAGCGGCGGTTAGTGTCTCAGGCTGAGGAGCGCGATCACGCCCATGCGGCGGCGCTTAACCAACAGCAAGCCGCCTGGGAGCAGCGTCTATCGCAAGAAGAGCAGCGCCATGAAGCAGCCGAGGGACGACTGATGGCACTGCTGGATACCGCACAGCAAACCCGCGCCCAGGAAGAAAAGGCCTACCAAAAGCGCCTGCAGCAAGGGGAGCAGCGTATTGAGTCATTAAGCCAAGAGCTTAAAGCCAAGCAGCAGGCCTTGCATGAGCGACAGCTGGAAGCAGGCGAGCGCGAACAGCAGCTCAGCGAGCAACTGCAGCAAATTGCGACTCTGCAAGAAAACAGCCAGACGCTCAGCCAACGCTTAACCGAGGCGCAGTCAGCGCTAGAGCGCCAAGCCCAGCAGCACGCAGAGCAAGCAAAAGAGCTGCAGCAAGCATGGCAGGAAAAACTCTGGAGCCGCATGGAAGCGCTCCAGCAACAGTTAACCGAGCTGCCCGCCTCGCTGGCCCATAAAGAACCGCCTCACAATGATTAACTTAACGGCTAGCAAAAAAATGGCCACCTCAGTTGAGGTGGCCACTTCGAATCCGGCTTGGTTAAGCTTTTATGGCTTTACGGCCGTATCAGCTTAGCGATAATAAGCGTTGGTCGTATCAGTGTGATCGGTCACATCACGAATACCGGCAAGCTCTGGAATACGTTCCATTAAGGTCTTTTCAACGCCGTCTTTCAGGGTTAAATCAACCGCCGCGCAGCCCTGGCAACCACCGCCAAAGGCCAGAACGGCAAACTGCTCTTCAGTCAGCTCAACCAGCTTGATTTCGCCGCCATGAGCCGCCAGCCCCGGGTTGATCTCGCTGTAAAGCACGTAATTAACGCGGTCTTCCAGCGGGCTGTCGGCATTAACCTTGGGCATCTTGGCGTTGGGCGCTTTGATGGTGAGCTGGCCGCCCATGCGGTCAGCGTTGAAATCCACCACCGCCTCTTCCATAAAGGCCAGGCTGTTTTTGTCGAGATAGACATTGATTTTCTCGAGACCCAACAGCACGTCGGTGGGCTCTTCCTCACCAGGGCGACAGTAAGCCAAGCAGGTCTCTGCGTAGGGCGTGCCCGGCTGGGTAATAAAAATGCGTACCGCAATACCTTCGACGTTTTGCTTTTCAAGCAATTCGGCAAGATACGTCTGGGCACTGTCGGTAATATCGATACCTTCTTGGGTATCGGCTTGTACGTCTACTTCGCTAGTCATAGTCATGAGGGCTGTCTTCCTCCCGTGGTAGTGGCGGCGCCACTTCACATGTCGTTTGTGTCTATGGTATGCAAAACCGCGCGCTGACACAATCCCGACTATTTTAGTAAACTATTTCATGAGCGGCTATTTTGATTGATTTAAGCTCTGTGACTGACTTGCGTGGTTCATTAGCTTTTCGAATGCCATCCATAGCAGCCTCAAAGGGCGCCTTTTGTGCTCCCTTTTGCTATCATTACGCGCCACTAAACGACAGATGCTGCTTTTCCCGACGATAACAACATCCCCTTTGACGACTGTGACGCTGGAGAACTCCCCCTGCCATGGCTGATAGTGCTTTGATCGCAACCCTCACCCAACGCCTTGCCGAACGCATCCTGATTCTGGACGGCGGCATGGGCACCATGCTGCAGAACGCCCAGTTGAGCGAGGAGGACTTTCGTGGTGAGCGGTTTAGCGACTGGCCCTCGGATCTTAAAGGCAATAATGATCTGCTCGCACTGACCTGCCCCGATGTGGTTTCGCGTATTCACCGCGACTACCTGGAAGCGGGCGCAGACATCATTGAGACCAACACCTTTAATAGCACCCAGCTGTCACAGTCTGATTACGGTATGGAACCGCTGGTGGTGGAACTCAACCGCGAGGCCGCACGCCTAGCGCGTGAGGTGTGTGATGCAGTGGCCGCCGAAACCGGCGTGCCCCGCTACGTCGCCGGTGTGTTAGGCCCAACGTCACGCACCGCGTCGCTATCGCCGGATGTCAATGATCCCGCCAAACGCAACGTCACCTTTGACGAGCTGCGCGAGAATTACTACGAAGCCGCCGAAGCGCTTATCGCGGGCGGCGCCGATATGATCATGATCGAAACGATCTTCGACACGCTCAATGCCAAGGCGGCAATCTACGCCCTGGAAGAGCTGTTCGATGCCCGCGGCGAGCGCCTGCCGGTGATGATCTCCGGCACCATTACCGATGCGTCGGGGCGTACCCTCTCAGGCCAAACCACCGAAGCCTTCTGGAACTCGGTGCGCCACGCTCAGCCGTTGTCAGTCGGCTTAAACTGCGCACTGGGTGCCGAAGAGCTACGCCCTTACGTGGAAGAGCTCGCTACCAAGGCCGATACTTTTGTCTCCGCCCACCCCAATGCGGGTCTACCCAACGAGTTTGGTGAGTATGACCAAACGCCGGAAGAGATGTCGGAGATCGTCAGCGAGTTTGCCGCCAGCGGCCTGGTTAACATTATCGGCGGCTGCTGTGGCTCAACGCCCGAGCATATTCGCGCCATTGCCGATTCTGTTCGCGATATGGCGCCGCGGGTGATTCCCCAGCGCAGCCACGCCTGCCGGCTATCCGGGCTTGAACCGTTTAATATTCAAGCCGACTCGCTGTTCGTCAACGTCGGCGAGCGCACCAATGTGACCGGCTCGGCACGCTTTAAGCGGCTGATCGTAGAGGAAGATTTCACCACCGCGTTAGAAGTCGCTCTGGAACAGGTAGAGAACGGCGCCCAGATCATCGACATCAATATGGACGAGGGCATGCTCGAGTCCAAGGAGGCCATGGAGCGCTTCCTTAACTTGATCGCCGGCGAGCCGGATATCGCCCGGGTGCCGATTATGATCGACTCCTCCAAGTGGGAAATCATCGAAGCCGGCCTCAAGTGCGTACAGGGCAAAGCGGTGGTGAATTCCATCTCGCTTAAAGAAGGCGAAGACGCCTTCCGCGAGCAAGCGACCAAGTGTCGCCGCTTTGGCGCTGCTATTGTGGTAATGGCCTTTGATGAAGATGGTCAGGCCGATACCTTTACCCGCAAAACCGAAATCTGCCAGCGTGCCTATCGGTTGCTGGTCGATGAAATTGGCTTCCCCGCCGAAGACATCATTTTTGACCCGAATATCTTTGCCATCGCCACCGGTATTGAGGAGCACAACAACTACGCGGTCGATTTTATCGAAGCGACCCAGTGGATTCGCAACAACCTGCCCCATGCGATGATTTCCGGCGGCGTGTCTAACGTCTCGTTCTCGTTCCGCGGCAACAACCCGGTACGCGAAGCGATTCACTCGGCGTTCCTGTACCACGCCATTCGTGCGGGTCTCTCCATGGGTATCGTCAACGCGGGCCAGCTCGCCGTATACGACGACCTGCCCGCCGAGCTGCGCGAAGCAGTTGAAGACGTAGTGCTCAATCGGCGCAGCGACGGCACCGAGCGGCTGCTGGATATTGCCGATAAATATAAGGGCGACGGCAGCGGCGCGGTCAAAAAAGAAGATCTGGAATGGCGCAGCTGGCCGGTCAACAAGCGTATTCAACATGCGCTGGTGAAAGGCATTACGGTGCATATCGAAGATGACACCGAACAGGCCCGCGCCGAGGCAGAGCGCCCCATTGAGGTCATCGAAGGCCCGCTAATGGACGGCATGAACGTGGTTGGCGATCTATTCGGCGACGGCAAGATGTTCCTGCCCCAGGTGGTCAAATCGGCGCGGGTAATGAAGCAGGCGGTGGCCTACTTGATCCCCTATATCGAAGCCGAGAAGAGCGAAGAAACCAAGGCCAAGGGCAAGATCGTCATGGCCACGGTCAAAGGCGACGTGCACGACATCGGTAAAAATATCGTTGGCGTGGTCTTGCAGTGTAATAACTACGAAGTGATCGATCTTGGTGTGATGGTCGCCGCGGATAAAATTTTGCAGGCCGCCAAAGATCACAATGCCGACATTATCGGTCTTTCCGGGCTGATCACCCCGTCGTTGGATGAGATGGTGCACGTAGCCAAAGAAATGCAGCGCCGCGGCATGGATCTACCGCTGCTGATTGGCGGTGCGACCACCTCGAAAGCGCATACCGCGGTCAAAATCGAACCCCAGTATGAGCATCCGGTGATTTACGTCACCGACGCCTCCCGCGCCGTGGGCGTGGCGGGCAAACTGCTCACGCCTGCTTTAAAAACACCCTATGTCGTTGAGATTCGCGAAGAGTATGAAAAGGTGCGCGAGCGTAATGCCAAGCGCCGTCCCAAAGCGGCGGACCTGGACTACACCCAGGCGCGTAAGCGGCGCTTCCGTACCGACTGGAGCAGCCATACCCCCGCCGAACCCACGATGCTGGGGCTGAAAACCTTCGATGATTACGAGCTTGAAGAGCTGATCGAGCGCATCGACTGGACGCCGTTCTTTATGAGCTGGCAGTTAGCCGGCAAGTACCCCAAAATTCTTGACGATAAGGTGGTTGGCGAGGCCGCTCGCAGCCTGTTTGAAGACGCCCAGGTAATGCTGAAGAAGCTGGTTGAAGAGAAGCGCGTTCAGGCCCGCGGCGTTATCGGCATGTGGCCCGCCAATACCGTCGATGACGACGTAATTGAAGTCTACGCCGACGAGTCGCGCAGCGAAGTGGTTGAGCGTCTTCACCATATCCGTCAACAGACCACGAAAGGCCGCGATGGCATCTGCTACAGCCTAGCTGACTTTATTGCCCCCAAAGACAGCGGCAAAGCCGATTGGATTGGCGGCTTCGCGGTGACCACCGGCCACGGTGTCGATCAGCTCTCTAAGGCGTACCAGGAAGCGGGTGACGACTACAATGCGATTATGGTGCAGGCGTTGACGGATCGCCTTGCGGAAGCCTTTGCCGAGCGCATGCACGAACGGGTGCGCAAAGAGTTCTGGGGCTATGTGCCGGAAGAAACCTTGGACAACGAGTCGTTAATTGCAGAAAAATACCAGGGCATTCGCCCGGCCCCCGGCTACCCGGCCTGCCCAGATCATACTGAAAAAGCCACGCTGTTTCGGTTGCTTGATGCCACCGAAAACACCGGCCTGGCGCTGACCGAAAACTTCGCCATGTGGCCCGCTGCGGCGGTTTCCGGCTGGTATTTTGCCCATCCGCAGTCAAAGTACTTTTCGACGGGAAAAATTACCCGCGACCAAGTCGAGGTCATTGCCGAGCGCAAGCAGATGCCGCTTGAGGAAATGGAACGCTGGCTGGCACCGGTGCTGTCCTACGACCCGAGCTGATTGATGCTGTTTGTCACCGGTCGCCATGGCAAGGTGATGCGCTTAGCCTTACCCATCATGCTGGGCATGCTGTCGCAGAGCATGCTCAATCTGGTCGACGCCGCACTGGTGGGGCATCTAGGCGAGGTAGCACTGGCGGGCGTGGGTGTCGGCGGTTACGCCATGTTTATGCTCACCGCGTTAGTATTTGGGCTCTCCTCCAGCGTGCAGGCGCAAACGGCCCAGCGCGTCGGGGCTTGCGAAGATAGCGCTCAAGCGTTGCAGGCAGGGCTGTTTATCGGTCTTCTGGTTGCCCTGCCGCTATCGCTCTGGGCATGGTGGCAAGCGCCGCTGCTGATTGGTTTGATTACCCAAACCGATGACGTTCAAGGCGTGGCCGTTGACTATTTTCGTTGGCGGGTGGTGTCACTGACGGCCATTGCGCTCACGCTATGCTTGCGTGGTTACTGGAACGGGCGTCAGCAGACCCATCTCTATTTGCGCATTATTATCGCTGTTCACCTGCTCAATGTGTTGCTCAGCACCGGGTTGATCTATGGCCTTGCGGGTCTGCCGACAATGGGCGCCAGTGGAGCAGGCGCTGGCACAATGCTGTCACTGTTGATCGGGCTGGTTGTGTGGTGCTGGGTGAGCATGAAAAGCCTTTCTATTCAGCATCTGTTGACACGGCTGCCACAACTAGCAGCGCTGCGCACTACCTTGGCGCTCGCTGCCCCGCACTCGATTCAGCAGTTTTTATTTGCATCGGGCTACGCGGTACTATTCTGGCTATTAAGCCAGCTGGGAACAGCGAGCGTGGCGGTTGGCCATGTACTGATCAATTTATCCCTGCTGCTAATATTACCTGGGGTGGGCGTCGGCGTTGCTGCCATGAGCCTAGTGGGCGAAGCGTTAGGCCGGGATGCTGAGCAGGAAGCCCACCGCTGGGGCATGGATGCCCTGCGGGTGGCTTGGCTACTGCTGCTTGTATTAGCGCTACCCATGCTGATAATGCCCGAGCAGATACTCGCCCTGTTTTTCACCCATAGTAAGCTAGTGGCGCTGGGTAAACTTCCGCTGCAGCTAACCGGCGCGATGATTGTGCTTGATGCAGCAGCGTTGGTGCTGGCTCAGGCCCTGATGGGCGCTGGCGCGCAGCGCACGGTGATGGCATTAACCCTAGGCACGCAGTGGCTGCTTTTTTTGCCCCTGGCCTGGTGGGTGGGGATTGGCTTGGAACACGGCTTGCTGGGTATCTGGCTAATGCAGCTGCTTTACCGCTTAATCAACTCAAGCGGTTTTTTATGGGTATGGCAGCGCCGCCGTTGGCTAGTCGCCCGACAGGCTGCCGGCAGTTTTTAATCAGCCGTTTTAGGCTGTAAAATAGGTTCTAAATAGCTTTTAGAGATAAAAAGATAATTATATATTCTTTTGTAGAATATGACGCGCGCGTTAAGGTATCGCTATATTAACGTCCGTCTCAACGTGACCATTTCGCTTTTAGCAGGATCGTGCCCCATGTACCGTTATGATATTCACGACCAAACCTTGGTTGATGAGCGTGTCGCTCAGTTCCGTGACCAAATGGAACGCTACCGCGCCGGGCGTTTGGGAGAGGAAGAATTCCGCCCCCTGCGGTTGCAAAACGGCCTCTATATTCAACGCCATGCGCCCATGCTGCGTATTGCGATTCCCTACGGCATGCTGGCGGGCAATCAACTACGTGCCTTGGCTGAGATCACGCGCCGCTACGACCGCGGCTACGGCCACTTTACCACCCGGCAGAATCTGCAGTTGAACTGGCCAGCCCTGGAAGACGTGCCGGATATTTTGGCCGACCTGGCCGAAGTACAGATGCACGCCATTCAAACCAGCGGCAACTGCATTCGCAACACGACCAGCGACCAGTTTGCCGGTATTGCCAATGACGAGGTGGAAGACCCACGCCCCTGGTGCGAATTAATCCGCCAGTGGTCTACCATGCACCCTGAATTCGCCTATTTACCGCGCAAGTTCAAGATTGCGGTCAGTGGTGCGGCCCAAGACCGTGCGGCGATTCAGGTGCACGATATTGGCCTGCGTTTTTGGCATAACGCCGACGGTGAGCTGCGCGTTAAAGTGTTGGCCGGTGGCGGCCTGGGCCGCACGCCGATGATTGGCGACGTGGTGCGCGAAGATCTGCCATGGCAGCATCTGCTTACCTACCTGGAAGCCTGTGTTCGGGTCTATAACCAGTTTGGGCGGCGGGATAACAAGTTCAAAGCGCGGATCAAGATTTTGGTAAAAGCGCTGGGCATTGACGAATTCCGCCGCCGGGTTGATGAAGAATGGGCGCACCTCAAAGACGGCCCGCAAACGCTTAACCAGGCAGCGGTCGATGCGGCCAAGGGCCACTTCCCCGAGCCGGACCGCCGCCCAGTGGCTGCGTCTGCAACAGAAGACTTTGACCGCCTGCGCGGAGAAAACCGCAGCTTTGCGCGCTTTGTGACTAACAACGTCACCGATCACAAGGTGCCCGGTTATAAAGCCGTGACGCTGTCGCTGAAACGTCGCGAACACGCCCCTGGCGATGTGACGGCGGACCAGATGGAAGCCGTGGCTGATTTGGCGGATCGCTATAGCTTTGGTGAAGTGCGCGTTACTCACGAGCAGAACCTGGTGCTCTCTGACGTGCCGGTAGACGAACTTGAGGCGCTATGGAAAGACCTCGAAGCGCTAGGCATGGCCAACCCCACGGTTGGCACGCTCAACGATATTATTTGCTGCCCTGGCGGCGACTACTGCAGCTTGGCCAATGCGGTGTCGATTCCCATCGCCCAGGCGCTGCAGGAGCGTTTTGAAGATTTAGACTTCTTGTATGATCTTGGCCCGCTGGATCTGAATATTTCCGGCTGCATGAATGCCTGTGGGCATCACCACGTTGGTCACATCGGCATCTTAGGCGTCGATAAAAAAGGGCAAGAGTTCTACCAGATCTCGATTGGCGGTAATTCCACCGATGATGCGTCACTGGGTAAAATTCTCGGCCCGTCCTTTTTCCGCTCTGACGTGCCGGATGTCGTCGAAAAAGTCTTGGAAGTCTACGTCGCCCAGCGCCATGAAGATGAGCGCTTCTTGGACACTTACCGCCGTATTGGCCTAAAACCCTTTAAGGAGCGTGTCTATGCCTAGTAAAGATAATGAAACGCAAACTGAAGCGACTGAACAGACGCCGGTGCATGTTGACCATCTGATTGCCAACGGCGAGCTAGCGACAGAGAACGCCTGGTGTGTTTCTTATGACGCCGACACCCTACCTGAGCAGCGCCCGGCGTTCGTACCGCTGGCGCTGTGGCAAGCCAATCAGGATGACGTTGAACTGGCGCCGCTATTGACCAGCGATACGTCGCTTAGCGCCGAGCTAGCCGCTGAAGTCAGTCAATCGCCAGCTATCGCCATTGATTTCCCCGCCTTCACCGATGGTCGTGGCTATACTATCGCCCGCCTGCTGCGCGAGCGCTACGGCTATACAGGTGAAGTGCGCGCGGTAGGCGATGTACTGGTCGATCAACTGGACTACATGCGCCGCTGTGGTTTTACCGCTATGGCGCTGCGCGATGACCAGCATCCTGAAGATGCCTTGCGCGCGCTCAGTTTTATCAGCGTTCGCTACCAGCCTGATGTGGAAGAGCGCCAAGCGCTGTTTGAACGCCGCTTAGCCGCTAAAAACTAAATCGCTAAAAACTAAATCGCTAAAAACCAGGTCGCTGAAAACCAGGCCGCTAAAAACTAGCGCAGAATGGTAGGCCAGCAACACTAAGGGCAGCTTCGGCTGCCCTTTTGGATTATTTAATAAAGACATTACCCCCGCCGCTTCTGTTGACGTTCGCGGTTGTTGGCTTTGGCCCGATCGCTTTTGCGTAGCATTACCCAGGTGGCGCCTAGCCCCCCTTCTGATGGCTGAGCGGAGACATACGCCTGCACTTCCTCAAACTGGCTGAGCCACTTGGCAAGGTAAGAGCGTAATACGTTGGCGGGACTATCGATTTCACGCCCACGACCATGAACAATCAGCACCGAGCGTAAATCGTGGGCGTAGGCTTCCTGAATAAACGGGAATAGCATGCGGCGGCACTCACTCAGGGGGCGCCGCAGCAGGTGAAGCTGCGCCTGAACGCTATAGCCACCGTGCTTTAATTTATCGACGACGCCTTGCTGAATACCTTCGTGGCGATACTCCATGGGGTCGAAAGGCGGCAGCAGATCGACAAAGTCGTCGGAGAGAAAGTTGCGCGCTCCCATCTCTTCTTCTGCCCAATCACGCCGGGCCAGCTGGGCTTCAGAGGGCTTTTTACGGTGAGCGGAAGGGTCTGCGCGGTTACTCGGCGGTAGTGGCTTTACATCGCCCACTAAAGCGCGGAAATCACTATTATCACGAAGTGGCTGATTCATTGCAGGCTCCTCCGGCAAGGTGTCATCTCATCCTAGCAAACCCAGGCAGTTTGCTTAAGCCTATTAAATAAGTCGATAACATTGAGCTTGTCATCAACTGTCAGGCGCGCCAAGCTAAGCGATCACTCGTTCTCCTCCTCTTTTTACCGTTCACTTTTTACCGTTCATTGCGAGGCGCCCTGGTTTGATTAAAACGGTTTGGCTAAAACGTCTTTTTATTTTAACCGGTGTGGGGCTACTCAGCCTAGCCGGGTGGCTTTGGTTAACCATGCTAAGCCCGTGGTTTTATGACCGGCCTGATAATCTCCCCGCTATCGAACAGCGTATCCATCATGTCTTTGTCTATGGCACGCTGCGCTATGCACCGGTACGTCTGGTCGTTATGGGCAGTCTGGGCGAGCCGGAAGCAGCCGTGTTGGAAGGTTACCAGCGCAATGGGCTCGACTTATCACCCCAGCCAAATAGTCATGTAGAGGGCCTAAGATTACGAGTAGATGCCGACGAGCTTGCCCGCCTTGACCGCTACGAACGCCTGGGCATCCGCTATGAGCGAGTTAAAAAGACGCTCAACGACGGCACAACCGCCTGGGTTTACGTGCGCCTGCCGGAAGCACAAAGTACGCTCTTCCCATACACAGAGTTGCCGATAGCTCTGGTACCATAGGGGCTAATGTTAACCATGCTTGTGCTGGCTGTATTAGCCTCAGTCATTTGCCCAAGCCGCTTTTGATAGCTCCCCGTTCAGGAAACACTATGAGTGATATGACCCCTTACGTTTTGATCCTCTATTATTCGCGCTCAGGCGCTACCGCCGCCATGGCTCAACAAATTGTCGCTGGGGTAGAAAGCGTGCCAGGCATTCAAGCGCGCTTACGCACAGTAGCGCCGGTTTCCACCACCTGTGAAGCGGTTGAACCAGAAATTCCTGCGGAGGGGGCGGTTTACGCTGACTTAGACGACCTGCGCCACTGTGCTGCGCTAGCGCTGGGCAGTCCTACACGGTTTGGCAACATGGCGGCACCGCTGAAGTATTTCCTCGATTCTACCAGTAGCTTATGGATGAACGGGGCGTTGATCGACAAGCCAGCCTGTGCGTTCACTTCCACTGCGAGCCTCCACGGCGGCCAGGAAAGCACCCTGCTGACGATGCTGGTCCCTTTGCTGCACCATGGCATGGTCTATGCTGGCGTTCCCTACAATGAAACCACGCTACTGGAAACACGTAGCGGTGGCACCCCCTACGGCGTTAGTCATCTGGCAGGCCCGCGCAGTGACCGCCCAGTCGATGATCACGAACGCACCCTATGCCTTGCCCAAGGCAAACGAATTGCTCGACTCGCTTTGGCGCTCCATGCCATGCGTCAGGAGGCGGTATGAGACAGTGGCTGGAGGATGTCGAAGAGCGCCACGGGCTTGATACGCTTACGCTAAGGAGCCGACAACTGGTATTAACCAGCTATGTTATCTTGCTGCTGCTGGTTATATATCGTGGCTTTTTGGTGCAGGGAGAAGACTTTAGCTGGCGCCCTGTGGTGGCCTTTGTGCTCCCGCTGGTACTGTTTTTACCCTCGATTATAGGCAAACGCGCTCGCGGTCACGCTTGGCTAGCGTTTGTCAGCCTGCTCTATTTTACGCAAGGCGTGATGTTGGTAACCCTGCCTGGGCAAGGTATTCGCGGTCTGCTTGAGGCGAGTATCTCGCTTGCGCTATTTACCGGCTGTATGGGCTATGCGCGTTTTCGTAGTCGCCAGTTGCGCCAATAACGAATGCTTTAAAACCATAGCCATACGACCACGCCTGCGGCGATTAATATCACGCCCAACGCGCGCCACCTCAAGAGGCTGATGTTTAGCGGTTCGCTATGGGCATCGGCGGGCTGCTGGCGAAAGCGTTTGGTGCCTATCAGCATCGCCGCTAGCAACGGCTCTCCTAGCAGGCGATGAACGACCACCCCTACTAAATGCAGTCCTATTAAGATGAGTAGCAAATCGCTATTTAGCTGGTGCAACGTTCTTAACTGGCTGCTGACCTCTTGACCAAATAAACCATACAGCGGCCCTTGGAAAAAAATATCGTCGCTCAAAAACAGGCCGCTGAGCGCCTGAAAGGTCAACGAAAGCAGTAAAATCAGCACCATCCATCCACCCAGCGGGTTATGGCTCGCATAGGCAGGCGCTTGGCGCTTCAGCAGTGTTTTTGAATAAGCGATGGTGTCATCGACGGGATATAAAAAAGTGCTAAACCTTGCGTACACACTGCCCACCATGCCCCATAGCCAGCGGAAGACGAGCAGGCCGAGAACCAGGTAACCCGACTGGGCGTGAACGTCGATAGGAAATAAAAAAGGCAGTCCACTGGTCTTGGTGGTATAAAAAGAAACCAACACCGCGGCTACTAAACCCCAGTGGAAAACGCGCACCCAACCATCCCACACATTAATAGCTAATTTAGCCTGGTACATAGCTATACCCCTTATTGCCAATGGTGGGAGAGTTTCGCATTTATTCAGGCTTTCTCATAGAATGCATTACAGCAAGTGGTGTATTGGCTAAAATAACAACGGTAGGCGAATCATCTACTACTCATCCGCTGATGACGGTGACTTGAGCTTTATCGTTAGACCGGCGACCATGGCTGGAAACTCAAGGGGAAGCATTCAATGACACGCAACATAGCCGACATTCGGCGTGATTATGAAGGCGGCAGACTGGAAGAGTCCCAAGTATTCGACGATCCATTCGAGCTATTCGACGAGTGGTTTACCCTTGCGCTGGAAAATGAAGGCAAAGACGCCAACGCGATGACGCTTTCCAGCGTTGATAGCCAAGGGAAGCCTCATGCCCGGGTGGTGCTGTTAAAAGGCTTCGACGA
This sequence comes from Halovibrio variabilis, assembly GCF_007991175.1. Taxonomy (GTDB): domain Bacteria; phylum Pseudomonadota; class Gammaproteobacteria; order Pseudomonadales; family Halomonadaceae; genus Vreelandella; species Vreelandella variabilis. The sequence continues at coordinate 258,472 of NZ_BJXV01000002.1, forward strand.
GCGCGGCATGGTGTTCTATACCAACTACCATAGCCATAAGGGTAGTGAGCTAAGCAATGTGCCCTACGCCGCCATGACATTTTGGTGGCCTTCGCTCTCACGCCAAATACGCATCGAAGGCCCGGTTGAGAAAGTATCGGAGGCGGAGTCAGATGATTACTTTGCCAGCCGCCCGCGCGGCAGCCAACTGGGCGCGTGGATTGCCACGCAAAGCGTGGTGATTCCCAACCGCAACTGGATTGAAGAGCGTCAAAAACGTTTTGAGCAAGCCTACAAGGGTAAGGATATCCCCCGCCCGATTCACTGGGGAGGCTATCGTGTTAGCCCGGAAATGATCGAATTTTGGCAGGGCCAGCCCAGTAGGCTTCACGACCGACTGCGTTATGAACGCCGCGACGGTGGCGAGTGGGGCTTATTCCGCCTGGCGCCATAACGACAAACACGCTGTAAGGGATAGCTGACCCAGACAGCGCTAGTCAGGCAGGCTTTCAAGCCGGTGGCGTTGCCATTCGCTTTCCGGCTCATTTAAGCGCATGACGGCGTCAATGACCTGCTCTTCCATGTTGTAACGGCATTTGAATCCCAAGTGCTTCATCAGCGCTCGCATGGGATGATTATCGACCATGATTTTGCCAATCATTTCCAACGTGCCGATATGGGTGCAGTAATCAATCATCTTCTTCATTAACAGGCTGCCTATCCCCAGCCCCTGCATATCATCACGAACAATCACCGAAAACTCGGTGCGAATATTGTCGGCATCGTTCCATACCCGCACTACCCCAAGCATTTCTTTGCTGCCATCGTCGCCCAAATACTCGGCGATAAAGGCCATTTGACGGTCGTAATTAATATGCGACAGGTTCGATAAATCGCGCTGGGTCAGGTTGGATTTATTGTGAAAGTAGCGAAAACGGATGCTCTCTTCCGAGAGCTGGCGATGAAAGGTGGTGATCAGGTGCGCGTCTTCGGCACGAATAGGCCTCACCTCCACCTGCCAGCCGTTCTTGAGCGTTACCCACTCCCGGAGCTCTTCAGGATACGGCATGATGGCAAAGCGGGCGGGCGTGCCCAAATCCATGGCGAAATCGACTGCCACCATTCCCTCCCGGTTGAGGATCAAGGGGTTGACTTCCAGGCCGCGTAAATCGCCTAAATCTGTTGCCATTTGCGAGAGTTTCACCAACATTTGACACAGATGCTGGATATCACGCTCAGGGTCGGGGGAGTGTTCACGAATTAATGAAGCAGCATGGGTTCTACCCACGACATCTTCCGCCAGGCTCATGTTGAGCGGCGGTAGCGCTACCTGTCGATCAGCCAATACATTGACCTTATACCCACCGATACCAAACACAATAAGCGGACCAAAAACCGGATCGCGGGTAATGCCAGCGCAAATCTGCATCGAGTGTTTACCACGCTGCATGGGCTGCAAGCAGTATTCGCGAATGGCGTACTCAGGAAATTTTTCAGCCACTTTTTCGCCCAGCTCGCGTACCCCATTAGCCACCTGCTCGGGGGTTTCCAAATCCTGGAGCAACCCCGCTGAGATTTTATGTGGGTGCTTGCGGTAGCGATAAGGCCGGCAATTGCCTTCATGGACGACTTTAAGCGCTTTGCTGCCGGCAATTTCTGCCGCTCGCTCAAAAGCCTCTTCAGGGTCCTTTAAATAGACGCTCGCTGCCGTGGGAATGCCATACGCTTCAAGTACCTGAGCCGTTTCAGAGTGGGTTAAGGTTTGTCTACCTCGCGCTTTTGCCTGCTTAATCAGCGTACGGCACTGGGCGCGTATTTCGGGACTCGTTGTGAACGGCAGGCTAGGTGGTATTTCCTGCAACAGCGCCTGAACACGCTGGTAAATCACCATATGCATAAACGCCTTAACGGCTTTTTCTGGTGAAATATAGGTAGGAATCCCGGCTAAATTACAGGCATGGCGCGCGTTAAGTGCCTCTTTTAAGCCCATCCAGCTGGTCAGCATATTACGGCGGAATTTCTTGCGGTTATCGATCAGCGCTTGGGCCGTTACCAGCGACGGCGCCATTCGGGTCGGTGCGTGTACCACTAGCACCGCGTCCACATTGGCATCGGCGGCAACGATCTCAAGCGCCTGGACAAACCGCTCGGGCGAAGCATTTCCGCCGAGATCCACCGGGTTCTCGCCCGGCTTGCTCATATCGACTTCGCTACGGTGCAGCGCTGCCTGGGTGTCGGCGCTGAACTCGGCCAGTTTGCCGCCCGCACTAATCAGTTTATCGATAGCCAGCATGGCAGGCCCTAACCCGTTAGACACAATGGCCAATCGATCGCCCTTTAGCGGCTTCATCCGCGACAGCGTTTCCAGCGCATCAAGCAATTCGTCGGAGTCATCAACGCGCACGACCCCCGCCCGAGCAAAGGCGGCATCAAACACCACGTCACGGTTAGCGATGCCGGGCGTAGGCGCCATTCCGGAAATATCCGATTCCGGCGTGCGGCCGCTTTTTATCGCCAATACCAGACGATTACGCGAAGCATCGCGCACCGCCGTCATAAAGTGCTGAGCGTCGCTGATTCGCTCAAGGTGCAACATAATCGCCTGGGCGGGTGAAAACTGATTCACATAGTCGATTAAATCTGGCAACAGCACATCCACGCTATCGCCGACGGTAATCAGATGCGAAAAGCCTACATCGCGCCCTGCCGCCCAATCGATCATGCCATTGGCGAGCATCCCAGACTGCCCAAGATAAGCCACGCGGCCCGCTTTTACCGGCTGGCTGGCGTAAGAGGCATTGAGCTTTTTACCCGGCACGATCAGCCCCATGCATTCTGGGCCCAGCACGCGTATCCCCGACATCCGCGCGGCACTCAGCATCCGTTCACGGATCGAACCTTTATTGCCTTTGTCGCGGTCCAAATAGGCGCCACCGGAAAGCACCAGTGCCGCTTTGACACCGTACTCCCCGAGTTTTTTAATAAGGTCAGGAACCCCTTCTATGGGGGAGCAGACAACGGCCAAGTCGGGCACTTCCGGCAGCTCGCTGACGCGGCTAAAACAAGGCGCACCTAAGACGTCTGAATAGCCTTTAAGGTTGACGGCCCAGAGCGCGCCTTTAAAGCCGCCTTCCTGAATATTGCGCAGCACAAGGCCGCCCAGCGAAGCGGGCTTTTCAGAGGCGCCAAACACCGCTAATGTGCGAGGTTCGAAAAAATGGTGCAAAAAGCGCGTACTCACAAATGAGTCTCCCCTGACATGAATAGCGGCTGTACGACTTATTGACACTGTCGCATAGGGCATGGAGGCGATTAAGGTGTCACCCATAACAATGGAGCGTTGGAATGATTACTGCCTACCTTACTCACCCAGACTGCTCATTGCATCATATGGGCCCCGAGCATCCTGAAAACCCCCAGCGTCTGGAGGCCATTCGCGCTCGCCTATCGCTCATGGGCTTATTACAGCAGACCATGCAGGCAGATGCCAAGGAAGCCTGTGAAGACGCGTTAGCTAGGGTGCATCCCTTGCGCCACCTGCGCGCCCTGGATAAGTGCGTGCCCACTGAAGGCATCGTCACACTGGACAGCGATACCCTGATGAACCCTGATAGCCTGCAAGCCGCACGTGTTGCCGCAGGAGCGGTGATTCGTGGGGTTGATCAGGTTTTCAAGCACCAGGCGGATAACGTCTTTTGTGCCGTTAGGCCGCCCGGCCACCATGCCGAAGCCAGCGATGCCATGGGCTTTTGTTTTTACAATAATATTGCCGTTGGCGCGGCCCATGCGCGGGCAAAATATGGCGCCAAGCGTATCGCCATACTCGATTTTGACGTGCACCAGTGCAACGGCACGATCGATATCTTTAAAAACGACCCTGAAGTACTGATTTGTACTAGCTTTCAGTATCCATTTTATCCGTGGCGCTATCTACGCAGCGAGTGGCAAAACGTGGTCAACACGCCCCTGGAAGTGGGCACCGATGGGCCTGAGTTCCGGCGTATTGTCGAAAGACACTGGCTACCTGCCTTGCACGCCTTTAAGCCTGACTTGGTAATGATATCCGCCGGTTTCGACGCTCACCGCGATGACCCCATGGGGGATATCTGCTTGGAAGATGAAGACTTCTACTGGGTTACCCATTTGGCCATGGAAATTGCTACGCTTTACGCTGATAACCGGATTGTCTCGGTACTGGAAGGTGGCTATAACCCTAAATCGCTGGCAACTGGCGTGGAAGCCCACCTAAAAGCGCTTTTGGGCCTGCCTTTTGGTGAAGTGCCCTAGGCTTGGTTGATCTTTGGGGAGAGAAACGGGCACGGGCTACAGGCAGTTGGTCGGCTTGGGCAAGCCGGCCAGGCGTGCGATACGCTTGGCCGGACTACCTGGAAACAGCTGCATCAGATAAATAGAACGCCCTTTCTCTTCACCCAAGGCATTCTTGGTTGCTTTTACCAGTGGCCGCATCGCCGGTGCCATTTCGTAACGCTGGTAAAATGCCCGCACTACTTCAATAATTTCCCAATGCTCAGCCGTTAAAACAAGTCCCTCTTCTTCAGCCATTAGCTTGGCGACAGACTCGCTCCACTCGGATTGATTAACCAGATATCCTTCCGGATCTAGCGGATACTTTCTTTGTGAATCAAGATAACGGTATATTTTTGATTCAGACATATTAGTACCAGGTAACAATTTTTGCATACTGCTCAGTGAGTGCCACAAAGCCATCCATGTCGAGCATGGGCAGTTCATTATCTACGGCAATGCTGGCAAGCCCGCGGGCGATAAGGTCCTCTGATAGCAGGAAAATACGCGACTGATGCTGCTCCCAAACCGCCCAGGCTGGATCGAGCGCGGCACTCACCGCTTCTTCGATCAACAACACGCTGTCTTGCTCCCCTACCGCCTGCTGCATTTCAATAGATGCACTGCTGTCAGGCGTCTTGGTGAGGATATGTAGCATCATAATTATCTCACTCGCCGCTAAAAGTTGAGTATCTTGGCATGCTGCTGAAACAGCATTGGAATCTCCTGAGCGGGCACTGGCGTTATACCATCGACCAGTAAATCCTGGCGAATACGCAGGCCCTGCAGCGCTTCTTCTGACACCCAGAGCGCATCAATATCGTACATTTCTAACATATCAATAATCGGCAGCGTGGCTTTTTGACCTGGTGCGCCACTGCCCTGCTCCTTTAACAGCGCCATTATCCCCTGGCCCATAAACAATAGATGCACGGGTTGCCCAAACGCAGCGGCTACCAAGGCGGCATCTAATCCTTCGCGTAACCAGTTAGAACTGTGTGGCGCGTGACGAATCACCACCAGTAGCGCATCAGGTGTCGCCATTCGGCCTCCCTTTAAGCAAAGGTAATAAAGCGATCAGCGCGTTGCTGTAAGTCGAGCAATTGGCCAAGCCCAGTTAACTCAAAAGGCGGCGCTACATTGAAGGCTGGCTGACCATGGCGCTGAGCTTCAGACTCGCTCATTAACCCACGCCGCAGCGCCGCCGCAATGCATATATCCAAAGGAATCGCGTGCTGTTGGTTTAGCTCACGCCATGCTTCGTGCAGATTAAGTTCATCCTGTGGAGGCGCCATCAACGAAGCGCCATTGTGAACGCCGTCGTGATAGAAAAAAACACCCGCTATTTTATGCCCACGGGCAATAATGGCGTGGGCAAAACGCAAGGCAGAGTGCGGGGCAGGACTACTGTACGGCGCCCCCATCACTAATAACCCGTAGTGTAACCCATGGTGCATTGGCTGATCCCCACTGTTGGCTATCCTAAAAAAAGACAGGCCCTATCGCTAGGGCCTGTCATATCGTCTACCGCTCACTCATATCAGTCGTTGCTCATAATACCGAGTATCGACAACAGGCTAACAAACAGATTGTAGATCGATACGTAGAGCGTAACCGTCGCTATAATATAGTTTGTCTCACCTTCACGGTGAATGATCTCACTGGTTTGATACAAAATGGCGGCTGAAGCAAACAGCACAAAGCCAGCCGATACCATCAACGACAGCGCAGGAATATTAAAGAAGAACCCTGCTACCATCGCAAGAATCAGCACGATGGCACCCGCCATTAGGAAGTTGCCTAAAAAGCTAAAATCCTTTTTGGTGGTTAACGCAACCGCTGACAGACCCACAAAGGTTAAGCCCGTCATAGCGAGGGCGTTCATGATTAACACACCACCGTTAGGCAGCGCCAGGTAGGCAGAAAGGATTGGCCCTAACGTAAAGCCCATAAAGCCAGTAAAGGCAAACGTTGCCAACAAGCCAGCCGCAGAGTTTGCGGTTTTGTGGACAAGGAACATTAGACCGTAGGCACCAATCAAGAACACAAAGATGTTCAATTGTTGAATGCCGAGGGCAACAGCAGCGCCCGCCGTCACGGCTGAGAACAGCAGCGTCATTGCCAGTAACGCGTAGGTGCTTCGCAACACCTTGTTAGTGCTAACACTATTAGCAACGCTGCCCGACTGGGGGCGTGCCGTACGTGAATCGTTGTAAGCCATGTATTAATGCTCCCTAATAGTATTTCTGACAACGGACAAGCATGCCGTTACCGAGTTCCAGACGCAAGCCTTTGTCTTACACGTGTATAGTCATTCAACGTTGAATCATCTTAGCAGCCATTGTCTATGCTTGCTGAACACCTCATAGGACAGCATACGATGAAAAAAATTCTATTGCCTAGCAGCGCGATCACACTTTTAGCGCTAGCACTGCCTGCCATGGCCTTCTCCCCCGCTGGGCAAGATATTGCCTACAGCGTAAATGAAGAAAATTTCCAGGGCTACTTTGTCTCTGGCGGTGATAACGCTCAGGGCAGCGTAGTGATTATCCACGACTGGGATGGGCTGGGTGATTATGAGCGCCAGCGAGCTGATATGCTAGCCGATGCGGGCTATGATGTTTTCACAGTGGATCTCTATGGTGAAGGCAACCGTCCCCAGTCTGTCGACGATAAGCGCGCTGCAACCAATCGTTTATACCAAGACAGAGAACGAATGCGTGCCTTAACCTTAGGTGGCCTAGCACAGGCTAGAGAACAAGGCGCTGCCGAGCCAACGGTCATCATGGGTTACTGCTTTGGCGGCGCGGTGACGCTGGAAATTGCCCGCTCCGGCGAGGCAGATAACATAGCGGCGTACACCAGCTTTCATGGTGGGTTAACCACCCCCGAAGGCCAAGCCTACTCAAGCGACACGGCGCCTATCTTCATTGCTCACGGTGGCGCCGATAGTTCCGTGAGTTTAGACGACGTTGCTACGCTGGCTGGGGAATTAGAAGCCGCAGGCGTTACCTATGAAGTCGGCATCTACTCCGGTGCACCTCATGCTTACAGCGTGTTTGGCAGTGATGCCTATCATGAGCGCGCCGATCAGCGTTCGTGGACGGTCTTTAACGCCTGGCTTGATGAATTGCTTTAGTTTTTTGCTATAAAGCGGCTATTCGCCATCTAATGTGGGTTTAAGATTGATCGGCTATTTTATTTTCTATCTCACAGTTGAGATCGCAACCACTAAGCCATCTACCTGTTGTGGGAGGCCGCTTCAGCGTGGTCCGACACTTCGGTGGTCCGACACATCGGCGAAAGGTGCCGCAGGCACCCCCTTGGCTTCATCATGCTAGTAGCCCAAGCATTCGCGAGCTGAAGCTCCCTCCCACGGGAGTCATTATCATTCTGGCAGAATTATTAATTCCACACTGGGTGACGAAGAGCCTATAAAGCAGCAGAACGCACCTGAGGAGGCTGCTTGAAAGAACCGCATAACGGTAAAGAGCCGCAAGATGCACTGCGCGCACGGCTCAAGAAAAGCTTACAAGAGCGCAGAGCCACGGCATTACGCCGGCGAATTGGTGCCCGAGCAACGCGTCAGCAGTTCTTGGAAGCAACGCGTAACGTTGGCGTGATTGTCGTGGCGACCTGTTTTACGGCAGGCTGGGTAGTCACCAATCCCAGCCTTAATACCGACAATGTTTGGATGGGCGTAGGGCTGGGTATAGTCTTGATCTTTGTAGGCTCATTCGGCTATGGTTATGTAGAGCGGGATAAAACCTCAGATGAGGAAAGAGAACCATGAACGAATTAATTCTTGCCGGAATGTTAATGAGCCTTGTGGTTGTGTCAGGCGGCATGGTTTGGAGCCAGCACCGCGAGCATCACGGTAAAAAATCGCTAACGGACAGCGCGTTTTCCTGGATCATCAAGCGCTTTGCTTAATGGATAGCAGGATAGTTAAATTAAAAAAGGGTCGCTAATAGCGGCCCTTTTGTTTATAGCTGACGATGTTTAAAGGATGGCGACCTGATGAGTGCTGGAAACAAAAACATAGTGCTGTTAGACGGGGGAATGGGACAGGAGCTCAGAAAACGCAGTAGCCGACCCGTGTCACCGCTATGGTCCGCTCAAGTCATGCTCGATGAGCCCCATCTGGTCACTGCCGCTCACCGCGATTTCATTGAGGCCGGCGCCCAGGTCATTAAACTCAACAACTACGTCGCCACCCCAATTCGCTTGGCGCGCGACGGTGACCCCGCCATGTTCGAACCCTTGCATGCCGCGGCACTCAGCGCAGCCCACCAGGCACGTGTTCAAAGCGGTCGGCAGGTGCGCATCGCTGGCTGCCTGCCCCCACTAGTCGCGAGTTATCACCCTGATAGCGTCCCGGACGACGCTACCTGCCAACGTGACTACCGACGTCTCGTGGAGCGCCAGGCAGACGGTGTCGATTTTTTTCTATGTGAAACAATGTCGCTGATCCGCGAGGCGTGTGCCGCCACTAGCGCCGCGGTGGAAAGCCAACGCCCGGTATGGGTGGCATTCAGCGTGGATGATAGCGACGGCAGCCGCCTACGCTCTGGTGAATCGCTGGCAGTGGCGGCCCGGGAGGTCGTGGCTCTTGGCGCGGAGCGCATAGTGGTCAATTGTTCAGTGCCTGAGGCGGTCACCACCGCCATGCATGAACTCGCCGAGCTCAGCGTACCATTCGGCGGGTACGCCAACGGCTTTACGTCCGTGGCCCCGCTACAACCAGGTGGCACGGTCGATAAGTTAGCGTCGCGAACGGATCTTGATCCTGCCGCCTACGCCGAGCATGCGCTGAGATGGGTCGAGCTAGGCGCCACTGTCGTCGGCGGCTGCTGCGAAGTAGGCCCCGCCCACATTGCCGCCCTAGCCCAGCGCTTGACCGATAAGGGCTACCGTTTGGTGTCGTCTTGAGGTTAGCTAGCGGTTAGCCGCAGACCTGGGGGCTATCCACAAAGCCACCAACAACGCATGCGGCACCGTTAACACGGCCAAGCCCCAGAAAATCACTCTGACGGCGTCGGCAAGCCAGGCGCCTTCCAGGTTGGCAGCCCCGGCATTCATGGCCCACCAGGTACCCCCCCCTAGTACAATAGCGCCAGCAGTGGCGGGGGCTGCACGACGCACCAGTCGTTTGACGTCAATCGCCTTGAACGCCTGACGCTCAGCGCCCAGTAGCAGCAGGAAATGACGCAGACTATGCACAATGCAAAAGTAGAAAGCGAAAGCGATCAGCGGGGGTAAAAGCAGCATGGGCCCGGCCAACGCGCAAAGCTCCAGGAGTAGCACACTGCGGCTAGCACGGGAATTCAGGGCGACGACACCGATCAGCGCTACGACCCACCCGAGTATCAGCAAACGCCCCGCCGGCAGCACCAAGGCCATGACGGCCGCAGGGTCCTGTTGCAAGAGCCAGGCAAACAGCACGGCCACTTGTTCAGGATGCCCTGCCATCGGGCCAATGATGGGCAGACTGCCACTCAACCACCCTACTCCGGCATGCCCACCTTTGGGTAAGAACAGACAATCCGTTATCGCAAAGTGCCATATTGAAAGCCCCAAAAACCCCACCAGGGCGAGCGTCGGTTGCCAAACAATAAACGCCACGGTGAGCGCCATTAGCGCTATATAGCCAGCCAGCCATTGAACACTACTATGCCCGCGCACCACCTTGAGAGTGTTGATAATCACCGGATCGGCGCCGCCGTGGGACAGGCCAAACAGCGCGATCGGAATCACAATAATCCAAAACTGCAGGGCAAGCTCAAGATTAGGCAGCCAAACGGCCACCACACCGGCAAACAACGCCGCCATCATCGCCCAAACGCGGTGACGCTGTGCCGTGGCAGGATTGATTGCGTGCATTATAATTCTCCCCAGGATAAAAACTGCCTGACGCCGACAGGCTACGAGTGTCGCGCCAGCCTAATGGCCGCCTTTAAAAAGGGCCCTGCTGGCAAACCCCGCATAATCGCCAGCAGGTCACTCAGGCGCGGTTCATCGCCCAAAAAACGGCGCTGTTCAATCGCACGGGTACGTTCGAACAGCTGCATAAACCAGCCGGGTGCCTGCTCAGGAGATTGACGCAGTGCCTGTAAAAACACCTTGTCCATCCACTCTAGCGCCGAAGAACGCAGCCGAGGCGGGGTTAGCTCCCAGCGACCGGTCTGGCTAGCCCGTTGGATTTGCCGGGCCACATCGGCCGCCCCCCGTTGGCAGCTGGCAAACATATACCCCGTGGCCGGGCGCATCCATCCCCCGCGAATGCCAGCAGCCAGATAGCGCGGGTTAAGCTGCGGCGCCACCACCGGCATCATGGGTAGGCAGCCCGTCTCCTGCCGCGACAGCGTCCACTGGGTTCCCAGCCGCTTATTCAACCAATCGCTGAGCTGAGGGGGTACCTGCTGCGTCAACAACCGCTGGCAGTCGGGATGCGTTTTATCGACGTGGAAGCAGGTCCACTCGGCCAGCAGTCGATGGTCATCCAATGGCAGCAGGTAGACAAAATTGACCCCGCTAAACCCGGTTTGAAAATCCATCAGGCACGCGGTCGAGGGCGAAACGCCGTGGTCGGGGCAATGCACTTCAACCCCATGAAAGACCTGCCAGACGCCCTCATGGGAAGACAGCATAGCGGCCTGGGGCGGGCGTGTGTCGATGACCAGTTTTGAGGTCAGCCCGCCCTGGGAAGTAGCGATATGCAGGCCATCGTCTTGGGGCGAAATCGTGCCGACGTCAACACCGCGGGTAAAATCAAACTCTGGACGCGTCGCCATTGCCGCATAGGCTGAACGCCGCATGGCACTGGCGGATAACAGCGAATAGCAGTGCTCGGCGTCTTCGCGTTCAACGCATTGGTTTCCAAACCGGACCTGCCACCGGGGCCACCGGTGGCTAATCGCCTTGCGAAAGGGATGCGGCTGCTGATCCCAAAAGCACCACGTGCGGTCATTGGTATCTGCCTGGCGCGCCTCAAGCAGGTGCACGCGCGGTGCCGATGCGTGGGGCGGTATGACGTCAATCAGCCAGCTTGCGATGCTTAGCCCTGCCAGCCCAGCGCCTAGAATGGCGACATCGGTATCGGGAGGCAAACTCAACACCTGCCCCCGCTATCCTGAGCGATGCGGTAAAACATCAGAGTAGAGCCCAGGGGGCGATGAAGTGCCGCGTTATGAACCGGCGGCTTAGCAGGCATTAAGGCTGGCAACGCCAACACGCTCTGATACGCTTTCGCCCAGCCCGGCACAGCCACACGATGGCCCCAATACTGCGACGCATCGAGACGCTGAATACGCCTACCGATGTCACGGTAAACGCGCAACGCGACGCCTATCGCCAGCCGGGCTCGAACCGGCAGGTAAGCCAACCCTTGCCAACCGCTGACATAGTAATGTTCAGCCAGCGCCAGCAACTGTTGGATCGCTTGCCAGGCCTGCTGGCGTGCCTGATCATCGCCTGCGGCAATCTGGGCCGCGGTGACATCAGCCGACATCCAGGCAGCAGGCAGATAAAGCCGACCATCATGCGCGTCTTCCAGCACATCACGGGCGATATTGGTCATTTGCATGGCGATGCCCAAATCAATGGCAAAGGCCAGTGCGCGATCCGGCTCTTCGGCGTCGAGCAAGTGGCACATCATCACGCCGACCGTACCCGCCGCCCCGTAAGCATAGTGCAGCAAGGCAGACTCGCTGGTCAGATGCAGTTTGGAAAGATCGACCGTCATGGTGGCGAGCAGGTCTTGCATGGCGTGAAAAGCCCATGAATCTGAACTGAAGAGTGAGCCGATATCTGTCTCAAGCGCCGCCACGGCCTCTTGATCGGTTGCCGATAGCGGCGGCATTGGCGCGTCATCAATAACGTTAGCGGTTGATTGATCCTCAAGAAACATTAGCGAGGACACTGACGCACCGGGTGCGTGCGCTGCCAGCCGCTGCTGTAAAAGGCAAAGCATCTGCTTGGCGCGAAGCCGCTGTGCCTCGGTGGTCGCATTGTCGGCGATGTCGTCCACCTGCCGACAGACATGGTAAAGCCGCGCCCCCGCCTGCAGCTGGTGCGCGGGCAAAAAGCGCCCCGCCCAATGAAAGCTCCGGCCATGCTGACGCAGGGTAGCTTGAGACGCGGTGGCCGAGGTGGCCGAGGTGGCCGAGGTGGTCATATGACGTTCTCTCCTTGCACGGGCACCAGCCGCTTTTGACGTTTATGGCTGTCTTCCTTCACCAGCCGTTCGACCACGCCAGCAGAAGACACTACCCCCGGCACACCGGCACCAGGGTGTGTACCGGCGCCCACAAAATAGAGGTTGTCGAAATGCGGGGAGCGGTTATGAAAACGCAGCCCGGCCGACTGTGTCAGCGTCGGGGCAATTGAAAAACCACTGCCAAAGGGGCTCGAAAGCGCATCGTGAAAATAGCGCGGCGTTATCGCGTGGGTAGCACTCAGTTGCTCGAACAGATCCGGCATTAGCCGCTGCTGCAACGTCAGCAAAACCCGCTGTGTGAGAACCGGCTCGAGCGTCTCCCAATCTTGCTTACCGTTAAGATTCGGCACCGGCGCCAATACATAGAACGCGTCTTGGTTGGCAGGCGCCATCTGCGGGTCTGTGGCGCTCGGCCGGTGCAGGTAGAGGCTGAGATCGTCGAGCAGTTCATGCTTATCAAAGATGGCGTCAAGTATCTCTTTGAACGTATCGCCGAAGACAATCGTGTGGTGCTCAAGCTCCGGGTAACGCCGCCGGGTGGTAAAGTACACCACCATCAGCCCCATCGACTGTTTCATCCGCCGCCGCCAGCCATTCACTAAGCGGCCCCAACGGCCCATCGGCAACCAGTGCTCGTAGACGTGCAGCGGGTCGACATTGCTGACCACAATATCGGCCTCGTAGTGCTCGCCCGACACCACCTCCACGCCGGTAACGCGGTTACCCTCTGCACTGATCGCGCTGACCTGCTGGCCGGTACGAATGACCCCGCCGTGGCGTTGGAACAAGGCGGCAAGCGCCTCAACCAGTGCACCGGTGCCGCCTTTGGGGTACCAAACGCCTCCGCGGCGTTCGAGGGCGTGAATCAAGCCGTAAAGCGACGAGGTGCGGTACGGGTGCCCGCCCACCAACAGCGAAGGCACTGAAAACGCCTTACGCAAACGTTCATCGCTAAAAAAACGCGACACAAAACCGTAAAGGCTAACATCAGCCCGTAGGCGCACCAGGTCAGGTAATACTTTGAGCATGTCCGTCACGCGGGTGAAAGGCTGCTCGGCCAACTCGACAAAACCACGCTGGTACATCACTTCCGTGGCTTTCAGAAACGCCGCATAAGCGCCGCCCTCTCCGGGCGATAACCGCTCGATCTCTGCGACGGTATCCTCGATACCGCTTTTGTAGTCGAAGTAGCTACCGTCGACAAAATCCATACGGTAGAAAGGTTCAACGGGTAACAGAGTAACGTGCTCTTCCATGCGCTCGCCGAAACGCTCAAACAGCGCTTCAAAAATGAAGGGCGCGGTAATCACCGTTGGTCCGGCATCAAAGGCCACCCCATCTAAATGGAAAACTCGAGCCCGCCCGCCGATATCGGCATGACGCTCAAGCAACTCGACGTCCCAACCTTCAGACAACAAGCGCAAAGCAACGGCAATACCACCAAAACCCGATCCAACGACAACCGCTTTGCCTTGGGTGGATGCTGGCTTATCCATCAGCGCGTTCATAAGGTCTGCTCCGTCATCGCCTGTACACCCTGGTTCGGCACAGGCACTTGATCCGCATAGACCGCCATGGCCTTTTGGTGTTCATCAAGGCGACGGCGTAGCGTTGCCAACACCGCCTGTAATGATGTGCCAAGCACGTTGGGAAAATGCTGAATAAGGGTTTCCCCGCGGGCCAGCGCCGCGGAGGCGTGGCGTGTGGCCCGGCGCATGGCCTGGGAAGCAGGGTTCGCCAGCCGCTGGTTCGCCAGCCGCTGTGGCCGAACCGGCCAATGACACGGCCAAGCGTGGTAGCAATGGTAGTGGTCTGGCTGCAGGCGTTGCGCGCAGCCAATCTCAAGGTCATCTAAATCATCAATAATCTGATAAGCCAGCCCAACGGCTTTTGCAAATCGGTGGAGGTGTTCGCATTGCTGCTGGGTAATATCACCACCCATTGCCGCCGCTTCCAGGGGGAGCGCAATCAAAGGCGCTGTTTTAGCCAGGGTGGCTTGCAGATACTCGGCAACGGAGGGGTCACGGCGTTGATGATGGGTGCCGCGCGCGGCCAATTCGATACTCTGCCCGGCAATCACCTGGCCTGAGCGCTCGGTGAGCAGTTGAATCAGCGCCAAACTGTGCTCGGGTAAGTCACTATAAAGGGCGGCACGGAAGGCCGCGGTAAGTAAAAGATCGCCCGTGCAGAGCGCAACCCCAGGGTTGTCACGTTTCCAAACAGACGGCTGCCCACGGCGCTCGCTATCGCCGTCACAAAGGTCATCATGCACAAGCGATGCATTATGAATAAGCTCTGACGCTGCAGCGGCGGCAATGCGGTGGGCACTCGATGACTTGAATGCCATACCGCTGAGTAGCGCTAAACGAGCGCGCAATTGACTGCCGCCCGTTTCAAGATGATAGAGGCTGGCGGCTTGCGCCGGCCAGTGATCAGCTGCATTAAGGCTGTTACGCATTAATGCATTAACCTGTTCGAGTTCGCGATCGACGTCGCTCGCATCGGATGGTGCTTTCATTGTTTCGTTGCCACCAACACCGTTGAAATTGGCGGTTTGAGTGAGTGTTGCAGTGACCATGCCAACGTCCTTTTAACGGGGCCATCCTTGGCCGTATGTGACTCCTTTTATGAAAGTCGGCGCTTAAGAGGGCTTGGACGTTTCGTTTTCAGCGGCAGCAGCTGGTTTAGAGACGGTTGACGCGGTGCCTTCAATCTCCTGCGATTTGCGCATGGCAATCATGAAGATAAAGACCCCAAAGACGGCCTTAGCCACGATATCCGCTACCGTATAACCAACTTCAACGGCTGTGATGGCAGCTCCGCCTTCCAGACCGACCAGCGGGAAGAGGTAGACAATCGGGTAGAACAACCAGGAACCAATGACCAAGTAGACAGAGATGTTGATCAAGTTCTTCACGCTTTCCGGCTGCTGTGAAATGGACTCTTTAAGACCCACAACAAGCTGGTAAACGATGTAAACAAACGGAATCATCGAGAGCACCCAGAACACGAAGCGCAAGCCACCCGCGCTGGATACTTCACCCGGATAACCCAGCACGATCATTAAGGCAGCCGCACCGCCTAGAACCGTCGTTCTCTTGATGGTTTCTTGTCTGGACAAGCGCATGACCAGTATCAGCTCGATCAGCAAGAGCGGTACCGTCAGCAGCCAATCGACGTAGCGGTAAGCTTGGTTGAAGGGCTTACCAGTTGAGATAACTTCTCCAGACGTTACATCAACAGCGGCCCCCCAAGACAGCATGATTTGCAGGTAGTGGTAGGCAGCAACCGCGGTTACTAACCCCGTGATGGTGATGGCTAGGCGGTAGGCTGGAGCAATTTCAGACTTCATTAACCAGAAAAAAAGCGTTGCGGCGGCCATTACGGCAAAGCCAAACGAATACGCATTCTGGATAAAGGAGTATTGCCCTACGGATAAAGCTTCAAGTTCCATGAGTATCTCCGGCGGCATTAGTTTTTGTAAGCAGACATTACCCATGTGACCGGCACTGATGCCTCATCCATGTGTAATGAGCTACCAACGCATTCCACACAAAAAGTTATTCAGAACATATTTTCTGGATAACTCTTGTTAAGCGTAGTCATACATCAGTAAATAGCCAACTATCTTTTACAAAATTTATGCAGACTTTGATCTGAAGCAATTTTATGAGCACTTCTTGTAGGACTTTTATGTACATCCAAATAAAGCTTGGCCGACCATAACAAACCTCAATGCCGACGTTATCAATAAGGTCCATGGGTATAGGATCGCCCAACCAATTTTTTAGCTATTGATAAATTTAACTAAATATAACAATAACTTATCTATCAAACATTAAGGGAGCATTAAGAAAATAGCCCCAACTCATTGACGCCCATCAATTTCTGACTCAAAGCAAAAGCGTAATCTAAGCGTATTCCAATCATTCGCCCTGCGAATGCCGTTTTATTCACCAAGGAGGCGCTATGGACGCAATGCGTCGCTCGCTCTTGGGCCAACTGGCCCGTTTAAGCGCAGGCGCTGCGCTGGTGCCGCTTTCGAGCTTTGCTCAGGCTGGCATTAATCAACAGCCAGCCCGCCGTGAAGGCGACCCCACTAAACGCTACGGCATGCTGATAGACCTACGTCAGTGCATCGGTTGCCAGGCCTGCACGGTTTCATGTCATATCGAAAACGCGGCACCGCTGGGCCAATTCCGCACCACGGTTTCTCAATACGAAGTAGAGCATCAGGAGAGCGGTGAGCTGGCCACCTTTATGCTGCCGCGGCTGTGTAACCACTGTGAAAACCCACCCTGCGTCCCGGTCTGCCCGGTTGAGGCCACCTATCAACAGCAGGATGGCATTGTGGTGGTCGATAGCGACCGCTGCGTGGGCTGTGCCTATTGCGTCAACGCCTGTCCCTACGACGCCCGCTTTATTAACCAGCGCACTCAAACCGCCGACAAGTGCACCTTCTGTGCCCATCGTTTAGAAGCCGGGTTGCTACCTGCCTGTGTAGAGAGCTGCGTAGGCGGTGCCCGTGTTATTGGCAATATGCGCGATCCGCAAAGCCAGATCAGCCGGATGATTAACGAACACAGTGATGCGTTGATGGTGCTACAACCAGAAAAAAATACCCTTCCGCAGGTGTTCTACCTCGGTATGGACGAGCGCTTCACCACACGCCCCACGGCTGAACCCGTTGCGCTGGAAGTGCTCGACCCACACGGTCAGGAGATGGGCTATGAATTCCACCATTGAGCTACTGGCACCGCGCTACGACATCGCCTGGTAACCTTGGGCGGTACAATACTTTTTTATGATTGCGGTCTCTTACGCCAGCCTCTGGCTAGCCGCCCCGGCGCTGGTATTCGGTAAAAAAGCCTGGCTGCCCACCGCGCGTCTGGCGTTAATCGCCTGCGTCAGCACAACGCTGGTGGCACCCGTCGCGCTACTAGCAGATTTGCACCAGCCGCTGCGCTTTTGGCACTTCTACGCTTACGCCAACAGCCACTCCTGGATGTCGATTGGCAGCGTGGTTCTGCCGCTTTATCTGGTTAGCGTGCTTGGCCTTGCTTGGCTGGCATGGCGACCTGCGCTACAGGCAAAGCGAAACGCATCAGGGCTGAGCGGAATGCTAGCCAACTGGCTCTCTTTAGGCAGTGGCGCAACGCCCCGAGCGCTAGTCGCCGTGGTAGGCGTGGCCGCGCTGGTGCTATCCAGCGGCATTATGCTTTACACCGGTGCGGAGCTAGCGATCGTCAAGGCACGCCCGCTTTGGCACACCGTATGGCTACCACCGATGCTGGTAACCACCGGATTTATCGCCGCTGCCGGGCTCGTATTAGTGCTGAACCGAGTTAGCGGACTTGGCTCGCCAAACACCATTCGTCAGATGCTGTATGTGCTTCTCGTTGCTTGCGGTTTGGCAGGCCTCGTCGCCATTAGCTGGTTTTTGGATGGTGTAAATGCCCATGTAGGTTCAGTGGCCGCTGCCCTGGAATCCGTGCGCTATAGCGCCTCGTGGCACAGTACCGCCCTGTGGGGCGGCGTTACCGGCATCGCGCTGTTTGTCGCCGTGGTGTTTTTGCTGACTCGCCCTACCCTGAAACAGTCAGGCTCAAACTTGGCGTCAACATCTCACCAGCCAACACTCTTTGCCTGGGCATGGTTGCTTGGCCTAGTAGCCATTCATATGGGCTGGATGTTCCGCTGGGTGGTGCTGATGGATGTTCAGCATGTGGCTCGCAACAGCGCCGGTTTTCACCACTACGGCATCCCCGCGGGCTCTTCCGGTATGTTGGGTATTGTTGGCACCTTCGGTCTCTGGCTCGCCGCTATTTTACTGATTGAGCTGTTTATACCCTGGCGGCAAGCCCAGCAGGGAGGCTTTGTGGCAACCCCCACCCACGCTTCTCAAGACGCTACTACTCACCCTCTCACCGCTAAAAAAG
The DNA here is from genome assembly GCF_007991175.1 of Halovibrio variabilis. Taxonomy (GTDB): domain Bacteria; phylum Pseudomonadota; class Gammaproteobacteria; order Pseudomonadales; family Halomonadaceae; genus Vreelandella; species Vreelandella variabilis. Next base: position 276,913 of record NZ_BJXV01000002.1, read on the forward strand.
GAGCGTCTAGCCATGTCTAAGTCTGCTCAAGACCCGTCACGCCGTCGTTTTCTGAAAGGGGCTGCCGTCGCGGGCGGTGCCGCTACTTTTGCCGTGGGCTATGCCGAGCCACTGGCTAAAATGGCCAAGGGCATTACTGGTAGCGCGGGTGAAAAACCCCGACACAATATTCATGGCAACTCGCTGACCCCAGAATACCGAGTCGATTTAGACACTGGCGAACTTACGCTAACACCCGACCAGCGGGTCGCCTTCACCATTTGCTACGGCTGCACCACCCGGTGCGGCGTGCGAGTAAGGGTCGATGACACCCGTGGTGAAGTACTCCGGGTGTCGGGCAACCCCTACCACCCGCTGTCCGCCGATGACCATTTACCCATGCGCACCCCAGTGGCCGATGCTCTACGCAGCGTGAGCGCCTACGGGGAACAGGGTCAGCTAAACCGCTCTACCGCCTGTGCCCGTGGCAACGCCATGATGAGTCAAATCACTAATCCATTCCGAGTCGACCACTGCCTTAAACGAGTTGGCGAACGGGGTAGTCGCGAGTGGCAGAAAATTTCCTTCGAGCAGTTAATTGAAGAGATCTGTGACGGCGGCGACTTGTTTAACGAAGGTCACGTTGATGGACTGCGCGATATTCGCGACCATGACACCCTAATCGACCCTGATAACCCCGAATACGGCCCCAAGGCCAACCAGTTGATGGTAATGGAAGCCACCGACTACGGGCGCTCTGACCTACTCAAGCGCTTTACTCTCAACGCTTTTGCGACCCGCAACTACGGACACCACGGTGCGTACTGCGGTTTGGCTTTCCGCATGGGGTCTGGTGCGGTGATGAACAATATTGTCACCAACGCCCATGTTAAGCCGGATATCCAAAATGCACGGTTTATCATGTATATCGGCTGCGCGCCCAGCCAGGCGGGCAATCCGTTTAAACGCCAAGGCCGCCTGATCGCCCAAGCCCGTGCAGCCGGAACGCTGGAGTATGTAGTGGTCGACCCAGCGCTCAATGCTGCCACCTCCCACGCAGCTGACAACAACCGCTGGGTGCCTATTCGCCCCGGTACCGACAGCGCTTTCGCCATGGCAATCATTCAGTGGCTACTCGACAATCAGGGCTATGCTAGCGACTTCCTAGCCCTGCCCGGCAAAGCCGCCGCCGATGCAGCGGGCGAAACCACCCACTCCAACGCCACTCACTTAGTCATTGATACCTTCGAGCACCCGCGTCGTGGCTATTTTCTGCGCGCCAGCGACCTAGGTCTTGCCGAAGCAGGTAGCGATGCAGACTCACCGGTAGTGGTAGCCAATGGCGAGCTCGCGCTCAGCGAAGAGGTAATGACCGCCGAGCTGTTTGCTGAACGCGCGATAGAACTTGCCAATGGCGCCACCGTCACCGTTAAAAGCAGCCTGACGCTGCTGCGCGAATCCGCCCATGAGTACGACCTAGACACCTACGCCGAGCATTGCGGCATTCCCAAGGCGACGATCATTACGTTAGCGCGCCGCTATGCGAGTCACGGCCGAAAGGCCGCAGTTAACTGCCACGGCGGCATGATGTCAGGTAACGGTTTCTACGCCGCGTTCAGCGTACAAATGCTGAATCTGCTGGCAGGCAACTACAACATGAAGGGCGGCAGCGCCGTCGGAGGTGGCACCTACAGCGGTACCGGCGAAGGCCCACGCTACGATTTAGCCAACTTCCCTGGAAAACGCGGCCCCCAGGGCGTGTTTCTATCCCGTTCGCGCTTCCCCTACGAAAAATCTTCCGAGTACCAGCGCAAAGTCGCCGCAGGCGAAAACCCTTACCCGGCTAGAGCGCCGTGGCGCTCGTTGGCACCGCCGACGCTCACAGAGCACCTACCCTCGGCACTCAATGGCTACCCTTACCCCATCAAAGCGGTGATTGGCTGTATGGCCAACCCGATTTATGGTCAGGCAGGCCTGAAGGGTGTCATTGTCGACAAGCTGAAAGACCCCAAACGGTTAGGTCTCTTTGTGGCGATAGACGGTTTTATCAACGAAACCAATCGCTACGCCGACTACATCGTGCCTGATTCCGTGATGTACGAAGTGTGGGGCTTTACCGGCGCCTGGAAAGGCACCCTGGGCAAGCTGACCACCGCCTGTTGGCCGGTGGTGGAGCCGCGCCAGCAAAAAACCGCCGAAGGCGAACCGGTCTCTATGGACAGCTTCTTTATCGCCGTGGCCAAACGCCTGGGCCTGCCCGGATTTGGCGACAATGCGATTCCTGATACCGATGGCAACCTGCACCCGCTCAATCGCGCCGAGGATTACTACCTGCGGGCCGCGGCCAATATCGCTTTTCAAGAAGAGCCCCTGCCCGAAGCGGACGACAATGATATCGCCCATGGGGGCATTGCCCCACTACTGCCTAAAATAGCCCGCACGCTGAAAGCCGATGAGCGCACCCGGGTTGCCTACCTCTACGCGCGAGGCGGACGTTTTGAAGATGCCAGCGAGCACTTTATAGGCGAGAAATTGAAATATCAGTGGACGAAAACGCTGTGTGTTTACAATGAGTCGGTCGGCACTAGTATTGACACCACTAACGGCTTGCCCAATAGCGGGGTGCCCTGCCATAAGCTGCCCCAGTTGGCGAACAAGCAGCCCATGCGCGAGGTGTTTTCAGAACAGGAGTGGCCGCTACTGGCGTTCTCGTTCAAATCCAATTTGATGAACTCTTACGCCATAGGCAGTGAGCGGCTGCGCATGATCAAGCCTTATAACCCGGTGCAGATGCACCGCCAAGATGCCGAGCGCTTTGGTATCCAGCACGGCGATACCATTCGCATTGAAAGCCCTGGCGGTAGCGTAGTGGGACTGGCGCTCGTCAGCGAAAGCGTGATGCTTGGTACATTGGGTATTGAGCATGGTTACGGACATCGCGATTTAGGCGCCACGCCACACGTTATCGACGGTGAATCACAGCCGGATATGCCCTGGATGCGCGCAGGCATCAATATCAACGATCTGGGCTTTAAAGACCCCACGCGGGATGTGGATGGCACTTGGCTTGAGCCCATTAGCGGGGCCAGCGTGCGCCAAGGCTTACCAGTCAAAGTGAGCCGTGAGGGCTAGTAGTGTTCTCAATCGCCGGGGCCGCATTCCATACAGCGTTCTAAAATATCAGGCCCCTGCTGTAGATTTGCCTGCAATTCACGAAGTCCGGTGCGCAAACCTTCTTCAAGCACCGGATGATAAAAGGGCATGGCGAGCATCTGACTTACCGTTAACTTTTGTTCTAATGACCAGGCTAGCAAGTGGGCTATATGCTCAACACCTGGTCCAAACAGCTCAGCACCTAAAAACTGCCCGCTGCCATGCGCCGCATAAAGTGCGAAGTAGCCTTGGTTTTCACCCATTACTCGCGCACGCCCCTGATCGGCAAGAGAGACCCCGCCTTTAGCGATACAATCACAGCCACCATATTGCTTCTCTAAGCTAGCGCGACTTTCACCCACCATTGCCATCTGGGGTTCGGTAAACACAATAGCCAGAGGAACGTTACGCTGGCCTACTTGCACATCGTCTAGGTTCGCCGCGTTGCGTCCTGCGATTTTTCCTTCTGCGATTGCCTCATGCAGTAGCGGTACCGCCAGATTGGCATCTCCTACGATGAAAATATGGCTTGGCGTGCCTTGCACATTCAGGCACTGCAACGAAAAGCGGTTAAATTGAGGTACCCCACGATTGTCCAGCGTAAGTTCTGCTTTCTCGATATCCAGCTGGTCCACGTTGGGCTGACGCCCTGTCGCCGCAAGCACATAGTCGAACGTTTCAGTAATAGTTTGCTCGCTGCCACGCTTATTGAAGGTGACATCAACGCCGTTTTCTTGACACTCGAGCTTATCGATATTGGCATCAGGGTCTAAATATAGCTCTCGGTTGAACGTCTCATCTGCCAGTTGGCGCAGCGTCTCGGATTGAAAAGGCCCTACCCCACCGCCCACACCAAAGGTGCGAGTACGTACCCCTAGCCGACTAAGTGCTTGACCCAACTCCATACCAATCACGCCAGGCCCCACGATAGCCACTGATTCAGGCAACGTTTCCCAGTTGAAGACATCATCATTAACGATTAGCCGGTCGCCTGCACCTTCCAGCAGCTTCGGCCATGTGGGCCGCGATCCGGTGGCAATTATAATAGCCTCGGCCGTAAGCCGGGTATGGTCATCGATGATCAACGTATGGGGGTCAGTAAAACGGGCGTGGCCAAGCAGATGATGCGATTCGGGAATCGTTTCCATCGATTTCAATACATGACCGACGAAGCGGTCACGCTCATGCCTGACCCTTTCCATCACCGCTTTACCATCTATCGTTACACCGCTCACCTTGACGCCAAACATGGCAGCGGTGTTGGTACTGTGCGCGACATTGGCAGCAGCGATGAGCAGTTTTGAAGGCATGCAACCCACACGCGCGCAGGTCGTGCCATACGCACCTGCTTCAATCAGCATTACGTCGTCGGTATGTTTGTTCGCGGCGTGCCAGGCGCTAAGGCCCGCGCTACCCGCCCCAATAATGGCTACCTTAGCGTGTCGATGTTGCATGGCGTTGTCTCCTTTTATTGGGTTGGCAAAGGGGGCGTATTGGCTTTGATGGCTTCGGCTAGGGCCTGCCAGGCATCAAAGGTGGTAAAAAACATCTGCCCGGTTAGCGCGTCGCAAAAGTCTGTTTGCTTTAAGCGGTCCATCACTGGGCCTTTCACTTCTGCCATGTGTAGCTTGACGCCTGCATCGCATAACCGCGCGTTGATCGCTTCTAAGCTTTCAAGTGCAGAAGCATCAATGACATTAACCGCTTGGCAGGTCAGCACAATATGCCTTAGCGAGGGCGAACGGGCGGCCAACGCCATAACGGTGTCTTCCAAGTAGCGAGCATTAGCGAAGTAGAGGCTTTCATCGATGCGCAGCATCGCTACGCGCTCATCGGTTTCGACCTGGTGACGCTTGACATTGCGAAAATGCTCGGTGCCCGGTACGCGACCGACCACTGCGCTATGAGGCTGGCTGGTGCGGTAAAGATGTAGCCCCAACGACAGCACTACGCCGCAAATAATACCGACTTCAACGCTGTGCAGCAGGGTCAGTAACAAGGTAACCACCATGGCCGCACCGTCGCTGCGGGAGTACTGCCAAGTACGCTTCACCGCAGGTAGGTCAATCAGCGTTCCGACCGCCACAATGATGGTGGCCGCGAGTGTCGCCGTGGGTAAAAACGCCAGCATGTCAGTGAGCAACAGGGTAGAAAGCATTATACCCAGTGCCGTAAACGCCCCGGCCAGCGGCGTTGCGGCGCCTGCTTCAAAGTTGACAACCGAACGGGAAAAGCCCCCGGATACCGGTGAGCCGCTGCTAACACCGGCACCCAGATTGGCCATGCCCAGCGCAATCAGTTCTTGATTAGGGTCGATGCGCTGGCGGCGCTTTGCTGCCAGCGTTTGCGCAACTGACACCGATTCAACGAAACCTACCAGGCTAATCAGCAACGCTGCGGGCAATAGCCCAAACCACAGCGTTTGATCCAGGCTGGGCAGCCCGATGGCTGGTAAACCACTGGGCACAGTGCCCACCAACGCCACTTCGTGTTGGGCTAGGTTTAACCCCCAGGCCAGCAGTGTGGTGACCACCACCGCTGAGATCGGCGCAGCTTTCACCATGAGCCCGGCAGTGCTGGCAGAGACACCGATAGCTGTGAGCCATGTATTTAACCGCTTGCGGCATACCAGCAGAAAGCCCAATACGCCCAGACCAATCAGCAGCGTCGTTATATTTACCTGCTGCCACTGACTTAGCAGCCCACCCAACAGGTCAATGACGTTATGGCCAGACGCCTCTACGCCAAGAATATGTTTGAGTTGGCTCATCGCAATCAGAATGCCTGAAGCCGTTATAAATCCCGAAATCACCGGATGGCTCAAGAAATTGACCAAAAACCCCAGCCGCAGCACGCCCATGGCGATCAATATCAGCCCAGAAAGCGCTGCCAACACCAGTGCTGCACTGACGTATTCTGGGCTGCCGGGAGTGGCGAGATCACTCAGTGCAGAAGCCGTCATCAGCGCTGCCACCGCCACTGGCCCCACGGCTAAGCTAGCGCTGGTGCCAAAGATGGCGTATAGCACCAGCGGCAGCATGCTGGCGTAGAGTCCCATCTCGGCTGGAAGCCCCGCTAACAAGGCGTAGGCCAGCGCCTGAGGCACCAGCATTAGCGTGACAATGACCGCGGCCAGTGCATCCCGAGAGAACAGCTTGCGGTTATAGCGGCGTAGCCAGCCGACCAGTGGCACCCAACGCTCAATACTCATGGGCAGTATCCGTTTGCTGAGTCAGCGTGATCGCGACAAGCGTCATCGCAGTGTTAGGTTTGTTGTTCTTCAAGCCCTTGCCGATGCTCTTCCAAATCGAAGCCTGCTGCTTTCGCAGCGCTAAACAGCTCAGCAAGGTCGCACTGCTCGGTGTGACGCTTCGCGTAGGCCCATAGATGGGTAGCCCGCTTTCCCGTGCGGCAGAATGCCAGGATAGGCCGGGGTAGCTGCTGCATAGCCTCAGCAAAGGCGGCAACATCCGCTTGGCTGTAGTCACCCGGTGTGACCGGAATGTGCACCCACTGAAGGCAAATATCAGCGGCTTTTTGACGGTAGGCTTTTTCATCCGGAAACTCAGCGCTTTCGCCGGGCTTGCAGTTACAAATGACCGTTTTGAAGCCTTTTGCTTTGACGTGCTCAAGTTCTTCTACCGTAAGCGCTGAGGTAATCTCGATATCCGTTTCTAACGGCTGCGTTTGCATGGTGATGCTCCTGTTAAGTAGTCAAGGGCTTAATCCCAGGCGGCGCCTTCTAAGGCATCCAGCGGGATTTTGAGGTAGCGCTTCCCGTTTGCCTCCGGCTCTGGCAGTCGCCCGCCCCGCGCATTGACCTGCAAGGCGTGCAAAATCAGCTTGGGCATGGGCAGTTCGCTATCGCGCTGATGGCGTAGCGCGATGTAATCCGTTTCGCTCATATCAGCTATGTGCGGGTTACGTTCACGCTGCTCAGCGACCGTGCTCTCCCACTGCGGCTCGCGGTCATCGGGCATATAATCGTGGCCGGTGAATAGCCGAGTGTCAGCGGGCAGCGCTAGAATCTGCTGAATGGAGTGCCACAGCACCTTGGCATCGCCACCGGGGAAATCGGCGCGGGCGGTGCCAAAGTCTGGCTGGAACAGGGTGTCGTGCACGAAGGCCGTATCGCCAATCACGTAGGTAATTGAGGCCAGCGTATGGCCGGGCGAGTAAAGTACACGAGCATCCAGCTCACCGATGTTAAAGGTGTCACCTTCACTAAACAGCGTGTCCCACTGGCGACCATCGGTCGTCATTTCCGGCCAGTGATAGATCTCCTTCCATAGCGCCTGTACTTTGGTGACTTGTTGGCCAATGGCCGTGGGTGCACCGGTTTGTTGCTTTAAATAGTGGGCCGCGGAGAAGTGGTCGGCGTGGGGGTGGGTATCAAGAATCCACGCCACCGATAACCCTTCTTTGTTGATATAGGCCAGCAGCTCATCGGCGTGGTGAGTCGCCGTCGCGCCGGACTTTTCGTCAAAATCCAACACGGGGTCGATAATTGCACACTGCTTGGTGGCAGGGTCGCTTACCACGTACTGGATGCTAAAGGTACGCGGATCGAAAAAACCGGCCACATCCGGCGAGCCTGCGCCGGTATGCTTTGAAAGCGCAAAAGTGTTCATGACTTCTTTCTCCTGAGACTTAAGTAATGTCAGCCTGAAAAGCAGCAAATATCAGAGTGTCTTTTTACAGAAGTACCAGTCTGTGTAGTCATAGCCTTCCGCTTGACGGGCTTCTGCATCCTGCGAAGTGTGGGGTGGCGGCACGATGACCGGCTGTCCAGGCAACCAGGCTTCAGGTGTTGCAACGCCATGTTCATCGCTGGTTTGTAACGACTTAACCAAGCGAAGCACCTCTTCCACTGAGCGGCCGTTGGTCATGGGGTAGTACAACATGGCCCGAAGCACACCTTCTGGGTCAATCACAAAAGTCGCGCGAACCGCTGCCGTATCGCTGGCTCCCGGCTGAATCATGCCGTAGGCGTTCGCCACCTTCATGTTGAGGTCAGCAATAATTGGGAAGGTAATTTCGACGCCGAAGTTATCTTTTATGCTCCGCGTCCAAGCAATGTGCGAGTGAATGCTATCGATGGAAAGGCCCAGCAGCTCCGTGTTGGCCTCTTTGAACTGATCTGCGTAATTCGCAAAGGCCGAAAACTCCGTGGTACACACCGGAGTAAAGTCTGAGGGGTGAGCGAATAACACTAGCCACTTTCCCTGATAGTCGCTGAGCGATTTTTCGCCGTGGGTCGTTTTGGCAGTGAAATCCGGCGCTGCCTTATTCAATTGAGGCATGACAGGTTGATGCATTTGATTTTCCATGACGTTTCTCCTGATGTATTAACGTAAACTGAAATGCTTGGGATTTGATTATGATTATAAAGTTATTCCTTTTTAGAATATCTTTCCAATTGAAACGCTAAATGATAACGATAGGGATAGGACGACTAGCTATTCGACAAACTGAAACGTCCGCCCCACTTGGTGAGCCGGACGCGGTTTCTTACCCTTGCCAAAACTTAGCAAGTGGTCACTTAAGCTTGCAGGTATTGATGCCTACCAGCTTGTAGGCCGGGCAAAAATTGAACAGGCCGGTAGCCAGCGGCACTACCCCTATCCAACCCCAAACGCCGATGGTGCCTACTAGCGTCAGCACAATCAGCGCGATGCCGACTAAAATGCGTAAAATCTTATCGATACCGCCGACGTTGCTTTTCATAATGGACTCCTTCATTTCAAGGTGGATACTCAAAAGCTGTAAACGGGAATGGCAGGATCGCGCATCATTTCCGCTATGGTGCCGGGTGCTGCAATGCCCACATTCTCCACAAGATCCTCTTCAGCATGCGCGCTGTTAGGCAGGTAGATGGCACACACATCCACGCTGGCACCGTTTTCCATCAGCATGTTGAGAATGCCTTCCGGCTTAACCTGGCCAGCTGGGTTGCTTGGGGGTGTAGCGATAGCCTCAGTGCTTGCGTACCCTTGGGTAGCCAGATCACCGGCGGTGTCACAGAGCAAAACGTGCAGGTCGGTGCCCTGCTGCTGCATGGCATTGGCGAGGATCATGGCCATGCCTTGGGTCTGGAGCGATTCACTGGTGAGGATGACCAAGGCCTGGTCTTCACGTTCATCGCTGCCATGGTTATTAGCAATGGCGAGACCTGAGAAACCAATGGCTGCCATGACGGCTGTCAGGGTCAGGGTTGTTTTAAGTGTCATACGTTTACCTCATTGGGTTGGGTCAGTGTCTTTGGCCCAGCGACACAATCTAGCGGACCAAGTATCAGAGCATCAGTTGTCGGGATACCAAGCGAAATCGGGGTTGATGTTGTAGCTCCACGGCAGGCCCGAATTACGCCAGCCATCCATGGCTCTCACACCCTGCGAATCTCCTTCGTCAAGTTTTCCTCCCTCAAAACCGTCGGTCATTGAGTAGACATCGCTATACCCCATCGCGGTAATGACATCGGCCGCGGGAGCGCTGCGGGTGGCGCCCGAACGACACATGACAATAATGGGATCGTCATGGCTTACACCCAGCGCTTCTATCTCAGCCTTTACTTGCACGTCGAAGTCGACGTTCTTGCCCATGGCCCATGTATTGGACTTCTCATCAAAGTTATCGCGATCGGCCAGCACCCAAGGCACATGAATACCGGTGGGTTCAGCGAAACCGGTGAACTTGATCTCGATGGGATCGCGTACATCAATCAGTACGGCACGCTCGTTCTCCTGCATAAGCTCATAAGCTTCAGTGGCAGTAACGTAAAGACCTAACGTCGTCTCACGGTAGGCCGCGGCCTCTTCTGCAAAGGAAGGTGAGATGCCGAGGAAAACCGAGAGCCCCATTGCGGCGCATAGAAAAGGAGACGCTTTTTTCATAATATTTTCCTCTAACGTAATAACTTAATATCAGTACGCCCAGCATAGCTGCCTTACCGCGTAAGGGCACGAGGCAAGTGGTCGCAGCTTGATCCATATCAAGCTATTTACGTTTTAGTGATGGACCTGAGGGGGCTTGAGGTAATCGCCACACTTAGCGGCTTTTCGCATAATCCCTAAATAATGTCGTGGTGCGACAATGCCAACACGGCATTATGCTGGGGCCTGCCAGTGTTAAGATGGCAGCTATTAGCTTTCCAGCTTCTCACTCCTATTCAAACAAGGCGCTGCCATGCACTTGAAACGTCACTCTGTCATTAGCGGTTTTCTCCTACTGACAGTGCTTGGGAGCACCTCTGCAAGCTATGCCGATGAGCTTCCCGCCCCTATTCAGGCACTGGCCGACCAAGGTTTGGAGATTCATGGCCAATTCGAGGCCCCCGGCGGATTGCGCGGCTACGGCGCCAGCGTGCAGGGACAGGAAATGGCGATTTACCTGACGCCTGATGGCGAGCACGCGGTGATGGGTACGCTGATGGATAGCGAGGGTAATGACCTTACCGAAGCACAGTTGGCTGAGCATGTGCGTGCACCGCTGGAGGCACAAACCTGGCAGCTATTAAGCGAAAGCCACTGGATTCAAGATGGCGACGTAGATGCCCCACGGGTGATTTACACCTTCACGGATGCTAACTGCCCCTACTGCCGCCAGTTTTGGCAAGAGACACGTCCTTGGGTAGACGCGGGTGAAGTGCAACTGCGTCATATCATGGTGGGTATTTTAGCGCCTGATAGCCCTGGCAAAGCAGCTGCCATTCTCGGCGCTGACGACCCGGCGGCCACACTGCATGCCCATGAAAGCGGCCAGGAAGAAATCGAGGCCAGTGCCCAACCACGCGAGATTGAAGAACAGGTGTACGCTAATAACCAGCTGTTCGAAGAGCTGGGGCTGTATGCCACGCCCACCTCGGTTTTCCAGCGTGGAACTGAGAATGGGAACGTGCGTATTGAGCGTATTCAGGGTATGCCCAGCGATGAGCGAATGATCGACATGATGGGCAGCGAAGCGCCCTAACCTGTATGAGGGAGGCCGCCAAGACAGCCTCCTCACTACCCTTACTCCTCAGATAGGTTTTCGAACCGCGGCATGCCAACGTTCCAGGGTTTAATATCGCCTTTCTCGCCGAAGTTTTCGTGATCACCCAGCACATGGCCGTCGTGTTCGCGGGTTTGACCGTACAGTGAACGCTTATGGAAGGTCGGGCCAAATCGCTCGGATGTCTCGGCGACATCTCCCGTGTAACGGGGGTCTTGGGGACGCTCTTGGCTGGTTATGTAGTAGGCAATATCCCAAGCCTCTTGATCACTGAGTGAACGCGGTTGACCAAGCGGCATATTTTGGTAAATAAAGCCCGCCATGGTATCGACTCGAACGATCCCCGCTCCCCAATTATTGGAGCCGTCGCCCCAGGGGGCAGGAAACACGTACTCGCCGCTTTCATAGTGACCAGTACCATCTTGCTGATGGCAGATGGCGCAGTTGTTCTGATAGGCCGCTTCACCACGAGCGTAGTCTGGCGTTTGCTCGGGCTCATCTGGCGCTGGGAAGCCACGTCCAAAGATCGGCTTGTCTGGATACATTGGCGCACCGGTGGCCAGCCACTGGTGGTAGGCACTCAGCGCCAGCATTTCATCGCTGCCATACTCGGGCGGCACGCCGTTCATGGAGTAGGCAAAACAGCCTGCAATGCGCTCTTCCAGGTTATTGACATGCTGGTTTTTACCCCGGAAATCCGGCAGCGTGATGGCCGCCGCCCACACCGGAGCACTGAACGGCACCCGCCCTTCACCTAAATGGCAACTCGAGCAGTTCATGTCATTGAACACGTTCTCACCGCGCAACTGCTGGGTATTGGTGAATAGATCGTGACCATAGCGGATGACTTTTTTCAGTTCCGGATGAATATCTGAATTCTCAAGGTCTTCCATGGTGGGGGGTTCATGAACCAGCATATCCAGCGCGGCGTCTGGGCGTTCTTCTGGCTGGGCAAAGACACTCGCTGCGTAAGCAACACCGAGCGCAAGCGAGCAACCGGTCAGCGCTATGATGAAGGGGCGACGACAGCTAATCATTGTGCGGTCTCCTGCTCTGCTGAACCGGATTGCGTGGCATACCAGGCGGACACCGCCTGAATATCGTTATCGCTCATGCGTTTGGCAATGGCGCCCATAAGGTTCTGTGGGTCGTTACTGCGGGTCTCGGTTTTCCACGCCTTCAATTGAGCACTGATATAACCAGCATGCTGGCTGGCGACACCGGGGAAGGTGCTACCAACGCCTGTGCCACCAGGCCCGTGACAGCTTTGGCAGGAAACAATATAGGCGTTCCAGTCGCCACGTTCGGCAAGCTGTTGACCGCGCGCCAGCAGGGCTTCGTCGGCCTGATCGCCGCCTTGGCCAAGCGTTAGCGGCATTTGGCTATAGTATTCGGCCACATCGGCTATTTGCTGGTCATCGAGCATATTGGCAAACGTCGCCATGGTCGCATTTTGTCGCTGCCCGGCTTGAAAGTCGTGCAACTGCTTGGCGATATAGTCGGCATTTAGCCCCGCCAAGCGTGGCCATGACTCACCATTGGGTACGTTCATACCGCTACCATAGGCCTGGTGGCAGGCGGTACAGGTAGCCGCGGCTGCCTGGCCTCGCTCGGCGTCCCCTTGCTGCGCCAACGCGCCGAAAGCGACCAGGCTGATCCCCACCAGCAGGCCCAGCCTGCTTAAGCATTTTTTATTCATATCGGTTTCTCCCTTGCGTTATCTTTTTTGCTATCGCGCTTTTAGCGACGCGCCACTGGCACCTTCAAACAGGCGGTGAAGCCACCCTCAGCTGGGCTTTCGAACATCACTTCGCCGCCAAAGCGTTCGGCTATTGCGGCCACAATGGCTAGCCCCAAGCCACTGCCCTGGTGTTTACTGGCGCGCCAGAATCGTTGCGTTAACTGCGTAAGCGTCGCGTCATCAACACCAGGCCCCTGGTCACTAACGCGAAAGGTAAGAGCACGCTCCCCTGGGGACCAATGCGTATCAACGCTGATGGGGAATCAGCGGACCCATGATAAAGCGCGTTATCGAGCAAATTACGCAGCGCGGTTATAGCTAGCTCACGGGGCATGGCCAGGGTGACATCGGGCCAGCTGAACGGCACGATAAAGCGCGCGGATGTATCGTGCTGGCTATCTGCCAGGGCGTGTTCGACCACATCTGCTACACGGCTGGCCTTGCCATCATCAAAGCGAACACACCCCTCTACCCGGGCCAGCGTTAGCAGTTGATCAAGGGTTGAACTCAAACGCACCACGCCCTCTTCGGCCTGGTTGAGCGATGCGATGGCGGCTTGACCCTCGACCCGGCGAGCAACTTGCAGGTGGGTTTTGATCGCCGTCAGCGGCGTGCGCAGCTCATGGGCGGCGTCATTGGTAAAGCGCTGCTCGCGCATAAGGGTTTGCTGCACTCGCGCCAGCAGGGCATTGAGAGTCTCAATGAGCGGCCGAATCTCTTTAGGCAAGCCATAGGTGGCGACGGGCGCCAGCGCCTCGGGATGGCGGCTGGCTAACGACTCGCGCAGCCGCGTTAGGGGCGCTAAGCCGCGCCAAATCCCTAGCCAAAGCGCAACCATGCTGCCCACCAGCGCCACTACAAAGGGCACCACGGCCATCCGGATCACGCCGCTGAGCAGCATATCGCGCTCATCCATACGGTCGGCGGTGGTAATAACGATGCCACCACGCTCATAGGTAAACACTCGCCAGATCACGTCGCCTGTCTGGCGATAAGTATGACCTCTCTCACCCGGCGCCAGCACGGCATCCATATCGGCATGGGTACGCGCCATGATCTCCCCTTGGGGCGAGTGCACTTGGCAGGCAAGGCCCTCAATAGGTGGAATAGACAGCACGGGATGCTCGGCATCCTCCCAGACCTCAAACGGCAGCTGCAGGACTAGCCCAGCCACCATTCTTGCCGACTGCGCTAAGCGCTGATCCAGGGTTTCCACAAACTTCTCTTCAAGGTCTCGCATCAGCCACGCCGCCGCCACACCCCAGAGCAGGGCCAGCGTTAACCCCAGGGTAAGCAGTAAGCGCGCGCGTAAACTCATCGCTGCCCCGGATAGGGCGTGCCCGCTATATGAATGGCTGCGGGTTTGCCCAGCCGGTAGCCAAGCCCGCGCACCGTTTCAATCACACCGCTACCCAGCTTGCGGCGCAGGTGGTGAATATGCACATTCAGCGCATTGCTCTCGACATCGTCGTTCATGCCGTAAAGGCTGTCTTTGAGCTGATCAGCAGAGAGCACGCTACGCGGCGATTGCAGGAAGGTTTCAAGCAGCACCAGCTCACGGCGAGAAAGCATGATCAATTGTTGATCTACGTAAACCTCTCGTGCCGCTGGGTCTAAGCACAGTGCACCGTGGGAGATCAGACCGCTGCTACGCCCTGCTGCCCGGCGCAGTAAGGCGTGTAGCCGCGCTACCAGCTCATCTAAATCAAAGGGTTTCACCAGGTAGTCATCAGCACCACCCTGCAGACCATCCACCCGGTCACGCACCGCATCCCTGGCGGTTAACACCAGCACTGGCACATCGATTGCCTGTTCGCGCCACTCGGCAAGCAGTTGAAGACCATCGCCATCGGGCAAACCGCGATCAAGAATGACCACATCGCTGGCCACCGTTCGCATTGCCTGACGGGCAGCGTTCACTGTGGAGACGTGGTCGACCACAAAGTCGAAGGTCATCAATCCAGCGCGAATACCCGACGCAACCAGCGGGTCATCTTCAATCAGCAAGACGTGCATAGCGGTTTCCTTTTTATTACCCTTCAGCATGGCTGACGAGCATTAACCCAGCGTTAAGGCAAATAAAAACGCCCTTGCTGTGATGGCAAGGGCGTCAGCATGGCAATCGCCGAATAAGGACGAATGGCTAGGCAAGACGCTTAGCAGCAAACCACCCCAGCACCATCGTCACCAGCATGGCCAGTAGCGGTAACGAAAGACCGCCAATAGAGGCAATCGCCGGCCCTGGGCAGTAGCCGGAAAGCCCCCAGCCAATACCAAACATCGCCGCGCCGCCTAATAGCCTCGTATCTAGTTCTTGCTTGGTAGGTAGCTGAAAGGCGCCGCCCAGCAGCGGCGCCGAGCGTTTAAACACCAGCCGATAGCCGATAAAGGTGGTGACGACGGCCCCGCCCAATACAAATATCAGCGTGGGATCCCAGGCGCCTGCCAAGTCTAAAAACCCGACGACTCGCGCGGGGTCGGTCATACCAGAAACAGCCAACCCCAGGCCGAAAAGCAGCCCCGCCGCGTAGCCTGCTGCTGTTTTCATCGCGCTACTATTTTTAACGCCGCTATCTTTTACGTCGTTCTCTTTTACGTCGCTATTCATTGAGCTATTCATTAAATGCTACCCAGACCCAGCAAGTGACGCGAGATATAGACGGTCACTAACGCCGTCAGTAAAAACATAGCGGTGGCTGCCATGGAGCGTGGCGCCAAGCGGGCTAGCCCACATACGCCATGGCCACTGGTGCAGCCACTGCCCAGCCCAGTGCCTAGCCCCACCAACAAACCAGCCACCAGCATTAACCCTACGCCGCCTGCTGGTGCGCCAATTACCTCACCAGGGCTACCGGCTACATTGCCTAAGCCACCACCTAACGCCATGATTGCTAACGGCCCGCTGATTAGCCCCAACAGAAAAGCCACTCGCCAAGCGCTATCGCCCTTGGGTCGCTGAGTAATTAAATTACCCAGAATGCCGCTGATACCGGCGATACGGCCCAGCGTTGCCATTAGCCAAGTAGCCGAAAGCCCGATCAGCACACCGCCAGCCAGCCCTTGTAAACTCGCACTCAAATCCACCGGTAGCTCCTTCATCATTGGACGCGCTGATTTAACCATGCGGGCATCATATTTTAAATACTGTTCTATGGTTAGAATATTTTAGAATAAAATAGATTTGGTACTATACCTTTCTACGCCACTCACAGATTAACGCCCAGTGGCCCGGCCTTGAGGTGTACGAATTAATAGCCACGAATCAAGAGGTACGCTTAGCGCGTTGCAGCATAGACCTGAAATCGTCGGCTTCCAGAGGGCGAGCGAGGAGGAATCCCTGTATGCGGTCACAGCCGTGCGCTTGCAGCCAAGCCAGCTGTTGTTGGGTTTCCACGCCCTCGGCTACGGTTCGCAGCCCGAATGCCTCGGCCATATAGAGAGTTGCCCGGGCGATAGCTTCGTCGTGTTCGTTTTCACCCAGGCCGTCGACGAAGGATTTGTCAATTTTCAGTTCGGCCAGGGGGAGCCGCTTTAAATTGATCAGGCAGGAATAGCCGGTGCCGAAATCGTCGATGGAAAGTTCGATTCCACTTGCGTGAAGCTTGTCAATCTCGTCAAGCACAAGATCAGAGTGCCCCGCTAGAGTGCTTTCGGTAAACTCCACCTGAAGCTGGCCCGGCAATATACCGTGTTGGCTCATGATCTCTTCCAGCTGGCTAGAAAACTGCCCGTCGCGAAATGCCTTGGGGCTGACATTAAAGGAAATAACCGGGGGTTCGAGCCCTGCCGTTAGCCACTGCTGGAGGTCTGTGCACAGTAGCGCTTGCACTCGCCAACCGAGTTCCGTGATCAGATCAGACCTTTCAGCGATGGAAATAAACCGCTCTGGGCTAATCGTCTCCAGCTCGGGGTCTTGCCAGCGCAATAGGGCCTCGACCCCGACCAGCCGGGTGGGATCGCTTGCGGCGAATTGGGGCTGATACACTAGGCGTAACCCACCGTTAGTCAGTGCCCGGCGCAGGGCCTGCTCAATAGCCCTGTCCTCAAGGAGCTGTTGGTGCAAGGCCGTATCGTATAGCCGCAGCCGGTTGCGTCCGTCTCCCTTGGCCCGGTACACCGCCATGTCGGCCGCCTGGCAAAGACTCACCACATCCTCGCCGTCCTGGGGGTACAACGCCAGGCCGGCGCTGGTTGTCACGCGTAGGTGACGGCCTCGAACCTCAAAGGTGCCGGCAAGCCCCGCCACCAGGCGCTGGGCAATGAACCCGGCCTTCTCGGCGTCACAATCAGTGAAGACCACCGTGAACTCGTCGCCGCCAAACCGCGCCACCGTGTCCTCATCCCGCACCCATTCGCGCAGTTGGGCGGCCACCCGTACCAGCAGCTCATCGCCCACTTCGTGACCCAGGGTGTCATTAATATCCTTGAAATTATCGAGATCCAGAAACAGCAGGCCCGCCTGCCCTCCGCGGCGCTGGGCCTGGGCAATAGCTTCCTGAGCACGTTCCTGAAACAGGCGCCGGTTGGGGAGCCCGGTAAGGGCGTCGTGGCTAGCCAGGTACTCGATCTTGCGTTGCGAGTTCTTGATCTGACTGATATCAGAAAACACGGCCACTAAATTACGCGGCTCGCCGTCGTCGTCAATGCGATTGATGGTGAGCCATTCCGGGTAAATCTCGCCATCCTTGCGACGATCCCATATCTCACCCTGCCAAAAGCCCCGATTGTTAAGGCTTTCCCACATTTTTTTGTGGAAGACCTGTCCTTGGCGTTCGGATCTGACCAGGCCGCTCATAATAACGCCCAAGGCGTCGCTCTCGGTATACCCGGTAATCGCCGTAAAAGCCTCATTGATCGATTGGATGCGTCCGGCGGCGTCCATGACGACGATCGCCTCGCCGATTTCTTCGAATACGCGGGCAGCAACCCTGAGTTTATCTTCGGTCTTTCGGCGCTCGGTGATGTCGATCAGAGCGCAACGGAAGCGAGCGCCGCCTAGGCCCGTGGTCGGCTCCATCACGCTCTCCATGCGCACCGTCCAGGTGGCTTGCTCATCCCTGGCAAGCGTCAAGTCGACAGCCTGCGTGGTTGTTGCAGAGGCAATCGCGCGGCGGTGGAGATGGAGCGCATCTTGGGATTCGGAGGCCACAAAGGCGGACAGCAGCTGGCCGCTTAGATCGGTACCTGGGGCGAGAAGCTGGTTGGCAGCTTGATTGGCCTCTTCGATGCGACCTTGAGCATCCAAAAGCAGGTAGCCCATGGGAGCCCGCTCAAATAGGTCGCGATAGCAGTTCTGGGCATTTTCTCGAGCGATTTCGAGCCGATCCCGCGCTTGTTTCAACTCCTCGTTCTGGATGCGCAGCTCCTCCTGGTGTAGCTCCAGTTCGGATACCAACGACTGAATATCTCTCCCGGTCCAGTCAGAAACGTCTGTCAGGCCCTGGTTCAGGCGGTGGTGGGCGGCATCCCTTAGCGCTTTAGATGAGAACGCATTGTTTGGGTTATTGACCATGGCCGAGGCTCCTTTCGGTGTGTTCTAACGGCATTGCTGCTTGCCTGTAAACTTCCATGGTGAGGAGCAACATGGGGGGACCTTCCTGCACCTCCAAGCAACGCCCATTGAGGCGCAAGTTCGCAGGCTCCGGGTCGCCGAGGTCCATGCGCAGCTCAAAGTCGTTGAAGGCCTGTTGCTGAGGCAACACCTCGGCCAACAAGGCCCTCAAGTCGGGATTATCCCACTGCCCGTCCCCAATGCCGAACAGGCGCTTACCCTCGACGTCATCGGGCGTCAGGGGAAAGGTGCGATAAAAACCATCATTGGCGGAGACCACTTGGAAATCCTCATCGAGCACCAGCAGGGGCTCGCGAACGGTATCGACAACCGCGCGGAAAAAAGCCTCGCTACGCGCCACGCCATGGGCGGCCTGGATATCCTGAAAAGTGCAGATTACCCCGCGAATGACATTGCGAATGCTACGGTAAGGCTGGATGCGCAATAGGTACCAGCGGCCGCTGGTCGTCTGCACCTTAACCTCTTTGGGGGTCAGGCTATCCAGAACGGCATCGGCATCTTCCAAGAGAGCGTCGTAATGAAGCTTCGTGGAAAGTTCGCTCAGGGGTCGGCCAATGTCGGAAGAACGAACCGCAATGAGCTGCTGAACCGGGGCCGTGAAACGTTTGATATTCAGCGCTTCGTCAAGAAACAGGGTAGCCAGGTGGGTGCTGTCCAAGAGGTTCTTGAGGTCGTCATTGACCTCGGTAAGATCGTCGACGCGGATATTGAGTTCGGCGTTGACGCTGCGCAGCTCCTGGTTAAGGGATTCAACCTCCTCCTTGGCGGCTTCCAGCTCTTCGTTACTGCTCTGGAGCTCTTCGTTCATGGACTGAAGCTCCTCGTTTAAGGACTGAAGCTCCTGGTTAGCCGCCTGCATCTCCTTGACCGCCACCTGCTTTTCTTGACGCAGGGCTTCCAGCTTCCTTTTGAGTTTCGCCTCAGCCCCGTGGCTACCCGTGCCTTCTGAAGTACCTTCTGAAGTACCTTCTGACGTAGTTGTCGACTCGAAAGACCCGCTGGCGGCGTTCGCCTCAGCCGACACGGGCACAAGATGCAAAGCCACCAATCGGTATCCCGCTAGGGCCTTGGGGCTCCGGATTAGCTGCACCTCTAATCGGACTTGCTCGGCGTTATCGTTAGTCTGGACCTGCACCTCCTCGATGACATAGTCAGAATCGCCGCTGGCCACCCTTTCTAACGCCTGACTCAGCGGTGCTCGCAGGCCTGGGCGTGCCATTGCCAGCAATTGATTGCGGGTGGGGCCGCTGGCGGGCTCCAAGAAACGGCCAGTGCGACCATGCACATACACCACTTCCCCGCTGTCATTAACGACCACTGCTGGCGGGGCAAACTGCAGCGCGAGAAGGCCTTCAACATTGCGGGAAAGGCTCTCTCCGCCCGCCATTGGCTGGATGCCAGCCGATTCTTGATGCGATAACGAGCGGTGGCGACGGCTGGGCCCAGGCATCTCCAACAGCCGGGGCGGGAAGGAACCTTCGGCGACCCGGTAGATTCGGCTTTCCTTACTCACCACGGCAAAAGCTTCGCTGTGGTGATCCAGGCTCTCCGAGGGCCCTAAAAACAGCAGCCCCTGATTGCGTAAGGTATAGCGAAACAACGCCAGGAGGCGATCCTGGCGGTCCCGTTCCAGGTAGATCAGAAGGTTGCGACAGGTAATCAGATCGAGGTTGGTGAACGGCGGGTCCTGGAGGACGTTGTGCTCGGCAAATACCACCATGTCGCGCACTTCCCGCCCTATCCTGACGGTATCGCTTTCAGCAGAGAAATACCGCTGCAGGTGCGTTTCGCTCAAGTCTTGTCCAATACTTGCCGGATAACGCCCCACCCGGGCTTTCTCAATGGCAGCCTGATCCACATCAGTGGCAAAAATCCTGACTGCGGGGGCCTGTTCCCAGTCAGCGATGCATTCACTGATAAGGATAGCCAGGGTGTAGGCCTCCTCACCGGTGGCACAGCCTGCCACCCAGGCGCGGAATTCCTGCCCCGTGCGTGACGACCGCTGCAGCAGCGCCGGTAACTGCTCGCCCAGAGCAGCCCATGATTCGGGGTCCCGGAAGAAGTTGGTGACACTGATGAGGAACTCTCTAAAGAGCAGGTCGACTTCTTCGGGGTGGGCCTGCAGATACTCCAGGTACGCCTGGGGGTCGAGTATCTGCCTTAGGTCCATGCGTCGCTCCAGGCGACGATTTAGCGTACTGGTTTTGTAAGCTGAGAAATCGTGACCGTTACGAAGCCTCACTTGGTTGAGGATTTTTCGCAAAAGACTGGGCGAAACTCCCGGTTGTTGGCTTTGCATAGCCGCCTGACGATGGTGTTGGGAGCGTAGATAACCGCTCAAGGTGGCCGGCATGTCCGCCGGTGCCAGCACATAGTCCACCTGGTTAGTGGCAATCGCATTGGCCGGCATATCGCCGAACTCGGCGGTATCCGGGTCCTCAGCCATGACCATGCCCGCCTGAGACTTGACGGACTGAATGCCAAGGGTGCCATCGCTGCCGGTGCCGGACAGGAGAATCGCGAGGGCTCGATAGCCTGCTTCTGCCGCCAGCGAGCGGAAGAAAACGTCGATAGGATGGGGGGGACCGGTTTCTGCGCGCTGGTTGGATTCCCCGGACCGGACTAACTGCCCACGGTGAAGGATCCAACCGTCGTCAGGTAGCGCCACATAAACCCGGTCTGGCGCTAGGGTCTCGCCCTCCTCGACCATCTGCACTGGCAGGGCGGTTTGCGGGCCTAAAATTTCGGGCAGCAGGCTGCGTTCGCCTTTGGGATGGTGCGTCACAATGACGTAGGCCGCTCCCGTATCGGCCGTCAAGTTGGCCAGAAAGGACGTAAGCGACTGGAGCGATCCTGCAGAGCCGCCGATGCCGACAACCGGCAAGGCTTCAACTGCGTGGCGATCATTTGATGGAGACATGCGCTGATCTCGGATAAATAATGTTGGTTAAGACGATGGGGGTGGCTTTCCAGACTCACCTCGTCAACTATCATTATGGTTGCTGCGGCGCCACACTGCTAACCTGCTCTTCAAAGCGCGCCTGTTTACTGTAGATGGATATTACGGGCTGATGGATGCCTTGAAAAATTCAACGTGTCGCATTGCTCATTCGGGTTCTCACTGAGAGAATCAAATGCTTATACGACACTCAAGATAAACGCGACTGCGGGGTACCTGGTATGAAGGCCTTGTCAAACATGGGGTTTGCTTTCTTTGGTGCCGCGCTGGTCGCGATCAGTTACGGGCTGGCGCGCTTCGCGTTCGGCTTGTTCGTACCGGCCATCATTGCCGAGCTGGCGCTGACGCCTTACGTGATTGGTATCATCGGGGCGCTGCCGTTTATCAGTTTCGTGCTGGCGACATTGGTGGCACCAAAGGCCGCTGACCGGCTGGGTGCGCGCAACCTGGCAGTGCTCTCGGGGTGTTTCGGTGTTGGCGGCCTTGCCCTGATCAGTCA
Organism: Halovibrio variabilis; assembly: GCF_007991175.1. GTDB lineage: Bacteria > Pseudomonadota > Gammaproteobacteria > Pseudomonadales > Halomonadaceae > Vreelandella > Vreelandella variabilis. Next base: position 298,805 of record NZ_BJXV01000002.1, read on the forward strand.
GTCGTCAGACGCGTTGTCGCTGGGTGCGGGTGTGTTTATCTGTGGCATCTGCACCGGGTTAATGATGCCAGCACTGACCGCGGCTATGCAGGCACTGGTGAGCCGCTCGATGCATGGGCGCGTGAGCTCGATCATGAACGCCGGTACCAGCATTGGTATCATCGTTGCAGTGCCTACCGTGGTGTTTTTATCCGATGCATGGCGTCTTACCTACACGATGTTTGCGGTTCTGACGGGCATGGGAGTAATAGCAGCCTGGTACTTCATTCCTTCGGTGTCACGGGTTGTCCCTGCTAACGCGGCAACGCCCCCGCCCATCACGCGGCTGCAGTGGTCACGGCTTATCCGGCTTTCGCTGTTCGCTTTCGCGATGGGCTTTGTGTCTGCGCCGTACTGGCTGTTTGCGCCCGATCTAGTGGTCAGCCTTGGCGGCTTACCCTCCGCCTACACCGGTTGGCTATGGTTCGCGGTGGGCATTGCAGGCCTAGGTGGTGCCGTTGTGAGTGATTTGGCTGATCGCAATAATCCGCCCATTACCCAAGCATTGATGCTGATGATGCTGTCCTCGAGCCTGGTGTTGCTCGCCGCGAGCCCCGGTCAGCTGGTGCTGGCGATGTTTTCCGCACTGGTCTTCGGGCTGGCCTATATGAGCCTAACAGGGCTGTATTTAATGACCGGCATTCGCTTATTGCCAGGGCGATTATCGATGGGGCCCGTCGTGCCGTTTATGGCCTGCGCACTTGGCCAGGCAGTAGGCTCCCCTGTGATCGGCACGCTGGTGGTTAAATTCGGCTATGCCGACGCGTTTGCCATCTTTTCGGTAGTGGGCATTTTAGTGGCGGTCTTGTCGCCGATTTACCCAGGCCACATCGACTACTTGACTGAAGAAGAAGAGCAACCCCTGCTAGAGGCAGAAGATACCGGCCTTCAGGCGGCCTACGACCAACAGTTGGTCGATGAGGATGGCAACCCACTCGAACCAGTGAACGAAGAAGAGACGCTCTAATACATTGACCGCCCTGCCCAGGCGGCAAGCTGTTCGCGGCTATCGATATCCCAGCGGGCATTGGGCATCGGGCATTCCGACACGGCCATGGCTGATTCGTACAGCACTGCCTTTGCGCCTTGGTCGCCTTTGAGCTGCTTCAATCGAGCAAAGCTCTTGGCGCCGAAAATAGCCGGTACGCCACGTTTTCCATGGTAAACCGCACAGGCGATGTTGTTGCCGTCAAAAGCCGCCAGCAATTGCTCCAGATCCGTTCGCGTAAGCGCCACCTGATCCGCCAGCAGCACCAGGATGGCCTCATAATCGCGCTCCAGGTGTTCGACGCCGGCGACCAACGAGGCCGCCAACCCCTTTGCCCAGCTATCCACATAGACGAATGAGGCGCCGGCCAACTTTTTTTCCGCCCTGGCTGCCATCAGCTCACGATGCCAGGCCCCGGTAACAACGTACACATCCTCGGGAAATAGCCCGGAGGCCAAGTCGATACGCTGTTGCAGTAAGCAGCTGCCCTCTACGTCGGCAAGCAATTTACAGCCATCAAAGCGCGAGCTGGCGCCGGCGGCCATTATCAGGGCAGCGATTCTGTTCATAGTTCAGCGTGCGTGCGGCCGCGTCTTACGCGCACAATATCAGCCATGATGGACAATGCGATCTCCGCCGGGGTCTTGCTGCCGAGATCCAGCCCGATGGGCATGTGAATGCGTTGAATCTCAGCGTCATTTAGCCCGCCCGTTCGGCGTAGCCGTTCAGCTCGGTGCTGTGTCGTGCGCTGTGACCCCATCACGCCGATGTAAAAAGCAGAGGTTTTGACGGCTTCCATCATGGCCAGATCATCAATACGCGGGTCATGGGTAACGGCCACCACCGCCGTGGAGGGGGTACAGGCCCCAGGTGAGGCGATATAGCGCGAAGGCAGTTGAGCTATGAACTCCACCCCTGCCGGAAGCGCAAGAGATTGTGTCACTTCCTCGCGGGGGTCGCAGAGCACCACCTGATACCCCAAGCTAGTGGCAAAATGGGCACAGGCCTCAGCCACCGTTGAGTAGCCTGCCAAGATCAACTTGGCGATAGGGCCAATACGCACCTTAGCGATCTCTTCGCCCTCCTGCCAAACAACGCGCGCCCCGGTCGGCTCAATGTCTTCCAACCAGCGCTTGCCATCGGTCAGCCTGATATGCCGCGCAAGCTCACGCTCGCCTGACAAGGTTGCCCTGAGCTGCTTAAGGTGGGCCACATTCTCGGAATGAGCGATCATTCGTTCCACCAAGACGTCAAGAATGCCACCGCACGGCAACCGGACCTGAGCGCTTTCCAGGCCATCGCCCTGCGCGCCATAGCGAACAACAACGGCAGGCTGGTCGTATTCACCGGCGGCCAGCCGCGCCAGAAAGTCGTCCTCAACGCACCCGCCTGAAAGCGACCCCACATGCTCCCCTTGTGCGGTAGCGACCATCAACGAGCCTGGCTCCCTGGGCGACGAGCCGAAAGTGGACAGCACCGTGCACAGCCACACCGTTTTGCCTGTGGTTTGCCACTCAATGGCCTGTTCCACCACCTGATAATCCAGACTCAGCATAGGCATCAGCTCAACTGGTTACCCACAGGAAGACGCCGGATACGTTTTCCGGTGGCGGCATAAATGGCATTGCAAAGAGCGGGGGCAACCGGTGGAAAACCTGGCTCCCCAACCCCGCCCATGGCATCGTTGGGGTTATCGATCAGGTGCACCCGGAGTACTTTGGGCGCATTTGGCATCCGCGGTATCAGGTAGCTATCGAAGTTGCTCTGCTGAGCGACGCCATCTTTAAACGTCACCTCGCTTTGAAGCGCCACACCAATGCCCATCACAACGGAACCCTCCATCTGCGAGCGAATACGCTCAGGGTTTGCCTGGGGTCCGCAGTCAAAGGCAATGTCCGCCCGGTGAATGGTCACCTCACCCTCATCACTTACTTCCGCGTCAAAGACCACGGCGGTGTAGGAAACAAAGCTGTGGTGAAAGGCAAGGCCCAGCCCTCGCCCGCTGCTTGTTTCACGCCCCCAGCCAGCCTCATCGGTGGCGCGTTCTATCACACGCCGCATGCGGGCAATATCAATCGGGTGCAGGTCGGGGTCCTCACCGTAATTCCAGCCATCGCCTACGGTTAGGTTATGCACTTGCCGATCCGGCCCCAGCAGTTCCAGCACATAGTCACGGTGATCCTTACCGGCAGCGACGGCCATTTCGTGGGCAAAGCTCTGAATCGCCCAGGCGTGAGGAAGGTTGTACACCGAGCGGAACCAGCCGATACGAACGTGGGCGGGTGCCGGTGGATTTTCCAGGCGGATGGATGGAATGTTGAAAGGCATGGTGTTGAAGCCCATGCCCAGTTCGAATTCGGCTTTGTGCTCAGGGTCAGGAGCAAACAGAGAGGTGATACTGGGCGAGAGCGTGCGGTGCCGCCAGCTGGTCGCGTTGCCACCGCTATCGAGACCGGCATCCAAATGATCGACCGATACGGCGTGAAAGTAGGCATGCTGAATGTCATCTTCGCGGGACCACTGCAGCTTGATGGGCTGTCCCTCAAAGTGTTGCGCCACTCGCGCTGCCTCCGTTACGAAATCGGGTTTTGACTTGCGCCCAAAGCCACCGCCCAGCAGCGTCTGGTGAACGGTGACGTTCTCCTGATCGATCCCCAGTGCAGCGGCGATGCCCTCGCGGGTCGCCCTGGGGTTCTGGATCGGCGCCCAGGCCTCGGCTTTGCCCTCAGTGATTCTCACCACCGCGACAGGTGGCTCCATAGGGGCCTGCGCCATGTGAGGCATGTAATAGGTCGCCGATACCCTTGTGGCGGCCTCCTCAAGGGCTTTATCGACATCGCCCGACTGGCGGATGACCTTCCCCGGGGATTGCGCCGCTTCCTCCAGCGCTTTTCGATAGGCATCCGTAGTGTAATTAGCGTTGTCGCCTGCCGCCTCCAAGTCCCATTCTATCTTCAGCGCTCGTCGCCCCTCCATGGCCGCCCAGGTATTCGACGCCACCACCGCCACTCCCCCGAGCGGGTTAAAGGCCCCAGGCTGATCGGTACCTTCAATGCGCAATACCCTGTTAACACCAGTGACATTCAGCGCATCGCTGTCATCGACGCTTTTGACCTTGGCGCCGTAGACTGGCGGGCGGGCAATGACGGCATAGAGAGTACCTTCCAGGTCGACATCGGCGCCAAACACCGCCTTGCCGGTAACGATATCTTCGCCATCAATGGCTTTGGGGTGGGCGGACTTGACATCCCCGTTGATCAAGCCAGATTCCTTGCCGATAAAACGTAGTGCGCTATCGGGCTTAAGCACCAGAGCCTCGCGATTGGGAACCTCCCGCTCGCTCGCTGCGTTGGCCAGCTCGCCAAAGCCGAGTTCCCGGCCCGAGGCTGGGTGGACCACCTTGTGGACCTCAGCCTGCACTTCATGCACCGGCACACCCCATTGGTTGGCGGCGGCCTGCTCCAGCATCATACGTGCAGCGGCCGCTGCGCGGCGAATGGGATCATACCAGTGGCGCATGCTACGCGAGCCATCGGTGTTCTGGTTGCCATACTTTTCCTGATCCGCGTTTGCCTGCTGCGCTCGAACCTGCTCCCAGTCGGCGCCCAGTTCGTCGGCAGCCACCATCGCCAGGCTGGTACGTATCCCTTGGCCCATCTCGGCACGGTTATTAATAAAGGTGACGATGCCATCCGTATTAATATGAATAAACACATTGGGATCATCAACCCAACCACCGGGCATGGCGCCAGCCCCAAACTGCGCCTGTTCATTGGCCCAGCTCAAATCCCAGCGTGCGGCCAGCAGTAAGGCCGAGCCCGCTGCCATTCCTTTCAAAATACCGCGGCGGCTGACGTTGGCGAGTAACAAGGTATCGTTGAATCGGCTCATGAGCTGGCCTCCTCCGTTGAGACACGCTCAATAGCTGCCAAAATGCGATTGTAAGTGCCGCAACGACAAAGGTTGCCCGCCATCTCATCGACGATTGCTTGAGTTTCCGGTTCCGGGGTCCGTTTTAGCAGCGCCGTGGCGTTCATAATCTGGCCACCCTGGCAGTAGCCACACTGTGCAACGCCCAAATCCAGCCAAGCTTGCTGGACTTTCTTGCCAACGGGGTCATCGGCCATGCCTTCAATGGTGGTGATCTCCCCTGTCGCAGCGGAAACCGGTGTGACGCAGGATCGCGTCGCCACCCCGTTCAAATGAACGGTACAGGCACCGCATTGAGCGATACCGCATCCAAACTTGGTACCTTTCATTCCCACCACATCCCGAATGGCCCACAGCAAAGGCATATTGTCGGGAATATCCAGCTCGTGCTGCTGCCCGTTTATGGTCAGGTTAATCATTTTTTTCTCCCATCATCGTCTTGTCAGGTCTTGAACTGCCATCGGCCAAATAACCTCAACGTAGATGCTATAAACACACATTGCCATTGCATCTATTGATTCTAAATCAACGAGTTATTAGCAACCAGTGGCGAACACGACACTACCGACCCGAGATCCAGGCAGTTTTGCAAGCCATAGCTATTGGCAGCGATTTATCACTCATGGGTCTTTCAGACAACATAGGCGTTATTCGCTGATCACGCCAAATTGCACTTGTGGTTTGCATGATCGCCGCCATTCATCCCAACGCCTCTTGGGCATTAATCAACGTCAATCGGCCCGTCTGAAAGGCACCAGTATCAATGTAGAAAACATTACCCAGCCAAGTTGGTTGCTCGATGATCGTATGGCCGACCACCACGGCATCAATGCCGGCCACGGGCGTTGTGTCCATGCTTTTGATACGTTTTCGCCCCCATACCATTTCCTCTTTACTGCCCGCGCTTGCCCCTTCAATCAGTGACCAATCAGCAGGCGGCTCAGCGTGAACAATGCCGACCTGCTGGCCCATCACCTCAACCTGCCGTGCGTAGGGCAGATACGTGAGGGCATCAAGAAGCAGTTGGCGTACTTCGACCTTGTCCTCAGTGATTACCCAAGTGCCGCCGTTGATCATCCAGAGATCTTCATTTTTCCCTCCATTTTCGAGCGCGTCGATTGCCAGCATCTCGTGATTGCCGCGCACGCCGAAAAACCAAGGCTCAAAGGGCAATGATAGGCACTTGAAGGAATCAGCCCCCCGATCAATCAAGTCACCTACACAAAACAAGCGATCCTTTGCCTTATCGAAATCCACGCGCGCCATGGCCTCAAGCAGCAAGTCATATTGCCCATGAATGTCGCCGACGATGAAGTCTCTTCCAGCCAAGTTCTGCTCGTGCTTTTGAATCAAGCTCATATCTCTAGCTCCTGGTTGCGATTCCACACCATAAATCGGCGGGCGATTTGGTCAAATGAAACACAGCTTGTTTCCCCCGAAAACATTCTGCCGACAAAGCATTATTATGTAGGCCCACGTCTTCGGAGGATTAAAGGTTTTATCGATTCGGGCCGATACCACAAGATAGGCATCTCATTATTCGGTTCCCTTGGTGACGACGTTCCAGCATCGGCACTGGCACTCGCCCAAGCGTATGAACGCTATTGGAACAAGCTTAGACGGAGTGATCTTCATTGCTAAAATGTAGCGACGGTACCAACCTCTATCACCCACCCATGGCTGACGCCGCTGGGTTGAATGAGGCGGGCATTCAACCGCTTAACCAGGCGTTAGCGGAAGTGGGAGCCCAGCCATTGGCAAGCGGCGGTGGGCAAACCTACCCGAAATACCGCGGGTTGCTAGGGAAAATCTTTTCCGGCAATGCCAAAGTACCCTATCGACCTTATGCCACGTTCAGCGCCTCGGAGGCCTTTGCACGATGGTTTCAACGCTTCTATGACACCTCGTCTGCAAAGTTTTACTACCGTTGGTCAATCGAGGGTCCTGTTCGCAGCCAGGGATATTCGCTGGTGTGGACGATAGCGCCCTCAGATAATCGATTAGCAAAAGGGGATGTCGAAGCGGCCTTTATGAAAAATGACATTCGTGCCCTAGCCACCGTCGTAAGGCAAGCATCGGTGAATATTACGGTCAGTACAACGCCAGGCTAATGTCAATGTGTAGACCCTAACCTTCGCACGCCGGATGGGCACGATGTACACCGCCATCTGATACTCTTTCTGCACGATGAAAATCAGGATGGTAAAGTCTTTGTAAATGCTCCTTATTAATGTTTCATTGAAAAGCGCTCTCTGCAGGCAATCGAAATGGATTTTATTCTCAACGAATCTCATCAAAATGCTTTGAATTTGTTAGTCAAGGCGGCCGCTTACTCGGCAGACTGCCCAAACGGATTCCTGGTAGGCGGTACAGAGACTAACTGGAACCTGTTAGCCAGTTATGGAGAACAACCCCCACTTCTTTTTGATGACTCAACGGAAAAGTGGCTGAAATTAAGCCTGACGAATAGGCAACCAACCATCATCAATGATGCATTAGGCCAGACGCTTCCTGTTTATTTTCACCAGCTACGCAGCCTTGGCCATCAATTTGTTGTGGGCATAGCGATATGGTGTGAAGAAGAGAAAATAATCGGCGTATTATTTGTCAGCAGTCCTTTGCCACAACAGCGCTTAAGTACTGCCCAAGCGTATGCCTTGCAGACTCATGCGGCGCTTATTGGTCAAGTCCTCCAATTACAAGCGGGGTTATTCCTCCCGAAACAAAAACCGCTCATGGAGCGCCTTCGCTTGTTGGAGTCAGTGGTAGTGAATGCGAAAGACGCGATCCTGATCACAGAGGCAGAGCCCATTGACGAGCCGGGACCAAGGATCGTTTATTGCAATCCGGCTTTCTTAAGCACGACGGGCTACACGTTATCCGAGGTCATCGGGCAGACGCCGCGGATTCTTCAATGTGATGACACTAGCCGTGCAACCCTGGATCTCATCCGAAAAGCGCTTTCAAGCTGGCAACCAATAGAAGTCGAGCTCATCAATACCCGTCGTGACGGCAGCAAATTTTGGGTTGAGCTAAGCATTGTCCCCGTGGCTAACGAGAAAGGCTGGTTCACACATTGGGTGTCCGTGCAGCGGGATATCAGTGAGCGTAAGAAGTCTGAGTATTTAGCCATACAGGCTCTGGCGGATCGAGAAGAAAAGGTTGCATTGGAAAGTCGTTTAGAGGAGCGCAAACGCATTGAAGAAGCGCTGTCCTATGCAGCTTACCACGATGAATTAACGTCGTTGTATAACCGGGCATACCTGATGGCACTTTTGGCGGATGTCTTTAATAATAATGGTCACAAGCAGATACCTGCCGCCACGGTACTTTTCCTGGATCTTGATAGATTCAAATTTGTAAATGACAGCTTGGGTCATCAGGCAGGCGACATACTTCTTGAAGTGGTCTCACGCCGACTCGAAAATTGTATTAGAGAAGACGATGTATTAGCCAGGGTCGGCGGAGATGAGTTTGCTATCCTGCTTGCTGATGAGAATCAATCGCCCTTAGCAGTCGAGCTTGCTCAGCGCATTGTCAGTCAATTAAGTTTGCCGGTTGACATTGACGGACATAACATTTTTACTTCTTGCAGCATAGGTATCGTGACCGCTGATGTTACGCATACCTCGCCAGAAGATCTGCTCCGAGATGCAGACATTGCAATGTATGTCGCCAAAAAACAGGGTCGAGGGCGATGGGCTTTATTCGATGTATCAATGCGTGAAGCAGCTATCGACGCGTTGGTGATGCAGAATGCTCTCAAGCAGGCCGTGGCGAATAATGAATTTTCTGTTGTCTATCAGCCAATTTACAGCCTCCTTACCGATGAGATATGCGGTGCAGAAGCGTTAGTGAGATGGCTTCATCCAGTGCTCGGCCAAGTATCTCCAGACCGCTTCATCACTGTCGCTGAAGATATCGGGGTCATACACGAACTAGGTAGCTGGGTCATGCAGGAGGGATGTGCTGAACTGCAACGTTGGAAGGCTGAGTTTCCCGAGCTGGAATTGCATCTGAACGTGAATGTGTCGGGTGTAGAGCTTAATCGACCAGGGTATGCGAACCAGATAAAAGATATTCTTGCTCAGACGGGTATCGACGCCCATGATCTCCAGGTTGAAATCACTGAATCCGTTTTCCTTCACCAGCCGGATGCAACAGCGCGAGTGTTGGAGAGCATTCGAGAGCTCGGTGTCCGTATAGCATTGGATGATTTTGGTACCGGGTACAGCGCACTCGGCTACATTGATCGCTACCCAACTGACGCCATCAAAATCGACCAGTCATTTGTGTCCAGAATGATGACCTACCATCGCAGCGACGCTATCGTCAGAAGTATCTTGTCTTTGGGTCGTGCTTTGAATGTCGATATCATCGCCGAGGGCGTCGAGACCCTGCCCCAGCTACAGCGTTTAAGAGAAATGGAGTGCCCATTTGTTCAGGGTTATTTGTTAAGCCGACCTGTCAGCGCCGAAAAAATCATGACACTTCTGCAATCTCAGACAACTAAATCGACGCCGATTTCCTAAACATCCTGAATTAAAGCAATAACTGCAGCACCACCAAAAACTGTGTCAGCAACATAGGCACATCAATGAGCCGGTTAGCATAGCGGTAGCCGTTACTGAATATTTCCCCCTTCGACCCGCACCATCTGCCTAACGCCTTCGTCCCAGATAAAGGCACGATCCCACATTGCCCATAGTTGGAATATTTCGATGGTGGCAGACACCATAACCACGGCAGAAATCGCGAACGTCGTGCGATATTTTTATGTCGCCTGGTTGACTGTCATGGCTTCCGCCTGAGCGTCCAACAAAAGCCGCTAGGCTTTCACCCTGCTCACGCAAGCGCGTCATTATCTAACAGATCCCCCCGCCCTCTTCATAGGTGAGCTGCCGCTAGTGTCATGGAAGCGATAAACCTTCCAGTCAAAAATGTGCTTGACCACATTAACTGCAATCATTGCTTTGAATGTATCGGCTCGCTTCTCTGCATCGCTGATGTCAATGATCTGGCGATAAACCAGCACCGGCAGAGGGGCTTACCTGTGATTAAATCTCTTTGCGTGTAGGCGGCGCCATGAACTCGGGCCCTACCGGGTCTTTGATGCAACGCTCGAGTATCTCATCAATGGCTTTGAACGCCTCCGCGTCCAGTGACCAGCCCTCGATCTCGCTGATCGGGTCAAGCTGACCCGGATTGCGTGCGCCCCAGAGCGCCGTGGTGACATCCTTTTGATCAATCAGCCAGCGCAGCGCCAATGCCAATACACTCTTCTGGTAGCGTTCCTTGGCAAATTGATCCAGCTCCGCCACTGCATCCAGATACTGCCGATAGCGTTCGCCCTGGAACTTGGGATCGATCTTGCGCAGGTCATCGCCAGTAAACTCGGTGTCTTCACGCATCTTGCCGGTCAAAAGCCCCCGGCAGAGGCCACCGTAGGTGATGGTGGCAAGTTCGTGCTTTCGGCAATAGGGCAGAATGTCCTTTTCAATCTCCCGCTCGAACAGGTTGTAGGGAGGTTGCAGGCTGTGGAGAGGAGCAACCTCACGAAACGCATCCATCTGCTCCGGGCTGAAGTTGGAGACGCCGATCGCACGAATCTTGCCAGACTGGTACAGCTTTTCCATGACCCGTGCCGTCTCCTCCATGGGTGTTTCCGGATCAGGCCAGTGGATCTGGTAGATATCAATGGTGTCGGTCTTGAGGCGTATCAGTGAGTCCTCAATCTCCCGCTCGATACGAGGCGCTGTGGCATCGCGCCAGAGATCCTCATCCTCGTTCCAGTTCAGAGCGGCCTTGGTGGCGAGCGCAACCTTCTGCCGTCTGCCGCCCGACAAGGCCTTGCCAATGATCTCCTCGGACCGACCGAAGCCATAGGCAGGAGCCGTGTCAATCAGACCGACCCCCTTGTCGATGGCCGCATGGATGGTATCAATGGATTCCGATTCGTCGGTGCCGCCCCACATCCAGCCCCCGATGGCCCAGGTGCCGAGGCCAACCGGTGTGACCTGAATATCGGTGTTGCCAAAACGTTGCGTGTCCATCATGCCTCCCAGGTTCATTTATGACACTAAAAGCTTGGCAGCCATTGGTGAAGCGCGCAAACCGGTCTGCATATTCGTTCGGTTGGGCGTCACCGGATCGGTGCTGCCACACTCCGCTCGTCAGATTAAGAACCTGATACAGCTCGTCTATTGTCGGGAAAAAATAATGAGCTATTCGCAAGAATCATGCAGGCAGATGCGTCTTGAAATTCTCTGCCTGCTCGAATATCTCCTTGTACACCTCATCACGATCAACAGGCGGGTAGCCGTATTTGGCCAGTAGCAGTAGGCCGACCTTGAGCTCGGGGCTTTTATTGGCACGCTGACGCCGGGAACAGTGAGTTTTTTTGTTCCCTACACCTGAGCCGTTCAGTGACCAGAAAACCATAGGCTGCGATGCATAGACTGGCATATTGCGTTGCGTTGGTGGGTTGAGCCGGGTGGCATTTTTGAATATGGTGCGCATGGCCGCTCCCAGGGAAGAAACTGGTTTTAAGCACAATTATAGATCGGCTTTTGGGCGTCCCTCGGGGCTATCTTGGGGCAACGTATTGGGAGTGAAAAACTCACTATACCGCCAAAAATTAACTATGCTGGCCTACTCATTACGCCCCGTCTTTTTGTGCACCAATAGCCTTCCCTCGCGTTGTGTTTTCATTCTCGCCATTGTTCCGAGTCGTCACCAGTTAATGTGAGATCCGTAGCGCTTCATCCTCACAGTAGTAGGTACCCATCGGGCCAGCATGGAGGAGCAGATCGGAAAGTTCACGTTGGCATGCTTAGTATTTCCAAAAGCGTGAAATAGCCAGTGTTAAGTACTGGCACCCTTCGCGCTAAACACTTGCCACAACTAGGGGTAGGTGCCCTCCTGACGCCCCGCTAACAGTTTCAAAATCAGCAGCGCAAACTGCCTGCCAGTTTCTTCGTTTTCCAGCAGCGGCATACTCAGTTTTTCATGGTCGTTCATCGCGTCCAACACGGCATCGGTCACGCGTTTGGGAAATAGCCCGTGCATCACTTGCGTGTCGTCATGGTGGGTGATCTGGGCCATGACAGCATCATCACGTTCAATGCGGTCGGCAATGCCATTGGCAAAATGCAGTTTATCGCCATCGCTGATATCTGCACCGTAGAGGTCATTTAAACGCTCAATAATCTCATTTAGGAGCTGGGTCTCTGGATCATGGGGCTTTCCGGAACCAACATCTGAAATAGGTTTCAGGCCGTAATCGCCGCTCTCCTCTTCAAGCGAAAGTTTCTGTTCGGCGCGTTTGGTCAGCCGGTAGCTGTCCAGCTCAAGCTCACTGACATCGATAGGGTCGCCAATTAATAAGCGGTCGATACGTAGCAGGGGGTACAGGTGCTTGGCGTAAACGCACAGTTGCTCTAATTCAGCATCATCGAAGTGAATAATCTGGCTCAGAAATTCATAGGTGCGCACAAAGCTCTGTAGGTTTTTACGATACAGGTCAAGCTCATCGCGGGTTTTACCGGCATCTTCCAGTTCCTGCTCGGCACGCTTTATGCCTTTATCGTCGCCCTGCTGCTCCGCTTGGTACCGGGCTTCCTTCCAGGTCTGCTGTTGCTCGACGGTGACTTCATAGCGTTTCTTAAAGCGCTCTTGAGCGGGATGGCAATGGTAACTCAGGCGCGAGGCCGGCGCTTTGGGGTCAAAGAAAGCAGTAGCGAACGCTTCTACCTCGGGCCAGTGGTAAATGCCGTTAGCATCCAGCGTGCGCTTTAGGTCATACACTACCTGAGGATCAGAAACGTCAGCCAGGGTTGCCTTGCGGTAATACGGCGCAAACGCCTCCAACACCTCTCGTGGTTCATTGAAGAAATCGAGAATAAACGTCTGCTTGCCGGGAAACAGGCGGTTCAGCCGTGAGAGTGTTTGTACACAGTCGACGCCTTGCAGCTTCTTGTCCACGTACATGGCGCATAGCTTGGGCTGGTCAAAGCCAGTCTGGTACTTGTTAGCGGCGATCATCACGTTGAAATCGTCGGTATCTAACGCCGCCGCTAAATCACGCCCACGCACTCCTGGGTTAAGCAGCTTGCTGGTTTCGCTAACTTCTTCAGGAATTATTTCATCTGCCGCTACGGTGCCTGAAAAGGCCACCAAGGGATGAACGTCGCTATAGCCTTTGTCTTCAACGTATTGGCGCATAGCGAGCTGGTAGCGCACCGCCTCTTGGCGGCTGGCGGTAACCACCATGGCCTTGGCTTGGCCGTCCAGCAGATGGCGCACATTGGCACGGAAGTGTTCAACAATTATCTCTACGCGTTGAGCAATGTTGTAAGGATGCAAGCGCACCCACTTGGCTAATGTTCGGGAGGCCTTCTTGGCATCCACCTCCTGCTCTTCATCTTCTAAATGGGCCAGTTTCCAGGCGGTGCTGTAGGTCACGTAGTTACGCAGCACATCAAGAATAAAGCCTTCTTCGATAGCCTGACGCATCGAGTAGAGGTGAAATGGCTCGGGTTTGTTGTCCGCACTTGGCGGCAAACTTGGGTCTGGCACACGGCCAAAAAGTTCTAACGTTTTGGCTTTGGGTGTGGCGGTAAACGCGTAGTAGCTGATGCGCTCATTAGGGCCACGAGTGGACACAGCCGCATCCAGCATGTCCTCGGCACTGATTTCCTCGCCATCTTCTGCATCCTCGCCAGCGGCGGCTAACAACGCCTTGAGCTTGCGCGCAGAATCGCCCGCCTGCGAAGAGTGTGCTTCGTCGGCAATCACTGCATAGCGGCCTTCGGCAAGTGTTGGCCGCTTATCCAGCGCATCGAACAGCGCAGGAAAGGTCTGGATGGTCACGATGATGATGCGGGTATTGCTCGCCAGCGCCTCAGCCAGCTGTTCAGACTTGCTCTGGTTGCCGACATCGCGGGTAATGGGGCACACCACGCCGTGAGCGTGCTCAAACTGGTAAATGGTGTTTTGCAGCTGGCTATCGAGCACCGTACGGTCGGTAACCACAATGACAGAGTTGAATCGCTTCTGTTGGCCGCTTTCGTCATACAGGTTGGCGAGTTGGTGAGCCAGCCAGGCAATGGAGTTGGACTTACCCGAGCCCGCGCTGTGCTGAACTAAGTAGCGCTGCCCGGCGGCTTCGGCCTGGGTGGTTTCAATCAGCTGATTGACCACTTCCCATTGGTGGTAGCGCGGGAAAATCAGCGTTTCTTGTGTTTTACGCCGCCCCTGAAAGTCTTCGGTAGTTTTCTGTTCCAAGTGCAAAAAGCGTCCGAGAATCTTCAGCCAGGCATCCGGCAAAAGCACACGCTCCCATAAGTAGCTTGTGGCGTAGCTGTTGTCATCGTTTGGTGGCGGGTTACCAGCACCGCCGCCATCGGTGCCCAGGTTAAACGGCAGAAAGAACGTCTCTTTACCCGTCAGTTTTGTAGTCATCGCCACTTCCGCTTGGCTGACGGCAAAATGCACCAGCGCGCCGCGCTTAAACGCCAGCAGCGGTTCTACCTTGCGAGTAATGGGGTCTTTTAGTGGACGATCATTGCGGTACTGGCGTTTGGCATTTTCTACTGACTGCTTAAACTCGCTTTTCAGCTCTAATGTGGCGGTAGGAATGCCATTGACGAACAGCACTAGATCTAAGCGCGGGTTGTAGCTTTGATCACCGCTCCCTTTTACACGCGCATGGGGCGAATAGGAGACTTCTGGTACCACGCGCAAGCGATTGGCGCGGTAGCGAGCAAGCGCTTCGGGGTTCATGGCATGGTCGGGCTTAAAGCTGCACAGGTCGAACGACACCCCCGGCACTTTAAAGCCGTGGCGTAGCACTTCCAGAGTGCCCGCCCGCTCCAGCTCGCGCACCACTTTCTGCACAAATACCGTTTCAGACGATTGCGGGTTGGCCTTACAGAACTTCTCCCAACGCTCGGGCCAAGCCTCTTTCACATAACTCAGCAAGTCTTCGGTATAGAGCGCTGTGGTGCGGTCATAACCGCTGGCAGTGCCCACTTTCCAACCACCGGTAACCATGGCGTCGATGATGTCTTGCTGGAACTGGGCTTCCTTGCTATCGGCCATTTTCACTCTCCATGGCTACTTCGCGCTGCCAATCTTTCTCCATGGCAATGATCCCGCGTAGGTAGTTGGCGACGGCCTTCTCAATAGCTTCCCACTTCATCTCCAGGAAGCCATGATAGAGGTTGTACTGCCACTTCCCGACTTTATGATCATCGAACTGGTTACAGTCAAAACCTTTTTCTGCTAACTGGGCAAGGTCGCCATTACGCCTGTCAATATAGGTCTGAACCCACACTTGCTTTGATTTTTCCAGTTCAAGATATATGACCACACTTGAGTGACCTTTCCATCCCTCGGGTGCAAAGCGTAGCGCCGGACCGACAGGCCAGTTTTCCTGCCAAACATTGATCGATTGGCCAATGTCACTGAGTGAGTCGTTGATACCCGCCTGAAGCCGCTGCCGTAGATTGAGCAAAGCACTGTTCTTGGCCCTGGTTAGCGCATCGATATCGCCTAGGTGCTCCAGCACATATTGCTCTTGTTCATTCGTTAAGGTATCGGCCATCGTCAGGTTCTCGAAATGAAGGACAAATTCGCGTAGGAATAGCAGCCATTTACTTTCGCCGTGTTGCTCATAGAGCGCACCGATAGCTGCGCGTAGCTGTTTCAGAAAATCTGCGTAGCCAATTCCCAGCCATTCATCGACATTGGGTGCAAGCCCTTCGGGCGACAACACAGCAAGCAACACCCGACGGCTTTTTTGGCCGGATAAACGCAGCTTTAAGTCACTGCCATAGTGGTCGAAGTCGTTGTGAAACCCGTGATATATCTTGTTCTCAATGGCCAACACCCAACGATCTGACTCTAGCACTAGATCAATGCGCTGCTGTTCAGAGGTCATCCATTCGCGTATAGGTGAACGTGTTAGATACCCGTCATCCGAAGACGGCTGCTCTGGCTCAGGGAGGCAGTCCAACAGAGCGTTTAATACGACACTGCCAAAGCCATGCTCAGCGCTAGGATCGAGAAAGAAAGCGAGCAAGTCTGTTGTCGGGTTTTCAAAATAACCCCGCGCCCCTATATCAAACAGAGTCCGCTCTCGTTCGGGTTGTTTTAGATGGCGTGCTTTATCTAACAACGCCTGCATATCACTCACTTCCATGTTTCCCCTTATTATTAGGACCCGAAAAACAAACAGGAATTATCGTGCTCATTTTTTTGATATTTCGCAAACTGACGTGAAACTATTGCTGCATGCTTCATAGTGGGTAACAATTTTTTAGGCACAAAGAGCGACAGGCGCTCAGCGGTTAGATGTTAGCCAATTAAAGTCTCTTCTAACCGGGCGATGACCTGCTGGCGCAGGCTCGGGTGCGCATCGGGTAGCGCAAGGGCTTCCTCGTACCAGAACTCGTGGGGAGAACACGACTCGGAGCTAAGCTCGACAAGGCCCAGCAGCAGCGCCATGCGGAGCGTCTGGCAATTTGGCGGCATTCGGGCGAACTTATCCAGCGAGGCATTCCAATCCTCGCCATTGCCTGGCTCGCCTATTGCTCGACTAGTTTCCACAACGTTAGCGATATCTTCTCCAAACGCTTTGGCTAATTGATCGAAGCTCAGTTGTTTCACTTCCAGCAGCATTAAAAGCGATACCGCTATTTGCTCAGCCTCCGGACATCCCCCATCAAGCAAGGCTTTCTGAGCGATTATGATAATCGCATCATAACCTTCTCGTAGGTCGAGCGGGCTTACCATCTCAAACATGCTGCTCTGAGCTTCTTGTTCGGCCTGGGTATATGCCGCATCGTGAAAGGCAACTAAGCAGGCCTGCTGCGTCGACGAGATTGGCTGCTCTTGTCTCTTGGCTTGATCCTTCAACTGGCTTCCTCGTTTACTATCACCATTGAATTAATAGCTTAAGTTATATTCGACCTCGCCGATATACTCAAATGGCTATTAAAAACCACCACAAAGGCGCAAGCACTTGATAAAATCCTCACCTAACAGCCGACGCCAGGCCATTATAGACGCATTAGTACTTGCCCATGAGAGCGCCCAGCAGCTATGCGGGACATCGTTGAACCGTATGCCGGAGTATTATATGGCGATGCGCGTAGCCGATTACTTCGCGGATAATTTTCTCAATTTCGGCTATCGTCTGGAGCCTCAGGTCAAGCGAACCTTCCAGAGCGCTCATCTCTGGCACGAAGAGGCCGAGTCACTATGTGCTGACCCAGATATACGATCTAACGGCCGTTTTGACTTAGTGCTTTACAACAACAAGCGAGAACGTCCCGCCCATGTAATCGAATTCAAACGTGGCGCCAAGTTGGAATCTCTACGCCCAGACATAAAACGTTTAGCCCGAGTGTGCTTTCACGCAGGCCACAAAAGTTTGGAAACGAACTATCTGGTTCTGACCCGAAAATGTCCCAAGGGCGACTCACGCTTAAAGAAGGCAAAGCAGGTGCTTAGCGAAGAATTAGATGGCATCGAGGGGGTGAGCTACAAAATATCTTATAGTGATCCTCTCGAACCATTTATCAACCGGGAATACGAAACCTTGGCCGATGCCACTTTCCGTATCTGGGTTATCGAAATCAAGGCTTTGTAAGCTGTAACTGGCGGCTCAACGAAACGAGCCGCTAGCTATAAACTTAGAGGCTTACCCCTTCCCAGGCCCGCTCCTTGGGTGAATAAATTCATGCCAAAGCACGAAGAAACGCTTTTCAAACCATTAGAGCGCTAAGCTTATCTTGGTTATAAACGCGACCATAGCGGCTTATGAGCCCTTTAGGGCCAAGCATCGTCAGGCTAACCACGGGCGTGACCGTTTTAGCAAAGTTATCCGCTAATGCTATCTCTTGCTGGGTCGAGGTTAGCAAGCCAATCCGCTCGGGCGTGTAATGCTCGCCTAGTTCCATCAATACGAACTGTGTCCAACCCGGCGTGAGGCGAACGCTACGACCTCGCTTATTTTCATGGGTAATTGCTTTAACTTGGGTTCGCAAATTGCTCTCTTCAAGATCAAAGCCGGGGTTCGAACTCCCCTCCATCATGGCAGGTTCTTGGCCGAGTGCTTCCAGAAACCGAAGGCCGATAAACTCACCAATGCGACCAATAATGTTGTCGTTGCCGCCAATACGCTCTGGCACCTCTCGTCCAAGTTTTAGAATGGCCTGACGTGCTCGGAGATAATGATCAATGGCTTGTTGTATCTCGGCATCTCGGTGCTGTTGAGGTTTAGTCATAGCTGCCCTCATTCGGCGTCGCTGCCGCAGCACTTACTTGTTGATCCTGCCATGCGCCATAGGTTTGGCCGGTGCTTTCTAGCTTCCAGTGACGACGGCCATTAGCGCTGCGGCCACAAAACACCGCTGCGGCTGCACTGGGGCTTGTAAACGCATAGTCGCGGGCAAAAAGCTTCAAACCTTTATCACAGTCCACCAATACCTGATCGTCACAAAGTTGTTGATATAACGACTGGTAACCACCTTCAACGCCGTTCCAAGAACCCCGTGCCGTCGATCCTTCGAGCACATAAAATTCACCATCAATTTCCTGACCAAAGGCTTTAATACCATGGCGAGGCACTTCAGCGATAAATTTGGGTGACTTAGCAGCAGGCATTGACGCCACAGATGGCTGATGGGAAATAGCAGGTCTCACTCGCAAAAAATCTAGCCCCAACACCGGCAGCACGGTGCGTATCTGCTCGACAAAGAACGCCATATCGGCGCGGTCAGATTCGGGCAAATTGGCGTAATCGTGTGAGGTGCCATTGATCAGCTTGCAGCGTCCAAGCTCACCTGCGGACTGAATTAGCAGGCTTTCCAAATACTTAACGTGCGCTTTGGTGATATTTTTATCCTTGCTAGTGATTAAGCAGACCTTTTCCCAAAAGTCCTTGCCGCCTTTGTCTTCCGTGCGGTTGTGCTGCTTGAGGCGGGTGCCAACGTCGTCACTTTCACCGATATAAACCTGTGGGCGAAGACTACCTTCAATATCAGGGCCAACCAAAAAATAGATGCCAGTGCGGCCACACTCGGGGCGCTGCACTAGTTCTGTCAGTTTGGTACGTGGGCCGGTCAGCACATGGCCTGTCCAGTTCATGATCTCGGCAGTAAGCAAGCCATTAGGCGTGCCATCCACTAGAAACAGCCGAATGCTGCGTCCCTGTGTCATATCATCTCCGCTAGTGCTATTCGTTTGAGCCAACTCGAGAGTTGGCTATACACATTGCTTGGAATACTCAGCATTAATCAATGGCGCGTCTTGGCCTGCTGATCATCATCAGGGGCTGTTTCGTCGGGATTGTGCGGTGCATCCTCACCGACAAAAACGGGCCTACCCTCCTGCCAAAACACCGCATACTGACCCAACCGGCGCTTGCGCTCTAAGGTTTCGGCCACAGCTGTGCGAAGACTATTGAGCATTTCCTGGGTATCGGGTGGAAGTTGGGTCATACCACCTCCATCTGAGTGATCTCTTCAGTAGCCACCGCCGAATCCTCTGGCGGCTGCCAGCCTCGCACATCAATCTTGCCGGTAACGGCGGCGGAGATCAGGGCAGAGCGGCGTTCTTGGAGTAAATTAATAGCTTTTATACCCTCTTGCATCAGATCATCTAAACGAACAGCCTCAATAGCAAGGAAATCCAGCACTTCCCGTTGCTCCTCAACTGGAGGGAGCGGCAATGGACAAGACATTACGCTACTTGAAGATATTGATGCCAAATTCGTGCTTTGCTTGGAATAGAGATAAAAGTAAGCGCGAGCTGCATTGGAGCGAGTGAACATGGAGAGCCAGCGAGGCAACAAGTACTGATTCGGCCGAATGGCAAAAACATGATTTTGGTGAAGGCAATCAGTAATCTCTCCCTTCCAAACGGTACCACGGCCAAGCTTGTCGTTATCTCCGCCTTCATTCATCAATACATCTCCCGATTGAAGGCGATAGCGGCCTACCTCAGAAACAGCAACTTCCACTGTTTTAACCGTTGATAGGTCTACGTAACCGTCCTGAACATTCGCTACGCGAAGATAAGGGAGCTCTACAGTTGGTGTTTCAGCATTATAACTCTTACCTTTGGCGATGCCTCCTTGGATCGTTGCATACCAACGAAGTGGACCGACAGTCCAATGCGCCGGCACTTCCCCTAGCCACTCCACCCCGGAGTCTTTCATCGGCACATCGGGGTCGAGCCCTTTGGTAACGGCATGGGAGATCACGGCCTGACGCTTCTCCTTGAGCAGCGCAATCAGGCGTTGTTGCTCTTCCACCAGGGCGTCAATGCGGGCGGTTTCGTGGTCGAGGAAGGATGTGATATTCCTCTGCTCAACCTGCGGTGGAATTAAAGCTGGCAAGGATTTCACAGAAGCTGTCGATATGCTGGCCTGATTTATGGCTGGTTTCGCTCTGGACTCGACCTCTTGCCGAATATTTTTTGATTTTAGCCAGTACAAAACCCAGCTGCTGTCTACGGAAGCTGCTGGCTGTATCCGTAGTAAGTTCATTCCATGGAGAAGAGGCTTGTCGCCTTCGTAAACAGCCGCGTTGCCTATCATCGGCAAAGAGTTTATGTGTGAGAAAAGAACATCTCCCGACCTCAACAGAAATCGTTCATCGAGCTCATTAAGTCTTACATAGCCAACTTTCGAGAAATCGACCTTTCCCTTTGATATTGTTTCTATTCTGGAAACTGCTATCGAATTTTCTTCCTGATCGACTTGGTTAGCGGTAGTTCCATTGCTGAGCGACTTAATCAAGTGTCTGAAGCTTCCAAGCATCCAATGTGTCGGCACTTCCCCCAGCCATTCAACGCCAGAGACTTTATATTCTGGATAGATTGGGTAGCTCATGCCGACAGCCCTTCGATCATCTGAGTGATTTTGTCAGTGCAGGCTTTGAGGTCGGCGTCAATTTCCTCCAGCGGGCGCGGCGGCGTGAACTGGTAGAAGTGGCGGTTGAACGGGATCTCGAAACCGACAATGCCGATGCGGCCATCCAGTTCGTCGCGTTTTTCTTCGTCAATCCAGGCATCTGGCACATGGGGTTTTACTTCGCGGTCGAAGTAATCAAACACGGATTCCCCGTAGGGCACGTTCTCGTTATCACGCAGGCCGCTGTCTGGTTCGGGGTTGCCGTGCTTATCCAGACAAACATCTGCCTCGGGGTCACGTTCGGATAGCGCGTTGAGTATCGCCTTCTGCACTGGCGCGCTAACTTTCAGCCCTTCGGCTTTTAGCGCAGTGTTCAACGCTTTGGTGAACACTTTGCGGTTAGTGTAGCGCTCTGCACTTAGCTGCTCGCAGGCGGCCTTGAGTGCCGCTTGTTCATAATCACCCAGCTTCTGGATAGATTTTTCAGCGTCAAGCTTCGCAAGGCGTTCTGCACTCGCCTCAAAGTTAAGCCGCAGCGGCCGCTCGACGGTAATGCGCCGGTAGCCAAAGGTTTCGATAGGGAAGATTTTGCTTTCGTCGCTTTCTTCAAAGGCGCCGTAGAGCCGTACGACATCATCAATGTCGCGGTCGGTGATGAACTGGCGCTTGCTGCCCAGCGACTTGCGCATCTTGCTGGCACGGCTAGTCGCGTTGATCAGCTGTACCTTGCCTTTACGGTTGGCGGGTTTGCTGTTGGAGAGCACCCATACGTAGGTGGCGATGCCGGTGTTGTAGAACATATCTGTGGGCAAGCCGACGATGGCTTCCACCATGTCGTGCTGCAACAGATAGCGGCGAATTTCGGATTCCCCACTGCCCGCGCCGCCGGTAAACAGTGGTGAGCCATTAAGGATGATACCAATCCGCGAGCCACCCTCTTGGCGCGTACGCATCTTGGCCACCAAATGCATCAAAAACAGCAGCGAGCCATCGGAGACGCGCGGCAGGCCGGGGCCAAAGCGGCCGTCGTAACCGCGATGCTTGTGCTCGTCGGTGACCTGCTTTTGTACCTTCTTCCACTCCACCCCAAACGGCGGATTGGAGAGCATATAGTCAAAACGCTCGCCCGCCAGTTGGTCATCAGAGAGCGTGTTGCCCAGTTTGATTTGCTCAACCTCCTGCCCCTTGACCAGCATATCGCCCTTACAAATGGCGAAGGACTCAGGGTTGAGTTCCTGCCCGTGCAGCGAGACGGTGACATTCTGGCTGACCTGCTGAATGTACTCGTCGCTTTCGGAAAGAAACCCGCCAGTACCCGCTGTCGGGTCATACACGGTCACGATGCTGTTGGGTGTGAGTTTGGCCTCTTGACCGGTGAGCACCAATGAGGTCGTCAGGTGGACAATATCACGGGGTGTGAAGTGCTCCCCGGCGGTTTCGTTGGAGCTTTCGGCAAACTTGCGGATTAACTCTTCAAAGATACCGCCCATGCCGTGGTTACTCACCCGCGCCGGGCTCAGATCAATCGCGGCGAACTGCTGCACCACCTTGTAGAGCAAGTCATTGGTGCTGAGCTGCTGAACAAAGCTCTCGAACTCGAAGTGCTCGAATATCTCACGAGCGCTCTGGCTGAACGACTGCACATAGCTCATCAGGTCGTCGGCGGTCTGAGTATCGGAGAGGCTGCCCAGGGTTAGCGGCGAGGCATTGAAGAAAGGTTGATCAGCGGCGCGTAGCAGTAGCTTCTCGCGTACGGCTTCTGGCTTGTTCTGATGAATTTCAGCCGCTTTCAACACGTCGACCTTGGTGGGCGCTAACACGCACTCCAATCGGCGCAATAATGTAAAGGGTAGAATGATACGGCCGTACTGGGACTGCTTGAAATCGCCACGCAGAAGATCCGCGACCGACCAGATAAAAGCAGCAAGCTGAGAGTGACTTTCCGTGTTCACGGAGGTTCCCCATATTCAGTGAAAATAAATGAGCACTACCATACACATCAAAGCCGCATAAATGGCACTTACCTGCAACGGTAGACACTGGTTTTAGCGATCACTCACCTGTATGAATTAATTCATAGTGGGTAATGGTTACCAGTCTTAAGCAATCGACGGCGGCTAAGATTAAAAACCGTGATATTCGCACATTCCCAGACACAATCTAGACACACTGAAAGACCGGTGCATTTGATAGAAGGTCTGCTTGGCAGGAAACGTAAAGCCTAAAACCAAAAAAGCCCCTGACGAATCAGGGGCTTTTTTGTATTGATGTGGCGGAGGGACAGGGATTCGAACCCTGGGTAGGTTATTCACCTACGCCGGTTTTCAAGACCGGTGCATTCAACCGCTCTGCCATCCCTCCGGCTTATGGGTGCGTATAATATCAGCATTTCCTTAGAAGTCAACGCCTTTAGTACAATCGCAGGCCAACACGGGTAATTTTTCCCCCTTCCATATCGCTGACGACCCAATGAATACCGTGCCAGTCGACGTCGTCGCCTACCACGGGGTGGCCGCCTACGCGTAGGGCAATAAACTCCGCCAGCGTCATGTGCTGCTCGCCTGGGCTCAAGGTTAGGCCATAGGCTTGGGCGACATCTTGCATCTGCGCGCTGCCGTCCAGGGTAAAAGTCCCGAAGAAGGCGCGCTCTTTCTTGAGCTTGGCGTCGCCGTTGAACAGCCTGTTAAGCGCATACAAGTCTTCTGAGCGGCCGATAACGCAAATCACGTCGCCCAGCTTTAAGCGCGTGCTGCCTTTGGGGTGAAGCATGGTGTGATTGCGGAACAGGGCGGAAATCAATGCCCCTGACGGGAAACGTAGCAAGCGAATAGGCACGTCTTCTAAATCTTGGTTCTCCACGCCGTATACAAACAGTTCAAAATCGTTTTCGGGGAGTATGCCCAGCGGGCCACGTCGGTTAGGCACCGTGCCGACCGGCACTTCTACCCTCAACCACCGGGCCATCAGCGTGAGCGAGCCGCCTTGAATCAGTAGCGACATCAGCACCACGGCAAAAGCGATATTAAAGTAAAGCGAGGCATTTTCGACCCCACCGATTACCGGAAAAATCGCCAACACGATGGGCACCGCGCCTCTCAACCCCACCCAGGCAATAAAGAAGGTTTCCCGCCAGCGGAATTTAAAAAACGGCTTAATGGTGATTAACACGGCCAACGGGCGGGCGATAAAGATAAGCGCCAGCGCCACTAAGCTGGCAGGCAGCGCCACGTCCCATAGCTCGCTGGGGGTGACCAGTAACCCCAGCACCAGGAACAGGCCGATTTGGCTTAGCCAGGCCAAACCGTCGTGAACGGGAAGAATAAAATTGAGGTGGCGCCCGGGCTGATTACCAATCATCAAACCGGCCAGGTAGATCGCCAAGAAACCGCTACCGCCCAGCACGCTGGTTAAACCAAACACGCTGAACCCCAGCGCTAGCGCCAGCATGGCGTAAAGGCCCGGCGCCAGGTCCAGCCAGCGCAGCAGTTTGGCACTTAGCCAGCCACCCCCAATGCCAATGATCAAGCCAATACCGAATTGCGAAATGAAAAACAACAGCGTTTCAACGGGGCCGCCGATATCGCCGACCAATAACTCGACCAACATCAGTGTCAGGAAAATCGCCATCGGGTCGTTGGTGCCCGACTCAATCTCCAGCGTCGCCCCTACCCGCTCGTTGAGATTGACACCCCGGCCACTGAGCATAGAGAAAACCGCAGCCGCATCGGTAGAGCCCACAATGGCACCGACCAGCAACCCCTGCACGATGGTGAGATCAAATATCCACATGGCGATTAAGCCAACGATGCCGCTGGTGATAAAGACCCCGAAGGTCGCCAGGGAGAGCGCGGGCCTAAAACCTACCCGGAAGGTTTTGAGACGGGTACGCAAACCGCCATCTAACAAAATCATGGCAAGGGCGAGATGACCGATCGCAAACGCCATGGAGTAGTCGTCAAACTCAACGCCCAGCACGCCTTCTTCACCTGCCAGCATGCCTAGCCCGAGAAAGATCAGCAGCAGCGGTACGCCCATCATTGAAGATAGTCGGCTGGCCAGAATACTCAGCGTCATTAGGGAGCCGCCGACCAAAAAGAACGTATAAATTGCGTCCATGATTCTCCGTCTCTACATCAATACAGCGTTATTATTGCATGTAAGCGTTGAATTTACTGTGTCTTCTCCATGCGTGCCGATAGGTAAAGGGCTGGTCATAGGCTTTCCATGGCAGCTACACTTCGCTGCTACAACATTTGGAGTTACTGGCTATGTTGCGCGGCTTATCACGCTATTGGCACCCTGTTTTACTCAGTCTTATCATTACATTATTAGTTTTTAATTCAGCCAGTTACGCAAATGAAGAGGAAGAGCAAAGCGCTCAAGACTCGGCGCCGCTTGGGTTGCAAACAGACGTTGAGGTGCCTCACACTTTATGGCTCCCCGTTGAAAGCGAAGACGACGATGCAGTGCCCACCAAGGCGCTAACACCGGCGGCGCCGCTGGAGCCACCGCCACTAAAGCACGTCACCCTGATGTTGGATTGGTACTTGAGCCCGCAACATGCCGCTCTGGTGATCGCTCAAGAACGTGGCTTGTATGCCGCTCAGGGGCTTGAGGTAGAGATTCAGTCGCCGGCCGACCCCTCCATTGCGATTAAATTATTATCCGCTGGAGACGTTGATTTGGCGTTAACGCGCCAGCCTCTGCTGCATCTACACGCCCACCAGGGCGCACCAATCGCACGCATCGCGACGCTTATCGAGACGTCGCTATCGGCGGTGATTATTACCGGTGAGGAACAGGCTGAATCGGACAATAGCCTGGCGGGATTACACTATGGTTTCACCACCCTTGAAGGGCGTGACTTGGCCATTCCCCGCTTGCTGCCAAGTTCAGTGCGGCAGACCAATGACTTCACGCCGCCCGAAAATTTACACTTCGATCCCGCCAGAGCATTAAGGGAGGGGCAAGCTGACGCTATTGCCGACGGCTTTTATCACTATCTGCCGCCCCAACTGGCCAACGAAGGTATCACCACCCACCTCATTCGTTATGATGAGTTGGATATTCCCCGCCACGATGGCTTGGTGGTGTTGGCCAATAGCGATACGCTGGCCAAACGGGCAGACACATGGTCACGTTTCACGCTGGCGCTTGAAGAGGCAAGTCACTGGATCATTGAAAACCCTGACGCCGCCTGGGAACTGTTAATAACCGCGCATCCCGTGGTGGACAATGCCATTAACGCCACCGTTTGGGAGGATATATTGCGCCGAATGACCCTTAGCCCTGCGGCCTTGGATACCCGGCGCTACGCCGCGTTTGAAGCCTATTTGCTAAAAATTGGCCTGATTGAAGACCCGCTCCCCGTTCCACGTTTAGCGGTAGACCCCCACTTGTTATAATGTTCGATTATCACCACGGCGCCCCATGAGCGAAACAGCGTTAATCTTTGTCGACGTAGAAACCACCGGTACACGGGCCACCCGCGACCGGATTACTGAAATTGCTGCCCTGAAAGTCGTTAACGGCCAGCTTGTCGATCGCTGGTCGAGCTTGATTTACCCAGAATGCAAAGTGCCGGCACAAATCAGCCAGCTTACCGGCATACGCGACGATATGCTGAGCAATGCGCCACGCTTTGCACACATTGCTGAATCACTGCGTGAGTGGCTTGGCGATGGGCGTCTGGTCGCCCACAATGCGCGCTTTGATTACAGTTTTTTACGCAACGAGTTTAAGCGTGCCGGACAAGACTTCCGTGCTTCATTAATATGCACCCTGCGCCTGTCGCGGCGGATAGCGCCTCAAGAACGCCAGCACAACCTGAAAGCACTCCTCAGCCGCTACGGCATTACGTCTATCCGCCACCACCGCGCCGGGGATGATGTCGATGCGTTGTGGTCGCTCTGGCAAGCGTGGCAGATAGCACACAGTGAACAGACATGGCAGACCCTGCTGAGCGAAGAGCGCCGTCACCGCGCGCTGCCTGCGCACCTGGATAGCGGTCAGCTGGAAGACTTGCCCTCTTCCCCAGGGGTTTACCTGTTTTATGGCCATAACCGGCTACCCCTGTATGTCGGCAAAAGCATCAATATACGCAGCCGCGTACTGGGCCATTTTCAGCGCGACCATCAAGACGATAAAGAAATGCGCCTCGCCCAGCAGGTGCAGCATATCGAATGGGAAGCCACCGCAGGCGATCTCGGCGCGCAGTTGCGCGAGGCGCAGCTGATCAAAACCTTAATGCCGATTATGAACCGGCAACTGCGTAAGCAGCGCAAACTCACCACTTGGCATTGGCCAGAAGCGGCCAGCCAGCCTGAGCTGCTCAGTGGTAGCGCTCTGAACCAACCGCTAACCGGCAGGCTGTATGGGTTGTTTCGCAATGCCAGAGAGGCCAAGAATACACTACGCACGATTGCCGAAGAGCAGCGGCTCTGCCCGCGCGTGCTGGGGCTTGAAAAAGGGAAAGGCCGTTGCTTTGCCAATCAAGTAGGTAAGTGCCGTGGCGCATGCAATGGCCAGGAGTCAATCGCCACCCACACCCAACGGGCGCAGGCGGCGCTCTCGCAGTTGAAGGTCAATGTGTGGCCTTGGCCGGGCAGTATTGCCATCGAAGAACAGCCACTAGGTAATACGGCGCCCGCGTGGCACGTCGTCCGCCAGTGGTGTTATTTAGGCAGCGCTGCCAGCGCAGCGGAAGCGCAGGCCCTGGCGCACGCGCCCGCCACCTTTGATATGGATGACTATCGCATTTTGAATCGTTTCTTGCGTTACCCTGAGCAACACGGGTTAACCGTTATGCCGCTTAACTAGGCCATTACTAGGCCATTTAGCTGCCTAGCATGATGGCTATTATTGGGCGTTAATAAACGCGTCCACGGCCTGCTGGAAGGCTTCTGGCTGGTCGGCGTGTAGCCAATGACCGGCGTTTTTGAGCGTCACCACCCGGGCGCGCGGCAATATCTCGCGCAGCGCGGGCAGCATATCGTCAGCCACATAGGGCGAATCACCACCGCGCAACACCAGCGTTGGGCCATCAAAAGGTTGTTCGCCGTCCGGCTTACCAATAATGGCCTCGTAGCCGCGTTGAATCTGATCCAAGCCCACCCGCAACGCCATAACGTTATCGTCGTTGCGGACGAGGTTAGTGGCGAGAAACAGCCGCGTGGGTCGGAAATCCACGTGTTCGGCCAGTAGTTCATCGGCTTCACGGCGATTTTTTGGCTGCCCTTCCCGCACGCGCTCTAGTGCGGCAAACACATCATCGTGGCCATGCTGATAAGCCACGGGGGCAATATCAGCAACCATCAAGGACGCCACCCGCTCAGGCGCCAGGCGCGCCAGGCTAATAGCGACTTTACCGCCCATTGAGTGCCCTAGCACGTGCGCGCGTTTAATCGAAAGCTTATCCATCAGCGCCAGCACATCGTCCACCAGCGTTGCATAGCGCATGCCCTCGGCGTGGGGTGAGCGGCCATGATTGCGCAGGTCCAGCGCTATGACGCGACGGGAACGCTGCCACACTTTGAGATGCGAACGCCAGTTATCGGCACTCCCCAGCAGGCCATGAATAACGACCAGCGGAATCTCATCCACGGCGGCATCGTCGGCGGGCATATCGATACAATGAAGCGCAACGGTGGCAACGTCGGTCATGCTAACTCCTAAGCCTTGGCAGTTATGATAGGGCCGTGTTTAAGCGGCCCGTGGTGCGCTGTCTCGCTGCCCCGTCCACACCACCAAACGGCGCGTTAGCCAGGCAAGCAACAAACCATACAACGGCAAGAAAAACAGCAGGCTGATGGCTAATTTAATCGCATAGTCGACGACGGCAATTTCCACCCAATGGGTGGCCATAAACGGGTCGGGGCTGTTATAGAACGCCGCTGAGAAGAATGCAAAGGTGTCGGCCAGATTACCCAGCACCGTTGAGCATACCGGCGCCACCCACCAGGCCCACTGGCGTAAGCGGTCAAATACCTGAACATCCAGCAGCTGACCCATCACATAGGCTAAAAAGCTGGCAAGGGCGATGCGCGCCACGAACAGGTCCCACTCACCCAGCGCTTCGATCCCGGCAAAGCTGCCGCGGGGAAAGACCACCGAGACAACATAGGACACCACGAGCGCAGGAAACATGACACGCAGAATGATAGCGCGGGCGGGGCCCTTTCCAAACAGGCGAACGGTCAGGTCGGTAGCCAAAAAAATAAACGGAAAACTAAACGCCCCCCAGGTGGTATGAAAACCCAGCAGGGTAAAAGGCAACTGAACGAGGTAGTTACTAGCGGCGATAATACCGATGTGAAACGCCACCATGACCAGCAGGCAACGGCGGCGTTGAACGTCACTGAGTGCAAACATGCAGATAGACCTTTTTTATCGATAAGAGGGGTTAGGGAACCCTCATGAACGTCGGCATGCTGCGTTTAGAGTAGGATGCCGCTTGGGGGCAGCATTATACGGTTTCTGCTTACTAATGAAAGTCGGGCACACCAAACCACCCTTGGCGCTGGGCGGCGTGGCTTATCAATCAAGCGGCGTGGCGTCTTCGGCCGCCCCGACGCTGCGCTCGCGCATCGCCGCATGCACATCCGCAAGGCTTGTGGGGTCGTCAATGGTCGAGGGAATCGCAAATTCCTTACCGTCGGCAATGTTGCGCAGTAGCTTGCGCAATATCTTCCCCGAGCGGGTTTTAGGCAAGCGGTCGACCACTAACACCTGTTTGAAACACGCAATCGCTCCGATATATTCACGGACGCGGGCGATCAGCTCGGCTTCAAGTGCGGCCTCATCGCCATCAAAGCCGTCTTTGGGAATCACCAGCCCAAGGGGCAACTGGCCTTTGAGATTATCGTGGATACCAATCACCGCACACTCGGCAACCGCCGGATGCGCGCCAACCACCTCCTCCATTTCACCGGTCGATAGCCGGTGGCCGGCGAC
This sequence comes from Halovibrio variabilis, assembly GCF_007991175.1. Lineage (GTDB taxonomy): Bacteria > Pseudomonadota > Gammaproteobacteria > Pseudomonadales > Halomonadaceae > Vreelandella > Vreelandella variabilis. Next base: position 328,636 of record NZ_BJXV01000002.1, read on the forward strand.
GTTAATCACGTCATCGGTGCGGCCCATGATGAACAGATAACCCTGGTCATCAAAATAGCCACCGTCGCCGGTTAAATAGTAGCCGGGGAACGCTGCCATATAGGCGGCGTGAAAACGCTGCGGGTCGCGCCACACACCGGCTAAACAGCCCGGTGGCATTGGTTGCTTGATCACGACGCTGCCCTGTTCCATCGGCTGAGCCTGCTCGCCGTCACGGTTAAGTACCTGTACGTTAAACCCCGGTACTGGGTAGGTCGCCGAACCGGCCTTGGTGGGCATGGGTTCGATGCCGGGTAGATTCGCCGCAATCGGCCAGCCGGTTTCGGTTTGCCACCAGTGATCAATCACCGGCACGTCCAGCAGGTCATCCAGCCAGTGGAACGTGGGCGGGTCAAGTCGCTCACCGGCGACGTAAAGATGCTTCAGGCTGCTGATATCGTATTTGCTTAGCAGCGACGCGTCGGGGTCCTCTTTTTTAATCGCCCGGAACGCCGTGGGCGCGGTGAAGAAACTCTTCACCCGGTATTCTTCAATCAAGCGCCAGAAGCTTCCCGCATCGGGGGTTTTTACCGGTTTACCTTCATAAACCACCGTGGTGCAGCCAACCAGCAAGGGTGCATAGACAATATAGGAGTGCCCGACCACCCAGCCCACATCCGAGGCGGTAAAGAACACGTCGCCTGGCGCCATGGCATAAATTGCTTCCATCGAATAGGCCAGCGCAACCGCATAACCGCCAGTGTCACGCACGACGCCTTTGGGCTTGCCCGTGGTGCCGGAGGTATACAGCACGTAAAGCGGGTCAGTCGCTTTAACCGGCACGCAATCGGCGAAAGGCGCTTTCGCCACTAGGTCAGCCCAGTCATGGTCGTTTGCTCCTAGCTCGGCACGGTGCGCATTGCGCTGGTATACCACGCAGGCATCGGGCTTGTGAGCGCTCAATTCCACCGCTTGATCGACCATCGGCTTATACGGCAACACTTTATCCAACTCGACACCGCACGAGGCCGCCACCACCACTTTGGGTTGGGCGTCTTCAATTCGCGCCGCGAGCTCGTGGGGAGCAAAGCCGCCAAACACCACCGAATGAACGGCGCCTAACCGGGCACAGGCGTACATGGCGATCAGCGCTTCGGGGATCATCGGCATGTAGATAATCACCCTATCCCCCTTCTCCACGCCTAGCTGCGCTAACGCGCCCGCAAAATAAGCCACTCGATCGCGCATTTGCAGGTAGCTAATCGTTTGCTTGGACTGCGTGGCAGGAGAGTCCCAGAAAATAGCGGCCTGGTCGCCGCGGCCCTGTTCAACGTGATAATCCAATGCCGCGTAACACAGGTTCATTTCACCATCGCTGAACCAGCGCGCGTGGTGTTGATCGTCATAGCTGAGAATCGTGCGGGGCGGCGTGAACCAGGGGATGCGCTGAGCCTGTTCGGCCCAGAAGGTTTCGGGATGTTCAACCGACTGCTGGAAGATTGCTTGGTAGCGGCTCATGGTGTGCCTACCTTTGTTGTATTAAGTGTTGTAGTGGTTGTTTTATTAATTATTACTGAATTAGCTATCGCTTTATTAGCATCTATTTTAGCGAAGCCCTGTTTTGAGGGCGCAACCCAATTGTTGACACTTTATAAAGTAAATCACCGCGACGCCCTCATACTATGGGCTAAATAGCGACCAAAGCAGCAGGTACTCCCAACAAATTGTCGACAGGATGTCGACCGCCTACCATTGATTAAGCGTTAAACGGCACTTTGGACAAAGCTCGCTAAATTACTGATCATTAAACAACTGAATCTTCGCGACGCGATGATGCCTCGACAACTTATAACAATGCTGATTAACACGCTGAAGTAAACAGTGTAGGCAAGGAGATTATTATGTCTGCTACAAGCGCCGCTTCACGCCTGCTAGAACACAATTGCCGTGCTATTGAGGAGGGAACCAACCTGCTAAAAGCGCTAGCAAACGAAAAGCGCCTGCAAATTCTCTGCCTGCTTGCTGAAAAAGAACTGTCAGTGACGCAGATCAACCAACAGTTAGCGCTAAGTCAATCGGCGCTTTCCCAGCATTTGGCTATTTTAAGACGTGACGCGCTGGTCGATACACGAAGGGAGTCGCAAACCATCTATTATTCATTGAGCAGTGAAAGCGCCAAAGCGGTTATTACCACCTTGGCGCATCACTACGCAGCCTAATGCGAGCGCTTGGGCATCAGTGCCGCTGCCAACCGGCGGCGTCGATAAGCCCTAGCGTTTTCAGGGCGGCTCGTTCAACCCCGGCCGAAACGGCCAACCCTAGCTTGCGCGTCATGGTTTTGGGAGGCTCGAGTTTTACGCTATACACGCGGGCCTGCGCCATGCGCTCAACCAGGTAGGCTTCGCTGGTACCGACGCTATCGACAAGCGATTCGGACAGCGCTTCACTGCCGTACCAAATCTCCCCCGTAGCGATTGTCTCAATGTCCATCGCGGGACGGCGTTCGGCCACGTAGCCCTTGAACAGTCGGTGGGTGTTCTCTAGGTCTTCTAAGAATTTCGCTTTGCCCTCTTCGGTGTTTTCGCCTAACACGGTCAAGGTGCGCTTGTATTTGCCGGCGGTCAGCAGCTCAACATCAACGTCGTGGCGTTTAAGCAGCCGATGGATGTTGGGCACTTGCGCCACCACACCGATTGAGCCAATCACGGCGAAGGGCGCCGCTTTAATGTGGTGTGCCGTACAGGCCATTAGATAACCACCGCTAGCAGCTACCTTATCGATACACACGGTGGTGGTTAGCCCCGCCGCACGTAGCCGGTCTAACTGCGCCGCCGCCAAGCCATAGGCATGCACTAGCCCACCCGCTGATTCCAGGCGGATGACGACCTCATCGTCCTGGTTAGCCACATCGATAATCGCGGAGACCTCTTGGGCAAGTTGCTCGGTTTGCGATGCTTTAATATCGCCATGAAAATCTAATACCCAAACCCGCGGCTCCTCTGTCGCTTGCTGATTGCCCTTTGCGCTCTTGTGACGCTTTTTATCGTCATGACGAAATGCTTTCAGCAGCTTTTTACGTGCCGAGGCCTGCGTGGCCGCCAGGCGTAAACGGCGTGCTCTATAGCGACGTTGGTCGTTAAGCGGCTCGATAGTGAGTTTTAAGTCACTTTCTTTGTCTTGCTTTGTCCGCGTAATCAGGATCAAGCCAACGCCTAATAGCGCCATCACAATGGTCGTTTGCACAATAAACGTGCCTATCTCTGCTACCCATTCATTCATTGACGTTCTCCGTTCGTTTATTAAATTTTTTACCGCCAGTGGCGTAGGCCTGCGCGCCGGGAATGCACCACCATGGCGCTTGATTGAAACGCTTGTATGAAATAATCTCGTTTGCTTACACGCTTGTGTCTACGGGCTAGTGTCGCTAGCCTTGGTTTACTTTACTTAACTGAGAGCAATGTGATGTCGACAAACACCCTTGAGAAGTTGCAAGCGCGCTTCAACCCTGAAGCAGCCGAGGGCATGAACGAAATTTTTCAGTTTCACTTTACCGATGCTGGCAGCCATTACCTTCATATCAAGGATGGCACGCTGGATGTACAGGAGGGAGAGCACGATGATCCTTCCGTTAGTTTAAGCCTTACCACCGAGACACTGAAGGGCATTATGAACGGCGATGTTAATGGCATGACCGCCTTCATGACCGGAAAGCTGAAAGCAACCGGCAATGTCATGCTGGCCACTAAGCTGACTAACTTATTCCCGAGCGACTGATTAACATATTTCCTAATGAGCAATTGTCATACCAGCAGGCGGCGCCGGTTATTCGCGCCAGCGTGCCAAATGGGTTTCAATGAGCTCTCGGGATATCGAGTACGGTGGTGGCAGCGACGGCAATTGGCGGGGCGAAAACCAGGCGGCATCGCTGATCTCCACCCCATCAATATGAATGCGCCGCGTGGTCGCCTCGGCGAAATAACCGAACATCAGCGAATGGGGAAATGGCCAGGCCTGGCTATGGTGGTAGCGCAGCTGATCAATATGCACCCCCACTTCCTCAAAGACCTCACGATGCACCGCTTCCTCCGCCGACTCGCCCGGCTCGACAAAACCTGCCAGGGTCGAGTAGCGCCCCGGCGGAAAGCGCGGGCTGCGCGCCAATAGCATCGCCTCACCGCTCGTCACCAGGGTAATAATGCACGGCGAAATACGCGGATAGTTGCGGTGCCCGCAGGCGTGGCAGTGCATGGCGAATTCCGACGTCAGCTTGGTCGCCGGCGCTCCACAACGGCCACAAAAGCGGTGATTCTCTAGCCAAGCGCCTACCTGTAGTGCCGTCGACAACAGGCTGAACCACGCCGTCGATAGCTCGCTCATCCATTGACGACCATCAATCCAGCCACTTTCCGCTTGCGGCTCGACGAGCAGCGCCACCGGTTCATCATCCCAATAGCACAGCGGCTGCATTTGCGCTGTCCAGGGTTGATGCGGCTGAAGCGGGGTTAACCCCTCATCTGCTTTTAAAGGCGCAGGGGCTATCAGACTGCGCGACAGCCGGATCACGCGCCCAGATTGTTCGTGGTGGGGGATTTCTCGCCTAAGCATCGCTCGCCGCACCCTCAAACCAGTTAAGTTGATGCGCCTCACACTTGGCCTTATGCGCCGCTTGCTCATCAGCAGAAGGACGCACCACACGTAGTTGACCAGGGGTTAAGGCAAGCCGCTGAATCGACAGCCCCTCACTGGACACATCTGCCTGGGCTTGTTCTGAGGCCGAGGCAGCGTCTAGCGTCAGCGCCGTTTGACCGCCGGTCATCGCCAAGTAGACCTCAGCGAGGATTTCTGAGTCTAGCAGCGCGCCGTGCAATACCCGGTGGCCATTATCGATAGCGTAGCGTTTACACAACGCATCAAGGCTGTTGCGCTGGCCGGGGTGCATTTTCCGGGCCATGGGCAGCGTATCTAATATCGCGCAATGATCGCGTACCGGCCCTAACGCGGGGGATTTGCGCTGCTTATTCAGCATGCCCAACTCGTGGTCAATAAACCCCACGTCGAAGGGAGCATTATGGATAACCAGCTCAGCGCCGTCGATAAACGCCCAAAACTCATCGGCTATTTGCGCGAACACCGGCTCGTTGGCAATTTTGGCGTTATCAATGCCGTGAACGGCGACAACTTCGGCGTCGATATGCCGTTCAGGGTTAATGTACTGGTGATAGGTGCGCCCGGTGAAACGACGGTTGATCATTTCAATGGCGCCAATCTCAACCAAGCGATGCCCATCTTTGGGATCGATACCGGTGGTTTCAGTATCTAAGATCACCTGGCGCATCATGCTCTCCTTTTTTGGTGCTCATCAATAGCTTCATTGGCCAGGGCATCGGCGCGTTCATTGCCGGGGTGCCCGCTATGCCCTTTTACCCAGTGCCACTCTATCTGATGACGCTGGGTTTCCTGGTGAAGGGTTTTCCATAGTTCAACGTTTTTAACCGGTTGTTTGGCCGCGGTTTTCCAGCCCCGTTTGATCCAATTATGGATCCACTGGGTGATCCCTTGGCGAACATACTGCGAGTCGGTCCATAGTGCCACTTGGCAAGAGGTATTCAGCGTACGCAGCGCCGAGATCGCGGCCATCAGTTCCATACGATTGTTGGTGGTCTCGGCTTCGTAGCCTTTTAAGGCCTTTTCATGCTCGCCACTCGCCAGCACGACGCCCCATCCGCCGGGTCCTGGATTGCCCCGGCAGGCGCCATCGGTATACACCGTGACCTGGGGTAACTGCTCGGCAGCCTCATTAGTCACTCTCTTGATCCTTACTTTGATGCGCCTGGGTTTTATGCGCCTGGGTTTGTTGAGGCAAGGCCTGTTGAGACTTAGCTTTTTGAGACCGGGCTAGATGCGGCGGATTGGATTGATAATGGGCCGATGAGCCTGACCGGGTAACGCCGCCTAGCGCTGCCGGTGAGACGGGCGCCTTTAAGCCAAATTTTAACCTCTGAACCGGCGCGTGCCGCTGTCGCCGCCGAGCCTGAATCATATAGCTCTCGCCGAAGGGCACATTATGCCGACGCCCTAATGACTCCCAATGCTCACCGCACTTAGCACTCGTCCTACCACGAAAACAGCAATAGTCTACGCGCTCCACCTCAAAGTCGACAAACGCCAGCCAGTCGCGAAGACGGCGCGCGGAGCGCCAGGTACCGTTCCAAGGAAACTGCTGTTGGCGCTTACGCCATTGGCGCGCAAGCCCACTGACCCCAATAGGATTAAAGCCAAACAGCACCAAAATGCCATTGTCGGCCGTCACCCGCGCGGCCTCTTGCAGGGTGAAATGGGCATCGTCCAAGCACTCTAGCCAGTGGTGAACTACCATTATATCCAAACAGTGGTCCGGCAGCGCAAGCTGATCCGGCGGGCATATCAACGTGCTGTCGTGGTCGGCCAACTGGCGGGTTGGCGACCAGCGTAGGGCATGAGGAATCGCCGACATGGTCAGCATGGCCGGGCCCATACTCATTTCCAAACTGTGGCCACCCACTCGGGTTTCCACCACGGGCCCCAGGCAAGCACGTTGGGTTTCCCATAACGAACGACCCGCTTCACTCTGCCAGTAAGTCTGGCTACTGGTTAAGCGCTTGGCGAGTGTTGTTGCCGTCGTCGAATTTGACATGAACAACGCTTCCCTCCAAAGTAACGACTTTTAGCGGCTTTTACGCACCGATTAGCGCTTATACACCATAGGCGCAACAGTTAACTAAATGACTGGTTGGCTGTTGTGCGCTTTTTTATGAGCTCTATTTTGTGAGTTCCGTTTCCTGAAACTAAAGGATCTCGTCGATGATGAGCGTGACACCGATCCCGGCCCTTAGCGACAACTATATTTGGCTACTCAGACAAGATACCAGTCAAAGCGTTTGCGTGGTTGATCCTGGTGAAGCAGCCCCGGTTATCGAGTTTCTAGAACGCGAGTCGCTAAGCCTAGACAGCATCTTAATTACCCATCACCACCATGACCATACCGGTGGTTTAGCGGAATTAATCAAACGCTACTCGCCACACGTCATCGGCCCGGCCAATTCGTCGATCGAAGGCATCGACGAAGCCGTTGGCGATGGCGATGAAATACGTATTATGGGCCGTCTCTTCGACGTCATGGCCACCCCTGGGCATACGTTGGATCATATCAGCTATTTTACCGCGGGCATCCCTGCCTTGCTGTTTTGCGGCGATACGCTGTTTTGCGCTGGCTGCGGCCGCTTATTTGAAGGCACACCCGAGCAGATGTTCACCGCGTTGAAACAGTTTGCGGAACTCCCCGAAGATACCTTGGTCTTTGCTGCGCACGAGTACACCCAGGCAAACCTTACGTTTGCCCGTGCTGCGGACCCGGAAAATGAAGACGTCAAGCACGCCTTAGAGGAGTGTGAAAAGGCGCGGGCACTGGATCGCCCCACCTTACCCAGTACGATAGGGCGCGAGCTGAAAATCAATCCCTACCTGCGCGTCAACACAGACAGTGTGCGCCAAGCGGCAGGCACTCAGGGAGCCAATGATAATGATCTCGCGACGTTCACCACGCTGCGTGAGTGGAAGAACCGTTTTTAAGAACGCTATCGAAACCAACCAAATGACACTATGACCTATCAAACAATTCGCCAACGCTTGCTGCTAAGCGCAGTGAGTACGCTAATGACGGGGCTAATGTTAGCCGCTGCCACAAGCACTCAAGCTTCCGCACCGGCTTATGAAACAGCCAATGGCTCGGCAAGTGCGTCGGCAAACACTACCCAGCCGCGTCCCACGCCTTTCCAAACGAACTTCTGGGAAGCTTTGACGTTAGAACCCCAGGACGCCTGGACAACGCTGCGTAAAAGCTTTCAATGGCAAGATAAGATCCTGCCAGCCGACGCCCAGGCAAGGGTGGATGAATGGATCGAGCACTACCGCTCAAGCCCTGAAAACATTGCCACGATTACCGAGCGTGCGAGGCCCTGGCTTGCCTGGATTACTCAGCAGGTGAGCGAACGTGGACTCCCCGGCGAAGTCGCGCTAATTCCGTTTGTAGAAAGCTCCTTTGACACTGGGGCAAAAAGCCACCGCGGTGCTGCAGGACTGTGGCAGTTTATGCCCGCTACCGGAGACGCGTTAGGGCTAGTACGCAACGGGAATTACGACGGGCGGCTAGACGTAGTCACCTCCACCGAAGCGGCGCTGGATTACCTGGAAATGCAGGCCGACCAGTGGTATGAAGGCGATTTAATGCTTTCATTAGCGGCGTATAACGCAGGCGCTGGCACGGTCAACCACGCCCTTCGCCAAGCACAGCGCCAAGGCTTGCACGGTGACTACTGGGACCTCTCTTTACCCTACGAAACAATGCAGTACGTACCCAAACTGAAAGCCATTGCGACCATCATCAATGACCCCGAGCGTTACCATGTGACGTTGCCTGAGATTCATACCGAACCGGCGTTTGCGAAGGTGCAGCTGGCCCATGCAGTTAGCCTTTCCGAGGCATCGCAAATGCTTCAAGTGAGGCAATCGGCCCTCGCTGAGCTTAACCCTGGCCTGCTCAACGGCCGTATTGATCCACGCAGCACCCAAACGCTTCTCGTACCTGAAGAAGTCGACTCGTGGGCATTGGCTCAGTTGGCCCAAGGCAACAGCCAAGCAATCGCACAAAGCGATAGCGCCGATACCTACCGTGTTGAAAGTGGCGATAGCCTTTCTACCATTGCGGCCCGCTACAATATTGACCAGCAAGACCTGATACGCTGGAATGCGCTTGACCGCCCCGGCTATTTACAACCGGGCCAGCTGCTATCGATTTCAGGCCGCTAAACGCGCTTAACACCGTACTGCTGAAGCAGCACGTCAACCAGTAGGCTGTGTTCACATGGGAAGTCACCAATGCCACGTGGTGTATTTTTTACCAAAACGCTTCTGTTCATAAGTTACGTTGTCTTGAGCGTATCGGGTGTCACGGCAGATGAGGCGGTCGAAACCGTGCATGGACTATCGCTCTACGATAGTCCCGCGCTTGAAGAAGGTTTCGCCCACTTTCCGCATGTCAACCCCCAAGCACCCAAAGGCGGGACCATTACCCGCACCGCCGTAGGCAGCAGCTTCGATTCCACCAACCCTTTTATTATTCGTGGCACCCCCGCCACCGGCATTTCACAAATCTACGATACGCTGATGGCCAGCAACCCTAACGAGCCGTTTAGCTTGTACGGCTTACTGGCCGAGGGAGTGCGCCTGGACCCTGACAGACAGTGGATCGAGTTCGACCTGCGCCCTGAAGCGCGCTTCCAAGACGGCGAACCGGTGACTGCCTACGATGTGGTGTTTTCGCTCAACCTACTCCGTGAAGAGGGTAATCCGTTTTACGCCAGCTACTACGCAGGCGTCGACGAAGCCATTGCGCTAAACGAACACCAGGTGCGCTTTACCTTGAACGACGCTGAGTCTCGCGAGCTGCCGCTAATCGTTACCCAATTGCCCATACTCCCCCGCCACTACTGGGAACCCAGGGACTTTACCTCACCTACTCTGGCGGCCCACCCGGGCTCGGGGCCTTATCGCATTAGCGGAGTTGATCCGGGGCGGCGGATCGTATTTAAGCGCGATGAGGATTACTGGGGTAAAGAGTTACCGGTCAACGTTGGCCGTTACAATATTGATCATATTATTTACGACTACTACCGTGACCGCGATATTGCCTGGGAGGCGTTTAAAGCCGGTCTGACGGATTTTCGTACCGACGCCCGCGCCTCCACCTGGGCGATTGGCTATGATTTTCCGGCCTATGAAGCGGGCCTGGTGAAGCGGCTAACGGTACCCGACGTTAACCCTTCCATGATGCAGGCGTTTGTCTTCAACCTGCGCAAAGACAAGTTTCAGGATCCGCGGGTACGCGAAGCATTAAGCCTCACCTTCGACTTTCCGTGGCTAAACACCAATATTTTTTACGATACCTACCAACGCACGGAAAGCTTCTTCCAAAATTCTGAAATGGAAGCCACCGGCCTACCCTCAGAAGAGGAGCTGGCGCTGCTGGAACCTTTTCGGGAAGAGTTGATCGCCTCCCACGGCTCTGACCGCCTGTTCACCGAACCGCTACCTATTGAGCAGCCAACTGATTTGCGCGAGCGACTGCGTAAAGCGCTCAATCTCCTCCGCGAAGCGGGCTATCGCGTTGAAGACGGAATACTCATTAATCAACAAACCGGGCAACCCTTAAGCCTGGAAGTGTTGCTCTACGACGCTGGGCTCGAACGCGTGGTTCAGCCCATGCTGCGCAATATGGCCCGTTTAGGGGTGCAAACCTCCATGCGTATCGTTGATATCAACCAGTATTTAAACCGACAGCGCAACTACGACTATGACATAGTCATCAGCCACTTTCCGCAGTCCAATAACCCGGGCAATGAGCAGCGCGATTTCTGGACCAGCGCCGCCGCCGAAGCGCCACAAAGCCGTAATCGAATGGCGTTGGCCCACCCAGCGGTGGATGCGCTGGTGGAAGACATCATTCGTGCCGATGGCCGCGAGGAGCTGGATACCGCCGCGCGTGCGCTGGACCGGGTGCTGCGCTGGGGGTTTTATGTGATTCCCCACTACCACTCGGGAGAAACACGCATTGCGATCTGGGATAAGTTTGGCTACCCCGAACCCTTCCCAAAGTACGCCATGGACCTGGATGCGTGGTGGGTAGACACCGACCGTGAAGCAGAATTACAGCGCCGTCACCGCGACCGCTAACCGTGTCGGTATGACAACCCTTGATTGCAATGGCTTACCCTTAACGGTTTCATGGTCATAAACCTCGGAGTGCTCTGTGGCACGCTATACCCTACGCCGACTGCTGTTAATGATTCCGACGCTTTTCGGGATCATGTTACTCAATTTCATTATTGTTCAGGCGGCGCCGGGCGGGCCGATTGATCAGATGTTGGCACGCTTTGAAGGGGCTGACGCCATGGCTAGCACCCGCTTGGATATGGGCGGCGCCGATGTTCAGGTTAGCGACGACTCCCGAGGTGCCCGCGGCATTGACCCGCGCTTTATTGAACAGCTGGAACAGCAGTTTGGTTTTGACAAGCCCGCCCATGAGCGTTTTATCGGCATGATGGCGGATTACCTGACCTTTGATTTTGGCACCAGCTTTTTCCGCGACCGCCCGGTCACCGAGCTGATGATCGAGCGGCTGCCGGTGTCCATTTCGCTGGGGCTTTGGACCACGCTGCTAGTCTATTTAATCTCTATCCCGTTAGGCATTAAAAAAGCCCTGCGCCACGGCTCCCGGTTTGACGTCTGGTCGTCGGGGTTAGTGATTGTCGGCTACGCCATCCCCGGCTTTTTGTTTGCGATTCTATTGATCGTTTTGTTTGCCGGCGGCACCTACTGGGACGTATTCCCGTTACGCGGCTTGACCTCACCCGACTTCGACCAGCTTTCGGCCTGGGGCAAAGTCAAAGACTACTTCTGGCACATCACGCTGCCGGTTATCGCCGCCTCGATTGGCAGCTTTGCCACCTTAACCATGCTGACCAAAAACAGCTTTCTCGATGAAATCCATAAGCAGTATGTCATCACGGCGCGTGCCAAAGGCGCCGACGAGCGCCGGGTGCTTTATGGCCATGTATTTCGCAATGCCATGCTAATCATTATCGCGGGCCTACCCGCCGCCATGATCGGCATTTTCTTCACCGGGGCACTGCTTATCGAAGTTATCTTTTCGCTGGACGGGCTGGGCCTGCTCGGTTTTGAGGCGGTGATGCAGCGCGATTACCCGGTGATATTCGGCACTCTGTTCCTATACACCGTGATCGGCTTAATCCTCAAGCTGATTTCTGATTTGACCTACGTGTGGGTAGACCCGCGTATCGATTTTTCGACCCGGGAGTCGTGATAATGGCCTCTTTATCATCGCGTTTGTCGCCGATTACCCGCCGCCGTATCGTCGCATTTAAAGCCAACCGCCGCGCACGCGTGTCGCTGTGGCTGTTTGGCACGCTGTTTATCCTCAGTCTGTTTGCCGAGCTGATCGCGAACGATAAACCCATCGTTATGCAGTACGACGGCCAGTGGTATGTTCCGTTGCTGGTGGATTACCCCGAAACCGAGTTCGACGGCTTTCTACCCACACGTACCGATTATTTAGACCCGTTTATTCAGCAGCAGATTGACGATCATGGCTGGGCGCTATGGCCGATCATTCCGTTTTCCTACCAGACCCTGGATATGAACATGACCCGCCCTTCCCCGGCACCTCCCGATAGCCGCCACTGGCTGGGCACCGATGACCAAGGCCGTGATGTAATGGCTCGGGTCATTTACGGTTTCCGGCTTTCGGTCGCTTTTGCCCTGGTACTGACTGCCGGATCGTTAGTGATGGGCGTGGTGATTGGCGGCGTACAGGGCTACTTTGGCGGCAAGATTGATTTGATTGGTCAGCGGTTTACCGAAATCTGGTCGGGCCTACCGGTACTGTTTTTACTGATCATTTTGGCCAGTTTCGTGCAGCCGGGTTTCTGGTGGCTGCTGGGCATTATGCTGCTGTTCTCGTGGCTGGGCCTGGTGGATATCGTGCGCGCCGAGTTCCTGCGCGCGCGCAATTTGGAGTATGTTCGCGCCGCCAAAGCCATGGGGTTGCCGTCACGCTTAATTATGTGGCGCCACGTGCTACCCAACGCCATGGTCGCCACGCTGACGTTTATTCCGTTTCTGTTTACCGGTGCGATTGGCACCCTGACCGCGCTGGATTTTCTCGGTTTTGGTCTGCCGCCTGGCGCGCCATCCCTCGGTGAGCTGGCGGCCCAGGGCAAAAACAACCTACACGCCCCGTGGCTGGGCATCACGGCGTTTATGACGCTGGCGATCATGCTCTCGCTACTGGTGTTTATCGGCGAAGGCTTGCGCGACGCCTTTGACCCGCGCCACGTGCAGCAGCGCCAAACAGGCCCTGCCCAGGAGCCCAATCATGTCTGATCCACTGCTGCGCATCGACAACCTTGATATTGCTTTTGATGGCAGCCCGGTGGTGCATTCGCTATCGCTCAGCGTCAATACCGGTGAAACCCTGGCAATCGTGGGTGAATCAGGCTCGGGTAAATCGGTATCGGCGCTGGGCATGGTTAATCTGCTGCCCAGTAATGCCACCCTTCAAGGCGAACGCTGGCTCGGTGAGACCAACCTGGCCAACTTAACGGAAACTGAGTGGAACGCTGTACGCGGCAATCGCGTCGGCTTTATTTTCCAGGAGCCAATGACCTCGCTTAACCCGCTGCACCGGGTTGGCAAGCAAATCGCTGAAGCGCTGCGGCTGCATCAAGGCCTACGTGGCCAGGCGGCACGTGAGCGTAGCAAAGCATTGCTGGAACACGTTAAGCTGCCGCGCCCGGATGAACTCTTGAATGCCTGGCCCCACCAGCTTTCAGGGGGGCAGCGCCAGCGGGTGATGATTGCCATGGCGATTGCCAACAACCCATCGCTGCTGATTGCCGATGAGCCCACTACCGCGCTGGACGTAACGGTACAGCAAGACATTCTCGCCTTACTGCGCGAGCTGCGTGACCACCATGGTATGGGCATGCTGTTTATCAGCCATGACTTAAATCTGGTGCGCCGTTACGCGGACCGTATTTGCGTGATGTATCAAGGACGCATTCAGGAAATCGGCCCGGTGGAGCAAGTCTTTCAGCACCCGCAAAGTGATTATACCAAGGCGCTGCTCGCCGCCGAGCCGGAAGGCAGACCCCAGGCCATTGCGCAGGCGCCGCCGCTACTCACGGCGCGCCAGTTAAGCGTGAGCTTTAAACGTCCCAACACCGGTTTGTTCAAGCGCCAGCCGCCCGCCTTTGTCGCGGTTCAGCCGACCGACCTGCATATCGCCCCTGGGGAAACCCTGGGCATTGTGGGTGAGTCCGGGTCGGGGAAAACCACCCTCGCCTCGGCAGTCATGCGCTTGGTCACTAGCCAAGGCGAGATCACCCTGGGTAGCGACACACTTAGCAGCCTGACCGGCGATGCGTTGCGGCGCCAGCGCCACCGCTTGCAAATGGTGTTTCAAGACCCTTATGGCGCGCTTTCCCCGCGAATGCCGGTGTTTGATATCGTTAGCGAAGGGCTGCGTTTTCACTACCCCCATCTGACCACTGAGGTTATCACCCAGCGGGTTAAACAAACGCTACACGAAGTTGGGCTGCCCGAGAGCTGCGCCGCCCGCTACCCCCACGAGTTTTCCGGGGGCCAGCGCCAGCGTATTGCCGTGGCCAGGGCCATTATTTTGGAGCCCGAGCTATTGGTGCTCGATGAACCCACCTCGGCGTTAGACCGTACCGTACAGAAGCAGCTGGTCACTCTGCTGCGCGATCTACAGGCGCGGCACCAACTTAGTTATTTATTTATCAGCCATGATTTAGCCGTTGTGCGCGCCATGGCACATCGCATTATGGTGCTCAAGGATGGCGAAGTGGTCGAACAAGGCCCCTGTCTAGAGGTTTTATCAGCCCCCAAACACGCCTACACCCAAGCACTGATTGCCGCGGCGCATCTAGCCACTCAAGACGAAGCAACGGCTAACTGAAACGGCCAAAAGCACAGGTGGCAGGCAACTTCAGCTAGCGCTCTTCTTGCTGACGAGTATACGCTCTAGGCAATAGCTTATGGTAAACATGTAAGATAACGGTATAAATATTTAGCTAAAAATAAAGCCGCTCACCCGTGGGGGCAGCGGCTAAGGAGACCTTAAACAAAGGCTCAGAAAAGCGCGATTTCGTCGGCGGTTAATTCTCGCCACTCGCCGGGCGCCAGGTTGGTATCCAAAACTAAATCACCGATGGAGCTCCGGTGCAGTGAGTTCACGTGATTCCCCAAAGCGGCAAACATACGCTTTACCTGATGGTAACGCCCTTCGGTAATGGTGAGCTCCGCTTGGGTCGGCGATAAAAGCCGCAGCGTTGCCGGGTGCGTCGGCGACTCCTCGCCATCTAACATCAGGCCGTCGGCGACTTGGCCAATCGCCCACTCCGCCGCCGCGCCTTCCATAGGCTCGGCAAGCTCGGCGATATACACTTTGGCGCAACGGTGGCGCGGCGACGTAACGCGATGCGACCACTGGCCGTCGTCGGTTAACAACAGCAGGCCCGTGGTATCCACATCTAACCGCCCTACCGGCTGTAAGCGCTCGACTTTGGGCAGATCAATTAAATCGATCGCTCGTGGATAAAGCCCCCGGCGGGCGTTGCACTCAACGTCGACCGGCTTGTGCAGCATAATGTAGCGTAAACCGACCAGTGCCAGTCGTTCGCCATTCAGCACAACAACATCGTTATCGGTATCGATCTGAGTGGCCGACTGCTTAATCGGCTCACCGTTCAGGGTGACCTCGCCGTTTTTCAGCGCTCGTTTGGCGAGGCTACGGGTTAACGGCGAGGTTTCACTTAAGAAGCGATCAAGGCGCATCATTAACCCACTCCTGGCAGCAGCTCAAAACGGTCGGCATCTTGCCAGGCAGGAAATTTTTCACGAAAAGCATCAAGGGTAGTTTTATCCAGCGTGCCCGTTTCGATAAACGGGGTATGAGCAGGGTGGTCAATGAGCGGTTCACCTTTAAAGTCGACTAATAAGGAATCGCCACTGTAGGCAAGCCCTTTGGCGTCTTCTCCAACGCGATTCACACCAATGACATAACTTAAATTTTCTATTGCCCGGGCTTGCAGTAGCGTCCGCCAGGGTTGGCGACGCGGTGCTGGCCAGTTGGCGATACACAGCAGCGCATCATACTCGAAATGATCGCCTTTCGCAGGCTGCTGACGCATCCACACCGGAAAACGTAAGTCGTAACAAACGCTAAGCAGCAGCTTGAACCCCTTGAGTTCGACGATTTTACGCTCTGTGCCCATGCCGTAGCGCTCATGCTCACCGGCCATCCGGAATAGGTGTCGCTTGTCGTAATAGGTTAGCTCACCGTCAGGTGTCGCCCAGATCAGGCGATTATAAAACTCGCCGCCCTCTTCGATCGCCACACTGCCGGTCATCACGCAGTTACGTGCCTGTGCCTGAGCCTGCAACCAGGCCACGCTCTGGCTTTGTGCCATTGGCTGGGCCATT
This sequence comes from Halovibrio variabilis, assembly GCF_007991175.1. Taxonomy (GTDB): domain Bacteria; phylum Pseudomonadota; class Gammaproteobacteria; order Pseudomonadales; family Halomonadaceae; genus Vreelandella; species Vreelandella variabilis. Next base: position 344,734 of record NZ_BJXV01000002.1, read on the forward strand.
TCACGCGAGTTCATGGTAAAACCGGTAGCAAACATTTCCGGCAACACAATCAGGTCGGTATCGTGGCTGTCCAATTCACCCAACAATTGTTCCAGGTGGGCATGGTTCGCTTGGGGATCTTCCCAGCGTAAATCGCACTGGACCAGGCTGGTTCTAAGTTCGCTCGTTCCAAGTTCGCTCATTCAACACCTCCATTCAACCAGTGTTATGACAACGTTTATGATAGATTAGCCTCTTTAAATAATGAGGCTGCTATGCTTCCTACTCCAACACGCGACCCTGAAGCAGTCAAAGGCGTCATGTTCGGGTTAACCGCCTACACCATGTGGGGCTGTTTTCCACTATTTTTTGCCTTGTTTGACGGCGTTCCTGCGTTCGAAATCTTGATTCACCGTATTCTATGGGCATGTATATTTCTAGTTGGTTTAATCACCTTATTGCGCCGCTGGCCGCCGGTGGTCGCCGCACTGGGGGAGCCCAAACGGCTGGGTCGGGTGTTGGCCTGTGCGTTGCTGATCGCTTTTAACTGGGGCATCTATATCTATGCGGTGGAATCTAAACAGGTATTGCAGGCAAGCCTGGGCTACTTCTTAACGCCGCTGGTTAACGTTGCCCTGGGCATGTTGGTACTGCGGGAAGTGATGGCAAAGCTGCAGCTGGTCGCGCTGGGCTTGGCCACTATCGCCATTGCCACCCAGTTTGTGATGCTCGGCGAGCTGCCTTGGATTAGTTTGGTATTGGCGCTGAGCTTTGGCAGTTACGGGCTATTTCGTAAGCAGGTGCCGCTGGACGGACTTTCCGGGCTGTTTGTCGAAACCCTGCTGCTATTCCCCCTCGGCCTTATCGCCTTAGGGTGGCTAAGTTGGAACGGCAGTTCTCACTTTTTGCAGGATACATCGACCACCGGGCTGTTAATCGCCAGTGGTGCTCTCACGGCGCTGCCACTGATGGCGTTTGCTGGCGCTGCCCGCCGACTGCGCTTGGCGACCCTGGGGTTTCTGATGTACATCAACCCCAGCATTCAATTTCTTATCGCCCTTAGCGTGTTTGGCGAACCATTAGGCCTTATCCAGTTGGCGACCTTTGTGCTTATTTGGATTGGGCTCGCGCTCTACTCGTGGTCGGCGTGGCAGTCACGCACGCGCTACGCGGTGGCTAGCTAACGCCAGCGGTGCCGAGGCATCGGCGATAACCTCTGGCGGGTGATCGCGCTCGGGCTGATAGCCAACGCGGAAGCCGCCCCAGTGTTTGCCCTGAACATACACCGGCACAGAAAGGTCGTGCATGATCTCACCGGTATCACGCTTGTAGGTTTGCAGTAGCAATGGCTTTTCATGAGCACCACAGCGACTGCCGGTCGGGTCATCGAAAATACGTTTGTTGCGGCAGAATTTCAGGTCGTGGGCGTAGTCACCGGTTGGCTCAAGGCTGACCGCTTTATTGTGAGTGGGCACATAGCCCTGGCGGTCACAGGCGATGGCATAGCTTAAACCAAGTTGAGTGAGCAAAGGCTCTTGCAGATCCGGCAGGTACCTGTCCGTGAAACTATCAAAGCCGGTTTTATACTGCGGCGGCTGAGTGTCGGGAATTTGTTCATAGCGGGGCTGGAAAAGCGTCGTGCCTGCAAGCTCACCACTGGCGATGGCTTTTTCAAATAGCTTGCCCAGCTTATCAGCGGTTGATCGCGCGGCATGAAACACTTGCTGGTGACGCCCTTCTAAATGCTGCTGCGCAAGTTCACCGTCGACCCCTTCCGCGGCCTCCATGAGTGATCGCGCCTGCTCAGCTAGGTCGTGCATGTTGCGATTGCCTTCATCGACATCGTCTTCCAACTGACGCAGGCTATCTGCCACGGTTTGGCTGTGCTGACGAGTGTTTTCCATCGCATCGGCGACGCGGGTAATTTCACTCTGCACCTGGTCAAATTCTTGGGTCATTGTCCCCAGACTGCTGCCGACTCCTTGTAACCCTTTGGAACGCTCGCTGATACGCGTCATTAAATCGCCCATCGTGACCACTACCGATTGACCGCTCTCATGCATGTCTTTCACTAACTCATCGACGCTTTGCGTTGCAGTAGAGGTTTTTAGTGCCAAATTGCGCACTTCACCCGCAACCACTGCAAACCCTCGCCCGTGTTCACCAGCGCGTGCCGCTTCAATTGACGCGTTGAGCGAGAGTAAATGCGTCTGTTCGGCAATATCCTCGATCATCGAGGTAACGCTACGTACGCGCTCAATTTTATCGTTCAGCGCGGTGAGCATCTCCAGCGCTTGATTGGAGCGGTCGGCAACATCACTCATGTCCTGGACAATATCATCCAGTTCGGCATGGTTGTGATGGCTAGCTTCCCGAGCACTCTCTGCCAGCGCCGCTACTTGGCTGGCGCTGGCGCTGACCTGCATAATAGCGGCATTAATGGCGGTCATGCTTGATGACGCCTCGCGGGCCATGGTCTCTTGCTGGGTAAGGCGGTGATCCATCAGGTCGGCATAGTGCGAGACTTCTGCCGAGGCAATCGCAGTGCTGCTGGCACGGTTCATTAGCCGGTATGCCATGGCGCGCAGCGAGCGGTAATCACGCAGTGACTTGACGCCACGCTGGTGCTGTTCAAGGCGGTGCTGACCAGCGCGGTGCACGCCCTCAAAAACGCTCAACAACAGGGCCCCACCGCCGAAAGCGGCACTCACCAACGCCGCATACCCCCAGAGGCCACCTTGGGCGGCAAGCACAGCCGACAGTACCAACAACAGTAACGGAACCAGCAATAGCATTATGCGCATGAGGTGATCTCTTTTGTTGACGTTATTGAGTGAAGATTACCTTGCAGAAAGCATGATTAACTTTCCTTTATTTCTAAGCTTAACGGGTTACACAGTTTAAATAACTAGCACTTTGGGAGGGGAAGATGAATGTTGTGCAAAGGTGCTCGTCTGTCACCGCTGTATTGAAGCACAAATGAATATAAGCACTGACACAAAATGAATTATCACTTACCCTCACTGCTTAGCCATAAAACCACTGGACCCCATGCTTAAGCGCTATTTGCCCATTTTGACGTGGTTGCCCCACTACCATAAGCGCCTGTTGGGCGCTGACCTCTTAGCAGGGTTGATTGTCACAGTGATGGTCATTCCCCAGTCACTTGCCTATGCGCTGCTCGCCGGCTTACCGGCGGTGGTTGGGCTGTATGCCAGCATTCTTCCCCAGCTAATCTATACGCTGTTTGGCACTAGCCGAACGCTAGCAGTAGGCCCCGTCGCGATTATTGCCCTGATGACCGGTGCGGCGCTCTCCTCTGTCGCCATGCCTGGCACAGACACCTATTTACAGGCGGCGCTCATTCTCTCACTGCTTTCTGGCGGCATGCTGGTGGCGATGGGATTAATGAAAATGGGCTTTTTTAGTAATTTTCTCAGCCACCCTGTCATTTCGGGCTTTTTAACGGCGTCGGGCATTTTAATCGCCGCCAGCCAGTTGGGCAGTTTGCTAGGGGTGGAAAGCAGTGGCTTTACCTTGGTGGAGCGCCTCATGACGCTGGTACCCAACTTCGCCACCTTTAATCTGCCCACCCTGCTGATCGGCAGCGGTACGCTGGTGTTTTTGATTACGATACGCCGTTTTGGCAAAGCCACACTACATAAAGCCGGCTTGCCCCTTACCCTGGCGGACCTAATCGCCAAATCCGGGCCGGTATTTGCAGTCGTTGTCACCTCTTTAGTGACCTGGCACTGGCAATTAGCCGCTAGCGGCGTTGCGGTGGTGGGGGAAATTCCTGGTGGTTTACCGGCGCTGAGTTTCCCCTGGGGCGACTATTCGCTCTGGCGCGCGCTGTTAATTCCCGCGCTGCTGATTAGCCTCGTCGGCTTTGTCGAGTCGGTCTCCATGGGTCAGATGCTGGCGGCAAAACGACGTCAACGCATTTCACCCAATCAAGAATTGATCGGTCTGGGGGCCACCAATCTGGCCGCCGGTTTATCGAGTGGCATGCCGGTTACTGGCGGGCTTTCGCGCACAGTGATCAACTATGATGCGGGCGCGCAAACACCCGCCGCGGGGGCATTTGCGGCACTGGGTATCGCGCTGGTGACAATGTCGTTTACCGGTTGGCTCTTCTATCTGCCCATCGCGACACTGGCCGCGACGATTACCGTTTCGATCTTGACGCTTGTCGATATTCCCATGCTGCGCCAAACCTGGCGCTATTCGCGCAGCGACTTTGCCGCCATGGCAGTGACCATTCTGCTGACGTTATGCGAAGGGGTTGAGGCTGGCATTATTGGCGGTGTCACCCTGTCTATTGCACTATTTTTATACCGCACAAGCCGCCCCCACAGCGCGCTGGTGGGACGCGTTCCTGACACCGAGCATTTTCGCAACACGGAACGTCACGATGTGGAAACGGTTAGCAATGTGGCGCTTCTACGCATCGACGAGAGCCTCTACTTTGCCAACGCGCGCTATTTAGAGGACACCGTTTATAACCTTGTCGCGAGCCAACCTGAGCTGGAACACGTTGTGTTGATCTGTTCGGCAGTCAATTTAATTGATGCCTCGGCGCTTGAGAGCCTAGAGGCTATCAATGCCCGCTTAAAAGACTCCGATGTAAAACTGCACTTATCCGAGGTAAAAGGCCCGGTGATGGATCAGCTTAAGAAGAGTGATTTTTTAGAGGCGCTGACCGGACGCGTCTTTCTCAGTACTTATGCCGCCTGGCGTGAATTTTCCTGAGCGTGCGCTGTGAAGCTTTTACTAACGCCTGTTTGAATGCATCATAAGCGTGTTAACTAGCGCATCAGTATTAATTAGGCCAAGGAGCGGGGATGCCAAGCGAGTGGATAGCACGCCGTGATGAATCACTCACGTTGCAGGGTGAGTGGACGCTTGCCAATTACCGGTGCATTAAAGCCGAGCTTCGTCAGCAGCACATCAGTCAAGCGACAGGCGCTATTTCGTTGGCAGCGATCACCCGGCTCGACACCGCGGGCGCCGTTCTTATTGTCGAACTTATCGGCGTCGAAAAAGCGCATTCGGTCGCTAAATGGGCAACTGAACTGCCTAAAGTGCAGCAGGCCCTACTTATACGTATTGCCGAGGCCATGCAAGCGCCGCTCATCGTTGACCCGCCCGCCTATTCGCGTATCAACCAAACGCTTGCCAACATTGGTCAGCACATGGCGGGGCTATGGGCGCAGCAGCGTCAGTTGTTGGCATTTATCGGCCTGGTGATTGCCACCCTTTTCCATCTGGCATTGCGGCCACACCGCTGGCGGGTGACCGCCACGGTGGCCCATGTTCAGCAGAGCGGCCTTAATGCGGTACCCATCGTCGCCCTGCTAACGTTCATGGTTGGGGCAGTAGTGGCGTTCCTTGGCGCTACCGTTTTGCAGGATTTTGGCGCCACGGTGTATACCATCGACCTTGTGGCTTTCTCTTTTCTACGTGAGTTTGGTGTTTTGCTAGCCGCCATTCTCTTGGCTGGGCGCACCGCCAGCGCCTTTACGGCGCAAATTGGCGCCATGAAATCCAACGAAGAAATAGATGCCCTGCAGGCGCAGGGGCTGGACCCCATCGAGCTATTGGTACTGCCCCGCGTGATGGCAATGCTGATTAGCCTGCCGCTGCTCACCTTTGTAGGCATGCTCAGCGGTTTAGCCGGTGGCGCCATGGTGGCGTCGTTGTCACTGGATATTTCGCTGGGCCAGTTTATCGCAACGCTGCAAAAAGACGTCTCGGTGACGCACTTTTTGGTAGGCCTAAGCAAGGCGCCGGTGTTTGCCTTTGTGATTGCCGTTATCGGCTGCCTTGAAGGCTTTAAGGTCAGCGGCAGCGCACAATCGGTGGGCGAACACACGACTTCCAGTGTCGTTCAGTCGATTTTTATGGTGATTCTGATTGATGCCGTCGCCGCGCTGTTCTTTATGGAGATGGGCTGGTGACGAATTCAGATAAACCAACAGAGCAAACCAGCCAACCGGTCATTAAGGTTCGGGGCTTGATCAATCGATTTGGCTCTGTTGTCGTTCACGATAATTTGGATCTAACCCTTAAACGCGGGGAAATTCTCGGTGTTGTGGGCGGTTCTGGTACCGGTAAATCGGTGCTTTTGCGCAGTATCATTGGTTTGAAACGCCCTAACGGCGGCACGGTAGAGGTGTTGGGCACTCCGCTGAATACGCTTGGCGAAGCGGAGCGCAGCCAAATAGAACGCCGCTTTGGCGTGCTGTTTCAACGCGGCGCGCTATTTAGCTCGCTGAATCTGCAGGAGAACGTTGCGCTACCGCTGATTGAGCACGCTAAATTACCGCGGGAAGATGCCGAACACCTCGCTCGGGTCAAGCTTGCGCTGGTCGGCCTTTCCCCGGAAGCAGCGCTTCAATTTCCTGAGTCGCTGTCTGGCGGCATGGTCAAGCGCGCTGCTTTGGCCCGAGCCTTAGCACTTGATCCTGATATTCTATTTCTCGATGAACCCACTGCAGGATTGGACCCTATCGGCGCAGCCGCCTTCGATCAGTTGCTGGTAACGCTTCGCGATGCGCTGGGTTTCAGCGTTTTCCTGGTCACCCACGACCTGGACACCCTGTATGCCGCCTGTGATCGGGTAGCGGTGCTGTCGCAAAAACACGTCTTAGTAGTGGACACTATCGACAAGGTGGCCGAAACCCAGGACGAATGGATTCAAGACTACTTTCACGGGCCTCGCGGGCGAGCCGCTCAGCGCGCACATAACGATTACTAGCGACCAGGAGTAACAGCAGATGGAAACCCGCGCGCATCACGTGTTAATTGGTCTATTTACCTTGGGTACCGCCGCGGCTGCACTGCTGTTTGCGCTGTGGATGAACTATGCCGCGGGCGAGCGCAGCTACCATCCCTATCGCATCCTTTTTGAACGCAGCGTTAGCGGTTTATCAGAAGGCAGTACGGTGCAGTACAACGGCATTGAAGTCGGTGAAGTCACCGAACTAACCCTGAACCCTGACGACCCACGCCAAGTCATTGCCAGTATCCGGGTCTACGATGATACGCCGATAAAATCGGACACCCGCGCTAAGCTGGCCATTACCAGCATCACCGGCAGCATGTCCGTTCAACTCCATGGTGGATCGCCAGAAAGTCCGATGTTGATTGACCAAACCGACGACAATGTACCGTTTATTCAGGCAGACCCTTCACCCATCGCCACGCTGTTCGATGAAGGCGAAGAAATGATCGAAAACATCAATTCAATTCTGATTAGCGTTAACCAACTGTTTGACGACAGTAACCGCGAGCAGGCGGGCAATATCCTGACTAACATTGCCCAGATCACTGACATGATTGCCTCCCAGCAGGACGCTTTAAACCAAAACATGGCGTTTTTTGGTGAGGCGTCTCGCCAGGCAACGACCACTCTCGACAGTATCGATGCACTGAGCCAGGAAGCGATACAGTTGCTGCGTCAAGATGGCCGACTGGTGATGCTGAGCGCCGCCGACGCAAGCCGCGATGTGGCACGTGCGGCGCAGCGCATCGAGCAGTTAGTGGAGACTAACGCTGGGGCTATTGAAGGCAGTTTACAGGGCGCGCAGGATATTGCCCCGGCGCTGTCGTCACTGCGCTCCACGCTCGATACGCTGGATCGTATTACCCGCCAGCTAGAGGAGAGCCCAACCGACTTTTTCCTCGGCCGTGATCAGGTAGAGGAGTTTCGCCCATGATTTTCCGTCTCACTGTTATCGCCATCCTCAGTGCCGCACTATTACTGAGCAGTGGCTGTTCAATACTGCCTGCAGATGAACCGGCGACCCTCTATCGGTTACCCTCTGCGGATATTCAGCCTAGCGCTTCACCCGTGGAGTCGGCGATGACCACTAGGCGTCTGGGTGTTGCCCAGCCTGAAGCTGGCCACTTGCTGGGTAGCAACCGCATCGTGGTCTACCCAGCCAGCAACGTCGTGAACGTATACGCAGGCGCTCGCTGGCACGCAGACACCCCGGAGTTGCTCCAGGCGCAACTGATAGAGGGCCTACAGCAGCGCCAGCTGTTTGCGAGCGTAGGCAGTGCCAACCTTCCCTCTGACTTGCTGCTGTTGAGTGAGCTACGCCACTTTCAGAGCGAATACGATAATGGGCTGCCAAGCGCTAAGGTGGCGTTAGACGTACAGTTGATCGAAGCTCAAAGCCGCAGGCCACTCGCTGCGCGCAGCCTCACCGCTCGCGCCCAAGCCAGCAGTGTAGAGATAGCTGATGTTGTCGATGCCTTTGGCCGTGCCAGCGATACGCTCACTGAGCAACTGGCAAACTGGTTAGCCACCCAGTCAGCGGTGATAGGCACAACGAACCAATAAATGGCTTTCATTTTAGTAGGCTAATTTTTTAACGTACCCCCGTGGATCGCGGGGGTAATAGCGCTCTGGCTGGCTTTCCAAGTGGGTAAAATAGCGGGTGTCTTTATAGGGCATTTTCATGTAGCCCGACACGCCTAGGCCCTCTATTTGGTTTACCGAGGTGAGAATACGCGCCAGCAGTGTGCGGAACGCTTCTTCTCGAGCAGGATCCAGCAAACGGTAATAGCTATGGATTTTGAGATGCCGAGGTAGCGCCTCAAAGATAATCATCCCGGTATGATGAATAGCGTTGAGCTGTTGCAGCGCCTGCATAATGGCATCCGGCAGTACCAGCAACTCCTCGGGGTCGGGGCCGTCCTCAAAGTAGCTGTGCTGACGGGAGCGATCCTCAAGCTCCGGTACCGCGCTTAGCTCGTAGTCAATCGCCATCTTCGCGTCACTGACAAAGGGTTCATCTGCTGATGCACGTTCCAGGTGAAGGGTTTGGCGGGCATTAAACAGGCAGCTTTTGAATACCCCTTGGCGGTGAATCGCCCGCGCCAAATGCACCATGTTATTCACCGCTTCGATAAAGGCGGGCTTCAACGCCGGGTCGTGTAAATTTAACGACGAATCGATATACACCCCTTCGCGTTCCCAACGCAGCGCCAAGCCCCCCACCACCGGGTATTTTCCCAAGCGGCTCACCGACGCCAAAAAGGCTTTCTCGGTTTCGCCCATGCCCTGCATAAACTGCTTGTAGTAGCGGTCGAGCTGTACATCGTTGACATCATTCAGGGTTTCTTGAGCGCCTGCTTCGCGTAGAAAGGCTTTGCGCGAGCTATACACCACGGTCTCTATTTCCTGATCTGCAGGACGCGCCCATACGGGTACCAGCGGTACATTGCGCGATGCAGGCAGATCAATCATCACCACCCTGGCCATACGCGGCATGTTGTTTAAAAAGTAGTCGCCGGCTTTGCGCCGCACCTGGGGGTCAGGGTCGAGCATGCCATCCAAGGTACGCGCAAACTCCATGGGCAGGCCCAGCGAACAAGCGGGAATGGCGCGGTGGCCAAAGCGGCAGGATTGCGCCGACGCCAGGGCATACAGGGTCCCCGCCGCGCCCTGCTCATCAAAGCGCGGCGAAGAGAGTGCGCCGTTTAACTGCTCTTCGCCAATAAAATAAACATCGCCCAGACGAGCATTGGTTTGCTGCAGGTTATCCGACATCAGCTCCATCACATTGGCGCCCACAAACTGCAGCTGTGCGTCTAGCTGGGCAAATACCGATGAGCCCCAATCGATAAGTGCAATAGATTCATGTCCTGGGTCAAAGACCACATTGGACGGCTTAATATCGCCATGCACCACTGGGCGCGCCTGGGGCCCTGACTCTCGGCGCAGTGCGGTGAGAATATCGGCCAACTGCGCCGCAATGCGAACAATCAAGCGTGGAGAGAGGCGCCCCTGCTTAAGCGATACCTGCTCTAAATTCCAGCCGGGCGCTCGCTCCATGACTAAAATAGATTGCCCTCTGGTACGCTGATAAGCAATCAGGCTGGGGATTCGCGGGTGTGAGACCTGATCGAGCATAAACGCCTCTTCTTCGAGGCGCTCCTGCAAATGGGTAGGTAGGGTAATGCGCGAAAACTTAAACACGTAGTGAGCGATAGCGCCTTGGTGGACGGTGCTACCGGCAAATACAAAGCCGTAGGCGCCTTTACCAATCAACTCAATATCTTGGTAGCCCAACTGGGTAAGCTGCGCCTGACACAGCGCCACCCAGTCTTTAAGCTTGCGGGCATCATGATGACTGAGCAGATAAACCGACTGCTCTTCAGGTATGTAAAACTGCTGAAGCGGTGCTTGGGGCATAGTGTGGCCTGTTAGCCCAAATGAAGCAGCATTGTTTCCGGTGTCTCCAAAAAGCCTTTCCAGCAATTACAGAAGCGCGCAATGGTACCGCCGTCGATAAAGCGGTGATCGCCTGCCCAGGTAATCGTCATAATCGCGCGGCGCTGCACGACGCCCTGGTCATCAAAACGTGGCAGCCACTGGGTTTTGCCGATCGCCACAATGGCGGCTTCCGGGGCGTTAATAATCGGTGCGGCATAGGTCCCTCCCAGCGCACCGATATTGGAAATACTGATGGTGCCACCCTTTAGATCAGCCTGATCAACCCGCCCCTCCCGCGCTGAGTTGGTTAGTCGTCCCACTTCCCGGGCAATTTCCAACAGGGTTAGGCGTTCAACATTTTTAACATTGGGCACCATCAGGCCTGCTTTGCTATCCACCGCCATACCGATATTGCACTGGGGGTAATAATGCAGCTCATCCCCCGCGGCATTTAACTGTGCATTCATAATGGGTTCTTTGGCGACCGCCAGTGCCATGGCTTTCATAAACAACGGCATCAGCGTCAGCCGTTCACCCTGGGCCTCTGCCAATGGCTTTAAGCGCTCCCGTAGCGCCAGCAGTTCGGTCACATCAATCTCTTCGCCGTAGTGAAAATGGGGAATGGTGCTCGCCGCTTCCACCATGCGCTTGGCCATCACCGCGCGCACGCCGCGCAGTGGCTCTACCCTGGGCACGCTGCTTTCGGCTTGGGTTTTAACCGCTACTTGGCTGGATGGGGTAGCGGTTTGCGATGCTTGGTCAAGATGCGTTAGCACATCCTCTTTTAGCACCCTGCCATCTTTACCGCTACCCGCGATCTCCGTGAGCTGTAAAGCGTGTTCACGCACCAAGCGTCTAACGGCGGGGCTGGCGGGAACCTTGTAAGATAAGCGGCCAGCAGCCGACGTAGCTGTAGCGGTGGAGGGTTCTGCCGCCCGTTCACTCGGCTTTTCACTGGCGGCCGTTTCTGTATCAGCCTCACTCTTATTGTTGCCAGTCGGTTCGCTGGTCTGATTCTCCCCTTCCACCTGATAGGCAAATAGCGGCGCATGCACTTTGGCAATTTGCCCTTGGACCACATGAAGCTTGGTGACAACACCCGCTTCGGGCGCGGTAATCTCCACCAGCGCCTTGTCGGTCATGACTTCAACGATGGGCTGGTCTTCTTCAATTTGATCGCCTTCAGCGACGCGCCATTCAACGACTTCGCACTCGACGATGCCTTCGCCAATATCCGGCAGTAAAAAATCACTCATTGTTGTTCTCCTCAGCGCTAAAAGTTGACGCTTTCGCGAATCGCTTCAAAAATCTTCAGATGATCGGGCAGGTACTCTTTTTCCAGCACCAGTGGAAAAGGCGTATCCAGCCCTGTCACCCTGGCAATCGGCGATTCCAGGTAGAGAAAACAACGCTCTTGAATAGTGGCGGCAACTTCGCCCGCAAAGCCGCCGGTCAGTGGCGCTTCATGGCTAACCACTAAACGGCCGGTCTTAAGCACCGACTCAACGACGGTGTCGGCATCCCAAGGCAACAGCGTTCTCAGGTCAATGACTTCACAGGCGATGCCCTGCTCTTCGGCTAGCTCGACCGCTTTGCCGATCACTTCCATCTGCGCGCCCCAACCCACCACACTAATATCCGTGCCCTCTTTGGTGATGTCGGCTTCACCAATGGGTAGCTGGTAATCCTCTTCGGGCACTTCGCCCACGGCGGCGCGGTAGAGGCGCTTTGGCTCCAGGAAAAGCACTGGATCCGGGTCGCGAATAGCCGCGAGCAGTAGCCCTTTGGCCTGATAGGGATTACGCGGTACCACCACCTTTAAACCCGGGGTATGGGTGAAATAGGCTTCAGGGGATTGGGAGTGATAGAGGCCGCCCGCGATACCGCCGCCGTAAGGGGTGCGAATGGTCAGCCCGCCGACGTTAAACAGATCACCGGAGCGGTAGCGGAACTTGGCGGTTTCATTCACGATTTGGTCAAAGGCGGGAAAGATATAATCGGCAAACTGAATCTCGGCAACAGGCACAGAGCCCTGGGCCGCCAAGCCGTTGGCAAAGCCGATAATGCCCTGTTCGACCAGCGGCGTGTTGAAGCAGCGAGCCTTGCCGTGCTTTTCCTGCAGGTGGCTAGTGGCCCGAAAGACGCCGCCGAAAATCCCCACGTCTTCACCAAAGCAGATGACTTTTTCATCCTCTGCCATGGCGATATCCAGGGCGTTATTAATCGCCTGGAGCATATTCATGGTGGCCATGTTACGCCTCCCCTTGGGAATCAGTCTCGGCGCCCACGTCTAAGTCCAATGACGTTGCCCCGCGGGGATAGGCCTCGGGGTAGCGACGGATATGGCGTTTTAACTGATCAAACTGACGCTGTAGCGCAGGGGTAATGTCCGCATATACATCGCTAATCAGGCTGTCCAGGGGTGGCGATGAGCGTTTCTCTGCTCGCTTCATGGTGTCGAGCACGTCACGGCGCAGGGTTTCCTGTTGAGAGACTTCCTCCTCTTCACTCCACCACTGCTTGTTCAACAGCCATTTTTGCAGCCGCAGCAATGGGTCTTTGGCACGCCACAGCGCTTCTTCATCTTTTGAGCGATAGCCTGAAGGGTCATCGGAGGATGAGTGCGCGGCAAGCCGGTAGCTCATGGCTTCAATAAGCACCGGTTGATTGTGTTCAACGGCAATCTCGCGAGCTTGACGCGTCGCCTCATACACCGCCAATACGTCGTTGCCATCCACGCGGATCACATGCATAAGATAGCCAAAGGCGCGCGGGGCGATACCGTCGGCGGCGTACTGCTCGACGGCGGGGGTGGAAATGGCATAGCCGTTGTTACGACAGAAGAAAATCACCGGTACCTGGTGCACCGCCGCCATGTTCAGCGCAGCGTGGAAATCACCTTCAGAGGCAGCGCCTTCACCAAAGAAGGTCAGCGTGCAGTGACCTTGGCCGGCGAGCTTTTGCCCATAGGCGTAACCCGTCGCCTGGGGAATCTGGGTGGCCAACGGCGACGAGATGGTCATGTAGTGCAGCTTGCGCGACCCATAGTGAATCGGCATTTGGCGGCCTTTGCCGTAGTCCAGCTCGTTGCCGAACAGCTGATTCATAAATTCGTCGATGGAGAAGCCGCGGTACATCAAGGCGCCCTGTTCGCGGTATTGGGCCATGATCATATCGGCGTCATTAAGCGCAGCGGTGGCGCCCACCACGGCCGCCTCTTCACCCGTGCACTGCATATAAAAGCTGAGCCGCCCCTGGCGCTGAGCCGCCATCATGCGTTCATCGAGAACCCGCGTGGCCAGCATCGCCTGATAGATACGCCGGGCGTGGTGACGCTCAAGTGCGGGCTCAACAGCACCGCCGTAGAGCTTACCGTCCGGGTTGAGTAGACCAAAGGTAGGAATCGTAACTTCGTCGCCGGTCATAAAGGCCGGCTGGTGTACGTACTGAGTCATCATTATTGTCCTTGTTTTACCCCTTTTGAGGGCAGTGTTGTTGGTATTAACCGTTTATGCCAGTGGGTTTATCTGGCATGGATCAATACAACTACTCAGACACTAACGCAGCATTAGGCTGTTAGGGATACGACTTAAGACGCAGAAGAGGATTAAGATGACAGACGCGAGCGTAGCTGACGTTGGAGGATTTCAAACAGGCTATCCACCGACAGGGCCAGCAAGGCAATCGTCAGCGCGCCTTGAACCACATAGGCCATATTGCCGTTCACGATGCCGGCAATAATCGGGTCACCCAGGTTACTGGCCCCGACAGTAGCCCCCAAGGCAGCGGTGGCGATATTAATCGTCACCGAGGTACGCACACCGGCTAAAATAACCGGTGCCGCCAGCGGCAACTCGACCTGTCGCAGGATTTGTATCGGCGTCATGCCCATGGCGTGGGCCGCGGTTTTGATATCGCTATCGACCCCCTGCAGGCCGGTCAGCGTATTACGCACGATGGGAAGTAGCCCATACAGAACCAAGGCGACAATAATCGGCAAGGTGCCAAACCCCAAGGCGGGAACCGCTAGCGCCAGCACAGCCACCGGGGGAAAGGTTTGGCCCAGCGAAGCCAGCTGGCCCACCAGCGGCAGAAAATCCCTGCCGCGTTGGCGCGTCACCAAAACCCCTGCTAACACACCCACCACAATGGTCACGACCGCGGCCACCCCCACCACTAACAGGTGGCGACCCAGCAGTACGTAGAAATCGGCGCGGGCATAAATGACCTGTCGGGCATCGGGCTCGATCCAGCGAAAAAGCGGCTCCGCAGCGGCCATTGCGACCACGCTAATCAGTAACAGCGCCCCCCACAACAGGGGCCACAGCCACAGCGGGGCTTGTTTGCGGGATGGCGCAGCGCTTAGCGAGTTACTCACGCGCTTCCTTTATCCAACTGAGCTTCCTTGATTATCCGGCGCAGCGATAGCTCACCGATGGGCACATCGTGCTGGTCGACGACGGTAAGCCTGTCGCAATGATCGCGCAGCATCATAGAGAGCGCCTGGCGCAGTGAGAAATCGGCGGGAATACGCGACTGCGCGGGCAACATTTGCCCCATAGACGTCATATGATCTTTAACGCGCGTTAAAGATGCCTGCTTAAGCCCTCGTTCAAGCCCGCCCAGGAGCGACTCGACAAAAGGGTCAACGGGGTGCTGCAGCAGCGCCAGTGGCGAGCCCTGCTGGACGATTCGCCCTGCGCGCATCACTACTAAATGGTCTGCTAGTTTGAGAGCTTCATCCATATCGTGGGTCACGAATACCACGGTTTTATGCATTTTCGCCTGGAGCCGAGCCAACTCATCCTGGAGTTTCTCTCGGGTGATAGGATCCAGCGCGCCGAAGGGTTCATCCATCAGTAAAATATCGGGATCTGCCGCTAGCGCCCGGGCGACGCCTACGCGCTGCGCCTGCCCCCCGGAAAGCTGATGGGGATATTTATGCCCGAACTCCCCCACCGACAAACCTAACAGGTTCATCAACTCTTCTACTCGCGCCTGAACCTCTGCCGCTGGCCACTTCAATAAACGCGGCACCAGGCCGATATTGCGAACCACGCTCCAGTGCGGAAACAGCCCGGTATGTTGAATCACATAGCCGATACGGCGACGCAATTTTACCGGGTCGTACTCTTTTATCGCCTGACCATCGAGGATGATGTCGCCCTCGCTGTGCTCAATTAAGCGATTGATCATGCGAAGGGTGGTGGATTTGCCACAGCCAGAGGTGCCGACCAGGGCACAGAATTTGCCCTTCGGCACGTGCAGTGACATATCGTCCACCGCGGTTTCATTGCCAAATCGCTTCGAGACGTGGGCAAGCTCTATCATTGTATCCCTCCGGGGCGCAGCGCTTCTGCCAGGGCACCTAAGCCTGCATCGACCACCAGAGCCAGCATGAGAATAGGCAGCGCGCCGAGTAACACCATATCCATGGCGGCCTGGCCTAAGCCTTGAAAAATAAATGTGCCTAACCCGCCAGCGCCAATCAAGGCGGCAACCGCGGTAAGCCCAATCGCCTGAACGGTGGTAATCCGCACCCCTTCGAGCAGCACCGGCAACGCTAGCGGCAGGCGGACCTGCCAAAAACGCTGGCCGCTGCGCATACCCATGCCTTTGGCAGCGTCTAACGTTGCCGGGCTGACTTCTTCAAGGGCGATATAGGTATTACGCACCATCGGCAGCAGGCTATAGGCAATTAACGCAATCAGCGCAGGGGCCGTGCCAATACCGCTAACGCCTAGCTGAGCCAAAAATGGCACCTTGGCGGCAAGCCACGCCAGCGGGCCTAACAGCAGTCCGAACAGCGCCAGGCTGGGAATCGTCTGCAAAAAATTCAGCAGCGCAAAAGCGCCTTTTTGCAGGCGACTATAGCGACGCATCAACATCGCTAGCAGCATGCCCACTACCACGCTAATACTGACGGCGATGCTGACCAGCGTTATGTGCTGACCAACAGCGCGTACAAACTGCGCGTCACGCGCCCTGAACTCCTGAACCAGCGCGAGACTGTCCAGCCAAAGCGCGGCACACAGCCACCAGATAAGCGCAACCGCGGTTAACAGCAGCGTTGGCCATAGTCGGCTCAGTTTCAGACGTAAACGAATTTCAATTAAACACAGCAGCAGCAAAAACAGAATGACCCAATACGCCGCCCCCAGGCCTAAGCGAGCCTGAGGAAGGTCTGGATCAATGAGTAAATAACTGCTGGCAATTAAGCCTACCGGCATCAACGCCATCAATGCCATTAGCGACGCTAGCAGCGCACGATAGTGCTGCGTACTAGGCTGCCACGCAAAAAGACCTATAGCGGAAAGCAGTAGCGTCGCGAGTAGCACACCGGGCCAGCCGAAGGCTTCCAGCGCGCCGTACCCCGTACCGGCCACAATGCGATTGGGCGCCACGCTCACCGCGTCCAATGACCAAAATGCCGCTAGCATGACAACGCTGAGGCTGAGGAGTACCCCGTTAGGGCGCCGCCCTTCCCAGCGAAGCCGCGGAGTGGGCAGCGCATCCATTAACGACATTAATTAGTTTTCCCGAGCATCAGCGTTGGTTCTTAAAAACATCGCGCATTAATTATTAAGCATATCGAGGTAGTCGCTGGCCACTTGGGATGGAGACAGCCCGTTAACGGCGACATCGGCATTGAGCGTTTGCAGAGTAACCAAATCGAGACTGGTGAAAACGTCATTGAGCAGCGGTTCAATGTCCGGGTACGTTTCCAATACACCTTCACGCACCACAGGGGCGGGCTGATAAACCGGCTGTACGCCTTTCGAGTCCTCCAACACGACCAGGCCCAGCGCGCTTAACCCACCGTCGGTACCGTAGGTCATTGCCGCATTGACACCGCTGGTTTGCTGGGCGGCGGCCCGCATGGTGGCGGCGGTATTGCCGCCGGAAAGTACCAGCAGTTGATCGTCACTTAACTCAAAACCATAGGCTTCCTGGAAAGCGGGTAGCGCCTGTGCAGACTCCACAAACTCAGCGCTTGCGGCAAGCTTGAACTTACCGCCTTCAGCTAAATAGTCCGCGAGATCTTCCAAACTCACCAGGTCGTTGTCAGCGGCGACCTCTTCGCGAATGCTTATGGCCCAGGTGTTATTAGCGCTGGCGGGCTGCAGCCATATCAGGCCTTGCTGCGCATCAAGCTCGCGAACAGTTTCATAAGCTTGATTCGCATTATTCCATACGGAACTATCGGTCATATCGAAGAAGAAAGCGCCATTACCCGTGTATTCTGGATAAAGGTCAATTTCGCCCGCTTCCAAGGCAGCCCGAACGACGCTGGTGCCCCCCAGCTGCAGGCGGTGTTCGGTAGGGATATCGTGGCGCTCTAAGGTCTGAATAATCAGTTCTCCCAGCACCGAACCTTCCGTGTCGATTTTGGAGGAAACCACCACCGGTTCGTTGGCACTAACGGGAGACAATGCCGCGATGGATACGGCGCAGGCAGCGATTAATGGCTTGGCAATGAAAGCATTAGCTGAAAGGCGCATATTAAAATTCCTTGTGCGTTGGCTTTTGTAGGCGAAGGTACTTACTCAGTATAAGAGCCTCTCGCGTAAGAGCCATCAACGTTATCCCAGCGCCTACCGACTCAGTGATAATGCTAGGCAGCCATTAAGTTGCCTCTAGCACCCAGGACGTTCCCTCCCGTGAGTCTTTCAGAATAATCCCTAGCGCTGCGAGTTCATCGCGGATCGCATCGGCTTGGGCAAAGTCTTTGTTCTCTTTGGCTTGCTGACGCTGGGCGATCTTGGCGTCGATCTCGCTTTCACTTAACGGCATGCCCTGCTGCTGCGTGCCTTTTAGGAACGTTTGTGGCGCTTGCTGAAGCAGCCCCAAAATAGACCCCAGCTGTTTTAGTTCAGCCGCCAGTTTAGGCGCTTGTTCAGGATTTTCTTGTTTCGCGCGATTAACCTCGCGGGCCAGCTCAAACAGCACCGCCAGCGCCTCAGGCGTATTGAAATCATCGTCCATCACCTGGGTAAAACGCTCACGGTAAGCCGAAACGTCACTGCTGGCGATAGCACCAAGCTCAACCCCTTCCAGCGCCGTATAGAAACGCGTTAACGATTTTCGCGCCTCGGTCAGCGAGTCTAGCGAGTAGTTAATCGGGCTACGATAGTGGCTAGCCACCAACAGAAAACGCACCACTTCAGGGTCGTGCTCGGCCAGCACATCGCGAATGGTGAAGAAATTGCCCAGGGATTTTGACATTTTCTCCTGATCCACGCGTACAGCGCCAGCATGCATCCAGGTATTGACGTAGGTTTTACCAGTGGCTGCTTCACTTTGCGCAATTTCGTTTTCATGGTGCGGAAAGGTCAAATCCGGCCCGCCGCCATGAATATCGAAGGTATCGCCCAAGCAGCAGGTCGACATTGCCGAGCACTCAATATGCCAGCCTGGCCGGCCGTTCCCCCAAGGGGACGCCCAGTGCGCCTCCCCCGGCTTGGCGGCTTTCCAAAGCACAAAATCAAGCGGGTCTTCTTTATGAATATCCACTTCCACCCGGCTACCTGCACGCATATCGTCGAGTTGACGGTTGTTCAGCTTGCCGTAATCGGCAAATTTGCGCACGCGATAGTACACATCACCGTTATCGGCGGCGTAGGCAAAGCCTTTTTCAATCAGCGTTTCAATCATTGCCACGATATCGTCAACATGCCCGGTGGCGCGGGGTTCATGGCTCGGCGGCAGCACAAACAAGCGCGCCTCGTCCTCGTGCATGGCAGCAATCATGCGCTCGGTCAGCGTCGTGATGCTTTCGCCATTTTCATCGGCACGCTTGAGAATCTTATCGTCAATATCGGTAATGTTGCGCACATAGTTAACGTCGTAACCACGCTCACGCAAATAACGGCTAATGACGTCAAAGGCGACCATCACCCGGGCATGGCCCAGGTGGCAATAGTCATACACTGTCATGCCGCAGACATACATGCTTACTTTTCCCGCTTCAAGCGGGGTGAACGGTTCTTTGCGACGCGTCAGCGTATTGTAAATTTGCATCTGGCTATCCATGTTTTTCTTAGCCCTTCTGCTTGATTTTAGCCCAGCTATCTTTCAATCCTACCGTTCGGTTAAACACCAAATGCTGCGGCGTGGAATCGTGACGATCCGCGCAGAAGTAGCCGATGCGCTCGAATTGGAACCGCGACTCGGGCGTCGCCTCGGCGAGGCTTGGCTCACCAATCGCCTGGCAAACAACCAAAGACTCGGGGTTTAGATGCTCCAGAAAATCAACATCTTTATCCCGATCGGGCTGCTCAACGGTGAATAGGTTGTCATAAAGACGCACTTCCAACGGCAGACCGTGGGCAGCGCTGACCCAATGAATCACGCCTTTGACTTTACGTCCTTCCGGATTTTTGCCCAAGGTATCGAAATCCACCGAGCAGTGAAGTTCGCTGATGTTACCAGCGGCGTCTTTAATCACCTCGTCGCAGCGAATCACGTAGCTATTACGCAGGCGTACTTCTTTACCCGGCGCGAGGCGGAAGAATTTTTTGGGCGCATCTTCCATAAAGTCGTCTTGATCGATATACAGCTCGCGGCTAAACGGCACTTTGCGCATGGTCATATCGTCACGGGCGGGGTGGCCCGGCACGTCGTACACTTCTTCGTGGTCTTCGGGCACGTTGGTGAGCACGACTTTTAGCGGTTTCAACACGCACATGGCCCGCGGTGCGCTATCTTCAAGGTCTGACCGAATCGCGTGGGTCAGCATGGCGATATCCACCAAGCCTCCGTCGGCGCGGGTGACGCCAATCATCTCGCAGAATTTACGAATAGACGCTGGCGTGTAGCCACGGCGGCGCATGCCGGAAATAGTCGGCATGCGCGGGTCATCCCAGCCATCGACAATATTTTCATCGACCAGCAGCTTCAGCTTGCGCTTAGAGGTCAGGGTGTAATCAAGGTTGAGGCGCGCAAACTCGATCTGACGCGGCTTTGTGGGTACCGGTAGATTATTTAAAAACCATTCGTAAAGCGGGCGGTGGTCTTCAAATTCGAGCGTGCAGATCGAGTGGGTAACGCCTTCAATGGCATCCGACTGGCCATGGGTAAAGTCGTAAGAAGGATAAATTTTCCACTTATCGCCCGTCTGGTGGTGGCTGGCGTGGCGAATGCGATAAATAATCGGATCGCGGAGATTGATGTTCGGCGATGCCATATCAATTTTGGCGCGCACCACTTTTTCACTTTCGCCAAACTCACCTTCGCGCATACGTTCGAGCAAATCGAGATTTTCTTCCACGCTGCGTTCACGGTAGGGGCTGGGCGTACCCGGCGCTGTCAGGGTGCCGCGGTACTCACGAATTTCATCCGGTGAAAGATCGTCGACGTAGGCCTTGCCTTCACGCATCAGGTGCTGCGCCCAGGCATAGAGCTGGTCGAAGTAGTCGGAGGCAAAGCGCACTGGGCCTGCCCATTCAAAGCCTAGCCAGCTGACATCTTCCTTGATCGCGTCGATGTAGGCCTGCTCTTCTTTGGCCGGGTTGGTGTCGTCAAAACGCAGATGACACTCGCCACCCAGTTGCTCCGCCAACCCGAAGTTTAGACAGATCGACTTGGCATGGCCGATATGCAAAAAGCCATTTGGCTCGGGGGGGAAGCGCGTCACGATTTTAGTGACCTGGCCGCCCTCGAGTTCGTCGCTTACTTGGTTACGAATGAAGTTCGGCGCTGGGGTGGTCTCGTTGGTCATGGCGGTGTTGATAACCTCGTGGTGGATGGCGTACTGAGCCGCGCGAACATAGGTTCTGAAAACATAGGTTCTGAAAACATAGGATACGCCTATGGGTCTTCGCGGTGCAGGGCAAAACAGCTATTATAACGTGACGCCGATGCACAGCGCCAAGGCGAACGCCTTTATTGAACAGGAATTTATCCATGATCGTATTACAGACGAACCACGGTGACATCACCGTCGCCCTTAACCACGAAAAAGCGCCGATTAGCGCGGCGAATTTTGAGCAGTATGTTCGCGACGGATTTTATGACAATACCTTGTTTCACCGTGTCATTGACGGCTTCATGGTCCAAGGCGGCGGCTTCGATAAAGACTTTAACCAAAAGCCGACCCGCGACCCCATCGACAACGAAGCCGACAACGGCTTGAAAAACACCATCGGCACGCTGGCCATGGCGCGCACCCAGGACCCCCACTCTGCTACGGCGCAATTCTTTATCAATGTGGGCGATAACAGCTTTCTTGACCACAGCGGCAAAAGCCTCCAAGGCTGGGGCTATGCGGTGTTTGGCGAAGTCGTTGACGGCATGGACGTCGTTAACGAGATTAAAAACGTCGCCACCACCCGCCGTGGCATGCATGCCGACGTACCCGCTGAAGACGTCGTCATCGAGCGCGCTTACGTCAAGGATGCGGAATAATCCCGGGAGCTTTATGCGCACACTGCTTGTTGCCGACCTGCATCTAAGTGGCGATACCCCTGAGCTTAATCAGGGGTTTTACCGCTACCTGGAGCACACCGCCGCTGGGGCCGACGCGCTGTACATTTTGGGCGATCTCTTCGATGCCTGGATTGGCGACGACCTACTTGATGTCAACACACACCCGCTTAGCGGCATTGCCCAAGAGGTCATTAAGCGTTTACGCACGCTTTCAAGCGACGGGACTGCCGTTTACCTCATGCACGGTAACCGCGACTTCCTGCTCGGTGAACGCTTTGTGGCGGCCTGTCAGGCAATGCTGCTACCGGATATCGAGGAAGTCGAAATTCAGGGCGTCCCCACGGTGATCCTTCATGGTGATACGCTGTGCACCCAGGATGAAGCCTATATGGCGTTTCGTCAGCAGTCTCGCGACCCAGAGTGGCAGGCCCAAATGCTTGCCTTACCGCTGGAACAGCGCGTGGCGTTAGCACAAAGCCTGCGCATGCAATCGGGCGAGGCCAACGCCAATAAAGCGGAAGCGATCATGGATGTCACCCAGCAGGAGGTCATCAAGGTGATGGCGCAGTACGGGGTTACCACCATGATTCACGGCCACACCCACCGCCCCAAGGTGCACGACCTGACGGTTGAAGAAGTCCCCGCCAAACGCTATGTGCTAGGCGACTGGGATGCCCAGCATGGCTGGGATATCGTCGTTGAGCGCGCCGACCATACGGCGCCACGGCTGCGTCAGTTTTCTTTAACCGAATTACCTGACGCCTGATTGCTGTTGGCGGGTATAAAAAAGCCGATCGTGAGATCGGCTTTTTTTGGCCTGCTTAAACGCTTCTAACGCTCTATGTCTGCATCGCTGCGCAGGTCATCAATCAATCCCTGCATCACCGATTGAGCACGTAACTGCTCGGCCATTTGCGAGACAAATGTCTCCATCTGCTCATTAACCTCACCGTCGGTAACGCTATCTAAAGCCACCAGAGCAACGCCTTGGGGCAATTCAACGGCGCGGTAGACACTCTCACCCTCTTCAGGGCGCGTCATGCGGAAGGCTTCTTGAACAATCAGTTGAGGCACAGTGGTATCTGATTGCCGACTCACCGCATTGGCTTCGAGCCAATCGATATCGACGTCGTCATTATCTTGAAGCTGGGCAATACGTGCTTGTGCTTCCTCCTGCAGCGCTTGTTGCTGCTGCTCAGCGGCCACAGACATTTCAACTTCATCGCGCACTTCATCCAGCGGTAACAGCGTCGCGTCGCGCTGCTCAGCGACACGCAGCACTAGCCGGCGGTCTTGGTCTAGCTCAATTACATCGCTGTTGTAACCCTCTTCAAGCACATCGTCGCTAAACGCTGCCGACATTACGCCGGGCTCTGATAAAACGCCCTCGACTTCGTCGTTGCGAGCAAGCCAGCGACTCTCATTGAGGGTCAAGCCAATCTCATCGGCAACGCTTTGTAGATCGTCGGCGGCAAAACTTTCATCGATGAGCTGCTGAACCTGCTGATTAAACTCATCGTCAACCTCGCGAAGTGCCACCTCACGCGCCAACTCATCGCGCTGCTCCGCAAAAGAGGGGCCCTGTATATCCGTTACCTGAATAATATGAAACGCGTTTTCCAACGCAACCGGCTGGGAAATCTCGCCCTCTTCGAGACCAAAGGCGGCTTCATCAAAGGTATCGCCAAAAAAGCCGCGGCTGATCACGCCAAGGTCGCCGCCCTCTTCAGCGCTGGCGGTATCGTCAGAGTAGCGTGCAGCCGTCTCTTCAAACGTTTCGCCATCATCCAAGGCTTCACGGGCGGTTTCTGCTAAGGCCTTGGCCTCTTCACGGGAGCGCTCATCACCAAAGGTGATCATGATGTGCGAAACGCGCCGATCAGCGCCACGATTTTGCTCGCGCCATGCGTCACGCAATGCTTCTTCATCGACATCACGCCCTTCCGCCATGGCTTGACGATTGATCACAACATATTCAAGGCGTACCTGCTCGGGACGCTCATAACGCTCATGATTCGCTTCATAGTAGGCCTGCACATCGTCTTCGCCGACATTGATCTCAGTATCAAGATCGTCACCATTGAGAATGACGTAGCGGAAGCTACGCTGCTGACGCTGCAGTTCGGCTAAACGCGCTTGTTCACTTGGAAGACTAAAATCACTGCCGGCTAACCCTTGCTGCAAATGCTGACGCTGGATATCAACGCGCAACTCTTGCCGAAAGGAGAGCGGCGTATAGCCAGCGCCCGCTAAACGGTTGCGAAACACCTCCGCCGAGAAGCGCCCATCCTGATCCTGAAACTCCGGCAGGCTAACAATTAACTGGTCCAGCTGCTCCTCAGACACGGCAAAGCCGCCCTCTTCAGCGTACTGCGATAGCAATTGCTGGGTAATGAGCTGATCAAGCACATCGCTGCGCAAGGCTCGCTCTTGCTCTGGCGGCACCTGCCCTGAACGTAGCGCGCGCTGAACCTCAAGCTCTACCTGCTGACGCATAATGGGCTGACCATTAACGCTTGCCACTTCGTCAGGATCATCACCTAAAAGACCAAACAGGGACTCAATCCCGAAAAGCGCCATGGCCGCGACCATGACACCGATAATAATTTTGGCACCCCAGCTCCTGGAGCCATCTCGAATACTTTGCAGCATGCTAGCCTCAGATAGTCACAGCCAAACAAATCGGCCACTAATAAAAAGTGGGCCAGAAAATAACATGGGCGCATCGCCAATGCGATGCGCCCATTAGATTACAGCAAATGCGGACAAATTAGTTAACGGCGTCTTTCAGTGCCTTGCCTGCTTTGAAACTGGGTACTTTTGCTGCACTGATCTCAATCGGTTGGCCCGTTTGTGGGTTGCGACCGGTGCGAGCAGCGCGCTCTTTAATCGCGAAGGTACCAAAGCCCACCAGTGATACGCTCTCACCCTTTTTCAGACTGTCGGTGACAGACTCTACCATGGCATCCAATGCGCGGGTTGCCGCAGCTTTGGGAATATCTGCAGACGCGGCAATGGCTTCAATCAGCTCGGACTTATTCACTCTTCACCCCTTGACTGTTTCATAAAATGGTTCTGAACGGCATGGTCACCGATGGTTACGACGGTCAAAACTTAGCTGCGTTTTATAGCAATGCCTTGAAACATCTGTCAAGCAACCATGCCGCAAGAAACCCGCCACACAAAGCAGCGGGCACAATATTAAGTAAAATTAAAGACCAATGCGGACTTTAAAAGCTTAATGGGTACTGGCAACAACGCTATTGCTAAACGATGCTTCGGTGCTTTTTAGCGGCGCACCTTCTGCGCTGTTATCGGCGAGTGCGACGGCTAACACATCATCTATCCAACGTACCGGACGAATATCTAATGCATCTTTGATATTGTCGGGTACTTCCTTGAGATCACGGCGGTTTTCTTCAGGAATTAGCACTGTCTTTATACCACCGCGGCGGGCTGCCAGCAATTTCTCCTTCAACCCACCAATCGGCAATACCTCGCCACGCAGATTGACTTCACCGGTCATAGCGACATCGCAGCGTACCGCCCGCTGGGTATAGGCAGACACAATCGCCGTCACCATGGCAATACCCGCGCTGGGGCCATCCTTCGGCGTTGCCCCTTCAGGCACGTGAATATGTAGATCCTCTTTTTCGAAACGCTCGGGGTCAATGCCATACGCTTCTGCTCTGGCACGTACAACCGTTTGCGCAGCACTAACCGACTCTTTCATCACATCGCCCAGTGAACCGGTCTTGTTGATGCGCCCTTTACCCGGCGTCACCACCGACTCAATGTTGAGCAATTCACCACCGACCGAGGTCCAGGCCAGCCCCGTCACCCGGCCAATCTGGTCATCCTGCTCGGCTAAGCCGTAGCTGTAGCGGCGTACGCCCGCGTAGTGCTCAATTTGCTCGGCGGTCAAGCTCTGACCTTCTTGGCTGGCCGGTGAATCGCGCTCTTTCTCGATCCGCTCACGCAGCACCTTACGCGACACCTTGGCAATTTGCCGTTCTAACTCACGCACACCCGCTTCTCGGGTGTAGTAGCGAATAAGCTCTAACAATGCGCTGTCTTCCAGCGTTAGCTCATCGCCTTTTAAACCGTTAGCGGCTAATTGCTTGGGCAATAAGTAGCGTTTAGCGATCGCCAACTTCTCATCTTCGGTGTAACCCGGCAGACGAATAATCTCCATGCGGTCAAGTAGCGCACTGGGAATATTCATCGAGTTAGCGGTACAGATGAACAGCGTCTCGGAGAGATCGTAGTCGAGCTCCAGATAGTGATCGCTAAAGCTGTTGTTCTGTTCTGGGTCAAGCACTTCGAGCAGTGCAGAGGCAGGATCACCGCGATGGTCCATGCCTAGCTTGTCGACTTCGTCTAACAGGAACAGCGGGTTTTTAACCCCGGCACGGCTCATACGCTGCATTAATTTACCCGGCAACGAGCCGATATAGGTGCGCCGATGACCACGAATTTCCGACTCATCACGCACGCCGCCTAACGCTAGGCGGACATACTTACGGTTGGTGGCACGGGCGATGGACTGGCCAAGCGAGGTCTTGCCCACCCCAGGCGGGCCAACGAGGCACAGCACTGGGCCTTTCATCTTACGCACACGTTTCTGCACGGCAAGATATTCCAGGATACGCGCTTTGACTTCTTCTAGACCGTAGTGGTCTTCATCCAGTACCTGCTGCGCCTTGACGAGATCGTGCTTAACACGGGTGCGTTTTTTCCACGGCACCGCGATTAACCAATCCAGATAAGAGCGCACCACGGTGGCCTCAGCTGAATTAGAAGCCATCATCTTAAGCTTATTAAGCTCTTGGGTGGCTTTGTCAGCGGCCTCTTTTGGCATGCCCGATTCTTTGATCGACTGCTCGTACTTGTCGGTCTCATTGGGCACATTATCCAGCTCACCCATTTCTTTCTGGATAGCTTTCATCTGCTCGTTGAGATAGTACTCGCGCTGGGTTTTCTCCATCTGCTCTTTAACCCGCGAGCGGATGCGCTTTTCGACTTGAAGCAGATCGATTTCAGACTCAATCAGCGCCATCAGGTGCTCGATACGATCACGCACCCGGTCCATCTCTAGCAATTCCTGCTTATCGCCAATTTTCAGCGATAAATGGGCACAAATGGTATCGACCAAGCGGCTAGGATCTTCAATGCCCGACAGCGAATTAAGTACTTCGTTAGGGACTTTTTTAGACAGTTTGACGTACTGCTCAAACTGATTAAGCAGTACGCGAACCAGCGCTTCTTGCTCACGGCTGGTCAGCGGCTCACTTTCTCGCGGTGTTAGATGCGCCTGGGTATAGCCGGCGGTATTTTCCTCAACCTTCAGGACATCCGCGCGAAAATTACCTTCAATAAGGACTTTGACCGTACCATCAGGCAGCTTAAGCAACTGCATAATGTCAGCCACGGTACCCATTGAATAAAGGTCGGCGTTATCTGGCTCATCTTGAGACGCTTCTCGCTGAGCTACCAGTAACACACGCTTATCAGTCTCCATCGCCGCTTCGAGCGCCTGGATAGACTTTTCACGACCTACAAACAAAGGGATGACCATTTGCGGATAGACAACCACATCACGCAAAGGCAAAAGGGGTAGACATTGTGTCTGTTCGGCGTTCTGCTGCATCGCAGACGTTCCTCGACAATCGGATGAGTACTTGATGGAGTACTTGGAAAAGTACTGCGCAGCCGTCAATACGCTAGATAGACAAACGTTAGCATTGAGTAGACTGCGGAGTAACACTTCACGTGCTGTACGTCGCCACTGGCTTCACATCAGCGTCCTGCAGTACGCTTTACAACAACACGCTGCAATAACAAGGGGCCGCCTAGGCGACCCCTTGATTTAGCGCAAGCGGTTGAAGCTGGGCCGCGGGACGCCTCGATTAGCCACTAGCCATCAGTGCCGTCGACACGAGCTTCTTCCTGCTGGGAGTAGATCAGTATGGGCTCGCTCTCACCGGCAATGACGGAGGCATCAATGACGACCTTGGTAACGCCTTCAAGCGATGGAATCTCGTACATGGTATCCAGCAGCACTGACTCTAGAATAGAGCGCAGCCCGCGAGCCCCTGTTTTACGTTCCATGGCTTTCTCAGCCACCGCACGCAGCGCTTCCTCTCTGAACTCAAGCGTCACATCTTCCATTTCAAACAGTTTAACGTACTGCTTGATCAGTGAGTTTTTGGGTTCGGTGAGAATCTGCACCAACGCGTCTTCGGTGAGCTCCATCAGCGTCGCAATGATCGGCAAACGACCTACAAATTCAGGAATTAAGCCAAATTTGACCAAGTCGTCGGGCTCAACATCGGCTAGCAGTTCGCCTACGCCACGCGAAGACTCTTTGCTTTTCACTGCCGCATTGAAACCGATGCCGCCTTTTTCAGCACGATCTCGAATAACTTTATCAAGACCGGCAAAGGCACCGCCGACGATAAACAGGATATTAGCCGTATTAACCTGAACAAATTCCTGCTGCGGATGTTTGCGACCGCCTTGCGGCGGCACCGAAGCCGTGGTGCCTTCGATTAACTTCAGCAACGCTTGCTGCACGCCCTCACCCGACACATCACGAGTGATGGATGGATTATCAGATTTACGTGAAATCTTATCGATTTCATCAATATAAACAATCCCGCGCTCGGCTTTTTCGACGTCGTAATCGCACTTTTGCAACAGCTTTTGGATGATGTTTTCAACATCTTCACCGACATAGCCGGCTTCCGTCAGCGTGGTTGCATCAGCAATGGTAAAAGGTACATTCAACAGCCGTGCCATGGTCTCTGCCAATAGTGTTTTACCACTACCGGTAGGACCAATCAGCAGAATATTGGATTTACCTAGCTCAACATCGCCGTCGCGTACATCCGTTTTCAGACGCTTGTAGTGGTTATACACCGCTACAGAAAGCACCATTTTAGCGCGATCTTGTCCAATGACGTAGTCGTCTAACGTATAACGTATTTCGCGAGGCGTAGGTAAACGCTCCTCATCGCTCTCGGCATCGGCTTCGAGAACTTCCTCGCGAATGATGTCATTGCATAAGTCGACACACTCATCGCAGATATAAACGGACGGGCCCGCAATCAGCTTACGTACTTCGTTTTGGTTTTTACCACAAAACGAGCAGTAAAGCAGTTTGCCACCTTCGTCCTTGCCTTTGCCGTCGGCCATTCGTATACCTCTATCACTGCGGCGGCTTACGCCGCCGGAAAAGCTCGTTAGAAAAGCAGAATCCTATTACGCTATCAGGATGTAGGCCGCTTATCCAGCACTGCATCAATCAAGCCGTACTCTTTGGCCTGATTGGCGCTCATGAAATTATCCCGATCGGTATCACGCGAGACATCGTCAATGTCTTGGCCCGTGTGATGGGCAAGAATCTGATTCAGCTTCTCACGAATACCCAGAATTTCACGGGTATGGATTTCAATATCCGATGCCTGACCCTGATAACCGCCTAGGGGCTGGTGGATCATGACCCGGGAATTGGGCAAACAGTAACGCTTGTTCTCAGCGCCTGCGGTCAAGAGCAACGCGCCCATACTGGCCGCTTGGCCAATACACACGGTAGACACATCAGGTTTAATAAACTGCATGGTATCGTAAATCGACATGCCCGCGCTCACCGAACCACCTGGTGAATTAATATACAGGTGAATATCTTTGTCCGGATTTTCCGACTCCAGGAACAGCATTTGCGCGACAATCAGATTTGCCGTGTAGTCTTCTACCGGCCCGACCAAAAAGATCACACGCTCTTTTAACAGGCGTGAGTAAATGTCGTAGGCTCTTTCCCCTTTGGCGCTTTGCTCAACCACCATGGGCACTAAACCGCCGGCGTTTTGAATATCAAACTCACTCATTCAGGTGATTCCTTGCGTCCGGGAAGGGAAAGGCGCACCGACATAGAGGTGCGCCACGTTCCAGGGTGTTAGGCGCTAGCTTGCTCGCCTTCTTCAGCACCCTCATCTTGCTCTGCTTGCTGTTGCGCAGCGGCAAGGGCTTGCTGGTAAGACATTTCAATGTCTTTAATGTTCGTCTGCTCAAGCAATTTCGCCACTGCTTTCTCTTCAAGAATGGCAGATTTTACCTGAGTTTTTAACTCTTCATTACCCATGTAGTAGCTAACCACTTCATCAGGATCCTGGTACTGCTCAGCCAGCTCAGCCACCTTCGCTCTGATAGCATCATCGTCAGCATCAAGCTCATTCGCCTTGATCACTTCGGCAAGTAGCAGGCCGACTTGAACGCGGCCTTTCGCCTGCTCTTCAAACAGCTCGTTAGGCAGTTGGCTGACGTCAAAATCTTCGCCTAAACCGAACTGCTGCGCTGCTTGGCGCTTCATGCCATCGGTTTCTTGCTGAACAAGCGCGCTTGGCACCGGAATCTCATTGACTTCTTTAAGCGCATCAAGCACTTGCTGCTTAACGCGATTATCAATCGCTTGCGCTGCTTCACGGGTCATGTTTTTCTTGATTTCAGCGCGGAATTTTTCCTGATCGCCGTCTTCAACCCCAAAACGCTCGATAAACTCCGCGTCTACCTCGGGCAGCGTCTGGCGGCTAACCTTGTGCACCTTAACGTTGAAGGTCGCTTCTTTACCGGCCAAATGTTCCGCCTGGTAATCATCCGGGAAGGTCACCTGAAGGCTTTTTTCATCACCGGCTTTAGCGCCAATCAACTGCTCTTCAAAGCCTGGGATAAAGCTGTTGGAACCGATAACCAGCGAGTGGCCTTCAGCGCTGCCGCCTTCAAACGGCTCATCGTCAATATAGCCCTGGAAATCAATAGTGACTTGATCACCATCGGCAGCAGCGGCGTCAACTTCTTCCCATGCTGCGTTTTGCTTACGCAACGTATCAATCATTTCTTCCACATCCGCGTCGCTAACGGCAACGACCGGACGTTCGATATCCGTACCTTCGATGGAGGCCAGCTCGATCTGCGGGTAGATCTCCATTACCGCGACGAACTCTAAATCTTGGCCCGACTCATTGATCGATGGCTCGATTTTCGGGAAACCGGCAGGGTTCAGACCTTCTTCCGTGATCGCGCGCACATAGCGTTCACGCATTACTTCGCTGACGACTTCGTCGCGTGCATCTTGGCCGTAGCGCTGACGAACCACTGCCATCGGCACATGGCCCTGGCGAAAACCGTTCAAGCGAACATTCTTCGCGGTGTCTTTCAAGCGAGCATTAACGGCCTCGTCAATTTCGGCCGCCGGCACTTGAATAGTAATGCGGCGTTCGATCGGGGAGGTCGTCTCAACAGAAACTTGCATGAATTGTCCTCTAACGGCTGGGCGTTGTATTGATGGCGTGTAATAAGTTCAAGGGGGCAATTTTAAGAACCCCAGCGCATGGTAGCAAGCGCCATGCTCGCAACATGGGGGCAGCAAATGCAAAAACAAGCCAATACGCGAGCAATTAACCGCTCTAGGGCGTATTTATGATCATTATTAGCCCGATGTCACGTGATCGCTACTATTCTACTGCTTTGCTAAGCGTGCGGCGACTGTTCAATTTTCACCGCCAAACGCTAGTCGGTCTGGCGGGCACCTGTCCACCATAGGCTCAATGCGTGCATCAGTACCCCTAGGGTGGCGCCATGAGAAATAAACACCTGCCAGCTGATCCAATCCGTAAACAGCGCGTGCCAGCCCGCCATGACCAGCAGGCCTAACAGCATCATGACGACTAGCCGCTTGAGCAAGCTAGGCAGCCTTTGGCGTGCTTCTGTCGACACCATACGCCACTGTATGGCCGCCGCTGAAGCAACCAGCACCAAGGCAATAACGATCAACGTTTGGCGAGTTTCATGGCCACCGGCTATGTAGCGGGGCAGCGCTGCGAGCATCACCACGCACAAACCAAACGCCACGCTGATGCGCTCCGGCGAATAGGCAACTCGTTGCATTGTTTACGCCACCTTAAGTTGCTGACCCGCGATCCACTCTTCAACCCAGGGGATGGCAGCGTCATCGGCCATAAACGTTTCCATGGCGTCGACTTCCAGGCGCTCGCCTAGACGCGTTGCGCCGTGATCTTCCAATAGGGCATCTAATGCTCTTCCCGCGCCACAAAACGTGTCGCCATACGAGCTATCGCCTAACGCAATCAGTCCATAGCGCAGCGAAGTAAGCGACGGGCTTTGTTCCCGCAAGCTACGCACGAAAGGTACAAAATTGCCGGGAAAGTCCCCGCTGCCGGTAGTCGAAACACAAAACAGTACCAAATCAGCGTCGCCGGTAATATCCGCAACCGATGGCTGCTCAAGTATGGCGACCGTGTAGCCCGCATCCTCAAACTGAGGCTTCACCTGCTCGGCAACGTCTATCGCGCCGCCATACATCGTACCCACTAGAATATTTAGCTTTGGCATCGTCACTCCCCTGTCAAAGTGTCACAGTGCCAACCCGCAAGTCGACAAATACCCGATTAATTTGCTCAAATATTAACATGACTCGGTAGGATGGAACACGTCACTCGCAACGGGTGGCCAAGACGCAACGCTTAGGAGCACCTATGCAGCAGATTTTTGAGGCCTGGATCACGCCGGTAATGATTGGCGGTTTAATGATATTTATGTGTTTTATTATCTGGGACCTGGCCAAAAAGTCGAATGCCGGTAAGTTTGGCACCATTATGCTGTTCGTCGTACTGGGCGCGGGTATGCTGGGCTACGTCATCAAGGTGGTGATTACTTGGTTGATTGAAGGCAATGGCATGTAGCGGGAGCGGCACAACCGGCTGACCAAAAAAGAAGGAGCACCCCAAGAGGCACTCCTTCTTTTATATAGTGTAAAACCGTTACTCGGCATGTCTTACTTGGTGGGTAAGTGCAATGCGCGGCACGCTACTAACTGCCTGCATGGTTCTCCACTTGCTGCTTGAGCTTCTGGCCAGGCCGAAATGTCACCACACGGCGGGCGGAAATAGGAATTTCCTCGCCCGTTTTTGGGTTGCGGCCTGGACGTTCGCGCTTATCACGTAAATCAAAGTTACCGAAACCCGATAGCTTTACCTGCTCGTTCTCACGTAGACAGGCTCGAATCTCTTCGAAAAAAGCTTCGACCATGGCTTTCGCTTCCCGCTTGGACAGGGCTAGCTCCGCATGTAAATGTTCAGCTAGCTCTGCTTTGGTCAACGCACCCATAAGACCCCTCCTTGTAACCAACAGATTGCCAAGAACGTGATAAGCATTGTGACGCGGCTACAGCACTTAGGTAAGTCTTTATTTAGGTACTTTTTAGCCGCGCAGCTCAGCCTCCAGCTTGACACGCACTTGTGTCACGATTGAATCGACCAACTGATTGATTTCCTCATCGTTTAGCGTGCGCGATGGATGCTGCCAGGTCAAGCCCAATGCAATACTCTTGTGCCCTTCGGGTACGCCTTTACCTGAATAGACGTCAAATAGCTTGATGTCTTGCAGGTACGCCCCCGCCTGCTGCTTGGCACAATCCAGCAGCGCCTGCACAGGCGTCGCCTCCTCAAGTATAAACGCCAAATCGCGTCGCACCTCTGGAAAGCGCGAAAGCGGCTCGAAAGCCGGAATCTGGCCCTGGCTCAGGGCATCCAGGCGGACCTCAAACAGCACGGCATCCATCTTTAAACCCAGCGTAGCACGCACCTGGGGGTGCAGGGTGCCAATCCAGCCTGCTGGCTCGTCGTTATGCAGTAACTGAGCACTTTGCCCTGGGTGAAGAGCAGGATGCTCAGCCGGCTCGAAGCGCCAGGCCTCGGCGTCGCCCCCCAACGCCAGCAAACTCTCCAGGTCGCCTTTCAGATCATAGAAGTCCACACGCTGCTTAGCCCCACTCCAGCCTTCAGCCTCGCGCGGACCACACACCAGCGCACCCAGCATGGGCACTTGTGATAGCGCGTCCAACTCGCCGTTAAAAACTAACCCGGTTTCAAACAGCCGCACGCGGGTTTGTTGACGATTGAGGTTGTACTCCATGGTGCGCACCAGGCCTGGAAACAGGCTTGCACGCATCACCGACAAATCGGCGGAAATAGGGTTAGCCAGCACCGGCGAGACGGCTTCTGGCAACATGGCCGCTTGCAGTTCAGGGGCAACAAAGCTGTAGGTGATCGCCTCTTGAAAACCACGGGCAACCATCTGACGGCGAAGCAGTGCCTGGGTAAGTGTCGCCTCGTCGGCAGAACGCAGCGCAAGCCGCGCTGCCGGACGCCGCACGGGTAAATTATTATAGCCGTGAACGCGGGCTACTTCTTCGATCAGGTCTTCTTCGATCGTCAGGTCAAAACGCCAGCTGGGTGCGGTGACTGCCCAACCGGCCTCCTGCACGCTGACGTCAAGCCCTAGGCGCTGCAAAATATCGGTCACATCATCGCTGTCGAGCGCCTTGGCAAGCGCTTTTTCTAAACGCGCACTGCGCAACACAATCGAACGCTCCGCAGGCATATGTTCAGCACTTTGCGCTTCGACGACAGGCCCAGCCTGGCCGCCGCAGATATCCAACAAAAGCCGGGTGGCCCGCTCGACGGCAACGGGCGTTAACTGAGGATCAACACCGCGCTCGAAACGGTGCGAGGCATCGGTGTGCAAGCCGTAAGAACGCGCCTGACCGGCAATTGCGAGCGGGGTAAAAAACGCCGATTCAAGAAAAATAGTCTGCGTATTTTCATTGACGCCGGAGTTTTCACCGCCCATCACCCCTGCCATGGCGAGCGGGCCGGAATGATCAGCAATTACCAGAGTTTCCGGGCGTAGCGCGATATCACTACCGTCAAGCAGCGTTAAACGCTCGCCTGGCGTGGCCATGCGAACCACCATGCCACCTTCTAGGTTGTCACGGTCAAAAGCATGCAGCGGCTGGCCTAGCTCCAGCATCACGTAGTTGGTAACGTCTACCACCGGGTCAATAGAGCGCACGCCGCTGCGGCGCAACCGCTCGACCATCCACAGCGGGGTATCGACGTTAACATTGACACCTTTGATAACGCGGCCGATATAACGCGGACACTGTTCGAGTGCTTCAATACTAACCTGAAAGCTGTCCTCAATTTCAGCAGCCACCGGCGCTATGGTGGGCCCATTGACCGGCAAACGGTTTAGCACACCCACTTCACGTGCCAAGCCTTTAATGCTTAGGCAGTCGCCGCGATTGGGCGTCAGGTCGACCTCAATGGTCATGTCGTCAAGCTGCATGAACTGTCTGAAATCAACGCCCACCGGCGCTGACGCCGACAGCACCAAAATGCCCGGCGATACCTCCTCTTCAAGCCCCAGCTCGGAAGCTGAACAGATCATCCCGCGTGACTCGACGCCGCGCAGCTTGGCTTTTTTAATCTTGAAGTCGCCCGGCAGCACGCCACCCACCTGGGCAAAGGGAATTTTCTGACCGACAGCGACGTTGGGCGCCCCGCAAACAACCTGCACAGGTTCGCCACTACCGTCGTCAACGCTACAGACATTGAGTTTATCGGCGTCAGGGTGCTTCTCTTTGCTCAGCACCTCTGCCACCACTACGCCGCTGAAGGCGGCAGCCACTGGCTCAACGGCGTCGACTTCCAAGCCCGCCATGGTAATTTGGTCGGCAA
Organism: Halovibrio variabilis; assembly: GCF_007991175.1. GTDB lineage: Bacteria > Pseudomonadota > Gammaproteobacteria > Pseudomonadales > Halomonadaceae > Vreelandella > Vreelandella variabilis. The sequence continues at coordinate 379,966 of NZ_BJXV01000002.1, forward strand.
TTGCCTGGGTATCCAACTGCGGCGACACCCACTCCCGCAGCCATTGTTCTGAAAATTTCATGGTTGTTCCTGTCTCCGACAGCGGGCTTAAGCGAATTGACGCAGAAAACGCAAATCGTTTTCAAAGAATAAACGTAAGTCATTAACGCCATAGCGCAGCATCGCCAGACGCTCTGCCCCCATCCCAAAGGCGAAGCCGGTATAGCGCTCAGCGTCGATACCCGAATGACGGAAGACTTCAGGATGCACCATGCCGCAACCCATGACCTCCAGCCAGCCGCTATGGGAACAAACACGACAACCTGCACCGCTGCACATGACGCACTGAATATCCACTTCGGCAGACGGCTCAGTAAAGGGGAAATAAGAGGGACGAAAGCGTACTGAGAGGTCATCGCGCTCAAAAAATGCCTGAAGAAAGTCTTCGATCGTGCCTTTCAGGTCAGCAAAACTGACGTCTTCATCGACCAGTAAACCTTCCACTTGGTGGAACATGGGCGTATGGGTCAAATCTGAATCGCTACGATAGACGCGCCCTGGGCAAACAATGCGAATGGGCGGCTCACTGTCTTTCATCGTGCGCACCTGTACCGGCGAGGTATGGGTACGTAGCAAACGCGTGGCATCAAAATAGAAGGTATCCGCCATGCCACGGGCCGGGTGATGCGCGGGAATATTGAGCGCTTCGAAATTGTGATAGTCATCTTCAATTTCGGGGCCGAGGGCCACGTCATAGCCAATGCGCGTGAACAGCCCTTCGATACGCTCGAGCGTCCGCGTCACGGGATGCAAGCCGCCGCTTGACTGGCCTCGCCCAGGCAAGGTGACATCAATACGTTCGGCGGCCAAACGAGTATTCAGCGCCGCGCTTTCAAGCTCCTGGCGCTTAGCGTCGATTTCATCGGCCAGGGTCTGTTTGGCCTGATTAATACGCTCACCCGCGGCCGGGCGTTCATCAGCAGAAAGCTTGCCCAGGCCTTTCAGCAAGGCGGTTACTTCACCTTTCTTACCTAAATAGCGTACTCGTAACTCGTCTAGCGCGGCGACACTCTGCGCGGCCTGAATGGCGTCGCGCGCCTCAGATACCAGAGTAGGAAGGTGATCCATCCGTTTCACTCCGAATTAAGCGGCGTCCATCCATGAAGATGGCGTGGCACGTTGAAGGTAACAAAAAACAGGGGAAGAGCGGCTGCTCTTCCCCTGGATGGGTCACTCTGCAATGACCTCAGGTACGTTGCACGGGCATTAACCCAGCGCAAACTACCTTATTGGGCAGCCTTGGCTTTTTCCACGATGGCAGCAAATGCAGCCTTCTCGTGTACTGCCAAATCGGCCAATACTTTACGGTCGATTTCGATACCGGCTTTCTTAAGACCGCCTACGAAGCGGCTGTAAGACATACCGTTGACGCGTGCACCGGCGTTAATACGCTGGATCCATAGCGCACGGAACTGGCGCTTACGGTTACGGCGGTCACGGTAAGCGTACTGACCCGCTTTAATAACGGCTTGCTTGGCAACGCGGAAAACACGCGAACGAGCTCCGTAGTAACCTTTAGCAAGTTTCAATACTTTTTTATGGCGACGACGTGCTACTACGCCACGTTTAACTCGAGTCATAACACACTCCTGACTTTAAGGCTGAGGCACACAAAAGGGGCGCTCAGAAAAACGAAAACCCGACTTATAGATTCGGCAGCATACGCTGGATGAGCGCTTTGTCAGATGCGTGAATCTGTTTCATACCACGCAGTTGACGCTTACGCTTGGTCGTTTTCTTGGTCAGGATGTGGCTACGGTGAGACTGCTTGTGCTTAAAGCCATTAGCAGTCTTTTTGAAGCGCTTCGCAGCGCCACTGTTACTTTTGATTTTCGGCATGAGAGATACTCCGCTCGATATTTTTTAGAAAACCCAGGGCCGACCACCGGCTGTGCGGTGGCCCGTTGACAACGCCGTTGGATCACTTCTTTTTCGGGGCAATAATCATGATCATCTGGCGCCCTTCCATTTTCGGGAAAGACTCTACCACTCCGATCTCTTCCAGGTCTGCCGCGATCCTTTCCATCAGCTTACGGCCGATGTCCTGGTGCGCCATTTCACGACCACGGAAGCGCAGTGTGACTTTGCCCTTGTCACCACCTTCCAAAAAGCGCGTCAGATTTTTAAGCTTGACCTGATAATCGCCTTCGTCGGTGCCAGGACGGAATTTAACTTCCTTAACCTGGATTTGCTTCTGCTTCTTCTTTTGAGCCGCTTTCTGCTTTTTGGTCTCAAAAACGAATTTGCCGTAATCCATAATCTTACAGACGATGGGATCGGCATTCGAAATTTGCACGAGATCCAAGTTTTCAGAAGCAGCTTTCTCTAGCGCTTCGGTGGTGGGCACAACACCCAACTGCTCACCGTCACTACCGATTAAGCGTACTTCTTCTTCAACAATTCGCTCGTTCATTGGTGGGCGCTTGTCGGCTGGACGCCCGCGCTGGTTGCTTCTCTTGATCGTTCCGTCTCCTTAGGCAATTGACGATGTCGCCAGGGCTGCTCTCTCGACAGTATGGCGTTCAATAAATTCATCGACCGTCATTGTACCGAGGTTTTCGCCGCTGCGTGTTCGCACGGCCACTGAGTCAGCTTCGACTTCCTTATCTCCTACCACCAGGAGATAGGGAACTTTCTGTAGTGTATGCTCACGGATTTTAAAGCCGATCTTCTCGTTCCTCAAGTCCGCTTTAACCCGCAAGCCACTTTTTTGCAGACGTTTCTCCAAATCAAGCGCATAGTCGCGCTGCGAATCGGTGATAGTCATGACTACCGCCTGCTGTGGCGCAAGCCATAATGGCATAGCACCCGCATAATGCTCAATTAGAATCCCCAAGAAACGCTCGAAGGAGCCTAAAATCGCACGGTGAAGCATTACCGGGGTCTTGCGTACGCCGTCTTCGTCAACGTATTGAGCCCCTAAGCGCCCTGGCAGATTAAAGTCGAGCTGTAGAGTACCACATTGCCAGACACGATTCAGACAATCGCGCAACGCAAACTCAATTTTAGGGCCATAAAAGGCACCCTCGCCCGGCTGCAGATCCCAGGCTAAGCCCGTTGCGTTCAACGCCGCCTCCAGTCCCTGTTCAGCCTGATCCCACATTTCAGCCTCGCCCAGGAAGTCTTCAGGGCGCGTAGACAGCTTAAGCTCCACGTCTTCAAAGCCAAGCGTTTTATACACTTGCAGCGTTAGCGCTATAAAATCTTCCGCTTCCGCTTGAATTTGCCCTTCGGTACAGAAGATATGCGCATCGTCTTGGGTAAAGCCACGCACGCGCATCAGACCATGCAGCGAACCGGAAGGTTCATTGCGATGGCAGCTACCAAACTCGGCCAAACGCAGCGGTAAGTCCCGGTAGCTTTTCAGCCCTTGATTAAAGACCTGCACATGGCAAGGACAGTTCATCGGTTTTACCGCGTATTCGCGTTTTTCCGACTCGGTGGTGAACATCAATTCACTGTAGTGGCCCCAGTGACCTGACTTTTTCCATAACGAGAGATCAACCACCTGCGGCGTTTTAATCTCCTGATAGCCATGCTCGCGCTGAACCTTGCGCATGTAGTCTTCCAGGGCTTGGTAGATCGTCCAGCCATTGGGGTGCCAAAATACCATGCCGGGCGCTTCTTCCTGGATATGGAACAAGTCCATCTTGCGCGCCAGCTTACGGTGGTCACGCTTTTCTGCTTCTTCAAGGCGCTTGAGGTACGCCTTTAACTGCTTCTTGTCGGCCCATGCGGTGCCGTAGATACGCGTCAGCATGGTGTTAGCAGCGTCGCCGCGCCAATAGGCGCCGGCTAGCTTAGTCAGCTTGACAGCTTTTAAGTGACGGGTATTCGGCACGTGCGGCCCGCGGCACATATCGACATACTCTTCGTGATGATAGAGCCTAATCGTTGCATCATCGGGAATATCGCGGATGATCTCTTGCTTGTAAGGCTCGTCACGGTGCAAAAAGGTCAACATTGCCTGGTCGCGATCAACGTATTCGCGCACCACATCGTACTCGCGATCGATCAATGACTGCATGCGGGCTTCAATCGTTTCCAGGTCTTCCGGCGTTACCGATTGACCGAATTCGATATCGTAGTAGAAGCCATCATCAATCACTGGTCCGATCGCCATTTTAGCGTCGGGGTACATCTGTTTAACCGCGTGGCCCAACAAATGCGCGCAGGAGTGGCGGATAATCTCCAACCCTTCTGCATCCCGCGCGGTAATAATGGCCACGTGAGCATCTTGCTCAATAAGGTCTGCGGCATCCACTGGTACACCGTCTATCTTCCCAGCAACGCAGGCCTTAGCCAAACCAGGGCCAATGGATTCTGCAAGCTGCATAATGGAAAGCGGTGCTTCAAACGTTCTTTGACTGCCGTCGGGCAGTGTCACAATAGGCATTCAGGTTCCTTGAGCGCAGTGGTGGTCCATACCAAGGATCACATTTCACTATCAATGGTCTTGGGAGGCATATAAGGCGTTACGAGGTAAAAACAGCGGCAATCTTAGCAGACTTACCTACTGCTTAAAATAAAACGGGAGGCCGAAGCCTCCCGTTTAGTTTTACTTGAAACTTGCCCGCTAACCGCTACACACGGTCAGCGAAAAGAACGCTCTATTGACGCGAACTTAGTTCCACTCATCCAGTTCAACACGACGGTTCTGAAAGCGACCTTCTTCCGTCTCGTTAGAGGCGATCGGACGCTCTTCACCGTAACCTACCGCACGCATGCGATTAGACGCTACACCGCGGCTAGCAAGGTAAGCTGCTACAGACTGGGCACGCTCTTGTGACAAGTTTTTGTTGTACTCGTCAGAACCGCGTGAGTCAGTGTGCCCTTCGATGCTGACACGTACATTAGGGTTGTTAACCAGACGCTCAGCGACACCGTTCAACACGCTACGCGCGTTAGAAGTCAGCTGTGCAGAGTCAAATTCGAAGTTAACTTCCTGTAGAACAACGCTGTCCGGGCAACCCAGAGCGTTTACTTCTACGCCAGCAGGCGTATTCGGGCACTGGTCACGATAATCCGGCACACCGTCATTATCAGAATCAAGCGGGCAACCGTTGGCATTTACTGCAACGCCAGCCGGTGTGCCTGGGCACTGGTCACGGTAATCCGGCACGCCGTCACCGTCAGAATCTAGCGGGCAACCCTCGGCATCAACGGCAACACCAGCAGGCACTTCACCGTAACTCGGGCACTGGGGTACAACCGGCTCAGGCGTGCGGTCAGCACATAGCAAACCGCCAATAGCAGCACCGGCAGCAGCACCTGTTGCTGAACCGTTCGTTTCATCAGAACTACCGCTGGTAGCATAGCCAATGCTGCCGCCGATAACACCGCCAGCTAAGCCACATACTGCAGGGTGCTGGTACCAGCTACGATCGCTACTCGCGCTTGATTGACCGGAAGACTGCGACGCCGAGCTGGCGCAGCCAGAAAGGCCGACTACCAGTGCGGAACCGATTAGCAAGCCAGTGGTTGATTTTTTCATGCAAGACTCCTTCTTGATCCAATGCTGAAATGACCATAATTGGCCAAATCTATCCAATGCTTCTTATTGCGAGAGCATCCATTTTTTCGCTTGTTCGGCATTACTAAACACAACATGCTTAGGCAATGCAAAACGTATGCCTATCATCAACGCTTCAGCGCCAGAAGACAACCATGCCAAGATATCAACTTCTTGCTGATACTGACATCAATTAGCATAGCAAAATTGCCGCAACGAGCACTAAAAAAAGCGGCGCTAAAACATAGTTGCTATACCTTGAGCAGCGCCAGACCCCTCATACGTGATTTTAATGCAGGGCACCAGGACCTTTAGCACGCCATGTCAATACGGCCTGGGCGGCCTGCAATACGGGTTTGCGCATGTCATCTTCTACTATTAACCGCTCTTTGTCTTCTTGCATACGCTCACGGGGGGTCAGTTGTTGACGGGCCGAGTGAGTTTTCAAGTGGCTAGTGCGGTTGTAGTGCTCTGCAAACGCTGCAAATTCGGGCTTTTCGGTCAGGCTCGAATCGATAATTTCCAACAGTACCTTACAACGCCAGGCCCCCTCGGTAATATCGACCTGTTCCTGAACCAATGCGCTTGCTACATAATCAAGATTTTCTAAACTATTACTTTGCGCGCGCATGTCTTCGTCGCGTCGATACGCTTCTCGGCGGCGAACCTCTTTACGTAGGTGCCAAGCGTAGAAGCATAGGCCTACAATGACCGCCAATGCCACCACCAATAAAACTATCGCAATTGTTGAGTTCATAAAACTCCTTGTTAAGCGTGTAAATTACTTAACAAAAATTGTACACCCTTATACCACCGATCGGCTAATAGCCTCTATATATGGTTCCCTATTGGCTCACCAAGCCAGCGCCGTTGCATAGTGATCGAACAACAGCGCCCCAAAAACGCTCAGCAGATAACGAATGGAAAACCAAAACGCATTGATAGGCGCGCTGGGATCTTGCCCTCGCCAGACTTTCCAATTCCAAAACATAAACCGAGCGTTAAGGCATAGCACAGCGAATAAATAGAGGGTGCCGCTCATACCGATCATCACCGGCATTAACGTGGTTAATACGGTTAACCAGCCGTACAGCCAAATTTGCAGCCGCGTAAAAGGAATGCCGTGGGTGACCGGCAACATAGGGATACCGGCACGCGCGTAATCATCACGCTTATGAATCGCTAGCGACCAGAAATGCGGCGGTGTCCAAGCAAAAACAATCAGCATGAGCAGCAGTGGTTCTGGCGTGATTTGGCCGGTTATTGCCACCCACCCTAATAAGGGAGGAGCCGCCCCGGCTACACCGCCAATCACGATGTTTTGCGGCGTCGCGCGTTTAAGAAAAGCTGTATAAATCAACGCATAGCCAATCAGGCAGGCAAAGGTTAGCGTCGCCGTTAAGACATTAACCTGCCACGCTAATAGCGCCAAGCCGACGCTGGACAGAAGGCATGCCCAGCCTAATGCGACCGCTACCGGCAAACGCTTACTCGCCACGGGACGCCGTGACGTACGGCTCATCAGCGCATCTAGATGACGATCTAAAATATGGTTAAAAGCGGCAGCCCCGCAAGAAGCTAACCCGATGCCGACTAAACCGGCAAACACGCTGTTTAGCGGTGGCAGGCCCGGCGTGGCTAATGCCATTCCCACCGCGGTACACACGAGCATCACAGCCACGACGTTGAGTTTGCAGAGACCCAGTAACTCTTTCCAGCCCCACATCACCGTCGGCAATCTCGCTGGTAGCGTCATGGTTGTATTTCGCATGCCAATGCCCCCTTTGGTTAAGCGACAACGTCGCTATAGCGTGAATAGTTTGTTGTTGTGTTCGCGCTCAATGCTTGATGACGCCAATGCCACCAGGCCCAAACAAACCCCATGGCTAAGGCAATAGCGCCAGCTGTGTGCAGCAGCGCCAGCCACAGGGGGAGCCATAGCCACACGTTGGCCACGCCTAAAGCGACCTGCAGTGCATATAATCCAACCACGATCATCAGCGGCCTAGCGACGCCCTGCCATTGCCGATAGCGCCACCATAGCGCCAACAGCCCAATACCTAACAACAGCGCCCCTACACGGTGAACAAACTGAACGGCGCTGCGCGCATCTGCGTGCAACTGCCCATGAAGATAATTAGGCCCCACCGTTTGGGTAAGATGAAACCCCTCACTAATATCCATTTCGGGCCACCACTGACCATTGCAAGTAGGAAATCCTTGGCAAGCGATACCGGCATAGTTGCTGGATACCCAGCCGCCTAGTGCCAACTGCAGGACTAACAACACAGCCGCCACGACCCACCAAGCATTACCGCGCTGACGCTCGCCCTTGGGGCCAGCCAATACGCGCCGCAGGCGCAGGTGCAGCCAAAAGAACAGCAGCAGTACGCTCAGCCCTCCTAACAGATGAAGAGTGACGACTTGGGGCCATAGCTGGAGAGTCACCGTGAAGGCGCCAAAGGCGCCTTGCAGCAAAATAACGCCCAACAGCGTTAAACTTACTCGCCATGGATAGTGACGACACTGGCGCAGCGGCCAGCCTAATGCCACAACGCCTAGGACCACTATCCCTAACAAGCTGGCAATATAGCGATGAGCCATTTCCACCCAGGCTTTGAAGGGCTCCAGAGGCACGTCTGGATGACGCAGTGTGGCAAGCTCACTGTCAGGCACCAGTAACTGTCCGTAGCAACCCGGCCAATCGGGGCAGCCTAAGCCGGCATCTACCAAGCGCGTCCAGGCCCCCACCAACATCACCACCGCAGTCAATACAGTGCCTAATAACGTTAGTTGCACCAGCCACCGTAAGCGGCGCTCACTTGAATCGTGCATGGCGTTTCCTTAACAACGGTTGAGGCTAGCGCACTTTATTGAGGATTAACTTTAAGTAAGTACTGAATATCGTCAAGCACATCCCCCGCCGCCACACTGGCATCAAATGCCAGTGCTGGCCGCCCCCTAGGATCGAGTAACCACACTGAATTGTCTTCCCGCCAAGGGGGAAAATGACGCCATTGGCTGGTCATCTCACCGGGTAGCGGCTCAGGGTCCCCACCGATTCTCAGGCGGGTTAGCCGCGGCGCTTCACGGCCTAACGCGCGGTGTAGGCGCCAAAACTCATCCTTACGCTGCTCGCATTGCTGGGCGCAGTCGAATGCCAAAATCCACGCTTGCTGATCATCGACCGCCGATGTTGTTAAAGGCCATTCATCAAGCATAGGTAATGCCAAATCCACCTGCCCATGAGCCGTATGTTGGTCCGGAATACCAATGCGTAGCTCAACCATTGCCCAAGCAGTCAGCATAGGCGCCGCGAATATCGCAAAAATCAGGATTAACTTGAGCCGCTGGCGGCGAATGTGTTTGGTATCCTGCATGTCATTCTTCCCCTGCTTTATTGTTATGGACTCGTATTTTGATGACTTAAGGCATGGCGCCTTTCATTGACTCGTATCGCGTCGTAACCGAAGACCACCGACAAACATGACGACCAAGGCCGCCAGTGCTAGGCCCCACCATTGAAACGCATAGCCCACATGCCGACTGGGTGGCATAACGCTGGCTTCCCACCAGGGGATTAACACCCCATCCCCCTCTTCTGCATGCAGCCAGCCCGCATAGCTAAATGATCCCAACGTAGGCTGCCAGGGCTCAAGGCTTAGTTGCTGCAGCCTTGAGCCTTCCCTGTTATCACCATACAGCGGCCCGCCCGCCTGTACTTTTTGCCACTCGCCGGTCAACTCAACCCTGCCGCTCGGCGTCGCCGTCTCTGGTGGGCGGCGATGAGGTCCTGTGGCCAAAAACCCCCGCTGCACCAACCAAAGTTGCCCATGGCTGTCGCGTAAAGGGGTTAGCACCGCCACGCCAATGCGTCCATCTACGACACGATTATCCAAATAAAGCGTGTGTTCGGCCAAGTACTCCCCCTGCAAGGTAATTTCTGCGCCCTGCGCTGGCGGCGTCGTGGGCGCTATCAGCGTCGGTGCCGACTCACGTTCAACGACCGCCAAGCGCTTGTCATCTGCCCGCTCCCACTGCCATAGTCCTAAGCAGGTACCTAATGCCACGAGTAAACTCCAGAACAGATACCAACTAAAAAAACGCCATTGCCGAGAGGTTTTTATCATGTGGTTACAACTACTCATTGCCGCAGTCTTCCTAGCGATGGTCATCAGTCTGGCCATGGGAGCAGGCTTTTTATTGCGTGATCGCGCTTCCTCACGCCGACTGCTTGTCGCTCTAAAGTGGCGTATTGGGTTGGCTTGCTTGCTTATGGCCCTGATTATCTTCGGCTTTTGGTCCGGCCAACTCGGCTAAGGGTTAAACCACATAGACAAAAATGAATAACCCCACCCAGACCACGTCAACGAAATGCCAGTACCAGCAAGAGGCTTCAAAACCAAAGTGGTTTTCATCGCCAAAATGGCCTTTCTGAATACGCACCAGCATGGTGGCTAGAATCAATGTGCCAATAATGACGTGCAGCCCATGAAAACCGGTCAAGATAAAGAATGTCGCACCAAAAATCCCGGCTTCCAGGGTAATCCCGTAATGGGCGTAAGCCTCGTAGTACTCAACGCCCTGAATCATGATAAAGCAGCACCCTAACAGTACGGTGCCGACTAGCCAGTTGCGGCATGTGCGCCGATACCCCACCTTTAAGGCTTCATGTGCCACCGTTAAAGTAATACTGGAAGTAATCAAAATCAGTGTATTCACCAACGGCAGTTGCCAGGGGCTAAATACTTGCTGAGGCCCTTCAATGGCTGTATCGGGAGGACTCAAAAGCGGCCATGTTGGTACAAAGTCAGGCCACAGCAAGGCGGATACCCCTTTTGCACCTTCACCACCCAACCAAGGGATGGCAAACATACGCACGTAAAATAGCGCACCGAAAAATGCCACAAAAAACATCAATTCCGAAAAAATAAACCAGCCCATTCCCCAGCGAAAAGAACGCTCCATTTGCTCGTCGTATAGCCCCCCCTGGGATTCACTGATCACGTCGCGAAACCAGAACCCCATCACCGCTATAACCCCTATCAAGCCAATCAATAACAGTGGCAACCCGGTGCCATAAACCAACGTAATACCGGTACCCACCATCATGGCACCCAGCGCCACTGAGCAAAGAACAGGCCACCGACTACTCGCCGGAACGTAATAGCTACCACCGCTCATATCGTTTCTCCCGACACTTGGGTTTTGTTGGAATTGTTGTTTGAGTCGTTGTTAAAATCGTACTTAGGATGGTCATTAAGGAGGCTATCCAGCGAGGCGTTTTGAATCTCATGCGCTACCGGATACAGGGTATACACCAGCGTAACAGTATTAATATCGGCAGGGAGATCTCTCGCCAATTGGAAAACAAGCGGGATGGTCAAACGCTCATTCCCTTGTAAATGCTGCTCCTGAAAGCAGAAACAGCTGATTTTACGCAAGTGAGGCGTGGCATTTGAGGGTGACACGCTAGGTACCGCCCTACCCCAATTTTCACTATGGCTATTGTTGGTAAAGGTAAAATCCACTTCCGCCATTTGCCCTGGATGCACACTCATCTGGTGCGTTTCAACACTCATCCGCCACGGCAAGCCGGGGCTCCCCCTGGTGATAAATTGCACATTAATCACACGGGTTTCATCCACCTCCTCATGCACAATGCTTTGTGCAGTCGCGTCAACCTTGCCGTTTAGACCCGTAATGCGGCAAAAAACGTCATATAAAGGGACCAGTGCAAAGGCAAACGCAAACATGCCAATCAGCACGGCGATTGTTCTTATCACCGTGCGGCGGACCCCCACTTGTGCTTGGTCTCGACTGTCCATAACACCTCATTGGCCGGGTGGCCGATGTGATTTAGGTGGAAGCACGATGAAACACGGGTGGCGTTTCAAAGGTGTGCAGTGGAGCAGGGCTGGGTACCGACCACTCTAGGTCTACTGCTCCCTCCCAAGCTTTAGCCGGTGCTTTCTTGCCACCACGTACACAGAGTATGACGCCCAGCACAAATAGCAGCTGTGATGCGCCGAAGAAGAACGCGCCGATACTGGATAGCAAATTGAAATCGGCGAACTGCAGGGCATAGTCGGGGATACGCCTTGGCATACCCGCCAAGCCCGCGAAATGCATGGGGAAAAAGGTCAGATTGACACCAATCACCGAGAACCAAAAATGCCACTGGGCCAACCGCTCATTGGGATAATGCCCTGTCCATTTCGGCAACCAGTAATAGACCCCTGCCATGATGGCAAAAATAGCCCCAGGCACCAGCACATAGTGAAAGTGAGCCACCACAAAGTAGGTGTCGTGATATTGAAAGTCCGCCGGAGCAATCGCCAACATCAACCCTGAAAAACCACCGATGGTAAACAACACCACAAAGGCAAGCGCAAACAGCATCGGTGATTCAAAACTAATCGAGCCACGAAATAGGGTGGTAATCCAGTTAAACACCTTTACCCCAGTAGGCACGGCGATCAGCATGGTGGAATACATAAAGAACAGCTCCGCCACCAAGGGTAGCCCCACCACAAACATATGGTGAGCCCAGACCAAAAATGACAACAGCGCGATGGCGGCCGTGGCATATACCATGGATGCGTAACCGAACAGCGGCTTACGTGCAAAGGTGGGGATGATCGCCGAGACAATACCAAAGGCGGGCAAGATCATGATGTACACTTCAGGGTGGCCAAAGAACCAGAACAGGTGCTGAAATAGCACAGGATCGCCACCGCCTGCCGCATTAAAGAAGCTAGTGCCAAAATTAATATCCATCAGCATCATGGTGATCACGCCCGCTAATACCGGCATTACCGCAATCAGCAGAAAGGCGGTGACGAGCCATGTCCAAACAAATAGCGGCATATCCATTAAACGCATGCCTGGCGCACGCATATTCAAAATAGTGGCAATAATGTTGATCGCGCCCAAAATCGAGCTAATACCGGCAATATGCAGCGCCAAAATAAAGAAGGTAGTCGAGGGTGGTCCGTAATTCGTCGACAGCGGTGCATAGAAGGTCCAGCCAAAATTAGGGCCGCCGCCTGGCATAAACAGCGTTGAAAGTAGCAGCGTAAAGGCCACCGGCAGCAGCCAAAAACTAAAGTTATTCAAGCGGGGCAACGCCATATCCGGCGCGCCAATTTGAAGCGGTATCATCCAATTAGCTAGCCCAGTAAAGGCTGGCATCACAGCAGCGAATACCATGATCAGACCATGCATGGTGGTCATTTGGTTGAAAAATTCAGGCTCTATCAACTGCAAGCCGGGCTGAAAGAGCTCAGCACGCACCACTAGGGCAAATATTCCGCCGATAAAAAACATCGTCAGCGAGAAAATCAAATAAAGGGTGCCGATTTCTTTATGATTCGTGGTTAGCAGCCAGCGCCAAATACCTTTTGGCGGTGCCGCATGGCCATGGGCCTGCCCATCGGCGACAGCCGTTGTGCTGTGTTGCAAGGGAGGCTGTGGTGGTAGTTTGGGCGCCATACGTCTCTCCGAGAAAAATTATTGTAGTCGTCGATTGTGGCAAACCTGTTTTTACTCAGAAATTTGTTCAGCCACGGTTGAGGGCTGCACGACATCGCCGGTATCGTTACCCCACGCATTGCGCGTGTAGGTAACCACGGCGGCAATTTCAACGGGATTCAAGGTGCTTCGAAAAGCAGGCATTGCCGCACCGGACACCCCATTCAAAACCTTATCAATATGCCAATCTACATCGCTAATCAACTGTTCGTTATTAGCTAACGCAGGAAATGCTGGCGGCGACCCTTGTCCATCGACTTGGTGACAAGACGAGCAGATCGATTGGTAAACTGACTCGCCCCGCTCTGCTAGCTCTGCCATTGCCCACTCGCGGTCAACTCCCATGGCCTTTTCGGCAGCCGCCTCTTTTCGCCCGATCAGCCAGTCCTCAAACGCCGCCTCTTCCATTGCGTGAACTACCACCGGCATAAACCCATGGTCGATACCGCATAGCTCAGCACACTGGCCACGATAGATACCCGGCTCGTTAATCTTTACCCAGTTCTCATTAATAAAACCAGGAATGCTGTCTTGCTTGACGGCTAAATCCGGCACCCACCAAGAGTGAATGACATCGTCTGACGTCATCAGTAAGCGTATTTTCCGGTTAATCGGCAGGACTAACGGTTCATCAACTTCCAATAGGTAATGTTCCCCACGTGTCTCTTCGCCACTAATTTGTGCTCTTGGCGTACTCATATTGGAGGTGAACGCCACATCCTCGCCAAGGTACTCATAGCGCCAGCGCCATTGCTGGCCGGTAACCATGACGTCTAATTCAGCATCGGAGGAGTCATACATATCCTTTAAGGTGGCGGTGGCGGGAACCGCCATACCGACAAGAATCAGCAGTGGTATGACGGTCCACAATACTTCGACACCAGTGTGCTCATGGAAGTGGGAGGCTTTGGCGCCTTTGGAATAGCGATAGCGAAACAGGGAATAGAACATCGCCCCAAATACCAGCACACCAATTACGACGCATATCCAAAAGATGGTCATATGTAGGCCGTAGATGTCGCCGCTCGTATCGGTCACCCCAATGGGCATATTCCAGCCATTCGCCTGAGCCTGTGAAATACCCATCGCCAAGGATATGACTGATAGCCACCGCCACCATGAATGCATAGACACCTCCAGCCAGGATTATTGTTGTTATTGCTTATCGTTAAATTAGCGCAAAGTTAAATCAGATATTAGCAGTATAGAAAATATGTGGCATTCGTCACGTTTTGGTCATTTAGCACTATCAACGCTTTTCAGCGGGCGGCAAACCTTGCCAGGAAAATAAGCACCAAAATGAACAGCAGCGTTATCACGATCCCCGTGACTATGTACGCGGTGGGTTTGCCGCTGCTGAAGTCTTCCTGCCGCTGTTGGTTACTCTGAACGCCTAGCAAAGCTGCTAAAACCGACTTCACCACCGACCACATAGAACCTCCAATGCAATTTACACGCTTGCGTTTATTTCAGCATTAATGACAAATCATTTTTATCATAAGCAGGCATCAATGATACAGAGGAAAGATCTACCCATTTACAGCCAGTAAAATAGCCACCTATGATTTCTCAGTATGCGATACTCAGCTCATTGTTAGAATCAGCGCCACCCAAGGAGTGCCTTATGCTAAAGCGCCGCCTCGCATTACCCATCAATACGTTATGGGTGATTGTTCCACTGCTACTCACCGGTTGTACGACGTATACATGGCCGGACGGCTCTCAGGAAACCGTTATCGGCGTTGTGCCTGAAGAGGAAAATCAACGCTACGAAGAAGAACGGGTAGACGGTGTACGCTACCGTATTCCAGACGAAATCCCTGAATAAGACCGGATTAGCCGATCAGGCACGTATAATGCGCCCTGTTTTCAATTAACCACACCTTCCTTGCTCTCAATCACTGCATTGCAGCAAAAATACTCTATGCTTAGGTCATAACTTGGCCACAGTGGGGTATTGACGAGTGACGACGCCAAATACTGAAACACAAGAGTCGCCTTGGCATAGCTGTAGCATCAATGCTGCATTAACTCGACAACGCACTGCGTCAGAAGGTTTATCCAACCAAGAAGCCGCTGAGCGGCTAGCCAGCGGTGGGCCCAATCTGATTCAACAAGCGCAAGGCCGCTCCTGGTATAAACGGCTTTTCGATCAGTTCAACAATATCCTCATGCTCATTTTGATCGCCGCCGCCATTGCCAGCCTCTTGTTAGGCCATGTACTAGATGCAGCGGCCATTGTTGGCGTCGTTGTGATCATTGCCCTGATTGGTTTTTTACAAGAAGGAAAAGCGGAAAAATCGCTGCAAAGCATACGCAATATGCTCTCCCCTCAGGCCAACGTTTTACGCGATGGGCAGCGCAGCACGGTGCCTGCTGAATCATTAGTGCCCGGTGATATCGTGCTTATTGAAAGCGGCGATCGTGTCCCCGCTGACTTGCGCTTAATTGAAACCAGACGTTTTTGTACCGACGAAGCGGCTTTGACCGGCGAATCTGTGCCTGTCGAAAAACAAACCTCGCCGGCAGCAGCAGATGCCGATCTCGCTGATCGTAGCTCGATGGCTTACGCCAGTACGATGGTCGTGCAAGGTACTGCTAAAGGCTTAGTGGTTGCCACGGGCAGTCACTCTGAAATTGGCAAAATTTCTGAACTTTTGCGCGGCGTTGAGCAGCTGAAGACACCGCTGCTGCGACAGCTGGATCGCGCAGGACGGCTGTTAGCCTTCTTTATTCTTGGCGCCGCTGGGCTCACTGCTTTACTTGGGGCTGTCATCCACGGCCAACCCGCCGCCCAGATGTTTATGGCCGCCGTTGCCTTGGCAGTGGCGGCCATTCCCCAAGGGCTACCCGCTATTGTCACCATCGGCCTTGCGCTTGGCGTGCAAAGCATGGCGAAACAAAATGCCATTATCCGCCGGCTCCCCGCAGTGGACACTCTCGGTTCTATTTCAGCTATTTTCTCAGACAAAACCGGTACATTAACGCGTAATGAGATGACCGCCCAAGCTATCTGGCTGGCCAATACGCGCTATGCCATCGACGGTATCGGCTTTGAGCCTGAAGGTAACTTTTATCAACTCGATGCAGACGGTAACCGTCAAAAAGATCACACCAGTGCTGACGAAGACGCAGCGCTTAGTTACTTTCTGCGCGTAGCGACCCTCTGTAACGATGCAGAACTCGTTCATAAAGAAGACCTATTTAGCATCCAAGGCGATCCCACCGAAGGCGCGCTGATCGTCGCCGCGGAGAAAGCCGGAATTGATGTCCAGCCGCTGCGTAAAGACCATCCTCGCCTTGATGCGATTCCGTTCGAGTCTGAACATAAGTACATGGCCACCGTGCACACCATTGACGAAAAGCGCCGTGTGCTGATTAAAGGAGCGCCTGACAGACTGCTAGAAATGTGTAGCCAAGTGCGCGATGAATCTGGTACTTCACCACTTGAAAATAGCGTTTGGGAGGAGCGTATTGACGTTCTCTCCTCTCGCGGTTTGAGGGTATTGGCTGTCGCAGAGGTACTGGCAACAAGCGAACAGCCACTTGAGCATGAGACGTTACAACAAGGGCTAACGCTACTGGGCATTATCGGCCTGCTTGATCCGCCCCGCGAGGAGGCCATTGAGGCGGTGGAGCAATGCTTAGCCGCGGGCATTCGTCCGGTAATGATTACCGGTGACCATGCGGCCACCGCCAAAGCCATCGCCAAGCAGCTGGGTTTTTCACAAACCGAGCGTGCCGTTACCGGGCGGGAAATCGAATCAATGTCGGATGCCGAACTTGAAGACATTATCGTAGAGGTTGATGTTTTCGCTCGCGCCTCCCCTGAGCATAAGCTCAGGCTGGTAAAAGCCATGCAGGCTCGCGGCGGTGTGTGCGCCATGACCGGTGACGGCGTCAATGATGGCCCGGCATTAAAACGCGCCGATGTTGGCGTCGCCATGGGCATTCAAGGCACGGAGGCCGCCAAGGAGGCCGCTGAAATGGTGCTGGCTGACGATAACTTCGCCACCATCGTCAAGGCGATTAAAGAAGGGCGTAAGGTTTACGATAACATTCGTAAAACAATTACGTTTATTTTGCCCACTAATGGTGGCCAGGGCTTGGCCATTATGCTGGCCGTGCTAGCCGGTTCAACGCTACCGATAACACCGCTACAAGCCCTTTGGGTCAACATGGTGGTGGCCATTACCCTGGGGTTAGCCCTCGCTTTTGAACACGGCGAAGCTGATTTGATGGAGCGCCAGCCCCGCGATCCGAACGCAGCCTTGTTGGATATGTTTCTGCTCTGGCGCGTCATCTTCGTGTCGATATTACTGCTAGCAGGTGTTTTTGGTATTTTTTCCTGGCTACTCGCCCAAGGCGAAAGCATTGCCCTGGCCCGCTCGGGGGCGGTCAATATGCTGGTAACGGGAACCGCTGCTTATTTAATTAATAGCCGCTTTTTGATCGCTAGCACCTGCTCGCTTAACGGCATCTTCGGCAGCCGCCCGGTGTGGTGCGCCATTGGCCTGGTGATGCTGCTGCAGATGGCATTCACTTATTTGCCCTTTATGCAGCTCATCTTCGCCAGTGAAGGGCTGCGTATTATCCACTGGTTAGCGATCTTAGTAGCTAGCCTCGCGATTTACCTGATAATTGAAATTGAAAAAGTGCTCTTGCGGCGCAGGGGCTGAATAACCGATTACTTAGCCGTTCGATGCTTGGTCTTGGCCGTGGCGACCGCCGTCAGCGGGTTTTCTGGCCAGGGGTGTTTTGGGTAACGACCACGCATCTCCTTGCGTACCTGGGGATAGCTATTTTGCCAAAAGCTGGCTAAATCCTGGGTGACTTGCAGCGGATGGCGGGCTGGCGAGAGCAGATGAATCATCACCGCCACCGTGCCATTTGCGACGGTGGGCGTTGTCTGCCAACCGAACGCTTCTTGCAGCTTTAAGGCCAGCACGGGCGGACGCTGCTCGAGACAAGGTAGGTAATCCAGTGCGACCCACTTGCCACTCGGCACAGCAACCGCGAGCGGGGTTAACTGCTCAAATTCGCTCTGCTGCGGCCAGCTTAAAGTACTCAATAAGTAGTGTTCAAAAGGCAGTTTCTCAAGTTGATTTAGCCGCTTGATTCCTGTCAGATAAGGCGTTAACCAACGCTCTAACGATGCCATTAGCGTCTGCTCCGACCAGTCAGGCCAAGCATCGCCTAGGCTTGAGCGTAGCAATGCCATTCGCCCACGCAGTTGCTGTAGCTTATCGCTAAATAACCGCCATGGCTGTTGGCGCACGGCCGTTAACAGCGCTTGTATAACGGCGTCCTCAGGTAAGTGAGCCAAAGGTCGCCTAGCCAGCACCAAGCCTGCGTGGGCCTGCACTTCTTCACCGATTAAACGGCCGTCCTGCTGGGACCACGCCACCCGCGCCTGCCATTGGCGACTCTCAGGATAGAGCGCCATCAATGACACCACGTTTAACGGCTCACCGGTAATCATCCGCGCCTGATCGCCTGCCGCGCTATTTAAGGCCACAGCGACTACATAAGCCTGATGGGCCAATGCATCGTTTAACGACAGCGTGACGGTTTTGCCATTGGCGAGGCGAAAGGTACCCGGGCTTATCTGTTGGCCGATTCGGTCCGGGTACGCCAACGCTAAAAGCGGGCCAAGCGGCTCTGGACTGGCGGCCCTGAGCGCGACCCCCGCTCGCTTTGCCAGCTTGAGCGCTTCTCGCTGCCAGTTGGGAAAACGCTGAGACTGACGCAGCCGCAGTGCTAAGGCATTGTGCAGTGACCGCTCAGCGCTGTCGCGCTCCTCCAGCAGCGCCGCTAACGCGCAGGCCAGCGGCACTGCTTGTAAATCAGCAGCACGCTCGAGCATAACGGCTATCCGCGGCTCAACAGGCCACTTAGCGCAACGGCTACCCAACTGAGTCAGCCGTTGCTGTTCGTCTAACACGCCAAGCTGCACAAGCAGTGACTGACCACGTTGCCAGGCACCTTCAGGTGGCGGCGTTACCCATTGCAGCTCGCTTGGCGATGCAACTCCCCAGCTGGCTAACTCAAGGACAACGCCAGAGAGATCCGCTTGCTGAATGTCGGGCTCGCCGAAGGGCACCAGGGTCTGCTCTTGGGCCCAGAGGCGAAAGCACAGCCCAGGGCGTTGACGCCCCGCTCGCCCCCGCCGTTGATCAGCGCTGGCACGATTAATCCGCCGCGTGGTTAAACGGGTAAGCCCGGTGCGCGGCTGAAAAAGCGGTACGCGCTCTAAGCCACCGTCAATCACCACGCTCACACCATCTACGGTAATGCTCGATTCGGTGATAGCGGTGGAGACAATAATTCGCTGCTTGGATGTGTTCGCCGCCAGGGCTAACTGCTGTTCAGCAATACTCATTCTGCCGTGCAGCGGCCGAATCGCCAGGTGAGGCCGCGTCTTTTCCAGCACCTGAACTAAGCGATTAATTTCAGCGACACCGGGCAAGATGACCAGTATGTCCTGGGTATCTGGCAGTGATAGCGCTTCCTCGGCCACCCGAAGCGCGTGGCTGACGCTCTCTTCACCACTTAGCGAAGGACGATAAGCCGTCGTTACCGGAAACTGGCGCCCATGGCACTCAATGACCGGCACCTGCTCACCCAATACCCGCTTGAGCGCTTCAATATCCAAGGTTGCCGACATCACCAGTAAGCGCAAGTCGTCACGAATGCTGGT
Source organism: Halovibrio variabilis (assembly GCF_007991175.1). GTDB lineage: Bacteria > Pseudomonadota > Gammaproteobacteria > Pseudomonadales > Halomonadaceae > Vreelandella > Vreelandella variabilis. The sequence continues at coordinate 399,750 of NZ_BJXV01000002.1, forward strand.
TTGCACATCCAGTGCCAGCGCCAAGCCTACATCGGCCTCCAGGCTGCGCTCGTGAAATTCATCAAAAATGATCCCGGCCACGCCCTCTAATAACGGGTCATCCTGTAGCATGCGTGTAAGCACGCCCTGGGTAACTACTTCTAAACGGGTATGCGCACTCACACAGCTGTCGCCGCGCATTCGGTAGCCCACCGTTTGACCAACGTTTTCCCCCAATTGCTGGGCCATATAGGTTGCCGCGAGACGCGCAGCGACACGCCGCGGTTCTAACAACAGCAGCTTTTGACCGCCAGCCCAGTCGGCCTTGAGCAGCGTTAGCGGAACACGCGTGGTCTTCCCCGCGCCAGGCTGGGCAATCAGCACAAGCCGGTTACTGTGGGTTAAGATACTTTGCACATGCTCAAGATGCTGATCAATCGGTAAAACGCTCATCTGAGGCTCACTTTTTCACCTGGGGAGCGTTAGCACTTGGCTTGGGTGCCGGTACACTGACCCCGCAGCCTTTTAGAATAACGTGCTCTAGAAAGACGGAGATGGATTCAAGATCATCTTCGGTTAACGCATCTCGGCCTAGAATACCGCTCACCTGAGCGCTATATTCAGTGTAATGCTGGGTTGAAGACCAAATCAGAAAAATTAGCCAGCGGGGGTCTACCGCGTCCATTTTTCCTTGTGCCGACCACTCGCGCATGATCGCCGCGCGCGAGGCTACCCACTCGCGTAATTCACCCGCTAAATACTCATTCAGAAACGGTGCACCGGCTAAAATTTCCGCCGCAAATAATTTTGAGCCTTTGGGATAGCGCTGCCCAAGGACCATCTTGGTGCGAATAAAGTCGCTTAACACCGTATGAGGATCACTTTCAGGGGTGATATCTTCCAAAACTGCATTCCAACGCGACATCATACGGTTGAGCAGACGTACATACAGCGCCTGCTTGCTGCCCATGTAATAGAGAATATTGGCTTTTGGCAAACCGGCGCGATCCGCAATCGCTTGTAAGCTCGCGCCGCGGTAACCGTGCTGAGCAAACACCTCCTCGGCGGCAGCCAGGATAGTCGCCTCGGCCCTTTCACGGCTCGGATTTTCTTGAGTGGCGGATATGACAGTCATTAAAAGAGTCCCTTAAAAGAGTGACATGGCTGAGCGACCTGGAGGCGTTTCGCGGTGGGTTTAACGCCCCAAAAGTTAACATTGCACACAAGCTTGCCCCACCCTTGTGCAGCGAGCCAATACTTGCAAGGTGAGGCGTTTTGTCTCAAGCTCAAGCCATACTGACCGATCGGTCAACACAATCCCGGTCTATACAATCCCGATCTATAGAATCACAGTGGAGTTTGGCATGGCCACGATTGCGTTCCTGCTCAATGGTGCCCCTCAACGGTGTGACGTTGCACCCGATACGAGCATTTTAACCTTATTGCGTGAGCATTTGGCCCAAACGGGCACAAAGGAGGGCTGCGCTTCCGGTGACTGTGGCGCCTGCACCGTGGCCATTGGTGAGTTAACCGCTGGAACCCAAGCGTTTAACAGTGCCAATGCGTGTATTACCCCCGCCCACCAGCTTCAAGGTAGGCACTTGGTCACCGTGGAAGGATTATCGGAAAAGGGTCATTTGCACCCTGCCCAGGAAGCCATGATCGAATGCCATGGCAGCCAGTGTGGCTTTTGCACGCCGGGTATCGTTATGTCGCTGTTCACATTGCATAACGACCTTACCCAACGCCCTGCTCCGCTGACACCTGAACGCCTAGAAGCAACCCTGGGTGGCAACCTCTGCCGCTGCACGGGCTATCGGCCTATTCGTGATGCCGCGCTGCAGATGCAAGCTATCCCCTACCAGCGACCACAATGGTATGACGCGGCATTGCCAACGACAGAAAACGATGCGCAGGTAATTGATTTGGCGGGGTCAACTGCCTTTTTTGCTCAGCCAACGTCACTGAAAGAATTAACACAGCTACGTCAAACAGCGCCTCAGGCACGCTTGGTGGCGGGCGGCACCGACCTTTGGCTGGAGAGCACTCAGCGCTTGGCAAACCTTGATCAGTTGATTGATGTTTCTCGCGTTGCCGAGCTACTAACGGTTGAAGAAGCAACCTTTGAAACTCAAACCGGCTGGTGGGTGGGTGCCGGGGTGACTTACACCCAGCTTGAGCCACTCTTTGACGCTCACTTTCCCGCCTTTGCTCATCTACTGCACCGTTTAGGCTCTCAGCAGATACGCAACCGGGGCACGTTGGGCGGCAATATAGCCAACGCTTCACCTATCGGTGATACACCTCCCGTGCTACTGGCCCTAGATGCCCAGGTAGAGCTTGCCAGCGTAAACGGCAAGCGTTACTTAGCGCTTGAAGATTTCTTTCTGGATTATAAAAAGACCGCTTTAGCCGCTGACGAAGTTGTTTCGCGTATCTTTATCCCACGACTGCCTGAAAGCCGCCAGCTGCGTGTTTGGAAACTCTCCAAGCGTCGCGAAGATGATATATCCGCCCTGCTCTGTGCCTTTAGCTATCGCCTAGAGCAAAATACGTTGCACGATGTGCGGCTTGCCTTGGGGGGCATGGCGGCAATTCCAAAACGCGCCTACGACGTTGAAGCGGCGCTCGAAGGCCAGCCTGTTAGTAAAGCGGCGTTTCGCGCTGCTCAGCAGGCACTCGCCCATGACTTCCAACCCATGAATGATGTACGCGGCAGCCAAGCGTATCGTCAGCAAGCGGCGGCAAACTTACTAGAGCGCCTTTACCTTTCGCTCTCAGTGCCTAACCAAGAGGTGATGCTCCATGCGTACGCTCACTAAACTGGACGGCGATAGCAGCCGGGCTCGCCGTGAATTACACCACCACATTCAAGGCTCTGGCCCGTTGGCACGTCATACCGTCGACAGTAACGGCCAGCGCCAAGCGGGTAGCCCCAGCTTTCACGAGAGCGCCGAAAAACACGTCACCGGCAAGGCCGCTTATATCGACGACTTGGCCGCACCGGCCGATGCGCTGCATGTAGCGCTTGGTCTATCGCCAACAGCACACGGCACCTTAACGCAACTTGATCTCAGCAAGGTGAAACAAGCGCCTGGGGTGGTCGATGTGATTACCTTTCATGAGGTGCCGGGGCATACCGATATCGGGCCGGTTTTTCCAGGCGATCCCATCTTTGTCGAGCAGGCGATCAGCTATGCAGGCCAGTGCCTCTTTGCCGTGGCGGCAACGTCGCTGCAGCTGGCTCGCCGTGCCGTCAAGTTAGCCACCATCAGCATTGATGAGCAGCCTGCCAGCTTAGATCCGGTGGTCTCGGTGGAGCGCGAAGAGTTTGTGCGCCCGACCCACGTACAAACCCGTGGCGATTGGCAAAAGGCGCTTGATCAAGCGACACAGCTGATTGAGGGCGAGCTATTCGTTGGCGGGCAAGAGCATTTTTACCTGGAAGGCCAGGCCTGCGTGGTTCATCCCACCGAGGATGAAGGCGTCATTGTCCACACTTCCAACCAGCACCCGAGCGAGACCCAGAAGCTGGTAGCGGAGGTGCTCGATATTCCTTTTCATGCCGTGACCGTTGAAGTACGTCGTATGGGCGGTGGCTTTGGCGGCAAAGAGACCCAGGCATCGCCCTGGGCGTGTATTGCCGCGATCATTGCCCGCCGCACCGGTAAGACGGTACGGCTGCGCTTACCGCGTAGCGACGATATGCATGCCACGGGCAAACGCCACCCTTTCCATAACCGCTATCGGTTAGCCATTGATACCCAGGGCATCATTCAGGGCGGTGAGATTACGGTGATTGGTGACTGCGGCTACTCGCCGGATCTTTCCGACGCCATCGTTGATCGTGCGATGTTTCATGCCGACAATGCCTACTCGCTGGGGGATGCTCAAGTAGTCGGGCATCGAGCCAAAACCCACACGGCTTCCAATACCGCATTCCGGGGCTTCGGTGGCCCCCAAGGTATGATGATTATTGAAGCAGCCATGGATGATATTGCCCGCCAGATTGGCGAAGACCCGCTGACCGTGCGTAAGCGCAACTTCTACCGTGAGGGTCGCGACGTCACCCACTATGGCCAGCAGGTCGATCAGTTACAGCTGCTGCACACGCTGGTTGAAACCCTCGAAAGCGACAGCGATTACTGGGCTCGCCGCAAGGCGGTCAGTGATTTCAACGCCACCAGCCCTGTTATTAAGAAAGGGCTGGCACTGACCCCGGTCAAATTTGGCATCTCGTTTACCGCCAAGCACCTTAATCAGGCGGGTGCCCTGCTGCATGTTTACACTGACGGCAGCGTAATGATTAATCACGGCGGTACCGAGATGGGACAAGGGCTGCATACCAAAATATGTCAGGTAGTGGCACGTGAGTTGGGCCTGGATCTAGATAAAGTGCGCATTACCGCGACACGAACCGATAAAGTCCCCAACACATCCCCTACCGCTGCTTCTAGCGGTGCGGACTTAAACGGCATGGCAGCACGCGATGCCGCCAGCAAGCTGCGCGAACGCCTGTTTGATTTTGCCGCCGAGCATTATTCAGAGGGCTTGGATCGCGAAGGCATGCGCCTTGAAGACGGCTTACTGGTGGCCGGATTCGGCGAAAGCGAGCGCCGCGTTCCCTGGGGTGAGCTAGTGCAAACGGCCTATCTCAATCGTATTTCACTATCAGAAAAAGGCTTCTATGCCACACCACTTATTCACTATGATCGCTCGGTCGGCCAAGGGCGCCCCTTTTATTACTATGCGTTTGGCGCGGCGGTAGCGGAAGTCAGCGTGGATACGCTAAGCGGTGAGTATCAGGTAGAGCGTGTCGATATCTTGCACGATGTGGGTGACTCGCTAAATCCTGCCATTGATATTGGCCAAGTAGAGGGTGGTTTTATTCAAGGGATGGGCTGGTTGACCAGCGAAGAGCTTAAGTGGAACGATAAAGGCGTGCTGGTTAGCGATGGCCCGGCGACCTATAAAATCCCGACCTTTGGCGATCTACCGCCTATCTTCAATGTCTCGCTATTGGAAGGCCACCCCAACTCCATGGCCAGTCTCTACCGCTCCAAAGCAGTCGGCGAGCCCCCGCTTATGCTGGGTATTTGTGTCTGGTCGGCCCTGCGTGATGCCCTTTCGAGCCTTACCGATTACGCCATGTCACCTCACCTAGACACACCGGCCACGCCAGAGCGGGTAATGCTGGCGGCCAATGCCATTAGGAAGAAAGCACTGTGAGCGAACGTCAAACACCGGAAACCTGGCATGCGGCGCTGCACCGTTTGCAGCGCGACGGCATCCCCCATGTATTAGCCACTCAGGTGACCAGCGCAGGCTCAACCCCCCGCGAGCCCGGTGCGCGCATGGTGATCACTATTGATGCCATCTTCGATACGCTGGGAGGCGGTACCTTTGAATGGCAAACCATTTCCGCCGCACGGGCTTGTTTAGCAGAACAACGCTATGGCCTCAGCTTAGAAGCCTTTTCTCTGGGTGGACGAAGCGGCCAGTGCTGCGGTGGCTTCGTGAATATCCTCCTGGAAACCTTTCCCGGCGCAACGCACCACATCGCCCTCTTTGGTGCAGGCCACGTCGGTCAAGAGATCGTCAAGCTAGGCGCTCCGCTTCCCTGGCAGTTGCACTGGTACGATAGCCGAAGCGATGCCTTTGCAGGGGAGTACCATCAACAACCGCGACTTCACTGTTATTCGCTTCACGCAGCTGAGCAAAGTGTCGCCGCCTTGCCTGCCAACACCCATGCACTGGTATTGACGCACAACCATGACGAAGACTATGCGCTGATTAAAGCGCTGATTGAACGCAATGATATAGCGTCGATCGGACTCATTGGTTCTGACAGCAAATGGGCAAGTTTTGCAGGGCGGCTGAAACGCGAAAGCTACTCCGTTGATAAAATTGCCCGCGTACGCAGTCCCATTGGGCGTATCCACGCCACTAAGCTCAATAATAAAACGCCCTATGCGATTGCGCTAACGGTGGTGGCTGAACTGCTTTGGCTAACGGACACGCCCTCTGCTCAAGAAAATCGCGGGCTTGCCCCCCAGGCATTGCAAACGTTAATGACCGACTCTTCGACGACCACGAGTTAATATGAATTTTTCTCCCAATACGTTTATTCGTGCCGAATTGATCAGCTTTGCCCGCGACCCTGGGGATGGCGACATGCCCGAACCGGATAGCTTAGAGCACTACGGTGACGGTCTGCTGTGGCTAAAGGGCCAGCAAATTCATGCCGTTGGTCATTTCGCCGAACTGTCACCTTCGTTACCCAAGGGTGCGGAAGTTCTCGATTATCGTGACAAATTGATTATGCCGGGGTTTATCGATACCCATGTGCACTATGTCCAGTTGGATATCATGGCATCTTATGGGCGTCAGCTACTTGACTGGCTAAACGACTACACCTTTCCTGAAGAGTGTCGCTTTGCTAATCATGCCCACGCAGAAGCGCTCTCTAACGCTTTTTTGGATGAAATGCTGCGTGCGGGCACCACCACGGCGCAAGTATTTGGCTCTAGCCACCCTGGCTCCGTGGATGCCTTTTTCACCGCCTGCCAAAAACGTCAATTACGCATGCTGGTGGGCAAGGTATTGATGGATCGTAACGCGCCCGAGGCGCTGATGGACGGCGCTTCGGGCATTGCCGACAGCGAGCGGCTGATTGAGGATTGGCACGGTACTGGGCGACTGGGCTACAGCGTCACGCCGCGCTTTGCGCCCACGTCAACCAAAACCCAAATGGACGCTGCCGGTGCCCTTCTACGTAATGACCCAACACTTTGGCTACAAACGCATCTAGCAGAAAACAGCGGTGAGCTGGACTGGGTAGCCGAACTCTTTCCCGGTAGCCGTGACTACTTGGCTGTTTATGAGGAAGCGGGCTTAGTTGGCCCCCGCAGCACCTTTGCCCACGGCATTCATCTCGATAATGGCATGCGCAAGCGCTTGGCGGAGCGAGGCGCCAATATCGCTTTTTGCCCCAGTTCCAATCTCTTTCTTGGCAGCGGTTTATTTGACCGTGAAGCCGCTAAACAAACCGGGATGGCATTTACCTTTGCCAGCGATATAGGTGCAGGCACCGACTTATCGGGCTTTGGCACGCTTAAAGCAGCCTATCAGGTGGGCCAATTGGGCGGCCAACCGCTCACCGCCTGGCAGGGGTTTTATGGTTTAACCCTGGGTAATGCAAAGGCTCTCTCGCTGGATAGCCATATCGGTCAGTTGGCTCCTAGTCTTGAGGCTGACTTTGTGGTGATTGACACACAGGCAACATCGCTGCTGTCTCGACGTATCAGTCATTGCACTACGCTTGGTGAGCGGTTATTTGCATTAATGATGCTGGCCGATGACCGCGCCATTTATGAAACTTGGGCAGGCGGCATCTGCCAGCATCGTAGGGATGAAGTCTGAAAGCGGCTCTTACTTGAAGCACACCGGGGGGAGGGCAGCTTTT
>NZ_BJXV01000003.1 GCF_007991175.1 Halovibrio variabilis
CATAGGATGCCGGTCAAGGCGGCACGGTTAGAAACACGTGGCCTGCCCCCATCAGGCTTGGGTGGTTCAGGTGGCAAGAGCGGCTCGACAATTTCCCAGAGTTCATCAGGTACAAGCTTCTTAGCCATATTAGCTAAGCTAGGCATGTAGGCGAGCTATTTCAAGGGTTTTGAAAGGAGCTCTAAGCCGCGAATCGCTTTTTTTGCGCTAAGCCCTTTGACCAAAAAAATGCAGCAGCCCAATATCACTACGAAATTCATTTCCAATAACGACTAAAAGCACGCCTTCATATTGCAAACCTCGCCAACCACCTGCAACTCAACAACGGGAAAATCAAAGGCAATCAAAAGCTCAATGACTTCAAGATTATAGGCAATGTGTTCCATGTTTCCCCCTGGAATGCTGTGGATGGCTAAACCTTGACGATGTACCTACCATCTACCCTTACATCCACGTTTAAGCGCATCCGATATTTTGAAAAATATTTTATATATCGCCAAATTAATCTTCTATACTTCTACAGCAGGAAGCAAATACGAAAATCCTAGGAGAACATCAATGTAAAAAATTTAGGAGATTGATGATGATTTTTTATCTAAAAATCTGGTGTATTATTTTAACCTACTTAAGCTTAAGCGCATGCGCTTTTTCAAAAGGACAAGGTGTTAATACATTAGACGCTCTAACAATTAGCGTACAAAATGACGGTATTTTGTCAAACCCAATCAATCTTCATTATCCTTTACAAACTCGCTTCTTGTCAGTTAACGGTCAATTGCCTGTGCCAGCACCTGGTAGTTCCTGTCTTGCAAGCAGCTTTCGCCCCGCGAACTCAATTATCTGCTTCAGCGAATCTGGAAGTACGCAGTTTCAGGTTAGACACTTCCCATATGAAGGCGATAGGAATAATTTATTTGAACTCCAAAGAGACCTATCCGAGATACAATTAGATATTGCTGAGTTAATTGCCGAAGATGTATTTTTAAGCTCACAAAATAAAAATACTGCCACAACACCACAAACGATCGTTAGCAAAGCTCAGGCTGTTACCGAAAGTGCAAAAAATCTCGCTAGCGAAATTGTTAATGAAAATGTCTTCATCTTTCGATGGCGATCAGAAAATCAAGCAAATTCAGAAGGCGAATTTGGCACCATACTATCTGCCCTTGGAGCTGAAAAAAGCTCTGAAAGAGGGTTAGTCATCATTGGTGGATTGACTGTATCGCAGCTTTTATTGGGACTAACTGACTATTCATCTGTATTGGGAAAGTACCCTCGAGGAGCCAAAATTGCTACTCTAACCATGGGAGCTGAAAATTTAATTTATTTCACTGGCACTGATCTAAGCGCTGCTCTGTCGGGTAAATTTGAGGGGAACGTCGAGAACTTATCTCAAAATTTATCTCCTGAAACACAAATTGCTCTCAGTGCCTATGCTGCCATCGGAAGAGCCCAAGAAAATCAAGGAAACTTTTCTGCACCTGAGGTAAAAAATTATTTCAGCCTCGCTGCCTACCATTCGGATAGCCCGAGTCAACAAATTTTCTACTCGACCATGACAGATATTGAAAGTTTGGTAAATTTACTTTCAAAACCACTTTAACCTTCCTAAAATTAGGGATTATGTACATAGGTGATCCGATAAATCGTGATTGATTAAGATAATTTCTATAGAGAAGCCTCGGTAGCTAAGCTAGCTACTGGAGCTTTTATCGTTTTTTATTAGCTAAAACAGATGTTTAAATGCATTGCTTGCAAGCTTTCGAACTCGACGCTTACATCGTCAGAGAACCTGAATTCAAGCAATAAGTGCAGCACCTCACCTAAACCAGCCATGGGAATCATCGGCTTGTTGGGGCTAACGCCATCCAGGTAAACGGCAATCAGTAGTGACTCGCCTAACGTGATCCCCTCCTCCGTTATCAACGCCGGAATACGCCCTGCGGGGTTGGCCTTAAATAAATCGGCATCGTCTGCACCACTTCAGCGTGACGGCTTCTGCTAAGCCTTTTCAAGTAATACGATCCGCGCCAGGCGCGCATAGGGTGATGTCGCGTTCAGGTAGAGTTACATGATGACATCCCGTGGTGAGAAGAAGGATGCGCATAGCTTAACCATCACCCTGCCTCCGGCGGCTAAGGCGGCGCTCTAAGTTTTTAGATTTTGAACATTTAGTTGGCCGGGTGCTGGAACGGTCGCGGGCAAAAAGCCACCTCCCACAGTGCCACACCCCGCCACCTTCCACAGTCAGACCTTCTTGACAAACTGAGCTTTGAATATCATGTCGCCTGAGCCGTCGACTTTCAGTTCTAGATGGTGATCTTTGCCTTCCTTGAGCTGTTTGATCACGAGAGAACTGCTTTTCACTCGGAGGTCTTTGGTCCTGATAAACAAATTAAAACTGGCAATTGGGGCAAGGCGGGCACGACATAATTAATGGCTTCGGTGGTTTGATTAGCAGACTATGATACTGCGCCCTGAGGCGGCTGTGGCGAATGGTGTCAACGCCAATGAAGGCAGCCTGCCCTGCTATTGATCCGGTGGGGACAGGTGGGCATCGGTCAAGGTGCGCGGCCGGTAATCACAGGTTTTATCGCCCCAGCGCTTCCAGACACTGTCATCGATTGAAATATTGACCGCCGGTTTTCCCTGCATGCCTTGCGAATATTGTCGGTAGAATCGGCCGTCTTCTGCCTTTACGATGCGTTTGAATTTGCCGTACATCCCCCACAGAAACTCGGCGAAAGAATCTTTGGGTGCTGTCTTCCAGGCATCCTCGGCAACGTCGTATTGATCCACTTTCAGGCCAGCCTTTTCCGCCTTGCCTAACATCCAGTTCAGCGGTATGTCGGCCAGTGTGTCGTCAGCGCCATAGCCGCCGCCTACATTGGCGTGGGCGCCGATAAACCAGCGCTGCTCTACGTCGCGGTTACCCGGTTTTTTCTTGCCATCCTTGCTGGTCCAGAGCGAGACGTTGTAGGTGGCTCTGTGCTCGTCCAGCGCCACCGCTTGATAGGCATGATCGACAATGCTGGAAAGCGCCGTATCGTGCCAATCGTATTTGCTTTTAAACAGGTTGGTGCCGGGCACACCCAGCGCGCCAACGGTATCCCAGATGCCAATGAAATGAATCCTCGGCTGGCGGCTGAAGCTTTTCTTGAAATCCTTGCAAGCGTCATCGTCGGGGTGCAGTTCCTTGTCCCGATAAATACTTTCGGCCTTATCGAGTAACCCTGGCGTGACCACATGCATTAACCCACATTTTCGTATCAGCCCAACCAGGCTTCTGGCCGTGTAGGCACCGCGGCTGAACCCGAATATCCAGATCTCATCGCCCTCTTTGTAGCGCCTTGAAAGCCAGTCATAGCCTTTCAGTAAATGTTTGTTCAGCCCGAAACCGAAGGCACCTCCCCTGAAGCGCTGAAACCTGGAGGTACCCACACCGGGGTCGTAATAGAACCGTTGTCTAACACCACCATCGTAATCATGGATACGACGCGTAATACGATAAACATTCGTTTGGTCTTCAGGGTCGTTCCAGGTCCCATCAAATAGCAGAATCAATTTTTGTTTTGTCATTGTGTTCCCCATGATGATGCGCACCCTTGAACAGTGCTCATTACCGCTGACGGCGGGACAGCGGATGCGCTATGTATCCTTGGGCATAGCGCCACCGTCGGCCTCAACATTACTTAACCAATGTTAGTCGTAAATTCATTCCAACACCCGTTTATAGCCAATCCGCAGCAGTGGCCCGCAAGCGGTTGCCATCAGCACGCCCCAGATATCCACTGGCATGCCGCTAGCAACGCTTGAGATGACCACCACCCCCACTAACCCCAGCGCGGCACCGAGCAGTTTCATTGGGGTAAGCAGTTCTACGCCCCACCATGCGAATAGCAAACTGGTGGCCAGCGGTGCACAGCTAACGATCACATTAACGACCTGGGAGCGAACCGTTTGCAAGGCGCTAAATAGTGGTGCTGCTGTGGGTGTGATGAATAACGCGGATTAACGCCTTTTAGACAACCGTGACCTGGTTGATCCTGAAAAGAATCAGTTGGTTGTGGCCACCAGTTCGTGCCATAAAAACCCTCAGAATCAAACCGGTCGCTGACATCATGCAGCTCGTCGATAATGTAGATGTAGCCATAGAAGCAATGGGTTGAAAATCACCATTAATGGGCTAACCTCAAAAAGACATAGCTCAATTTTTGTAGCCAAAGATCAGGAGGCTATCGGCTCATAATTCATTGCTTTCATAGTGACGACTTCCTGAAATGCGCTCTTACGAAGTCAATACCGATACTGTAAAGCTAAACTGGCTGGGGTACCGCTCCCCGTGAGAACGATGATGACTCCTCATTACCTATTGATCATTACCTATTGAAAAGCCTTCTACGGCGTAGTCGTTCAAGCGTAACGGTGCGTGCGGCGAATCCAGGGTTAATCGGGTATGCGACCATTGCATGGGCATTGATACTAAAGAGAGACGTAGAGCACGGAAAGATTCAGTGCGCTAGCTGATCAACAAGGTAGTTAAGCCAAAGACGGCTATACTGCTTTAATTTTACCAGTGGAGGGCCAAGATAATGACAACTGCAGAATCGCCCACTAAAGCCTGGAACGCTCCCCATTATGATATTGCCTCTATATGGTGGCATCAGCCTTGGGTGGCAACCAGCAGCTCGACAATCAAAATACAGCACATTTTGTTTGAAGCATGCAACGATACCATGCGCCTCGAACTCGAGTTCTTTGCAGCCATGGCGGCCTCTTATAGCAAGCTAACAAGCTGTATGCTTGGTCTCCAAGGGCTGCAGACACCTTCATCGTTGGCGTCTTGTTACCAGAACGCAGCTGATGAAATGGGTGACGCTGCGATAAAACGCATGCAGAAAGTGTCAGAATTGACCGAAGACGTTGAGGAGCTAATTTGGAGCGAAATATGAAAAGCAACCAAAACAGCAATACTTTTAACTATCAATAGCTTATTAGAACTGACAGTCAGCAGTGATAAAGGCCACTAAAGCAGTACTTAAACTGATTCAGCGTTTATACGCTAAAGTGGTCAATGCATTAGAGTGTAGAGCAAGCCACATCCCTTGCAGAAAAGGAAAGGCGGGCTTGCTAAGAAAGCTTAAAATGATGGGTGCTTGTTGCGATAGGCTCAGTGGAAAAACCTTAATTTCTTTATCACCAGATATTAAAAACCTCCCCGATTGACGATCAATACGAGCGCTCCATCTTGTTGGCTAAGACCGGCTCACCGTTGTAGCAGGCGTCAAATTCCCCGATCACTCTAAAGCCATAGTGTTGATAAAGCGCTTTTGCCGTCACGTTACTTTTCGCGACGCAAAGCGTAGCGGGGCTTTCGATCCAGGCAATCACGTGCTCAAGCAGTTGACTACCGACACCTTGGCGGCGAAAGAGCGGGTTAACAAGCAGTGTGAGAATCTCATTCTCATAGACCGCTCCATACCCGCGAATGCCCTTATCATCATAAACAAATATCGTTGATTTCATCAGATCTCGTAGACGCCCCTCATCTCGCCGAAGCGGTATTAGCGGCTGGGGAAAGCAGGGCTGGCTGACTTCCCCGATTTCGGCAATGACGGCGGCGAGGTTGTCAATACGCGCTAAACGTTTTGATCGTCCCCATTGATAAACGAATATAGCTGAATATCTGATCGGCACGCCCAGCCCTGGTTGGCCCAGAATTTTTTGGCGGCTTCGTTCTCGGGCAGAATCATCAGGTGTGATTTTAGTATCCCTTCGTTTTTGAGCGCTTCCAGGCAAAGGTTTACCAGCTGTGTCGCGATGCCCGCTCGCCGATGAGAGTTTGCCACCGATAGATGCTGGATATAGCCGCGCTTGCCGTCATGCCCCGCCATGATCGTTCCCACCAGTCCCCCTTCCACTTCTGCTACAAAGCTCAGGCCGGGGTTACGCAGCAGGTATTTCTCGATGCCTTCTCGGGAATCAGCGTCGCGCAAGCGAACGCCTTCACTCTCTCCCCACAGCGCAATAGCGGCGTCATAGTCGTTGATGGTCATGGTGCGGTAGTACATGAAAGCGTTCTCGTTGAGTAGCCGTTTGGTTCGTTACTATTGGTTTATCTTTCCTGGCAGGTTCATGCAATCACCGCCTGCTACTTTATCACGGCACTAGCCATTGCCCGGTCCACTCGTCGCTGCGTGTGAATCTAGCGCGGCGGTGATCTGGCCCCAGGTGCAGCGAGTCTATCGTGTGAATATTGAGTCGTAACACTGCGAAGGCCGTTGCGTCTGGTGTTTTGGTATAGGCGAGAGAATCTACAATGGCTGTTCCCGGTGCGGGGCCACTGCTGTAGGCGCTACGAGCGCGCTCGGGAAGGCGTTGCCATATTTCAGCAACCTCGGCGCCGCTCAGGATAGTGGCTTCTGCTTCTATGCGTGTTTGCAGGTGAGCCGAGGCGTCCCACACATGCAGCGCCGCAAAGGGCGTAGCACGCAGCGCGGTAACCTTGGCGGCCTGCAAGTCGGTGTAGACCGTCAGCGTTGCTGATGCTTTGTCGGCGGCGCGCAGCACAACGGTGCGGGCTTGCGGCATGCCGTTGGGGCTAACGGTCGCAAGCGTCGGGTGGCGAGCCGGCGCGCGGCGGTCATGCACACCACGGGTTAGCTGTGACCAGATGTGCTCGTGGAGCGGACCCAGGTCCGTCGCCCAAGCGTAAGGATTCGACACTGTCGTGCCCCTTTTTTTGAATGACTCTAAAGAATTCGTACCGTTGTGTTCTTTCAGGCGCGTACTGACGGTGCGTAAGTGACAATATCTTCTGGTGCTATCCAGCCAAGCTCAAGCCCCACCGTATAAAAACTGGTGACTGAAAATTCGTGAATATCGCGCGTCGTATGGGCCACGGTAATGCCGCCGCATAGCTGGCGGCAGGCAGCCTTGGTGACTTCTTGCAGCAGGGCAAAATCACGGAAGTAGGCTTTTAGCGGTGCCTTGCCTAGCCCGCGACGTTGATGATTTTTTTGTTCAATGCTCCGCCCCACGACCGCTTCAAGCTGTTGTATGGCGCCCGGCTGGCGTTCGTTCAATACTTGCGCAAGCTGTGAGTAACGCAGTTCCACGATCACATTGTCTCGGTCGGCATGGAGGGAGTGATAATCGGCGATTTCTTCGTCAAGGCAAACAAGACCACGCGATATACCCAGCGCCGATGCTATGCGCGGGGTAATAGCCGAAATGCCGCGCGCTTCCAGTGGGTCACCCTGTGTCACGATAAGCTTGGGTTTGTGGAGACGGTTGCTGTCCCAGTGCGACTTGAGTTGCGCCGAAACCCGTGATGCAACCACCTCGGGGTCCCTGGAGTCGTAGCTCCCCATGCCCTCAATGATAACGGGATGGTACTGGCTCAGTGATAACAGCGCGTTGTTGTCCAACGTTACTCATCAAGCCGAAATAAATTTAAAAGCCAATGCCTAGACGCAGCGCCTGCAGGCCATCGAACTGAACACTTACCTCGTCTGAAAACACGGGATGCCCTTGTACCGACATATCAACGGTCGCTTGAGCACCGCGGTACGTGAGGGTTATGGCGATATTAGCTGACGTATTGATCGGCGCCATAAGCCCATAATCAACGTTATCAACACTGACATCGGACAGGCCGCGATCATCTAACTGTTGTTCAACTTCTTGTTTAATAGCAACGCCGTAATAGAAATAAATACCAGCGTAGCCAATCGCTACCAGTACAATCAGTGAAAAAAGCTTTCCCATGGTGTCTCTCTTGGTTACGCAATCCTAGCGGGTTGCCGGTATCGACAATTTGCTGCGAGCGGCGATAATGCCTGCATCTAGCAGGGCGCACAAGCGGGGAGAAATGAACAGGCTGCGGAGGGTTGTAAACAGTCGGTCGGTTTTTCTTCACATGACACAGCACCAGACAACTCTCGATACCATGGGCAACTATCTTCCGTTCACTATGTGCACTCCAGCCGCCGCTTTTGCCGCGGTGAGCGCGTTCGTTTGGATATTGAACGGCCGGATGGAAGCCATCACGGCTTCCCGGTCTGATGTTGGGTGGAGCTCACCTACCTTTTGATAACGGACAGCAGGCGTCTCTCGCCTGCTCTTTTGCCGCTACTCCATTTATACGCTTAACTGCTCCTCCATTCTCTCTTCAACCTCTCTGCACGCCCTGACACTCTCAGCCAGTTCGCTCACCAGGCCGTGTACCCGCTCAACGGCTTCATCAGGCGTGTTGGCGTTTTCGATACAGTCAACAAGCGCAGAGCCAACGACGACCGCATCGCTAAAGCGGCCAATGGTGGCCGCTTGTTCGGCGGTGCGAATGCCGAAGCCCACGGCAATGGGCAGCTCGGTATGTTCCCGCAGCTTGGCCACCGAGCTTTCCAACCGTTCTGAAGTGGGTGCGCTGCCGCCGGTAACGCCTGCCACTGAGACGTAGTAGATAAACCCGGAAGCGTTCGCCAGTACTTTCGGCAAGCGTTTGGCATCGGTGGTCGGTGTCGCCAAGCGGATAAAATCAATGCTGTGCTGGGCCGCGGGCGTGCAGAGCTCTTCGTCGTGTTCGGGAGGTAGGTCCACTACAATCAGGCCGTCTACGCCAGCGCGGGCGGCATCGGCCAGAAAGCGCTCTACGCCGTAGCAGAAGATCGGGTTGTAATAGCCCATCAGCACGATTGGTGTGGTGCTGTTTTCTTCGCGGAAGTGGCGCACCATCTCCAGCGTTTTAGCCTGGGTTTGGCCGTTATTCAGGGCGCGCAGTGCGGCTTTTTGAATAGCAGGGCCATCGGCCATGGGGTCGCTGAACGGCATTCCCAGCTCGATGATGTCTACTCCTGCGCTCGGCAGCCCGTGCAGCAGGCGGCGGGAGGTATCGGCGTCCGGGTCGCCAGCGGTCAGGTAGCTTACCAGCGCCGGGCGGTTTTGCTGCTTGAGCGCGGCAAAGCACTGCTCAATACGCGGCGAGTGATTCATGGCCTGATTGACGGTATCGGGCATGGTGTTGCTGTGGACTATGCTCATAGGTTTTTCACTCCGAATTTATCGCCAAGGTGATGGGCAACGCTGGTCATGTCCTTGTCGCCACGGCCGCTCAGGTTGATCACCATCAAGTGCTCGCGGGGCAGTGTCGGGGCACGTTTGGCGACTTCGGCCAGCGCATGGGCGGTTTCCAAAGCAGGAATGATGCCTTCCTGACGGCAGCAGACCTGGAACGCTTCCAGCGCTTCGTCATCGGTGGCGGAAACATACTCGACCCGCTTCTGCTCGTGCAACCATGCGTGTTCCGGCCCGATGCCGGGGTAGTCCAACCCCGCTGAAATCGAGTGGGCATCGGTAATCTGGCCGTCCTCGTTTTGCAGCAGATAGGTGCGGTTGCCGTGCAGTACACCTGGCGTGCCGCCGTTTAGGCTGGCCGCATGCAAGCCGCTTTTCACACCCTTGCCGCCCGCTTCCACGCCAATCATTTGAACGTCCGGGTCATCGAGGAACGGGTAAAATAGCCCGATAGCATTGGAGCCGCCGCCCACGCAGGCCACCAGCGAATCCGGCAAACGGCCCTTCTTTTCAAGCATTTGGCTGCGGGTTTCATGGCCGATCACCGCCTGGAAGTCGCGCACCATGGCGGGGTACGGATGCGGCCCGGCCACGGTACCAATGATGTAGAAGGTATCATCGACGTTCGTCACCCAGTCGCGCAGGGCTTCGTTCATGGCGTCTTTGAGCGTGCCGGTGCCGGAGGTAACGGGGATAATCTCTGCGCCCAGCAGCTTCATGCGAAATACGTTGGTCTGCTGGCGCTCGATGTCGGTAGTGCCCATGTAGATCACACACGGCAGGCCAAACCGTGCCGCCACCGTGGCGGTCGCCACGCCGTGCATACCGGCGCCAGTTTCGGCAATAATGCGTTTTTTACCCATCTGCTTGGCCAGCAGCACCTGGCCAATGCAGTTATTGATCTTGTGCGCGCCGGTATGGTTGAGCTCTTCACGCTTTAGATAAATGCTGGCCCCGCCAAAGTGCTCGGTCAGCCGTTCGGCGAAGTAAAGCGGGCTGGGGCGCCCAACGTAGTCGCCCTGAAAGTAGGCTAACTGGCGCTGGAACTCGGGGTCGTTCTTGGCGGTGGTATATTCGTCTTGCAGCTCTAAAATCAGCGGCATGAGCGTTTCGGCGACAAAGCGACCGCCGAAGCTGCCAAACAGGCCATTGGCATCGGGCAGGCTCTTGGATAGGTCTACAGGTTGATTCATTATGACCTCTGAGTGCGTTATCAAACGATGCAGTCAAAGTAGCGCAAGCAGGCGGGAAGAAAAATCGATAAGATATCAGTTATCGGTGAGTTTTAATCAACTATAAGACCGGACGCTCAATGCATAACAGTATGCCACCCCTTAGCGCCTTACGCGCTTTTGAAGCCACCGCCCGGCTGGGCAGCGTGACCGCTGCGGCAGATGAGCTAAGCGTTACCCACGGCGCAGTGAGCCGTCAACTTAAAAGCCTGGATGCGTATTTTGGCGTCGCGCTGTTTGCCAAAGCCGGGCGTGGATTGGTGCTTACCCACCACGGCGAGCGGCTGCAAAGCGGCGTGGGCGATGCGTTCTTTCGCCTGCGCGAAAGTTGCGCCGTGCTCAAGCGTGATGTGGAAGAAGCGCCCTTTACCCTGGCTTGCCCTGGCAGCCTGTTGGCGCGCTGGCTGATACCCCGGCTGGACCGGCTGCACCACGAACTGCCCGAATTGAAGTTAAAAGTCGTGGTGAGTGACACCGAGCAGCCCGGCAAACAGAGTGACGCCAGCGCCACCCTGGCGTTTTCAGAGCCCCCCTGGCCCGACGATGTGGATGTCGTTGAGCTCATCCCAGAGCAGATCTGCGCGGTGGCGAGCCCGCAACTGGCCGCGCAGTGCGACCCCGCCAACCCGGCAACGCTATTCGACCACACGCTGCTATATACCGCCTCGCGCCCCCAGGCATGGCCGCATTGGGCCAACGCCCAAGGGCTTGAGTTAACGCAGCTTGAAGAAGCTCTGGATAAAGGCCAGGGGTTTGAGCACCTTTACTACCTGATGGAAGCGGCCGTGGCGGGGTTGGGCGTGGCGATTGCCCCCAAGCTATTGGTGGAAGACGACCTGAGGAGCGGGCGACTGGTGGCGCCATGGGGCAGTATCGAAACACCCGCCCGCCTCTGCCTGTGGCTGCCCAGCCAAACCGACTTACTCACCCACCCTCGCCGAAGCGAGCCGCTGGCAGAATGGCTTAAGGGGGAGCTTGGGAGATAAATCTAAAAAATTAGTGAGGCTGCGTGTTATCTGGAAGCTTGTGACTCGCTTCGGCTTTCAACCGCTCAACCAGCCAAACTTTGATGATCGATTGCCGCGTAACACCGATACGGGCCGCCTCTCGATCCAGGGATTCAACCACCCAAGCGGGAAAGTCGACATTGATACGCTTCGAATCCTGATTAACACGATGTGCCGTGGATAAATCAAGATCGTCGACGATATCTTCACTATCCTGGTCAAATTTTTGGTCAAATTCATTAGCTTTCATAGCGTTCTACCTCTCTTTTGCGCGAGCGCCTTACCGAAATGAGTCGAATTTTTTCCTTTCGGTAGGTGATGACGGCAGACCAATGCTTATCGTTAATCAGCCCTATCATCAGAAAACGCGGCTCATCATCAGATTTGGCTTGGATTTCCAGCAAATCAGGATCGTTCCAAAGCGCCTGAGCATCTAGAAAGTCAATTCCATGCTTTACCCGATTGGCTACGCTTTTGTCATCATCATACTCAAAGTCGCTCATGAGTATAAATTATCCCTTTTCTACTCAACCCGCAAGATGGCCCAGCCAAACCCAGCGAACCGTTGTCAGAGTGGCTTAAGCGGGAGTTGGAGGCGCAGAATAAATAGCAGTTGCTTACCTTGGTAATAGCAAAGCGCGTGAGCTATAGTCGTACGATATTTCCGTACTTTTGGTGACGTTATGGATATTATTAGTGTTAACAAATTCAGGGACAACCTGAAAAGCGTAGTGGAACAAGTAATTAGTACACACGAGCCTTTAAAGGTAACTCGTCGTGCCGGAGAAGCGTTCGTGGTGATTAGCGCCGAGGATTGGGAAAGAGAGCAAGAAACGCTCTATGTTCTTCAGAACCGAGACCTCATGGAGCAAATTGCGGCGTCTCTCGATACCCATAGCCGCGGTCAAGGATACCAACCTGATAATGAGCAGATGAATGAGATCACTGGTCTTTGAGGGCCGTACGTGGGAAGCCTATGAAAAAATGCGTGAAGCAGATAAGAAGCTGCATAAAGCGCTCTGCAGACTCTTGAAAGAGATGCTCCGCTCTGACGATCCAACGGCTGGCATCGGAAAACCCGAGCCACTCAAACATAATCTTTCTGGTTTGTGGTCAAGGCGCATTTCACACAAAGACCGACTGATCTACCGGTTTGATGACAACGCTATTTATGTTCTTGCCATCGGCGGCCACTACGATCAGTCCTGATACTATGTAGTTGATGAAGGGAAAAATGAAAACTAAAAAACAGCTTCGTGACTATCGTCCACTCAAGCGCTCGCGGTTATTGGCCACCAGCCCCGTCAGAAAATCCCCCACTGCCCGGATACGCCCGGATTGAGTGAGATCGGTCTGGATGACGAGGTAGATAGGCTGATCCACGCCGATATCCGCTGCGATACAGACCAGCCCAGCTTCCCTGGCCAGAAAATGCGGTAATACCGCGATTCCCAGTCCCGCTTTTGCCCCCGCTAGCTGAGTCGCCAATGATGTGGTGGTCAGCGCCGGTTCATGACTTCGTAGAACCCGTTCAACCCACTGGGCGGCAGGCAAGTGTGCTTGCATTTCGCCCCAGGTGATAAAGGCATCCGTATCGTAATCGCCAGTATTATGATGAGCCTCACGCTGGGCCACATAGCCGGGGCTCGCGTAAAGCCCGAAACCCAGGGTGCCCAAGCGTCGAAGGGTGACGTTGCCCCGCTCCGGCTTGACCATTCTAAGCGCTAAATCGGCGTCGCGGCGGTGCAGGTTAGCAGTGGTGATATCGGTCACCAGCTCAAGACTGATGCCAGGGTACTGCGCATAAAATTCTGGCAATGCGGGCAGAATCAGCGCCGTGGCCAGGTTTTCAGCGGTAGCCAAACGCACCCGTCCGCTAAGCTGGGTAGCGCTAGAAACCCCGCTGGTAAAGGCCGCCGCTGCGGCTTCAAAGGCTTCGGCTTTTTCGATCAGCCCTGCCCCTTCCTCGGTAAGCTGGTAGCCCGACTGCTGACGCACAAACAGCGGCAGCTTCAAGGCGCTTTCAAGCCGTTCAATGCGCCGGGAAAGCGTTGCGATACCCAGGTGGAGTTCCGCCGCTGCGCCACTCAAAGTGCCATGACGGGCCACCGCCAGAAAGGCTGCACCCCGGCGCAGCTGTCGCTGGCTTGGCTGCTATCCAAAGGCGACAACATCGTGCCCATTCCAGGCACCAAGCGGCTGCGCTACCTTGAAGAGAACGCCGGAGCCGCATCCATAACCCTGACGGATGATGAGCAGCAACAGCTTGAAGCGGCCACCGCACGCCTTCCAGTCATCGGCGAGCGCTATACACCGGAAGGCATGAAGGGGGTAAATTCATAAGTGGCCGCAGACTGCCTACTGAATAATATCGCCAATCGGGCGCTGGCCATCCAGCAGCAAATACTCCTGATTGATCACGCTTGGCGTTTTTACGGTGTGCAGTAGCGCATAGGCGACATTGGCGCGGGATATCTGATTATCGCCTGCCTCATCAAAGGAGTTGGCAAACTGCTGGCTGGCCGCCTCGTCGGTTAACCGTCCCGGTTTAAGAATGACATAGGAAAGACCGCTGTTGCGCAAGTGGACATCAGCGGCAAACTTGGCGGCCATATAGGGGCGCATTTTCTCGGGCGCTTCCAAAGGAGCTTCCGAACGCATGGCGCTAATCATGATGTAGCGCGAGAGACCTTTTTTCTTGGCGACATCGGCCGTGCGAATGGCCCCAAAAAGATCAATCATCAGGGTTTTATCCGGCCCGGTATGAGGGCCAGAGCCCGCCGTAAAGACCACTTGATCGCACCCTTCAAACGCGTGCTCGAAGTCACCTTCCAGGTCACCAATCACGGTATTGATACCGCGTTCTTTAAACCAGGGAGCCTGCTCCTCGCTGCGGATCATTGCCTTAACAGGCGTGCCCGCTTGCTGGGCCAGCTCGCAAAACTGTTTGCCAATTTGTCCGTTGGCACCAATCACTAACGTTGTCATAACGACTCCTATTTCCTTGTGAACTGCTTACCTTTTAGTAAGTGTAGGCACTCCGGCGTAATTCAACCCTGCTAAGCGGACCCCTTAACTGCCAGGCTCTCGCGGCATTACCCGCTGTAGCCTGCCTGCCGAGCTGTCGGTGCCCCGCCAGCGGTATCCGCTGTTGCCAGCAAAGCAAGCAGCCCCACGATGAAATATAGCGGCAGAACCTCTTATTTTTGTAAGCCATGTCTTACAAAAATGTAAGACATGGCTTACACGGATAGTATGAAAAATCTGATAATATGAAAAAAAATTAACGCATTGATAGCGTTTCATCGAATCTAGAGGGTTGTCGGTGCCCTCGGATATAAAAATTCAAACCGTCACACAAATCATTAAGGGATCCCATGTTTAAACGTTCTATTTCCGCTACTGTTGCATTGTTAGGCTCTACAGCAGCACTCACTTTGAGTGCCACTACGTTCGCCGACAATCACCAAGGCGACATCAATCCGTGGCAACACTGTGGTATCGGTGCTGCTATTTTTGACGACAACACCACCGCCGCCGCCATTTCCAATGTGATTTGGGACTCAGGCACCACGGCAGTAACGTCAGCCACTATCTCGCCTGATACTTGTGAAAGTGAAGAGGTTAAAGTCGCTCAGTTTATCGATGAAACCTACGACCAACTCGCCATGGAAGCCGCTATGGGTGAAGGTAACCACCTATCCGCTGCTCTTGGCCTTGTTGGCTGTGAAGCGAGTGACGCTACCAGCATTTCTCAGCTTCGTGACGACTTGAGTACTGTTAGCGCCAATGCTAACTACACCTCTATGAGCCATAGCGATAAAGCTTACAGTTTCTACACCAGCCTTAATCAAGCCGCTGTAAACTGCTCAGCTAGCTAAGCCTTTCTGTGGGCTGGCCAAGCGCTGGCCCACTTCGTTTTCCCGCAGGATACATTTCGCATGTGGCGGCTTTGGCTGACAATCCTTTCTTTTTGCTCGCTCTATAGTAATTTCCTCCACGCAGATATCGCCTCTCTATCCCAAGATCCTCAGTGGCGCTCATTGCTGCATTTCGACCGCCAGAGCCTTTTTTCTTCACCCCGAAGTGCGGTAATTGATGATGCCTTTTTTGTTGCCGAACAGGGGCGCTATGACCTTAAAGCTGAGTTAGAAGCAACGCTTGCCGCCTTACGCGCGCCACCTGGCGAGCCGGGAACTCATGCACGCTGCCGCTTCCCAGCGCGGGCAATGTGGCTCTCCGCCAAAACGGGGGAAAGCTGGCCTAGTGCAGAGTGCCCTGAGTTCAATGAGTGGCAGTCAAAACATCAAGGGTCAACGATAGGGCTGATGTTTGCCACAGGCTACCTAGGCAATCCGGCTTCCTTTTTTGGACACATCATGCTGCACTCCACCCCGCCAAACGATCCCGGGGTAGCGTCTGGTGCTCAGTACTTGCTCGACAACAGCCTGAATTTTGGCGCTGATGTACCAAGCGATGAAGGATTAATCACCTATATGGCCAAAGGGCTCTTTGGCGGCTATGATGCAAAGTTTTCCAATGCTTCCTTTTACCGTAATGCAACGCTCTACTCAGAGCGTGAAATGCGTGATTTATGGCATTATCAGCTCAATCTTACTGACGATGAAGCGGCACTATTCACCGCGCATCTCTATGAGATTATCGGTAAAGACTATGAGTATTTATTCTTATCTCAAAACTGCGCCTCTCGGATCGCTAGAAGTCTTGAGCTAGTGATAGATGCTGATTTAACACCTGGCGCGGCACCCTGGGTAGCACCCGAAGAGCTTTTACGCGCACTCGATAATAGCGTGCACAATGGCAAGCCACTGTTATCCGAAACGCATCAAATACCGTCAAGAAGGCTTGTAACGCAACGCTTATTTGCTGAGATGAACGTCGAGCAGCAGCAAGCCGCTAACGCCGTTTGGCCAACCGAAGAGACGTTACTATTAGATGCGGGGCTGTTTACAGCACTCCCAGAAGAGCAACGTATAGATGTCGTCAATACACTGCTCAGCCATGCCGCTTTTTTACGCCAGACAAGCGACAATAACCACCTGTCAGAAATAGAACGGCAACTTTTACAAACGCGCTTACGCTTGCCCGAGGGCAACTCCTCCTCAAGTGTCAAGGCAACGCCAGCGATACACGAGGTAACGCCTCCTGCACTGGTTCGCATAAGCAGTGTGCATAACAGCCGCTTAGGGAATGGCTTCCGGCTGGCTTTTCGACCTCTACAGTACGATTTGCTGGACACCAATCAAGCCAGAATGCCTAACTCGGCTGTCGAAATCGGCAATCTGGAAGTTGACGTTAATAGCGATGGGCTGTCATTGAATAGGCTTGACCTGTTTAGGGTCACTAACCTGCATACGGATGCTATTACGTTGCCTACACTCCCCCAAACTGCCTGGCAAATTTCTTCGAGTATTCAGAGAAGCCGATTAAGCTGTCGGCGATGTTTTGATGGCGTTGCCAACGTGCTAGGGGGGAAATCTTGGTCAAGCGAGACACACCTAGCTTACGCCCTAGCCGGTGCTCAATTACGCACCCAGCGCCACTACGACGGTATGCTGGCTCCAATGGTTAAAGCAGGGATCGTCAGCAGCTGGTCACCAAGCCAGCGCACTCATCTAGAGCTGGCACATCGCCGGAATATAGATAATAAAGGCCACCACACCCAGTGGCAGGTGCAGCACCGTATTGCCTTGACTACCGAATGGGATATACGCATGGGACTGCAACAAGACCGCACGGCAACGCAAGCAAGCCTTGGTATCTCTCGCTACTTTTAAGGACTACCCATCTGACAAGATGAATAGGTATAGCGGTTAATTTGCTCATGATGCAGCCTTGGACAACGCCTGCCCTTTGGCTTTAACGCAGCAAGCCATGTACGCTTATTGAACAAGCATTCAATCAAGGAAACCTCTATGCAACGTCTTCCACTCGTAACCGCTGTATCGCTGGGTCTTTTCGCTGGTGCTGCCGCCACCCCGGCGATGTCCGACACATCGCCTTTAGAGCAGCAGCTAAAAGATCTGCAATCATTTCAAGTGATCGCCCATCGGGGTGCCAGCGGCCATGCGCCGGAAAGCACCATGGCGGCCTACGAGCTGGCTCATGAATGGGAAGTCGATTACCTGGAGCTGGACGTGCAAATCACCTCCGACGGGGAACTGGTGGTGTTTCACGATGACACCATTGAACGTACCAGCGACGGTGAAGGCAAGATTAACGATTACACCCTGGAAGAACTAAGAACCCTGGACACCGGCACCTGGTTTAACGAGGCAAATCCCGATAGCGCCGACGCGGCCTTTGCAGGCGCGCCGATGCTCACGCTGGATGCACTCTTTGATCGCTTTGGCCACGATGCCCGCTACTACATTGAAACCAAGTCGCCGCAATTGAACCCTGGTTTGGAAGAAGCCCTGGTCGAAACACTGGAAGAGTACGATATGGTCGAGAGTGGCCGCGTGCTGGTGCAGTCTTTCGAGCAGGACAGCCTGTTGAAAGTGCAGGCGTTAAACGATGACGTGCCGCTGATCCAGCTAGTGTGGTACTCCCCCAGCGAGGAAGACGACTCACGCCTGGTCGAGTGGACGGGTGTGACGCCGGGGTCCGCCGAGATTACCGATGAAGACTTTCAGGAAGTCGCCGAATACGCCGTGGGCCTTGGCACCAACTACCTCTATGACGGCCGAGAGGTCATTGACGCTGACTTTGTTAAGCAAGCCCAGGAAAACGGCCTGCCGGTACATGTGTATACCGTCAATGAGACCGATGACATGGAGCGCCTGATGGAAATGGGCGTCAACGGCCTGTTCACCAACTACCCGGATCGTTTGCTTGAGCTTGTTGAGTAAAATCGATTGCCCCGGCGTATGCCGGGGCATCATTTGATTCTACCGCTTAGCGTGCACAACACCACGAAGCTTATACAGCAGCATGGCCATGATCTTCAGTAGAACGCCTAAAATCATCGACCGACACACTGGTAAATTTCTCTAAGAAAAACACCAGCGTTTCCGGGTAGCGAAAGCGCTCTTCAAAGCGCTCTTGGCCATCTTGCATTCGCCGGGTCACGCTCGCTTTGTAGCCACCGTTTGATTTTGTCACCTGCACTTTATTCTCGCGCTCCGCGT
The DNA here is from genome assembly GCF_007991175.1 of Halovibrio variabilis. Taxonomy (GTDB): domain Bacteria; phylum Pseudomonadota; class Gammaproteobacteria; order Pseudomonadales; family Halomonadaceae; genus Vreelandella; species Vreelandella variabilis. The sequence goes on from NZ_BJXV01000003.1 coordinate 18,466, forward strand.
CACGTTTGACGGCGGTTAATGGAGAATCCCCGTTTAGCAATGCCTCTAGCTGACGCGCAGCGGCTCTTTCCTGAGCAGATGCCCACAGCGGCTGATCACGATCGCCGTAGCGATATAACATGATCACTAGCATGACGGAGAAGATGCTACTAGTCAGCATCCAGGTCAGCAAAACGCTCGAGAGCGGCATTGTCAGTACGATGCCCATCTGCACTACAATGCCAACGGCCAGAATAACCGCCAATGGCCGCCACATACGTGGGTTCATAAACCCGCGTTTGAGGATATAGCCCCATAGCCCGACCACTGCCAGCGCTCCTAAAAGCAGATGCACAGGAGCAAGAAGCGTTCCACCGCCAGCCACGATAGCAATGACGCCAATCACCAGCATTAAAGTATAAAAAGCCGCCAGAAGACGGTAAGCGCGGTCTAAGTTCATCAGTCAGTCTCCATGCGGGATGGCCGACATCAGCGGTGAAACATCGGCCTTTTTTATTATCGTCGTGCGGATCACCTGTATACGGTGTTGCTGAACAGTATAAAACTCAGTATAGGCAATCGCGGCGTTTATTCACGCTCAGCCCTCGATTCACCTGCGCTAATTTTAAAGCCCCTGCGCGCCGCGGCGTAACCAGTCGTGCACAAACGTAAGCTTACGCCGAGCAGTCTCTGAGAGCACAAACGGATACAGGTCAGGCAGCCCCATGGAGCGGTTAACATGATTGACCCCCACGGTAAGCTCGGCAGCCACATAGATCAGACGCTCGGCGTCTGGCTCCGCATAAGGCTCCCACTGAGGGCCAGGCAGCTCGGGAGAAGACAAGTTTGCTGCTGCAAAGCTATCGGCAATATCGGTTAAATGCAGCAAATGCGCGGCCGTTTCTGCCCAATCTTCGTGGGGGTGGGCGGAGGCGTAGGTGGTTAGAAAACGCGCTTTCCAGTCAGGCGGCGGCCCATATTGATAGTGGCGCTGGAGAGCGGCCTGATAATCCTGACGTTCATCGCCAAACATCTCACGAAAAGCATCAAGAAAATCCGCCCGCAGGCTTAGCCGCCACCAAAGCATGTGCGATATTTCGTGGCGCATATGGCCAATCATCGTCCGATAGGGCTCTTCTAATGCTTCTCGGCGCGTGGTCACCAGCACGGGGTCAACCTCGGCCACGCTGATGGTTACCACCCCTTCGATATGTCCCATCGGCACCGGCGTCGGGCCCTCAGCAAGCAGATGAAACACCGGCGGTGCACCGGGGTCTTCCGGGCGGAACCAGTGCCAACGGCCCAGGTTATCCAACACCCAGCGTTTGGCCGCTTCGGTTTGTGCCCAGTTGGGAATCGCATTGGGAAGACTGGGGTCAGGCGCCAGCGCGGTCATGGCACAAGAGCGGCAAAAAGCCCCCTCTTTGGGGGCAATCCAGTTGCAGCCGATAACATCGCGGTTAATACAGAAAGGCGGCATGGGGACAAAAGCACGCGCCTGGGGGTCATAGGCGACGGGCGTGCCCTCAGCTGTCGCGAGGTTGTCGAACCAAAGAGAGCCGGGACCGACGGGATTTGAAAATACGCGCATGCGGTGAAGCTCCTGAAAACGAGACAAAGCAAACCCTACTTATCCTACTGAGCGTTTACTTTGTCAAAAATCCTATCAAAAATGTGCAGCGCACCCTTATTTCATCTCAAAACTATTTCATTTCAAAACCGCGCTTGATCAGAAAATCACGCATATGGGGGCGCAGCTTGTTATCGAACAGCGGGGTAAGGTTGTGCGACCAGTCGGTGTCTTTATTGCTGTTACTCCGCGCCTGATAATAGGCCTGCATGGTAGTGTCGAAGGCTTTGACCTGCTCACTGTCTTCAGTGTAGTAGTCTTCCTTGAGAACCGCCTCCACCGGCAGGCGGGGCTTCACTTCCGGCTCATCCTCTGGGTAGCCAAGGCACAGACCAAACACTGGGTAGACGTGCGCGGGAAGACGCAGTAGATCGCTGACCGCTTGGGGGTTATTGCGAATGCCGCCGATATAGCAAATACCCAGCCCTTCGGATTCCGCCGCCACCACCACGTTTTGCGCCATCAAGGCCGTATCAACGGTCGCTACCAACAATTGCTCGGTCATACCCCGGACAACATTTGCCCCGGTACGCTCAGACGCTTCAGTAGGGCGTTTCATATCAGCACAGAACACTAAGAAATCGGCGCAAGTCGCAATATAACCTTGCCCACCGGCCAGTTCTGCTATCTGTTCACGGTTGGCTTGATTCTTTACATGAATAACGGTGTAAGCCTGGACATGACTGGACGTGGCGGCGCCCTGCCCGGCTTTAATGAGCTCCAGCAATGTTTCGCGGGGAATTGGGCGATCGCTGAATTTACGAATCGAACGGTGGGATTTTAACAATTCAATAACGTCGTTCATGGTGCCTCACTTTTCTGGGTAACACTTAGCTAGTTAACAACTGGGTATAGGGTAACAGAATCACACAGCATGGCAGGATTGTACGAAGCGCCATGCTGGGATTTATTGATAGATCGCTGTTAAATATTTACCCACTTCAGCCGATAGTGATGTTAGTGGGCACGTACGACACGCCGTATTGATTAGCTTTTCATTGTTTATCTGATAAGTTAGCCAACAGCCCGCTATACTGCTGTTGTGGCGATACTTTATGCGACTGACCCTTGATGGAAATAATAACCACGCCAGGAAGCCGATATGACCAATAATTCTCAAAATGCACCCGGGCAAGAGTGGAACGCCAGCGGCTATGCTCAACATGCTAACTTTGTCCCCAAGCTAGGCAGCGAAGTAGTCAAGCTGTTGTCACCTCAACCCGGCGAGCGAATTTTGGATCTTGGCTGTGGCGACGGCTCGTTGACTGAGCGTCTCGTCCAGCTCGGTGCCGATGTGCTGGGCGTAGATGCCTCGGAGGATATGGTTAACGCGGCGCGTGAGCGAGGTATTACCGCACGCGTCATTGATGGCCATCAGCTGTCTTTTGACCATGAGTTTGACGCGGTATTCAGCAATGCGGCTCTGCATTGGATGCTTGACCCGCAGGCGGTGCTAGCAGGCGTAAAACGGACCTTAAAACCCGGCGGAAGGTTTGTGGCCGAATTTGGCGGGCATGGCAATGTGGCCGCTATTTGCACGGCACTGATTGCAGCGCTTCAATTTCGCGGCATTAGCGCCCGCGGCCGCCATCCCTGGTATTTCCCCACGCCCCACGAGTACGGCCAGATACTGACAACTGTGGGTTTTAAGGTAGACAGTATTGAGCTAATCCCTCGCCCTACGCCACTGCCTACCGGCATGATGGGGTGGTTAGAAACGTTTGCCAGCCCTTTCTTGCACGGACTTGACGAAGACGTGCGTGAAGCCGTGTTGGAAAATACGTTGACGCTGTTAGGCCACAGCCTAAAAGATGAGCAAGGCAACTGGACAGCCGATTATGTACGCCTGCGCGTTTCAGCTCGCGCATAAATTAACCAACCTTCTCAGGCTCTTCGTCACTCAGTGTGACATTATCCCCGCTGGCAGATAACTAAACCTGTGAGGGAGCTTCAGCATGGTCCGACACCTCGGTGGTCCGACACTTCGGTGGTCCGACACTTCGGCGAAGGGTGCTGAAAGCACCCCTTAGGTTCAGCTGGCTAGGTGCCTGAATATTCCCAAGCTAAAGCTCCCTCCCACCATATAGATAGCCACAATATAGATAGCTTAGTGGTTTCAACCTGAAACATGAGTCACAAAATAGCTAAGATTTAAAACTCATCCCATTCGTCAACGCTGGCGGCCTTTTGGCTTTGCGTCGTTTGCTGGCGTGGCGCTGGTTCACTACGTCGGTCAGCATCTTGCTTTTGCGTGGCAGGTTTGTGAGTTAGCGCAACACTGCTGGCGGCACTCTCATCAATGCGGAAAGTAGACATCAAGTCGGCTAGTTCACGGGCCTGGCCTTCTAAAGCGTTAGCGGCGGAGCTGGTTTGTTGAACGAGCGCAGCATTTTGCTGAGTGACAGAGTCCATTTCGGTAAGGGCGGCATTAATCTGCTCAATTCCGCTATTCTGCTCCCGTGTCGCGGTCGAAATTTCGCCCATCAGGGTAGTCACTTGGTGAATGGCATCTACCGTTTTATGAATCGTCTGTCCACTGCGCTCTGCTTGTTCGGCGCCACCATTAATTTTCGTGGTGGTTTGCTCAATCAAGCTACGTATCTCTTTGGCAGAGTCAGCACTGCGCGTCGCTAATAAACGGACTTCGCTGGCTACCACCGCAAAGCCGCGGCCCTGTTCACCGGCACGCGCTGCCTCAACCGAAGCATTAAGCGCCAAAATGTTGGTTTGGAAAGCAATTGAATCAATGACGCCAATAATATCGTTTACCTGGCTGGCGCTGGCGGCAATCTCACGCATGAGTTGAACCGTACGCCCCACCTCTTCACCACCTGCCTCCGCAGACTGTGACGCCGCGACCGAAAGCTGATCGGCTTCTTGTGCCGTTTCAGCATTCTTGCTCACGGTCGTCGACATCTCCTCCATGCTGGAAGCGGTTTGCTGGAGTGCGGAAGCCTGCTGTTCGGTTCTTGAAGAGAGATCCTGGCTTCCTGCAGAAATATCACCTGCCCCACTGAAAACTCGTTCACTACTGCCACGCAAGGAAACAACCAACTGCTTTAACTTCTCCTGCATCGCTGCCAGTCCATTGAACAACTGACCAATTTCGTTACTACCACGATCTTCAATATGACCCGTAAGATCACCATCGGCAATCCGAGCGAAATGCGCACTGGCATCACGTAGTGGCCTTACCACGTTACGCATCATTGCCCACCTAATGATCAGCGCTGCCATGAGTGAAATAACTAGCAGGGTCATAGCAATGACACCAATAACAGTGGCCAAGCGGTTCACTTGTTGAAGGACGCTAGCACCTCGCCCTTCGGTATAGGCAATAAATCCACTCATTGCCGCATCCAGATCGGCACTTAATACTCCCAGCTCTTCCTGCCTACGCTGAATTTGAAAAGGAGCCGCCTCTAGCAGTGGGGCAATACCCTCTGTTACAAAAGCTGCATAAGCGCTGATAATCGCCTCTCGGTATGGCGCAAGCGCGCCTTCGGGATCAATGGGCACAGCACGAAACTCGTTAAAACGCGCTTCTGCGGCAGCAACTGCCTCCACTGCCATGGCAAGGCTCGCTTGCCCTTTTTCTGGATTACCTTGGGTACTATAACTCGCCGAACGGTCTAGAAAGGTTTGCGCTCTCAGCGAATGAACTTGTGTCCGATTAGCTAAGTTCGTGAGTCGTACGTTAGTGTTTGTCAGCTCTTCAAGTGCTTGAGAGCTATTGTGATTTGCATAGAACCCAAGCCCACTTATCAACCCGATCATAAGCACCAGCAAGGCTAACGCGGCAGTCAGGCTCCATTTAATAGAGAGGTGCTTCATCCTGTTGATCCCTTTTTCATTTATAAGTCACTCAATTAGGTATCGGCTAGGCCAAAACTAACTGAAGCAGAGCCTTAAGACACCATGGCAATTTTTTTTCGGCTTGCGTTACGCGCCACATCGGCATGAAGCCAAGCACCTGCCACGCACTCTAAGCGAGGCGCCTCAATCACCCCTTTTATTCGCGCCCGCGATAGCAGCGTGGCCTTAGTATTAGCTCTAAGCGCCCCCGCCACATAGCCGTCAATATAAACACAACTTCCTTCAATGTAGGATGCTACATGGCCGGTAGCGGTCACCGTAATGGGGTGATTGGGAGCGATGACCGTGCCCTCAATAAGCCCCTTGATGAGCACAGGTTCATCGGCAATGACTTTGCCTACAATTTGCGTGGCCACGCCAATTCGACTGCCCTCGCGTCTGTATTCGCCAGGGGGAATGACCACAGGAGCGGCGCTGGTTGCAAATGATGCTATATCTTCGCCCGAGCCATCGGGCATTAGGGAAGCTCGCTGCTTTAATTTACGCCGCTTACCATCCCATACAATTAACGTCATCACGCCAACGCCCAGTACGATAAACCATACTTGAATACCCATGCCTCTGCCCTGCTGGCTAAATGTCATTACCCTGTTAACGTTATACGCGCTCTGGGGTTTTGCGACAGCAAGAATAAGCCCCCTAACTCAGCTTAACTCCAGCCTTTATTGAAGGTACAAGCAGATTAAGCTGCTTGATGATATTTTTATCAGCCACTCTGGCGCCATTCACAAGGAGTCAAGCTATGTTCAATAAAGCCAAGCACACCCCACCTGACGATAAAGCCGCGACGCCCGTCACGCCTGAAACACGCTCAACCTCCTCGCCAACGGCGCCTACCAGCAGCGCGCGGCCCAGCATCTGCGTGATTGGCGGTCACACCCAAGTAGAAGGCGATATCAATAGCGATGAAGACCTAACGGTGGAAGGCCGCGTTAGTGGGATGATTACCTGCAAGCAAAATACCGTAACGCTAGGCGTCAATAGTTATATTAACGGCGATGTATTTGCCCATACATTGCATGTGTCCGGCGAAGTAATCGGTAACCTGGTGGCATTGCACCGGGCCACTATCCATAAAGGCGCGCAGGTCTCTGGCACCATCGTTGCACCGTGCCTGGTGCTGGAAGATGGCAGCGTTTTCCATGGCAGTATCGATATGGACCCCGACAACGACGTGTTGAAAAGCGCCTTTAACGATGCGCCCAAAAGCGCTACACAAGCGTCAAACCTTGATAGCGCCTCGGAAGCTACCTCTCAAAAAGCCACTTCTCAAAAAGCCACCTCTCAAAACGCCAACGCTCGAAAAGCTACCCCAGAAAAACCCCAGCATAACGCCGCAGAGCGCGACGCAACATCTGCGAAAACGGATGCGTAAGCGTTTTTCAGCGCCTGAAGGCATCAACGGCGCTGAGCGCAAACCGGGCAAGCGGGATCGCGGGGTACTTGAAAGTGCCGCCATTGTCCGCTTAAGCCATCAAAGGTGGAGAGCCCCTGATGGGCAGAACCTGCGCCACTCAGCAGCTTAAAGGCTTCTACCGCCTGAAAGCAGCCGATCAAGCCCACCAGCGGCGCCATTACGCCACTCTCAGCGCAGCTAAGCGCTTCGTCGCCGCTGTCGTCGGGTGGGTAAAGGCAGGCATAGCAAGGGCAATCAGGCGCGCGGGGATCGAATACCGCTAATTGCCCCGAAAAGCGAATCGCTGCGCCAGACACCAGCGGCACCCCAGCCTTTTGCGCAGCCGCATTGACCGCATAGCGGCTTGAAAAACGATCCGTACAGTCCAGCACCACGTCCACCGAGGCGACCAGTTGCTCAAGGGCGTGCCCCTCAACATGCTGCGCTAGGGCATTAACCTGGCAGTGCGGGTTGAGCGCCAGCATGCTGGCCTGGGCAGAGTGCGCTTTATTGAGCCCAATACTCGCCTGTTGGTGAGCGATTTGGCGCTGCAGGTTGGAAAGCTCGACCTGGTCTGCGTCGGCGATCGTGATGCGCCCTACGCCAGCAGCGGCTAGATAGAGCGCTACCGGAGAGCCCAAACCGCCCGCACCGATAATCAGCGCGTGAGCGGTTTGTAAACGCTCCTGGCCCTCAATATCCACTTCGGGCAGCAGTATCTGGCGGCTATAGCGCAACAGCGCCTGATCATCCATCATGGGCTTAGCTGTCCTCAAATTCCTCAAAAGCCGGTATATGAAGGCTAAAGCTCTCTTTAACCTCCTCCATTACCACATAGCTCTTAGACTCTTTGACGCCCGGCAGCGTTAACACGACGTCGCCTAGCAGCTGGCGATAGGCCGCCATTTCGGGAATACGGCACTTTAAGATATAGTCAAACTGCCCTGATACAAGGTGACACTCTTGAATCTGGGGCAGCTTCTCAACGGCGCGGCGGAATTCATCAAATACGGCGGGCGATTGGGTTTCTAAACTGATTTCTACGAATACCAATAAATTCGCTTTTAAGGCATGCGGGTCAAGAATCGCTTGATAGCCCAGAATCACCCCCGCTTTCTCCAGGCGCTTAACGCGCTCGAGGCAAGGGGTTGTGGATAAGCCCACTTCGGAAGCTAAATCCACGTAGGAAATGCGCGCGTTTTCTTGCAGGCAACGCAGGATTTTAAGGTCGATACGGTCCAGTGTTCTATGTTTAGGTTTCATGCCAGAATCCCTTGCTAAAGGTGCAACAAATGGTACTGACCAAGTGGACCCTCTATGCACATAACGCCAGGGCCTAAGCGCCTGTCATTAAGCGCCCCAGGGTAATCCGCTCCTGCCCACCCAGGTCACAAACACTTTCAACGTTTTGATAACCCACATTGCTAAGCGCCTCGCGCACTTTATCAGCTTGGTTATAGCCGTGCTCAAGCAATAGCCACCCTGACGGGGCTAAATAGCCCTTCGCAACATTAACTAAATACAGTAAGTCGGCCATGCCATTGGCGTCAGCAATCAGCGCTGAGCGTGGCTCAAAGCGCACATCGCCTTGGTCTAAATGGGGATCGTCGGCGGCGATATAAGGCGGGTTACTGACGATAATATCGAAAGACTTACCCGTCGTCTCATCCGCTGCCAATGCAGCAAACCAATCACTCTGCAAAAACCGCGCGTGGGTGATATCCAGCGCCTGCGCATTACGCGTCGCTAATGCCACCGCCTCGGCACGCACATCGACGCCTATCACCTGCCAGCCGGGCTGTTCGCTCGCAAACGCCAGCGCAATCGCGCCGGTGCCCGTCCCCAGGTCGAGCAGGCGACCTGTCGGGCTGGTCACGCGGCCCAGGGCGCACTCAACCAAGGTTTCCGTATCAGGCCGGGGGATCAGCGTATCGGCAGAGGTCGCCAAGCGCAGCCCCCAAAATTCGCGCTCGCCGGTGAGATAGGCAACCGGGGTGCCTTGCGCCCGTGCGGCGATTAGCGCATCAAAACGGGCATGCTCCCAGGGCGGACACTGTCTATCGCCCCAGGTATATAGCCAGGTACGGTTGCGCCCAAGGACGTAGCTTAACAGCACTTCAGCGTCGACCCGGGGCGAGCTGGAACCTGCCGCCTGTAGGCGCTGAGCCGCCTTTTTTAGCAGCGCATCAAGCGACATTAGCCTTCCTGAAGGGCAGACAGCTGTTCCGCTTGATACTCATGAATCAACGGATTAATCACGTCGTCCAGCTGCTCGCCACTGACCACTTCATTGAGCTTGTAGAGCGTCAAATTAATGCGGTGATCGGTAATCCGCCCTTGGGGGAAATTGTAAGTGCGAATACGCTCGCTACGATCCCCCGAGCCCACCAGTGAACGGCGCGCATCCGCCTGGGTCTGGCGCTGGCTATCGACGGCGTTGCGCTTCAGCTTTGCGGCCAGCAGCGACATCGCTTTAGCGCGGTTTTTATGCTGGCTGCGCTCTTCCTGACACTCCACCACCACGCCGGTCGGCAGGTGGGTAATGCGGATAGCAGAATCGGTGGTATTAACGTGCTGACCACCGGCACCGCTAGAGCGATAGGTGTCGACGCGTAGATCCGAGGCGTTAATATCCACATCGCCGACATCGTCAACTTCGGGCATCACCGCTACCGTACAGGCAGAGGTGTGAATGCGACCCTGGGATTCGGTCGCCGGGACGCGCTGTACCCGGTGAGCGCCGGATTCAAATTTTAACTGAGCGTAAACGCCGTCGCCTTTGACCCGGGAAATAATCTCTTTGTAGCCGCCCTGCTCGCCGTGACTGGCGCTAACCACTTCGACCCGCCAGCCACGCTTTTCCGCGTACCGGGAGTACATGCGAAACAGGTCACCGGCAAAAATAGCCGCCTCGTCACCACCGGTGCCTGCGCGCACTTCCAAATACACCCCACGCCCATCGTCAGGGTCTTTGGGCACCAGCAGCCGCTTCAGCTCGAGATCCAGCTCGGCTAATCGCTCGCGCCCTTCACTCAGCTCCATTTCCGCCAGTTCGCGCATGTCCGCGTCGCTATCGCGGCTTAGCTGCTCAGCTTCGTGCATGTTGGTTTCAACGTCACGATAGCGCTGCCAGGCCGCCACCAGCTCCTCTAACTCGGCGTACTCACGGGAATAGTCGCGAAAACGCTGCTGGTTATTGATCACTTCGGGATCCGACAGCAGCATCGCCAGCTCTTCAAAGCGTTCGGTAAAGCTGTCTAGGCGTTGGCGCAAAGTCTCTTTCATGCGGGCGTATCATCCTTCTGACGGTTAACCTTGGGCGCGGGGGCAGTCTCGAATGCTGGCTTGATGGGTAGCAGTAGCCGCGGAGCGGCATTCAATAGCTCGTGCTGCTCTTCAGAGGCGGCGTCGCGTATGGCCTGAGTAGGCTGGTGGAGCAGACGGTTGGTTAACTGATGCGCCAAACGCTCAATGACTTTAGCCGGGTCTTCGCCACGCGCCAGCCGTTCCAACGCTTGGTCACGCGCTTGATCGCGCAGCGCTTCGCCATGCTGACGGTAATCGCGAATCAACTCGCCGCCGTTGCGAATACGCCGCTCGTGCTGCCAACTGCTCACACCGTGCTCGATTAACGACTCGGCCTGGTCGGCGGCGACTTGGCGGTGGCGGCGATTCTCTTGAATCACCTCTTCCAAATCGTCCACGGTATACAGAAACACATCCGCCAGCTCGCCGACTTCGGGCTCGATATCGCGGGGCACCGCAATATCCACCATAAACACCGGCCGGTGGCGGCGTTTTTTCAGTGCGCGCTCGACCATACCTTTACCCAGAATCGGCAGGGGCGCGGCAGTAGAGGAAATCACAATATCCGCCGATTCAAGGGCTTCGGGGATTTCTTGCAGGGTAATCGCCGTTCCGCCGATGGGGCCTGCCACGCGTTCGGCGCGCTCGCGGGTTCGATTAGCCACGGTCAACTGGCGGACGCCCGCTTCGTGCAGGTGACGCGCCACCAGTTCGATGGTTTCACCAGCGCCAATCAACAGCGCTCGGGATTGGCTGAAATCATCAAAAATACGGCTGGCCATGCTCACCGCAGCGTAGGCGACGGAAACGGGGTTTTTGCCAATACCGGTCTCGGTGCGCACCTGCTTAGCCACCGCGAAGGTATGCTGGAATAGCCGTTCAAGCTCGCCACCCAGGCCCTTTGACTCGCGCGCCTGTTGATAAGCCTCTTTTAACTGGCCCAAAATCTGGGGTTCGCCCAGCACCATCGAATCCAGGCCAACCGCGACGCGCATCAAATGGCGCGCCGCATCGTTGTCTAAATAATGATAGGCACAGTGCATCAGCTCGTCGACGCGCAAATTGTGAAAGCGTCCGAGCCAATTGAGTACCGCCTGTTCGCCAGCCGCATCGGTGACGCAGTAAAGCTCTGTACGGTTGCACGTAGAGAGCACCGCCGCTTCACTAATTTGTGGCAGGTTACGCAGTTCGGCCAACGCGGTTTCAAGCTGCGCTGGCGTAAAGGCGACCTGCTCACGTACGGCCACGCTGGCGGTACGATGATTTATTCCCAGGGCAAGAAGCGTCATGCGTTATGCGTCTTCGCTAGTGTGTCGGACTTTTCGCCAACCACCGGGGTAAACAAGTGGCGATAGCGTCAATTAGGGCTTGCTAAAGTAAGTCTTTGGCGTGGCGGCAATGCTGTACGTAGCGTATGCATAAAGATTGCTAACCACTTTTTCAAGGAGGAACATTCTATCACAGCAGGCAATCATCTGGCCCACACCACTTTGCCGCAGGCAGGCAAGCCGCTATGCTGGGCATTCGGCCACCTAGTTGAGAGACGCATGCAACCTCGCTCTACATTACTCGGCTCTATATTCATGGGCTCAATTTTACGGGGCTCATCCCTGTTGCCAATGGCCGCTACCGCCCTGCTGCTGAGCGGCTGCCAATCCTCGCCGGGCCAGCAAGACGGTCCCATGGGCGCTTGGTCAGAAGACCCGATGCATGGAGCGCCACCGATCACACAGGGGCTGGACGCTGCCGGATTAAGCACCCTGCTCAGCGCTGAGCTTGCCGGCCAGCGCGGCGACTATCGCTACGCCAGCCAAGGCTATTTAGAAGCCGCGCAACGCTATAACGACCCCGCGTTAGCCGAACGCGCCACCTTCGCGGCACGCTTTGGCAATGAAGCCGCGTTGATAGAGGCTGCTGCACGACGCTGGCGCGAGCTTGCGCCTCAAGCCGAGGCGCCCAACCGCTTGCTCGCGGCATTTTCACTGCAACGCGGCGACTGGCTCGACAGCCTTGAGCAACGACTGGCCATTGTCGAGGCAGGTGGCCACGGTGACGTGGCGGCGTTTGCCGAAATCGCCGTGGCTGAAGAGGCGCCGTTGAGGTTAATCGCCCAGCAGCTGCGTGAGCATTTAGCCCGCCCTAACGCTGACCAATTACCGCACCATAGCGATGTATTGCTGGGCACGGCCCTGATCGAGGCCACTCTTGGCGACACCGCACTGGCTCAGCCGCGGCTTGATCACGTCGAGGCACTCGACCCCGAATCCGCTTCATTATGGTTGGTAAAAGCGCGCCTGGCACTGGAGGTTGAGGATTACCCGGCCGCTCAGCGTGCCGCTCAGCAGGGGCTTGAGCTTGCCCCTGACGACGTGCGCTTTATCCTGCTGCTGGCGCAGGCGGAAATTCGCCTCAACAACATTCGTGCCGCCGAGGTGCAAACCGACGCCTTGCTGGAAAGCCATAGCGGCAATGAGGATCTGCGCTTATCGCTAGCTCAGCTGTATTTAGAAGAAGGCCACCCAGCACCTGCGCAGCGCCTGTTGCAACCGCTGATTGGTCAACCTGAAGTGCCCAATCTCGCCTATTACTTACTGGGTGAGATTACTCAGGCGCAAGGCGACACCGACAATGCCCTCCTTTACTATCGCCAAGTCAGCGAGGGCGATGAATTTTTACCCGCTCGTGCCGCGGCGGCAGAGATGCTGATTGAGGCAGATCGCCTGCTTGACGCCCGCGCCTTCCTGCGCATTGAGCGAATGCGCTTCGACCGTTACTTTACCGAGCTGGTGATGCTTGAAGTGCAGCTATTGGATGAAATCGACCAGACTGAAGAGGCAAATGCGCTACTAGACCGCGAAATTAGCCGTACGCCTGATGACGCTTCACTGCTTTATATGCGTGCTATGCGCCGCTGGGCAGCGGGCGACATAGCGGGCATGGAGCAGGATTTACGCCAGATACTGCGCAGCGACCCTGACAATGCCGAAGCGCTTAACGCACTGGGCTACACCCTGGCCGACTTAAACGTCCCCGGGCGTTTAGACGAAGCGTTGGCACTGATTGAACGCGCTTACCAGGCCGACCCCGGCAACCCCGCTGTGCTTGATAGCATGGGCTGGGTGTACTATCGCCTCGGCGAACCGCAAAAAGCACTTCCCTGGCTAGAGCGCGCCTACGCCCAGCTACCTGACCCGGAAGTCGCCGCGCATCTCGCTGAAGTGTTGCAGTCGTTAGGGCGCATCGACGAAGCGCGCCAGTTACTCCAGCGCATTATGCAGCGGACTGACCAGCATCCGCAGATTGATGAGTTGCTTGAGCGCCATCCTGAACTAAGCCCTGGGATGCGCCCTGAACGAACGCCATCGGATACACCCTAAAAGGGTCGCCTTAAGCACAAGGGTAGCGAGCACTCATGCTACCCTAGCGCCTATGGTGGCAATCCCAGCTGTCATCCCGATTGTAATTCCTACTTAGCATGGAGCCCGTTATATGCCGACACTGACGTCCTGTTTATCGCGCCAACCTGTATCACTGCCAGCTTTATCTCTGTCAGCTTCGCGCCTCTGGCTTGCCGGCCTGGCGCTACTCTTACTCGCCGGGTGTGCATCCCAAGCACCGATGGATGAAAGCGGCCGCCAGGCAGGCCAATGGGAGCGTCAGCAGGCGGCAGTAGAAGCATTTGACACCTGGACGCTGGTCGGTAAAGCGGGGCTGCGTACCCCTGAAGAGAACGTCAGCGCCAACCTGGATTGGAAGCAAACCCCTTACTATTTCCGCATGCTGATCAGCGGGCCGTTTGGCGGCGGGCGTAACGTGCTTGAAGGCCGCGACGGGCGTTTCTCCCTCTCCAATAGCGACGGACGTTTTGAAGCCGAAACCCCAGAAGCGTTGATGGAAGAACAGCTTGGCTGGGCGCTGCCGGTTAGCGCCATGCCCAACTGGGTACGCGGCCTGCCTGGCGACCCTACCAAGGATCAGAACAGCGGCTACCAGCTGGAAACCGATGAACTGGGCTTCCCCAGCCATCTTGCCCAAAACGGCTGGAAAATCGACTACCGGGATTGGGAAAAAGCCGACGATTTGTGGCTACCCCGCCGGATGGTGATGCACTACGACGATGTCCGCATTACGCTGGTCGTCAACCAGTGGCAAGCCAGCGAAGAGTAAAGGTGGCTGCTTAAATGAACGCGCCGTTGATACTCCCCGCCCCGGCCAAGCTTAACCGTATGCTGCATATTGTGGGCCGTCGTGAAGACGGCTTCCATTGTCTGCAAACACTGTTTCAGTTTATCGATCTAAGCGATCAGCTTACCCTGGCATCCAGGAATGACGGCAAGATTTACCTAACTGACGAGGTAAGCGGCGTTAGCCACGATGACAACCTGATCGTACGCGCGGCCCGCTTACTTCAGCGCCACAGCGGCACGCCTTTAGGCGCGACACTGAGCATCGAAAAGCAACTGCCGATGGGCGGCGGCCTGGGGGGTGGCAGCTCCAACGCAGCCACCGTTTTGGTGGGACTTAATCAGCTTTGGCAGCTCGATCTATCGCAGCATGACTTAGCCCACCTCGGGCTACAGCTGGGGGCCGATGTGCCGGTCTTTGTGCACGGCCATAGCGCCTGGGCCGAAGGCGTGGGCGAACAGCTCACCACCGTCACGCTTGATACCCCTTGGTTTGTGATTATTCACCCGGGCATCAGCGTTTCTACGCCCAGCGTCTTTCAAGACCCGCAATTGACACGTGACAGCCGCCCCATTACTATGGCGCGCGCACTGCAGGGGGGAGCGCCGGAGTGGCGCAATGACTGTGAAGCCGTAGTAAAGGAACGCTATCCGCCCATTGCGGAAGCCCTGAACTGGCTCACACAGCACGCACCTAGTCGGCTAACCGGCACGGGGGCTTGTTTGTTTGCTGAGTTTGAAACACGGCAAGCAGCACAGGCAACCGCGTCGTTAGCGCGTCAACGCTGGCCGACATGGGTAGCACGCGGGCTCAACACCTCTCCCCTACATGATGCTCTGGGCTATTTATAGTTCCGCTCTGGGCAGTTTATAGTCCAGCTCCGGGCAGTTTATAGTCCAACTCTGGGCTATTATTTTATAAGTCCCGCTCTGGGCTATTATTTTATAAGCCCCGCTCTGGGCAGTTAAAAACGTCCGGTCAGTGCGTTAGGTTATTGCTGGGGTATCGCCAAGTGGTAAGGCACCGCTTTTTGGTAGCGGCATTCCCAGGTTCGAATCCTGGTACCCCAGCCAACCCAACAATGGCCTGCGTTTTTCCCCCTGATTCCCAACACTGCAAAGGTGGCTGCGCGTGTCAAAATTGATGGTTTTCGCCGGGAATGCTAATCCCGCACTCGCTCAAAAAATTGCCGAGAGCTTAGACAGCCGTATGGGTAACGCGACGGTGGGTCAATTCAGCGACGGTGAAATCGCAGTCGAGATCAATGAGAACGTGCGCGGTAAGGATGTGTTCATTCTGCAATCCACCTGTGCACCGACAAATGACAATTTGATGGAGTTGATTCTGATGGTCGACGCGCTGCGTCGTGCCTCGGCAACTCGCATTACCGCGGTGCTGCCCTACTTTGGCTACGCCCGTCAGGATCGCCGCGTGCGCTCCGCCCGCGTGCCGATTTCCGCCAAAGTGGTCGCGGACATGATGGTCAAGGCAGGCGTTGACCGAGTGATGACCATGGATCTACACGCCGATCAGATCCAGGGCTTCTTTGATGTCCCGGTCGACAACGTCTACGGCTCGCCCATTCTGCTGGACGATATCGAACGTCAGAATTACAGCGACCTCGTAGTAGTGTCGCCTGATGTGGGGGGCGTTGTGCGCGCCCGCGCAATTGCTAAACAGCTAAATGCCGATCTCGCCATTATCGACAAGCGTCGCCCCCAGGCTAACCAAGCCCAGGTAATGCACATCATTGGCGAGATTGAAGGCCGTACCTGCGTGGTGGTCGACGACATGATCGACACCGCAGGCACCCTTTGCAAAGCGGGTGAAGCACTCAAAGCGCACGGCGCCAAACGTGTGGTGGCTTACGCCACCCACCCGATTTTATCCGGCCCGGCCGTCGATAATATTACTAACTCTGTACTTGACGAAGTGGTGGTGACCGACACCATCCCGCTTTCCGACACGGCACGCCGTAGCGGCAAAATTCGTCAGTTGAGCGTTGCTGGCCTGATCGCAGAAGCGATTCGCCGGGTCAGCAACGAAGAATCAGTTAGCGCAATGTTCCACTAATTCGCTGACGATACAGCCCCCTTTTGGGGCCACGGAAACGTCGTCGTCTGGTCGCGGTCGGCGGCGTCTTCCTTACTTAAACTAAGAGGCAATTCCATGTCTGATTTTATTCTAAACGCCATCGTTCGTAATGACCTGGGGAAAGGTGCGAGCCGCCGCCTGCGTCGTGCGAACCAGCAAGTACCCGCCGTTGTATACGGTGGTGAAAAAGGCGCGCAGTCTATCTCTGTCGAAAAAACCGCTTTCTACAAAGCGATTGAAGACGAGTCTTTCTTCTCTTCTGTCATCAAACTGATGATCGAAGGCAAAGAAGAGCAAGTGGTTGTGCGTGACCTTCAGCGCCACCCGTTCAAGCCGTTACTGATTCACGCTGATTTCTTGCGCGTTGATGCAACGCACGAAATCAACATGAGCGTGCCCCTGCACGTAACAGGCGAAGAAGCGTGTGTCGGCATTAAAGACCAGGGCGGCGAGCTACACGTAATGGCCAACGAAGTGGCGATCAGCTGCTTGCCGAAAGACCTGCCTGACTATCTGGAAATCGATATCAGCGCGGTCGAACTCAGTACTACGCTGCACTTGTCCGATCTTACCCTGCCAGCCGGCGTCACCTCGGTTGACCTGGCCCATGGTGAAGAACACGACAACGCCGTGCTCAGCATCACGAAAGTAAAAGTACGTGTTGATGAAGACGAAGAAGGCGAAAGCGAAGGCGAAGAAGGCGGTAGCGCCGAGTAAGCACCCTATATATAGCACTCTACTCGGGCCATGGTCGCATGCCCCTTGTGATGCTAGTATGAGGTTAAAATCAAGCGCTTCGGCGCTTGATTTTTTTTGTGGCCGACGCTGATAGGAGGACGTTATTTCTCCTGGAAATTTTGTATGAGGTGGGAAGATGAGCCAGGTAAAAGCCATTATTGGACTAGGTAACCCCGGCGCAGAGTACCAAGCCACACGCCATAATGCGGGCTTTTGGCTGGTAGACGCGATTGCGCGTAGCGCCCATGCAGAGCTGCGACCAGAAAAGAAATTTTTCGGCCACTACGCAAAAGTGCGTATCGGCGACCATGAGCTGCACTTGCTTAACCCCGCCACCTTTATGAACCGTAGTGGCGCAGCGGTAGCCGCGCTGACCCAGTTCTTCAAGCTTAGCCCCGACAATCTACTCGTGGCCCACGATGAACTCGACCTGCCACCCGGCCAGGCACGCTATAAAACCGGCGGCGGGCACGGCGGCCACAATGGCCTGCGCGACATCATCAGTGCGCTAGGCGATCAGACCTTTCACCGTTTACGGCTCGGCATTGGCCACCCCGGCGAAGCTCGCCAAGTCACCAATTACGTACTGGGACGGCCCGGCAAAACCGAGCTAGAAGTCATTGTCCGCGCCCTGGATGAATGCATCGCCACACTGCCGCTGGCGCTCGCGGGCGACTGGGCCAAAGCCATGAATCAGTTACACAGCCTTAAGCCGGAATAAGCTATTTTGAAAACTGGCGCCGCCAGCCGGTGGCTGGCCGCAAGCGCATCTCGTAGAATGGTTGCTACTTTTACGCCTCACGCGCTATTTTCAAACACGTATTATTGAGCACTTTTCTTAGCAACTTATCTTCAGGAACATTTTTATGGGTTTCAATTGCGGCATTGTCGGTCTGCCCAACGTCGGCAAGTCCACGTTATTTAATGCCCTGACCAAGTCAGGCATCGATGCAGAAAACTTCCCGTTCTGCACCATTGAGCCGAACGTAGGTATCGTACCGATGCCGGATCCACGGCTTGAGAAGCTCGCCGAGATCGTCAAGCCGCAAAAAGTACTGCCGACCACCATGGAGTTTGTCGATATTGCTGGCTTGGTCGCCGGCGCTTCCAAAGGCGAAGGCTTGGGCAATAAGTTTCTGGCCAACATTCGCGAGACCCAAGCCATCGCCCATGTGGTGCGCTGCTTTGACAACGACAACGTTATCCACGTGGCTAACCAGATCGACCCCCGGGCGGACATCGAAACAATCAACATCGAGCTGGCGCTGGTCGACCTGGACACTGTCGAAAAAGCCAGCCAACGTCTGGTTCGCTCGGTGAAAGGCGGTGACAAAGAGGCGATTGCAACCAAGGCGATTCTCGATCGCATTCAGCCCCACGTGGCGGAAGGCATGCCGCTGCGTAGCTTTGGCTTGAGCGAAGAAGAGCAGCGCCAGGTGAAAAGCTTTGGCTTTTTAACCCTAAAGCCGACCATGTACATTGCCAACGTCAATGAAGACGGTTTTGAGAACAATCCTTACCTGGATATTGTCAATGAAATTGCCGCCGAGGAAGGCGCGCTGGTGGTGCCCGTCTGCAACCAGCTGGAAGCAGAAATCGCCGAGCTGGATGACGAAGAACGCGCCATGTTCCTAAGCGAAATGGGCATGGACGAGCCAGGCCTGGATCGCGTCATTCGCGCCGGTTACTCGCTACTGGGCCTGCAAACCTACTTCACCGCCGGCGTAAAAGAAGTGCGCGCCTGGACCGTGAAACAGGGCGCTACGGCCCCGGAAGCGGCGGGCGTGATCCACACCGACTTCCAAAAAGGTTTTATCCGTGCCGAAGTGGTCGCCTATGACGACTTTGTATCGCTCGGCGGTGAACAAGGCGCCAAAGATGCCGGCAAGTGGCGCTTGGAAGGCAAGGACTACATTGTCAAAGATGGCGATGTCGTGCACTTCCGTTTCAATGTGTAACTAGTCGATGCGTCACTAACCAGGCTTGGCAACCTACAGGCGTCCCTAGAGCGTTTAAACGCTGCCTTACTGGCAGCGTAAAAGCCTGCTAAGGTTAATAAATGCCTTTATTTCAACCCTATCGCCTAGTGTCCCGATCCCGCCTGAAGCTCGCCGTTATGCTGTTGGCGCTAACCATGCTCTCGGGCTGCGACTCCAGCGAATCGACCGCTACCCAGGTCGACCCGCCCGAACCGGGTGGGACGCTCCAGGTGGCTACCCGCAACAGCGCCACCACTTATTTTCTCGATCGAGATGGTGAGCCAGCCGGACCGGAGCATGACTTGGTTGAAGCCTTCGCCGACGCCCACGACTGGCAGGTCGAATGGACACTGCTAGCGTCGACTGCCGAGGTGCTTCAAGCCTTGAAGGCGGGCAAGGTACAGCTCGCCGCCGCCGGCTTAACCCACCTCCCTTCCCGCGATGAACACTTCCACCGTGGGCCTACCCATACCGATATCGTCGAGCAATTAGTCTGCCACCGCGACATGCGCCCGCTGCCACGCCAAGTAGAGGAAATGGCTGGGATCGACATCCACGTCACAGCAGACTCTAGCTACGCAGCAAAGCTCCAGAGCCTGGTCAACCAGTACACCGGCATCGCCTTCGAGGAGGATTCTCGCACCACTGAGATGCTGCTGACCGAAGTGGCCGAAAAGCGTATCGACTGTACCTTGGCCGACTCCAATATAGTGCGCACAGTGCGCCGCCATTTCCCGCATCTCGAAGTCGCTATGAACCTCACCAGCGGTGATCGCCTCGGCTGGTATTTACCCGCCGGACAACGGCCACTCGCCGAGAGGGCCGACCAATGGATGGCCAGCACCGAGGGGCAGGCCAGCATCACGGCAGTCAACCAGCGTTACTACGCCTATATCAGCGAGTTCGATTTTGTTGACCTACGTGCGCTCAACCAACGCATCGACGAGCGCCTGCCTGCCTACCTCCAACTCTTTTTGCAGGCCGAGGACGAGACGGGCATGCCCGCCGATCTTTTAGCCTCTCTCGCCTACCAGGAGTCGCATTGGGACCCGCAGGCGGTTTCACCGACCGGCGTGCGCGGCATTATGATGCTGACCCAGAACACCGCCCAATCGCTGGGGGTGGATAATCGTCTTGACCCCGCAGCGGCCATTGACGGCGGCGCCCGCTATCTTGCCGATCGCCATGAGCGCCTGCCCGACACACTGCCCGAACCGGATCGCACCTACCTGGCCCTGGCAAGCTACAACATTGGCCGCGGTCACGTGCTGGACGCCCAGCAGCTGGCCCGCGAGCTGGGCAAAGACCCCAACTCCTGGGAAGACATGAAAGAGGTGCTGCCGCTCAAAGCCGACAAGCGCTATTACCCGCAGACCCGCTATGGCTATGCCCGGGGCTACGAGCCAGTGCACTACGTACAGCGAATCCGCAATTACCAGGACGTGATTAGGCCAGCCATCGAATGGTTACCACTGGAAGAGCGCTGATCAAGAATACTAAAGACAGCGTCCTTCAAGGCAATCTCCTTCAAGGCAGTGTCCTTCAAGGCAATGTCCTTCAAATGGCGCCCGGATAACGTCAGCGGCAGGCTTGACGACGCAATAGCGGATGCGTATTATGCGCTTCCGTTAAAGGCTACGTAGCTCAGCTGGTTAGAGCACATCACTCATAATGATGGGGTCCCCTGTTCAAATCAGGGCGTAGCCACCAAGCGCATTCAAGCAGTACAGAAAAGCCCGCTGATTCGTCAGCGGGCTTTTTGCTTGTGTGCGGAATCAGCTTAACCTTTCACGGTTTAAGAATCCCACCAGCGCGCGGGTTAGATACTCCACATCGTTAGTACCTGCGGTCTCCCGAATCGAGTGCATCGCCCACTGGGGCACGCCGACATCAATGGTGGGTACGCCAACTTCCGTGCTGGTGATGGGGCCTATGGTGCTTCCGCAACCCATGTCCGCGCGGGTGACAAACGACTGCACTGGCACGTCTGCCTCGCGACATACATCGCGAAACAGGGCGCCGGTGACGCTATTAGTGGCGTAGCGCTGGCTCGCATTCACTTTGATCACCGGGCCGCCGTTAAGCGCCGGGCCATGTTGCTCATCGTGCTTATCGCGGAAGTTAGGGTGCAAGGCGTGGGCATTATCGCAAGAAATCATCAGCGATGACTGAATCAACTGAATCAGCGACTCCTCACTACCCTTTTCGCCCCCCTTGCCTACTTGGCCATTAATACGCGTTAGCACGTCCGCCAAGAACGGACCTTGGGCGCCACAGGCGCTGGCGCTGCCCACCTCTTCGTGGTCATTGGCGACCAGCAAAGCGCCTTGACTACCATCGCAATCCAGCAGCGCCTCTAAGCCAATAAAGCAGGAGAGCAGGTTATCCAGCCGGGCACTGGCCACCAGCTCTTGCTTAACACCGACCAGCGATGGCGGCTGAACATCGTAAAACCCTAATTCAAAGTCGACCACGTCCACCGCCCGCAGGCCGTGCTGCTCTTGTAGCCACTGGGCCACCAGCTCGTTTAACGTCGCCGACTCGCTCTGCATCAGCACCGGCGCCATCTGGGTCTGCGGGTTAATCTCCCGCCCATTGTTCACGTCACGGTCAAGGTGAATAGCCAGGCTCGGCACCATCGCGATGGGTCGGTCAACATTGAGCAATACGCTTTCCAAGCTCCCATCGCCATGGCGCACATGCACTCGGCCGGCCAAGCCAAGGTCGCGGTCAAACCACGGCGCTAGCATCACGCCGCCGTATACCTGCACACCGAGCTGCAACCAGCCAGCTGAGCGCTGCGTCGCATTGGGTTTTAGATGCAGCCCAGGGCTATCGGTATGGGCACCGATCATACGCAGCCCGGTTAATTCAGATGCCGGCAGCTGAAAGGCGATCAACGCCGAGTCATTACGCGTAACGTAGTAGCGCTTGCCCGGCGTTAGCTGCCAATTTGCCGTCTCTTCCAAGCGCTGAAAACCGGCTTGCTCCAATCGCGCGGCCATATTATGTGCGGCATGCCATGGGGTCGGGGATTGGCGTAGAAAATCGCATAGACGCGTTAAACGCTCTGCGTTAAAAATCTCGGACATGGAAATCCTCGTAACAGTAATGATTGAGTCTCATAGCGCAGGTGACCTGCTACAATACTTCCTCGGCCTACGCAACTCATGGTTCAAATGCGGGTCTAGGGAAGAATGAGTGTACACAAAACCGGGAGAGCTTGACTGATGAGCTTGTTTGCAACGCTTTCGCGTTCGGTCGCCCTGGCTGTGATGCTGGTCATTACCAGCCCAGCAGCACTAGCGCAACTTGAGCCGACTAACGAACAACGCCAGGCGTCAGTGGAAATTGCGGATTCACTCCGCTATGGCCACTATGCTGATATTAATTTTGATGACGCTTGGTCGCAGGATGCCTTCCAACGCTATCTGGATATTCTTGATGGTCAACGCGCCTACCTGTTACGCAGCGATATCGAACCCTACCGTCACTTAGAATCCGGCATGGCAGACGCTATCTTCGACGGTGATTTGGATGAACTATTCGCACTGTATAACACCTTCAGTGAGCGCCAGCGTAATCGTACCGAGTGGTCATTGGCTCAGCTTGATGAAGGACTCGACTTTGACTTTGATAACAACGAGCGCTTAGAAATTGACCGAGAAGATGCGCAATGGGCTACCCGGCAAAGCGAACTGGATGAGCTATGGCGCAAACGTCTCAAAAACGATGCGCTGACGCTCGCCCTAACCGACCAGGATGAAGAACAGATTGAAACCAATTTACGCCAGCGCTATGAAGGTCAGCTAACTCGGATAGAGCAAACCGAGCCTGAAGACGTGTTTGGCGTGCTGATGGCAGGGGTCACTGGCACCATCGACCCGCATACTGGCTACCTCTCCCCGCGCCAAAGCGAGTCGTTTGATATTCAAATGAGCCTTTCGCTAGAAGGCATTGGTGCACTGCTCCAATCAGATGGTGAGTACGTTAAAGTCTCAAGCCTTGTCCCGGGCGGCCCGGCAGAGCGTGCGGGTGTTCTGGAACCGGCTGATCGCATCATCGCGGTTGGTCAGGAAGATGGCGAGATGGTTAATGTGATCGGCATGCGCCTGGACAACGTGGTCGACCTGATTCGCGGTCCTAAAGGCTCGGTGGTACGTCTTGACGTGGTACCGGCACAGGCGGTCGATATGACTCGCTCGCAAGTCGTCGAAATCACCCGCGATACCGTAAATCTTGAAGACCAGGCCGCTCAGAGCGAAGTAATTGAAGTCGAACGCAACGGCGAATCGCACCGTCTTGGGGTTATCGAAGTGCCCACTTTCTACGTCGACTTTGACGCTTGGCAAGCCGGTGACGATGACTACCGCAGTACCACCCGCGATGTCGCTAAAGAAGTTGAACGCCTGAAAGAAGAAGGCGTGGAAGGCATTGTGCTCGATCTGCGCAACAACGGCGGCGGTGCGCTGCAGGAAGCCAACTCGCTTATCGGCCTGTTTATTGATCGCGGCCCCACTGTTCAAGTACGCGACGCACAAGGCCGCATCCAACTGTATGGCGACAGCGAAGCAGGCACGCTCTACGACGGCCCGCTTGGCGTGCTGGTAAACCGCCTATCCGCCTCCGCTTCAGAGATTTTTGCCGGCGCGATTCAGGATTATGGCCGCGGCCTGGTGCTGGGTACGCAGACGTTTGGCAAAGGTACCGTGCAAACGCTTAATGAACTGAGCCATGGGCAAATTAAGCTAACCCGTGCCAAGTTTTATCGCATTTCCGGCGCTAGCACCCAGAACCGCGGCGTTGAACCGGATATCGCCTTCCCCAGCCTGATCGACCCCGAACGCATTGGCGAAAGCAGCCTCGACAACGCGCTGAAATGGGACACCGTTCAGAACGTCCAGTATCGTCGCTATGGCGAGCCGGAAAACGTGCTGGATAGGCTAATTACTCAGCACGACGCGCGCGCCGAGGACAACCCGAACTTCCGCTACCTGGAGCGCCAGTCCACCCTCGCCCGTCAGCTTCGCGAGGAACACACCAGCGTCAGCTTAAATCGCGAGCAGCGGCAGCGTGAGATGGAAGCCCGGGAAGCCGAGCAACTCTCGCTGGAAAACCAGCGCCGCCGTGCACTGGGTATGGAAGAGCTTGACGAGTGGATGGATGCCCGGACAGATCCCACCGCGGGCGTAGCGGAAGGCATAGAGGACGACGATGCCTCACAAGCTAATGAAGGCGACAGTGAAGTCGATGAGGCACTGGAAGTGGATCGTGCCTACGTGCTTGAATCGGCTGAAATCCTGCTCGATTACGCCCATTTGCAAGAGACCCAACGGCTAGCCGCAAAGCGCTAAACACGCTGAGCTAAAAAAACGCCGCCCTCTTCACGCCGCCCTACTTCACAAGGGGCGGCGTTTTTGGTCTTCAGCACAGCGCGGCAAGACGTGCCGGTCGATCGCCCATTTTGGTTAAACGCTGCGTGAGCGCCGCTAGCTGCACCGCACTGCCCTGACTGCCCGCGCGAATAATTTCCTGAGTCCAGCTCGGCAGCTGCGGCGCAAGCCGGTAATACACCCACTGCCCTTCGCGCTGGTCACTCAACAGCCCGCACTGGCGCAGCTGAGCCAAGTGACGCGATACCTTAGGCTGCGACTCCTGCAGCGCGTAGGTCATTTCACACACGCACAGCTCCTGCTCTTGAGCGATCAAGAGCACCAGCATCAAACGCGTTTCATCGCTTAAACACTTAAACACCTGAAGTGCTTGGGGTGTGTTTGCTTTGCCCACGGATAGCCTTCCTAAAATGAGTCATTTTCTACATCGTTATTGCATTATGAGCTAGCTAGTTTACGCCACTCAAGGCGCCAACCGTAAGCAGCTATACATCAATCGGGCACGCAAAATCACCCAAGGTACCTAATGGCAGCGGGTAGATAAAGGCAGACATTGAACAGCAATAGACAGGAAAAATTTACTGATGCAGGCTACTGAAAGCTGGTAGGAAGAAAAACTTGGTATGTAAAAGCTTAGCATGTAGAAGCTTAGTATGTAGAAAATATAGTGGCTCCCCGAGCAGGACTCGAACCTGCGACCCAATGATTAACAGTCATTTGCTCTACCAACTGAGCTATCGGGGAACGTTAACTACATTTACCGCACTGCATTACCGAGCTATGCGGTCACTATAAAAAGCAGAACAGCAATTTGGCTCCTCGAGCAGGACTCGAACCTGCGACCCAATGATTAACAGTCATTTGCTCTACCAACTGAGCTATCGAGGAACAACGCAATACTAAATCGACGCAATGCTAAATTAGGATAGCACTCATTTGCTGCTGTGTATGAGATGGAGCCACTAAAACGCTTTTAGCGGTTGGCTCCTCGAGCAGGACTCGAACCTGCGACCCAATGATTAACAGTCATTTGCTCTACCAACTGAGCTATCGAGGAACTGCTCAAACACGGTGCGTAGTATACTCATAGAAATGTGGCGGTCAAGTATCGATTCCGCGTCAATGCTAGCCGCCTGTTGGTTGTGTCCGTATAATGCGGCTATTCACGATAGAGCGGCCGATGGCCTAGCCGCTCGACACTATTACATTCATCCTCGTCCCCCCAGACGACTCATAGATGACAGGTACCGATGGCGAAGAAGCTCTTCATCAAAACGCACGGCTGCCAAATGAACGAGTACGACTCCTCTCGCATGGCGGATCTGCTCGGCGAATCTCACCAGCTCGAACTCACTGATAATGAGCGTGAAGCCGATGTTATTCTGTTAAACACCTGCTCGATTCGCGAAAAGGCGCAGGAAAAAGTGTTTCATCAGCTGGGACGCTGGAAAAAACTCAAGGACGCCAACCCCAACCTGGTGATTGGCGTAGGTGGCTGCGTGGCCAGCCAGGAAGGCGAAGCCATACGCAAGCGAGCGCCCCATGTGGACATGGTATTCGGGCCGCAAACCCTCCACCGCGTGCCCTCCATGCTGGATGCCCGTAGCAATAACCAGATTGCCGCCGTGGATGTTACGTTTCCTGAAATCGAAAAGTTCGACCACTTGCCCAAGCCCACTTCCGATGGCGCGACGGCGTTCGTGTCGATTATGGAAGGCTGCTCCAAGTACTGCACGTTCTGTGTGGTGCCGTATACCCGTGGCGAAGAGGTGTCGCGTCCCTTTGAGGCAGTGATGGATGAAGTCATCCACCTTTCCGACCAGGGCGTGCGTGAAGTCAACCTGCTCGGCCAGAACGTCAACGCCTACCGTGGTGAGAACCAGCTAGGCGATGAGATTGATTTGGCCGAACTGATTGCCTGCGTGGCGGCGGTCGAAGGGATTGATCGTGTTCGTTTCACCACGTCCCACCCGGTGGAATTTACCGATAGCCTGGTCGACGCCTTCGCGGATATTCCCGAGCTGGTGAGCCACCTGCACCTGCCGGTGCAATCGGGTTCAGACCGCATTTTAACCGCCATGAAGCGGGGGCATACCGCGGCCGAGTACATCGAAAAGATGGAGCGCATTCGCGCCAATCGCCCGGATATCAGCTTCTCTTCCGACTTCATTATCGGCTTCCCAGGCGAGACTGAAGAGGATTTTGAGGCGACGATGGACCTGATTCATCAGATCGGCTTCGATCATTCGTTTAGCTTCGTTTACTCCGCACGCCCCGGCACCCCCGCCTCTGGCCTGCCGGATGAAACGCCGGAAAGTGTCAAAAAGCAGCGCCTGGCGATTTTACAAGAGCGGATCATCCAGCAAACCGCGCAAATTAGCCGCCGCATGGTGGGTAGCACGCAACGCGTACTGGTTAACGGCTTTTCGCCGCGTGACCCCGGCCAGCTCTCCGGGCGCACCGAAAATAACCGGGTGGTTAACTTCCGTGCGGCTAATCCCACCGAGCTGATCGGCTACTTTGTCGATGTGGAAATCACCGAGGCATTTCCCAATTCGCTGCGCGGTGAGCTTGCTTCACCCGAACGCTATTGACCGTTCACTTATCACAGATCATTGCCCCGCTTCAGGTGGGGCAGTAAGCTGAGCGATACACACACTAACGCGGGGTTCCCCACTCTTGAGCCAGCCAACACCTCAGGCCAATCGCATCATCACCTTAAGCCTTGAACCGAATGATCCGCAGCGCCTTGCTAGCCTTTGCGGCCAGCAGGACGAGCATTTGAAGCTGATTGAAAGCCGCCTGGACGTGACGCTGCGTAACCGGGGCAATGTCTTTCAGCTTGCCGGCCCTGCCAACCGCATCAAAGCAGCCGCCAACGTGTTGGAACACCTCTATCGCGAAACCGCGGCGAGTGAACTTGACGCCGATACGGTGCACCTTTTCCTGCAGGAATCGGGGCTTGAAGCGCTGGAAGAGGAAGACGACGGCAGCGGCGGCGGCAGTGACGAAGTGATCATGCGCACCCCGCGCACCATGATCAAACCCCGCGGGCTCAACCAGCAGCGCTATGTTTCCAGCATCCGCGAGCACGACATCAATTTCGGCATTGGGCCCGCCGGTACGGGTAAAACCTACCTCGCCGTCGCGGCCGCGGTCGAGGCGCTGAATCAGCAGGAAGTGCGGCGCATTCTGCTCGTGCGCCCGGCGGTTGAAGCGGGTGAAAAGCTTGGCTTCCTGCCCGGCGACCTGGCCCAGAAAATCGACCCCTACCTGCGCCCGCTTTACGACGCCCTGTACGAGATGATCGGTTTTGAGCAGGTGGCAAAGCTGATTGAGCGCCAGGTGATTGAGATCGCCCCGCTGGCCTATATGCGCGGCCGGACGCTTAATAATTCCTACATCATTTTGGATGAAAGCCAGAACACCACCCCGGAGCAGATGAAAATGTTCCTGACCCGGATTGGCTTTGGCTCCACCGCGGTGATTACCGGCGACGTCACCCAGGTCGACCTACCCAAAGGGCAGCGTTCGGGGCTGATTCAAGTGCTCGACGTGTTGAAAGACACACAAGGCATCGGCGTCACCCACTTTGCCGCCAAAGACGTGGTCCGCCACCCGTTAGTTCAGCGCATTATCGAGGCTTACGATATGTTCGAGTCTCAACAAGAAGTGGAAGAACGCGCCCAGCGCGAAGCGCGTCAGCAAGAGCGTGATGCGCGCATGCAAGCACGCGAAGGCAGCCGATGAACGCGAGCACGGTTAATACGAGCATGGTTAACTCAAGAATGGTTAATGAGGTCATCGTTGATCGCCAGGCGGCGATCAACGAACCCCAGCTGCCCACGCTTTCACAGCTCACCCACTGGGTGAGCTGTGTGTTTGCGCATCACCCTGATGATCAGCGCCTTGAAGTGACGATTCGCTTTGTGGATGAGCTTGAGAGCCAGACGCTCAACCGCGACTACCGCGACAAAGACAAGACCACTAACGTGCTGTCCTTTCCTTTTGAGAGCCCGCCGGGTGTTGAATTACCGCTACTCGGTGATTTGGTGATTTGCCACGCCGTTGTCGCCAAGGAAGCCAGCGAGCAAGGCAAGCCGCTTGAGCACCACTACGCCCATATGGTCGTGCATGGCATCTTGCATTTGATGGGCTACGATCATATCGATGATCAGGAGGCCGAGGAGATGGAGCAGTTCGAGCGCGAGCTGCTGGCCGAACTGCACATCCCCGACCCCTATTCTTAACGTTATGCTTAAAATCATTCTTAAAATCATGCTGACAATTACGCTGAAAACATTGGCACCTCAAACGCTACGCCTGCGACTAATAGCGATGATGACTAAATGCTGAGCGTCTTTATTATCTAATCACGGGTGCGTTAAATCGTGTAGCAACTAATCTGGTAACATCCACTGCTTGAATGATAAAACGGCTACCTGACGACGTAGTCAACAAGATGGTAACTGTCCGCCCGCAAACGAGAGATTTGACGCATGAGCGAAGACCGATCGAGCAACCCTAATCAAAAATCCTGGCTCGAGAAACTCTTTGGCGCCCTTTCCGGAGACAATGACGAACCCAGCTCGCGGGACGAGCTGCTGACGTTTTTACGCCATACCGCAGGGAAATTAAAGCTGGATCAGGACGCCATCATGATCATCGAAGGCGCACTGGACATCAGCGACCAGCAGGTACGGGAGGTGCTGATTCCCCGCTCACAGGTCTCGGCCATCGCACTAGACCAAACCAGCGACGGCTACCTGCCGCTTATTCAGGAAACCGGCCACTCGCGCTACCCGGTGATCGGCGAAAACCTGGATGATATTAAAGGCATTCTACTGGTAAAAGATTTACTCCCACTGCTTTCCCAAACCCAGGCCCAGCGCGATGCCTTTAAACTCGATGACATCCTGCGCCCGGCAATGTTTATTCCTGAATCAAAACGTCTTAACAGCCTGCTCAAAGAATTTCGCGATACCCATAACCACATGGCCATTGTCGTCGATGAATACGGCGGCACCGCGGGCATTATTACGATCGAAGACATCCTTGAGCAAATCGTCGGCGACATCGAAGACGAGCACGATACCGACGAAGAAGACGATATCCGCGAAATGGAGAATGACCATTACGCCATTCGTGCGCTGACCCCTATCGAAGACTTCAACGAACGCTTTAACACCGAGTTTTCTGATGATGAGTTCGATACCGTTGGCGGCCTGGTGATGCAGCAGTTCGGTCACTTACCTCGGCGTGGCGAACATACCGTGCTGGGCGGCTGGCGATTTGTGATTCTCAACGCCGATACGCGCCGCATCCGGCTACTCGAAGCCTATCGCGACAGTCGTCGTGATGACGAAGAGGATGACGATCAGGAGAACAAGCCCGACTAGCCGCTGGCTGTCACCGCGCTATCCACTTCCTCGCTCCTTACCGTCAATAGGTTATCGCTATGGGTTCCCCCCCCGCGTTTTTGTTACAGCTGCTTGCCGCTTTGGTGGCAGGCGGCTTCACCACCTTAACCGCCTCCCCGTTTGAGCTTTGGTGGCTGGGCCCGGTGGCGATGGGTTTGCTGTATGTTGGCCTGCACACGTTAACCCCCGCCCAAGCGGCGCTAAAAGGCTGGCTGTATGGCGTGGCGCTGTTCGCCAGTGGCGCTTCCTGGGTCTATGTGTCCATTCACGACTATGGCTATACCGGCGTTCCATTAGCGGTCTTTCTCACCGCCCTTTTCGTCACCGTTCTGGCGCTATTCTTTGCTGGCACCTTTTGGCTTTACCGGCGCTTCACCTCTGCCCGGCTTGCGTTTATCAGCTTTGCTGGCGCCTGGGTATTGGGCGAGGTGCTGCGCACCTACCTGTTTACCGGCTTTCCCTGGCTGCTGCTGGGGTCTGGTTACGTGGACTCGCCACTGGCCGCCTGGGCGCCCCTAGGCGGGGTCTACCTGCTCTCACTGCTGGTAGCGCTAAGTGGCGCACTCGGCGCTGAACTATTGCTGCGCCGCCACTGGTGGGCGCTCGCCCCTCTCGCGGCTATTTGGCTGATTCCGTTGGCGCTTCCCCAGCAGTGGACCACGCCGGCGGATGAACCCACCCGCGTCGCCCTACTGCAAGGCAACCTGCCGCAGCTGGCAAAGTGGACACCGGAAGGCCAGCGCCAGGCCGCCAATACCTACAGCGACCTCACCCGCGAAGTAGCCGATGACGTCGACCTAATCGTATGGCCAGAAACCGCCCTGCCCATGATGGAAACTCAAGCCCGCCCGGTACTTGAGCGCGTGCAAGCTAACCTGCCGCCCGAGGTTGCCCTGCTAACCGGTATCGTTCAGCGCGATGAAGAAGAACGCTACTTCAATAGTATGATTGGCGTGGGCAATGTAACGGGCAGCTACCAAAAAGAACACCTGGTGCCTTTTGGTGAGTACCTGCCGCTAGAGAGCGTGCTACGCGGGGCGATTAATTTTTTTGATTTACCCATGTCGACCTTTACCCAAGGCGAGCACGAGCAAACGCCCATGCAAGCCGCCGGGGTTAACATTGGCAATGCGATCTGCTACGAAATTATTTACCCACAGCTGGTCGCCCGCCGCGCTCAAGATAGCGGCGTTATCATTACGGTGTCCAACGACACCTGGTTTGGGGCTTCAATTGGCC
Source organism: Halovibrio variabilis (assembly GCF_007991175.1). GTDB lineage: Bacteria > Pseudomonadota > Gammaproteobacteria > Pseudomonadales > Halomonadaceae > Vreelandella > Vreelandella variabilis. Next base: position 49,701 of record NZ_BJXV01000003.1, read on the forward strand.
CCCACCAGCATCTGCAGATGGCCCGCCTGCGCGCGCTAGAGAACGGCCGCTATGTGGTCCGCGCCACCAGCAACGGCATTACCGCGATTATTGATGCAAATGGTCGCATTGTTGAACGTGCGCCGCAGTTTGCAACCACAACGCTCACCGGCGAATTCTATGCGATGGACGGCTTAACGCCTTTTACCCGCTTGGGTAGCTGGCCCGCTTGGTTGCTGGCAGGCTTGATGCTATTGCCCGGGGTGGTGGCAGCCAAAACTACGCGCCAGGCGCGAAGCTGAAATGCCATAGGTGCTAATGCCATAGGTGCTAAAGCGACTACCTAGAAAAATGGCCCAATTCTGCTAGAAAAACGGCCCGAGTCCTGAAAAGGACTCGGGCCGTTTTGTTTTACTCAAGCTAGCCACCTATCTGAGTGGCTAGCTAGGTAGCTAGCAATCCGTCATTTAGGCAGCGGTGTCTTTCAGCGTTGCCATATCAATCACAAAGCGATAGCGTACATCGCCTTTCTCCATGCGCTCAAAGCCTTCATTGATCTTGTTGATATCGAGCATCTCGATATCGCAGGTAATGCCTTGATCAGCGCAGAGATTGAGCAGCTCTTCGGTTTCAGCAATGCCACCAATCAGCGAACCGGCAACTACGCGACGCTTGAAGACCAGATTAAACGCTTCAATGGCGGGCTCAATGGGCTCAAGCAGACCGACAATGATGTGCGTACCGTCATACTTCAGCGACGCTAGGTAGGGGTTAAGATCGTGTTGGACGGGCACCGTGTCGAGCATGAAGTCGAAGGTTTCAGCCACTGCATCCATCTGCGCCTGATCGCTGGAAACGACGACATGGTCGGCACCGTTACGCTTAGCTTCTTCAACTTTGGCGTCGGAGCGGGTGAATAGCGTGACTTCGGCACCCAGCGCTTTGGCCAGTTTAACGCCCATATGGCCTAGACCGCCCATGCCGATCACACCCACTTTATGGCCTTTACCCACGCCGTGATGCTTGAGGGGCGAATAGGTCGTCACACCGGCGCAGAGAATCGGCGCTGCCGAGGCGAGATCGATGCCATCAGGCATCTGCAGCACAAAGTGTTCGCTTACCACGATAGAGTCGGAGTAACCGCCCTGGGTCATGGTGCCGTCTTGGCGATCGTCACTGCCATAGGTCATGGTAAAACCTTCCAGGCAGTACTGCTCTACGCCATCTTTACAGGCGGCACAGGTACGGCATGAGTCAACCATGCAACCAACGCCTACCATGTCACCGGCTTTAAAGCGCGATACTTTGTCACCGACAGCGGTTACCCGGCCGACAATTTCATGGCCAGGCACTAGCGGGTACCGGCTCATGCCCCAGTCATTGCGCGCAAAGTGAAGGTCGCTGTGGCAGACGCCGCAGTAGAGAATCTCAATGGCGACGTCATCGGGGCGTGGCTGACGACGGTCAAAGGTAAACGGTGCTAACGGCTTGTCGCCGGCAAAGGCTGCGTAGGATTTTGCTTGGCTCATCAATGGGGCTCCTTGTCTTCAATATAAACAATCATTCCCCGCGTACGAGGTATGCCAACAGTATTGGCCTAATCGGCAGGGATAGCGATGAACGAAGCTCCGATATTTTTGCCTATTAATCCAGACCAATGTAATAAAATAACAAAAATAGCGATAAAAACGTCATAATTATGTAATCACGATTAAAATAGTAAACTAACCAGCAAGGCAGTACCCGTTACGCTGCTTCGCCATTCGCTATTCGCTATTCGCTATTCGCTATTAAGAGAGTCAACCATGGTTTCCACTGCTCAGGCTGGCAATGCGCTGGCGGATGTTATCAAATCCCGCGTCGCGGTCGACGGCATGACGCCAACCCCGCTATATGGCGTATCGTTGCTTTGCTTAAGCCGCCACCAGGTACGTACGCCACTGCTCTACGAACCGAGCCTGATCATCATTGCGCAGGGGCAAAAAGTAGGCTATCTGGGTGATCGCGAAATTCATTACGACCCCGGTCATTATCTGGTCCAAACGCTGCCGCTGCCCTTTGAGTGCGAAACTCACGGCTCCCCCACTGCCCCTCTGCTGGGTATATCGATACGGCTGGATCCGGCGCTGTTAAGCGAGATGGTCACGGCAATGGGTCATCTTGGCCACCACGCCCAGGCACCTCTGCCGATGGCCGCAGTGGCGATGACCAACGGCATGCAGGACGCGGTCCTGCGTTTGGCCCACTCGCTGCACGATACGGTAGAGTGCAGCACCATGGGCAATGCGCGTATTCGCGATGTGGTATTTGAAGCATTGAAAGGCGAGCAAGGCCCCGCGTTACAGGCGCTGGTAACGGGACACGGTAACTACTCACGCATCGTGCAGGCGCTTTCTAAGCTGCATGCTAACTTTGCCGATGACTTTAGCGTGGAACAGCTCGCCCAACAGGCGAACATGAGTGCGTCTACGTTTCATCAGCACTTTAAGCAGATCACCCGCTCCTCGCCGGCCCAGTACTTAAAACGGCTACGCCTGATCAAAGCGCAGCAGTTGCTGCTGCAGGATAACCATAACGTCAATCAGGCCGCTGCAGCGGTGGGTTACCGCAGCGTGCCGCAGTTTAGCCGCGACTATAAACGCTACTTTGGTGAGCCGCCGCTACAGCACCGGCGTAAAGAGCAGGCCTTACGGGCCTAACCTACTCCTTGGCAACGTTTATGTCGCAGCGTTTATTTTTGGCTCTTCGTCACTCAGTGTGGAGTTATCTCCGCTAGGCAGATAACTAAAGCTCCCTCCCACCATATAGATAGCTTAGCGGTTTCACTCTGAAACATGAGGCACTAAATAGCGAATGAATAATAAATCCACATGAAACGACTAAGTGCCTTATTTTGCGAACACCTGGCCCATGCCTTTAAACGCTTTGAACTCCAACGCATTCCCGCATGGGTCGAGTAGGAACATAGTGGCCTGCTCGCCAACTTCGCCCTTAAAGCGAACATACGGTTCAATGACAAACTGTATGTCCCGCGCTTTCAAACGCTCGGCTAGCGCTTCCCAATCTTCCCAGGCTAAAATCACGCCAAAGTGCGGGACAGGCACGTCGTGCCCATCCACAGGATTGGAGTGGGCGTTGGCCTGGCCAGGCGTTTTTGGTTGCTCATGAATCACCAGCTGATGGCCGAAGAAATTGAAGTCGACCCACTGTTCACTGGAACGCCCCTCTTCCAAGCCAAACACATCGTTATAAAACGCCCGTGCCAGGGCCAGATCGTCAACGGGAATCGCTAAATGGAAAGGTGAAAGGCTCATATCGGTCTTCTCCTTGCTTGAATTGATAAGGTGGTGAGTATTTTATGCTACCACGCGGTATTTGCCATAGGCTGTGTTCAGCATAGGTGGGCTATGTTCAACACATAGGTGACGCCGCCTTGGAGCCCAGCAATCGCTTAGCTTATCAGCACTGGCCAGTAGGCGATTTGGTCATCGTGTTACAGCGTTACGGCAACATCAAAGGAGCAACAGCCATGCAACCAGAGGATTTGGAAAAGCTAGTGACTCGCACTATGCCCTTTGGCAAGTACGAAGGGCGCCTTATCGCCGATCTTCCCGGCCCCTACTTAAACTGGTTTGCGCGTGAGGGGTTTCCTGCCGGAGAGATTGGCCATTTGCTGCATTTAATGCACGAAATTGATCACAACGGGCTAGGCTCACTGCTGGACCCGCTGCGAAAGCCACCTGGCCAGCGTGGCGAAGCTTAATGCTGAGCTTTGCCGCGCACGCTTTCGTCAGGGACGCTGTCGTCGCGCACGCTTAAGGCCCGCTGAAACTCGCATTGATAAGCCTCAGCGTGTAACGCCGGGTCCTTGGGAAAACGCCCCAGTGCCACGGCGAGTTCAAAAAAACCGGCAGCAGGTAGCTGCTCACCGCGCCGACTGACAACCAAGGCGGCGATAAAGGGCTGATGTTGGGCCGCGTCTGCATGCATTAGCTGCTCTAACGCCTGAGTCACCTGGGCAATAGTGCGTGGCGGCGTAAGCCCAAGCGTGCTGGCCACCTGTTGGTAGGTCATGGGCAGTGTCTCGCGCGGGGCGCTGAGCAGCAATTGTCGTAGCGCTATGGCGTTATCATTCATAAAAACCTGTTAGAAAAACCTGTTGGCGGGATATGTGTGCTAAGAATAGCTGAATACGTTGTGATAAGGAGCGAACATGGCAAACCGATCAACCCCAACGCGCCCCCGCGGTGGCCTCTGGCCAGCGCTGTTAGCGGGGCTGAGTATACTACTACTCGCGGCGGCAACGCTGATGATGGCAGGCTCAGGGCCCGCTTATAGTTGGGAGCTTATCTCGCTAGGCGAGGCGTTTAATTTTCTGCGCAACGGGGTGTATGCCGCTGGCGGCGCCGTGGCGTTGAGCCTGGTAGCGCTGTTGGTCAGCGCCTTAACTCGCCGCTTTAAACCAGCAGTGCTCGCGAGCCTAGTCATAATGGGCGCCGCAGCGCTACTTTATGTGCCCTGGCAGCATTGGCAACGCGCCCAAGAGGTACCCGCCATTCACGACATCACCACCGATACGCAGAACCCACCCACCTTTGAAGCCTTGGCCGACGCCCGTGAGGCAGCGCCTAATGCGGTCGACTACCCCGGCACTGCCACCGCTGATCAGCAACAGGCAGCCTACCCCACTATTGAGCCGCTGGTCGTAGACGCCGCATCGCCCAGGGTACTGGCCGCAGCGCAGGCGCAAGTCGAAGAAAATGGTTGGCAAATTGCCAGGGTTAGTGATGACCGCATAGAAGCCACCGCGACGACGCTCTGGTTTGGCTTTGAAGATGACGTGGTCATTCGCTTAACGGAACTGGAGAACGGCGTGCAGGTGGATATGCGTTCGGCTTCCCGCCTAGGCGCCAGCGATGTGGGCACCAACGCTGCACGTATTGAACAGTTTTTAACTGCGCTGGAAGCACGACTTGAGTGATTTTTTAATGCAAGGGGTCGCGAGCGTTGCCAGCCTCACGGGATAAAATGTGTTCAGCGTCCAGGCTGGCGATGGGCACCTCCTGATGCGTTGGAATCTCACCGCTTAATTGAAGCGCTTGGTAACGCAGCGCGCAGACGCGTAAAAACGAGGTAAAGTTACCCAGATCATGCCCGGCATCGATAGACTCATGGTAAAGCCGGGTAATCATCTGGGCGGTATTCATGCCATCGCGCTGGGCAATTTCCTCCAGGATATGCCAGAAATAATTTTCCATACGCACGCTGGTGACCATGCCATCAATACGTAGCGAGTGCGTCGCGCTGCGCCATAACTCAGGGTCGGCCTGAATAAACAGTTTGCACATGGCGATTACCTCCCGACATTCTTTAGCAGATGAGCCATTAGCATAGCGGGCAATGGCATGCACGCCCAATGGGTGCGGGGCGTGCATGCCATCTTTTCAGCGTCAGCCGAACTACTTATTCAGCAATGCCATAAATTGCGCCAACCACGCGGGGTGGGCAGGCCAAGCGGGTGCCGTGACCAAGTTCCCATCGGTTACCGCATCGGTTACCTCTAGGTTAGCAAAGTGACCACCCGCAAGCTCTACCTCGGGCTGGCAGGCTGGGTAAGCCGAACACTGCCTGCCTTCCAGCACTTTCGCAGCGGCCAATAGCTGTGCGCCGTGGCAAATCGCTGCCACGGGTTTATTGGTCTCGAAAAAATGCTGCACCATCGCCAGCACGTTTTTATCTAAGCGTAGATACTCCGGCGCACGCCCTCCGGGCACGACCAGGGCATCGTAATCGGCGGGATTAGTGCTGGCGAAATCGGCATTGAGTGCGAAGCGATGCCCAGGCTTTTCAGAATAGGTTTGATCGCCTTCAAAATCATGAATCGCCGTCGCCACGGTATCGCCAGAGGCTTTTCCCGGGCAGATGGCGTCCACTTGGTGGCCAACCGCCATGAGTGCCTGAAACGGCACCATGGTTTCGTAGTCTTCGGTAAAATCGCCGGTGATCATTAAAATGCGCTTGCTGCTCATCTCAGTGCTCCTCTTATCTTATGCTTATTGATTATCTTATGCTTATTGATCAAGTGTTGTGAGCACACGCGGGGCGTGTTGGATGAGACTAGCAAGCGCTTTCCGGCAATAGGTAGTAATTGCTTACTACTGAGTCACTTTCTCCTGCTGAGGAAGGGCGAGAGACTGCTGCCCTGCCGCGTCGCTGACGCGAAAGCGCCCTACCAGTGAGTGCATATTCCCGGCGCGATCATCCAGGGTGTGGCTGGCGGTGGTGGCCTCCTGCACGAGGCGGGCGTTCTGGTGAGTGACCTGATCCAGCTGCGCAATCGCCTGGTTGATCTGATCAATACCGGCGGATTGCTCATTGGTGGCGTCGGCAATTTCGACGACATAACGCGTCACCTCCCCCAAACTCTCTATGATCTCTTGAAGATGCTGACTAGAGGCATTGACGAGCTGCTCACCCTCACTCACTTTGTTAACACTGTCATCGACCAAGTGACGAATCTGAGCCGCTTCTTCGGCGCTGCGGCCGGCGAGTTTGCGTACTTCTTGGGCTACTACGGCAAAACCACGCCCCTGCTCACCCGCTCGCGCCGCTTCAACGGACGCGTTTAGCGCCAAGAGGTTGGTTTGGAAGGCGATATCATCAATCGCTTTAATGATCGAAGTGATCTTTTCGCTTGCCTCACGAATATCGCCCATGGCCGCCGTGGTGCGTATTGAAACATCACCCGCCGCTCGCGCGCGTTGATCCACATTGCCGCTCGCCCCTTTCGCCTGGTCAGCATACTCAGCGGTTTGCTTCACGGTAGCGGTAATCTGCTCAAGGCTAGAGGCCGTTTCAGCCAGCGACGCGGCCTGCTGGTCAGTGCGCTGGGAGAGGTTTTCATTGCCAGCGGCAATTTGGCGGCTGCTCGAAGCAATGGCTTCGGCGCTTTCACGAATTTGCGCCACCATGCTCTCGAAGGTGTCCATCATGCGATTAAAGGCTTGGGCCGTTTGGCCTACTTCATCGTTATTCTGGAGTTCCAAGCGTTTGGAGAGGTCGGCATTTTCACCGCCCGCACCGCTGATGTTTTCCATTTGCTCACGCATCGTGACCAGCGGCCGCAATACACGCACCATCGTGCGCCACCCAAAGATTGCCAGCAGCGCGATCACCACCAGCGTGACAATAATCAGCAGCGAACGTCCGGCATTGGCTAGGGTTTCCGCCTGCGTTGCAGCGCTTTCAGCTTGCCCAACGGTATACGCTTCAACGTCAGATAGGGCAACGCGCATCTGCTGCATGGCTTGGGCGACGTCGTTCAATGCCGCCTGTACCTGAGCGCTGAGTTCAAGTTGCTGCAAGCGCAGCGCATAGACCGAGCTGTCATCGGATACCATCAGCCCTTCTAGTTCCCCAATAACACTACCTAACTCATCAATAAGCTGGCGTTGTTCCACTGCTGTGCTGGGCGCATCGGCTATTGCCGCCAGCGACTGTCGGGCAAGGCCAACCTGTTGAGAAATCTGGTTATAACGCAGGTTGACCAGGGCATCAGGGCTTTCCATTTGCATCATCTGGCGGCCCAGATCCGATAACAGTGCCAGTGCCATTCGGACATCGCCGCTCAAGCGGCCAATATCCGCCTGAGCGGTAAACATGTTATCCAGTAACTGAGTGGGCAGCGTGGTCATGCCGTCTTCGCGCCAGGCTTCCATCAACTCACGCTGAGCCTGATCGCTACGCACCTTTGCCAACGCCGCGCGTCCGGCAATGTCTTCGGCACTCAGCATTACTTGGCGAATCAAGCCTTGCATCTCGCCAAGACGTTCGGCCATCTGGGCTTGTAAACTCAGCTCTTCGTGGCGCACCGCTTCCAGCGCTGTATCGCCGTCTAATAGCGCCTGATAATGACGATCCAGGTCGCTCAACCCTGCCGTTTGATCAACCCCATGAAGCCCTTGGCGCGCATCGCGAAAGCGCTCGTCCAACTCGGCTTGTGCGGTAATCCCGGCTAAGTCTGGGGCATTTTCTGCGGCGAGCAAATCCGCATGCCGCTGCCCGAACGCGCCCATGGCCAGCACCATGCCTCGGCTGGCATCTCCCAGTGGCAGCACCTCACCGGTAATATAACGCTGCGAGTCGATTAATCGTTGGTTGGTAATCCAGCCCGTCGCCGCCAGCACAACTGCCCCTAGCACCGCCGCTAAGAAAAGCCCGATCAACATGGCTCGGATACTTAAATTTTTTTTCATTATCTGTTTTTCACTTGTGTCAGGGTTTGCAAATATCGTCAGCGTTAGGGCACCAGGTTCGCCCACTCTACCGACTCAAAACGGCCATTGGTGATAATGGTAGGCCATACGGCGTCACTGGCTTGGTGGTCATTCGCCCCCAAGCTTAGCGGCTCCTCTAGGCCAATATCGATCGACCCCAACCCCAGTAATCCATCCACAATAGCCTCACGATCAGGATTGCTCCCCGCGGCTTTAACGCCTTCAACAAACAGCTTGGCGGCCAGGTACCCTTCCAGCGAGATGAAATCAGGTTGGCTGCCCGCAGCATGCGTTTGCAGCGCTTGACGATAGGCTTCAACGGCGGGTAGGTCAGCATTCAGGGGCGGCACTACTTGAGTAATAATGACCCCTTCCGCTTGCTCGCCAAGTTCGTCCATGAGCGCTTGACTACCCACAAAAGAGACGTTTAGAAACACCGCATCGGGCAGGTCATTGCGCGCTTCACGAATAAAGTCCGCCGCCGGCCCGTAAGTGCCGACAATGATAATAGCGCGCGGGGTCACCGGCGCCTCCAGAATGGTCGCTAAGCCTTGATGAATATTGCGCGTACCACGGGTAAAACGCCCATGGGCCAACTCAGCGGTATTGGCAAACCCATGGGCGGTTAACGCTTGCGTGGCCCCGTTGTAGCCCGCATCGCCAAAGCTATCGTTTTGGGTAAAGAAAGCGATTTCTTCTGGCTGTATTCCAGCGGTCAACAAGCCCTCCACCATGGCGGCGGTTTCTTGCACATAGCTGGCACGGTAATTGATCACGTAGCGGTCAGGCGGTGACTTGCGCAATACGCCAGCACCGGTAAAGGCGCCGTAAAGCAGGGTCTTATATTCGTTATAGATCGGAATCGTCACGGTAGCGGTGGGGGTGCCCACGTTACCAATCGCCGCCAGCACATCATCTTCCTGAATCAGTTGCCGCGTGTTGCTGGCCGCTTGCAGCGGCTGGTACTGATCATCGCGTGCTACCAAGGCCAGCGTTTCGCCATTAACCCCGCCTGCCGCATTGACCTCGGCAAAGTAGGTCTCAATCCCTTCTTGCATACCCAACCCTAGCGGCGCAGCACCGCCGCTGGAAGGTGCCACAATGCCAAAGGTAAGCGCCGCATGAGCCACTGGCGCTATTAACATCCCGGCGAGTAGTGTTGCTATTAAACGCTTAGCGTTTAGAAAAAATGTTCCCAATTGTCGCATTGATCTGCTCCTTAATAGCTAGATCACTTCCCCACGTAAAAAACATGGGCAAAGGCGAGCATTGCTTCCCCTCACGCCTTCGCCACATTACCGAATTTTTATTTATTACCATTGGCGGGAGAATATACGACTAAAGACTAATTATCGCTAACTGATAAGTAACGATTCTTACCTCTTCCGTAACCCACCTTTTACTATCCAGCATAAAAGAGTCAATGGGTCTATAAATCGCATTTCTAATAACTTTCAGCACTCATTAAGCAGGCCGCTCAATGGCAAAACGGTCGCTAATGCGAATGTAATCGCTGCCCGCTAAGCGCCCAACGGGTTTGAGTAAATCCATATCCACATGGCGTCCATCCCACAGGGCATCATCTATGTGGATGGACACGACCTGGGCCAGGACCAAAGTGCCTGCTAAGGGCTGATCACCAAAACGGATCATATCGTATAGTCGGCACCCAAATGCCACCGGTGCGCTGGCAATCCGCGGCACGCTAACACCGGGCATGTCGGCTTTTTCAAGCCCGGCCAGGGTAAACTCATCATCGTCCGGTGGCAGGCTGGCACTGGTGGCGTTGAGTGCTTCAATCAACCCTTCACTGCCTACATGCACCACGCATTCAGGGACTTCATTTAAATTACGCACCGTGTCTTTAAGTTCGCTCTTACCATTGAGCAGCGGTGAAAACGCCAGGACAGGTGGATTTACGCTGGCCACATTAAAAAATGAAAATGGCGCTAGATTGGCATTCCCACGCGCGTCTTGTGTAGAGACCCACGCGATTGGCCGCGGGCATATACTGCCCGACAGCAGCCGGTAAACAACGCCTGGGCTTAACGGCGTCTCGTCTAATAGGTAATCACTCATGCTCAGCTCCTCGTTCAATCGTTTTCAGGGTAATATCACTCTATAGCAGTCAAACAAATGACGCCCTCTTCTGCCCTGGGCGCTGCGGCTAGTATAAGAAGGAACTCGCTTGATGAAGATTGTGATTGCCGATGATTATCAGGACTGTGTGCGCCATTTAGACGCTTTCCAGCAGCTCAATGACCACGATGTAACGGTTGTCAACGATACCCTCAGTGACCTTGATGCCTTGGTAGCTCGCTTCCATGAGGCCGAGGCGTTAGTACTCGTTCGCGAACGCACGCCGATCACCGCGGCCTTATTGGCGCGGTTACCCAACCTCAAAGTCATTAGCCAGACTGGTGGCGGCGCAGCCCATGTGGATATGTACGCCTGCCGTCGTCAAGGGGTTACCGTCATGGTAGGCACTGGTTCGCCCTATGCCGCCGCCGAATTAACCTGGGGCTTGGTGCTGGCCGCGATGCGCCATATCCCCGCAGAAGTCGAAAACCTCAAAGTGGGTCGCTGGCAGCGCACGTTAGGCACAGGCCTAAAAGGCCGCACGCTGGGTATTTTTGGCTACGGAAAAATTGGCAGCTTAGTCGCCCGCTATGGCCAGGCATTTGAAATGAAAGTGTTGGTATGGGGCCGCGAAGGCACCCGCCAGCGCGCCGCCGGTGCCGGAATAGAGGTCGCCAAAAGCCAAGCCGATTTGTTCCAGCGTGCGGATGTGCTTAGCCTTCACCTGCGCCTGAACGACGATACCCGGGGTATTGTCAGCGCTGAATCGCTCGCCCAGATGAAGCCAACGTCGCTACTAGTCAACACGAGCCGCTCTCAGCTATTGGCCCCGGGCACTCTCGAACAGGCACTCCAGGCCGGTCGCCCCGGCCAAGCAGCGGTGGATGTATTTGATCAGGAACCTGTGTTCGAAAGCTCGCTGCTGGCGTTGCCCAATCTGGTTGCGACACCACACCTCGGCTATGTGGAAAAAGATAGCTACGAGCTCTACTTCGGCGATGCCTTTCGCAACCTGCTGGCCTTTATCAATGGCCAGCCAATTAACAACCTCGCCAGCTGACAGCGGATTAGCCAATGAATGCCTGTGTGCCAAATGTGCTAGCCTTATACGATCATCAGTCATACAGAGGCCATTAATGCTCACCATTTCTAATAACGTTACCCTGGCTGATTGGGAGATTGATATCAGCCAGATTCGCGCCCAAGGCGCCGGCGGTCAGAACGTAAATAAAGTCGCCTCGGCAGTGCATTTACGCTTTGACATTCTTAGCTCTACGCTGCCACCACGTTATAAAGAACGCTTGATGGCGCTATCGGATCAGCGCATCAGTAAAGAAGGCGTGGTGATTATCAAAGCCCAAAGCCATCGTAAGCTTGAATTAAATAAAGAGGATGCGCTGGCGCGTTTAAAAGAGCTAATACAGAGTGCCACCCAACAGCAAAAGGTGCGCCGCGCCACCAAGCCGACTAAAGGTTCGCAGCGCCGCCGCGTCGATCACAAAACGCGTAAGGGCAAAACCAAATCGCTGCGTGGTAAAGTACCCACCTCGTAACCGGTGGCTTTACCCCACTGCCCGCCGTATCGTTTAGCCCCCAAGATTATCTAAAGAGCCTATCGTAATGACGAACGTTTCCCCATCGCCCAACGGGCGCCCTATCTCGCCGTGTATCAAAATTTGCCAAATGGAAATGTCGTCATCGGTTTGCCAGGGCTGTGGCCGTACCTTAGATGAAATTGCCGGCTGGGGGATGATGACCGAGGCCGAAAAAGCCCCGGTATGGGATCGTTTAGAAGCCGAAGGCTTTGTTGCTAAACGCTAAGTCTCTACATGCTAGCGTCGCTAAAAGACAGCTAGGTCTCAAGTGTCAGCGGTACCGGTTTAGCGCTATGGTGACGGTCACTCAATATGTGGTGTAACTCGCCACAGGACACCATTGGATCAATACAGTTAATGACAATATCGGAGTGGGCCAATACATAGCTGCGCCCGGTAATGGTATTTTCCACTACCTGGTAATCGCCTTCTTGATGGATGCCGGTAAAGGTGCCGATAAAGCCAGTATTGCGCAGTGAGACCGTTTCCAGCTTATCCCCCACGTTGAGCCGCCCCTCGTAGTTCATCAACGCTAAGCGGGCCGAGGTACCGGTTCCCGTTGTGCTACGGCAAATAACCCCTGGATGCACATAGGTCGTTGAACGTGAGCGCACATAGCCTTCGCCCACGGGCTCTTCAGGGCCCATAAAGTGTAAAAACGGTAGCGGCCCCACATCGCCCAGGGTGTAGTGGGAAAAACCACGCTTGGCTTTAATCGCTTCAACAATTTTGAAGGCACACTCAGCTAACGCTCGCTCTTCTTCATACACCAGCCTAAAGCCCAGCTCAGCGGCATCGACCAAGGCGTAAAAGCCACCGCTATAGGCGATTGAGTAGGTGACCTTACCGATCCCCGGTACGTGAATCTGATCGCGGTAGGTGTCGATATAGCTGGGCAGCCCGCCACAGGTCACCGACTCAACTACACCGTTGTGCACTCTCGCTTCAATTTGTACTAGCCCAGCGGGCGCTTCCAGTTTAAAACGCTGAAGGCCTTCCTGTTTGGGCACAATGCCTCTCTCCAGCACGGCGGTGGCCGTGCATAAGGTATTCGAACCCGAATAAATCGGGTAGCCCATGACTTCCATAATGATATAACCCGCGACAGCCTCAGGGTGAGTCGCCGGCACCAGCAGATCAACCGACATTTCCGGGAGACCGTAGGGCTCTTCAAGCAGCAGGCGACGCAGCCCGTCGGCGTCATCGCGTAGATACTCCATCTGCTCGCGCACGGTGGCACCTGGCAACACATCAATGCCCCCCGTGACGATACGACTGACATCGCCACCGGCATGAGTGTCCATCAGCTGAATGGTATGCACGTTATTCACTAGCGGCGCTCCTGACCAGACGGTGTGTTTTCAAGCGCAAAAGGCGCGCCGTGGTCGGCCCACTGTGCATCGGGCACAATGACAATTTTACCCAGAAAGTTGCTGTCCCGATTGACAAAATAGCGCTCGGCTACATGTAGGTCGGAAAGCTTGAAGGCCGCGTGGAGCACTGGCTTTAACTCCCCGCTGCGAATCCAAGCGACGAGCTGCTCGGCCTCTTCACGGGTGCCGTGGGAAACGCCAAAAATCTGTACTTGATAGAGGTATATGCGGGTCCACATCATTTCGCTGAGGTTGCCACCGCTGGCACCGGCGATTGAAAGCCGCGGATAGTTCTTACGCCCCTGCATATCGACAATCATGGTATCGATAAACAGATTGGTCATCTCACCGCCGACCAAATCCATGACCGCATCAATCGGCTGGCCGCCGGTAGTGTCCAGAACACGCTCAACAAACGTGGGCAAATCGCCGCGATCGATGACGGCTTCCGCGCCTAATGCTTTAAGCGCTTCGGCTTTGTCTAGCTTGCTGACCGCATAAGGAATAGCCCCTACGATGCGGCACAGCTGAATCAGTGCGGTGCCAACGCCGCCGCTGGCGCCGCTCACCAACACGCGCTCGCCAGCACTGACGTTGGCGGCGGTCATCATGTGATAAGCGGTTTGATACGAGCACATCCCCATTGAAGCCAGCTCTGCGTCGTGCAGCTCTGGGTTGGGCACCGCGTGGAATTGATCGGCGGGGACGTCAATAAACTCAGCAAACCCTCCATCGGCCCCATGGCCATAGTAATCGGGGGTTAGGTTAATATCGCGGCGCTCATCGGCGTAGATATTAAAATCGAGCAGCCCTCGTTGGCCAATGCGTTCAGCATCAACGCCCTCACCGACCGCCACGATACGGCCAGCCACATCGGCGCCCTGGATACGCGGAAAAGTTAACGTTGGCGTGCCACCCATGGCGAACGAAGTAACATCGCCTTTATCCTTGGTGGGGTATAACCCCTCTCGGGCCTTGCGGTCGGTGTTATTCTTCGCCGTGGCAGTTACCTGCACCAGCACTTCGCCCGCCTTAGGCTGCGGGGTCGGTACATCCTGATGGTATTCCAGCTTTTCGATATCACCATGACCGGTCAATAGCATGGCGGACATCGTCGTTGGTAACGTGTGGGCAGCTTCAGCCATAACGTGACTCCCTGATGGAATGTGTTAACTATTATAGTTGAAGATAACAAACTCTCACCGAGTCTCAAGCCTCATCCATCGCGGTGGCGGCAACGCTGGGCGTTAACCAAACACGGGGACGCCAATTAATAGCATGTGCAGATAGAACGCGAAAACCGCATACGCTACCAAGCCTAATAATACCGTGGCAATGGTCGCCATCTTAGAAGTGTTAACCGGTGCGGGCGGCGAAAGGCGGTCGCGCTTTTTGGCCGTTTTAAAGGCCAGGATAGCCCAAACCAGAAAGGCAGCGAAAAAGATAATATCGCCCAAGCGCCCGTTGACGAGCAGGTGAGCAAACGCCCAAATTTTGACTGCCAGCATCATTGGGTGGCCAAGTTTGGCCTTAATGGCGTTGCCCGGGACATAGGCCGCTACCAACATGATAAAGGCAGGCACCATCAAAAGCGCCACCGCATGGCGTAACCCCATGGGCGGGTACCAAACCATAAAAGGGTCGAGGCGCATCTGCCCGTAACCATAAATCGCAACGGCTAGACCAACCAGCGACACCACCGAATAGGCGATCTTCCAGTTGGTCTCGCCCAATTTGGCAATCTGCTGCTGACGCCAGTTTTCAGCAAAAATACGCACGGAATGGCTGCCTAAAAAAATCAGCAGGCCAATAATCATAATGGTCATGGAAGTACTCCCAGGTAATACGCTAGTGACGGCTTGAAGCCTTATAGTCTTGGTCGCTGCAGAGGATGCCACAGACAGCCACCAACCACATGTTAATGCGTCAACTTTTCGCTTACCTAAAAGCTCAACATGCCAACAGAGGGGGAGGTTAACCTAGCGACTTGGCGCTAAAAACTAAAATTAGTGCTGCGCTAAAACCAATGCTTGCGCCTGAAAAGCCAAATCAATAGCCCACCGATTCCCAGCATCACGCCCCAGACAAAAAAGTAGCCGTACTCATAGCGCAGTTCAGGCATATTGTCGAAATTCATGCCATAGATACCGGCAATAAAAGTCAGTGGTACAAAAATCGCGGTAATCACCGTGAGCACGCGCATGGTGATGTTTAACTGGTGGGAGGAAATGGAAATATAGCCGTCGACCAAGTCGCCGCAAATGTCGTAGTACATTTGGGTCAGGGTGTAGAGCCGTTCGAAGCGTTCGGCCACATTGTTAATCGCGTGCAGGGTTTCACTCTCATCCCGGGGCAGATGTTCATAGTCGTAGGCCGTCAGCTCTTGCGTGATCCCTTTGTGGTAACTAAAGATACGCCGCATTTTGACCAATCGAGAACGATAGCTAATGATCTTGCGCATCAAAACATCATTACCGTTTTCTAACAGTTCATCCTCAAGATCGCTTAGCTCCGTTTCAAACTCGAGCAGGCTGTCGATATAGAAGCCCGCCGATATATACATCACCCGCAGCGCCACGTGCTCCGGAGAATGCGCTAAAAGCGTTTTGCCATGGTCATTGAACAGGCGCTCAATACTTAACGCCTCACCGGGATGAAGGGTCACCAGAAACCTTGTACCGATAAAGAAGCACAGCTGCTGAGGCTGATAGTTCAGCGTTGCATCGAATGACGAAATGCCGCGATAAATAATCAGCGTGTGGTTATCAAACTCTTCTATTTTCGGCGGATGACGCTCTTTTTGTGCGTCCTGAATCGCCATCGAATGAAACTCAAACGCCTCTAAAATAGTCCGCTCGCGCTCCTGAGTCTCGCCCTGCATATCGATCCAGATATGGCTATCGGGTGTGGCTTGCCACATTGCGAACAGGTCTTCATCACCTTCGTAAACCGCCCCGTCAGGAGTGGTCAAAAGCGTCCTAATCATATTCGTCCTTGAGATTGAGTGCGTCGGGAGCCGCACTATCGGCAGAGCGCGCCATGCTTACCTGGCCCTTGCCAGAATGTTTAGCTTCGTACATGGCCACATCAGCGCGTTTAAGTAGCTCATGAGCCGTTTCTCCAGCGGTAGGTGAATAAAGTGCGGCGCCTATGCTGGTGCTTACCCTCAGGCTTATCTCGCCCATTGGGACCGGTTTTTCTGTCACCTCGACCATGGACTGAGCCAACGGCTGAACAGCGTCGGGGGCAACGCCTTCTAATAGAACCACGAACTCATCCCCCGCCCAGCGGGCAACATAATCGGTTTCGCGAACGGCCGTTTTCAAACGCTTCGCTATCTCGCGCAGCAGCGCATCGCCGGTTGTATGGCCGTGCTGATCATTAACCGCTTTAAACCCGTCTAAATCCATAAACAACACGGCCAGGTGTTTTTGCAAGCGGCGGGCACGTGCCATTGCTTCAGCCAGGCGTTCATTCAAGGCGCGCCGGTTGGGCAGCTGGGTCAACACATCTTCTCGGGCTTCCTGGTCGCGTAGCCGCTCCAACTGCTGACGCTCGGTAATATCGTGTATAAACAAACTGCGCCGCTGTTGGCCATCGATGCGCAACGATTTTATGCGAATTTCTACCGGCAGTTGACTACCGTCTCGGCATTGAGCGGTGGCGATCAGCGGCGCCTGTTCGTCGCTGGCGGGTAGCCCTTGCGGAAACAGCAGCTGGGTGATCGGCCGTGCCTGCGCTTGTTTGCGTGGCCAACCAAACATCATCTCCGCGGCGCGGTTCCAATCCAAAACCACGTCGTGTGTATCCAGGCTAATATAAGCGTCGTAGGCTGACTCGATGACCAGGTTGAGCTCCCGAGTACGCCGCTCTATCTGGTTTTCCATACTTTGATGAAACGCTTTCAGCGCCTGCTGCGATGCCTGCTTGGTCTTCTTCTCAACAATCAGCCGCTCACGCAGGTGAATTTCATCAGTCACGATAGCGGCCAGGTCTTGCATAACCGCAAACTCATCTTCTTGTAGCCTGCGCGGCTTGGTGTCGATGGCGCACAGCGCCCCCAGCGGCAGGCCTTGGGAGGAGAGCAGCGGAAAACCAACGTAAAAGCGAATACCGTCCTGAACGGTCACGAACGGGTTGTTAGCAAAACGTTCGTCCGCCGTGGCGTCTTCGACGATAAGAGGCACGGCTTGCATAATGGTATGCGCGCAGAAGGCCACATCTCGCGACGTCTCGCGCGTTTCGACACCGACGCTCGACTTAAACCACTGCCGATCAGCGTCAATCAACGATACCGTTGCAATGGGCACATTGAGCAGCTTCGTCACCAGCCGGGTAACACGGTCAAAGACTGGCTCGTGGGGGGTATCAAGCAGCTCAAGCTCGCGGAGAACTGCCAAGCGCGCATCTTCATTAGGTGTTATAGGATAAGACATTGTAGTGTCACCCATGATGGTAGGCGTTTGCTTACCATCATAACGCGATTGGCACCTTCCTGCTTATGGTTCCTGCTTATGGCTGGCTACTTTCTAATCACCGCTGCGATCACCACGCTCACCAAGGTGGACGCCACCAGCGCCCCCAGAAATGGCCCCAAGGTCGGCACACTGCCCGGAAAGCTCGCCGCCAAGAAGCCCGCCACAAGGCTGCCTTGGCTAACCCAGCCGGGTAACACGGCCCCTATCAGCCCGGCAATTCCGCCGCCCACGGCGGCGAGGGGTGTCATTCGTTGCCACAGGCCCAGCAACACGGGAACCACAATGGCGGCACACAGTAAGTCGGCAATCAAAAACAGCCGCAGTACGGATAACCCCTGCAAGGCAATGATCACCACGGGAACCATCAAGATGAGGGTAATCCAGCGGGTAGCCACCAGTGAGACGCCGCGCTGCTCGCTGCGGGCCACTACCAGGGAAGCAATACCGTTCTGCAGGGTATCAACGCTAGAGGCCACCAAGGTAACGGCGAGCACCAACGCTGGTAACGACAGCCAAGCGGGGGCATCAGACAGCAGCGCAAAAAACGGCATTGGCGGCTCACCTAGCGCAACGCCACTCATTGCCGCCAAGGTGCCCAAGCCGCCAATGATCATCACGACCACAACGGTCATGCCACCGCCCAACCAGGCACCACGCCCCAGGCTTTGGTCATCCTGGGCCGCCCAAACGCGCTGCCAGTACCCCTGGTGAAATAAGTTGGCCGCCGTGACCGCAATGACGAGTGTTAGCGCCACACTGAGCGCGTTCGTTACGGGCACTGAAGGCAGCGCCGCCTCGCTGGGCATTGCGGGCAGCCGCCATAACGCGACGCTGCCCACCGCCAAGAGTAGCGCCAGCAAAAGCCAAGCCTGCCAGCGGTCGGTAGCAAGACTGGCGCGCAGCCCGCCCACCGCCGTATAAACAAGCGTGGTCAGTGCCACACCGATAATCACTAGCGCAGGCGGCACGTCAGAAAGTAACCCGGTGATCGCCCCGATGGCGGTTAGCTCTGCGGCCAAAAAGCAGGCCATATAGCCGACTGACACCAAGGTTACCCAGCGCCGCACCCCCTTGCCGTAGCAAGCGTCAGCGAACTCGGCGATGCTTCGGCCTTCTGGTAAAGCCCGGCGAATTTTAGGCCCGTAAAGCCCTAATACAATAAAGGGCAGGGCCGATCCCACGGCATAACCCGCCAGTGCTAACGGCCCCACAAAAGCGCCAATTTCAGGGGGTGCAAACAAAATCCAGGCGCCCATACCGGAGGCAAGAAAGGAGAGCCCAAGGGTCGAGGAGGTTTGCGAATTGCGCGCCGTGACATAGTCATCAACCGGGCCATCCACCCAGCGAGCACGTAAACCTAAATAAGCAAAACAGCATAGCGCCGCGCCAAGCACGGCTGATGTCAGGTAAAGCATGTCGCACTTCCTCCGCCGGTACGAACCGGATCAGGTTCCAGGGTCTGCGCGCTGCGCATTCTCAGCCTTTATGGCAAAGGCTCCCCTGGCGACAGTGAATGTAGGTAAATATCTAGACCCTATCTTCAATTAAAAGCGCAGCTTAGTAAAGGTTAGGCGCTACTCGCAATCTGTCAGCTAGGTTAAAAACGCACTAAAATTAATCACATAATCATTGCTTGCGATGATGCTTGTTTATCTAATTAAAACGGTTTAGCTAACGCATAGTAAAACGCTGGCATAAGAAACTTTTCATCCGCTGCCCTGCCCGCCATACTGAGCTAGCGATCTATAATAGCTAGCATAAAAAGCGGCGTGCTACTCCGCCTAAACAGCTCGTTCAAAGGGACACTGTCATGATTCATAACGAAGCCAAGGAACACACCGCTGGTCGGCTAAACGAACTATTTTCTGACCCCTATCGCGCGTTTGACAACGATACGGATGAGCGTCAGCTGCATATTCGCATTATGCTGCATATGCTACTTGCCCGCCCGATGAAACGCGGGCAAATAACACTGCGGGTTATCCACGGCTGGGAAAATGGCGGCTATGAGCCGAAAGACCTTCAGCACGTCGATTACCCGCTTAGCAACGTGGCCGATTTCAAACGCGTGGTCAGAGATTTTGAATATGCCTCTAAACACAATACCCCTTTACCCACCGACACCACCGCCGTTCTTGACGATCCGCTAACCGAGGCGATTGCAAACGCCGAAGCCCTGGGCCAGCACCTTCCCCCTGACATTCGCAGTACGCCCGCACACTGGCAGACCTTTGATGGCGGCCTGGCACTCTACACACTGTTTAAAATGTATCACCGCTTGGTGTATAGCGAAGACGACGCCTATCGGTGCACGCAGTGCCTCACATCGCACGGCCTGCGTGAAATACACGAGTTCCATCTGGAAGAGGGAGAGTTCGCGCTGCTGGTACCCCCTGCCTCACGCTTTATGGAGGAGTCTTCTCTGCTTGTATTGCATGAAAGCCAACTTGACCCGATCGAGCAGTTGCTCGAAGAAAGCCTGCCGTTATTCGATAATTTCTAAGCCTTTGAACAGGCTAGGCCCTAGTCGTTATCGTTGTCACCCGCGTGGTGTTGACTCTGGCTTTGGTGCGGCGTCGTCGCCATCGGCACGGCGTCGTCATTAACGAAATAGGTCGCGCTCAGCGTAGCGTGGATGGCGGCAAAGCCAATCTGCAGCTCGTCGATAAACGCATGCAGCTTACTGGGCGAATGAGCTAGCGCTTGAATATCGGCGTCCACCACGTCGGCACGCACCAGGGAAACCGTCGCTGCCGGGCGATCCTGGCGAGGCAAGAGCGTTAGTTCGTAGCCAAGTGTTTCCAGGCTGCAGGCAATCGAGCGCGGCAGGTTGGGGTCTTGTAACAAAAAGCGCAGCACATCCGGCCCGCGCACGCGCAGACGCACCTGCTGGCGATACATCTGATAAGCGGTGAGCGACTTTAGCACGCTCATCCACTGCAGATTCTCAAACGGCAGCAGCTCTTCTGGGTTTTGCGGCAACAGGCTGGCGGAGCGCACATCGACAATCCGCGTGGTCATATCGGCCCGTTCCAACTGACGCCCCAGCTCAATAAAAGTACGCGCCAGACCATGGCTTAAGGTGCCTTCAATGAGCCCGGTCAGGGTTTGGCAGCCACGAATGACGTTTTTAAGGAAGTTATCCCGCCGCCGCGGACTAACGCCGTTTTCTACGTGATCCGCCACGTTTAAATATAGCTGGTTAACCTCTTCCCAAATCTCCCGCGGCACCACGTCTCGGGTGGTTCTTAAATTTTCCCGGGCGCTCGCCAGCGCTGAAATAATCGAAATATCATTGTCGGTATCAGCGCATAAAAAGTGCACCACGCTACGTTCATCAAAGTCTGCATGGCGGGCGGTGAAGGCTTCCCGGCTGCCGGTCATTTCAATCAGTGGCGCCCAGCCCAGCGGCAGGCGCCCTGGCAAATCGAGCATAAGGTGACTATTGACGCTCAACAGGCGCGCGGTATCTTCTGCGCGCTCAATATAACGCGCCATCCAATAGAGGTTTTCTGCAACGCGTGACAGCATGGCGTTAGGCTCCTTTCGCCGCGGCCGCGGCCGCGTTATCGTCGGTTTCCACAATCCAGGTATCTTTACTGCCGCCGCCTTGGGAAGAGTTGACCACCAGCGAGCCCTCGATTAGCGCCACCCGGGTAAGGCCACCGGTGGTGACGTGGATTTCAGGTCCTGAGAGAATAAACGGGCGTAAATCCACGTGGCGCGGCTGCGCTAAACCATCGAAAAGGGTCGGCGTAGTCGATAGTGCCAGGGTAGGCTGAGCCATGTAGTTACGCGGGTTCGCCTTGATCAAACGGGCAAACTCTTCACGGGTTTCTTTCGTTGAGCGTGGGCCAATCAGCATACCGTAGCCCCCCGACTCGTTGGCCGGCTTCACCACCAATTCATCCAGGTGATCGAGTACATAGCGGCGGTCGTCCTCGAACATGCACAAATAGCTCGGCACGTTGGGCAGCAGCGGCTCCTGATCGAGATAGTAGCGAATCAGCGCGGGCACAAACGCATAGACGACTTTGTCGTCAGCGACGCCAGCGCCGGGGGCATTGGCCAGCGCCACTTTGCCCGCCCGCCAAGCGCGCATTAGCCCTGCCACCCCTAGCATTGATGTCGGATTAAAGGCTTCCGGGTCTAAAAACTCGTCGTCCACACGGCGATAAATCACATCGACCCGGCGTCGTCCCTCCACGGTGCGCATATATACTACGTCATCGTCGTCGACGACTAGGTCGCTGCCCTGCACCAGTTCCACGCCCATTTGCTGGGCAAGGTAAGCGTGCTCAAAGTAGGCAGAGTTATAAATACCCGGGGTCAGCACCACCACCTGGGGCTCATCCCCAGGCCGCGGCGACATCGCCGCCAGCATGTCGTAAAGATTGGCCACATAGTCATCCACGGGCAGAATTTTGCCTGAAGCAAACAGCTCCGGCAGCACCCGTTTGGTGACGTTGCGGTTTTCAAGCATGTAAGAGACGCCGGAAGGAATACGCAGGTTATCTTCCAGCACATACAGCGTACCCTCGCCATCGCGGACTAAGTCCGAGCCACACACATGCGCCCACACGCCGTGGGGAGGATTAATGCCGACACACTGGGGGCGAAAATTGACCGATTGCGCCAGCACTTCCGCAGGCAGTACTTTGTCCTTAATCACTTTTTGGTCGTGGTAAAGATCATCGATAAATAAATTCAACGCCTGCACACGCTGCTTAAGACCCGCCTCTGTTTTGCGCCACTCACTGGCGGGAATAATCCGCGGCACAATGTCAAAGGGCCAAGCCCGGTCGATCATGGCTCCTTCAGAATAAACGGTAAAGGTAATCCCCATGGTACGAATAGCGATCTCAGCGGCGGTTTTTCGCTCCGCCAACTCTTCGGCGCTAAACCTTGCCAACATGTTGCACAGTTCACCCGCTGACGCGCGTGGCTGACCGGGTGCGGCCATCAGCTCATCGTAATAGTCACGACACGCATAGTTATTCCAATTCACTTGGCTCATGGGCGCTCTCCTGGCGCTGGGGTGGACGCGGCAATGTCCTTAATGCTCAGTGTAGGTCTGCCGCGTGCAAAACATTCCAATAATTCAGAGCAATATACGTACCATCTTTTGCGTTATTTCAACGCTTGCTTACCCAAACGTTACTTATCGGAAATTTTGAGCACTCAATAGCGTCTCAGTGCACTGTTTTAGCGCACCCAAGAGGCTTCAATTTGGTGCACTAGCGCATTTCCACTCTTGTTAAACGCCTTAGGCCAGATACCAGCTGCAAAAAAGTAAAAGTGGAACGATACTTGCGGAACATTCGGTTATTCCCTAACGCAACCGACTATCCGGTTGATAACGGTTCCTTTGAGGGTGGCCCATGACCATTCGCGTTGCCTTGTATCATCGTACGACTTACCACTTTGACCGCCCGGTGCTTCTTTCGCCCCATGTGATTCGGCTACGCCCGGCGCCTCACTGCCGCACGCATATTGAGGCGTACTCGCTCAAACTCTCCGGCGATGACCACTTTATCAATTGGCAACAGGATCCCTTCGGCAACTTCAATGCCCGCGTGGTGTTCCCCGAACCACGTAAAGAGTTAACCATTGCCGTCGAGCTCATTGCCCCGATGACGGTAATCAATCCGTTTGATTTCTTTTTAGATGAGATTGCCCAAACGATCCCGTTTGCCTACCCAGCGTCATTGCGCCAAGAATTAAGCCCTTACCTGGAAATAACCGAAGCCGGGCCGCGGCTGATGGCGTGGCTTGAAACCGTCCCGCGCACCCCCACCACGACCGTCGATTTTTTGGTTGCGCTGAACCAGCGCCTGCAGGACGACATCGGCTACTTGGTACGTTTAGAACCCGGCGTGCAAAGCTGTGAAGAAACGCTGACGCTTGCCAGCGGCTCCTGCCGCGACAGCGCCTGGCTGCTGGTGCAGATTTTTCGTCATCTGGGGCTCGCCGCACGCTTTGTGTCGGGCTACCTGATTCAGCTCAAGTCGGATGTCAAAGCGCTGGATGGCCCCAGCGGTAGCGAGGAGGATTTCACCGACCTACATGCCTGGACCGAAGTATTCCTGCCTGGGGCCGGTTGGGTAGGCCTGGACCCGACCTCGGGCCTGTTCGCGGGCGAAGGCCATATTCCGTTAGCCGCCACCCCCACCATCGGCAGTGCAGCGGCGATCACCGGGTCTTCAGAAAAGTGTGAGGTCAGCTTTGATGTCACCATGGAAGTCGAGCGCATTCACGAAGACCCGCGAATCACCAAGCCGTATAGCGATGAGCAGTGGCAGCGCATCGGCGCGCTAGGCGACCAGGTTGACGCTGAGCTTAACCAGCAGGACGTACGCCTGACCATGGGTGGCGAGCCGACCTTTGTGTCGGTGGATGACATGGAAAGCCCGCAGTGGAATACCCAAGCGCTAGGCGAACACAAGCGCGAATGCGCCGAGGTGCTGCTGGCTCGCCTTCAGGCGGCTTTCGCCCCCGGCAGTGTGATTCAGCAGCAGCAAGGGAAAAGGTACCCCGGCGAACCGCTACCGCGCTGGGCGTTGGCCTGCTACTGGCGTAAAGACGGCGCGCCGCTATGGCGGAACCCACAGTGGTTAGCCTTTATGCCGGACGCGCCCGAGGTAGCCGCGGACGACGTAACCGCTCAGCGCTTTACCACCGCGCTAAGCGAGCGTTTGAGCGTGGCCGAGCGCCACTGGCACTCAGCCTATGAAGATAGCGCTTATTATCGTTGGCAAGAGCAATCGCTGCCGATCAACGTTGACCCACGCAACGCCACTGTCAACGACGGTGCTGAACGTCAGCGGCTAGCACGGCTATTGCAGCAGGGCCTGGACGCCGTGGTCGGCTATGCACTGCCCCTGCGCCATTCGCTTAGCCAGGCCCACCGCTGGGAAACTTGCCGCTGGCCGCTCAAGCGCGAGCATCTTTTTTTAGTGCCCGGCGATTCGCCCATAGGGCTGCGCCTGCCACTCTCCGCCTTGCCGTGGGCCGACCCGGATCAAGCACCGACGGAAAGTGACCACCAGAACGGCATTATCCATACCAGCCTATGCGTGGAGCCTCGCGATGGCCGTTTGCATATTTTCCTGCCGCCGCTGACCCACCTGGAACACTATTTTGATCTGATCAATAGCGTGGAAGAATGCGCCTGCGAGCTGGCTTGCCCGGTCGTCATTGAAGGCTACGCACCGCCCCAGGATTCGCGCTTGGAAAAATTGATGGTGACGCCCGACCCCGGTGTGATCACTGTCAATATGATGCCGGCAGCGAGTTGGCAAACCCTGGTGGCGCAGACCGAACGCCTCTATGCCGATGCGTGGGCGTCGCGCCTGGGCACCGAGAAATTTATGCTTGATGGGCGCCATACCGGCACCGGCGGCGGCCACCAGATCACCCTGGGTGGCATCACCCCTGACGACTCGCCGTTTTTACGCCGCCCGGATCTGCTCGCCAGCATAGTGACTTACTGGCAGCACCATCCGAGCCTGTCATACCTGTTTGCAGGCTTATTTACTGGCCCTGCCAGCCAGGCCCCGAGGATGGATGAAACCCGCCACGAGGCACTTTACGAGCTGGAAATCGCCCTCCAGCAAATGCCTGCAGGCGACCTGAATCAGCCTTGGCTAGTGGATCAGCTGCTACGCCCCTTGCTCACCGATTTAACCGGCAACAGCCAACGCGCCGAGCTGTGTATCGACAAACTCTACCCACCGGATAGCGGCGATAGGCAGCTAGGCCTGTTAGCGCTACGCGGCTTTGAAATGCCGCCGCATGCCCGCATGGGGCTGATGCAAATGCTGCTGGTCCGCGCCCTGGTGGCACGCTGCTGGAAAACGCCTTACCGGGCCAAACCAGTGCGGTGGGGCAGCGCCTTGCAGGATCGCTGGATGCTGCCCCATTACCTGTGGAGTGACCTTGGCGATGTGCTCGACGATTTACGCTGCCATGGCTTCGATTTTGACCTGGCGTGGTTTGCGCCCTTCCTGGCGTTTCGCTTTCCGCTACACGGTCGCCTGCACACTCCCATGCTGGATATCGAGCTGCGCCAAGCCATCGAACCCTGGCATGTCGCGGGTGACGAGGCCGGCGCTGGCGGCACTGGCCGCTACGTCGACTCCTCAGTGGAGCGCCTGGAAGTCAACGTCAGCGGCATGAGCGGTGACCGTTACGTGGTGACCTGCAACGGTCGCCGGGTACCACTTTCCGCAACGGGCAGAAACGGTGAAGCGGTGGCCGGGGTGCGCTACCGTGCCTGGCAGCCGCCCTTGGCGCTGCATTCGGCGCCGCATTCGCAAATTCCCATTCACGCACCGCTGGTGTTTGACGTGGTCGACACCTGGAACCAGCGCTCCGTCGCGGGCTGTACTTACCACGTGGCGCACCCCACTGGCCGCCACTTTGATACCTTTCCGGTCAACGCCTTTGAAGCCGAAGCGCGCCGACTAGGCCGCTTTAGTGACAGCGGCCATCGCCATGGCCATCAGGTCCCCAAGCTGGAATCCCCCAGCCTGGAGCTACCGCAGACCCTCGACCTGCGCTGGACGCCAAGCTAATGCTTTCCTATTAGCTAGCGGTGCAGGATAATCAGCGGCCTACTTCTCAGGATGACCAGGACAATGACGGCCCCTGTCTCTACCTCGCTTCTCGCGCCTGTTAAACATGGGCTCGTTGAGGATTACTTGAATCAGCTAGGCAAGGGACAGCCCGGCACGTTTGACGCCATGCTCGATGGTCAGGGGCAGCTGCGCCCCGGTTGGCAGAGCTTACTCGGCTGCTTGGAGGCCCTGGGTCCGGAAGGCCGCTATCAACAGCATGAAGAGATCCAGCGACTGCTAGCCGAAAACGGCGTGATTTTCAATCGGCACGACGACACCCAGGGGCGTTCGTGGCGGCTTGACCCGCTGCCCTGGGTGATTGATGAAGCGCAGTGGCAAACATTAGTGGCGGGCTTAGTCCAGCGCAGCCGGCTACTCAGCGCCCTCTATGACGACCTTTACGGGCCCAAAACGCTGTTTGCGGCGGGGCTATTACCGGCTCAGGCACTGCTTGCATCGCCGCACTTACTATTACCCTGCCATCAGTCACTGCCCGATCAGCGTTCCGCGATCAACTTCCATGCCGTGGATGTCATTCAGGACACTCAAGGCCAGTGGCGGGTAATCGCAGACCGGTTGCAGGCGCCGTCAGGCACGGGGTTTGCGCTTGAAAACCGCATCCTGATGGCCCGCGCGCTGCCCGACATGTACCGCAATGCGCCATTGAAGCGGTTAGCCGGTTTTCTTGACCTGCACCACCGCATGCTCATCGCAATGGCCTATTACCATCGTGATAATCCAACGCTTATTTTGCTGACCCCAGGGCCGTCCAGCCCGCGCTATTTTGAGCACGCCTATTTGGCCAACTATCTCAATATTGCGCTGGTGGAAGGTCAGGATTTAGTCGTCCGCGATAGCCAAGTATGGCTGCGCACGTTAGGCGGCTTAAAGCCAGTGGATGTGGTATTGCGCCACTGCGATGACGCCTATTGCGACCCGCTGGAGCTGCGCGGCGATTCGCCGCTAGGCGTGCCTGGCATGCTGCAGACCATGCGCGCAGGCAAGGTGGCCCTGTCTAACGCTTTAGGGGTGGGCATTTTGGAAGACCCCGTGCTTGCCGACTACCTGCCTGCGCTATGCGAGCACCTGCTGGGTGAGCCGTTACGGCTAGCCAATGCGGATACCTCGACGGTGCCCGCCACGGCGCCGATGTTTGATAGCCACCTGCAGCGTTTAGAGCCCGCCTCCTTGAACCTACGCTGCTTTGTCACCCGCACACCGGACAGCGCCAGTGGAAAGCGCAGCGCCGACAATGACTATCAAGTCATGCCCGGCGGTTTAGCCTGGGTCGGCAAGCCTGGGTCGCCGTCGTTAAGCAGCACCGTCGTTAAGGATGTGTGGGTCACGGCCGCCTCGCCCCAGCCCCATGTTAGCCAGCTACGCCAGGCCCGCGGCCCGGTGGTCGCCACCCGCGACGGCACCGACCTGCCCAGCCGGGTGGCCGAAAGCCTGTTTTGGCTAGGTCGCTACGGCGAACGCTTGGATACCCGCGCGCGACTATTGCGTGAAGCGCTGCTGAGGTTGATGGAGTATGACCAGGATGACATTGCCGACCAATTGCTGGATGAGCTGCTGCTGGCGTTGGATATCACCACGCTCAACGAGGACGCCGCGCAGCGTGCGCAGGCACCGCGGATTGGGTTTGAGCTAAAGCGCGCCGCGCTGCTGGCGCAATTCGATGACGTCGACCCGCAGGCGCTGCAGCCACTGTTTGCCCAGCTCATGCGCAGTGCGCGCAGCGTGCGCGATCATTTGGGCGACGACTCCTGGCGCGTCGTGCACCAGCTAGGCGAGCAAATAGCCACGTTTAATACCCATTTAGGCACCAGTGCGGCACGCCGCGCCTGCGAAGGGCTATCGGCCCAGTTAGCGGCCTTCTTCGGGCTGTGCAATGAAACCATGCCGCACCACTTCGGCTGGCGATTTATGGATATCGGCCGTTTTTTGGATCGCGTACTGGGGCTACTCAAGCTGCTCAAGCTGACTCTCCATGCCCCGCACTCACCGGGGCTTGCGCTATGGGAAGTAGTACTCGCCACTACCGATAACTTTACCGCCTACCGGCGGCGCTATCGCAGCGAGCTCCACCCCGCGGCGATTCTGGACCTCTTGCTGTTTGACGAAACGAATCCCCGCTCGGTGGGCTATATGCTCAAGCGCATTGAGCGGCAAATGGACCAACTGCCCGGCAGTTCATCGCCTTACCGTAATGCAGAACGACGGCTGTTGATTCAGGCCAATGCGGCGCTGCACTTGGCCGATATTGATCGCTTGAGCCATTTAGCCGACACCTCAGAGGCGCAAGCAGCGCTAGCGCAACTGCTGGATGCCTTGATAGCCCCCTTGAGCGCGCTTTCTGAGGCGATAAGTCAGAGCCATTTCAGCCACGTGGAGCGGCCACGCCAGCTTGTCAGCATGGAGCCCGACGCATGAACTACACGCTGCGCCATACCACCCGCTACCACTACAGCGCCCCCGTGACCCTGTGCCATAGCGAAGC
This sequence comes from Halovibrio variabilis, assembly GCF_007991175.1. GTDB lineage: Bacteria > Pseudomonadota > Gammaproteobacteria > Pseudomonadales > Halomonadaceae > Vreelandella > Vreelandella variabilis. The sequence goes on from NZ_BJXV01000003.1 coordinate 78,599, forward strand.
CCGGGTGCTACCGCGTGAAACGCCCTATCAGCAGTGCGGCGCCTCGGCATTACAGATTAGCCCGGCGCCCCAGGTGCAGAGCGAACGCCGCGACGTGTTTGGCAATCGGGTGCTTTATTTTGCACTCGAAGAGGTCCACCAGAGCCTGGACGTCACCGTGGTCACGCCGCTTTATACCCAGCCGTTAGCCGCGCTACCGAGCACCTCGCCGAGCTGGGAAAACGTGGCTCAGCAGCTCTGCCAGGCAGGCAGCTTTGACCTTCAGCTCTACCGCCTGGACTCGCCGTTTATCCGCCGAAACGATGCATTGGCCACCTTTGCCCACCGCTGTTTTACCCCAGGCAGGCCCATCGTCGAGGCAGCGCTAGCGCTTAATGAACTGATTTATCAAACCTTTGAATACGACGCCAGCTTCACCACCCTAGCGACGCCGCTAAGCGAGGTGCTCGCCCAACGGCGCGGCGTCTGCCAAGACTTCGCCCATCTGGCGATTGGCGCACTGCGTTCGGTAGGGCTTGCCGCCCGCTATGTTAGCGGCTATTTAGAAACCCAGCCGCCACCGGGCCAGCCACGGCTTATAGGCGCAGATGCTTCCCATGCGTGGCTGGCTACCTGGATTCCCGACTGGGGCTGGCTAGCCCTCGACCCCACTAACGGCACCGTGGCCGGTGAGCAACACCCGGTGCTGGCGTGGGGACGCGACTACGCGGATGTGGCCCCGCTCAAAGGGGTGATGAATGGCGGCGGCGAACATCGTTTAGAGGTAGAGGTCGACGTCAGGCCTTCTCATAGGCGGCCTTAAGGCGATAAAACTCCTCAACGATAGCGGCCATTTCATCAGTGTCGTAATCGCAAAGACCGCTTACCACCAGCTTTTTGGAGCCGACGCCCACCGGTTCGCCAGCGGAATCAATCGAAAACTCCAGCAACGCATCGGCACGCTTACCCTGCACCTCTAACGACGACTGGTACAGCGTTAAGCCCGGTGAGAAACCATCTAACCGCTCAAGTGAAAACCCCATGCTGTCGTAAATGACCAGCGGGCGTTTAGGGTTAAACATCACCCCGTGTTGCTCCATCAGGGGCTTCAGATAGTGCGGAAAGTTTTTGCCTGAAAACGCCACATAACAGCGTGCAAATGCTTCCACCGCGGCGCTATCCTGGGTCGTTTCACCATCACGCGTGACCTGCAGGTAACATTTCCCGTGCTCATCACAAACGTGAATAGCACCGTTTTCTAACCCACTAAACTTTAGCGGCGTATCGGCTCCCACCATGTTAGTGAAGCGAAAATCCATTTGCCGCGACAAGCCAAACTTTGCTAGCACCAACGCAAACAGCAGGTCGCCGGGGACACAAAAGCGGCGTGCATCCGGGTTATGAATGGGGTTGTAATCGCCAGCCACGCCTTTGGCAAAGCGGCTGGCCTGCTCTGCGGAGATCACTACATACTCGCCGCGCTGCGTGTAAAAATCCTGAAACATGGCGTTTGTTGCCTGCCTAGCGTTGAAATCGAAAACCCGTTACTGCCCAACGTCGCGCATAATGCCATAAAACACTCCCCAACAGGAGTTATCTGCTAGGGAAGCCACTATGTCGGACGCGAACACTGGAAAACAACGCCTGCCCCGCCTGCTGCTGAAAGCGTTGATTGGTTTACTGTTGATGACGGTGATTTGGGTGGCTGGCAGCTATTGGTTACTTAACAGCCAGTGGCTACCGGAACGTATTTCTCAATTCGAAGGGATCGACATCCGCTGGGACCAAGGGGTCAGCCGCCATCCAGGCCGTTGGGAGCTAGAAGGACTCTATTTAGCCCGCGAAGATGACGCCCTGCCCATCGCGATTGAGGCCGAACACGCCACCCTTTCGCTCTCGTTGCTGGCCCTGCTGCGCGGCGAGCTGCACATTGACGCGCTGGATGCCGACGGCATTCGTCGCCTAACCATCGGTGATATAGCCCTCGAAGCAGAGGGTCAGCTGCGCGTAGAAGACACCACGCTAAGCCGCGATACGCTGGCAGTCCCCCACTTTTCCCTCGCCATTACGCATGGTCGCTTAGTACGCCAGAGCGATCAAGCCGCCCTGGTAAACGATATCCAGCTTACCGCTGAGGCGACGCTAGCCAGTGTTGCTCCCGTGGACGTCGCCAGCGGAGAACTCAACCCTGACGTATGGGCGGCGCTTTCCGCCCAGCTGCGGGTCGATGCTCAGGCGGATGCCTGGGATGTCTTTATGCCCTATCTGGACACCCTGCCCTGGCTAAGCCTGGCGGGGCGGGGTGCATTAACCGGTACGGTTAACCTGAAAGCCGGTGAATTACAGCCCGATAGCGCGCTGACGCTTGCGGCTCCGGCGCTGCGCTTAGCGGTGGACGAGCAGCGCCTGCGCACGCCCGATGATTCACCCCGCTGGCTGATTGCTGACAACCCACCGCCCAGCCACGTAGCAAGCGGTGAAGGCCAGATTCGCCTATTCGTTGACCGCGATCACGTGCATTTTAGCACCCGGCTCAGCGACGTAGCGCTGGCTGAAGCAGTACTGGCCGATACACACGTTTATGCAGAGCATGCTGAGCTACGCCTTGCCGCGCAGATCCCTAATCAACGCCTGGATCAACTGGCTCTCCCCACGGCGGCAACGCTTGAGCTGGAAGGCGACATCACCCGTTTGGATATGCTTGACCGATACCTGGCCCCCCATTCGCCCTCACAGAATGCTGAAGAGCAAGGTATTCGCCTTGCCGGCCATGGCCACATTGACGCCCAGGCCAGTATCCGCGAGTCGCGCCCTCATCGTGCCTCGCTAACGATTCGAGCAAATGAGCTGATCGCAGACACCCGGGGTTTTATCGCCCAGGGTAGCGGTTTACTCACTGCCCAGCTAACGCCGCAAGCGATGATTGACGTGACTGTTAACGTCGCCGATGCCACCTTACACCACTATAACCGGCTGCTGCTCGAAGATGCCGACATTAACGTCGTCGCATCGAGCCCCAAGGATGCAGACCAAGCGCGTGAAGCGGCATCCGCAACGCTAAGCTGGCAAGCCACCCGGCTACCCAATATCCGCGTGTTACAAGGCTATCTGGCGGCAATACTGCCCGAACCAGCGCCACTGCAAATGCTTAGCGGGCAGGCAACCAGCCACGGTCAGCTCGATTTCACCGCGACGCAGGCCAGTGGCCAGGTGTACCTATCCGGCGTGGGGATTGCCACCCATTGGCAGCACGGCGAGCAGTCAGGCACCCTAACCAGTGATATGCAGCTTAACCTCACCATTTCGCAGGCGGCGATGGACGGTTCCACGCTGGATATCAGCGGCACCCGGCTGAATTGGCAAGTTGCCGACATTGACCAGCCGAGCGAACGTCTAGCAAGCGCCTTGGTACTCACCGACGGCCGTTTTCAGCGCCTTGATGAGGTGCCCAGCGGTCAGTTTGCGCTTGAAGGCAGCGTGCAGCGATTAGGCTTTTTAAATGCGTTTCTACCCGATGCGCATGGTTTAGCCATCGCGGGTGAGGGCCAGCTCTTTGCCCAAGGCGCTTTTCGCGATGACCGGCTGTTGGCACCTACCCGACTGCGCGTCAATGCCGACCAGCTTGAAGTGACCTTTTTAGACTATCTCGCCACCGGACGTGGTGAACTCACCGCCCAACTGAATAGCGCTGAGCAAGCCCAACTCTCACTCGGCATCCCCCGCTTTGCCTTAGGGCGCCAAGACGATGACCGTCCTCATCTGGAAGGCCGCCATTTCGCCCTTACCACCCAGACAGAGCATTTCAGCGCCGTACTCGAATCGCCTCAAGCCGAACACTTTACGACGCGTATTGCGCTGCCGATTACCGAAGTGCCCGATTTCACCCGCTACAATCGCTATCTGCCAGAAGATGCCGGCATTACGTTGCTGGATGGGCAAGCCAGCCTGGAAAGCGAGTGGCTGCTGGAAGGGTTAAACGCCCAGGGGGAAATAACGCTGCGCGCTTTCGGCGCCGAGCTGGCCCTGTTGGAGCAGCGCCTGCGTGGCGACTTGCAGTTTTATTTACACTTAACCGACGGCGATCTGGAAACACAGCGCTTTACCGCCGACGACTCTTTCTTACGCTTGGAAAATATCGCTCGATTGAATGAAGGTGGCTCGGCAGATACAGGCTGGTGGGTGCAACTGCTAATGGACGAAGCACAGCTAGACTGGGCAGACCCTATTCGTCTAACCAGCCAGCTGCGTCTTGAAATGCGCGATACTGGTTTACTGGCTCGGCTATTTCTAACCCGCGCCCGGGATAGCGACTGGCTCGGGCGGCTACTGAACGTGCGCGATATCAGCGGCACTGCCCGGTTATTGATCAACGGCAATCAAATAGGTTTGCGCGACCTAACGCTAACCGGCGGCCCGCTGCTGCTGCTTGCGGATGTCACTCTGGCGGATCGCAGCGCGAATGGCGCCCTGTATGCCCGCCTTGGCGCGCTGGGATTAGGGGTAGAACTTAACCAGAGCGAGCCCACCCTGCGGGTTATTCAACCCCGCCGCTGGTTTGACCGCTGGCAAGAAGCGAATCGTTTGCCTAGATACCGGTCAACGCTGCCAGCACCAGCATATCAATAGGGCCCAGATCGGTACGCCAACACCACCCTTTTAAATGACACTCGCTACCATAGCCTGGCCTTCATTGCATTAGGCAGTATCAACCCTAAAACATGGCCTATTCGATCCATTTAGCAGTAATATAAATGCTGAAAAGCGAGGTCGTTTGCCATGCCGCCCCGTAGGTCCGCCATCTACATTAAATATCTGCTAATAATGCTACTTGCCATGCTGGCGGCTTCCTCCTGCGCGTTACAGGCGGATACGTCGCCGCAACCTCAGCCAATTCAAAACTGGGAGTATCGTTGGGGCGACTCCCCGCTAAAAGCAGATTCATCGCCGCAATGGCTGAACGATGGTTCGCCGGATTGGCACGCCATTAACTTCCCGGCCGACCCGCCCCAGCGCAATGGTCAAGAAAATGTCTGGTTTCGTACGGTGTTACCAGAGGGTAATTGGAACGACCCGGTGCTTTATATCACCAGCATGAATTTAATCGGCCAGATCTACCTAGACAACCAGCTGATTTATCAGCACGGAGAGTTCGACGCGCAAGGGCGTGGCGACTTTGCTGGCTGGCCTTGGCACATGGTCGACCTGCCCGATGACGCGGCGGGCCAGCCCCTCTACCTGCGGGTGTTCTCCTCTTACACCAATATCGGCTTATGGGGCGAAGTGCAGGTGATGGAGCGCATTGACGTGCTGAAACAAGCCATTCGTGATTCAGTTCAGGACCTGGCCGTCAGCGCCATTGTGTTGGTCTTGGCGATTCTCGCCACCATTTTTGCGTTGATTAGCCCTGAAAGACGTGGGTTCGGGGCTATTGCCCTCTTTGCCTACGCGTCAGGGTTTATGTTGCTCGCCGAAGCACCGGCGCGCCAACTAATCGCAGACAATGCACTGGCCTGGGACACACTGCGCGCGGGCAGCTACTTCACGCTGCCCGTTGCACTGGGTCTGCTGCTAAGTTACTGGCTTGAAGGCACGGCAAAGCGATGGATAACGCGGCTTTGGATACTGCATTTGGCTTATCTGGTCACCGCCATCGGCCTGGTACACCTTGGGGGTCTTAACCTATCGCTGACCTTCCCTGTGTTCGACGTATTATTGGCCGTCACACTCCCCACGATGCTGCTACTTGCCCTGCTGCGTTTTCCTCAGTTGAACCTTGAGCAGCGGTTGCTGGTCGTCAGTTTTGCCTTTTTTGGCCCGCTTTTATTGATCGACATGCTGGTTGCCCATGGTTTCCTGCCCTGGCGAAGCGTGCCGCTGAGCTATGGCACACTGGCTTTCTCACTGGCCAATGCGGCTATTTTTCTATGGCATTACCGACACACTCAACAACAGTTAGCGGCGGTCAACGAAAACCTAGAGCAGCAAGTGGCATCGCGCACCGCAGAACTCGATCAACTGGTTCAGGAATTAGAAGGCCTCTCCTTTAAAGACCACCTGACGGGACTGCACAATCGACGCCATTTCAACACGGTGCTAGACCACGAATGCCGTCGTGCTAAACAGCACGGCAGCCAGCTTTCACTGCTCATGATGGATTTAGACCATTTCAAACAGATCAATGACCTCTTTGGCCACGAGGCAGGTGATACCGTGCTGGTTGAGGTCGCTTCACGGCTTCGCCAACACTTTATTGACTTAGGCGTGGTGTGCCGAATTGGGGGTGAAGAATTTGTCGCTTTACTGCCATTGGCCTCCGCCAAAATAGCCGAATCCAGCGCTAACGACCTGTTAGCCTTAGTGTCACAAGCAGCCTATGCTCACCACGGAATACCGCTGGGACGCATCACTCTCTCTTGTGGCATTGCCACCTACCCGGACCATACCCGCGAGCCTCAGAAGCTACTCAGGCTCGCCGATGAAGCGCTTTATCAAGCCAAGCGTACTGGGCGTAACCGATGCGTGGTGTGGTCTACGCCGCTTGAAGAACCGGGATTGATGCATGACAAACAGCAACCCCAGTGAAATCAAACATGTCCTTTCTTGGCTAAAAACAGTCTTGGCTAGAAACAGACTTGGCTAATCCGACGCCGTGGCCAGAAAATGGTCGATAAACACGGCGTAATCTTGCTCAACGCAGTCGGCATAAGCCACCGCCAGTGTCGACACCACCTCAACAAACAGGTCTTCACGACCTTTTAACCGTTGGCAAACGGCATTGGCAAAGCGTGTTGGGTCCCCCTGGTTAAGCGCCTGGGCGCCGCGTAGGTGTTCACGGGCGAGAATTTGCCCCCACTGGTGCGCCAACTTGCGATACGACTTATTGCCGGACAGCTTATGGGTAGGAAAGTCTTTCTTGAACGGAGAGCGTTCGCGAACCGAAAACACTCGATCGTTCAATGTTAGCCACCCCAGATAGGGGTCTGGATGTTCCGCAATGGCATGAAAGGCGGCCGCATGACGAATACCCTCATTGGGAAACGAGCGGCGCCAGGCTCGCTTTTGATCTGCACTCATCAGCCGATAGGCTTCCGGCGCCACCTGCTCCTTCACGTCCAGCACAATATCATCGTGCTCATGATCGCGGCCGCCTTCAATCAGCACGTAGTATCGCTCCACCCCGAGCGAGCCGGTGCCTGCATCCAAGCGGCGGGCGGTATCTTTTACCCGAAAATGCTGCGGGTCGCTATCCTTGACCGGATGCTGAAGCGTTTGCTGATACTCGTGCTCAATCGTCCGGCTCAACTGGCTCGCCACATCGGCAGGCAGGTTAGCGAGTTTGCCAGGACGCTCGGCGAACAGACGGCCTTTCTGCTCATCCAGCGTGGTCCACTTTTCAAGCATGCGGGCGCGGCTCTGCTTGTCAGCCACTTTATTCATAAAGGGTTTAAGCGGGCCTTTGGCGCTTTCGAGGGTCACGGCCTCAACGGGGGTGCCGTCCGCATGGTCAGCCAGCGTTTGATAATAGCCTTGTATTAGCTTTTTAAGCGCCTTCTCAATGGCCTTTGTCGCTAACTCAGCGTTCTCGCGACCATCCAATACGATGCTGACAGCGAGCCGCCACAGGTCGTATTGATAATCTCCAATCAGGGCATCGTCAAAGTCATCCATACCATAGCGAACTTGGTCATCATGGTGCCCGTAGGCGCCAAAATTGTACGCATGGGCATCGCCCTGCAGCCACGTTTGCGTTGCCGGCCAACCACCAAATAGTGCAAAGCGCCAATCGTGCCAAACATCGTCCCAGTAAAGGTGATTAGTGCCCCGAAAAAAACGGTACGGCGACGCTGCCATTTTAGAGAATTTCGCTTGGCGGGTGGCCGTTGTCAGGGCCGAATTCGTCTGCTGAATTGCCTCGATCACCTGCTGCGGGCGATTGTGTCCTGTCAGTGCTTGGCTCATTGCGGTGGCCTACCTATAGGTGCATAAGAAATAAAGCGATCTGCTTCATGATAGGCGATAAATACTAAGAGATTAAGTCAGCGGCTTTTATCCGCTGGGTAAACCCGCGGGGCGCGGCGATACGAAAGAAACGCTCGACCACTTCGCCTTGGGTAGCCGGCGTTATCAACGAGACCGCGATAAATACCGGCAGGTTAAGCATCAGCCCCCAGAATCCCGCATGGATGCCCATGGGGTGTGACCAAAGAATAGTAAATGCCGTGGTGATCAAAAACCCCGCCACGATACCCGCCATCACGCCCAAGCGAGACGCTCGCGGCCAGAAGAACATACCAACGAACGCAGGCAGCACCTGAGAGGCAAACCCCAGCCCCACCAACAAAATCATTACCAAACTGCCAGGCTCGGCAATCGCCAGCGGCGCTACCACTAAGAACATAATGGGCAGGATCAGCAATCGAGCGAGCTTTCCGGTAGCGCCATCAGAGAGCTTTAGCATCGGCTGAAGCACATCCTTGCTGAGTGACAGCGAGACCGAATGAATAAACGGCTCGCTGGAAGACATTGAGGCGGCCAGGGTGCCTGCGCCGAGCAACCCCACTAATACCACCGGCAAGTGCTGCATGGCGTATTCGAGTACAACCGTATCGGCCCGAGCCAGCTCAGGCAGCGAAAAAATGCCGATAAAGCCGACCACCACCATGGGCAAAATCACCACGTAATAAGTGGGCAACCAGGTAGCGCTGCGGCGAATAGTCCGCGCCGAAGAGGCGCTCATCCACTGCGTCCATACCGGCGGCATAAACGAGAACATGGAAACGATGATCGAGGTTGTCCAGAAGCTAAAGCTCATATCGCCGCCTGCGCCGGGCAGGGTGAGAAACTCACTGTGCTCGGCCTGAATGCGCTCGAATACCCCAGCAAAGCTCAGCCCGCCGGTAGCGCTATGCACCGCCCAGAGGCCAACGGCCCAGGCAACGATCAGCATTAACACGCCCTGAAACGCATTGGTGCGACCAATCGCCCGCTGACCGCTGGCGTAGAGATAGACGGCTATGCAAGCCAGCACCAGCACGACCCCCAACCAAATCGGAATCATCCCACCGCTCATCACAAATAGAATGTACGCCGAACCAATGGTTTGCAGCACCGCGTAGGCAATAGAGCCAATCGCCATTACGAGCGCCGCCAGCGCGCCCAGCGCGGGGCTTTGGTAGCGGTCTGAAATGGCACTTGCCTGAGTCACGTGGCCAAACTGCTCGCCGAACTGCCACACCTTCGGCCCGAAGTACCACGCTACCAGTGCCAGGTAAGCAAGGTAGATCGCTACATAAAATACTGCGACGCCTTTGGAATAAGCCCAGCCGGGCGCGCCCATAAAGGTGTAAGCACTCACACTACCAGCGGCGATCAACAGGTAGAGCGTCACCGGCCCCATGCTGCGGCCCGCCACGCCCCACTCTTCCAGGCTATTCATGGAGCGCCCTGCCCTGGCGCGCAGGCCAATTACCATCGCAATGGCGACATAGGTCAAGGTAATGAGCAGTGGCCAAGGGCTACTCATGGTCGTCTCGCTCTACAATGCGGTTGCCGATCAACATCACCACCACGCAGGCAAAAATCACCAGGTAGCTCCACACCACTATCAGCGGCAAGCCCATCACCAAGGTGGCCCGGTTCACCAACCCAATTACCGGCCATGTGCCTGCCAGCACCAGCGCCACAAACGCAATTAATAGCCCCCAGCCCGCCCGGGAGGTAGGCAGCACCAATAAAGGTCCCATAAGTATTCCCCTTAATATTTGAATTCAAGTTTTTAATGAACGTTTTTAATGACAGATTTTTAAAAACGGCTTTATTGTGCCCCCACTTTATCAGTTGGCAGCGTTGGCCAGCGCATGGGTAGCGCCAAGCGCTCTTCAAGCAGTCGCGCCAGCTTGAGTACAAAATGATCCGCGAAACGTGAGCCAACCAACTGCACGCCAATAGGCATATCGCCGCTACTGAACCCAGCATTAAGGGAAATAGCGGGTTGCTCGCCCATGTTCCACGGCACGGTATAAGCAATGTGCTCAAAAGGCTGACGCGGATCATTAGTCGGCGATGGCCACTCAGCCGGAAAGGCGATATTGGGGGTGGTGGGTGAAATCACCGCATCGACCTCATCAAATACGCTTTCGGTAGCGCGTCGCATCATCATGGTTTGCTGGAAACCTTGCACCGCGTCTACGCCACTTAAGCGCGCGCCGCCATCGGCCCAGGCTAAAATGGCAGGCAGTACCTGCTCACGCTCTTCTGCCGAGAGCTTTAACAGCTCGCTCCACTGTCGGGCCTGCCAGAAGTGATCCAGCCCATCCAGCATTTCGCGGGTCAGTACTGGCGCCAGCGGCACCAGCGTTGCTCCGGCGGCTTCCAAATGCTTTGCGGCCTGTTCCACTTGGTGGCGAATCTCATCATCCAGGGGCAGACCACACCCCGCCTCCATCATCACTCCCACTCGCAAGCCTTTAATGTCTAACCCTAGATCCATCCAATCGATTTTTTCCGGCGGCAGACGCATCGCATCGCGTCGATCCGTACGGGCAAGTGCCGTCATCATCAGCGCGGCATCCTCTATGCAGCGGCTCATGGGCCCGGCACAGCGACCCACATAATACGGATCTATGGGTATCCGGCCCAGGGTGGGCTTAAAACCGACGACCCCGCACCACGCCGCTGGCAAGCGTACCGAGCCACCAATATCGGTACCCACATGCAGCGGCCCAAGTCCTGCGGCGGCCGCCGCGCCCGCCCCCGCGCTTGAACCACCGGTATTACAGGCTAAATCCCAGGGGTTTCGGGTTAAACCATGGAACGACGAGAGACCGGATGAGAGCATGCCAAAATCGGGGCAGGTGGTTTTTGCCAACAGCAAGGCATTGTCTTCCGCTAGGCGCGCAGCTGGGGGAGCGTCCTCCGTAGCAGGTGCTTGCTCACCCAGCCCCGTGCCCACCGGCACCGGCATCCCTTTAGTGGCAATCAACTCTTTAAGGGTGACCGGGACACCATCCAAAGCGCCGTTTGGCTCGTCTTTTGCCCAGCGTTGGGTGGATGCTTCAGCTGCTTTAATGAAGGCATCGGGCTGATAGGCATACAGCGCGTTAATGTGCGGCTCCCAGCGGTTGATATGCTCAACCAGGGCGCCTGCTACCTCACTTGGCGAGAATGTATGGGTTCGGTAGCCCGCTAGCAGCTGCGTGGCGGTTAGTTGGTATGGTTCAGGCATCACATCACCTTTTGCTGTTGTTGTCCGACGGCTGTCATCAGGCAGTCGTTATCAATAAGCTCAGCATGCACCCACACAGCGACCTCTGCTATTTCAATATTGACCGCAGAGTGTCCACAATTTGTGTGCACTCCACTCTTTCTAGATCTCTCAGGTTCAAGCCCTTTCAGGATGGCGGGTCTTGCCGGGTTTGCAGTGCACTCGCCAGCAGCGAAAGGCATGCCTCGGTGGCAAAGCTGCGCTGGCGATGGCGATAAACGCAGAGATCAATCCGCGCTGCTTCGAGCTCTAAAGGAGATAGGGGAATGCTGACGAGCTTGCCTAACTGACACTCTCGAGCTACCGCCATCGGCGGCAATACCAGCACACCCGCGCCGTTAAGGGCGAGTGCTTTCTGAGTTTCCAGCGAGGCAGTCTTGAAGGTAGGGACTAGGGTAACGCCCGCCCGGTGTGCTGCGCGCTCCAGCGCTTGGCGAGCGCCATAGGATTCATCAGGTAGGATCAGCCGGTGCTCTGCCAAGGTGTGAAGACTCACCTCAGAAGCCGCGGCCAATGGATGGCCTGGAGCCATCACTGCATGGTGGTGCAACTCGGCACTAGCAAAGGGGACAATGTCATCATGGCGAGGCATAAAGAACGACAGGCCAATATCTGCATCGCCTCGGCGCAGCGCCTCCACCATTTGGCTGGCGCTTGCGATCCCGATATCAAAACTCAAATGAGGATAGCGCTGTCCCATTTTGGCTAACGCTGGGGCTAACAGGCCAGCCACAACGCCTTCCGCTACCTGCAAGCTGACCCGGCCAGTGCGTAAACCTTTAAGGTCGGCAATATGCTCCTGCACCCGCTCAAGATCACGCAGGGTGCGCTGGGCCTGGGCGGCCAACAGCTCCCCCGCCGCCGTCAGGCTAATGCCGTTAGGGCCGCGCTCGATGAGCGGTGCGCCAAGCTGGTGTTCAAGTAAATCGATCTGGCGGCTAATCGCCGTGGGGGCGATATGCAGCTGGGCGGCAGCTTGGCGCAGTGAACGGCACCGGGCCACAGTATCGAAGTAGCGTAATGCACGCCCACTGATCATAAGCGCCCCTTAAAGCCCCAACTGTCGTGACATCACGGTGACGGTTTCGCCCCGATACTCAAGGCTTTCTAACTCCTGCCACCCCAGCCGTCGATAAAGCGACTGTTGATCAGGGGTATAGAGATAGAAGCGCTCAAGGCCTTTCGCGGTTGCTTCGGTTTCTACCTGGCGCACCAACGCAGAGGCAATACCCTGCCCCCGCCATTCGGGCACGACAAATACTGAGGCCAGCCAGGGGGTAAATTCGCGGCGAATACTCATATCATCGGCAATGAGGCTGGCGGTGCCAATTGGTGTTTCGCCTTGCATGGCCACAAAAATGGAAGGCACGCCAGCCTGTCCACAATTGGCCTTAGTACGTTCAATGGCTTGTTCTAGTGTGAGCCCTGGGTGTAAATGCCCCCAGGCTGCAAATGTCCAGCCTGCGACTACTGCACCGATAGAGTCGTCGGCCCTTAGCCGCTTGAGGATGATATCGCTTTGCATAAATGGCGCCCCGCCTTATTTAGCAGAAGCGAATACATTAGCGACAAATAAGGTGTAGCGCTATAGCGCGTCAAGCCAGGGAGTGGCAAACGGCTGCCCCCACTTATCGCCGTGTACCAGTTCACTTAATGGCAGGCGGGAACGCCAGCCTTTCGCTTCAAGCTCCGGCTGGTCTAAAAACTCGCTCACGTAGCCAAGGCAGAGATACGCCAGCGGATAAACGTGCTCAGGCAGGTTCAACGCTGTGCTTAGCTGCTGCTGATCGAGAATACTCACCCAGCCGACACCAACACCTTCCGCACGCGCGGCCAGCCAGAGATTTTGCACCGCTAAACACGTGCTGAAAAGGTCGATTTCTACAATGCTATTGCGCCCCAGCACATGGGGGCCGCCCCGGCTGCGGTCGCAGGTAATGCAAAGGTTCAACGGGCTTTCCATAATACCTTGCAGTTTAAGGCTGCGATAACGCTCTTTACGCTCGCCTTCAAAGCGCTCGGCGGCCTTCTGGTTCTCCTGCTCGAACATCGTCAGCACCGTTTCCCTGACGTCGCGACTTTCAATCACAATAAAATCCCAAGGCTGCATAAACCCCACCGAGGGCGCATGATGCGCGGCCTCCAACAGGCGGTTCAGCACTTCAGGGGGAATCGGGTCGGGCAGAAACTGCGAGCGCACATCGCGCCGCTCGTGTATGGCGCGGTAGAGCCCACGCCGCTCTGCATCGGAAAAACGGTGGTTCGAGGTGGTCATTGCGCTGTTCAGGCCTTTTGGCTAATCGACTTTATCGTTATAGGATACGCCGCTCCATATAGTGAGTCCCGCCTTCTGTTTTACACACGCGAAATCCCATACGTTCGTATAGCGCTATTGCTGGGTTGATACAAAACACACGCAGCCGAAGCAAGCGGATACCCGACTGTTGGGCAATTTCCTCCGTGTAGCGAATGGCCGTTGTGCCTAAGCCTTGTCGCTGCCATGTTCGATCAATCTGCAACTCTCGAATGTAGTAGGCATTTCCATCGTGATTTATACATAGCAGCCCCACTCGTGACGCGTTTATGACTAACTCGTAGCTGTCTAACTCGCCCCAGTCTTTATCGAACAAGGCGGGATTCCAGCGCATACCCAGCTGCTGATAGTAATCAGACATATTTTGACGAATTATTTTTTCCGCGAACGCCTTGTCGTTAGTAGGCCGAATAATAGGCGTCATATCTCGATTCCTGGTGCTGTTTTCACGAGTTTGTCGCAAGCAGTGCTTTGACGCTTTAGCTCCCGATCAGCCAGTCAACCCTACCCCAATTGAAACGGGTAAACCGAGCCAATTCTCAATAGCTGGGTGAGTTCATCCAGAGCAGCAAGCGATTCCTCCGCCAGCTGCGGATCAACCAGATCATCAGGCGCGAGACAGTCGCGGTAGTGACGCTCCACCCAGGCGGTTAGGTCATCATAAAGCGCATCGGTGAGCAGCACGCGGCCGGTGAGCGCGGCGCGTTCAGCCTCCGTCAGCACCACCCTCAGGCGCAGGCAAGCGGGGCCGCCGCCGTTGCGCATGCTCTGCTTAACGTCTTTGACGATCACTTCGCTAATGGGGTTATTGCCCGCCAGCAAATAGTCCTGAATAGTGCGCCATACTGCTTCGCGCTCCTGGCATTCACCGGGCACTACCAGGGTCATAGTGCCGTCCGGGTTGGAGAGCAACTGGGAGTTGAATAGATATGAGGCGACAGCATCTTCCATGCTCACCGCCTCAAGCGGCACCCGAACAGGAATAAGAGGCGTGGCCATTTTGGCGCGCAGCTCCTCGAGCGTGCCCTCTTCGTCCAGAAAAGCCATTTCGTGATAGAGCAGCACAGGACCATTGCCGACCGCGATCACATCGTTATGGAAGACGCCCGCGTCGATGGCCTCCGGATGCTGCTGGGCAAATACCGTTTGTGCATCACTTAACCCGTGCTGACGGGCTACCGCCTGGCTAGCCTCCAAGGTTTGGCGGGCAGGATAACGCTTGGGCTCACGCACCCCGCTACGCACGTCACCAAACGCCTGGCGACCATACACGAATAAATGCACACCCGGTTCGCCGTGCTCACCGCATAATCGAGTGTGGTTGGCCGCGCCTTCATCAGAAAAGGCAGGCGTCGCGGGCAGCACCGGATGGTGGGCGAAATGCTGTTCGTCGCGGAAAATTGCCTGCAGCACGCGACCGGTGGTTTGGGGCTCTAAATAGCGGTGAAAGCTCGACTGCAAATTGGCCGGGGTAAAGTGCACGCGGCCATCCTGCGCATCAATGCTGGGCGTCACGGTACCTGCGTTAGCCGTCCACATACTGGAGGCAGAGCAGACCGCCCGCAGTAGTTGCGGCGCCTCACGAGCAGCGCGGGCCAGCACGTCGCTATTGCTGCCGCTAAAGCCTAGGTCGCGCAACGCGCCGATATCTGGGCGCTGTTGGGGGGGGAGTACTCCCTGGGCGTAGCCCGCCTCCATCAAGGATTTCATTTTAAGCAGTCCCTGCAGCGCCCCTTCTTTGGGGTTGGACACCAAGCCACCGTGGCTCATGGAAGCCACGTTGCCCACCGCCAGCCCTGAGTAGTTGTGGGTCGGGCCGACCAGGCCATCGAAATTGACTTCCCGGACGCCGCCTAGTGACGCGGTACTCATAGACTGACTCCCGGCGGCAGGGTCTCGGGCATTTCCAGGCTATCGGCTTCCATGGAAGCGACCGGATAGGCACAGTAGTCCGCCGCATAGAAAGCGCTGGGACGGTGGTTGCCGCTGTCACCTACGCCACCGAAGGGCGCATCGCCGGAAGCACCGGTGGTTTGGCGGTTCCAGTTCACGATGCCCGCGCGAATTTTCAACAAAAAGTCATCCCAGTCGGCTCTATCGCCGCCAATCAGCCCGGCGGAAAGTCCATAGCGAGTGTTGTTGGCAAGGGCCAGGGCTTCATCCCAATCGCGATAGCGGTGGATTTTCAGCAACGGGCCGAAATGCTCCTCGTCAGGGACGTCCAACCCGGTTACGTCAATTAAGGCAGGGCTTAACAGGCTGGTATGCTTTTTCAGGCGCTGCATGCGATTGATTACCGTGCCGCCCATGGCTTCCAGCTCTTCTTGAGCTTTCAGCAGACCATCGGCGGCGGCCACGCTCACCAAACCGCCGTAAAACGGCGCAGGATTTTCCTCAAACTGACCCGCCACGTGCAGCTTGGCGATCGCCTCAGAAAGCGCATCAATCAAGCGGTCGCCTACCTCGCCCTGGGGTACCATCAAACGACGGGCGCAGGTGCAGCGCTGGCCGCCCGAGAGAAATGCCGACTGCAAAATAGCCAGCACCGCTGCCCGCTGGTCGTCGACCCCCTTCACCACCAGCGGGTTATTGCCGCCCAGTTCCAGCGCGAGGATTTTATCCAGTTGACCGGCAAACTGCTGGTGCAGCATACCGCCTACTTTGGCGCTGCCGGTAAACAGTAGACCATCAATATCGGGGTTGCCTGCCAGCGCCTGGCCTACTGACACACCGCCCTGCACCAGGTTGATCACTCCCGCCGGTAGTCCCGCTTCCAGCCAGCACTGCAACGTCAGGTCAGCGGTGAGTGGTGTTTGGTCGCTGGGCTTGAAGACCACCGTGTTGCCCGCCAATAGCGCGGGCACCATATGGCCGTTAGGCAGATGGCCAGGGAAGTTATAGGGGCCAAACACCGCCATGACACCATGAGGACGGTGACGCAAGACAGCATGGGTGCTTCCAACGACCTTTTCCCGCTCGCCGGTACGCTCGTTATACGCTTTTACAGAGAGCGCTACCTTGCCCACCATCGCGCCCACTTCGGTGCGCGCTTCCCACAAGGGCTTACCAGTTTCTGCAGCAATCGCCAGGGCCAGCGCTTCGCCGCGCGTTTTGAGCACCTCGGCAAATCGCTCGACCAGCGACTGGCGCTCGGCAAAAGGCTTGCGTGCCCAGCCAGGGAAAGCGCTGCGGGCAGCCTTCACTGCGGCCGTGACCTGGTCGGCGCTGGCCGTCGCGGCTTGCCATAACGGCTGGCCGGAAACAGGGTCGTGCTTGTTCAACGGCTCTGCGTCACCTGCGATCCAGGCGCCATTGATCAGTTGCTGCTGCTGGGCGTGCATAAAACTCTCCTGTAAACGTCGCCTAGGTTTCAAGTAGCCGTAGGGTATCGCCGGTGGCAACGCCTAAGCGCTGCGCTTCTTGTTCACTCAGCACGATGGTGTTGTCTTCGCTGGGCGCGCGACCGATCCAACTGGCGGTAAAGCTGAGCATGTAGGTGGTGGCCGCCAGCCAGCGGCTGACGCTCTCTTGCGGCGCGCTTGTCGAGACTTCCACCTGACAGAGCCGCGAATTGCGGATAGCCCGCACGTCATCGATGTAGGCTTCCACCGTGGGGCCACCGTCGAAAATATCGATATAGCCTTCCCAGCGTAGCCCCTCTTTTTTAAGCATCTCCAGCGCTGGGCGGGTATGCCGATGCACCTGACCAATACAGGCCCGGGCTTCTTCAGCCATAAAGGTGGTGTAAATGGGGAACTTGGGCATCAACTCGCCGATAAAGCTCTTCTGTCCCAGGCCGGTCAAGCGATCCGCCTCGTTAAAATCCATGGGAAAGAAGTGTTTTCCCAGGCTCTCCCAAAAGGGACTGGTATTGTTTTCGTCGAACACACCGCGCATTTCCGCTAACACTTTATTGGGGAAATGGTCGCGAAACTGAGCCATAAACAGCCAGCGCGCCTTGGAGAGCAGTGCGCCGTTACGCAGATGCTTATTAGCTTCACCGCGATACTCGGGGCGCAGAAAAAGCGAGCACACTTCGGCGTCGCCGGTGTGGTCGGAACTTAAAAACAGCGTATCAATGGTGCGGTGCAAATCCAGCTGTATGGAGGAGTGCGCTAAAGTGCCCAATCGGTAATTATAAAACGGCACTTCGCGGCCCACCTGCCCCTCAATGGCGCAGCACCCGGCCAGCTCGCCGCTCGCTTCATCTTCCAGCACAAAGAAGTAGAGCCGGTCATCCACCGGCGTGCGCTCTTCAAAGGCACTGGCGGCGGCTTCAATCTTACCGGCTAAAAACTCGCGGTTATCCGGCAGTGAGGTAAAGCCAACGCCCGCCTGCTGCGCAAGCGCCTGGAGCCCATCCAAATCATCGCGGGCAATGGGTCGAATGCGCATTACATTTCTCCTTCATCGAGCGCGTCTACCGCGGCGGGTAGCGTCAGCGGCGCGGCAAGCACCGCCCGCCCTTCCGTGACGCCCAACCGCTCGGCGTGCTCGGGGGAAAGCATCAGTTGCCCCGTAGGGGATAACGCATAACGCGCGACGATACAGCGGAACTCACCGAGCTTTTGATTGGCAACCAGCGCGGGTTCGGCATCGGGCAACGCGTGTTCAGGGCGAATGCGTACCGGGTGCCAGGCGGCACTGCGGAAGGTTTCCAACCGCTCGCGCTCGGCTTTGACAATCGGCCCGGCGTCGAAAATATCCACATGCCGGGAGCGCACAAAGCCCTCCGCCAGCATCTCCTCCAGCGCCTCTTCGTGGGCAGGGTGCTCCCGGCCAATCGCTGCCCGCGCCTGGGGCGTTAGCAGCGGCAAATAAAGTGGGAATTGGGGCATCACTTCAGCGATAAAGCTTTTCGAGCGCACTCCGGCAATGTGATTAATATCCTGGAAGCTGCGGGCAAAAAAGTGCCGCCCTACGCTCTCCCAGAACGGCGATTCGCCGCGGGTATCCAAATAGCCGGGAAACGCCACCGCTAAGATGCGCGAAAAGCGTTCTGGGTATTGGGCAATAAACATCAGCCGCGCCCGGCGCAAAAGGCTTTCGGCGCTGGTGCCTTTGTAGCGCGGGTTTAGCGAAAAGGCGCACAGCAGGGTGGCATCCGAGACTTCATGGGAAAGCGCTAACGTCTGCACTTCGCGGCGAACGTTCAACTGCTGGGAAGCGTGAATCAGCGTCTCTTGGCGATAGGTGTAGTAAGCCTCATTAGCGCCCGCCTGGGCGCGAATGGTGGCCGTACCGAGCACTTCCTCGCGACTGTCGTCCGCCAGCACAAACGTATAGTGCTCATCTTCTGGAAACTCAACGTCGCCGTTAAAGGCATCCTGGGAGCGCGCAATACGCTCCTGGAGCCGTTCACGATTGGCGGGCAAGTTGGTAAGTTTAGGCACCGCGTGCTCGGCTAATTGCTCCAGCGCCATAAGGTCAGCCGCTTTAACGGGTCGAACTACCAGCATTCTCGACGCCCCCTGTTGAGTTAAGACGGTAACCGCTGCGGTTTGCTCACTCATGCGGTTGCAACTAACCGCTCAATCGCGCGCTCTAGGCGGGCCATGCCCTCGGCAATATCCGCTTCAGGAATCACCAGGGAGGGCGCCATGCGCAGTACGTTCGGCCCGGCAATCAGCGCCATCAACCCCTCTTCGATAGCGAGCGGTAGAATGTCTTTGGCGCGGCCTTCATAGGCATCCGACATCTGGGCGCCTATCAGCAAGCCCATACCGCGAATCTCTTTAAACACGCCGTGCTTGCGGTTGATGGTTTCCAAGTGCTCGCGGAACAGATCATGGCGATGTTTAACGCCGGCAAGCACCTCCGGGGTATCGATAAATTCAACCGCCGCCAGCGCCACCGCAGACGCCAACGCATTGCCGCCGTAGGTGGAACCGTGGGTGCCAATCGCCAGCGATTTAGCTACCGCATCGGTCGCCAGCATGGCGCCAATAGGGAAACCGCCGCCCAGGGATTTTGCACTGGTGAGAATATCCGGCGTAATACCATAGTTCTTATAGGCGTAGAGCTCGCCGCTACGGCCCACGCCGGTTTGCACTTCGTCGAAAATCAGCAGCGCGTTGTGTTCGTCGCACAGGTCGCGCAGGCCCTGAAGGAATGCTTGCGTGCCGGGTACGATACCGCCCTCGCCCTGCATCGGTTCAACCATAATCGCGCAGGTGTCGTCGCCAACCAGCTTGCGCACGCTCTCCAGATCATTGTAATCGGCATGCAGGATGCCGCCGGGCACCGGGCCAAAGCCCTGGGAGTACTTGGGCTGACCGCCAACGCTAACGGTGAAGAAGGTGCGGCCATGGAAAGATTGATAAAACGAGATGATCTTATCTTTATGCTCACCGTGGTGATCCACCGCCCAGCGGCGCGCCAGCTTCAGCGCGGCTTCGTTGGCTTCACCGCCGGAGGAGCATAAGAACACCTTATCGGCGAAGGTGCGCTCGACCAGCGATTTGGCCAGGTTCAGCGCTGGCTCGTTGGTAAACACGTTGGAGAGATGCCAGAGCTTCTCGCCCTGCTCTTTCAGCGCATTGACCAGCACTGGGTGGCAATGGCCTAGTGAGTTCACCGCAATACCGCCGGCGAAGTCGATATATTCACGCCCTTCTTGGTCCCACAAGCGGCTACCTTCACCGCGCACCGGAATGACCTGCTGCGGGGCGTAGTTGGGCGTC
Source organism: Halovibrio variabilis (assembly GCF_007991175.1). Taxonomy (GTDB): domain Bacteria; phylum Pseudomonadota; class Gammaproteobacteria; order Pseudomonadales; family Halomonadaceae; genus Vreelandella; species Vreelandella variabilis. The sequence goes on from NZ_BJXV01000003.1 coordinate 98,838, forward strand.
ATGTAGTGATCGAAATCCTGACGGCTTGGGGTATGGCTCATGGCACGCTATCTCCAATGGAGGAAAGAAGTAACAACAGTATAAGCGGCCAACCCGGTTAACCGCTTTCAGCAATGGGACGGCAAATTATGAATAGCCGCATTTAACTGGCGTACCCCCTTTTTGTAACACTCTATATCCGTCCTTGTGCACCTCACGGTATCAGTGACGTATTTAGCAACCTGCTTTTTATTGTCGGCAATCAAGGGCGAGTCAATCCGTGAGCCTGCGTAGCCAAGCACCTGCACTTCCACGCTGTTCGCGGTAGGCTTGAGTAAACCCCCTCCCCGAGGAGCACTCCGCATGCTCGACATAACCCACCTGCGCGGTAGCCGCCATGCCATTGGCGTGGCCCATGGCCAGCGCCACGCCGCACAGATTCAGCGCAGCATTGAGGTCTATGACCGGCTGTTTCAAGACTTTGTAGGCCTCGACTGGGCCGCCGCCCGGCAGGAAGCACGACGCTTTATACCGGCTATCGAACGCGCCTTCCCGGCGATCCTGAATGAGCTTGAGGGCATTGCCGAGGGCGCCGGCCTGCAGCGCGACGACATTCTCACCCTCAACTGCCGCAGCGAGATCTCGCTAACCCAAGCCAGCGGCGGCTGTTCCGCCTTCTCGCTCTACCAACAGGGTCGCCAATGGCTGGCCCAGAACTGGGACTGGCGCCTCGACCAGCTCGATAACGTGGTGGTACTGCACATAGAGAGCGACGATGCGCCGCCGCTGGTCAGCGTCGGCGAGGCCGGGATGCTGGCCAAGATCGGCCTCAACGCCCACGGCCTCGGCGTGTGTCTCAACGCCATCCGCTCGCAGACCTGCGGCGACGGCCTGCCGATCCACGTCGCCCTGCGCAAGCTTCTCGAAAGCGACGGCTTCACCAGCGCCCAGCGCATCGTCGCGGAAGACCGCGTCGCCTCGCCAGCGCACTTTCTGGTCGCCAGCGCTGCAGGCCAGGCCGCCGGCTTCGAGGTACAGCCCGGGCCGCCGGGGGTACTCGAGCCCAGCGGCGGGCGGGTGACCCATACCAACCACCTCTACGCCGCGGCCGCCACCGCCTATGTCACCGACTTCTCTAAGCCCGACTCCCATGTGCGCCTGCGCCGCCTCAATGAGCTGCTCGACCCACCGCCAGAGGCCGGCGTTAGCGCGCTGTTCGACGTACTGAGCGACCACCACAATGCGCCCATGTCGATCTGCAAGCACACCGACGTCGACCTGCCCGAGGCCGAGCGCATGGAGACCCTGTTCGCGGTGGTGATGGCCCTCGACAAGCGCACCCTACACCTGCGCTACGGCTACCCCTGCAAGGCTCGGCAGACGCTGAGCATCACGCTCGACTAACGGCGCGAGAAAAGAGGCAGCTGAATCAGGACGGTGAGCGGGCTACACTGACCCAGGATCGACAGTTTCAGCAGCAGCGACAGGGAGCAGCGCCATGAAATATATCTTCGAAGTGCATATCCGCGACGGCTACCGTGCCGAGGACTACGCCGACGCCTGGGTCCGCGCCAGCCAACTCATCCAGCAGGCGCCTGGGGCACGCGGCACCGAACTGCATCGTAAGATCGGTGACCCCAACACCCTGATCGCCATCGCCCACTGGGACAGCAAGGCCAGCCGCGACGCCATGGAAGCCCAGCCCAACCCGGAGATAAAGGAAATCATCCGCCGTGCGGCCCCCTGCTGCGAGATCCGCCTGATCGGCGAATTCGAGGAGCCTGAGTGGGTGGTGATGCCGCCGAATGCCAAGTCATAAGCAGGTGTTGGGCTAGAGATAACATTAGTATCGCTGATGTTGCTAAGCTGCCTGGGCGGCAGGGCACGGTCACAAGGCCCCTTTTTTTACTGGCTCAGCTTTACTGGCTCAGTGCTCAGCAAGCGACTGAACGCCTGGTCGATTGAAGACCGCCCTCTTGAAGAAGCCTAAAAGAGCACCATACTGATTAGCAAGCTACGCGGTTATTCGCTGCGCTGCATAGTGATGAGCACCGACACTCAGGACGAGAGGAGACCAGCATATGCAGATTAATCTAAGCGGCAAGCACGCCATTATCACCGGTTCTACAGCGGGCATTGGTTTTGCGATTGCTCAAGGGCTCGCCAGTGCAGGCGCTGATGTGGTCGTCACAGGACGTACCCAAGCGCGGGTTGACGAGGCCATCGCGGCGCTTAAAAAAGACGCCCCCAATGCCAAGGTGGAAGGCGTGGCGGCGGATCTGGGTACCGCTGAGGGTTGCCAAACCTTGATAGCGCAGCAGCCCAGTGCAGATATCCTGATCAACAACGTGGGTATTTTTGCGCCCCAGGACTTTTTCGACGTTGACGACGCCACCTGGCAACAATTTTTTGATATCAATGTGATGAGCGCCGTACGCCTTTCTCGCCATTATGCACAGGGCATGCGCGAGCGCGACTGGGGCCGTATTCAATTTATCTCCAGCGAGTCGGGCATCAATATCCCCAGCGAAATGGTCCATTACGGCATGACAAAATCGGCGCTGCTGTCGATATCGCGGGGGCTCGCCAAGGTGCTCAGCGGCACCCAGGTCACCGTGAATGCCATTCTGCCCGGGCCGACCCGTTCCGAGGGCGTACTCAATATGATTGGTGACATGGCTGAAAAAGAGGGTATTTCACAGCAGGAGGTGGAAGCCCGCTTTGTGAAGGAGAACCGCCCCTCCTCCATTATCCAGCGCTTGGCGACGCCTGAAGAAGTTGCCAACATGAGTGTGTATGCCGCGTCGCCCCAGGCCAGCGCCACCTCTGGGGCAGCGCTTCGTGTGGAAGGCGGCATCGTCGATACGTTAACCTAATCTTTCTAACCCAGGCGCTCTTCCCGCGGTGTCATACCAAAGTGGTGCCGGTAGGCAGTAGAAAAGTGGGCACCCGAGGAAAACCCTGTGGCAAAGGCGATATCGCCTACTGCCCGGTCGCTTTCCCGCAGTTGTTTGCGGGCTTCCTGTAAGCGCAAGTCTAAATAATAGCGGCTGGGCACCGCTTGCAAATACTTCTTAAATAGCCGCTCTAGCTGACGCCGGGAAATTCCCAGGTGTTCGGCCAGCTCCAGGGTTGAGAGCGGCTCCTCAATATTGGCTTCCATTAGCGTCACGGCATCCACCAGGCTTTGCGGTGCGTGGCCCAACCGGCTGCGCAGCGGCACATGTTGGCGTTCATCGGCCAAACGAATACGATCGCAAACAAACTGCTCCGACACCTGCTCAGCCAAGCGGGCACCGTGATGCTGACCAATCAGCGTAAGCATCATATCCATGCCGGCGGTGCCGCCTGCGCAGGTCAGCCTATCGCGGTCGATCTCGAACAGCTGCTGGGAAAGCGTGACTTGCGGGTACGCCTGGGCAAAGGCCTCGAAACGCTGCCAGGGGAGCGTGGCGCGGTAACCTTCCAGTAGCCCACAGCGCGCCAGCACTTCGGTGCCGCCCGCCAGTCCGCCCAGCGCCACGCCGCGGCCTTGATGACCTCGCAACCACTCGTTCAGCTTAGCGGGTAACGCATAGGGCAGCGGCGTGGGCGCGCAGACCAGCAGAAAGTCGAGTGGCCCAAGCGCGGTGCTTAGCTCGTGCTGGGCCAGCAGCGACAGCTGCGCGCTACTGCGCACCGGCTGGCTATCCATACTCAGCGTGACGGTGTGATAAAGCATTTGCCCACTCAGCTGGTTGGCCATTTGCAACGGTTCCAGCGCGCTGGCATGGGCCAGCAGCGAAAACCCCGGCAGCAGCACAAAGGCTACCCGCCTACGGCTGACGCTAACCGGCGGCACTAACAGGTTAGACTGCATGATAGGTAATTGCGCAGCATGAAAGATCGCCATCATCGGAGTGAAACGTCTATCTTACGCAATTACTTAGCTGAAGGCAGCGTTATGACCTGTGCAGCAAAAAAGTGACGCAAGAATGCAAATTGCCGGGCACAAGGCCCGGCAATTGAGAATGACACAACACATTTACTTTAGCCGCCGCTGCCACCAATACCCAGGATAAGCAGCCCAGCCACAATAATCCCAACCGCCACAACCACTAACGGGATCACTTGATGCAGCCTGTTGGGTGGCTTCTGTTTTGCCTCAGGCTGAAGGTGCGGCTGAGAAGCGTCAAAGTCCTCAGGAACCCGTTCATCCAGTAAATGCTGCTTCTCTTCTTCTCGGGTCTTACTCTCCCTGGTATCCATAAATACCTCCTGGCTATCCGGTTGCATCACACCCTATAAATTAATGACATCGAACTTCACCTCAGGGTTCACATCGGCATCGTAATCGACATCATCGCGCTCAAAGCCAAACAGCTTCAAGAATTCGTGCTTATAACCAGCATAGTCGGTAATTTCAAAAAGGTTGTCGGTGGTTACCTCTGACCATAAATCCTGGCAGGCTTGCTGAACATCGTCGCGCAGCTCCCAGTCATCCAGGCGCAGACGGCCAGCCTCGTCGGTGGCAAACTCGCCGCGCAGCCCCTGGGCCGAGTAGAGCTGCTCGCTGAACAGGCGATTCAACTGGTCAATCGTGCCTTCGTGCAGGCCCTGTTCTTTCATGATGCGATACACCATGGCGATATACAGCGGCATCACCGGAATCGCCGCGCTGGCCTGAGTGACCACCGATTTGAGCACCGCTACGTTGGCGCCACCGCCGCTGGCTTTCAGCTGGCTGTCGATAGCCGTTGCAGCGCGGTCCAGGTCTTCCTTGGCTTTACCCAGCGCACCGTGCCAGTAAATAGGCCAGGTGATTTCGGTGCCGATATAGCTAAACGCCACGCTACGCGCGCCTTTCGCCAGCACGCCCGCTTGGTCAAGCGCGTCCATCCACAGTTCCCAATCTTCGCCCCCCATCACGGTAATGGTATCGTCGATTTCCTGCTGCGTGGCAGGCTCGACTTCCACTTCGGTAATCGCGTCTTTATTGGTATCAATGGCCGTGGCGCGGTAGGTTTCACCAATTGGCTTCAGGCTTGAGCGCTTCACTTCGCCGCTATCGGGCAGCTTGCGAACGGGCGATGCCAGCGAGTAGACCACCAGGTCAATCTCGCCCATGTCCTGTTTAATCAATTCAATGGCTTTCTCGCGCGCTTCATGGGAGAAGGCATCGCCGTTAATCGACTTGCTATACAAGCCTTCTTGCTTAGCGAACTTGTCAAAAGCAGCGCTGTTGTACCAACCGGCGGTGCCGGGCTTTTTATCAGTAGCAGGCTTTTCAAAGAACACGCCCAAAGTGTCGGCACCGTAGCCAAACGCGGCGGTAATCCGTGCGGCTAGGCCATAGCCACTGGAAGCCCCAATCACCAATACCTTTTTAGGGCCTTGGCTTTTATCCAAACCCCGCGCGCGGGTTGCTTCAATTTGTTCGCGGACGTTTTGCTCACAGCCGACAGGATGCGTGGTGGTACAAATAAAGCCGCGCACTTTGGGTTTAATAATCACAGTGAACCTCGTTATCAGATAAATGTCGCTATCGACACCGTTTTGCCGTAGCAATGTCGTGACTCAGTGGGACTATTCTAGCTGTCTACGCCCGCCCTGTCCGCTCTTGAGCGATTGTCCTTTCGAGCGACTGCCCGCCCTTGAGCTAGAGGCGCTTTCACGTCACGATAGCCACTATTAACTACTTCACCAACGAGGCACACATGAATGCGCAGCAGCTAGTAGACGAACGCGGCGATCTTTGGCTAGCGTTAGCGCCGCTGTGGCTTGACCGTGAACCCAGCGAACGAGATTACGCGGGCATGGTAGAGGTAGTGCAGCGCTACGATATGACGCTTAACGAGTTGGAGTGGATGTTTCGCTTGGAGATGGCCCCAGTGATGTCGCGTCATCAGCTATCCATTGCCAGCGAATGGCGTCAATTTGACGACCGCAAACTGATGCAGCAGTTGGTTAACCACAACATGCGATTGAAGGGCTGGCGGCGCAAAAGCTGGGCGCTGTTCTCAGGCTTAACCACCATGATGGTGCGTCACCGTTGGAACGAGCTAATGAATCGCGTACTGGTCGCGCGGGGTGAGCAGGTATAAACAGCAAGGACAGCGACCTTAAGGGTAAGCTTGATCTAAGGCTTTTTCTAATGCCAAACGCAGCGGGCGCCCATGGTCCTGAGGCCCGAACCGAGCGATCACACGCCCATCACGCCCGATCAGAAATTTAGTAAAATTCCATTTTATGGTTTTAGTCCCCAGCACACCAGGCGCCTCGTTTTTAAGCCACACAAAGAGTGGATGTGCGCCCCCACCGTTGACCTTTACTTTTTCCATTAGCGGAAACGTCACGCCGAACTGAGCCTCGCCGAAAGTACAAAACGCTTGGGCGCTCTCCGGTGATTGGCGGCCAAACTGATTACACGGAAATCCAATCACGGTAAAACCACGATCACGATAGCGCTGATAGAGGGTTTCAAGCTCTTTTAACTGTGGGGTAAAGCCACACTGGCTAGCGACATTGACCACTAACAACACTTGGCCCCGCAGCGCCCGCAGGTTGAACGGCAGCCCTTGGTGGGTATAACAATCTTGGTCGTAAATCATCACTAAGCCCCACAAAAAACCTCAAACGGCATGCCTATCACCATGCCACGACTGATCTTTTTACACCAGTGGCCCGGCAACCACTCTTAGCGCCAACGCAATGAGCAGCACCCCGGTAATGCGGTTAATCCAATGGGCACGCTGTTGCAGCCAGGGTAGAATTCGTGAGTGTGACAACGCCACTGCGACCAACACGTACCAGCCCCCATCAATGATCATGGCGGTTGACACAATAATCGCTTTCGCCAGCGCGCTCATGTCTGGCGTGACAAACTGGCTCAGCAGCGCAACAAAAAAAAGAATGAGCTTAGGGTTGCCCAACGCGACCAGCACACCCTCTTTGGCTGCCTGCCCGCGGTTAGTGGCAATCACGTTGGGCGCTAAGGCGCCCGCTTTGGCTGCACGTAACGCTTGCCACCCTAGCCACGCCAAATAAGCCGCTCCACACCACGTGATTAGCTGAAACAGCAGGGGAAAACCGGCGATTAATGCGCCCAGCCCCCAAACAGTTAATAGCGCATAAAAACCCACGCCAAGGGCATGAAAGAGTGCTGCCGTCATACCGTTAAAGCGACCACCGCCGAGGGTATGACGCAATACCAGGGCCAAACTGGGCCCTGGCGACATAGCGCCCATGGCACAAATCGCGGCTAACGATAGCCACAATGAAAATGGCATAGCGGTTTCTCCCTAAGGTGTTGATAGCATACTCTGCAGGCTGGCGGCCAGTATAGCGCCAGGGACCCCGCTCTTCAGCTAGCGGCTTAAATAACGCTGTTAGCATGGTACGCTGTTGGGTAAAATTTATGCTTTTGGCGCTTTTCACTTTTTTCAAAAATACCCGCCGCTCACCGCGAGAGGCGTATAGATAACCGTATCGATAACATAGGACGGCAACATGGGTAGGGCTTTTCAGAACCGTAAGGAATCCATGGCCAAAACGGCCGATGCAAAGACCAAGGTTTATAGTAAATATGGCCGCGAGATTTACGTTTGCGCCAAAGCTGGCGGTACCGACCCCAATAGCAACTTGGCACTGCGCGGTTTAATGGAGCGGGCTAAAAAAGATCAGGTGCCTTCCCACGTCATTGATAAAGCACTCGACAAAGCCAGCGGCGCCGGTGGCGAAGATTTCTCCGCCGCCCGTTACGAAGGCTTTGGCCCCGGCAATGTAATGGTGATTGTCGACTGCCTTACTGACAACCCCAACCGCACCTTTGGTGACGTGCGCGGCTGCTTTACCAAAACCAAGAGCAAAATCGGCACCCCCGGCAGCGTTAGCCATATGTTTGACCACTGCGCCATTTTCTCCTTCGCTGGCAGCGACGAAGAGGCCGTGCTCGAAGCCTTGATGGAAGCCGATGTCGATGTCACTGACATTGAGCAAGAGGACGGCCGCATTACCGTTTTCGCCCCGCACACCGACTACGCCAAAGCCAAACAGGCGCTGTTAGACACCTTCGGTGAGATTGATTTTGAAGCGGATGAAATTCAGTTTCTGCCGCAAACCACCACCCCGGTGGAAGGCGACGATGTGGCAATGTTGGAAAAATTCCTGGGCATGCTCAATGAATTGGACGACGTCCAAAACGTTTATCACAGCGCTGAACTACCTGAGTCTAGTGAGGCTTAAACATCACGCCACGAACTTATAGTCTAAACTAGAGTCGTGCTAGACAGTAGATAACGCGTTTAAGGGATTAATCTTTATTGCACGTATCGAAGGAGAAAGCGATGAGTGTTGTTCACGTTAGCGAAGCAGAACTGCATGCCAAACTAGAAAAATGTATTGCTGGGGAGCGGTTATTGATTGAACACGAAGGCAATCGCTTTAGCGCAAGAATTCAGCACGTCGGGTTGGTGGGCGTGAAGGTGATACCTGAAACCGAGATAAAAAACAGCCGAAAAGCGCCGGGCGACATTGAAGGCATCACGGTTCCCTACGATGAAATACTGGAGCTTGAAGTGAAGGGTGTGGTTTATAGCCGCCTGACTGATTAGCTCTCTTGTACGCCTTGCAAAGCAACACAAGGCGTACACGTCAACTGACTAAATCGCGGCTAAGCGATTAAAACGTTAGGCAGATTTTACCGAAGTGCTGGCCCGACTCCTGATGGCGGAAAGCCTCGGCGATCTCGGCAAGCGGAAATTCGCGGTCAATGATCGGATGCATATCCAGCGTTTCAAGGGCGCGAATCATCTCGATCTGCTGGCGACGGCTGCCCACAATCAAGCCTTTTAGATTAGCCTGTTTGGCCATGAGCTTAGCGGTGGGTATTTCGCCTTCGCGGCCGGTTAGGATACCAATCAAGGCGATATGCCCGCCGATTTTCACCGCATCAATGGATTGTGGCAAGGTACCAGAGCCACCCACCTCAACCACATGATCAACGCCTTCGCCGTTGGTTAGCTCTTTGACGCGCTTACCCCACTCGGGCGTTTCCTTGTAGTTGATGGTGTGTTCAGCGCCCATCTCGCGCAGCCGCGCCAACTTGTCGTTAGACGATGACGTTGCAATTACGCGCGCGCCCATCAAACGCGCAAACTGCAGGGCGAAAATGGATACCCCGCCGGTGCCCAGCACCAGCACCGTTTCGCCCGCTTTAAGGCCGCCATCGACCACTAGCGCCCGCCAAGCAGTTAAGCCCGCCGTGGTTAAGGTAGCCGATTCAGCGTGGCTATAGCCCTTGGGTTGATGGGTAAACCACTCGACCGGGCGCACCACCTGCTCACGAGCGTAGCCGTCCACGCCGTCGCCTGGCGTGGTGCGAAAATCACCGACTCTGGCCGGGCCTTCTAGCCAATGCGGGAAGAAGGTCGAGACCACGTGATCGCCAACGGCGAATTCGCTCACGCCTTCACCGACCGCTTCTACCACACCCGCGCCATCGGACATGGGAATGCGGTTTTGTTCTGTCGGGATCATTCCGGCAACCACGGCGTAGTCGTGGAAATTCAAGGAACTGGCATGAAGGCGTACTTTTATTTCGCCAGGGCCGGGCTGGCCTGGAGCCGCTAGTTCAACGACGTCTAGTTTGTCTAAACCGCCGGGCTCTCGAAGCTGAATAGCTTGCATCACTACCTCCTATTGAACGCATGTCATTAAAAACGACTGGTCTATTATGAGATGAGGGCATTATCTTCAAGATCAAGGTCGTGACCTAAGAAACCACCCGACTGTCGCTGCCACAGGCTGGCATAGATTCCCCCTTGCGCCAGTAACTCCTGATGCGTACCAGTTTCCACAATACGCCCTTCGTCGACCACAACCAGTCGGTCAAGCATGGCAATGGTGGACAGGCGATGGGCAATCGCAATCACCGTTTTGCCTTCCATCAGCGTATCCAGCTGCTCTTGAATGGCGGCTTCCACTTCAGAATCCAGCGCCGAAGTGGCCTCATCCAAGACCAGAATCGGCGCATTCTTGAGCAGCACCCGAGCAATCGCAATACGCTGGCGCTGGCCGCCGGATAGCTTAACGCCCCGCTCGCCCACATGAGCGTCCAGTCCGCGGCGTCCTTTCGGGTCGACCAATTCATCGATAAAAGTATCGGCATGGGCGCGGCGCACCGCGTTCCAAACGTCCTCTTCGCTGGCATGTGGGCTGCCATAGCGAATGTTGTCGCGCAGCGAGCGGTGCAGCAGCGAGGTGTCCTGGGTCACCATGCCAATCTGATGACGCAGGGAGGTCTGCGTCACCTCGGCAACGTTCTGTCCATCAATTAGAATGCGCCCACCCTGGACGTCATAAAACCGCAGCAGCAGGTTGGCAAGGGTTGATTTACCCGCACCCGAGCGCCCTATCAACCCGATTTTCTCACCGGGGGCAATGGTTAGGTTAAAACCATCAAACACGGTTTTGTTTTCGCCCTTGGCCTGCTCGTAACCAAAGCGCATGGCGTCAAAACGAATCTCCCCTTGGGGCACACTTAGCGGCTGAGCGTTAGGGGCATCGCGAACGGTGGGTTCTTGGGCGATGGTATTCATACCGTCTTGTACGGTGCCAATATTCTCAAATAGCCCGGCAACTTCCCACAAGATCCAGTCAGACATAAAGCGGATACGCATCACCAGCGCAATGGCGATCGCCAGCACGCCAAGCGAAATCGCCTCGGTGTACCAGGCGCTGATCGCCATGGCCGCCGTGCCCACCAATAGCGCCGTGTTCAGCAGCGTCAACCCCACGCTCATGATGGTCACCAACCGCATCTGACGATGCACGGTGACCATAAAGCCTTCCATGGCGTCTTTGGCGTAGCGCTGCTCGCGCTCGGTATCGGCAAACAGCTTGATGGTTTGGATATTGCTGTAGCTATCCACCACACGGCCGGTCATTTGCGCGCGAGCGTCCGCCTGGGCCATGGAGACATCCCGCAGACGCGGCACGAAGTAGCGCATAATCGCCAAGTAGCCCACCAACCATAGCCCCAGCGGGATCAGCAGCATCAGATCCGCCCGGCCTAGCAAATAGGCCGCGCCGGTAAAATAGACGATGGCGTAGACCAGCAGATCCATCACCTTGGTGACGGTTTCGCGAATCGCCAGCGCCGTTTGCATGACTTTCTGCGATACCCGCCCAGCAAACTCATCCTGATAGAATGCCAGGCTCTGGCTCAGCATATGGCGGTGGGACAGCCAGCGGCCGATCATCGGGTAGTTACCAAAAATGCTTTGGTGGGTGACCAGTGACTGCATCAGCACTAATAGCGGTAAGCCTATCAGTAACAATAACCCCAAGCCTGACAGCCATAAGCCATTTTCTGCCCAAAAATTCGCCCGCTCCACGTTGCCCAGCCAATCTACTAACTGGCCCATATAGCTAAAAAACACCACCTCAGCCGCCGACACCAGCGCCGTGAACAGCGTCATAAGCAGCAACAGCGGCAGCATCGGACGAGAAAAATGGACAATAAACGGCATCAAGCCCTTAGGCGGTGTTTCAACGTTGCCTTCAGGGTAGGGATTGACCCGCGTTTCGAAGTAACGAAATAGCGGCTGTAAAACACGCGACAGCATATATTTTCCTTGTGAAGAACGCAGGCAGCAGTGTCTACAGAAACAGTGTCTATAAAAACAGTGTCTATAAAAACATTGTCTACAGCGCCGATACCCTGACCGAAAAGCGGAAAAGATGCGCGACAACGTAAGCTGAAACGTTAGTAAGGCTGCGGAATTTCACCATCGTCGTCGTCATCATCGCGCATACGCGCTTGGCGGTCGGCCTCTTCCTCTTTGGCATCGTCGATCACTTCCATCAACTCATCGACGTTAGCAATATGGGTATCGGCATCGAAGTGGCCGGTGAGCTTACTATCCGGATGCAGTTCACCGGTTTCATACAGTGCCCACATCTCTTTGCCGTATTCCGTAGTGAGCAGCGCTGGCGCGAACTGGCCGAAGTAGTTGCGCATGTTATTGACATCGCGATACAGCATCGCGGCGGCGCTGTTATTGCCTGCGGCATCAACCGCCTGGGGGAGATCGATAATCACCGGGCCGGAGGAGTCGACCAATACATTAAATTCCGACAGATCGCCGTGAATCAACCCCGCGCATAGCATGCGCACCACGTCCTGGATGACCTTGGCGTAGTAGGTTTCGGCCTGCTCGGGGGTAAGCGTTACCTCATCCAAACGCGGCGCCACGTTGCCTTCGGCGTCGGTGATCATTTCCATCAGCAGTACGCCATCCACAAAGCCGTGGGGTTCGGGTACCCGAACCCCAGCCGAGGCAAGGCGATAGAGCGCATCGACTTCGGCATTCAGCCACGCCTGCTCCTGCTCTTTCTGGCCGTAACGGGTTTTTTTGGCCATGGCCCGAGAACGGCGACTGTTGCGCTCTTTACGCCCCTCTTGATATTGAACCGCCTGTTTAAAGCTGCGCTGCTTAGCTTCTTTAAACACTTTGGCACAGCGCACTTCGTCACCGCAGCGCACCACGTAGACCTGCGCTTCCTTGCCACTCATCAGTTGCACCAGCACCTCGTCGATCATTCCATCATCGACCAGGGGCTGTAATCTTTTGGGGATTTTCATGGTTAGCTGCGTCGGCTCCTCTTTACGATCTTGACCATCTGACTTGACTACCTGAACTGATTGATCAGTAGCTTAATAACGGATACGGCGAACGCGGAAAGCGCGCCCTTTTAATTTATCACGCTCGAGTTTTGCCTGGGCTTGTTGAATAACACCGCGCTCGACGGCCACGTAAGCGCTACGCGCGAGTACCTTAATTTTACCTACTTGATCACCGTGCAGCCCCCCTTCACTGGTCAGCGCGCCGAGAATATCGCCCGGGCGTAGTTTATCTTTCTTGCCACCGGCCAATTGCAGCGTCGCCATCGGCGGCTCAAACGGCACCGAGTGCTGGGCTTTAGGCAACGGCTCGGTGCGAATCGGCTGTTCCAGCAAGCCTTCCAGCCGCTCCAGGCGGTAACTTTCTTTAGGTGTCACCAGCGTGCAGGCAATACCGCTGGCCCCGGCGCGCCCGGTGCGCCCCACCCGGTGCACGTGGACATCGAGCTCGCGGGCAATTTGGTAGTTAAACACCGCGTCCAGCTGGGCGATATCCAAGCCCCGCGCGGCCACATCCGTTGCCACCAAAATAGACGCACTTTGATTGGCAAACAAAATCAGGATGCGATCGCGATCTTTCTGCTCTAAATCGCCATTGAGCGCCACGGCACTGAAGCCCGCATCGGTTAGCTGCTCCGCCACGGCTTGGGTTTCGCGTTTGGTGTTGCAGAACACGACGCTAGTGGCGGGCCGATAGACCAGCAGCAGCTGGCGCAGCGCCTCGAATCGCGCCTCTTCATTGGCAACGCTATAAAAGTGCTGCTGGATAGTGCTGGCGTCGTGCACCTCGGCGACTTTGACCATCACCGGCTCCTGCATCACGCCCCGGGTCATCGCGGTTAAGCCACCTGATGCGTGCTCATCCGGGAAGGTGGCACTGAACAGCAGCGTTTGGCGATCCTCGGGCGTTTCAGCAATAATCGCATCCAGCGTGGCCTGAAAGCCCATATCCAGCATGCGGTCCGCTTCATCCAATACCAGTATCGACACCGAATCCAGGGTGAGCGAACCTTTACGCAGGTGCTCATCAATACGCCCTGGGGTGCCCACTACAATGTGCGCCCCGTGCTCTAAAGAGCCGAGCTGGGGGCCAAAGGGGGCGCCACCGCAGAGCGTCAGCACCTTTACGTTGGCCACGCCACGCGCCAAGCGGCGCAGCTCTTCAGCCACTTGGTCAGCAAGCTCCCGAGTGGGGCATAGCACCAAGCCCTGCACCGCAAAGCTGTCTATTTTCAGTTGCGCCAGCAGTGCTAAGCCAAAGGCCGCCGTTTTGCCCGAGCCGGTTTTCGCCTGCGCCAGCACATCGCGCCCGGCTAGCATCGGCGGCAGGCTTTGCGCCTGCACCGGCGTCATTTCGTGGTAGCCAAGGGATGCCAGGTTGCTCAGTAAAGCTTTTGGCAACGCTAACGAGGAGAAAGAGGAGTCAGACACGATATTACCTTGCTTGGACCGCCGTGAAGCGGCCATCAGAAATACAGCGTGCGCCGCCTGGAGGGCAGATGACGCACAAACGTTACCGCACCATACCAGAAAGTGCTTCTAACTGCGTGACTGTCACGTTGCCAGCGGTACAAAAGTCGCCTGACACAGCGTGGCAAGATCGTTTGGCGCCAGCTCAATTTCCAGCCCGCGTCGCCCGGCGCTGACATAAACCGTGGCGAAGGCGTCAGCGGAATGGTCGATAAAGGTGGTCAGTCGCTTTTTTTGGCCTAGTGGGCTGACCCCTCCCAGCACATAGCCGGAGCTTCGCTCTACCTCTTCTGGCGCCGCCATCGCGGCCTTTTTTGCCCCGGCAGCTTTGGCGATTTGTTTTAAATTTAGCTGGCCAGTGACCGGCACAATGCCTACGGCAAGCTGTTTACCATCCAGCTTCACGACCAGGGTTTTAAATATCCGCTCGGCCGTAATGCTCAACTTCTCCGCCGCCTCCAACCCGTAGGACGGCGCGCCTTCGTCGTGGGCATACTCATGAAGTTGAAAGGCAATACCTGCATGTCTTGCACTATCAATAGCCGGTGTCATGGTGTTCTCTTGGTTAACAGCGTTGAGGCAATGGGATTTAATGCGCATACAAGTTAATAACGCGACACACAAGGGGAAGTCAACTGGACGTGGCCATCAACAATAACGCCCGCTTAGCCAGCGCTTAGGGCTGACTGACACAGCGTTGAAATAATTTAAGTGGCGGAAAACGCCAAAGCCTTCCAGGCTAATAAAAACTGCCTCAAAAGGAGACGCCAGGACACGCCAAGTGAAAGACACAGGCAAGTGTCATCTGGGCGTAATACGCACCTGCCAGTGTCGAAGTTGCCGTCAACCAAGGAGTGATTCCACCGATGGTACGACTCGATAAGAAAGCCACTAGGCTGTACGTGCTGGACACTAATGTCCTCATTCATGACCCCGCTGCGCTCTACCATTTTGATGAACACGGCGTGGTAATCCCCATGACTGTTCTAGAGGAGCTGGATAAGCATAAAAACGGTATTCGTGAAATCGCCCGCACGGCCCGTCAAATCAGCCGTACGCTTTCCGACCTAACGAGCCAAGTCACCTTTGATGAAATACAGCGCGGTATCCCTATCCCTCGTATCAGCGGCGAATCAGGACGCCTACATTTTCTATGCTATAACGATTTAAAACTCTTCGACGCCCTCGACGATAGCCCTGACAACCGCATCTTGGCGGAAACCTGCCGCCTGCGCGAAGAACGCCCCGATGCCTCGGTCATTCTGGTCACCAAAGATATCAACCTGCGCGTTAAAGCCGCCGCGCTGAAAGTACCGGTTGAGGATTACCTTAACGATCGCGCCTTCTCCGATAGCGATGCCATGATTGAGGGCGCACAGGTCTACGCTAGCGCAGGCCAACATGGGGCGGCACTATGGGAAGGCCTTAACGTTGATGTCAGCGTGGAGCGTCTGGATCACCACACTTTCTACCAGCTCAACGGTACCATGCCACGCCACTGGCACGTGGGCATGCTGGTGTCGGATAGCGAAAACGGTGCAGAGTTTGAAGCGATTATTCGCGAACTGGGCCCCACTTCGGCCCGCCTTCAGCTACTCACTAACTACCGCCACCATGCCGGGGTTTGGGGGGTTCACGCCCACGACAGTCGGCAAAACTTCACCCTCAACTTGCTGATGGACGCCGAGATTGACCTGGTCACTATTGCAGGCAACGCCGGCACCGGCAAAACCTTTATGACCCTGGCCGCCGCCTTTCAACAAACGCTGGATGCCAAGCTGTTTGAACGCATTGTATTTACCCGCGCACCGATCCCCATGGGCGAAGATATCGGCTTTTTGCCCGGCACCGAAGAGGAGAAGATGTCACCGTGGATGGGCGCCTTCCACGACAATATGGACAACCTGTTGCGCAATGAGGAAGGCGATTCCAGCTGGGATAACGGCGCTACGCGGCAACTAATTGGCTCGCGGGTGCAGATACGCGCGCCAAGTTTCATGCGCGGTCGCACCTTGAACGATACCTTCTTAATCATTGATGAGGCACAAAACTTCACCCCCAAACAGCTTAAATCACTGGTTACCCGGGCGGGACGTAATACCAAGATTGTCTGTTTGGGCAACGTTGGGCAGATCGATACCGCTTACCTCACCGCCAATACCTGCGGCATGGCCGCCGTGGTTGAACGCTTTCGCGACTGGCCCCACGCGGGTCATATCACTCTGAAAAGTGTTGAGCGTTCGCGCTTGGCGCTGGCCGCGGAAGAGCTGCTATAACCCAAACACCACACCGCCCACCGTTGCCTGCGGTGGGCGGTGTTATTCACTATCTGACCCACGCCACGGCTGAGGGCTGCCGACGGTGTCCGCTGCAAACGCTTCCCGCTCGCCAAGGGGCCGAGGGTCACCCACCGTGGTATCGTTGTAGGTTTGGCGTTCCATTTCGCTGTTCACTTCGGCGCCAAACAGTACGACAAACGCCGACAGCCAAAACCATAGCATCAGCGCGACCACCGCACCCAATGACCCATAGAGCTCGCTAAACGCTGAGAAGTGGCGCACATACAGTGACAGCCCGCCGGAGCCTAACAACCACATTAGCGTCGCTAATAGCGTGCCATAGCTTAACCACCGCCACTGCGCCGAACGCCGATAAGGCGCGAAGCGATAAAGCAAGGCGATAAGCATGCTCATCAGGATCAATAACGCTGGCCAACGCAGCCACTGTAGGATTTTGTCTAACGGCGGTTCAATCATTAGGGTGTCGACCACCACCGGCACAACGGCGATAAAGGCAAGCGAGATCAGCGTCATAATAATCAAACCAAAGGTCAGCGCCACCAGCACTGCCCCGCGATGAATGACGCTGCGCTTTTCGCTTTCGCCATTCACTACGTTGAGACCAATCACCAACACCGCAACGCCCTTTGAGGCAATAAACATCGCAATCAGCAGCCCGGCTAAAGCCCCCATAAAGCTTCCCGACTCCGCGCTCTCAACCACCTGTTGCGCCTGCTGGTCAATCAGTTTGGCGGCATCCGGCGGCATAAAGCGACTAATTTCATATAGCTGCTGGCCTGCTTCAGAAGGATCAAAGAGTAGTCCCCACAGTGAAATCACCGCCGCGATGGTCGGAAACAGCGCCAGTAAGGCATAGAAAGCCACGCCTGCGGCCAGCATGGTAAGCCGGTCACGCCGGGCAGCGCGCACCACACGCCAGGCAATATCGTGCCAGCCATGTTTGGGTATGTCGCCAGGCACTTCGGCGTGGCGACCGCGAGCGATTTTACGCATCATGCTTTCCTGACAGTCGACTCATCGTTGGCCTTCCCACATAAGTAACGCTGCAAGCAGCAAGGCAAGCACCATCATCAAACCACTGGCATGGTGGCGCATCCAGTACTCGGCAGCCAACAGGCGGGGCAAATAGCCCATTAACGCCTCTTCCGCTTGCTTTGATGTTAGCACGCTAGCCGCTTTCACCCTGCCACAGCCGCGTGCTATAAGACGCATCGGCACCAACACAGCGCTGGTAACCCCGGCATAGAGCCACCAAAGATCGCCCGCCGGGGGCGCCTTAACGTTGACGTAGCGCAGTAACGCCCCGCCGACGGTAACGATCACAACGCCCGCCGGGAGCGGCCACATAATCCCTAGCCACTCTTTCAATGGCGGCATCGCGACACTGTCTGCAGGCAGTGGAAGCCACAGCGGCGTTGCCAGCGCTGCGACGATACCCGTCAGCCAAGCGCCCCACTGCCAGGGATTACTGCCCCCTTGATGGCGCTGCTGCCACTGGCGCCAAACGGCAACGCCAACCAACGCTGCTGTGCCCACGGCCGCCCAGCTGAGCAGCTTAATCAACGACTCATGATGCATCTCGTAGAGCGGGCTTTTCACGCTCCATTTAGCGACCATCCCCGCGCCAATAGCGCCGGCGAGGGAAATACCCGGCAGTGCCAACAGCGGCCAGATTAATGCCCGCGGCCAGCGGGGTAGATGCTCGCTAATACTGGTGCCCATAAACAGCGAGCCTTTGGCCAGCGCATGGTGGGCAGCAAACAGCACCACCCCTGGCCACAGCAGCGGCCACACCGCGGGCGCGACCAAGCCCATCGCCACCAGCGCCGTCAGCATGCCCATCTGACTGATACTTGAGTAGGCCAATATCGCCTTGGGATGACGCTGGAACACGCCATACAGCGCGGCGCCAAAGGCCGCCGCCAACCCGGCCACCAGCATCACCTGACCCAACTGGGCCAGTGACGCTGAAATACCTTCTTCGCCTAACGGCAATACGCTTATCCACCCCAGCAGGCCCGCCTTAATCATCGCCCCGCTAAGCACCGCGCTAGCAGGGGCAGGCGCCGCCGGGTGCGCCAGGGGTAGCCATACGTGCAGACCAATCACGCCCGCCTTCACGCCCAAGCCCAGCCACAGCAGTGTGGCCATCCAAGCGCCGTGCTCGGCCGTCAGGATGCCCTCACGCACGCCCTGCAGCGTTAGCGTGTTAGCCTCGCCAGCTGCCCATAGAAAGCCGCCTAGAATTAGCCCTTCCCCCACCACGGCTAATATCAAATAGGCCTTGGCCCCCAGCCGTGCCTCCTGTGTACCGCTATGCACCACCAGGGCGTAGGCAGCGAAGGTCATCAGCGCAAAACCTAAATAGAAGCTAGCAATATCCTGGGCAATAATTAGCAGCACATTGCCCAACAGGGTCAACGGCCAGAGCAGCGCTAAACGCATCAAACGCCGCTGGGCAGCTTGGTCACCGGCCTGGGCTTGTGCCTGCTCCGTCGCGAAGTAGCCCCTGGCGTGTAAGGCCGCCACACTCCACAACAGGGCAGTAAACGCCAGCCAAGGGCGGCTTAGCGCGTTTAGTTCCCATTCACCACCCAGCATCCAGGCATCAATGGTCCACTGGGCCTCACCGCCGTAGGCCAGCAACAGCGCTGGCCAAGCGGCGCTTAGCCAAAGCACTGAACAATAGTCGCGCCGTGCGCTTGGGGTGCGGTAGGTCTGCCATATCACTACCCCGGCAACCGCTAGCGGCCACAGCAGTGACAGTGCCAACAACAGCGTCATCATGGCAGGTACTCCCCCGTGGCGACGCGGGTCGCCCAGTCCAGCGGGCTAAACGGCATACCCGCCAATAGCCCCGCGCCAAGGCTCGCCAGAGCGGTAAATACCATGGGCCAAAGTAGCCAGCCGTGGGTTTCCAAACGACCTAAACGCTGCTCTTTGGGCCACTGACCTTGTCCATGCGCGGGCCCTAAACGGAACCAGAGGCGGTGGACGATAGGCAGAAAATACATCGCGTTGAGCGTACTGCTGGCGATGAGCACGACCACCACCCAATACATCTCAGCGCGAATAGCACCGATCCCCAGGTACCATTTTGTGATAAACCCCGCTACCGGTGGCAGCCCAATCATACCCAAGGCGCCGACGGTAAAGGCGATGCTGGTCAGCGGCATACGCTTACCTGCACCGTCCATTTCATCGATGCGGTGAATGCCTAACTCCTCGGCGTAGTTGCCCGCACAGAAGAACAGCGTCACCTTCATTAAGCCTTGATGGAGCAAATGCGCCAGTGCGCCAATGGTGCCAAAAGGACCAAACAGGCCGATACCCAGAATGATGTAAGAGACTTGGCTGACGGTAGAAAACGCTAATCGGGGCTTTAGCTCCTCTTGTGCGAGGGCACGCAGCGAGCCATAAATAATCGTAATAGACGCCGCCACGGCCAGTACCGAGATGACGCCTAACTCAATGCTTAGTTGAAGACCAAATAAATCATACACCACCCGTAAGATACCAAAGGCGCCGGCCTTCACCACGGCCACCGCATGCAGCAGCGCACTCACCGGCGCGGGCGCCACCATCGCGCGGGGCAGCCAACCGTGGAGTGGCACCATGGCCGCCTTGACCGCCAGCCCACCGACTAGCAGGGCAAATATCAGCGTTAACAGGCCGCGGTGATCGTTAAGATAATCACTCAAACCCTCCTCGGATGAGAAGGATTGGTCGCCGGTCAGGTAGTGCAGCAACACGGCGCCTAACAGCAGCACCACGCCGGCGCTTAACGTATAGCGCAAATAGACACGGCCCGCGTCAAGCGCCTTCTGAGTCCCTGAATGTACCACCAGGGGGTACGTGGAAAGCGTCAACATTTCGTAGAAAATCAGAAAGGTAAATAGATTGTCGGCCAACGCAATGCCTATTGTGCTGGTGACACATAGGCTGAAGAAGCCGAAAAACCGTTTCCGATTGGCCGAGCCTTCCAGGTAACCAATCGCATAAATCGTGGTGCATAGCCAGAGCAGCGACGATAGCCCGGCAAACATCACGCCTAGCGCGTCGGCCCGCAGTACGAAATCAACGCCACCCACGACTTGAAAGCTAAAAATGTCTTCGCGACCGGCGGACACTCGCCCCACCATCAGCATGACAAGAATGATTTTAATCACCGCCGCCAGCAAGTTAACGGTGGTGCGCAGCCGCCGCGCCTCTTCGGGTAGCGAAAAGATGATAACAACCACCAGCAGCGAGGTAATTAAGGTGGTGACCGGCAACCACGCGGCATTCATACGCCACCTCCGCGCATTAGCGCTAAGGTAAAGTGAGCCAATAAGCCCAGTCCAAATGCTGTTAAGGCGAGAGACAGCGCAATCAAATCCATGCCTGGCGCCAGCGGTTGGTAATGATGGCGCGGCGCCGAATCGTCAAACGAGTAGCGAAACATACGAAACACATAGGCCGCGGTCAGCAGCGTACCGGTTAACAGCGCCGCCACCGCCCACCACTGCTGGGAAATCAGCATCGCCTCTAGTAGCAACCACTTGGCAGTAAAGCCGGAGCTAGGCGGCAAGCCCATCAGCGTCACGGAGGCAACGCCAAATATTAACAGCGAAAGCGGCAGACGACGGCTGGTACCCGCCAAGCCTTTGAGCGTGCTCTCCCCGGTCGCGAGTATTAAGTTACCGGCGGCCATAAACATCGCCGCTTTGGCAAAGGCATGACCGATCAACTGCAGCCAAAAGCCCTCCCAGGCCAAGGCGCGGGGTAGCGGTGCAATATCAGGCCCCAGCAGCAGCGGAAAGACCACCATCAGATAACCCAACTGAGCCACCGTTGAGGATGCTACCAAGGTTTTCAATGAATCGGTGCGCCACGCCAATAGCCCGCCCCACACAATCGCCAGCATGCCCAGCAAGGCTATGACCCGCGGGGCGTAAAAAGTATCGGGCAGCAGAATGCTCCACAGCTGCAGCAGCATAAACAGCGACGCCTTGATGACCAGCGCGGCATGCAGCGCGCTAACCGGGGTCCAGGCATTGCCATGTACCGGCGACAACCACCCGTGCATGGGGAACAGCGCAGCTTTTAAAGCCAGTCCGGCGCCTATCAGTGCAGCGGCAATCCACGCCACTGGCCCAGGCTCAACCACTGCCGCCAGCCCCTGCAGGTCCAGCCGCCCCCAGTGCCCCAAGATCAGCGCCACCCCCAACAGATAAGCCAGCGACCCCACCAGTGCCAGCAGCAAATAGCGCATGCCTGCCAGCAGCGCCGCGACTTTTCCCGATAGCAACAGCATACCCACCGCTGACAGCCCCATCAGTTCCAGCGCCACGTAAAGCGTAAGCAAATCGCTGGCTAGCCAGATTAATGACAGCGCGCTAAGTAGCACGCCCATCAACGGCCACAGCCAGCGCGACAGCGGTTGTGGCTCGCTTAAACGCAACGAGCCTGGGGTATAGAGCGCGGCGGCAACGCCAATCCACTGGGTGGTTAGTAGCAACAGAACACTGAGCCCATTTAAACGCAGCGACAGGCTGACGCCCGCCACGTCCCACTGCCAACGCAGCAGCCCCGCCTGGTCATAAGCAGATAACAATACCCACCCAGATGCCAATACCGGCAGACAGGCCAGCGCTACGGGCCACATCCGTTTAGGCGGAAAAAGCGCCGCCAGCAAGCCCATTAGAAACGGAAAACCCAGCGCGATGCACAGCGCCCAATGCGTACTAACAAGCGGCGCAAAGGTGCTCTCAAACAGCCCAAAACGCCAGATCATGTAGCGTTCTCCTTGGGGTTGCCATCACGCCCCAAGGCATCGACGCCTTCCAAATGCAACAGCTGCCGAATCAGCAAGGCGCCTAGCATTGATCCCAGCCATGCAATGCACAAACCAACGGTAATCAGCGCCTGGGCAGACGCCGAGGTGCCCGCCACGCCAGCCAAGAGCATAAACACCCCGGAGCCAAGAATATTGAAGGCCAGCAAGCGGCGTAGTAAATGACGGTGTAACGCAAAGGCGCCTAGCGCGCTGGCAGTGATCATAACCCCCGCCAGCAGCAGCGGCTGCTCGTCGGGCGAATACACCATGTCAGTAATCACATAGCGAATCGCCGCGCCGACCATCACAAACCAAGCCAGCGCCAGTAGCAGGCGCGCGAACGACCGCGACCAAGGCTCGTTAAAGCTGTCGCGCTCTAGAGAGGAAGAAACGCCGGGGAAAAATCGGCCCAGGGCATAAAAAAAGCACAGCCCGGTGAGCACCGCTCCCAGCAACAGTTCAACGGCGGCTAACCAGGGCGCGCCTAACTGCCACCAGGCCAATGTCATGGCGAGGGCAAATGCCACAAAGAAGCAGCAAGCGCGCACTAGGTGGCGATCAAAGAGGCAAGCCAGCGCCGTGACGGTTAAGCCGAGCGCCAGCAATATTTCTAGAGCATCAAAGGAAGCTATCATTCGTTTTCGCTACGTCCTTGCATCGGGCACGAATAGGGATTTACTGTGCCCGCCTTTCCTCCCCTTGTCGACGCGGCTTTTAGGCTAAGCGAGCGCTCAACCACTTACCAATATCGTTTACCTGCTGAGGACATAGCGCGTGGGCCATGGGGTACTGGCGATAGTTGACCGCGTAGCCCATGGCTTTTAAGCGATCCGCGCCGCTGCGTCCCAAGCTTTCCGGCACAATCGGGTCAAAGTTGCCGTGCTGCACCTCGATAGGAATCTGCCGGTTGGCGTCAGCCAGATCGATATTATCGGCGGTGGCAAAGTAGGTCGACATTGCCAACAAACCGCCCAGCGGCGCGGGGAATGTCAGCGCGGCGTGGTAGGCAACCGCGCCCCCTTGGGAAAAGCCCGCGACAATGATCCGCTGACTGTCGATGCCTTGATCAATCTGCTCTTGAATCAGGGTATGAATACGCTCGGCGGATTGCTTGAGCTGGCGCTCATCGACCCGGCGCCCCAAATCCATGGCAAGAATATCGTACCAAGCGGGCATCACCATGCCGCCGTTAATCGTCACGGGCAGACGCTGCGAATGGGGCATGATAAAACGCACGTGCGAATCTTTGGGCAGCGCTAACGCAGGCACCAGCGGTTCAAAATCGTGCCCGTCAGCACCCAGGCCATGCAATATAAACACGCAGGCATCGGCGGGTTGACCATCTTTGGGCTCAATAATCAGTTCGCCAGGAGCAGTCATGGAATCCAGTTCCTTATCTGAAAAGCGCCACCCTAGCGCAATCCTGCGTTAACCGCGAGTGATTGAGCGCTTAAAATGGCCACACTAGCGGTATCAACACCAGCGCTATGGCACCGGTTAGCACATTCAAACCGCACCCCAAGCGCAGAAAATCGCTGACCTTATAGCCACCCGGGCCATACACCATCAGGTTGGTTTGGTAGCCTATCGGGGTTAAAAAGCTGGCTGAGGCGGCAAACATCACGGCCACTACATAAGGCATTGGGCTCACGCCCAAGCTTTCTGCGGCGCTCATTACCACCGGGAAAACAATCACCGCCGCCGCGTTATTAGTCACTAGCTCCGTGAGCAGTGCGACGACAACGTAAGTACCTATGAGTAGCAGCAGCGGATTACCCGCCACTAACGTTAGCAACCCTCCGCCAATGACCTCAGCCGCGCCGGAGCTTTGCAGCGCCGCGCCTACGCCAAATGAGGCGGCAATGGTGAGTAACACTTGCGTATCCAAGCCCCGCTTAGCAGCGCCCACCGAACAGCAACCGCTGAGCAGCGCCAACGCAGCCCCCAGCATGGCAGCGTTAAGCAGACTGATCACCCCCAATGCGGCAAGCAGCACGGCCCCCAACAGAATGCCCCACGCCAGCGGGGCTTTTTCATGCACTGGCCGCGCCGCGCCATTGAGCTCGCTAATCAGCAGAAAGTCCCGCGACTGACGATGGCGCTCGATAAACGGCGGCCGCGCTTCAAGTAACAGCACATCAGCAGACTGCAGGCGCACCTGACCAAGGTTGCCTTTAACCCGCTCGCCACCCCGGCAGATCGCCAATACCGCCGCGCCGTAAAGCGTTCTAAAGTGGCCATCGCGAATACGCTGGCCAATAAACTGGCACTGGCTAGACACCACTGCCTCGACAAGGCGGCGCTCTTTAAACGCTTTTTCCAGGCTGGGGGTATCGTCTTGGGAAGGAATCAAACCGCGAATTTGCTGCAACTCCACCGCTGCATCAGACGTGCCGGCGAACACCAGCCGGTCGCCCCCTTTGAGTTTTTCGCCGGGCCCGACCACGCTGACCACATTGCCTGCACGCTCGATCTCAACCAAAAATAGCGCCTGTAAGTGGCGCAGCCCAGCCTCTTCAACGCTACGATCGACCAGTACGCCAGCGGGATCAACCTCCATTTCGATGGTGAACTCACGGGGGTTGGCAAACGCATTGGCGACCCCTTCATGGGCAGGCAACAGGCGCGGCCCCAACACGATGAGATAAACAAGCCCCAGGATTGCGACGGGAACCCCGACCCAGGCCAAATCCAACAGCCCCATACCCAGCGCTGGGTAGCGCTCCAGCAGTAGGCCATGAACGACCAAGTTAGTGCTGGTACCAAACAGGGTAATGGTGCCGCCAAGGATAGAGGCGAAACTAAGCGGCATCAGCAGCCGCTGGGGAGATAAGCGTAGCCGTCGGCTCCAGCTCATCACCGCAGGAATATAGGTGGCCACCACGGGGGTATTATTGACAAACGCGCTGAGTGCCGCCACCGGCAATAGCAGGCGCACCAGCGCGCCTCTTTCACTACCGGGGCGTCTCAGCACGTAGCGGATAATAAGATCGATACCGCCCGTTTCACGAATGCTCGCCACCAGCACGTACATAAACGCCACGGTAAACAGGCCGCTATTGGAGAACCCGCCCAGCGCCTGCTGTGGGTCAATCACGCCCAGCGTCATCAGGCCTATCACCGCCCCCAGCAAAATAATATCCGGGCCCAGGCGTGAAAACGCCATCAGCGGGAAAATGGTCAGTACCACGCCCACTGCTATCCAAGCATCCAGCGACATCACTACTGCATCCCTAATCAACAATCAGGCGCTATTGTGATGCCATTTATATATTCTAAAAAGTTATTTTTAGAAACACTTAAAGATCGAAAAGGAATATGCGGGTGTGAGGCGAGTATCCAATCCAAGCCTGATCCGTATAAATGCAAAAACCCCGCACTTGGCGGGGTTTTGAGTCAATCAACGCTTAGCGTTGACTGCTAACAGCTATTACTAACGACTGTTATTAACAACTGTTACTAACAAACAAGTAAAAGAATTAACTTTCTACTTTGATGTTAGAAGCCTGAAGGCCTTTTTTGCCCTGGGTGACGTCGAAGGAAACCTTCTGGCCGTCTTGCAGAGATTTGAAGCCTTCAGCTTGAATTTCAGAGAAATGCGCGAACAGATCGTCGCCATTGTCGTCAGGAGAAATAAAGCCGAAACCTTTAGTGTCGTTAAACCACTTAACTGTGCCAGTTGCCATGATCGAAATCCTCGATATTGCTAATTAAAACCGGGTAATACCCGAATTGCAGTGGGTAAAACAAGAGACTTTCACCAGATTTAACGCTAGAGGCGCTTCTATACTGCTGACAACGTGCGACTTGCTAACCAACTGGGCATATTTTGCGCTTAACGACCCCTTCACGTCAACACCCCCATAAAACGCCGACTAACAGCGCTTGCGCCTAGGCGCTATCCGACGCCTGACTGCCTTCAGCCAGTATCCAGCTCGCGGCCTTCTCCGCAATCATCAGGGTGGGCGAGTTAGTATTACCACTGGTAATCGTCGGCATCACACTGGCATCGGCCACCCGCAGCCCGCTAATGCCGCGCACGCGAAGTCGCGGATCAACCACGGCCATTTCATCGTCTTCGCTACCCATGCGCGCGGTGCCAACAGGGTGAAAAATCGTCGTGCCGATATCACCAGCCAGCCGCGCCAGCTCGTCGTCGCTCTGGTACTCAAGGCCTGGCTTTACCTCTTCCGGCGTGTACTTCGCAAACGCCGGCTGCTCGGCGATGCGCCGTGTCACACGCAGTGAATCTGCCGCCACCTTGCGGTCTTCGGGGGTACTTAAATAATTGGGTGAAATCGCCGGCGCTTGGCGTGGATCGCTGCTTTTCAGCCGAACCGTGCCTCGGCTGGTGGGGTTCAAATTGCACACGCTGGCGGTAATCGCCGGGTACGGATGCAGCGGCTGGCCGAAGGCTTCCAGGCTTAGCGGCTGCACGTGGTACTCAATATTGGGGTGCGGCTGGTCGGGCGTACTGCGGGTAAAAGCACCCAACTGCGAAGGCGCCATACTCATCGGCCCCGAGCGTTTAAGCAGGTACTCCATTGCTATTCCCGCTTTACCCCAAAGCGTGCTGGTCATGGCATTGAGGGTTTTGCCATTGGTGATTTTATACACCGAACGAATCTGCAGATGATCCTGCAGGTTTTCGCCCACGCCGGGCAGGTCGTGGACGACCTCAACGCCGTGTTCGCGCAGCACCTCACCCGGCCCAACACCGGAAAGTTGCAACAAGTGCGGCGTGCCGATCGCCCCAGTGCACAGCACTACTTCTGCATTGCCTCTCTCCTTGTTCAACACAGCACGCTGGACTTTCCCCCCGCGCTCTAGCTCCACCCCCGCGCAGCGCGGTGTGCCTGCCTGCTCCTCAAAAAGCAGCCGATTGACCTGGGTGGAGTGCCATAGCGTTAAGTTGCCGCGTTTTAATGCGGGACGCAAAAACGCCTTGGCGGTATTCCAACGCCAGCCCGAGCGTTGATTGACCTCAAAATAAGCCACACCTTCGTTTGAGCCACGATTAAAATCGTCGCTTCGCGGTATGCCCGCCTGCACCGCAGCCTCGGCAAAGTCATCCAACACCTGCCACTTGAGGCGCTGCTTTTCGATTCGCCATTCGCCACCGTGACCGTGAAAATCCCGATGCTTTGCGTCTGCATCGCCACCCTCATCCAAGCGGTAATGGTCTTCGTGTTTGGTGAAGTCGGGCAGGCAGTTCTCCCAACGCCAGGCGTCGTCGCCGGTCACTTCTGCCCAGTGGTCATAGTCCCGTGCTTGGCCACGCATATAAATCATCCCGTTGATGCTGGAGCAGCCGCCCAGGGTTTTGCCGCGGGGGTAAATCAGCGAGCGCCCGTTAAGCCCTTTATCAGGCTCGGTGCGAAACAGCCAATCAGTGCGCGGGTTATTAATGCAGTAGAGATAGCCCACCGGAATATGGATCCAGTGGTAGTTATCGCGGCCGCCCGCCTCTATTAACAGCACCTTATGATTGGGGTTGGCACTGAGTCGATTGGCCAACAGGCACCCAGCGGTGCCTGCCCCTACCACGATATAGTCAAATTCCAAGCGAGCGGGTGACGCTGGCTGTTTTTGTACTTGTTGTGAATGCTGCTGAATCATGTGCTACGTCTCCGCGGTTACTGACGCTGCCGTGGGCACCACAAACTTGCCACACCGGTCCGTCAAAAAGCTGAACCCATCGCCACTGATAGACTCATACACCTACCGATAGACTTATTAATGGCTAGGTACCGTTTTAAACCACCAGCGGCCTGCTTGCCATGTTCTCAGGAGATTAGCTTAATGGCACATTTTACCCGTTTCAGCGCCCTACCCCGCGTTAGCCCTTTAACGCTAGGCATCATTGCAACGGCTGCTGGCCTACTGAGTAGCACCCCGCTACAGGCGCAAACAAACGCCAAGGCAACCTTTGCCGGGGGCTGCTTTTGGTGCATGGAGCCGCCTTACGACAAACAGCCTGGGGTCAGTGCCACCATTGCTGGCTATATCGGCGGTGAGCTAGAGGACCCGTCCTACGAAGAGATTTCGCAAGGCGGCACAGGCCACGCGGAAGTCGTTCAGGTTGAGTACGATTCAGAGCAAATTAATTACCAGCAGTTGCTAGACATCTTCTGGCGCAATATCGACCCTTTCGCGGTAGACCGCCAGTTTTGCGATGTGGGTGACCAATACCGCTCGGCGATCTTCTATCACGACGAGCAGCAGCGTGAGCTTGCTGAAGCGTCGAAAGCCGAAATGGAAGCGCGCTTCGACCAGGATATTGCTACCCAGATAGTCCCGGCGACCACCTTCTGGCCGGCTGAGGAGTACCACCAGAACTATTACCAAAAGAACCCCGTACGCTATAAGTTCTACCGCTTCAGCTGTGGCCGCGATGATCGCCTGGAAGAAGTGTGGGGCGAAGAAGCCGGTGGACCGACCTTTGAGGAGTAACACCCATTTTAGACATTGGTGATGGAACTCTTCGGCTAAGCAATTGCCGGATGATTGACATTTCCATTATGCAAAGCCGTACTTTTTGTACTAGAGTGCCAGTACGGTTCAAATAGACCGGTCGTCTATACGTCCAGGAACTGGACGTTTTGACCAACACGTTGATCTATAGATAGGAGATCTTATGAGCAACAGCATCACGACGATTAATCCCACCGATGGCGAGGCCCTCGAAACCTACGCGTTAATGGATAGCGCAGAAGCTAAACAGGTAGTAGATGCCTGCTACGAAGCGTTTCTAGACTGGCGCCTTGTATCGCTGGAAAACCGCGCTAAAGCGGTTAAGGCGATTGGCCAAGCCCTACAGGACCGCAAGGAAGAGCTTGTCGACCTGATGGTTAAGGAGATGGGCAAACTACCGGAGCAAGGCCGTCAGGAAGTTGATCTATGTACGGCGATCTGTGATTACACCGCCGAACATGGGCCCACCAAGCTAGCCGCTGAAGAGCGCCAGCCCGGTAATGGCGAACGTGGCATTATTAGCTATTCGCCCATGGGTGTGATCTACGGCATTCAGCCGTGGAACTTCCCTGCTTATCAGGTAGTACGCTACTCAGTCGCCAATATTATGGCGGGTAACGGCGTCCTGCTTAAGCACGCTGAAAACGTCACCGGCAGCGGCCTGCTGCTGGAAAAGATCTACCGCGAAGCAGGACTTCCGGAGAACGTTTTCCGCGCGCTGGTCATCTCTCATGACGTTTCTGACGAAGTGATCGCTCACTCGGCAGTTCGCGGCGTCACCCTGACCGGCAGCGACGGTGCGGGCCGCAAAGTGGCCGCTAAAGCCGCTGAGAATCTGAAAAAGACAGTGCTTGAACTGGGTTCCAACGATGCATACCTAGTGCTCAATGACGCTGACTTAGACGTGGCTGTCGATACCTGCGTAGCAGGCCGTGTGTATAACGCCGGCCAAACCTGCGTGGCCGCCAAACGCTTTGTAGTGACTGAGAAAAACTACGAGGCGTTCAAAGAGCGCTACGTCGCTCGCATGCAGTCGTTGCAAGTCGGCGACCCGACCAAGGAAGATAGCGACCTGGGCCCCATGGCGCGCGTTGACCTGCGCGATGGTCTCCATGAGCAAGTGGAAGAGAGCGTGCGTAAAGGCGCAAAAATCCTCTGCGGCGGCGAAAAACCAGCCGGCAAAGGCGCTTTCTACCCGGTCACCGTGCTGGATAACGTCACCCCCGGTCAGCCCGCTTACGATGACGAGCTGTTTGGCCCGGTAGCGGCGCTGATTCGTGCCAAGGATGACGAAGACGCCATGCGTATTGCTAACGACAGCCGTTATGGCCTGGGCGGCGGCATCATTTCTAAGGATGTTAAGCGCGCCACTGAACTAGCCATCAAATATTTTGACACTGGTATGGTCAATATTAATGGCTATGGTATCGCTACCCCGGAAATGCCCTTTGGCGGCGTTAAAAACTCCGGCTATGGCCGCGAGCACGGCGGTTTTGGCATGCTCGAGTTCGTCAACGTTAAAGCGGTGATTGTGGTTAAAGAGTAACCGTGTGGTTGGTGAGTCGTACGTTGTAAATAGCGAGTGATAAAGAATGCGCCGTCCTTCTGTTGATCAGATGGGCGGCGTTTTTTTGCCTATTTCAATTAAATGGTCGCGAGCTAAAGCTACCTACCACGGGTGCCGTTATCTGCCATGCAGAAAAATTCCACACGCAGTGACGAAGCGCCTTTTTCGTCACGCTTTACTGCGTTCAGGCTCGCTGAGACGCGCGGTGCCGCCAAAGTTTTAACACCAGCGCCATCACCAGCCAGGTCACCAGCGCGGCGATAACGTCGTCCAACACAATGCCAAAGCCGCCATGAACATACTCTGCCAAATGAATCGGTGGCGGCTTCAATCCATCGAAAAAGCGGTAGACAACGAATGCCAGCGCTATCGCCGCTGGATGGCGCGCGGCGGCTAATCCGATAACCGCTAGCGGAAACGCCACATACTCATCAGCGACGATGCTGCCATGGTCCAATCCTTCGTTCCCTAAGCCTATATAATGCCACTCAGCGATGTGGCAAACCGGCACCGCCAGCACCAGCAGAACCGCCATGATAATTCCCTGGTGGCCTAGCGGCCGACTCAGCAGCCACCACGCCAACGGAATACCCAGCAGCGAGCCAAAGGTACCCGGTGCAATGGGCACTAGCCCCAGCCCAAAACCGGTGGCTAGCCAAAAATTGACCGTATCCAGCATTAACCTGCCTGCTGCGCTTGGCGTTCAAGCTCATCGACCATCTCTTGGGGCAAGTTAAGCGCGCTGGCTAATTGATCCAGCCAGGCACGTTCCATGGGGTTTTGCTCATCGGTCACAGCCACGCTGATCAGGTACATTTCGCGGGCCGCTTGGGGGGAGTCTGCTTCGCGGGCCAGCGCCTGGGCATCCAGCGGTGCTTTTAGCTGCTGCTCTACCCAGTGATGCATCTCCTGATCGGCCCCTAGGGCGTCGATCTGCTCGGTAATCAGCGACTGCTCTTGCTCGTCAATATGGCCATCGGCGCGGGCGGCCATGATCATTGCTTGCAACAATTCAAGACTGCGGCGCTCTTGGTATTCACCGCTCAGTGCGTCTACCTGCTCGCCCTCTGACGCGTTCGGGGTAGCATTTTGTTGGGAGCTGGCATTTTTACCCGCCTGAGAACTCTGCCACGCTTTCCATGCCAGCACGCCGACGCCGGCAATAGCGCCATATTTAAGCGCTTTGCCGCCCATTTTCCGGCCACGCTTGGAACCCACTAATAGGCCCATGGCACCGCCACCCAGCAGGCTTTTCAGATCAAAACCGCTAGAACCACTGCCTTGCTGGGCGCCTTGGCTGTTAGCGTTATTGCTGCCACCCAACTGGCGGGAAAGACCATCCAGCATGCCTTTTACGTCCACGCCGCTACCTTTTTGGCTACCACCGGCTTGCTGCATAAGCTGCTGTAAAATCTTGCTTGCGTTCATCCTTGCACTCCTAAGTATTGATTATTTGTGGCTCTGCGTAACTCAGTGTGGAATTAACTCTGCCAGCATGATGGTGGCTCCTGTGGGAGGGAGCTTCAGCTCGCGAATGTTTGGGCTACTAGCATGATGAAACCAAGGGAGTGCCTGCGGCACCCTTCGCCGAAGTGTCGGACCACCGCTGAAGCGGCCTCCCACAACAGATAGCTGGCTTAGTGGTTGTAATCTGAACCGTGAGATACAAAATAGCTAATGAATATTAAGTCCACTTGAAGTGACGAAGAACCTATAAAACATGCTGTATGAACGCAACATGAATTAATCCCACGTCAGCCGTCAAAGCAGTGCGCCCTTCACTTCCACCGTGCTGCCCTGGCGGCTGGTGCGCACTTCTAAACGGACTGGCATTTGCTCTTTGAGTTCGCTGACGTGGGAAATAATTCCGATCATGCGGCCGCCCATTTGCAGCTCGCTAAGCATGGCGATGGCTTGATCCAGGGCATCCTGATCAAGACTGCCAAAGCCTTCATCGATAAATAGCGTATCCAAGGTGATGCCGCCCGCGTACGCCTGCACCACATCCGAAAGCCCCAGCGCCAGCGCCAGCGCCGCCATAAACGACTCACCGCCGGAAAGCGTCGCGACGGGGCGGTTTTTGCCGGTGTAGGTATCGGCTACATCAAGCTCCAGGCCCGAGGCTTTATTGCCCTTGGACGGATCCTCCCGACGCACTAACTGATAGCGCCCACGGCTCATGCGCACCAGCCGCTCCGACGCTTGAATCAGCACGTCGTCCAGCAGCACGCCAAGCACAAAGCGCTGCAGGCTGATGCGGTGCCCGGTGCGGCCATTGGCAACCTCGCTGAGCGTGCCCCACAGCTGGTACTGGGCTTCAAGCTCGGCCTGAGCGGCGTGGGCAGTGGCGAGTTTTTGGCGAATAGCGTGCAGCGTTTTTAACCGCCCATCCAGCCCCCGCCATGTCTCTAACTGAGCATTTTCTGCCGCTTGCGCGTCCTCGGCCTGGGTATTGAGCGCGGCGATATCCGGCGGCGTTTTTTCCGCGAGCTGAGTTTGGTAATTCTGCAACGCCCCCTCAAGCTCGGCCAAGCGGCGTTGGTACACCTCTAGCTGCTGGGTGAGGTCTTGCCGCTGGGCGTCGTCCAACTGGGCCGCCTGAAACGCCGCCTCGTCGTCGAAGGGGCTTTGCTGCAGCGCTGTTTGCCACGCCGTTTGCGCTTGTTCTAGCGCCTGTTCGCTGCGCTCGACGCGCTCGCTTGCGCCACGCAGTTGCTCTTCCGCCCGCGCCCGTTGGGTTTGGCTGGTCGACAGCCCCTGCTGGGCACTTTCCCAGGCTTTTTCAATCTGCGCGATCTGGCGTTCCAGCTCGGCGAGGGTGTGACGCATGGCCTCTGAGTCGCGGGCATCATCAGGCAACGCTTGGCTCAGCTGGTCGCGCTGGCTCTCTAGGCGAAGGGCGTCTTCTTTGGCCTTCTCAACGGTAGGGCGCTGGGCTTTAAGCTGTTTGTCCAGGGTTGCCCATTCACGGCGCAGCCCATCGCGGGCAGTGGTTTGCTGGCTAATCTCACGCTCAACGCTTTGCCGTCGCTGCACTTGGCGGCGCAAGTCTTCACAGGCGTTTTGCAGCTCGCTTAACGGCTGGGTCGCCCATTCGGCTAACTGCTGACCAAGGCGCTGCACCTGCTGTGCGTTGTACTCGATCTGTTGCGCAAGCGTCTGGTGCTGGCGCTCAGCCGCTTGCCGCGCTTGGCGGGCTTTTTCTAGTGCTGAGCGGGCTTTTTCAACCTGCGCCTGAGTGACCACGTCGGTACTACTTGCCGCGGGGGTGGGATGCTCCAGGCTGCCGCACACCGGGCAAGGGGCATCCTGCTCAAGGGTCAGCGCTAACAGCGCGGCCTGGCTCTGATGCCAGTGCATCTCCTGCTCAGTGGCGTGACGTTGCGCCTGGTCGGCTTCTTCTTGACGGCGACTCAATGCTTGGGTTGCCTGCTGTTGCTGGCTGTCCAGCTCACGCCTGTGTTGGCTTAAATTATCCAGCTCTTGGCGCTGGGTAAGCAGGCTTTCATGGCGGCTGAGTTCAGCGGGGGCGCTGGCCAGCTGCTGAAACTCCGTTTGTAAGCGCTCCAGCGTAACGCCGATGGCTTCGCCCTGTTGGCGAATGTGCTCTAACTGCTCCTCATCACGTTTGAGCGCACTATCGGCCTGTTGCCAAGCGCTATGGGCGGTTTGAAAGCGCGCCTGTAACTCGCTTAACTGTTGGCCTTGTTGAATAAACTCGCTTAGCTGGCGGTGCCGCTCACGCAGCGCGGGAACTTCCGCCTGGCGCTCCCGGGCCGCTTCCCAGGTGTGCTGCGCCTGTTCGGCGCTCGCGCGCTGGCTGGTTAACGCGGCTTGCGCCTGCTGGTGATCGGCTTGGGCGGTGGTCAACGCTTGCCGTGCTTGCGCGAGAGCCGTGCTCTGGGGGGCCAGCGCCTGGGCGTGGTCACTTTGCGCTAGACGCGCCTTAGTGTTTTCTATGTGAGCGTGCTGCTCTACATGGCGGGCTTTATCTGCGGCTAGCGTATCGCGGGCTTCAAATTGGCGCTGCAGCGCCAGCGCCTCATCGCGCTGTTTTTCGGCGCCACGGCGCGCTCGCTGTGCGGTTTCAAAGCCTTGCCGCGCCTGCTCCACCTGAGGCGTCAGTGCTTCCAGCTCTTGCGCTAACGCGGATTCGCTTTCCAGCTCACCACCGGCGAGAATGCCGCTGATATGCTGGCGATGATCTTTCACTGCCCGCTCGATTTGGTTGGCCTGGGTACGCAATTGCTCTTCGATACGCTGGAAAATCTGCGTTTGAAACAGCTGGGAAAATATTTTTTCGCGGTCTTTTGAGTCTGCCATCAGCAGCTCACGAAATTGGCCCTGGGGTAGCACCATCACCTGGCGAAACTGATCAGCGTTGAGCCCGATCAAGCGTTGCAGTTCAGCGGTTGCGTCAATCACACTCTTGGCGACGAGACATTCACCCGTCTCACCTAACGCTGTCATTCGCCATAGCTGGGCTTCAGCATTATGGGTGGTAGTGCCTTCGCCGCGGGCCTTGGGGCGCTCCTGCTGGGGCACGCGGCGCACCCGGTAATCGACGCCGCGCAGGCGAAAATCCAGCGTGACATCGGTTAGCAGCGCGGCATCGGCCTGATCGCAGCGCATCTGAGAGCCGGTGCGTTCATCGCCCGTGGTCTGGCCGTACAGGGCAAAGCAGATCGCATCGAGAATCGAGCTTTTACCCGCCCCAGTGGGGCCATTAATTAAAAACAGCGGGCTTCTGCCCAGCGCGGTGAAATCAATCGTTTCGCTGCCCGCGAAGGGCCCAAACGCCTGCATGGTAAGGGTTAACGGCGTCATTGCTGGGTCTCTTCGCGCTGCAGTTGGTTAATGAGCGCCGCCATGCTGCGGGCCTGCTCGTCGCTCATGGCTTCCCCGCTGGTTTGCTCGAAGAAGTCGCTAAACATGTCCAGTGTATCAAAGCGCGGCCGGTCACGATCCAGCTGCTGAGTGCCCCGAGCCTCTAGCATGCCGGGTTTTTCCAGGTGCAACACGTTGGGGTAGACCTCGCGCAGCTTGCCCATAGGATCGAGAATGGCGTGGCGATCAGTCAGCCGCACCAGTAGGTAATCGTCGGCGTTGGCATCCGTTTTACCCTGGTCGATAAGCGCGGCTATCTCGCCCTCCAATACGCGCACTTCGCGATGGGGGGTCAGCGGGATCTGTTCAATCTGAGTGACGCCGGACGCCTCAATATCCACCAGCGTTACGCCTTTGCGCTGGCTGGCTTCGGAAAAGCTGTACTTGAGTAGCGAGCCGCTGTAACGAATATGCTCGCCGCCGCGGTATTGGGGGCCGTGCAGGTGCCCCAGCGCCACGTAGTCAAAGTGTTGCATGGGTTCCCAGGCGACGCTTTCAGCCCCGCCTAGGGTCAGCGGGCGCTCAGAGTCTGAAGCGCTGCCGCCATCTACAAAGCAGTGGCTCATCAGCACGGTGGGCCGCTTTGGGTGGCGCTGCTCTTGGATGCGCTCGACCAAATAGCGGTGGGCGCCGTCAAAATCGCGCACATCCGCATTAAACTGGCTACGCACGTGTTCGGGGTCTGCGTAAGGGATGCCAAACACATCGACTTCTACGCCCTTAATAGTCAACGTGACAGGGGTTGCAAACGCGGCCAGATCGGAAAGAATATGCAGCCCGGACTGGCGCAAGTGACGGGCGCCAAAACGCAGCCGCGCCGCACCGTCGTGGTTACCTGAGATCATGATCACCGGCAGCTTGCGCTCCTCGCAGAGCGCGTGGAGCACCTCGTCCAGCAGTGTTACCGCCGCCGAGGGCGGCACCGAGCGATCAAAAATATCACCCGCGATCAACACTGCATCAACGGCCTCACGGTCGATGATCGCGATCAGCTGGTTGAGCACATGGCGCTGATCTTCCAACAGCGAGAGGTTATGAAACAGCCTGCCTAAGTGCCAGTCGGCGGTGTGAAGTAGACGCATAACAAGCTCAACAAAAATGGTGTGGCGCCATGATAACAACCCAGCAGGCCCTCTACCCACAAAACGCCACCGACCTAGATAATCGACCTGCAAAAAGCCCCGCTCTATGGCGGGGCTAATCGTTTTTCTCCGAAGGCTCTGGCTCAACAGCCTCTAGCGGCGGAAGGCGTCGGGATACGTGGTTAAATCAACCCCCCACATGAGTGGCAGCATAAAATACACCGCCGCCACAATCAGCAGCATGGCGATGATGTTGAGCCAGAAGCCGGTGCGCACCATCTCAATGATTTTGATCTTGCCGGTCGCAAAGATAATCGCATTGGGCGGCGTGCCTACCGGTAGCATAAAGGCGCAGTTGGCGGCCATGGCCGCGGGCACCATCAGCACGAAGGGGTGGACGTCCAGCGCCAGCGCCAGCGATGCCAATACCGGTAGAATCATGGTGGCCGTGGCGGTATTGGAGGTAATTTCGGTTAAGAACAGCACCATGCCGCTCGCCAGCAGAATGACCAGCAGGAAGTTGACGCCTTCCAGCACGCTCATCTGCCCGCCGATCCACTCCGCCAGACCGGATGAACCAAAGCCTGCGGCAATCGCCAAGCCACCGCCGAACAGCAGCAAAATCCCCCAAGGTACATCTTTGGCGATATCCCAGCCCAACAGGCAGCCACCTTTGTTTTTGGCAGGGATCAAAAACAGTAGCAACGCGGCGACAATCGCGATCATGGTGTCGTTAATGCCAGGGATATTAATGATCTGCCCTTGCCATAAAAACGACCGGGTAATCCACATAAAGGCCGCGAACAGGAAAACAGCCAGCACCGCTTTCTCTTCAAAACTGGTTGAACCTAAAGCGTCTTTCTCTTTGTTAATCAGCTCCTTCCCACCCGGCAGATGGCTAAATTTAACCGGGAAAAAAACCCGCGTCAGTAGCAACCAAGCGCTAAACAACAGCACGACGACAACCGGAAAGGCAAACACCATCCACCCGGCGAAGGAAATTTCAACGCCAAATAGCTCGTTGACGATGGCGGCGAGAATAATATTCGGCGGCGTACCAATCAGCGTGCCCAAGCCGCCAATGGTGCCGCCGTAGCCGATACCAAAAATGAGCGCTTTGCTGAATTTGTCAATTTCGGCACTGTGATCGCCATCACTTTTAGCCAGCTCCTGGCTAACCTGGTACACAATAGCGGTACCAATGGGTAGCATCATCATGACGGAGGCGGTGTTGGAGACCCACATCGACAAAAAGCCGGTCGCGGCCATAAAGCCAAACACGATGCTGTTAATACTGGTGCCTAGTACGGCGATAATCGACAGCGCGATACGCTTGTGTAAATCCCACTTTTCCATCGCCAGGGCAATCATAAAACCGCCCAAAAACAAGAAAATAATCGGATTGCCGTAAGCGGCGGTCACCGCACGCCCATCCAGCGCGCCGGTAATGGGCAACAGCACGATCGGCAACAGCGAGGTGACGGGAATGGGGATGGCTTCAGTGATCCACCACACCGCGACCCATAAGGTAGTGGCCAGCACCATGCGCCCTTCAACACTCAAGTCTTCAGGGTGAAAAAACAGCGCGACCAAGGCGAACAGCAGCGGCCCAAGCAGTAAACCAATTTTCTGCGGCGTGGTGTAAGCAGGCGGTTTGGGCTCGCGAGGCTCGCGCTGTTGGGTTGCCGCCGCTGCATTAGCGGCACCGCCGGTGGGCAACGCGCACATTAATAACTTTTTAGCTTGGTAATGGGAGCCCCATAGCTGGCCCCATGCCGTCATCAGGGTAGTTTTATCCATGTAATTAGCGTCGCTTACGGTGGTATGAACGATGAGATGTGAAGGATGAACGCATTGGCAGCAGTCCCCTTACGCGCAGTACTGGTACTCTTTTGGCGCCCTTTATTAACTGCTATCAGCCATTAGTCCAGTTATTTGCCCATTATTGCCACCAAAGTCTAACAACTTTAGTTGTAATTATTAACTGCCTTTAAACACCCACGTAAAATACCTGGCGCGTACGCTTGCGCGCACCATTGCCAACCCGTGATAAGGAGAATAGCGTGCTTGATCGCTGGACAATGCCATTGACCCATCGCCCCCTCAAACGACTCGCGCAGCCGCTGCATCGGCTCCAAATCACTCCCGACCAGGTGACCCTAGGCGCTTTTTTGATCGGTATGATGGCACTACCGCTGTTGGCATGGGAGCAGTATGGGCTCGCCCTAGTGGTGATTGTGCTAAACCGCCTGGGTGACGGCGTAGACGGTGCGTTGGCACGGTTAAGTGGCCAAACTAGCGATGCAGGCGGCTTTCTTGATATTGGCCTCGATTTTGTTTTCTACGCCGCCGTGGTGCTTGGCTTTGCACTGGCCAACCCTGAGCAGAATGCCCTCGCGGCTTGCCTGCTGCTGTTTGCATTTATCGGCACCGGCACGTCGTTTCTGGCCTTTGCCATTGCCGCTAAACAGCAAGCGATAGAACGGCCTAACTTTCCCAACAAGGCGTTCTACTATTTAGAAGGCTTAACCGAAGGCACTGAAACCGTGCTGGCGCTGGTGATTTTCTGTCTATTGCCTAACCACTTCCCGACGCTTGCGACGTTATTTGCGATTGCTTGTCTGATGACGGTGGCGACGCGACTATGGGGTGGCTACTGGACACTGCGCAGGCATATGGCGGACGCCGAGTAGTCGTTCAAACCGCTCTTTTTTGGTAGTTGCTTCTCACTGACGGCTATATTAGGCTCAGTTCGGTACGTCTTTTGATGTACCCTTTC
This sequence comes from Halovibrio variabilis, assembly GCF_007991175.1. Classification (GTDB taxonomy): domain Bacteria; phylum Pseudomonadota; class Gammaproteobacteria; order Pseudomonadales; family Halomonadaceae; genus Vreelandella; species Vreelandella variabilis. The sequence continues at coordinate 137,858 of NZ_BJXV01000003.1, forward strand.
AAATTTAGGCGGTCTTTTGACGCAAATCGCCGTTCGCAATCACAAGGAGTCGTGATATGCATAGCAAAACGCACACTGGCCTTTCCCAGGCGGGTCTTCATATTGCCATTCAAGATATCAAGGACGAGCTATTCGACACCCCCGAGTGTGATTATGCCATTGTCCAACTGCTTATCCGCTGCGGCCAATCTGAAGACGCCGAGCAACTGCTGGATGAGATGCTGATGAAATGGGGCACTTCCCCTGACGTCCTGGCGTTAACGCAGCGCGGTTATTCAGAGATAGGGGTCACGGCTCTTTACCCTTCAGATAAAACCACCCCAGCGGCCCTCGGTGCCGTAGCGACTTAATCGGCTAACTCAGCGCGTCGGCTAAACCGCCAGTGCCAAAAGCAGCCTCAATTAATGCCCCTGCCGACTCATACGGCAGGGGCATTTTTAGTGAATAAAATCAGTGTTTCGTCAATAACCCTCGAAAAATAGCGCGCTCATCGACTAGGCAAATATCAGCGACACGGAGGAGAGCAGCAGCTGATAGAATACCGCCCCTTTCAGGCGCGTTGTGGCCCCTCGCTACAACGCTACCCACTTTCTACTACCTGAGAGTTGCGCAATGATCGCCACCGCTCGTACTGTTTTTCGGCCGCTTCTACGGCTGGGCCTAATACCGCAGATTTTAATCGGTATCGTTGCCGGGGTATTGCTCGCCCTGTTCACGCCGGACATTGCTAGCGATGTAGCCCTGCTGGGCCAGCTTTTTATCGCCGCTTTGCAGGCGGTAGCGCCCATTTTAGTGTTTGTGCTGGTGGCCGCCGCGATTTCTGCTCATCAAAAAGGTCAGCCGACCCACATTCGCCCGGTGCTAGCACTGTACGTGGTGGGTACATTGATCGCCGCACTGATTGCGGTAGCGGCCAGCTTTGTATTCCCCACCGAGCTTTCATTGAATGCAGGCCAAGTTGACGGCAACCCGCCAGGGGATATTTTTAGCGTTCTGCGCGACCTGCTGCTGAATGCGGTGGCCAACCCGATTAGCGCGCTGATGGAGGCAAACTTTATTGCTATCCTGGCTTGGGCCATCGGCCTGGGTTTGGCGCTGCGCCAAGCCAGCGAGACTACCCGCCAAGCGTTGAGCGATTTATCCACGGCGGTCACACGCATCGTCACGCTGGTGATTCGTTTAGCGCCGCTGGGTATCTTTGGCTTGGTGGCAGGCACGCTGGCAGAATCCGGCGTTGAATCGCTGCTTAACTATGCCCAGCTGTTGGCAGTGATTGTGGGCTGTATGGTGTTTGTCGCGCTGGTGAGCAATCCGCTGTTGGTCTACTTTACTACCCGCCAGAACCCTTATCCGCTCGTTTTCGCCTGCCTGCGTGGTAGCGCGATTACGGCCTTTTTCACGCGTAGCTCGGCGGCGAATATCCCAGTCAACCTTGAGCTGTGCCGCCGCCTAGAGCTCGACCCTGATACCTACGCTATCTCAATTCCACTGGGCGCGACGATCAATATGTGCGGCGCGGCCATTACCATTACCGTGATCACCCTGGCGACTACGCATACGCTGGGCATTAGCGTTGATTTTGCCACGGCGCTGCTACTGTGCGTGGTATCAGCGCTGGCAGCCTGCGGCGTTTCCGGCGTGGCGGGCGGCTCGCTAATGCTGATTCCCATGGCCGCTAACCTGTTCGGCATCCCCACGGAAGTGGCCATGCAGGCGGTGGCGATTGGCTTTGTGATTAGCGTGGTGCAGGACGCCACTGAAACCGCGCTCAACTCCTCGACCGACGTGCTCTTTACCGCAGCGGCCTGCCGCTCCAAGAAAGCGAGCAACTCACCCTCCCCGGTCAGTAATGCCCCATGAGGACTCCCCAGCGCGCCCTGAACTCAACTCAACCACTGGCTGGTTTGAGAAGGCGCGTTAAACGCTCGCGTTCGTCCTTTTCGTAAAAGCTTGGATCATCGAAAAGATCGCGCTGGGTATCATCAAAGATCATTTCCAACGCCCCTGCACCACTTTGGACCATTGGCTCAAAGTGGGCGGTGTGGGTGATCAAGGCCGTGACATGGCGGCGACGGTAAATTGCGTAAGCGCCTAATACGGTAAACACGCAGGCGATGTAAATCGGCAGGCCGTGGCCACCTACCGCCGTCATCAGTGACCCCGCCGCTATCGGTGCCACTGCACAACCGGCGCCATGCATGACCAGCATATCCGCCGAGCCGGAGACGATTTCATCCGGGTGAAGCTGATCGATCAGCTGTGCCACGGCCAGCGGGTAGAGCGAAAACGCCAAACCGCCCCAAATAAAATACAGCCCCAAGAGTGTTTCATGGCTGGGTGCAAAGGGCATGGCGGCGGCAATAAGTGCCGCCAAAAAGACCACCCAGGTCATTACTCTAGGGCGGTCGTGATTATCGGAGAAACGCCCGATAGGTATCTGCAGCAGCGCGCCGCCGATAATCGCCACGCTCATCACCAAGCCAACACCGCCGATATCAAAGCCCAGCTGCGTGGCGTAGACCGGGGTCATCGACCAGAACGCACCCATCGCCAACCCCGATAACGCAGCGGAGGCGACCGCCAGTGGGGCAAAACCCAGCAGCGATCGCAGGCTACTTTTAGGCCGTTCCGGCAATTTAGGCTGCACGCGGCGGGTTAAGGTGATGGGTAACAGCGCCCAACTGATTAAAATGGCAATCACCACAAACAGTAAAAAACCCTGCGGCGAGGAAAGCCGCAGTAGCTGTTGGGCCGTCGCCAAGGCACCCAAATTAACGACCATATAGACGGCAAAGATTCGCCCCCGCTCATGGCTAGCGGCTTGGCTATTCAACCAGCTTTCGATCACGGTAATTAAGGTGATAAACGAAAGCCCGTAAACCACCCGCAACGGCAGCCATACCCACGGATTGATAAACACCAGATGCAACAGCGCCACCGATGCACAAATAGACGCGCAGAAGCCAAAGGTGCGGATATGCCCCATGCGCCGAATTAACCGCCCGCTCACCCAGGTACCGCAGATAAAACCGACAAAGTAGCCGGACATAATCATCCCCAGTACCGCGCTGGAGAACCCCTCCCCTGTGCCGCGCAGGGTTAGCAGCGTATTCAGCAAGCCATTGCCCAGCAGCAACAGCGCTACGCTCCATAGAATCGACTTAACCGGCTTAAGCATTGCCAATGAACGCATTGTGCTTCCTCGCAACAGAGCACCTTCCACCCATGCCCTAAGCTAAATACCTAAAGCTGATGCATAAAGGGTGCCACTCCCGCGCAACGCTGTTGTTACCGAGCGAGACCATTGACAGGCTAACGTTCTTTATATAGAACGTTCCATATAAGGGACAGTGGACGACACATTATGATGGATAAGCTTTCACGCAATACGCTAGGGCAGCATCTGCAAGCACTTCGTCAGGAGCGGGGCTGGTCGCTCTCGCAACTGGCAACGGCGGCGGGTATTGCCAAATCAAACCTTTCCCGCCTGGAACAAGGCAACGGCAACCCGACCCTGGACACCATCTGGCGGCTGGCGGTGCAGCTCAACACCCCCTTTGGCACCTTGGTGGCGCCGATCAGCGAACCCCTGGGCGAAGACGGTGTGCAAGTGCGCTTAATTGACCAAGGCAAGGGTTTCCCCCAGGTAGACGCTTACTGGATGCGCTGCGCGCCGCATACATTGCGCCATGCCGAAGCCCATACCACCGGCACGCGCGAATCGCTCACGCTGATTAGTGGCTGGCTGGAGGCGGGGCCAGAAGGCGCCACCACAACGCTTACGCCCGGCGATACCGTAACCTTCCCCGCCGACCAGCCACACCTTTATCGCACCCAAACAGCGGAGGCCATGGTAATAATGACCATTACCTACGGTGAAAACGGGGTAACGCCATGAACCAGCTAGCTCACCACTCCCCAGGCCAGAGCGCGCTACAGGGTGTCCGAGAGGCTATCCCACTATTGGGCGGCTACATTCCAGTAGCGCTGTCGTTTGGCCTGGTGGCCACCCAGGCAGGCTTTAGCACCCTGGAGGCCACGGCTATTTCAGCGCTGATTTACGCCGGTGCCTCTCAGTTTCTGTTTGTGGGCATGATCGCCACCGGCGCACCGCTGTGGCTGGTGGTGTTGATGACGCTGCTGATTAACATCCGCCATGTGGTGTATGGCCCTAATCTAGCCGCGCTACTGCCGCGCAGCCGCCACTGGCCTTGGCTGATGCACGGCCTCACCGATCAGGTGTTTGCCCTGGCCTTAACCCGGCTGCCTCAACTGCCCGAGGCAAAGCGCTTTAGTTGGTTTGTCGGTGCATCGCTACTGGCTTGGGGCGCCTGGATCATCGGTACCGCGGTGGGGGCTACCGCAGGGGAAGCCTTTACCGCCCGCTGGCCGCTGCTGGGTGAGATTATGCCCTTCGCCCTGCCCGCGCTGTTTCTGACCATGGTAGCACCGCGCTTTACTGATAAGCGGTGGGCAGTCGCCATGGGCTGCACCATTCTAGCGGCCCTCTGTTTAACCCTGGTTGGCTGGAGTAATGTGGCGATTCCCCTAGCCGCCGCCTGCGGCGCGCTATGCTTCTATTCCATGAAATTCTATATGGTGAAAGTCGACACCCGCAGGAGGCGTGAATCATGAGCACCGCACTTTGGCTAGCCGTTGCAGTTTCGGCCCTTGGCACGCTGCTGATGCGCGTCGTGCCGTTTTTATGGATGCAGCGCCGGCTCAACAGCGCTAGCGGCCTTAATAACATGCCCGAGTGGCTGGGCATTCTCGGCCCGCTGATGATTGCCGCGGTGCTGGGGGTATCCATTGTGCCGGTTAACCCCAGCGCCGTTTCCTGGACCGCCACCGCCATCGGGCTTGCCGTCACGCTACTGGTGTGGTCACGGGTGCGCTCATTGGGCTGGCCGGTCGCGGCCGGTGTTGCGGTGTTTGGCGTGGTGGAGGTCGCGGCCCTCCTTTGGTAATGCTTTGCATTAGCTTTTAGGCCATGCCAATCGTAAAGTGACGCTGTGGCAGCGTGTGGCGGCCACCACGATGGCCGTATCGTCACCAGCGGAGCGCCTAGCGAGGTCTTTACCGCGCCTAATCTCAAGCGCGTGTTCGACCTGGACGCTCATGTCATCCACGACCCCGAAAGCGGCAGCCCGATTTGCGTACCGCGTAAGATGTAACTATCCACTTCTGTGTTGTCAGCAACACTGGTATCAACGGTGCTGCCCACACCGCACGCCGCCTAATAGCACCCAGCGTTCATCAATGCGCAACTGGTTCTGGGCATAAAGGCCGGTCTGCTCTTTATCAATTTCGCGGGTAAGTAGGTCATCCGCGCCCAGCAGTAAGGTGTTCTCGGTACGTTCCGTGCACCAAGTACCCACCACACGATTATCTACTGTCCAGCTGTCGATGGTGCCATCGCGCTCTTTATACAGACCCACTAAGCGGTTGTTCCATGCAGCCAAGGCTTTCCCATGTCAAGCCGACAGCGTCTGGCTCTCAGTCTTCCAACGCCCTCAGGCGCATCACCTTTCCATCCGGCTCGTCAGTCGCTACGTAGACCCATCCCTCCGGGCCTTGCTCGACATCGCGAATTCGCGCGCCTAGCGGGATGCGTTCATCATTGGCCACCTCCTCGCCATCGAGGGTGATGCGCACCAAACCCTGCTCCGTGAGACCACCGATCAGTATGTCGCCCTGCCAATCGGCAAACTTGTCGCCAGTATAGAAGATCATGCCGGACGGCGAGATCACGGGGGTCCACTGCTTGACCGCATTTGCATACTCGCCGTTTGCGGAAGGATCGGGAATCTCCTCACCGCTGTAGTGTTTGCCCCAGCTAACCTCGGGCCAGCCATAGTTCTTACCGGCCTGGGGACGGTTGAGCTCGTCACCGCCCAGCGGCCCCATTTCGGCGACCCACAGCTCGCCCGTATCGGGGTGGATGGCGGCACTTTCAATGTTGCGATGACCGTAGGACCAGATCTCATCGCGGGCATCGTCCTGATCGATGAAGGGGTTGTCCGCGGCTGCCGAACCGTCATGATTGAGGTGAACGATGGTGCCCAAGTGGTTGGCCAGGTCTTGGGCCGGATCGAACAGGAAGCGCTCGCCCAAGGTGAAGAAGAGCGTATCCTCGCCGGTAAAGACGATGCGCCCTCCGAAGTGGTTCTCTTCGTCGACCTTGGGCTCCTGGCGGAAGAGCACCTCGAAGCCTTCAAGTCGGCCTTCTTCGAGGCGGCCGCGACCGAGCGCGGTGGACGCCCCCTCCTCGCCGGGTTCAGCGAAGGTGAGATAGACCCAGCGGTTCGAGGCGAAATCTGGATGCAGCGCGACATCAAGCAGACCGCCCTGGCCCCGATTGAAGACATCTGGCACCCCTTCGATCGGATCGGAGAGCGTCTCGTCCTTCGAAAGGATGCGCAGACGCCCCTCGCGCTCGGTAATCAGCATGCGTCCGTCGGGCAGAAAAGCCATGCCCCAAGGGTGCACAAGACCGTCCACGACAGTTTCGACGGCAATCGCGCCGACCTCGGTCTGCACGGATTCACCCGGCTGCGCCAAGGCAAGCGGGGACGTCAGCATGGCGGTAGCGGCAAGACCCATGGCCGCGTGGGCGTAGTGTTTCATGGTAAACAATCTCCGTAATGGTGATTTTTACAAGTGTCTCCTGGTCTGCCTTACGTAGAGGGAGGCTCCGCTTCCGGTGCAGGCAACGGCCGTTTGGTGTGCCCTCTCGTTGTCGATGTGGACCTCCTTGCCGGGTAAGTACGCCGCTGATGGCAGCCCAGAGAATCCGCTTCCAGACCGGGGGCGTCGTGATTGGGTCGCGGAGAATAAAGGTCAGACTGGAGAGCAGCAGCGCCAGCAGCATGTCGAGCTCGGAGAGCCGACGGATGCCCTTGTGCACCCCGATGGCGATGGCCGAACCGTAGAAAGCCATCGAATTGAGGGGATCCTGCTGAGGTTGGGACGGAGAAACGTCGGGGGCATACGCCATGCTACACTCCTTGTAGAAAATGAAGATGCCTTAAGATTTAGTGCCGCTACACGAACACCGTCTTACCTTATCAATACTCCATCTCGGCGAGGGATCAGCGCTGCCTTAGCAAGCGATACCTGCGGACCGTGCAAGCCTACGCTTATAACTCATACCTCATGAGGATAGGCGGGGAAATCGAAGCTGTCCAAGGAATGAAAAAGATAGATGAGCCTGCCCCAAGCATCATCATTGGCCTAGAGCTGCTGACACAGCGCGCAAAATGCAAAAGGTGCTGAAGGAGAAAGAGAGTGAATGTGTGACGGCAACGTTGCTGCGTGTTAGCAACCTAATCTCAATTATAAACTTAAGGAAAATAAAACTTGGAAGGGGGTGACTGCCAGTTTCTGATGGTGGGCCCAGTAGGATTTGAACCTACGATCAAGGGATTTTGAGTGCCATTTTGCTAACCTAAGGATCGCGTCTGCCATGCGGCCTTTCAGTAAAAACATAGACTTAGACTTCTCCATTATTCACAGGGGCTACATCGGTTACGTTCAATCAGCAACCAAGCCAGTTAGGCGGCCTCCTCCCCCTGGTTCACGCTCGCTGTGCGAAGAAAGCGCTGGTCACGGCGTAATGGCTATATCCGAGACTAAGGGCATGCCCATGTCTAGCATCCTCCCCTGAGGGTCTTTTCCACTTCCTGGGATACTACCTTGCCGGCCTCTATTACCAAGCGCAGGTACTCGACGTTGTCTGGGAAGAACCGGATATTGACGTGCCTACCCATCGGCTTTGTCGACGCCAGCAGCCGACCCGAGACCCAGTCGGCTAGCACCGGGCCCTACGGAAGTTGGCGCTTGCCCCGAAGGGCCGTCAGGTAGAACTGTCCTTTGATCACCTCAGACGGTGTCACCACTTTCAAGTCCAGCACGCCACCCGAGCCACGTTTTTTAACGGGGTCGACCTCCAAAAAACCAACGGCTGCGCCCCTGGTACCCAGGCTGAGTATAGGCCGCCTGCGGGCGGGTTTCTGTACCTACAAGCGGGTGCCAACCCATAAAGGTTTTTTAGTATAACCCGCTCTTCTGAAAAGCGTTTTAGTTCAGCCTTCAAACGACGGTTTTCAGCTTGGAGATCATCATCTTCTTGCCGTTGTTCTACATGCTTATCGTAGCGCTTGATCCAGTGGTGCAAGCTGTGGCCTGACACGCCTAAACGTTCAGCGACCTTGGCAACGCGATGGCCGCGCTCTACCACCTGTTTAACTTAACAGCTTCGATTTTGAATTTTTCAGTGTAACGGGGACGGCTCATGGATCCTCCTAGACACCTTTAGTATAAGGCCTGGAGATGTCTAGGAAACCTGGGGCGATTCATAGAACAAGGAACCTAGCTGTAGCAATTATGGCCTGTTATTGGTTGGGGATTCTCACGTAGATACTGTCATCACCTTGCTTTTCGATTGTAATGAAAAGGTCTTTACCAGTATCCAGCGTGGCAGTCGCTTTGTAAAAGCCTGCAGACACTTCTTCGGTGATCGTGACGGCTTTACACGTGGCTGAGCCGTAGAATTGATTCGCAATGATATCCGTTACAATTGGGCATGCCGATTCTTCCAGCGCAGCTTCACTTCCACCGATTGTGATAAAGATAGAGATGACCATAGCTGCCATCCATCCCCAAAAATAATGCTTCTTTTGCTTAAGCAGCGTCGCACGCTTCCACAGATACACTGGAATAACCAAGCACCACCAGCTACTGGGAGCCTGATGCCCGGCTGCCTTCAGCTTGCGCTCATCGAGAACGCACAAGACAACGTTAGGTACCAAGTACAACAAGGTAGATGCGGCTCCCAGGACATCAATTAATAGGAGCTCTAGCAAGGCGCCTACAATAGGGATAGCAACGACTAGCCAAACATAAAGGTTATAGACTTCTGTCCCAGCGAGAGGGGGAGGCATATTAGACGGGGCAGCAAACATCCCAGACAGAGCAGTTTGATAGGCTGGCACCCAGTCGCCTATTCCTCCCCAAACCTTGGTGTCCTTTGATACTTTCCCTTTCGTGACGAGATCTTTTAGCTCTTCAAAATTAAACGGCCCAAGCTTTTCGCCTTTCTCCGCATAGTACCAATTGTTTGTTTCTTCGGGCATTAGAGGCTCCGCTTGCCAAATGAATGAAGTTTGTTCTCAAGAAGGCGCATGCCTAATCAAGAATCTATATCGGCAAGCGGGAGTTGGACTTTAATACTACAGCCGTAGCTAGCTGAGCCCGAGTACAGTTTTTCGAAAGTAGGTAGATCATGATGGCATCCGATTTCCCCGATTCCAGATATTTCGATGAGATGGCCGACCGACTCGGCAAGCTTTTCCGCGTTCCGAAACGCGCGAGCGGGCCATGGCCTACCTCAAAGGCCTGTTGGGCCAGTCGAACGCAAGAACGGCTGGCAGCTCGCCAAGTGGCTAGGCGATGCTACCCTACCCCCGATGGCGTTCAATATCTTCTTGAGCGGGCCCGCTGGGACCCGGAGGTGGCGTGTGATGAATTGCGACGCTGGGTGGCACTACCTGGGCACACCGGACGGTGTGCTGATTCTCGATGAGACGGGATTCATCAAGAAGGGGCAACATTCTGCCGACGTCCAGCGCCAGTACAGCGGTACGGCAGGACGTGTCGAGAACAGTCAGATTGGCGTATTTCTCTGTTATGCCGGCTCGGGGGGGGGGGGGGGGGGGGGGG
>NZ_BJXV01000004.1 GCF_007991175.1 Halovibrio variabilis
GGGGGGGGGGGGGGGGGGGGGGGGGGGGGGGGGCAGTGCCTTCATCAATCGGGAGCTGTACCTGCCCAAGGGCTGGAGACAGGATTGCGAACGCTGCCACCGAGCAGGGATTCCCGATGAGATCGATTTTTCCAGAAAGCCGGAACTGGCTCGGCGAATGCTGGAACGTGCACTCAATAACGACATGCCGGCTGGCTGGGTCACCGGGAACTCCGTCTATGGAGGCAACCGCAGCCTTCGCCTCTGGCTCGAAGAGCGGGAACAGCCCTTTGTTCTCGCCGTGCCACGCAACGAGCCGTTATGGGGGGCAAGGGCCGACCTATACCCGGGCGGACGAGATTGCCGATGCGTTGCCATCCGATGCTGGCATCGCCTCTCCGCTGGCAGCGGCAGCAAGGGCGAACGCTGGTATGACTGGACCATGACGCCCTTATGGCGTCTTCAATTGTCTGAAGAAGAGCGGCGCTGGGGCCAGAAATGGCGTGACTTACCCGATCGATCTGGTCCTTGGTCGACGGTGTATGACCGGTTACGGTCAGGTGTGTCGTGCCAACGGTATTTACCCGTATTGGCTGTTGGGATCATGCGCGACGCAAGTCCGTGGACGCGACGCAGGCGGCCAAGCCCCCTGGTAGTAGCAAACTAAAACAGGGCAAAGCGTCCAAAGCGGATGTTGCGGGCGATTAGCCATCAAGCGCAAACATGCGAGACGTTATACGAGGGGAAGGGAGAAATTGAGCAGCTTAGTACCGCAGAGAACCAAGGGAGTCATTCCCTTGCTTAAAAAGCAAAATTGGTGGGCCCAGTAGCACTTGAACCTACGACCAAGGGATTATGAGTTCGCCTTTAAAACAATAAGCCACTGATACACAAGGAAAACCAACCGTAATCGAGCGAAAGGTACAGTTCTTTTGAATCAGTAGATTAGCGAAAGTTGAGGATAGCACACGAAGCTGGTGTGTGTACCGCTGCTGTACTGATTTGGGATCCTCACCTCTCTCGAACAGCATGCCTATGGGTAACACCTACATTGCGAACTATACAGAACTTTGTATACTTGCATCATGTCAGAATATAAGCCCCTAAATTTCCGAGGCAGTGCCCTCGCCGATCTCCGCGCTTTCCCGGCGACTGTCCGGCAGGAAGCAGGTTACCAGCTCGACAAGGTGCAAAGAGGGCTTGTCCGAACGACTGGAAGCCAATGGCCACCGTTGGTCAGGGCATGCGGGAAATCCGCATCAGAGAAGCTAGTGGTGCATTTCGAGTGATCTACGTAGCCAAGTTCGCCGAAGCTGTCTATGTCTTGCACTGCTTCCAGAAGAAAACCCAGAAGACGAGTAAGGCGGATCTCGACCTGGCCGAAGCCAGATACCGTGCATTGCTAAGCGAGGTGAAACGATGAGTAATGAGACTTTTGAAAGCGTGTGGGACGCCATTGAGGACACTGCCGCCGAAGCGGAAAATATAAAGCTTCGCTCTGGTCTGATGATGGCCCTTGAGCAGCACATTAACCGGCAGGGCTGGACCCAGGGCGAAGCTGCTAAGCGGCTGGGCGTCACTCAACCCAGAGTGTCCGATCTGATGTGTGGTAAAATCCACCTATTTGGTCTCGATACACTGGTGAACATGGTGGTAGCAGCGGGGCTGCATGTCGAAATGCGTGTACTTGAGGTCGCTTAAAAACACTCCTGTTATGTACGTAGAAATATTTACACAATTTCTTGATCTGGCAACAGTTTTCCGGACACCTTTTTAAGCGGCTGCTCGTAGCCTCGATTCATAGTCCGTTGGACTCATATAGCCGTTGCTAAGTTACTTCCCATAAATTTTCATCTATAAAGAACGTACGACTCTCAGCATAGGCATTCCTCATGGCGCGGCTCTTTATCTCACTCACGCTTGATGAACAGCAGGTATTAAATGAGGCCTATCAGCATGGCGAGAAGCGGGCGTTGCGCCGACGGGCTCACGCGATTTTGCTTAGCCACCAGGGTTACACGATCGACCAGATCAGTAGCATCCTTAAGGTACAACGCAATGCCGTGGCGGACTCGTTCAAGCAATGGAAGGCCTCAGGGCTTGAGGGGCTGGCAGATAAACCCCGTGGCGGCCGCCCATCCATTCTGAACGATGCCGACCGTGCCTCTCTACAGCAATTGGTGGAAGAACACCCCCATCAACTACCTGTGCTACAGGCACGCTTACAGGGAAAAACAGGCAAGGTATTCAGTCGCTCCACGCTGCGTCGTGCGTTAAAAAAAACGGTAATAGCTTCAAGCGAGTCCGACACTCCCTGAAAAGCCTCTCAAGTGGGCGCTTTCCAGCCGCCAAGTGTTCGAGTGGCTCAAGATGACACGCCCTGAAACGCTCACCGATATACAACGCGCAGCACGCTTCTACTATCTATAGAGCGACAATTAACTTGTCCGGTCCAGCGACTACCACCCCACCCGGCTTAAACCTGCTGCGCTTGGAGGAGTCGCTATCGGCAGCTCACTTGCGCTTATCAAGCACCTTTATAGAGCACCTAAGCTGGCAGGCGTGTATCGAACGCTATGACCGTCCACACACCCTTTTTTATATGGACCCACCCTACTGGCAGACAGAAGGATATGGGGTACCCTTTGGCATAGAACAGTACGAGGAAATGGCGAAAATGTTGGCCAAGTTCAAAGGCAAGGCCATCATCAGCCTCAACGACCACCCAGACATCCGCCGGATCTTCACAGGCTACCACATCGAAACCACCGACATACGCTACACCGTCGGCGGCGGCAAAGGCTCAGACGCCAAAGAGGTGCTGATCTTCAGCTGGGATGTAGAGGCGGAGCCAGCGGGGCTGTTTTGAATTCACCTTATAAGGGATATCAAAATGATCGATGCAAAAATGGTGAAAGACCTCCTCCAGGCAATTGGTGAAGGTCAATATGTAGGCACACCCAACACCAAGCTTATGGATGCTTTTGTTGGTGACTTTGATGAAGCTGATGAAAATACCAGAGAGAAATTCATCTACCACATGGATGAGCTTTTCTCTGCTGACTTGTACAGGTCTAAGGATCTGACCGATGAATACGGTTGGGGGGCAATATCAGGAATTGATGGTCACATCAGCATTGCTGAAACCAATCTCGTGTTAACCCCAGTAGGGGGAGAAGTATTAGAAGAGCTTATGAAGCCAAAGGGGCTTGACCGCATGAAGTCAGCCATACGCAGCGTAGGTGCTATGGCGGGAAGCGAGGCAGTTAAGTATGCGGTAGGAGAGCTGTTAAAAAGCTGATGCTTAGCCCATGCCAAATCTATTGCAAAAAAACGCAGGGACATTAGCTTTTTCTCTGTGCCAAATGCGGCGCGCGTTTACACACATACGGGCCAAAATTCTAGGGTGTAGACGCTTTGTAGACACTGGCGGAAAAAGGTACAGCGAGGAAGGGTATTATGGCGGGTAAGTCTTTGATTTAATGGTGGGCCCAGTAGGACTTGAACCTACGACCAAGGGATTATGAGTCCCCTGCTCTGACCAACTGAGCTATAGGCCCGAAAAGCGTGCATATCATAGCGAATGTGGCGGGGCGAGGCTAGCCCCCTCGTGCTATCTTGATGTCATTGCGGCACTTTATGTGGATTGGGCAGTCTGGAGAGTAGTTCCTTATGCGGAGACGCGCTGTGAAAGCATTGATTGCTCTATTTCCTTTATTGTTGGTGCTGCCTGTGCACGCTGATTGGCAGCTTGAGCCTGCTCAGTCGCGGGTGCAGGCATCGATTACCCATTTAAATGGCGAGGCACCGCAAACCCACCACCATCAGGTGCGCGATCTGCAGGGGGATATTTCCAGCGATGGCACTCTTCGCCTGCCGTTAAAACTTAGCCAAACCGATGTGCTTGAACGTTTTGGTGAGTTACCGCCGTGGATAGGCTTGCTGGCGAACACCACCTTGGTGACGCTGGTGGCGCAGATGTCGCCGGAGCGGCTGGACGGTTTGGATATGGGTGAATCGCTAGTGGAAACGCTGACGTTTCGCGTTCAGTCAGACATGATTAACCAGCAGGAATCGGTACCGCTGCGCTTTACCCGTGAAGGCTTGAACGAGATACGCGTGACCCACGCCGAACCGATGGCAATCGACGGTAACGTTCTGATGGAAAACAGCACGGTGCGTACCGTGCTGTCGTTGCTGGGCTATCAGGAGATTGACGAGCATGTGCCCGTCACTTTGAATGCGCTGTTGGTTAACCGCTAACCGTTTAGCGCTTCTAAATCCCTCGTTTGGGCCTCACCGGTTTGTACTCGCCACTGGGCGGCGTAGTGGCCGTCAGCTTCCAACAAACTGGGGTGGGTTCCGCGCTCGGCCACTCGGCCCTTCTCAATCACCACGATCTCGTCGGCGTGGACAATGGTTGAAAGTCGGTGGGCGATCATAATCACCGTGCGGCCGTGGGCGATGCACTTAAGCGAGCGCTGAATAGCGGCTTCGGTTTCATTGTCCACCGCGCTGGTGGCTTCATCCAGCACCAGAATTGGCGGGTCTTTAAGTAGCGCCCGCGCCAGGGAGAGCCGCTGGCGTTGGCCGCCGGAAAGGCGCACGCCCCGCTCCCCTACCGGTGTGTCCATCCCTTGAGGCAACGTCTCGATAAAGCTCCACGCCTCGGCGGTTTTGGCGGCATCGATAATCTCAGCGTCGTCGGCATCGGGTTTGCCATAGGCAATATTGTCGCGAATGCTGCCTTCGAACAGGTAAACGTCCTGGCTGACCAGACCAATCGATTGACGAAGTGAGTGCATACTCACCTCCATTACCGGCTGACCGTCGATCAGCACCCTGCCTTTTTCGGGGTCGTAAAAGCGTAGCAGCAGCTTGATGAGGGTTGATTTGCCCGAACCGGTCGCGCCGACCAGCGCCAGGGTTTGTCCGGCAGGCGCGTGTAGATCCACCCCATCAACGCCAACCTCGCTGGCGGCGTAGTGAAAACTCACCGACTCAAAACGCACCTCGCCCTTAACGGGCTGAGCCAGGGGAGTCGTGCTGTCGTCCTTAACGGTAATGGGCTCCTCCAGCAGGTCGAGAATCCGCTTGGTGCTCGCCATGGCACGCTCGAACAGGTCAATCACCTGGGCCAGACCGGTCAGCGGCCAGAGCAGTCGCTGGGTCAGAAATACCAACACGCCGTAGGCGCCCACGTTCAACGAGCCATTGAGCGCCATCATGCCGCCCACGGTAAAGGTGGCTAAAAAGCCGGCCAAAATCGCCATACGGATAATTGGAATAAACGCCGAACTGACCTGAATCGCCCTGCGGTTAGCCTCGACATAGGCTTCGCTGGCAGCGCGCAGGCGCTCGGCTTCACGGTCTTCGCTGGTAAAGCTCTTGATGGTGGCAATACCGCTTAGATTATTGGACAGGCGGCTGGCCAGATCGCCGACCTTTTCGCGCACGTCGCTATACAGCGGCCCCGCTTTGCGCTGGAAGTAGAACGCGCCCCACACAATCAGCGGAATCGGCGTAAACGCCAGCAGCGCAATCAACGGCGAAAGCACAAAGAAAACCGCGCCTACCGCCACGACGGTAACCAGCACCTGAATCAGCGCGTTGGCGCCGCCATCCAGAAAGCGTTCAAGTTGGTTGACGTCATCGTTCATCGTCGCCACAAGCTGGCCGGAGCTTTTCGATTCAAAGAAGGCCATATCCAGCCGTTGCGCGTGCTCGTAGGTGTCTTGACGCATATCTGCCTGTAGCCGCTGGGCTAAGTTGCGCCACAGCACTTGAAACAGGTACTCAAATAGCGACTCTCCCGCCCAAATAACAAACGTCAGCACCGCCAACATGGTGATCTGCTGCTGGGGCGTATCAAAGCCCAAACTGGCCACAAAGCTTTGCTCTTGATTGACCACCACATCAATGGCAACACCAATCAAAATCTCGGGGGCAATATCAAACAGTTTGTTGATGACTGAACAGGTGGAGGCGGCAATAATCCGGCGGCGGTAGCCTTTGGCATAGCGAAATAGCCGCACCAGGGCTTGAAAGCTCTGATTCTGAGGATGGGGCTTAGAGGGAGCCACAAGCATTCCTTACAAAGTAAGTGATGAGCTGAATAGGTTAGAGGGGCTAGCGTAATGAAATCACCACCCAGGCTCAATGCGTGACGGTGAAGTATTAGCCAGCGGCCGCAGAACGCCGCACATTGGCAAGCAACGGACTACCGGTATCAGGGTCAATAATCAGCGTGCAGTCTACCTGATAAAGCTCACGCACAAGGCCTGGGGTGACGACGTCTGCTGGCGTGCCCTGGGCAACGATATGCCCTTCGCGCATGGCGATGAGATGGTCAGCGTAGCGGCAGGCACTGGCAAGATCGTGCAACACCATCACCACGGTGCGGCCGTGACGGGCAAGGTGCCTAACCAGTTCGAACACTTCGATCTGGTGGCCAAGATCCAGCGCAGAGGTGGGCTCATCCAGCAGTAATAACGGCGTTTGCTGGGCGATGGTCATGGCAATCCAAGCGCGCTGACGCTGCCCACCGGAAAGCGCTTCTATCGGCCTATCGGCAAGCTGCTCTAGCCCTGCGGCAGCCAACGCCTGCTGCACCACGCGTTGATCTTCCGCCGACCACTGGCGCAGCCAGCCTTGGTGGGGTTGGCGCCCAAAGCGGATTAGCTCGGTCACGGTTAGCCCTTCGGGAGCAACGGCTTCTTGGGGCAATAGCGCCAACTGGGTGGCTAACTGACGGGCAGGAAGGCGTTGAATATCGTCACCGTCCAGCAACACTGCCCCGCTGTCGGGCTTATGCAAACGCGCAAGACCGGCCAGCAGCGTTGATTTGCCGCAGCCGTTGGGCCCTACAATGGCGGTGACCTGCCCGCTCGGCAGCGTGATATCTAAGCCATCGATCACCTGACGGCTGCCATAGCTCATGCCTAACGATTGAGTCGCCAGTGATGGCATTGACGAAGTCGTGGCTTGGCTCATGTGAAGCTCCGTTGCGGGCGCATTAATATCCAGAGTAACCAGGGTCCACCGACGACGGATGTCACGATACCCACTGGCAGTTCGATGGGGGCGAGCAGCGTGCGCCCGGCCAGGTCCGCGAGCACCATTACCAACGCCCCCGCCAAGGTAGCGGCCATGATCGGTACGCTGCGCGAACTTGATAGCGAGCGGGCAATCTCGGGGCCAATGAGGCCCACCATGCCCACCGGCCCGGCCACTGCGACCGCTAGTCCGGTTAGCGCCACCGATAGCAGCAGCACCTCAAGGCGGCGGCGCCGAACGTTAACGCCCAAGCCTCTCGCGGTGGCATCTTTAAAACGCAGCAGGGTTAATGACCGCGCGAGCGCCAGCGCGGCCGCCAGGCCTAACGCCAACCCAACGCCCAGCAACTGCACCGCGCCCGCGGGGCGAGCATTCAACGAACCCACGGTCCAGGGGTAGGCGGCATTGGCGGTATCAATCGCTACTCGCGCCAGCATCAGTTGAGTCACCGCGCCAAACACCGCGCCGACGCCAATCCCGGCGATAATAAAGCGATAGCCTTGGGTACCGCTGCCAGCAGAAAGCCCAAAGGTCAGGACAGCGGCCGTGGTCGCCCCGGCTAATGCCATCGCCGGCGGTGCGATAGAAACGCCCAACCCCACCACTGACGCCACGGCAAACGCCGTCGCGCCGTTATCGATGCCGATAATACCCGGCGTAGCCAAACGGTTGCGCGCCAAGGTTTGCATCAGTATGCCCGCTAACGCAAAGGCCGCCCCGGTCGCACAGGCAGCAGCCAAACGGGGCAAGCGCAGTTCCTGAACAACAAACGCTGTCATGCTATCTGCGTTACCCAACAAGACCTGGAGCACCGCTAAAGGCGCCACAGGAACACTGCCTAGGCTCAGGTAAATCACACAAACAAGGGATAAACAACATAGCAGCCCAGCGTTAACGGCCACGGCACGCTGATCAAACAACACGCTTTTCTCGCCGCTGGCGCTGCGCCACCCGAACCGCCAAAACCCGATGGGCGGCCGCACGTTGTCGCTATCGCTGTGCTGGGAACCGGTTGCGTAGCGCTCAGATGTGAAAGGCATAGGCTCAGTGCTTAACAGAGGGGTTCTTATCGGAGAGTTTTTCATAGGCCCGCTCATAGCATCGGTAAGCGGCGCGCGCGCACCACGGCCACCAACACCGGCGCGCCACATAGCGCGGTAAGCACTCCCAGCGGCAGTTCCGAGGGCGCGACGACAACGCGTGAAATAATATCCGCCGCCAGCACCATTAAGGGGCCGATAGGCAGGCAAAACCACAGCGTGCGACGAATATCAGGCCCGGCAAACGCCCGCGCCACAAACGGCACCACCAGCCCGACAAAGGCAATCGGCCCGGCGATGGCCGTGGCGGCGCCAACCAATAGCGCCACGCAGGCGACCACTAGCCAGCGAATCAGATTGGGGTGGTGGCCGAGCCCAGAGGCAATACGTTCGCCTAGGGCAAGCGCCGCCAGCGGCCTCGCTATCAGCGCAATGACGAGCGCCGCCAGCAGCATACTCGGCATCACCGCCACAAGGTCATCCAACCGGCGCCCTGACAAGCTGCCAATCACCCAAAACCGAATTTCGTCAGCGGCGCGCTGGTCGTAAAGCAGTATCAACGAGGTTAGCGAGGCAAGCAGCCCTGAAAACGCCGCCCCGGCGAGCACCAGCCTGACAGGGTCGTTACCCACGCCGCGAAACCGTGCCACGCTTAGCACACAGACACAGCCAAACAAGGCACCCAGCTGCGCCACAGAAATACGCAAGGTGGCGGCACTAGCCCCCAGCACCAAGGCGAGGGCTACCGCAAACGCTGCGCCCGCGCTAACGCCTAGCAGACCCGGCTCGGCCAGCGGATTGCGGGCAACCGCCTGCAACAGCGCCCCCGAGACGCCTAATGCCATGCCCACCATAATGCCAATTAAGGTCCGCGGCGCGCGTAGTTCCCAAACGATAAAACTCGCTTCACTGTCCGGCGAGCCGCTAAGCAGCGCTAAAACTCGCCATGGCCCGACGCTACCCGCACCCACCAATAAGCTAACGACACTCACCGCCACAAGGGCGGTGAGTAGTAGCAGTATTGACGTGCGCGAACGTGTACGCCGAACGACGGTTGCAACACCTGGAACCATCACGGCAACAGCGCAGCCTCAATATCATCAAGAATGGCTTGCGCGGCGAGCGGGCCGTTGGCACTGCTCCACAGCTGGCCGTTCACAGGCACCACCTGCTCTTGCTGAACCACATCAAGGCGGTTAAAAGCGGCGCTTTGCTTAGCGGCTTCTAGCGCTTCTTGCCCATCTTCATTGAGGGTTGCCAGGAACAGCCAGTCGCCGTCTACTTGGGAAAGGTTCTCCAGGCTGAGCACATCGCTATGCACCCCGCGCTCGCCAATTAAATCGGCGCCTTGCACCTCAAGCCCAACCCGTTCTAGCAGCCCTGTGGCAATTAGGTTTTCCGACATCACCATCGGGCCACCGGGCATCCAGCGCACTAAAAAGGCGGTACCGCCTACCTCTGCATCCGCTAATGCGTCGGCTAATTCCATGGTGCGCTGATCAACCGCCGCAATGGCTTCTTCGATCGCTTCTTTACGGTTTAACGCTTCACCGTAAAGTCGCGCCTCAGCTTCCCAGTTATCCGCGGCTAATGGCTGGGTGTGTGGCACAACGGTCGGGGCAATAAGTGAAAGCAACTGGTACTGCTCTTCGGAAAGCTGGGCGGGCGCCAAAATCAGCTCCGGCTGCTGTGCCAGCACGGCTTCAATATTGATCTCACGCACCACGCCCATAATGGCGGGTCGGTCATCGCCCAAATGGGCTTCCACGTACTCGGCGACGTTATCGCCACCCCGCGTGGTGACGGCACCTAATGGGGTAATGCCGGCGGCTAAGGCGGCATCCAGCGCACCTTCGTAAAGCGTCACCACGCGTTCAGGGGTTCCCTCCACCTCTACGTCGCCAAACGCGGTATCCAGCGTGCGTGCTTGAGCAGCGCCGACTACCAGTGTGCTGAGTAGCACGGCAGCCACGCCTTGGCGCAGATAGGTGGCTATCACGGCGGAAATCGATTGGGTGGTGACCAGCATATATTTCTCTCAGGCAGTAAATTCAAAAAGATAATAACGATTCTCAAAAACACTTGCACTACCATTTGAGCGAATAATGCGTTCCATTTTCTGCAACCCTGGCACCGCCGCGGTCCCTTCCGGCAGAAGGCGGCACTTATAACCTGAAAAGCGGCTATCCAGTGACAGCCGCTTTTTGCACTTATTGCTCGAAAATAGCGTTTAGAAGGAGACGTTCAACCCCAACCAAACACGACGGCCATCTTCTATATAGCCATACTCATCGTAGTCAATATCTTCATCAAACAGGTTATAGATGCCCGCATTCAGTTGAGTGCTTTCGTTCAATTGGTAGCCAACGCCGGTGTCCACAAAGGTGTAGGAAGGGGCAACAATAGAACGACTTGATGGACCGGTAGTGGGCTGACTTTCTTCACCACGGTAAGTCACTTTGGTCCACTGACTCAGCTTGGCAGAGGCTTGCCAATCTAGCGTGGCCGATACCTGATGGCGAGGCAGCTGGGTTAGCGGATCGCCTTTGTATTCACCGCTTTTTTGCTCAGAGTCGGTAAAGGTGTAGCTGGCCGTGAGCTCCAGGGCATCGCTCAGCGGCGCGGCGAAACTCGCTTCTACGCCCTGGGTGACCGCTTCATCAACATTGACTCGTGTGTTTGTATAAAGGTTTCCATCCTCGTCTGTATCAAACTGAGTCGCTGCTGGGCACTCTGTTGCCGACAAGCCTACGGATGTGCACCGCAACCGTGTAATCTTGTCCTCAAAGTCATTGTGGAAAAGAGTGATGCCCCCGCTCAGGCCGCTTTGTGCACTATATAACAGTGCTATTTCCTTGTTGAGCGAGGTCTCAGGCTCCAGGCTTGGGTTCCCATAGGTAGTACCGCCACGGCTGACAGCACCCCAATCAGAGGTTATCTCACGCAGGCTTGGCGAGCGATAACCCGTTGAGACACCACCCTTCAATGTCCAGTCGGGGGTCACGCTCCACACACTGTAAAGACGTGGGCTAATATGGGTGCCGAAGTTATCGTTGTCATCTAAACGCAAACCGCCGGTCAGCGCCCAAGATTCCGCCAGCATCCACTCATCTTCGACAAACAGCGCCCATTGGCTGTTCTCAATCTCGGTGCGGTCGGATATTTTATTGGTGGTAGTGTCGTTGAGCGACTCTTCCTCGTAGTTCGCTCCTACCGTCAGTATATGCGCCCCAAGCGGAATAACTGCGCTGGTTTTGGCGGTGGTGTTGGTAATTTCAATATCGCGCGAATCGTTTTTACTCTGCTCGCGCTGGATAAAGCTTTCACTGGTCCCCCAATCAAATCGCCCGTTATGGGTCACCGCGACATGCTGGTTGGTAAATTCGTTAAAGCTATCTTCACAGCCACCTCGGCAACCCTCAGCGGCGGCTGACCGACCCACTAGCGACTGCCGTTCTTGCTCGGTAATGCCCGCTTCAAACGTAACGTCGTGATTCTCAGTGGCAGCCAAACTCAGCCGGGCGGTAAGACTCTGTAGATTTTTATCTTCGTAGCCATTAACGATGTTGTCTTCGTCACGCTGGGAGGTACTTCCGTAGAGCTGGAGGCCCAACCGATCACCGACCAAAGGGCCACTCAGATAGAAGTTGGCTTGGCGGCTGTCGCCGGAATCGTTGTCTGCTTGCAAGATGGTGTCGAGCTGAACGTTACCGTGCCACTCCTTGGCGACCTTGCGGGTAATCACGTTGATCACCCCACCAAGGGCGTCGGAGCCGTAGAGGGTTGACATGGGCCCACGCACTACCTCGATACGCTCAATGGCCTGTAGCGGCGGCAGCCAGTCTTGTTCGAACCCCGCACTGCCATTTGGCCGTGACTCGCGGGAGCTCTGCGGGCGCCCGTCGACCAACATCAGCGTGTACTGGGAGGGCATACCGCGAATGGAGATATCATGGCCTCGATCACCGCCTCCGCCGCCGGTCACAATCACACCGGGCACATCACGTAGCGCATCGGTAACGTTTTGATAGTGGCCTTGCTCCAGCTCTTCGCGCGATACCACACTGATAGACGCCGGGGCATTGGCAATTTGCTGTTCAAAGCCAGATGCAGTGACCACCATATCGTCTAAGCGGGGCGCCTCTTGTGCCCAAAGAGAGCCACTAGCAAGCGTTGAGATGGCGCTGGCTAATAACGTACGACGCAAACAGGGAGACATAACAACGTCCTTATAAGGTGAGTGAGCAACCGCTCTATTAAATAGGAATTATTAACATTTATATTCTTACATATTTTTTGCACAGAAGAGTGAGACATCGCGTTCAAAAAAACGGAACACAAATGCCTATTATTTTCATTCGTAAGAATAAATGGCATAATCGCTATTCAACTTCTGCCCTGTGGGCCTGACGATGTATGACTTTGATGAACTTGCTGCTTTTGCCGATGTTATGACCACCGGCAGCTTAACGCGCAGTGCGAAAAAGCTGGGGCTCGCCAAATCGACCCTAAGCCGTCGCATCAGCCAACTTGAAGCTCGCCTGAACCAGCCGCTGTTGCGACGCCAGGCGAACTGCCTGATCCCTACCGAAGCTGGGCTGCTGTTTCATACCTATTGCACTGAATTACTCGCCATGGCGGCCCACAGCGAGGAAGCGCTTTCAGAACTGCGTGAGGAAATCAGCGGAGCAGTTACCCTGGAAGTGCACGGCGCGCTGGCGCGCGGCTGGCTGGCGAGTGCGATTGACGCCTTTTTAAACCGTCATCCCAAAGTGGAATTAACGCTGCATACCCGTGAGACACCGCCAACAAAAATGCACAGCAATAGTGTTCACGTTTGGCTGGGACCAACGCATGAGTGCGGGCTGAATCAAGAGCGTTTGGGGTACTTAAACCGCGGGCTATATGCCAGCCCCCGCTATTTAGCGGCAAGGGGTATGCCCAGCCATCCCGATGAACTTAACCAACACGCCTGGATAGACCTGCTGGGTTCGACGTCTGATGGGCTGCTGCTCTCTCACCCTGAGCATAGCGATTACACCTTCAACCCACCGCGTTCGCGGCTGCGCGTCGACCTTACCGCCCTGCATATTGACGCCATCGCGCGTAGTCAGGGCATAGGCTTGCTGTCTCACTGGCTAACCGCACAGCGCGAACAGCACCATCCGGGCGAGTTAGTTAACTGCCTGCCCGGCTGGGAGCCGGTGCCACTCCCTATCACCTTGCTTTACGCCTACGGCCACCAATCGCGCCGCACTCATGCGCTATTGGAGTTTTTACGCAGCCAGGTGCCCGCCCAGTGGCGCACTTCTACCGCCGCTGTTTAAGTTAATTTGAGTGTTTGCCTTGCCAGTTAGCCCGCTTATTAACGACAATGGGCGGCTAACGAATGCCAAGGACAGCCAATGCTTGCCGAACTTTTTGCCGTTATGGCGCCCGTACTGGCCGGTGCAGGGCTTGGCTACGTGTGGGTACGCTTAGGGCACCCTTACCCGGTCGACTTCATTACCCGGTTAGTGTTTAACATTGGTACCCCGTCTTTGGTGCTCGCCTCGCTTGCCGGCGCCGATATAGACGCGGCCACCTTCGGACAAACCATGCTGGCTGCCGCACTGGTGATTATCACCATGGGAGCAGCGACTTTTTTAGTCGCTAAATTATTGCACCGCCATTGGCGGGTACTGCTTGCCCCCATGATGTATCCCAATACCGGCAATATGGGCTTGCCGGTGGTGCTTTACGCCTTTGGCAGTGCTGGCTTTGCCTACGGCATTACGGTCATGGTCACCGTGTCGCTATTTCAGTTCACCTTAGGCGCGGTGCTTAATAATCAAGGCAATCCCCTTAAAACCTTATTAAAGACGCCCACGGTATACGCCATAATAATCTCCATGGTGCTGCTGCTGACAGACACGTCCCTCCCCGCCTGGCTGGCGAACACGGTTGATTTAATGTCGGGCTTCACGGTACCGCTGATGCTGATTACGCTGGGCGTGGCACTCGCCAATATTCAAGTTAAGAATTTGCGCTCCGGGCTCGGGTTTAGTTTGATCAGGATCCCCCTGGCCGCCGTCGTGGCCTGGTTGATCGCCGGATGGGTCGGCCTACCGCCGTTGGCACAAAGCATTTTAGTCGTGCAGATGTGTATGCCCGTTGCCGTGTTTAACTATTTATTTGCTCAGCGCGCCCAGCGCGAGCCTGTCTATGTCGCCAGTTTGGTGTTTTGTTCAACGTTATTAGCGCTGATTTACCTGCCTGTGCTACTCGCCCTTCTAATGTAACGGGTGGAACCCCATCCGGGGTAACGAGTCACTGTTAGGTACTGAGCAAGCTTAAATAAGCACTGAGCAGCATTAACGCGCAATGACTATGCCACTAACGAGCCGATTGGGGCTGATTCGTTACCCGGCATGACCGACCCGGTCTACGTATTCGAAGGCCGTTTTGCTCCAGCCGGGCTTGCTGAAATCACCGGTGACACCTTGAGCGCCTGGGAGGGCAACCTATTGGTCGGGGGTTAGCCAAGGCCCTAACGGGGCTCTCTACTTGCTCACTGACAACCCGCAAGGGAGCCTTTATCGCTTGCGTCCCCATGCCAATCGGTAACCTTTCAACGGACTGATCAATCAGTATTAACACCACCCTGGATGCCAAATGCGATTACGCAATTTAATGATATTGACGGTGATTGTACCGCTGTTTGTCAGCCTGGTGGTGTTTAGCCTAGTAGCGATTAAATCGCTGGAAGATAACGTCCGCTCGAAACTACAAACCGAAGTTGAAATCATTACCCGCGCGCTGAGCACCTCGCTTAGCTACGCAGTCACACCGGACAGCAGCACCCCGCTTGAAGAGGCGTTGCAGTCAGCGTTTTCCTTCCATCGCATTTACGGGGCCTATGTTTTCGATACCGATGGTCGGAGTATTTATGGCCTGGGCCTGGGCCAGGATATTTTCAGCCGCGAAGAGATCCAGCAGGTCATTGAGCGCGATGATCTGTATAGCAATTATCGTCAACACGACGGCTGGAACTATTATTCTGCGTTGACACCACTGCGCTCGCAAGATGGCACCGTTTATGGCGTCTTGCAGGTAAACCGCCTTAACACCGGCATTGAGAACTACACTGGGTTTATCAGCCTTGTTGCCGTGTTGGTGTTTGTGGTGGGTGCGGCGGGCATTGTGCTGAGCATCTGGTGGGGGTTTCGCAGCTATATTGAACGCCCACTTAATCGCTTGTTGCACGTTATGTCGCTCATTGAAGAAGGCGATCGTAGCCAACGTGCGACTGAAGATGGCCCTGCCGAATATCGCCACCTAGCCTCAGGGTTAAATGGCATGCTGGATGCGATGGCAGAAAAAGATAGCGATATTGAAAGCCGTCAGCGGCGCGAAATAGAGCTTGAAAAGCGCCTACGCAAATCGAAAAAACTGGCAGAGCTGGGCGTACTGGCAGCAGGTGTTGCCCATGAAATAGGTGCACCACTAACGGTCATTAATGGCCAAGCTCAGCGTTTGGCTCGCCGCGATGTCATCGGCGATGACGAACGCGCTCGACTAGGGCGAATTCGCAGCGAAGTGGAACGCGTCGTCGCCATTGTGCGTCAGTTGATGGAATTAGGCCGTCAACATAACGTAGAGAAAGGCGCGGTGGCCCTTGATCAGCTTATTATCAGCGCGAGGGATTTAGTCGAAGACACGCTCGAACCGCGCCATATTCGGTTAGACATTGAATTACCGTCGCCGACACCCAATTTAGTGGCCAACGGCCAACAACTTGTGCAGGTGCTGACCAATTTATTGCGCAATGCGGCGCAGGCACCAGACGTTAACCGCATCCGCGTACGCGCCCGCAAGCACGAGCATGAACTACTCTTGTGGGTAGAGGATGATGGTCCGGGAATTCCCAGCAGCCATCACCATAAAGTGTTCGACCCATTTTTTACCACCAAACCGGTTGGCCAAGGCAGCGGTTTGGGGCTCTCAATGGTGCACCGCATTATTAACGACCACGGCGGTACCATCGGCGTGTTTGACAGCGCCCTTGGCGGCGCTGGATTTGAGATTACGTTACCCATTAGTGAAACTGCATCCGCGTGAGGACAACGTTTGTGACCCATCAGGAACACCTTTTACCTTTGTTGGTGGTGGAAGATGACGCCGCTATACGTGAGTTGTTAGAAGAAGAGCTGCAGGATGCCGGCTACACAACGCTTGGCGTCCCCAGCGCTGAAGAAGCCATCGCCCTACTCAGCCACACCACCGTCGCGCTGGTGATTACCGACGTGCGCCTACCGGGCATGACCGGCATACAGCTACTTCAGCAGCTACGCCAAGCGGGTAGCGAGCTGGGCATTATTGTGATTACCGCGTTTGGCACCATCGACCAGGCCGTTGAAGCACTGAAATTAGGGGCTGACGACTTTTTAACCAAACCACTTGATCTGGATGCTATTCGTGACTCGGTGTTTCGTGTCCTGGAGCGGCAGCGTTTGGCGGTTTTCCACGATTCGGATGTCAGCCATTTCCACGGCATTGTGGGTAAGAGCCAGGTCATGCAGACGCTCTTTCATGACGCCTCGCGCCTTGCCAAAAGCGACGCCCCGATTTTGATCCTGGGCGAAAGCGGCACCGGCAAAGAGCTACTGGCCCGCGCCATTCATCAGGAAAGCCAGCGCGGTGAAGAACCGTTTGTGCCCATAAACTGCGCCAGTATCCCGGCCGACTTGATGGAAAGCGAGTTTTTTGGTCATGTGAAAGGCGCCTTTACCGGGGCTAACGAAGCCCGCAAAGGGCTGTTTCAAAGCGCCCAGGGCGGCAGCCTGTTTTTAGATGAAATTGGTGAGATGCCGATTAATCTGCAGGCAAAATTATTGCGCGCGCTTCAGGAAAAAACCGTACGGCCGGTGGGTAGTGAGCGTGAAGAACCGGTCGATGTGCGCATTATTGCCGCGACTCATCGCAATCTGGAGCAAGAAATAGAGCAGGCCAATTTCCGCAGCGACTTGTTCTATCGTTTAGAAACTTTCTCATTGCGTATTCCACCACTGCGCGATCGCGGCAGCGATATTGAACACCTTGTGTTTGCGCTTATCGACAAACACTCAGAGGCTCAGGGTAAACAAATAGAGCAAATCGAGCCCGACGCCCTGAGTAATTTGCTTAACTATAGCTACCCCGGCAACGTTCGCGAACTGGAAAATGCCGTGATGCGCGCCGTTACGCTAAGCGAGGATGGCTCACTTAACCACAAAGACCTGCCCGAACGGCTGCGCGAGCATTCCAGTCCAGAAGCGGGCATGCCACTGGCAGCGACATTAAGTGGTGAGATAGTCGCAGGGACACCCATACCAACGCCACCACCGATCCGTTGGCCCAGCTTGGAGGAGGTCGAAAAGCGCTATATTAATAAAGTATTGGAAGCCACGGGGGGTAATAAACGACGCACCGCGGAGGTCCTTGGCATAGCGCGTAGGACGCTGTACCGTCGCTTGGAAGATAATGAAGAGTAAGCGCTACGCTGTATCGCCATACTTACATTATGTAGCCGCAAATGTAGTCGCCAAAAAAACCCCCGCAGGCGCGGGGGCAGAAAGGATGATAAACCGTGTGGAGCAGCTGCAGGGAACGAACAGCTGGATCGATTTACCATCGTAGGGATCGTTACTCACCGTTAATGACGGTTTAATTAGTGACTCCTGGTTAACTCCTGGTTAATTACTAGTTGACTCGTTATCACCATCTTCATCTTCGGCATTTTCGCCATTGTTTTCGCCATCGCCGGGCATCGGGTCAGTGCCTTCTCCAAAACCAGGCTCATCCTCGTCTGGGTCCATGGCGTTCATGGCGCCTTCTACTGGCTCGTCCATAGTGTCTTCAGGCATGGTTTCTTGATCAGTTTCTTGATCAGCCATACCGTCTTGTTCAGCCGTGGGCGTTTCAGACTCAGCACCGTTACTCTGATCTGAATTCATTGAACCTGCCGAGACTGAGCCTTCTTCCAGACCTGGATCCTCCTTCAACACGGGCTCTTGTTCCAAGCCAGACGCTTGACCATTGGTCGCATCTTGCTCCATTGGCGCGGCTTCTTCTGCTGGCGGTTCTTCATTCTCGCCACAGCCCGCTAAAACAATGACACTGGCAACGCTTGCTACCATGCACAACGTTACCCAGCGGAAACGCTTATTTCGATTACGCTCAGTGTGGACACGTGGATTATCCATACTTGCGACCTCCCGTCCTGATGGCATCAATCATCCTTTCAATAATCAGTGTTTGCATAAACCAATAATTTTTAAAACTAATTTTTAGAAACTGATTTAAGGAACTGATCTTTAGAAACTGATCTATAAAGTTATTGCGATATTTGTGCCAAAAATTTATTATTTATAAAAAAATATTTAATAATCAAATATTTATATAAATTAATGCTTTTCCTTAGTATGTTGACAACTCACCCTCAGGTGGGTAAAAAATGACACATGTGGCGTTAACGGGCCCGTTGATGGGTCGTTGTGACACACAGGTCCTGCCTATGTATAATAATTTTTAATAAATTATCCGACTCAAGCTCTTATTTATTTATGAATGGCACCGTAGCTGTTCTTATTGGCGTGGCTTGATATATTCCATTAGCAAGTACGCATCAGCGGCACACCCCATTCTGCTCACCAAAAAGGCATTGTCGATGGACGAGACACGTAATGTTAAAATTAAGGTGCGTGGTTTAAGCAAGGTATTTGGTAAACAACCCAAAAAAGCGCTTGAGCTACGTGACCAAGGGCTTAAACGCCCTGAAATTCTTGAAAAAACGGGTCAAACGCTCGGGCTTTCGAATATTTCCTTCGATGTTTATGAAGGCGAATTACTGGTCATCATGGGCCTATCCGGCTCGGGAAAGTCAACGTTAATCCGCTGCCTGAACCGCTTAATCGATACCACAGAAGGCGATATCATCATCGACGATGAGAATATCCCGACGCTGAGTGAAAAGGCGCTGCTCGAATGCCGTCGCCGCCATTTCTCCATGGTGTTTCAGAATTTTGCTCTGTTTCCCCATCGCACCGTGCAGAAAAACGTCGAGTTTGGCCTGGAAATTCGCGGTGTTGACCCAGCTGAGCGGTATAAAATCGCTCATGAGACACTCACCCAGGTAGGTTTGGAAGGCTGGGAAGATGCCTACCCGAACCAGCTTTCCGGCGGCATGCAGCAGCGCGTTGGTTTGGCCCGCGCTTTGGCAAATGACGCTAGCGTACTGTTGTTGGACGAAGCCTTTTCGGCGCTTGACCCACTGATTCGCAAAGATATGCAGCAAGAACTGCTCGAACTGCAGTCGAGAATGCAGAAAACAACCGTCTTTATTACCCACGATCTAGACGAAGCATTGAATATCGGCGACCGCATTGTGCTGTTGAAAGACGGTGAAGTGGTACAAATCGGCACCCCTGAAGACATCTTAACCAACCCTGCCGATGACTACGTACGTCGCTTCATTGAAGGCGTTGACCGCTCGCGCATCCTTACCGCCGAAAGCGCCATGCGCCCAGTACGCACTACCGCACGCGAAAGCGATGGTCCGCGTACCGCGCTTCACCGTATGCGCGAACACAGCATTGATTCAATCTACGTGACCGACCGTGACCGTAACCTGCTTGGGCTGCTCGAAGTAGACAGCGCCAGTCAAGCGATGGAGCAAGGGGCGGATACCATTACCGACTATCTCACCCAGGACTTCCGCAAAGTCCCCCCGGAGGAGCCGTTGCATAACCTATTCGCGATGTTTAGTGAAAAGGGCTTCCCCATCGCCGTCATTGACGAGCAAGAGCGCCTACTGGGCGTGGTGGTCAAAGGCGCCGTTTTGGATCAACTGGCACGGGCAGGAGAAAAATAATGGATATTATACGTATTCCCCTGGGTGATTGGATTGAGAGCGGCCTGACCTGGCTCACCAGCGAATACTCGATCGTCACGCGCGGCATTTCGCGTTTTACCCAAACCGGCATTGATGTTTTAAACAGCGCCCTGTTTTGGCTCCCGGAATGGGCACTGCTAGGCTTGATTGCTCTGCTTTGCTGGCGTTTAGGCGGCGTTCGCCTGGCCATTGGGGCTATCGCGGGCTTGGCATTAATTTGGAACCTGGGCCTGTGGGAGCCCATGATTGAGACGCTCACTCTGGTGGTATTTGCTACGCTGGTGGCCGTGGTTATTGCTATGCCGGTAGGCATAGCGGCGGCCCTATCCGAAAAGCTCTATCGACTCATCATGCCGATACTCGATTTCATGCAGACCATGCCGGCTTTCGTGTATTTGATTCCCGCTATTCCATTTTTTGGCATCGGTTCGGTGTCGGCGATTTTTGCCACGGTGATTTTCTCCATGCCACCGGCTATTCGTTTTACCACCCTGGGCATTCGCCAGGTGCCGGTCGAGCTTATTGAAGCCGCCGACGCTTATGGCGCTAACCGCACTCAAAAACTGTTTAAAGTGCAGCTACCCTTGTCGTTACCGACAGTGATGGCAGGTATCAACCAGACCATCATGCTGGCCCTTTCGATGGTGGTTATTGCCGCCATGATCGGTGCCGATGGGTTAGGCAGCGAAGTCTGGCGCGCTATTCAACGCCTGCGTCCTGGCGATGGTTTTGAAGCGGGTATTGCGGTGGTTATTTTGGCAATGCTGCTGGATCGTCTCACCCAATCGCTGCGTAAAACGCGCCGCTGAAGCAAAGCAGCCTGAGCGACTGCGTTGAGTCAAGCACTTGCCAAGTCGCTTATTGCTATCCATGCTGTATAAGTTAGTAATGCGCCACGGCGTTAAAAAAATTTATACCCAAGGGAGTAAGTGAATGAAACATCGCACATTGAACCTCCGTATTCGTCTCGCCTCACTGGCATTATTAGCCGGTGCTGGTGTAGCCGTTAGCAGTGCGGCGCAAGCCGAAGAAGAGAAGGGAACGATTAACTTGGCCTACGTAGAATGGTCATCAGAAGTTGCCTCTACCAACGTGATTGCCGTGGTACTTGAGCAAGCTGGCTACGAGGTTGACCTAACGTCACTCTCCGCAGCCGCCATGTTCCAAGCACTCTCTACTGGCGATGCTGATGCTATCGTCGCCGCTTGGCTGCCCACCACCCACGCTGAGTACATGGAGCGCGTGGGCGATAACGTTGAAGACCTCGGGCCTAACCTTGACGGCACCAAGCTTGGCTTGGTCGTACCTGAGTACACCGACGTTGATTCCATTGCTAAACTGAACGATAACGCCGATAGCTTTAATGGCGAGATCATCGGTATTGATCCCGGCGCAGGCCTGATGTCGCTGTCCGAAGAGGTTGTCGATACCTATGACCTTGAATTAAATCTGCGTAGTGGCAGTGGGGCTACGATGACGGCAGCGTTAGCCAATGCCATCAACAATGAAGAAGATATTGTAGTGACCGGCTGGACGCCGCACTGGATGTTTGCCCGTTTTGATCTTAAATACCTAGACGATCCTGAAAATGTCTATGGCGGTGCCGAGCAGATCCATACCGTTGTTCGCCAAGGCCTTGAAGGTGACATGCCGGAAGCCTATGCCATTCTCGACGCTTTTGAATGGACCCCTGAGCAAATGGGTGAAGTCATGCTCATGAACCAGGAAGATGACAGCGATCCTCAAGAAACTGCCCAGCAGTGGGTTGAGGATAACCAGGACGTTGTAGAGCAATGGCTAAATAACTAATCAAGCTTTGAAAAAAGTTATTGATGGTGATTGGCTGAGCTGGGGCGCCTCAACGCCTCAGCTCTTTCTTCAGGCCTCATTTAACCCTACGGATATGACCAACGTTATGGTGGTAGCCTATCCATCACGACAAATCATGCTGGGAGTTTGCTATGTTTAATAACATCATGGTGCCGGTCGACCTTGCCCATCTAGACACCATTGAACCTGCGTTGAGCATTGTGGCCGACCTTGCCAAACAATATGACGCGCATATTACCTATGTCAGCGTTACGGCTAGTACGCCTACCAGCGTTGCTCGTACCCCCCAGGAGTACGAGCAAAAGCTCAATGCGTTTGCCCAAGAACGGCATAAGGTTCATGGGCAACCGGTAAGCATCAAGGTCTATAGCTCGACAGATCCTATTGCCAACGTTGATTCAATATTAGTAAAAGCAGTTGACGAGGTAGGGGCCGACTTGGTGATGATGGGAACTCATTTGCCACGCCACCTTGATATTGTCATGCCTTCTCATGGTGGCAAAGTGGCAACCCACACCAACGCGTCTGTTTTTCTGCTTCGTTTAGCCCAATAAAGTGGCATCGCGTTTTAATAACGATTTTTATAATAGCTAAGGGAGCAACTTTGTGGAAAAAAAACCGCAGAATCCTTCATCAGATGATTCAGCCTCTTCAGAGGGTATCCCCGCCCCTGAAGGCGCAGCGAATCTGATTGATACCGATTATGTAATCGGCCAGGACAACATCACCACCAATGCCATGGGTCTCAATCTTGACCTGCACGGCAAGGTGTTTAGCATTTCAGCCATCATCGTGCTGCTGTTTGTGGTGCTAACGCTTGCGCTGCAAGACACCATCGCACCGATCTATGATGCTATTTTTAGCTTTTTGACGGTCAATCTGGGGTGGTTCTTTATCTTATCGGCGAATGTATTCGTCGTTTTGTGTATTGGCCTGATCTTTTCCCCACTCGGTAAAATCCGCATTGGCGGTGCCGATGCCAAGCCCGATTTTACCTATATGGGCTGGTTTTCCATGCTGTTTGCGGCGGGCATGGGCATTGGCCTGATGTTTTTCGGTGTCAATGAGCCACTGACCCACTTTGGCACCTCGTTTGACGGCGGCAGCTGGGCACCGCTGGCAGGCGCGGAAGGTGACGCCACAGGCGCTGCGGCGCTGGCCATGGCGGCAACCATCTTCCACTGGGGCCTACACCCCTGGGCGATTTACGCAGTGGTGGCGCTTTCGTTGGCGTTGTTCTCGTTCAATAAGGGCCTGCCGCTCTCAATGCGCTCAGTGTTCTACCCCATTTTAGGTGAGCGCGTTTGGGGCTGGCCAGGACATATCATTGATATTCTTGCCGTTTTTGCCACTCTATTTGGTTTAGCGACTTCGTTAGGGCTAGGTGCCACCCAGGCTGCAGCGGGTCTAACCTATCTGTTCGATGCGCCGGAAAGTGACGTCACCATGATCCTGCTGATCATTGGTATTACGCTCATTGCAATTTGCTCAATTCTAGCCGGCGTTGATAAGGGCGTTCAGCTGCTGTCAAAAATCAACATCGCCATGGCAGCGTTGCTGCTGTTTTTTGTGATTGCGGTTGGCCCTACCCTGCTAATTGCCACCGGCTTCTTTGAGAACCTGTGGAGCTATGCGGTTCACCTGCCAGCGCTATCCAATCCGTTTGGCCGCGAAGACGCCAACTTCAGCCAAGGCTGGACGGCCTTCTATTGGGCATGGTGGATCTCCTGGTCGCCTTACGTGGGTATGTTTATCGCCCGGGTATCGCGTGGGCGCACGGTGCGCGAGTTCCTGATATCCGTCATGCTGGTGCCCTTTTTCGTGTCGGTTTTGTGGATGACCACTTTCGGTGGTACCGCAATTGATCAATACGTGAGTCAAGGCATTGAAGCCGTACGCGATGCGGGCGTCGATCTGCAGCTATTCGTTATGCTAGAGCAGCTGCCACTGTCACAAATCACCTCTTTCGTGGCGATTGTGTTGGTGATCATCTTCTTTGTGACCTCTTCTGACTCAGGCTCGCTGGTCATCGACTCGATTACCGCAGGCGGTAAGGTCGATGCGCCAAAACCACAGCGCGTGTTCTGGGCGATCATTGAAGGCGCGATTGCCATTGCACTGCTATTAGGTGGTGGTCTAACCGCACTGCAAACCATGGCGGTCTCTACCGGCTTTCCGTTCACGATCATTTTGCTGGTGGCCTGCTACGCCATTATCAAAGGGTTGATGAGCGAGCCAAAAGCAGTCTAGCGCTACGTTACACCGCGCTAGCAAGCAAACGGGCAACCCACTGGGTTGCCCGTTTTTTTGTGCCTGTTTTAATGGGGCTCTTCGTGACTCAGTGTTGAATTAACTCTGCCATCCTGATGGTAGCTCCCGTGGGAGGGAGCTTCAGCTCGCGAATATTTGGGCTCCTAGCATGATGAAACCAAGGGGGTGCCTGCGGCACCCTTCGCCGAAGTGTCGGACCAACGCTGAAGCGCCCTCCCACAAAATATAGATAGCTCAGTAGTTTCATCCTGAAACGTGAGACACAAAATAGCTAATAAACATTAAATCCACGAAGTGACGAAGAACCTTTAATGGATAGCCTTCAACACCAGATATCTTTCAATGGCGTTTCAGGTCGGTAATGATTAGCAATCTGCGCCTGTAATAACTCTGCGGTCGCCAGGGCATCAACCAGGGCATGATGCCCTTGATAGCCAGGCAGGCCATAGCGTTCGCGGCTCGCGTGTAGGCGGATGGAAACCGGTGGGCGACCCAGCCATCGACGAAAGCGCGCCCATAGCGTTTGGCGATGCAGCCTTGCCTCCAGCGACATGGTATCGATCATCGGAAACAGCACACCTTCGCCACGACGTGCCTTAACGGCGGCGTCTAAAAAGGGCCGTTCAATATTGCGAAAATGAACCACCACCAAGCGACCTGCGAGTTGCGCCAAGACATCATCCAATATCTCCTCTAGGTCCGGCGCCTGGGCGATCTCCGAATGGGTAATATGGTGGTAGGCAATTGAGGCTTCGGCTAAGGGCCTGGACGGATTCAGCACCCAGTAGCGCCGTTCGGCAAGCTTAATGCGTTGAAGCGTAAACGGCACCAGGCCAATACTCACAATCGCATGGCGGCGCTCATCGAGCCCCGTGGTTTCCATATCCAGCGCCACCATAGGCACCTCGGCAATGGGGGTATCGGGGTCGGGTAGTGGCGTGTCAAAAAATCGCTGAATGGCCGGATTACGCGCTTTCCGGGCCCGTTGAGCCATATAGCCATTCCAGTCGGCCTGGGTTATTTTCTGGCGTGGACGTATACCGCGCATCTTAACGCCCCTGCCGTTGAGCGGGCATGGGATAGCGGAATTTTAAAAACTTTTGGGCGTTGCTGAGCACCTGGAAAGCATCTTTCAGCGTGTGCCGTTCGCTATCGGCGACGTTTTCAGGCTCGATATTGTTATCCGGCTGGCGGCTCTCCTGCAGGTCGATCATCTGATGGCGCAGCCGTGACATACACATGAACTCAAAGGCGTAGCTGAGCTTGTCGCTCATGCCGTTTGCCAATAGCTGGGTCTTGCTGATGTCATTCAAACGCTGGAAAGAGTTCTGTGCTTTGGAACCGCATGCCATGGCATGAATACGGACTAAATCCACCATCGGCGCCGTGCCCCGACGCTTGAGGTTGATGGTGTTGTTGTGTTCACCGTCTTTCTCCATCACAAAGGTGCGGAAAAACCCTAGCGGTGGCGTTCGGTTTAACGCATTACGCGCCATGGCGGCTAAAAAAAGCGGCGATTTGGGAGCTGTATGGGCAATCAGATCCTGCAGCGATTCCACATAAACGTCTTCCCCATAGCAGCTATCCAGGTCAAAGAAAATCGAGCTGTGCAGCAGCCGTTCTGGCGTGGGGTTGGCCATCCAGTCTTGAAAATACGCCTTCCAAACCCTTAGCGGCTGACGCCACTGGGGGTTAGTTGCCATCACATCGCCTTTACAGTAGGCGTAGCCGCAGGCATCTAAGCCATCGCTGACAATTTTCGCCAGCGCGTAAAAGTAATCATCATGCTGCTTGGGGTCAAAATCATCGGAGAGGATCAGCGCATGATCTTGGTCGGTGACAATGCTCTGTTCATTGCGCGCCATGGAGCCGTTAACCATAAAGCAATAAGGGACCGGTGGCGGACCCAGCTCGACTTCAGCCATTTCCAACAGACGTCGAGTAAAGCTACGCCCGATAGTTGAGAGTGCGCTGCCCACCATCTGCGAGTTAGCGTCTTCTTGCACCATCCGCACAAACGCCGCGCGCACGTCGGGGGCTAAGCGCGCCAGCTCCTGGACGCTGGATTGATTAAAAATATTGCTGACGAGATAAAGGCCACTGTGGGTTTCATAGCGGATAATGTCGGAAAGGTGCACCACGCCAACCGGGCGCTGGCGATACACAACGGGCAAGTGGTGAACATTATTGCGCAGCATGGTCAGCATCGCTTCATACACAGACGCATCCGATTGAACGGTAATTAACCGTGAGGAGATTACCTCGCCTACCGGGGTTTGCGGCGAGCGACCTTCGGCGACGACGCGGTTACGAAAATCACTATCGGTTAAAATACCGCACATTTGCCAGGTTTGGCCTTCGCTGTCTTTAAAGCTAAACCGCGGGTTTTCACTGCCCTCTTTTAACACCAGCAGAGCAGAGGCCTGGGCTTCGCTCATCTGCTGAGCGGCCCGCTGAACGCTGGTGGATGCTTCAACCATCACCGGATAGCGAGTCACCAGCTTACGTATCCGCGTGACCATCATATCGTTGGATTTCTTTTGCTGCTCGGCGATGGTTTCCAGCCGCGGTCGCTCAAGCTCTACAAAATCAGCAAAATGGTCATCCTCTTCACACAGCCGCTGAAAAACCGCATCCGGGATAAAATACAGCAGGGTATCTTCAATCGCCTTTGCGGGTAGGCTCACTTTATGGTTTCGTAGCAGGCTGAAATGCCCGAAAATATCGCCTTCGCCCAGGCGGTTATAAAGTTCTCCGTTTCTACGATAGACTTCCACGGCCCCACTGCGGATATAACACAAATCGTTAACCGTCTCGTTGAACTCCAGGATGTCGCTACCGGTTTTAAAGTAGCTAACTTCCACCTGCTCGGCAATCGCGTCAAGAAGATCGTCCGACAACCCGTCGAAGGGGGGGAACCGCCCCATGTGCTGGCGTATTTCTAACAGTTCGACGTCCATGGCGCCTCCTAGGGCTTGCCGATCAATACATTAAGTGGAGTGTGGCGGGGTGGCTCAGCAACGTAAACCCCGCCAGCATAATTAAATGACCATCCGCAAAAAGCCCGGCGCTCAGGGCACCGGGCTTTAAGTGGCCGAAACCACGCTGATATTAATGTTGGCTACTTAAATAACCAACCGTTTCAGCCTATATCAACAGCATGGTTTAAGACTGGTTGGCCATTTCTTGCACACGCTGCATCATTTCGGGATCTTGCTGAATGGTCTGACCGATGGCGTTGAAGGTATCGACATCCAGACCGCTATCTTCGACAACTTCGATCATGCGTTCGTTAGCTTCGGTGCGCACTTCCTGCTGCGCAGATTCATCTTCCGCTTCCTGCAGACGCTGGGTATATTCTTGAGAAATAACCGCGATTTCTTGAGAAGCATCGGCAAACTGCTGGAGCTGATCGTCAGAAAAATCCTGGGCGGGTGCGGCTTGCTGGGTTGCCATTGGATCTTGGGCGGCGTCTGGCTCTTGCTGGGCGTGGGCAGTTGCCGTCATCAGACCAGTGGCGAGCAGGGCAGCGGAGAACAGAGCAGTCATACGTTGCATAGTAAGAAACCTCAATGATGCGTTGTGAGTGTGCACACTGTGACGCGGCTGTTTCGAACAGGTTCAATTTTTAATGTAACGGTTAGTAACGAAAAGAACTTTATATGTCTAAAAACTCGCAGGATCACGCCATGATGGAAACACTATGACACCGCTCTTCAACCCACTCCGCTCGCCTGACTTATCTTCAGCCGGGCTTAAAGCCATGCCCGTGCTCTTCGTGCTGCTGTGGAGTACCGGCTTTATTGGCGCCAAGTTTGGCCTGCCCTATGCAGAGCCGTTTACGTTTTTGTTTATTCGTTTTGTACTCACACTGCTGCTATTAATTCCACTGGTCATTTTGATGCGTATTCGCTGGCCTTCATCACCTAGGTTATGGACGCATATCGCCATATCGGGTCTGCTAGTCCATGGTGGCTACTTGGGGGGTGTTTTTTATAGCATTGACTTGGGCATGCCAGCAGGCCTAGCGGCGTTGCTTGTCGGGCTTCAGCCGCTGGCAACGGCGGCCTTAGCCGGTCCGTTACTGGGCGAGCAACTGTCAAGACGTCAATGGTTGGGGCTGAGCTTGGGGCTAATCGGAATCAGCTTGGTACTCGGTAGTCAGCTTGAACTGGGTGAGTCGCTGTTTGACGGCTTCGGCATTAGCGCACTGCTGTGTGTGATGGGCGCCTTAGCGGGTATTTCGCTGGGTACGCTGTATCAAAAACGCTTTTGCACCCGTATGCCACTGCTGTCTGGCGCGGTTATTCAATACGTGGCGGCGGCAATGCTCGTCGGAAGTGGCGCACTGCTGTTTGAAACTCGCCAAGTGGAATGGAGCAGCACCTTTGTGCTGACGCTCGGCTGGCTGGTGTTGATTCTTTCAATCGCCGCTATTTTGTTACTAATGGCCTTGATTAAAAAGGGGGAAGCCTCGCGGGTCGCGAGTCTTTTTTATCTTGTGCCGCCGGTCACTGCGCTTCAAGCATGGTGGCTATTTGACGAACGCCTCCCTTTGCTTGGGTTTGTCGGCATGTTGGTCGCTATCACCGGAGTGGTGATGGTGATTAAAAAATCTGCCGACAAGGCGACTAAACGATAACGCTATTTTTATAGCTCATCTTATACCTAAGGCTTGGATAAGCATGTCTGTACAACCACGCTGTGCCAGGGTGAACGACCGCTGTAACCGCTGCGATTTACCGGTGCCTTTTGCTTTTACCATGGCGTTTCAACCCATCGTTGATGTTAGCCAACGAAAAATTATTTACTACGAGGCTTTGGTACGCGGCCTTAATGATGAATCCGCCTATTCTATTCTTGATCAAGTCACCGAGGATTTACGTTACCGCTTTGATCAGGCGTGCCGTATCAAGGCGATTGAGCTTGCCAGCGCGCTGGGTATGCAGGAACGGCTGTCTATCAACTTTCTGCCCAAAGCGGTCTACGAGCCGGAAGCGTGCATCCAAGCTACCCTGGAGGCATCACGCCGAGTAGGCTGGCCCAGCGACCGACTCAATTTCGAAATTACCGAAACCGAGCCGGTCAATGACCGGCAACATATGCGCACTATTATCGAGAGTTATCGCAAAATGGGCTTTACCACCTCGTTGGATGACTTTGGTAACGGCTATGCCAACCTCGACCTATTGACCGACATGCGCCCTGATACGCTTAAAATTGACCGCGATTTAGTCATGGGATGCGGTAGCGATAAGCGCCGCCAAGCCATTCTACGCAGTCTGGTAACGCTGGCCGATACGCTAGGCACGCAGTTGATTGCCGAAGGGATTGAAACCCGCGAGGAATCGCGCTGCCTGCTTGCGCTGGGCATCCCCATGCAGCAGGGATATTACTTTAGCTACCCGAATCTGGAAGCGCTGGCAGAGATTGACGACGCTAAATACGACTAGCCACGCCAGCAAAGCAGGTCTTAAACAGCGACAGGTATTCTAGGCTATCAATGTTCTAGGTAAGCTATAGATGTTGCAGATA
Source organism: Halovibrio variabilis (assembly GCF_007991175.1). GTDB lineage: Bacteria > Pseudomonadota > Gammaproteobacteria > Pseudomonadales > Halomonadaceae > Vreelandella > Vreelandella variabilis. The sequence goes on from NZ_BJXV01000004.1 coordinate 29,623, forward strand.
ACCCGCCCCACCTAAATTACGCATTTGCTGACGTATCCATTGGCTGCGACGCTCCACCTGAGCGTCGGGTCGAGCCGCACTACGCGTGCGCGGGCTAGGCAAAATCGCCGCGAGCAGGCTCGCCTGACGCTCTGTCAGCGCGCTGGAAGACGCCCCAAAGTAGTGCTGGGCCGCCGCCTCTATGCCGAACACCCCACTGTCCCACTCGGCCACGTTGAGGTAGACCTCCAAAATACGCTGCTTGCTCCACAGTATTTCAATCAGCAGCGTAAACCATGCCTCCAAGCCTTTACGCGTCCAGCTACGGCCCGTCCATAAAAAAACGTTCTTGGCGGTTTGTTGGCTTAAGGTGCTGGCACCGCGTAACCGCCCACCGTCTTGGCTTGCCTGCCACGCTCGCCGCAACTCGACAAGGTCAAAGCCACGGTGGTGTGGAAAGCGCTGATCCTCTGCCGCCATCACGGCGAGCTTGGCATTAGCCGAAACAGAATCCCAGCCTCGCCATTCGCGCCGTATATCGATCGGCTCGCTGTGGATCCAACTCTGAACTTTACGCTCGACCATCACCATCGAACCCGGCGGGGGCACGACGCGAAACAGTAGCACTACCGCGACAGAGAAAAGCACAAACGCTAGCACGCCACGCCAAACAATACGCCATAGCAGACGCATAAAACGGCGCAGCGTACGATTGAGCATTTCGTTATCCTTATTAACGCTTCAAGAGATGGTCTGCATGATAACGCAGATGGTCCTCAATGAACGAGGCGATAAAGAAGTAGCTGTGATCGTAGCCCGGTTGACGACGCAGCGTCAGCGGATGATCGTGCTCCTCACATACCGCCTCTAAGCGTTCTGGCTGTAGCTGTTCCTCAAGGAACTGATCGGCTTCGCCCTGATCGATAAACAGACGTTGACGCGAGGCACCGTTGGCCACCAATTCACAGGCATCGTACTGGCGCCAGCGCGACGTGTCCTCGCCCAAGTAAGCGCTGAAGGCTTGCTGGCCCCAGGGACAATTGATCGGATTGACCACCGGCGAAAACGCCGATACCGAACGGAAGCGCCCGGGGTGACGCAGCGCTAAAATCAACGCGCCGTGCCCACCCATGGAGTGGCCGCTGATGGATTCACGCCCATTGACCGGAAAATGCTGGCGCACGACGGAAGGCAGCTCCTCAATCACATAATCGTACATGCGGTAGTGGGCTTTCCAGGGTGACTCGGTCGCATTGACGTAAAACCCAGCGCCCGAGCCCAAATCAAAACGCTCATGCTCGCCGGGCAAATCGGTCCCCCGCGGACTGGTGTCAGGGCAAACAATGGCCACGCCTAGCTCAGCGGCAATACGGTGAGCCCCCGCTTTCTGCATGAAATTTTCGTCATTGCAGGTCAACCCTGAGAGCCACCAAAGCAAGGGTACGCGCTCGTTTTCCGCCTGGGGGGGCAAGTAAACAGCGAATATCATGTCGCAGTCCAACGCACGGGAGTAGTGGCGATAGCGCTTATGCCAGCCACCGAAACTACGGTTGGCGGACACCAGTTCTAGAGTTTCACTCATGCTCATGGGCAGGTTCCTTTAAATGCAGCAAACGCGGCAGGTCTACCCTGCCGCGTTTTAAACGTACTCACTATACTACTGAATAATGCAGCACCTAGTAATGCAAGATTAGTAATGCAAGACGCTACGAATGCTTTTACCCGCATGCAGCAAATCAAACGCCTCGTTGATCTGCTCAAACGGCATATCTTGGGTGATGAAATCGTCGATATTGATTTCGCCTTTCATGTAGCTATCAACGTAGCCCGGCAGTTCGCTGCGCCCTTTTACGCCACCAAAGGCGGAGCCTTTCCAGACGCGCCCGGTCACTAGCTGGAATGGGCGGGTCGAGATCTCTTCACCCGCACCGGCAACCCCGATCACGATCGACTCGCCCCAGCCTTTGTGGCAGCACTCTAGCGCCGAACGCATGACGTTGACGTTGCCGATACACTCGAAGGAGTAGTCAACGCCGCCGTCGGTCAGGTCAACGATGACCTGCTGGATCGGATCTGAATAGTCTTTAGGGTTAACAAAGTCGGTGGCGCCAAACTGCTTGGCTAGCTCGAATTTATCCGGGTTAACATCAATGGCAATAATACGCGACGCTTTCGCCATCACGGAGCCTTGAATAGCGGCTAAACCGATGGCGCCAAGACCAAATATCGCCACCGTTGAACCCGGCTCTACTTTGGCGGTATTGAGTACGGCACCGATACCGGTGGTCACGCCGCAGCCTAGCAGGCAGATTTTATCCATCGGGGCTTCTTTCGACACCACCGCCAGCGATACTTCGGGCAGTACGGTGTACTCGCTAAAGGTGGAGGTGCCCATGTAGTGATGGAGCATTTTGCCGTCTAGCGAGAAGCGCGAAGTGCCATCCGGCATTACGCCTTTGCCCTGGGTAGCGCGCACGCTGCTACATAGGTTAGTTTTGCCTGACAAGCAGAACTTACACTTACCACACTCGGCGGTATAAAGCGGAATCACGTGGTCGCCCGGTTTAAGGCTTGTGACCCCCTCACCGACTTCCTGAACGATGCCTGCCCCTTCGTGGCCTAAGACGGCAGGAAAGTTGCCTTCAGGATCAGCACCGGAGAGCGTATAAGCATCGGTATGGCAAACGCTGGTGGCGACCATTTTAACCAATACTTCACCGGCTTTTGGGCCTTCCACGTCAATCTCAACTAATTCAAGCGGCTTACCCGCCTCTAGGGCAATAGCTGCGCGTGACTTCATGTTAATTCCTTACTGTTGGTGATTTCTAAGGTAATAAATACGTTACTCGTCAGTGGTCACCGGGCCAAATTCAATCGGTAGCCAGCGATAGCCCCCGTCATCTTTGCTGATATGGCCAATCCCAGGGAAGGGCATATGCGCGCCAGCAACCCAGTGCTTGTCTTCAACCGCGCTTTCGAGCACGCTTTCTCGCGTGCGAATAGCCTGTTCGGGGTCAGAATCAAACTCAATGGCGACCGTAGGGTCTGCAAATTGAACACCGTAACTGTGGACCACGTCTCCCCATACCAACATGGCGTCATCATCGCTGTTGAGCATAAAGCTTGAGTGTCCGGCGGTGTGACCATGGGTATCCTGGGCAACGATACCCATTAGCACTTCATCACCAGCCGTGAAGGGGTTGAAACGATCAGCGTCCTGATAAGGCGCTACCGCATCTTGAGCCATGGTGAAGAAGGCTTGAGCAGATTCGGGTGCCGCTGCTGCACGCTCCTCATCCAACCAAAAATCAGCATCCGCCTGACTGGCACGCAGCTCAGCATTGGGATAAACCGCTTCGCCCTCTTCATTGGCCAAACCACACACGTGATCAGGATGCAAGTGGGTCATCAACACCGTATCGACATCGTCCGGCGAGTAACCAGAAGCACGCAGGTTACTCTCTACCTGTCCCAGTGAAGGACCAAAGCAGGCGGCGGAACCGGCATCCACTAATACAAGGTTCTCGCCGGTATGTACAAGGAAGGCGTTTACCGCAGTTTGCATGCCGCTTTCCGCATCAATAAAAAGCGCATCCAGGTGGCGAAGAATTTCTTCTTGCTCCATGCCTTTTAGCAAGGAGGTATCAATAGCCGTATGACCGTCGTATAGCGCGGTTACCTCATACTCCCCGACCATCATGCGAAACCAGCCCGGCGCTTGTTCCTGCTGCTGGTTGGGTAGCTCTGCCTGGGCACTAACAGCCCAACCTGCACTAATAGCGACTGCCAGTGCACTGTGCGACCACTGTGGTAAAGATATAGACATAAGCAAAAGGCTCCATTGATAAGCTAACGATGTTAGCAGTGTAGGCCAGCTAGGCACTCTTGATAAACCGGGATACACTCATAAGATTGTTGCCACACAGCAACAATCGCTATTAACCCAGGAAATTATCATGCAGCACTGGAGCAGTATCGAAGCCTTTGTTGAGGTGGTGCGTTTAGGCACGTTCTCTGCCGCGGCCCGCCACCTCAAGGTGTCGACCTCGCACATCAGCCGCCTGGTCAGCCAACTTGAAAACCAGCTGGGCGTGCAATTACTCTATCGCACCACCCGCCAGATTCGTTTGACCGACGCGGGGGCTATCTACGTGGAGCACTGCCGTCATCTCTTTGATGGGTTACGCGATGCCGAGCAAGCGATTAGCGAACTGCAGTCCACGCCTAACGGGCTGCTTAAACTTACCTCGGCCACTACCTTTGGCGAGCGCTTTATCGCCCCGCTGGTTAATGACTTTCAGTGTTTACACCCTCAGTTGGACGTCCACATGCACTTCACTAACCGCCCGGTCGAGCTGATTGAAGAAGGGTTTGATATTGCGATTCGCATGGGGGTCTTAAAAGATTCCAGCCTGATTGCCCGGCGCCTATGTGATCGCCGGGAGTATATCGTCGGTTCCCAGGCGTACTTCCGCCAAGCGCCGCGACCACACACGCTGGGCGAACTGAGTCAGCACCGCTGCCTGATCGGTTCACGGCCCAACTGGCTATTTGAGATGAACGGCCAGCGCCGCGAGGTGCGCGTAGAAGGCTGCTGGACCAGCAATTCAGGCCCGGCGCTATTAGACGCCGCCCGCAAGGGGCTGGGACTTGCGCAGCTGCCGGACTACTACGTGGCCCCTTACCTGGCCAGTGGCGAGCTGGTCGCCGTGCTCGAGCCCTTCCAGCACCACGATACGGCAGTCTGGGCGGTCTACCCACGCCACCGCCACCTGTCGCCCAAAATCCGCCAGCTGGTGGATTATCTGGTGGCTAATATCGGTAGTGTATTGCCCAGTAACACACTGGTTTAGCACCCGCCGGTCGCGCGCAAGACATTGCTGAGACTTACCGCTGGAGGACCCACGCCAGCATCAGCCGAGTTACCGCCAGCACGGACGTCATATGCGTGCGCTCATAGCCATGCGTGCTGTCAGTACCAAAACCCAGTAACGCCGTCCGCGTATCGTAGCCCGCATTTTTAACGGATGACCCATCACTGTGATAGTGGCGGAATACATCCCGCACATAGGGCAGCTCATGCGTCTGCGCCAGGATTTCCAGTTCGGCCAGCAGGCTCTGACTGTGCGGACCGGCGGCGTCCTTATATCCCAGAGTGGCATGAAACTCGCTTGAATGCTGGTTAGCCGCCACCGGCGCAATATCCACGCTGACCAGGTCATCCACCGACGGCGGCAATGATGTACCTGCTCCGTGACCGACTTCTTCAGCGTTGGTGAAGGCAAAACAGAAGGGAACCGTCGGTGCCAAATCGTTCTCTTTCAACAGGCTCAGACATTCCAGAGCACAGGCGATGGCCACCTTGTTGTCCAGGTAGCGGCTCACCAGAAATCCGGTTTGTGTAAATTCCGGCTCGACATCCAGCGCCACAATCTGGCCTGGCGCAATGCCGGCGGCCCGAGAGTCCTCAGCGGAATGCGTCACAATATCCGGGCGGAACTCGATCTGCGCCCAGTTGACAGGCTGGGTATCCACGACCTCGCTCCAGGCATGGCCGGACGCATGCCTGGGCAAAATGGTGCCGCGGATACGCTCGCCGTTGTTGCACCATATTGTCGCACGAGCACCTTCGGCAAAACGGGCAGACCAGGTGCCCAATGGCGTCAGTTCGAGCCGCCCGGACGGCAGAATGTATTGCACCATGGCACCCAAGGTGTCCATATGCGCGGCAATGGCGCGTTTTGGGTCGCCTTCGCCCAGGGTGACAATCAGATTGCCTCGAGCTGTAACGCTCTGACGTACCGGCCAGGGTGCCAGCTTATCCTGAAGGAGGCGTAGCATGCCATCGGTCGCCCCTACCGGGCTGTCTTCCAGCAACAGTACTCGCAGGGTCGCCTGCAAACGTTCAGGAAGAGGTAACGGTAATTCTTGCATGGTTTGCTCCTGAATCTGGACGACGCTCTATCAACCTAGGTCCTTGGACAGAAGACCGTCTGCGAAGCAGACTACCCCGGCCAGGATTCAATAAAGCGCCGAATGACCTGCCCGCTAGCCTCCAGATCTTCGGTGGTTACCGACTCATCCGGATGGTGGCTCAAGCCGTCTTTGCAGCGCATAAACAGCATGCCAATATTCGTCAGGTGCGCCATAGCCAGGCCGTCGTGGCCGGCGCCACTGAACAGACGACGGACCGGATACCCTGCGTCCTCGACCGCCTGTGCCAGCGCCCACTGAACGGATTCAGCACAGCGCACCTCATTCTGTTCATAGGTCGTCTCGACCTTCCATTGGCAGCCCGAACCATCCAGCGCCCCGGCCAGTCGCTCCATCAAGTCCAGGCGCGCCCGACGCCGAATGGCAGAATCAGGCGATCGCAGCTCAATGCTCATCGTCACCTCCGCCGGAATCACATTGACCGCTCCAGGCGTGACGTCCAGTTGACCGACCACTCCGACCAAGTCATCCGTGCTATGGCACAGCTCATCGACGACCAGGACCGCACGTGCAGCGCGCACCAGTGCATCCTTGCGTAAATGCATGGGCGTCGTGCCGGCATGACCTGCCTTGCCCGTTATCGTCAATCGGTGGCGCTCAATACCCGTAATAGCCGTCACCACCCCCACCGGCAAGTTCTCTGCCTCCAGTATCGGCCCTTGTTCAATGTGCACCTCTACGTAACCGGACACCTGCTCGGGCTGTCGCGCCACTCGGTCGATCTGATCCGGATTCGAACCCAGTGCACGCAGCGCATCGGCCAGGGTCACGCCGTCCGAGTCAGTCACCGCCAGAAGATCGCGATTGAAATTGCCAGCGATGGCCGAACTACCGATCAGAGTCGACGCAAAGCGCGTGCCTTCCTCATCGCAGAAGGCAACAAGTTCGACAGCCGTAGCAGGACGCCGACCTGACCGGTTGATTTCTGACAACACTGCCAACGGCAACAAAACGCCCATGATGCCGTCATACGCACCTCCCTGACGTACGGTATCCTGGTGTGATCCGATCAGCAGGGTACGTGCGTCAAGCAATGAACCTTCCCAGCGCCCTACCAGGTTACCAGCGTCGTCCAGCCACACCGCATCGGCGCCGGCTTCCCGATACCAGTCTGCCAGTACGGGCAGAAGTGCCCTGTGTTCAGCCGAGCCCAGCACCCGGGTCACGCCTGGCCCTGGTTCGGAGTAAGTAGCTGCCGTCTTCAGCCAGGAACGTGATTGTATGCCGATACGGCATTCAGTGAATACAAGCTCTGTCATGGATTCACTCCGTTCTCTTTGACATGGCCGGTCTTGGTCGGATGAGCTCGAGTGGGAACGCCCGCAAGGAAACTGAGAAAGGCTGGATCCTGTGTTTTTTCATACACTTGCCATAGTCGGCCGATGCAGTCTTCGTCCGCCCAGTCGACACGCAGATCCATGGGCGGACGGTCAAAAGCAGAAATAGTCACTGCGGCACTGCGCGTCCCACGGAAGTCACCGCCAGCGTCCTCTCCCGCCACCAATGCCTTTATTAGGCGTTCTGCAAATGGGTACCCGGCGTGCGCCAGATAGGTTTCCATCATAATCTGCGGGATCGACCGATCCGCAAGCATATTCCCAGCTGTTGCCACGCCCTCACCGCAATGGTGCGCCACCTGCGCCAAGTTGGCGCTACCGGTATAGCCAGCCGTATTACCCTCCCGGTCACAGAGAATGAACTGGCGCTGCGACATCCCCGGGTCCTCTTCCAACAATTGTTCCCGCACGCGCGCCGCTGATACGCCGGTTGCCATCAGATCGAGGCCGCGTTCGCCATACAGCCAGTTGGTAAACGCTCCTTGGGTCGCCACGGCACCTGCCCCGGATCTTGCATGAGGAACAAAACCGCCCACGGCCACGCTGCCAGTCGCTGTAGCGGAACCAAAAGCACCGGTATCGGGGTCGCGGGCAATGATCGAATAGGTCATAGAGCGGACTCACTTTTCCTGATGGCCGGAGAATTATTCTGTTGCGGGACAACGTTTCTGACACTAATTTTAATTAAAGTTTATATTTTTACAGCGACAACATCCACCCTGCATGGTCAGGGACACAGTTAATAAATACGGCACATTTATCATTATAAATTAGTTGCGTCTATATTTTTATAGTGATAATTGTAGTTCGACAGCTTCAGGTAGGTTGCGACATCGTCCGTGGTTGAAACGGAAAACCAACAAACCGAGACAAGAGGCATCACCGTGAAAAGAATAGTCAACCCCATCGCAGCGGTGGCGTTTGCCACGACCAGCACTTTTGCCATAGCACAAACGCCGCCCAACGTTCTGGTCGTCGGCCAGATCGCTGAACCCCAGTCTCTGGACCCGCATGCCGTGACCGCGGTGAACGACTTCCGGATACTGGTCAACCTATATGACGGCCTGGTTCGCTATGCCGACGGCACCCTCGAAGTCGAACCGTCCCTTGCCGAAAGCTGGGATATCAGCGACGACGGCACCGTCTATAAATTCCAGTTGCGTGATGATGTGGAATTTCATGACGGCACCCCGTTCGATGCTGAAGCGGTTGTCTTCAACTTCGAGCGCATGCTGGACGAGGACCACCCCTATTATGACACCGGCCCGTTTCCGCTCGCTTTCTACTTCAGCCAGATAGATACCGTGGAAGCCACCGCTGAACACGAGGTCACCTTCACTCTTAACGAACCGTTCGCCCCCTTCCTCTCTAATCTGGCCTACCCCACCGGTCTGCTGATTTCTCCACAGGCCGTGCGTGAGCATGGTGAAAATATCGGCCGTCACCCTGTCGGCACCGGCGCCTACCAGTTCGAAGAGTGGGAAAGCAATTCACGCGTTGTGCTTACTCGCAACAACGACTACTGGGATGGCGCGCCGGATTTGGAAGCGGTTGTCTTCAGACCTATCACTGATGCCAACACTCGGGTTGCCGAAATGCGATCCGGTGGCATTGATATGATGGTCGAAGTCCCGCCCGACAACGTCTCCATGTTCAAAGAAGATCCCATGTTCCAGGTCTACGAGCAGGCAGGACCGCACGTCTGGTTTGTCATTCTCAACATGCGCAATGAACTGCTGCAGGACAAACGCGTGCGCCAAGCGCTGAATTACGCTGTCGATAAAGAGGCACTCGTCAACGACGTGCTGCAGGGAACCGCCACCGTCGCCGACAGCCCGATTGCCCCGGCCTTCAACTGGGCCTATAACGACGAGCTGGATGGTTATCCCTACAACCCGGACCGCGCACGTGAACTGCTGGAAGAAGCCGGCGCCGTGGGAGAGGAACTCACCTTCTATGTCACTGAAGGTGGTTCCGGCATGCTCGACCCCATCAATATGGGAACCGCTATACAGGCGAATCTTGAATCCGTGGGCCTGGACATCAGCATAGAAACCTATGAATGGAATACCTTCCTCGGCCGCGTAAACGCAGGATTGGAAGGCGAAGCGGACATGGCAGAAATGGCTTGGATGACCAACGATCCAGACACTCTGCCCTTCCTGGCTTTGCGGTCTGACGCCATGCCAGACGAGGGTGGTTTCAACTCCGGTTACTACAGCAACGCGGATGTGGACAAACTGCTTGAGCAGGCCCGCACTTCCACCAGTCAGGAGGAACGGGCTCGGCTGTACAAGGAAGCACAGGCCATAATCGTGGAAGATGCTCCCTGGATCTTTGTCGCCAACTGGCAACAAAATGCCGTGGCAACTGACCGGGTTGAAAACTTCCATCTGCAGCCCTCTTTCCTGCTGCAGTTGAGGGACGTGCGCAAACCGTAACGGAGAACAACCAAGCTGTGCATGCTGACAGTAAGCTGCGCCTTTGGCCACGCACTGTGCATTGATCACGGTGCGTGGCCAGGGCCCCACGCCACCGCTGTCAGCAGTGAGCGATCAGCACGGTCATACCGACGGCCTTTCACCTTTGAGGGCGCTTCGCGCCCGGTCTTAGCATCATAAATCCAGAACAAGAGTGTCGAACCATGGCCACACCACTCTGGCGTTACGTAGGCAAGCGACTGCTCCTACTGATCCCCGTGCTGTTCGGGCTCAGTCTTATCGTCTTTTTCATTATGGCCCTGATTCCGGGCGACCCGGCTCAGGCCATACTGGGCTCTTATGCCACTCCGGAAAACGTGGCCCGGTTGAACGCCCAACTGGGATTGGACAAGTCCCTGCCGCAACAATACCTGACTTGGCTCGGCAATATCTTCCAAGGCGATTTCGGGCGCTCCTACAACCAAAACCGGGAAGTCATCAGTATTATCGCTGAACGTTTCGGTGCCACTCTGATTCTCGCGGGCACAGCACTCGTGCTGTGTTCCATTTTTGGTCTGCTAGCCGGCATCATTTCCGCCAGCCGCCAGTATGGCCTGGTCGACAAGGCCATCACGCTGATTGTGCTAATCGGCATCTCGATGCCAGCTTTCTGGCTCGGCCTGCTGATGATCATGCTGTTTGCCGTCGAATGGCGACTGCTGCCAGCCAGTGGCATGTTTTCCATCTATGGAGGCGGGGATCTTCCCGACCTGATACGCCATCTGATTTTGCCGGCCGGCACGCTGGCGTTTATCGCTACCGGTGTAATCGCCCGTCTGACCCGCGCCAGCATGCTGGAGGTTCTGCGGCAGGACTTCATTCGCACAGCGCGTGCCAAAGGTGTGAATGAACGACGGGTTATCTACCGGCATGCCTTCAAAGCGGCGCTGGTGTCCATTGTCCCTGTTATTGGCATTCAGGCAGGTTTTGTACTCGGCGGTGCTGTCTACATAGAAACCGTGTTCCAGTGGCCCGGCATGGGCAGTATGTTGGTCAATGCCATTTCCACTCGAGATCTGCTGCTGGTGCAGGGTGGGGTCCTGGTCATCGCCGCAGCCTATGTGCTGATTAACCTGGCCGCAGACGTGGTGCAATTCATTCTGGACCCAAGGGTGACGGCATGACCACCAATGCTCAGGCTCCTCTGCTTAGCCGCCTCTTCGGACGACGTCACAGCCGAACCTCCCCCCTGGCCCTGCTGGTGCGTAACCGCTTGGCTGCAGCCGGCCTAGTGGTGTTGTGTCTTGTGGTTTTCATCGCTCTCATTACGCCCTGGTTACCGCTGCCTGATCCGAACGCCACCCAACCCAGTGACCGATTGATTCCCCCTTTCACTACTGGCCACTGGCTGGGTACGGACCAGCTTGGCCGTGACATTCTATCACGCCTGCTCTGGGGAACCCGGGTCTCCCTCGTGGTGGGCATTGCCGCCACCCTGGTCGCGGCTCTCATCGGCTCCACCATCGGCATTGTAGCCGGCTATTTCGGCAAGCGTGTGGACAGCACGCTGATGCGCGGCATCGACATGATGATGGCCTTCCCCTACATCCTGCTGGCACTGGCCATTGTTGCCGTGCTCGGGCCGGGCCTGCTGAACGCACTCTATGCCATTGCCATTGTGAACATACCGTTCTTTGCGCGTAATGTACGCGGCGTGACAGTTACCCTGCGTAACCGGGAGTTCGTCGACGCCGCGCTGCTGTCCGGCAAGAATCATTTTCTGATACTGGTTACAGAAATTCTGCCCAACGTCCTGCCCGTCATTGTCATCACCATGTCCACCACCGTGGGTTGGATGATCCTGGAAACAGCCGGTCTCTCCTTTCTGGGACTAGGCGCTCAGCCGCCTCAGGCAGACCTGGGCTCAATGCTGGGTGAAGGCAGACGCCTGATCTCGACGGCGCCCTTTGTTTCGACCGTGCCGGGGGTCATGATCTTCATCCTGGTCATGAGCATCAACCTTCTAGGTGACGGGATACGCGATGCGCTGGACCCGCGTCTCAAGGCCGGTGCCCTGCGCCGCCCGGCCGCGAGAACCAGAACCTCGGTCGAAGCGCGCCAAGCTTCGCAGTACGAGCAGAGGGGGGTCTTGGACGTGCGCGCACTGCGCACCGAGTTTCACCTGGACAACCAGGTCCACCGGGCGGTTAACGGTCCGACTTTCTCAATAGAAGCTGGTGAATGCTTGGGCATCATAGGCGAATCAGGCTCAGGCAAGTCGGTCACCGCCATGTCCCTGCTCGGTCTGGTGGCCTCCCCCCCAGGCATGATCATGGGTGGCCAAGTCAATTACCGTGACACTAACCTGCTGGGCATTTCAGACAATGATCTGCGCCGTTACCGCGGCGGTGAACTCGCCTACATTTTTCAGGACCCGCTGTCCACACTGCACCCTCTCTTTACTGTGGGCGACCAACTGGTCGAAGCCATGCGATCACACTATGCAATTTCCTATACCGACGCTTGGAAGAAAGCGGTGACCCTACTGGAAGAAGTACGCATACCAAATGCCGCTAACCGAGCGCATTCCTATCCGCACCAGTTGTCAGGTGGCATGCGTCAACGTGTGAGTATCGCCATGGCGCTGGCCAATGAACCGAAACTGATCATTGCCGATGAACCGACTACAGCACTGGATGTTACCGTGCAGGCACAGATACTGGCGCTTTTGAACCGCCTGCGTGACGACAAGGGGGCCAGCCTGATGTTCATCACGCATGATTTCGGCGTGGTGCGCCAGGTGTGCCATCGGGTTGCGGTCATGTACGCCGGCGAAATTGTCGAGATCGGCCCGGTGGAAGAGATTCTGGCGCAACCAGCTCATCCCTATACCAGACGCCTGATCAGCTGTGTGCCCGACGTCGAAAGAAAGACCGGTAAGCTGGAAGAGATCCCGGGGCTGCCCCCCCAAGTCAACAATCTGCCCGAGGGCTGCAAGTTTGCCGACCGCTGTGACATGGTCGCAGACCAGTGCCGCCAGGCGCCCATTGAACTGAAAACCATGAACGAACGGCACCAAGCACGCTGCATTTTCGCCAAGGAGGTAGTATGACCGCACTACCGACAGGCTCAACGATGCAGGCCAGCAACCATCTGGCCGTCTCAGACCTGGTCAAACAGTTTGGCGGCGGCCGTTCGCTGATCGGCCGTGAACTGCCCGCCGTGCATGCCGTGCGCAAACTGGCTTTCCATGTAGAAGCCGGAGAAATCCTTGGCATCGTGGGTGAATCCGGCTGTGGCAAGTCCACGGTGGCCCGCATGCTGGTTGGGCTGGACGCACCGACATCAGGCCGCATTGAGCTGGGCGGCAGCCCACTGGCTGAGCCCGGCAAACCCATCCATCGGCGGGCGCTCGCCAACCGGATCCAATATGTGTTTCAGGACCCGCTGAGTTCCCTCAACCCACGCAAGACCATACGGCAAATCCTCACCGCCCCCTTGGTCTATCTGAAGCACATGGACAAGGAACAGATCGAAACCCGCCTGAAGGAACTCATGGAACAGGTCAACCTACGAGCGGAGTTTCTCAGTCGTTACCCGCACGAGTTTTCGGGTGGCCAGGCACAACGTATCGGTGTGGCGCGGGCGCTGGCCGCCGAACCCGAAGTTCTGGTGCTTGACGAACCGGTCTCGGCGTTGGATGTCTCGGTACAGGCCCAGGTGCTGAACCTACTACAAGACCTGCGTAAGCGCTTCAATCTGACTTATGTGTTCATCAGTCACGACTTGGGTGTAGTGCGTAATCTGTGTGACCGCGTCGCCGTCATGTACTTCGGGCGCATTGTCGAGACAGCTGACACCGATACCCTGTTCAGCAACCCACAACACCATTACACCCGCCTGCTACTGGACTCAGTGCCGGGTACAGGTAAGCAGCTCAGTGTAGGTGACCAGGCCAACGCCGAACTGCCCGACCCGTTGAAGCCGCCGCCGGGCTGTGCTTTTGCCGCACGCTGCCCGGCAGCAACTGACCAGTGCCGACAGACAGATCCCGAACTGAAGGGAACCGACGCGCATGCCGTGGCGTGTTATCATCCGGAAAAATGATAAGGTATCTGCCTCTTTCCAAAGGAGTTTTCATGCCCGGCAAAACCACCAAACGATCGGATGAAGTCATCGGCCATCTGAAAGACTGGATTGTCGAGCAAGGTCTGCGCCCAGGCGACCGCCTGCCTCAGGAGAAAGCTCTGTTGGACCAGTTTCATGCCAGCAAAGGTACGATCCGGGAAGCCCTGAAGGGGCTGGAGGCGCAGGGACTGATTGTCACCCGAACTGGGCCCGGCGGCGGCGCCTTTGTCTCGGATATGCCGCCGGACCACATGACGTCCCTGCTGACGAACTATTTCTACTTCAAGGATATTTCAATCCACGACATCTACCAGATGCGCATCCAGCTGGAGCCCGAGCTGGCCGCCAGTGTCGTGGGGCTCCTTACCGACGACGACTTTCGGCGCCTGCAGACGACCATGACCATCTATCATCAGCCGCCGGAAACCCAGGACGAAGAACACCGCATGCGCTTAGCTGAGCTAAGTTTCCACGAAGTCTTGGTGACGCTCTGCCCGAACCCGCTTTTGGCCTTTACCTGTCACTTCCTGCTCGGGTTGCTGAAAAATCTGCGGCTCTGCCATGACATTTACGACTTGCCCAACCCGGCCCTCTGGGAAACCGGCAAGCGTTACCAGATGGAGTTGCTGGAAGCCTTCAAGCGGGAAGACAAGACCGAAGTCCGCACCATTATGCGGGAACATATGCGCCGTGCTGAATCTCTGATGGAAGCACAAGAGACCATCATCCTCGATCGGGTTCTTTAGACTCCGTTCTCGAACGCCCATGCCGGGAAATCTGACCCGCACCGCTGCCTGATTGGCTATTTGAAATGAACAGCCAGCGCCAGGGCAAAGTAAGCCGCCGCGCGCATTGGGCCTACCGTGTGCGAGCTGTAGGACCCGATACCAATGCGGAAAAGATCCCACACACTAATTGCCATGCCTACCAACCTTCACAACGTTTTATTCCCGCCTTTTAGTCCTTCGCAGCTCCGACGGCCAAACGTCGAGTGAATAACCGCAATATCGACGTGCCAACACAGAAGTGTGACGATATAATGAACATTCACCCATGCATGTTTTCTCATGTGCATTTCATTGCTCAATAGCAACGCTGCGAACCTACAAAGGATGTTGGTATGTCTGCTCCCCCTCCCTGGCCAATAGGATTTAAAACCATCTTAGTGCGTGCGGTACTGTACGTATTATTTATCGGTGCGATTGTCCAAGGTGCTTATTTAGAAGCCCTTTATCTCCCTTCAGTACGTTTTACTGAGCTGGGCTTTACCGAGCTTACCCAAACGCTAGTACTGTTCACCTGCTGCGCCATGCTGATTTATATTCGCCAAGTGCTTAAAGTCTGGCCTACCGTCACGCTGCTACTGCTGGCGTTTGTGGCTTCCTCGCTGGTACGCGAACAGGATTATTTTTTAGATACCTATGTGGCTGAAAACACCTGGAAGGTGCTTGTCGCGCTGATAATTCTTCCATCGCTATTTTGGGTGGTTAAGCAGCGCCAACGCTTTCTTGAGGAGTTCGCCCATTACAGCAACACCTTTGCCTTTGGTCTGTTTACAGCAGGCGTGCTGACCACCTATATTTTCTCACGCCTATATGGACGAACAATCATGTGGCAAGCCGTGCTAGACGATCAATACGTGCGTATCTTCAAGGACGTGGCCGAAGAAGTGGTTGAACTACTCGGTTACAGCTTGATTTTGATCGCCACCTTAGAGCTACTGCTGCTGGCTAGGCGTATTTATCGGGCTCGGAAGATATCCGCTTAAACGCCGCAACAATCGCCTAATTGTCTTCAACAAAAAGCCCGCCGTTCATAGAACGGCGGGCTTTTTGATCTTAGGCGGCTACTGTCTATTCACCGTCCTCTATTTACCTCTTACCACTCTCAAAGCAATCACTCGTCGAGGAACGAACGCAGCGGCTCAGAGCGGCTGGGGTGACGCAGCTTGCGCAGCGCTTTGGCTTCAATCTGACGAATTCGCTCGCGAGTTACGTCAAACTGCTTGCCCACTTCTTCAAGCGTATGGTCGGTGTTCATATCAATACCGAAACGCATGCGCAGGACTTTCGCTTCCCGCGCGGTCAAGCCGCCTAACACGTTGCGCGTGGCTTCGATAAGGCCTTCACCGGTAGCCATATCAATGGGCAGCAGCATGGTGCCGTCTTCGATAAAGTCGCCCAGGTGGGAGTCATCGTCGTCACCAATCGGCGTCTCCATGGAGATCGGCTCTTTGGCAATTTTGAGCACCTTACGCACTTTGTCTTCCGGCATTTCCAAACGCTCGCCCAGCTCTTCAGGCGTCGGCTCACGGCCCATTTCCTGGAGCATCTGCCGCGATACGCGATTGAGCTTATTGATCGTCTCAATCATATGCACCGGAATACGGATGGTGCGTGCCTGATCGGCAATCGAACGGGTGATCGCCTGACGAATCCACCAGGTCGCATAGGTCGAGAACTTATAGCCACGGCGGTATTCGAATTTATCGACCGCTTTCATCAAACCGATGTTGCCTTCCTGGATAAGATCCAAGAATTGCAGACCACGGTTGGTGTACTTCTTGGCGATCGAGATCACCAAGCGCAGGTTAGCTTCCACCATCTCTTTCTTAGCACGGCGCGCTTTCGCCTCACCGATGGAGAGCTTGCGGTTCACCTCTTTAAGGTCGGAAACCGAAAGCTGCACCATGTCCTCTTCAAAGGCGATCTTACGCTGCGCACGGGCAATATCAGCACGCAGTGGCTCAAGACGGTCGGCGTATTTACTCTGCGCCGCCTGGAAATCATCCAGCCACGTTTTGCGCGACTCGTTGCCAGGAAACGACTTGATAAACGTCTTACGCGGCACCTTGGCTTTTTTGACACATAGCTGCATCACCGCTTTTTCTTGAGCACGTACTTGCTCAACGCTGATACGCACTTGGCCGACTAGACGTTCAAAGTGCTTAGGCACCAGCTTGATCGGCGAGAAAAGTACCGCGAGGCGGGCTTGCTCGGCCTTAAGCTCGGCACTGCCGCGGCCATGCTTAGCATAGGCGGCTTCCACTAGGGCGTTTTGCTCGCGAATCTGTTCAAAACGCGCACGCGCTTCTTCGGGATCCGGACCACCTTCGCTGGCAGTGGAATCTTCGTCCTCCTCGTCGCCGTCGCCTTCAACGTCATCTTTAACCTCGGGCTCTGGCTCCGGTTCGGGCACCTCTGCTTCGGCCACGCCGGGAATGCCTTCATCGGGATCGATAAAGCCAGAAAACAGATCTGAAAGACGTCCCGGCGCTTCTTCATCCTGGGTAGCGTCGTAGGCGTTTAGAATAGACGCAACGGCTCCCGGCAAATAGGCCAGCGACGACATCACCTCACGGGTGCCCTCCTCAATCCGCTTGGCGATTTCAATTTCGCCTTCGCGGGTCAGAAGCTCAACCGTACCCATTTCACGCATGTACATGCGCACTGGGTCAGTGGTGCGGCCCACATCACTTTCCACGGCGGCAAGGGCCGCGACAGCCTCTTCCGCAGCGGACTCGTCCGTGGATTGATCCGACATCATCAACGTGTCTTCATCAGGGGCCTCTTCAGCGACACTTATACCCATGTCGTTGATCATGCCAATGATGTCTTCCACTTGATCCGGGTCGGCGATATCCTCAGGTAGATGGTCGTTGACCTCGGCATAGGTCAGGTAGCCCTGTTCCTTGCCTCGAGCGATCAACTCCTTCAGACGCGACTGCTGCTGCGCATTTCCAGCCATAGAAACCCTATCTCGACGAAGAAGAATGAAACACCTAGAGCGCTGAATCGATTAAACTCAACAAGCCGAACAGTATAGCGTAATCTGCCGGAAATTTTCCAGCTTGACGTATTTGCGCGGTCATTCAGGTGTGTTAGGTTATTTGGTTCGGTCAACACTTGATGTCTCGGTGTATGACCGTTTATCTGGTGTCGACGCCGTGGGAATTCAACCCCCAGCGCCTCAACACTGACCTACTAGCGCTTGCTTGCAGCCAACAGATGCATAAAGTTTAGCCGCTCCTCAGCAGTTAGCTTCTCACCAGACTCCTGCTTTTTTACTAATGCAGAGAACTGCTGCATCATTACATCGACCTCTTTCTTAGGATCGTTTTTCTCTTTCATAGCTTTAAGATAATTCACATTATCTATAAGCTCTGTTTCTCGATATTCCTTACTAAGCAATAATTCTTTTTGGGCTATTTCGTTTAATCGCCGCCCCTGATCAGTGCCTTGAAAATGCGCCAATACCACCTGAGGGCTTCGGTAACGCCCCGCTTTAAGGAGAGCAATCAGCTCTTGGCAGAGCAGCGCATCGTCGTCGGCTGGCAGCCACGCCAACGACTCGGGCAGTGCGGCCACCAAACTAGGCTCATGCAACAACAGCTGCACGATACGCCCGACCGGAGAAAGCGCCTGGGATATTGGCCGAGATGACGGAGCAGACGCTGCTTGCTTCGTGGCAGACTGGGAAGGTGGCGCTGAATCGGCTCCCAACGGCTCAGCCTGCCCTTGTACAAGGCCCTTAAGGGCACGCTGCTCAGCTGCTTGTGTACGCTTTTCAAGCAGCCCTTTCAACTGCTCCTGCGCCAGCCCGCTACGCTGTGCCAACGACTCCAGCAGTAGCGATTTGAGCATTCCTTCCGGCACTTTGTTCAATGCCTCAAGCACCTGACTGGCAAATCGCTCACGCCCTTCCACAGTGTTTACGTCGCGCCCCCGGGCCGCCTGCTCAAACAGAAACTCCGACAGCGGCATGGCACAGGTCACACGATCCTGAAACGCCTCGGCACCTTCACGACGCACCAATGTGTCCGGGTCATCACCTTCGGGCAGAAACAGAAAGCGCGCTTCGCGGCCATCGATCATTTGTGGCAGCGCGGTTTCCAGTGCGCGACTGGCCGCCTGCCTGCCCGCACGGTCGCCATCGAAGCAGAACACCACGCGACTCACCAGCCGAAACAGGCGGGTCAAATGGTCTTCCGTGGTGGCGGTACCCAGCGTTGCCACGGCGTTATGAATACCGTATTGGGCCAGCGCTACTACATCCATGTAGCCTTCGACCATGACGAGCTGCTCAAGCTTGTTTGACGCTTGGCGCGCCTCATACAAGCCGTAAAGCTCGCGGCCTTTATGGAACACCGGCGTTTCCGGCGAGTTGAGGTATTTGGGCTGATCGTCACCCATCACTCGACCGCCGAAAGCAATCGTTCGTCCGCGCAGGTCGCGAATGGGGAACATGACCCGATCACGAAAGCGGTCGTAGGTACGCCCGGTGTCTTCACGGTGAATCAGCAGACCGTACTCCACCTGCACCGACTCCCCAATACCGCGCTCGCTGAGGTGCTGTTTTAGCGCCTCCCAGCCAGCCGGGGCATAGCCAATACCATACGTCTTGATCACGTCGTCCGAGAGCCCGCGACCCAACAAATAGCGCTGGGCGGCCTGGCCCTCTTGCATCTTTAACCGCTCGCGATAAAAACTGGCGGCAAGCTCAAGCAGGTTAACGCCCTCTTTGCGCTTTTGCTCGCGCTGCTGAGCACGCGGGTCATCGGCACCTTCGCGAGGCACTTCAATCCCCAGGCGCCCAGCCAACTGCTCAACCGCTTCGGGAAACGGCAGCTTGTCGTACTCCATCAAAAAGCGCAGCGCATTGCCATTGGCACCACAGCCAAAGCAGTGGTAAAACTGCTTATCCGCACTGACGGTAAACGATGGGGTTTTTTCTTGATGGAAGGGACACAGCCCTGAGTAGTTACGACCGGCCTTTTTAAGCTGCACACGCTCACCGACCACCTCGACCACATCGACGCGGCCTAACAGGTCATCAATAAAACGCTGTGGAATTTGGCCTGCCATGAACGTCGGGCATCCTCGCGCATAGCGCTTACTCGCTAACGTTTAAGTCCCTGCTTAGGGTCATCAGACCCAATGCCAGATCACCTTAAACAGCGATGGATAACAACAATAATGCAAAAGCGAAAAACAAACGGCCACCTAGTGGCGGCCGCTTGGCATCCCTCTTGAGACGGCCAGCTAACTGCTCTGACCCCCTCGGGTACGGATCAATAGAGCCGTTCGAAACGCTTTTGCTCACGCTGCACTTTCTTAGCGTGGCGTTTTACGGCAGCTGCCGCTTTGCGTTTACGCTCAGCAGTCGGCTTCTCATAGTGCTCGCGGCGGCGTACTTCGGAAAGAACACCGGCTTTTTCGCAAGAACGCTTGAAGCGACGCAAGGCGACGTCAAACGGCTCGTTATCACGTACTTTTACAGAAGGCATTAAGCACTCACCTACCTTAAGGAGTCTTGAGTTCAGATAGTACGTGCACTGCGATATCGCGGTTCATATTGCGACTAACAACGCGGTGCACGACCCAGTTTTACAGCGCACAATAGTGTAGTCGCCGTCGGCCATCTTTGCAAATGCTTACGCTGACCTGCAGCGACAATGCTAGACTAGGGCGCTTGTGTTTTTCACCTTTATATCTTTTGAATAGCCTTTGAGAGTCCCTCTTTATGCGTGTTCTGGGCATTGAAACATCCTGCGATGAAACGGGTGTCGCGCTTTACGACACCGCGTTAAGCGGCGGCGAAGGACTGCTTGCCGATGCGCTGTATAGCCAAATCGACATGCACGCAGCGTTTGGCGGTGTGGTGCCCGAACTCGCCTCTCGCGACCACACCCGCAAACTGCTACCGCTGATTGAACAGGTACTCAGCGACGCCAAGCTGACGCGCCACGACCTGGACGGCATCACTTATACCGCGGGGCCGGGCTTGGTGGGCGCATTAATGGTCGGCGCTAGCACCGCCCACGGCATGGCCCGCGCGCTAAACATCCCAGTACTCGGCGTGCACCATATGGAAGGCCATCTGCTGGCACCCATGCTGGAAGACGAGCCCCCCGCCTTCCCCTTCGTGGCACTACTGGTCTCTGGCGGCCATACCCAGCTTGTCGAAGTCCAAGGGCTAGGCCACTATCAACTGCTCGGCGAGTCGGTGGACGACGCGGCAGGCGAAGCCTTTGATAAGGCCGCCAAGATGTTGGGACTGACCTACCCAGGTGGACCACAGGTCGCCAGGCTAGCGGAACAGGGTGATCCCAAGCGCCTGCGTTTCCCGCGCCCAATGACCGACCGGCCGGGACTCGACTTCAGCTTTTCAGGCTTAAAAACCCACACCATGACGGCCATTCGCCAGCTTGACGCGGCCGGTGAACTCGACGATCAAGCCCGCGCGGACGTTGCTCGCGCCTTTGAGGAAGCAGTGGTCGATACGCTGGTGATCAAGTGTCGCCGAGCGCTGGATCAAACCGGTTTGAAGCGCTTAGTGGTGGCCGGCGGGGTGAGCGCCAACCATCGCCTGCGCGAACGACTGCAAACTGAGTGTGAAAAACGCCAGGCCCGCGCCTACTATCCCCGCGGGCGCTTCTGCACCGACAATGGCGCCATGATTGCCTATGTAGGCGCTCAACGTTTGGCTGCGGGTGAATGCGACACCCCCGGCATGATGCAGGCGACGCCCCGCTGGCCATTGGATCAACTGGCGCCACCAGCAGCCTCTGACACCCAGCAGCACTCTTAACCTAGCGGCGCTCTTAACCTAGCGGCGCCTTACGAGCCGCGAAACGGCGGCTCATCACCACGCCGCAGTCGGCGAATATTGAGGCCATGGCGGGCCAGCACCAGCAGGCTGAACCCGCCTACCACCATGACGTACTCCGGCGCTAACCAGCCACAGGCAAGCGGTGCTACCAGAGCACTCACCAGCGAGGCCAACGCCGCCGTTCTAAGCCACCAAGCCAGTAGCGCCCACACCGCTGCACTCAGTAGCGCCACCTGGGGCACCAACACCAGCAGCACGCCAAACGCACTGGAGACGGCTTTCCCCCCGCGAAAGCCATGCCACAGCGGAAAGCTGTGACCTAGCAGTACGGCCAACCCCACCAAACCCTGCAGCCAGACCGGATAGCCTATTAGCTTTGCGCCCAGCACGGCGGGCATGGCTTTTAAGGCGTCTAGCAGGAGCGTTGCTGCTGCTAAGCGCGGGCCATACAGGCGCAGCACGTTGGAAAAGCCGGGGTTCAGCGAACCGTGTTGACGGGGGTCGCCCAGGCCAGCCAGGCGGCATACACTCAGCGCTGCCAGCCAACTGCCGCTTAAATACCCCATCACTATCCAACCCATGGCTGTGTGCTCGCTTTATGGCCCGGCTTACTGTCGTTTAGCCCCATCCTAACGTACAATCGCCGGCTGTTGCCGCAGGGGGAAGCTAGATGGATCGCATTTTGATTGAAGCGTTAAGCGTCGACACCGTGATTGGTGTTTACGACTGGGAGCGCTCGATTCAACAGTCGCTCAGCTTAGACTTGGCGTTGGCAACCGATATCCGTTCGGCGGCAGCCACCGACGATTTACGCCTCACCCTGGATTACGCCGCTATTTGCCAGCGTATCCAGCAGTTTGCCGACGATCATCAGTTCGCGCTGGTAGAAACCTTCGCCGAACGCCTCTCGGCCTGCCTGCGCAACGAATTCCCGATCGCCTGGCTGCGGCTAACGGTGCGTAAACCGGGGGCGATTCCCAACGCGGCCAGCGTCGGCCTGGAAATTACTCGCGGCGATCTGCCGGAGGCGACCCAGGATTCCAGCCCATGAACTTGGTGACAGTCAGTCTCGGCAGCAATATCGATCCAATCCGGCATATTCATTACTGCTTGGATGCCCTGGCGAATACCTTTGGCCCGCTGCAAATATCTCGCGTGTTTGAGAGCGAACCCGTTGGCTTTACCGATAGTCGTAATTTTTACAATCTGGTCGTCGCCTTTTATAGCGACTGGTCGCCCGGTGCACTGCAGGCCTGGGGCAAGCGGCTGGAAATACAGCACGGCCGCCACCCTGGCCTTACCAAGTTTAGCCCCCGCGCCTTGGACATTGATTTGCTGACCGTAGGCGACGCCTGCGGCGTTATCGACAACATTACCTTGCCGCGCAGCGAGATTACCCATAACGCGTTTGTTTTACAGCCACTTGCCGAGCTGCTTCCTACCGAGCGCCACCCCCGGTGCGGCACGCCTTATGCAACCTTGTGGGCAGGCTTCGCGTTAGCGGATCAGCGCCTTTGGCCGGTGGCTTTTAGTTGGCGTGACCGCCAAATATCTCACCCTGATGCGCCGCCACGATTCGCCGCGGCACGCCGGTAAGCGGCTATTTCAGCGCTGCTACCACGGCCTGCCCGCGGCGCTCACGCAAGGCTTCCCCTAACGCTGCCCCTTTATACCCTTCGGCTATCAGTACCTGAGGGCTAACCTCTTGGGCAGCTTGCCAGGCGCTTTTGAGCCGACCAACCTGCTCAGGCGCTAGCACCTTGACTAGCGCTAGCTGCGCCTCAACCTGTTCGGGCTTACGCCAACCATCCAAGCGCTCCAGCCAGCGCAGCACCTGCGGGCCATCAAACTCAGCGGTTAACAGCGCATGGGTGAGCGCTGCTTGGCGGGCTAGCTGGGCGACGGCGTTAGGCAGTTTGAGTCGTTCTGCCAAGGCATCACGCTGCTCAGTGGTTAGTGGTGATACCAGCTGCGCATAGCGCCAATGGGCCACCGGCATTGAGCCGCTTTCGGGCACCTGAGCCAGCGCCGCCAAGCCCTTCTCTAGCCCCTCGCCGACCAACTCTGGCCACCATACGTTGAGCGCATCGCAGCGCTCAAGGGTGGTGAAGTAGACCTCTGGGCTAGGCTCACCCAGGGCTTTTTCGGTTTCGACCCACACCCGCTCAGCGGCCAGATGCTCAAGTTCGCCGCTGTGGCTCACCTGAAGCATCAGCGCCAGGGTTTCAGGCGCAATAGTGAAGCCCAGGGACGCATAGCGAGCCAGAAAGCGCGCGGTTCGCAGCACCCGCAGCGGGTCTTCGCTAAACGCTGAAGAGATATGCCGCAGCACGCGCTGCTCGATATCGCCCTGACCATTAAACGGATCGGTTAATTCGCCATCGGTACGCTGGGCAATCGCGTTAATGGTTAAATCACGCCGCAGCAGATCCTCCTCCAGCGTGACATCAGGGCTGGCGTGAACGTCAAACCCGGCATAGCCGTGGCCGGATTTGCGCTCGGTACGGGCCAGGGCGTACTCCTCGGCGGTTTCTGGATGCAGGAAAACCGGAAAGTCACGTCCCACAGGCTTAAAGCCGCGCTTGCGCATGGCCTCTGGTGTCGCGCCCACCACTACCCAGTCATTGTCATAGACCGGCCAGCCCAGTAGCGCATCGCGCACGGCGCCGCCCACCCGATACACGTTTAAGCCCGCGAGATGTGGATCGCTATTGGTCTCTTTCACTACGGTCTGCTCCGTTGATGACTCGCCACGCTGGTTCGCTCACCGCTATCCAAATTGAGCGCGGTTAGCCGCTTCCCCCAAACGCAACCCGTGTCCAGCGCTTCAACGGGTACCCGCGCCAGCGGGGTATTCCCCTCCAGAGCAGCCCAGTGCCCGAAGAGCAGCCGGGCATCATCACCACGTGGGTATTGAAACCAGGGCAGAAAGCCCGCTGGGGCGCTATCCAGCCCCTCTTTGGCGGCAAAGTCCAAACGCCCCTGAGCATCAATAAAGCGCATCCGGGTCAGTACATTAACAATCAGGCGCAGGCGATCCATGCCGTCTAGATCGTCATGCCAGCTATCTGGCTGGTTGCCAAATAGCTGGGCTAAAAACTCCCCGGCTTTTTCACCCGCCAATGCCGCCTGCACTTCACGCCCCAGCGCTTCAGTTTGCGCCACGCTCCATTGAGGCAACAGCCCGGCGTGGGTCATTAGGGTCGTGTTTTCAAACACGCTAAGCGGTTGGCTCTGTAGCCAATCCAGTAACGCTTCGCGATCAGGGGCGTCAAGAATATCGCTCAGCGTGTCGTTTTTTTTAAGCTTACCGCCGCCGCGGGCCACCACCAGCAAATGAAACTCGTGGTTGCCCAGTACGCTGCGTGCGGCGCTACCCAGCGCGCGGACTTCTCGCAGGCACGCCAAAGACCCTGGTCCACGATTGATTAAATCGCCCACTAGCCATAGCGTATCCCTGGCGGGGTTGAAGCTCAGCTTTTCAAGAAGGGCTACAAATTCGGCGTGACAGCCGTGCAGATCGCCGATCGCATAGGTACTCATAAAGGGCCTCTTAACAAACGTTCGAACGTCGCTAACATCCGATTTAATGCAATTGGAGCGGTACCGCTAGCCTGAACGGGGTAATGACCACTTCAAAAACCCGCTGGGTGGAGGTATCTAACAATGTATAGGCACCCTCCATCACTCCCACCGGGGTTTGGAGAACGGCGCGACTGGTGTAGCGAAAGCTCTGACCGGGACCAATCAGCGGCTGCTGGCCGACAACGCCCTTACCGCGTA
Organism: Halovibrio variabilis; assembly: GCF_007991175.1. GTDB lineage: Bacteria > Pseudomonadota > Gammaproteobacteria > Pseudomonadales > Halomonadaceae > Vreelandella > Vreelandella variabilis. Next base: position 54,875 of record NZ_BJXV01000004.1, read on the forward strand.
CTTCTTGGCATTCGCCGCCGCCTTGGGTAATTTTCCAGTAGCGCGCCATTAACTGAACGCTGTGAGGGCTTTTATTGTGGACGCTAACGGTATAGCTAAATACGTAGCGTGACTCACCATCACTGGACTCGTCATCGCGGTAGACGGGCGCAACACTCACCTCAATCGCTAAACCACTCACGCTTGGCCACCCCGCTCGTCGCCTGCCTGCTCATCGGCGGCGACACGGTTGGCAATCGTCACGTACTCTGCCACGGTCAAGGTTTGCGGGCGGCGGATGGGATCAATACCCAGGTCTTCCAAGGTCTCGGGGCTCACCCGCCCTTTGAAGTTGTTGCGCAGCGTTTTGCGTCGCTGGCCAAAGGCAAGTTTCACCAACTCAAACAGCAGCACTGGATCATCGGCCGTATGGGGCAGCGCCTCATGGGGGGTTAAGCGCACGATTGCCGAATCGACCTTGGGGCGTGGTACAAACGCTTCCGGCGGCACAATAAACAGCTGCTCGACCTGACAGTAATACTGCGCCATCACCGAGAGGCGCCCCCAATCGGCGCCGCCGGGTTCGGCGGCTAAGCGTTCAACCACCTCTTTTTGCAACATAAAGTGCATATCGGCGATCGCATCGCCAGCGGCCAGCAGATGTATTATCAGCGGTGTGGAGATGTTGTAGGGCAGGTTGCCTACTACGCGCAGCGCTGGCCCATCGCCTTTGAGCACGGCAAAATCAAACGTCAGCGCGTCGCCTTCGTGGATCACGAAATCGGGGTAGTTGAAAAACTGTACGCGCAAACCAGGAATCAGGTCACGGTCGAGTTCAATGACTTCTAAATGTCCGGTGGCGTCCAGCAGCGGCTCGGTCAGCGCCCCCTGGCCTGGGCCGATTTCGACGAGGCGATCCGTCGAGCGTGGGCCAACGGCGCGAACGATCCGCGAGATAATGCCGAGGTCACGTAAAAAGTTTTGACCAAAGCGTTTACGAGCGCGGTGTTGGGGCACGGTAGACATCAAACGGTGTTCCTTGGAAGGCGGATTCAATCGGGCGTATTTAGTAGAGAAAGCTAAGCAGTCGCAGACAATCGCTGCGCGGCTAAGCGGCGGGCAAGGGCGATAGCGACGTTTAGGCTACCGGGGTCTGCAACGCCTTTGCCAGCCAGATCCAGCGCAGTGCCATGATCGACTGAAGTACGCACCAGCGGCAGTCCCAACGTAATATTAGCGGCCTGACCAAAGCCTGCGTATTTTAACACTGCTAAGCCTTGGTCATGGTACATCGCCAGTACCGCATCGACACCTGCCAAGTGCCTGGGGGTAAACAGAGTATCAGCCGGCAGCGGGCCAAGGATATCCACACCTTCAGCGCGCAGGGCATCCAGTGCAGGAATCATAATATCCAGCTCTTCGCGCCCGAGGTGGCCATCCTCACCGGCGTGAGGGTTTAAGCCACACACCGCAATACGCGGTTTGGCTATCCCAAACTGGCGCTGCAAATCGGCGACCAGTAAGCGGCTGATTCGGGTGACCCGCTCAAAGGTGATAGCGTCGGCGACCTTGCGCAGCGGTAAATGGGTGGTTACGAGTGCAACGCGAAGATCGCCACTGCCCAGCCAGCCTGGGGCGCTGGCATGCAGCGCCGCGTCGGTGGCCAGCATCATCACCACCTCATCAACGCCGCAGGCATCGCGCAGCCATTCGGTGTGGCCGGTAAAACCTGGGTGGCCGCCTTCGATAATCACGCCTTTGTGCAGCGGCGCGGTGACCATGGCAGCAGCCAGGCCTTTTTGGCAGGCATCGACCGCTAACGCCAAGGTGGCCAGCACGTAATCGGCGTTAGCCGGGTTAAGCACACCCGGCGTCGCCGGCTCATTCAGTGCAACCGGCCACACCGGCAACACCTTGTCGCCACCTGGACACTCGCCGGGCGAACACTCGACCAGCGTCACATTGAGCCCCAGCGCTGCGGCACGCTTTCGTAGCATAGCGGGATCGCCAACTGCCACCGTATTAGCGGGCAATCCCCCTTGTGCCGCCAGCATCAGCGTTAGCTCGGGGCCAATGCCCGCCGGTTCGCCAGTGGTGACCACCACTGGCGGGGCGTTATCTGGCATTAAAGTGCCCGCTTCCATTAGAGACGAATATCAACAAAGGCCTGCGAGCGGATCTCTTGCTGCCAGGCTTCTAATTCCTCGTTGGCGCGGCGCTGGAAGATCGCTTGGCGAACCTGTTCGCGCTGACTCTCTTGAGTGACGTCCTGGCGACGACGCTCTTCCACTTCAATGATGTGGTAGCCGAACTGGGAGCGCACCGGCTGCGATACTTGGTTAACGCTTAACTCGCGCATCGCTTCTTCAAAAGCAGGAACGGTTTGACCGGGGCGCACCCAGCCCAGCTCGCCACCGTTGAGCGCGCTGCCGGTGTCGTCACTATATTCCCGCGCCACCGAGGCAAAATCCTCACCTTGCGCCAGGCGTTCGCGAACTTCTTCTGCGCGCGCGCGCGCCTGACTTTCATCGCGATTAGGGGTCAGCTCAATCAACACATGGCGAGCACGGATCTCTTCGATAAAGCTCTGACCACTGGATTGACCCGGCTGCTGATTAATAAAGCGTTCTACATCGCGGTCGCTGACCGATACCCGATTGCGGATTTGGCGCTGCTGCACCTGACGCATCAACATTTCACGGCGAACATCTTCGCGTACGCTGGCCAGCGTCATGCCATCGGCTTCTACGGCATCGGCAAACTCATCCAGCGTCATGCCGTTGGATTCGGCAATTGAGCGCACCTGGCGGTTCAACTCGGTGTCATCAATAGTGAGGTTGGCCTCTTCCGCCATCTGCAGCTGAATCTCTTCCATCACCATGCGCTCAAGCACTTGGCGCTCTAGCTGCGTGCGCGGCGGAAGGTTGCCACCCTGCGACTGGTTTTGCTGCTCGATTTGCGCCACGCGATCGTCTAACTCACTGCGCATAATCACATCGTTATTCACCACGGCCACCACGCTGTCTAACGCTTGGCGCTGGGTGGATTGGAAATCCTGCGTTTGCTGTGCTTGTACTGCAAACGGGGCAAGCGCAAGGCCTGCGCCTACACACATCGCCAGCAGGCTACCCGCAGAGAGCTGTTTCATGTGGCCTAGCAGGGGCATACTCATTTTCATAACAAACGTCTCTTTCATTAGCCATTCGATGGAGGTCGTTTACAGGGCCGTTGGACGATAGCCAGGAATGGTCTGTTCAAAATAGCTATCCGCATCCTGGCCAACGCCGCCTAAGCCACGGAATACGAAGCGCAAAAATAACCCGCGATCGTTAAAGTCATCGTCGATGCGGGCGGTGTCGTCGTCATCTACCCATTCGCGCCAGACTACCTGCAGGCCGTAACAGCAATTGTTCCACTGCACGCCCGCCAGCTGCTCAAGCGGCCGGTCGTTAGTTTGATCGTGCAGGTAACGACCAATCAAATCAATGCTGGGACTGGCTTTCCAGGCCAACGACAAATCCCATTCTTCTCGACTGTAGTCGCGAAAGCCATCATCGCCGGGCAATACGCCGGGGTCGAACCCTTCAATCTCCCAACGGTAGCCAAGGTTCACGACGTGCCCTTCGGGATGGCGATAGCGTACATCAACGCTTGAACGCTCAGTGCGGTCACGGTGGTCATCGTAAAGCCATTCAGCCCCACTGCTCCAGCGATCGTTGATCTGCCAGTCAAGGCGACTCACCAGTGGCGAACGGTCTCGGGTGGCTTGGTAGCGGCTTTCGGGATTGACGTTGGGGTTATCTTCGGGCCGGTCGGGTAGGGTATCTGCATTGCCTTCGCTATCGATGCGGCGGTCATCAAAGTAAACGCTTTGGCCTACCCCTAACGAGAGCCGATCGCGACCCGATGCGTCTTCCAGTAGCCGCGACTGCATACCGTAAGAGAGTCGATTAATATCCCCCACGCGGTCAGCCCCCGAAAAACGCCGTGCCGACCAGAGCTGATCCCAGGAAAAGGGCCGTTCACTGCTGTCAAAATCGGGGAGCTCGCTTTGGTCGGTGCGCGGCACGTAGGCATAGTTAAGTCGCGGCTCAAAGGTTTGGCGATAGTCGCGCCCGCCCAAGGCGAGTTCACGTTCAAATACCAGCCCGCTATCGATGGAGGTAACGACGACACTGCGACTAGGTGTGTCACTACGTTGGGTAGCGCGCTCGCCGTAATCTAACGCATAAGCGGTATTCCAAAGCTCGGTACGCGGCTCCAAATAGCCCCACGGCCGCTCGAAGCGGCCACCCACAGCGGGGGTCAGATGCAAGCGGGTACCCGTGGCTGCCTCACGCTCGGGCACCCGGCGCTCATCCACATCGCGCCAGAAATAGGTCGCGTTAGAGCGCCACTGGGTATATAGCCCATTGTCAAACTGCCAGTTGGCGCTAGCACTCACGCTCGGCAACCGATAAAAGGGTTTGTCGCTATCGCTTAGCGGGTCTTCCAGGCGCTGAAAACCCTGAGCGCGGGCGTCTAACTGCCAGCGCTGGCCGCGGTAATCGACCTGGGCTAAACGCTCCATACTGGTGCGATCATTGCTGCCGAACTCACCGCCAAAGTCGTCAAAGTAGCGCCCGTCACTGGCCGCCCCGTAGCGCAGGCGGTAATTGCTACGCTCGTTAACCCGCCCCGCATGGCGGGCGTCCACGTACCAGCGATCATCGCCTGCAAAGCGATTTTCAACGCCCCCGGAACCGCCGTTATCGCTATTTAAATAGCCGCCTTCGAAGATACCTGAACTTTCATCGAGCAAATAACGATATTCACCATTCAGCAGCAACCCGTGGTCGGTCATCCAGCGCGGCGTGATGGTCGCGTCTTGATTAGGCGCGATATTCCAATAAAATGGCTGGGCGTAATCTACCCGGTCGCTGGAAAAGCCAATTGAAGGCGATAGCAGTCCAGTATGCCGGCGGTCATCAATGGGAAAACGTAACCAGGGCCAGTAAAACACCGGCACATCTTTGACGTGCAAACGGGCATGGCGGGCAGTGCCAAAGCCTTCAGCCTGGTTCAGGCGAATATCGCTGCTTACCAGTTGCCAGCTGTTCTCACCGGGGTCACAGGTAGTAAAGCTTGCATCCTGCAGGCGGTACTCACTTTCGCCGGTCTGCTCCAACTGCCGCGCCTGTCCACGCAAATGCTGCTCGTAGAGCACGTAGTGACTGTTGCCCAGCGTGGCGCGATCTTCGTTTAGTCTGAGCATGGCTTGCTCGCCGCGCACCAGAGCGAGTCCATCGCGTATGGCGACATTCCCTTCTGCATCGACCTGCTGGCGGTCGGCAGGTAAAAACACGCGTTCGGCTTCCACTTCTTCATTGCCGCGGCGTAACACAACATTACCGCGCAGCAACGCTTCGCCATCGGCGGCGTAATCGACAGCGCTGGCCTCTAACGTGAGGGCTTCGGGATTAGCGTCCGCTGGCAGGCGGTAGCCGGGCATCACATAGCGCCCACGACAGAGTTGGCTCGCCGCCTCTTGCTCCCCCCAGGGTTGCCAATCCAGCGCTTCTGCAGGCATGGTTTGGTCTTGAGCCAACGCCGTCAACGAGGCGCCTGCCAGTAAACTGCCCGCCAGCGTATGCGCAACCGGCGAGGTGCGCGAAAATCGCTTGCCCATGTTCGTTATCCTTGGCATCCAGAATCGGTATTATACAGCCCGCATGATGCCCGACCAGCAAGGAGCTTGCATGTCCTCATATCGGATTAACGCCCTCACCACGTGGGCTGCCCAACAAAACGGCCTGTCCAAGGCCGATATTTCGCTTTCATCCGCCGTGGGCGATGCGAGTTTTCGGCGCTATTTTCGCCTTACGCTACCCAATGGCACCACCCAGGTGGTCATGGATGCCCCGCCAGAGCAGGAGGACTCACAGCCGTTTGTGACCATCGCCAAGCGCTGGCACAGTGCCGGGCTGCCGGTGCCCAGGGTGCACGCCGCCAACCTAACGGACGGTTTTCTGCTGCTTGACGACTTGGGCAATACGCCGCTGCAGCACTTGTTTAGCGACAACGCTACCACACGGGCTTACCACACGCAGGCACTTACCCTGATCGCCGAGCTGCAAAACCGTGCCAATCCTGACTTTCTGCCGACTTATGATGCAGCGCTGCTCGGCCGAGAGCTCGATCTGTTTCCCGAGTGGTGCCTCAACGCCTGGCTAACACTGCCACCGCCGGAAAGCTGGCACGCCGTTCGCGAGCAGCTGATCCAGCATGCCTTAGCGCAACCAGTGGTCACTGTGCACCGGGATTTTGACGCCATGAACCTGATGATGCACGATCAGCGATTGTTTATGATTGACTTTCAGGACGCGGTGGCTGGTCCGCTCAGCTACGATTTAATTTCGCTGCTGCGAGGGCGCTATTGCCGTTTTAGTCACGCGCAGTTCAGCGACTTTGTCGACGTCTTTTATCAACGAGCCCGCAGCGACGGCCGCCTGCCCAGCAGCGTAGATGTTGCCACTTTTCTGGCGCAATGCCACGCCATGGCCGCTCAGCGTTCGCTAAAAGTGTTGGGGATTTTCTGCCGCTTAACGCTGCGCGATCAAAAAAGCGGCTATCTTGAACGCTTACCGCACTTTCTCGATCATCTAGAGGATAGTCTTGCGTTCCTGACCGAGCAGGCTGATTTTGCTGAGTGGGTTAACCGCACCTTGCGGCCTGCCCTTATAAAACGACTAGCGGAAATAGCAGCATGAAAGCGATGATTTTGGCCGCCGGGCTTGGCAACCGGATGCGCCCGCTCACCGACCACTGCCCCAAGCCGCTGCTGCCCGTCGCGGGCAAGCCGCTGATCGTGCACCACCTGGAGCGTCTTCGTGAAGCGGGTATTCATGAGGTGGTCATCAACGTCAGCTACCGTGCAGAGCAGATTATTGAGGCGCTCGGCAACGGTGACGCCTATGGGCTGCGTATTCACTGGAGCCGGGAAGCTCAGCCGCTGGAAACCGGCGGCGGCATTCAGCAGGCGCTGCCGCTGCTTGGCGAGGCGCCATTTCTGCTGGTCAACGGCGATATTTGGTGTGAAGCGCTCCTCGACCCGCACGCGCTACAAGGTGACGACCTGGCCCACTTGATGCTGGTGGACAATCCTTCCCAGCACCCTTATGGCGATTTTGGGCTAGCCGCAGGGCGCGTTAATCCAACCAGCACTCAGCGCTTAACCTACGCGGGCATCAGCGTAATTCACCCCGCGCTACTGGCCGCTCAGCCATCCGGCGCCTTTGCCTTGGCGCCCTTGCTCCGGAATGCCATTGATAACCACCGGGTCAGCGGTGAATATTACCCAGGGCACTGGGTCGACGTGGGAACACCCGAACGATTGGCCGCCCTAGAAAACCAGCTAAAGCAAAGCCAGCGACAGCAAGCGAAGGGCTAACCTATGCAGCCGCGTTATTTACGCAAGGCGATCGCTGACACGCCGCGGGTAGCCGTCTATGGCACACTCAAGCAAGGCTTGAATAATGCCCATTGGTTGAAGGGCGCCACGCTGCTGGGGAACGACCGCACGACCGCCCTGACGCTCTACGACATCGGCCCCTACCCCGGCGCCAAATGGCGGCCATCCAAGGGCGTCACCATTGAGGTTTACCGGGTCAATGCTGACCACTTAGCCGCGCTCGACCGCCTGGAGGACTACCGCATTGATGCGCCCACCCAGGGTGAATATGACCGCCAGCGGCTCATCACCTGTTTTGGCCTCGCCTGGGTGTATCTTTACAATCCCAGCGTGCTGGGCAAGCCAGCCATTCGCGAAGGCGGTTGGCCAATACCTTCCACCGATCATCAACATCAACGTTGAGGAGAGGCGCGCAGGCCAAGAAATGTTATGCTGCGTTATTTATTGATCGTCGCCTAGATTAGGAGAACAGCGTGAAAGCACGGGTGAAATGGACGGAAGGGCGTCAATTTGTGGCGGAATCGGGGAGTGGACACAGCGTGGTGATCGACGGCCCACCCGACCACGGCGGCCGCAACACAGGGCCTCGCCCAATGGAAATGCTGCTGATGGGCATGGGCAGCTGCACTGCTTTTGATATCTTGAACATACTTGATAAAGCGCGGGCCGATGTGACCGACTGCGTTGCTGAGCTAGACGCCGAACGCGCCGATGAAGTGCCCGCCGTATTTACCAAGATCCACGTGCATTTTGTGGTGTCTGGGCACGCGCTGAAAGAGAAGCAGGTTGCCCGCGCGGTTGAACTCTCCGCTGAAAAGTACTGCAGCGCATCGATCATGCTCGTTAACGGCGGCGTTAAGATCACCCATTCCTTTGAGATTATTGAGGAGGCTCGGACGTGACAGACAATCTCCGGCTCCACGGGTTTAACAACCTGACCAGCTCGCTGAGCTTCAACATTTACGATATCTGTTATGCCAAGACCGAAGAGCAGACGGCGGCTTACATCGATTATATTGATGAGCTCTATAACGCCGAGCGTTTGACGCAGATTCTCAAAGACGTCACCAATATTATCGGCGCCCACGTGCTCAACATCGCCCGCCAGGATTACGAGCCTCACGGCGCCAGCGTGACGATCTTGATTGCCGAACATGAGCTTGATGAAACCGCGCCCGAGCAAATTGAGCCGGGTCCAGGACCGCTGCCCGAGACGGTGGTTGGGCACCTGGATAAAAGCCACGTGACCGTGCACAGCTACCCTGAGTCGCACCCCGACAACGGCATCAGCACCTTCCGCCTGGATATTGACGTCTCCACCTGTGGACATATCAGTCCGCTAAAAGCGCTGAACTACCTGATCCACAGCTTCGATTCAGACATAGTCACCATGGATTACCGGGTGCGCGGCTTTACCCGCGATGTAGACGGTAAAAAACTGTTTATCGATCACGGTATTACCTCCATCCAAGACTACCTTGCTGAAGATACGAAGCATGCGTATCAGATGATGGATGTCAACGTGTATCAGGAAAACATGTTCCACACCAAAATGCTGCTCAAAGACTTCGAACTGGATAACTACCTATTCGGCACGTCGCGTCGCGATATTACCTTTGAAGAAGCCCGGGACATTGAGGGACGCCTGCGTAAAGAGATGCTGGAAATCTTCTACTCCCGCAACCTGGACTAAGCGCGGCTCTTGGAGCGCCCAAAAGCCAGCTAACGCTGGCTTTTTTTATCGCTCAAATGCCTCATTAATAGACGCTTGGCTCGCCTTCAGGCCGGGTCTTAAACCGCCGGTGCAGCCACAGGTATTGCTCCGGGTGCTTGCGAATCGCCTGCTCAATAAACTGATTGACCTGCGTTGCATCGGCCACCTCATCGCCGCTCGGAAATCCCTCCAAGGCGGGCAGGCTTTCGATGGTATAAGTGGCATTGTCGGGGTTGCGATGAAACATCATCGGCACCACCGGCGCACCGGTCATCCGTGCCAGCTTAGCGGTTAGCCGGATAGTCGCGGCCTGCTGACCAAACAGTGGCGCAAACACGCTCACATCGCGGCCAAAATCCTGGTCCGGCGAGTACCACACCATGCGGCCTTGTTTGAGCTGGCGCACCGCACCGCGCAGATCAAAACGGTCGATCGCAACACCAAAATTACGCTTTCGGGCACGGGTCATAAAGCGCTCAAACAAAGGGTTATTATGCGGGCGGTACACCGCGTCAGCAGAGAAAAACAGCGCGTGCAAGGCGCCCCCCATATCGAGCGACGAGAAGTGAACGCCGACAATAATCACCCCTTTGCCGCGCGCCTCGGCGCGGGCCATATTTTCTTCGCCGAGATAAGCGACGCGGTGACGCAGGCTTTCGCCATCGCGACACCAGGCCGTGGCGGTTTCAATTAAACCAATGCCATTGGCAATAAACGTGTCTTTGACCAGTCGCTGCTGCTGCTCGGCCGTTTTTTCGGGAAAACACAGCGCCAGATTGGTTTGGGTAATCCGCCGTCGCCGCTTGGCAAAGCGCCAGGCGAGTAACCCAAGCCCCTTACCAATGGCCATTTTCAACCGCCAGGGCAGCCAGGCAGCAGCATACATAGCGCCAATCCCCAGCCAAGTGGGCCAGTAACGCGGGTGTGCGAAAGAGCGTGGGTAAGATGATTTTGACATGTAAACAACCGTTTATGCAGAACGCCCATGATAACGCCGCGGCGCCCTTGGCAGTACCCCGGTCAGCAGCGTATAGCTAATCGTATCGCAGTAGCGCGCCACTTCATCAATCGGCAGCACTTCGCCGTTGCGGGCGGTGCCCCAGAGCACAACGTCACTGCCAATCGCGGCATCGGAGACGTCCGTTACATCAACGGTGAGCATGTCCATCGAGACTTTACCGGCAATGGCGCAGCGCTGGCCATTGACCAGTACCGGCGTGCCATCGACGGCATGGCGGTCGTAGCCATCGCCATAGCCGCAGGCGACCACGGCAATGCGCGAACGCTTGGGCGCACGCCAGCGTCCGCTATAGCCAACGGGTTCGCCTGCCGCTAAATCACGCAGGGCAATGATTTCCGAGCGTAGGGTCATTACAGGGCGCAGCTGCTGAGTAATGGCATTGGGCACTTCCAAGGGATCGCTGCCATAGAGCATCACGCCGGGCCGGTTCCAGTCACCGTGGGCGATCGGCCATGCCAGAGTGGCCGGCGAGTTGGCTAAACATAGCGGCGCCTTGAGTTCACTGGCGAGTGCTTGGAGCGTTGCCATTTGCTGGTGGAAATAGTCACTGTCGCGGGCATCAGCGGTCGCGAAGTGGCTCATTAAGTGGAGCCGGGCCACACTCGGCGCGGCGCTAAGCTGACGCCAGATAGCGGCGGTTTCATTTGGCGCAAAGCCCAAGCGATGCATGCCCGAATCGACCTTTAGCCACACCGGGATAGGCTTCAGTGGGGTAGCTGCTAACAGAACATCGACTTGCCACTGGCTATGGACCGCAATCCAAAAGCCATGGCGCTCGACCAGCGGCAGCTCATCGGCGCTGAAAATGCCCTCGAGCAGTACGATAGGCTGAGTAATGCCACCCTGACGCAGCGTGAGGGCCTCTTCGATGCTGGCAACGGCAAAGGCGGGCGCTTGATTTTGCAGCGCCTGGGCACAGGCTAGCGCGCCGTGACCATAGGCGTCAGCTTTAATCACCGCCACTGAATGGCTTTGCGGCGCGCAGCGGCACGCCAATTGATAATTATGACGTAGCGCGTCCAAATCAATATCGGCCACAAGGGGGCGCATGGGCTGTCTCACTTACCTAATCGACGCAAAAGTGTTCAGTCATAAAAAACCGGGAAAGCACCTAGTGGTCCTCGCCCGGCTTAGAGGGGGTACATAATTGACGCTTCGCTTATGTCGCGCCTCTATGTCTCACTTATGTCTCGCTTATGTTTCAAACAGGGCTTCCAAGGAGAGCCCCTGCTTTTCCAGCGAGCGGCGCAGCTTCTTAAGCGCTTCTACCTGGATCTGGCGTACCCGCTCGCGGGTTAAGCCAATTTCAGCGCCCACTTCTTCAAGCGTCGCCGACTCATGGCCACGCAGACCAAACCGGCGCACCACCACTTCGCGCTGCTTTTCGCTCAGTGCATCCAGCCACAGGTCAACGTGCTCTTTAACATCGCCATCCACAAGACAGGCTTCGGGGCCTTGTACTTCGTCGTCAGCTAACGTATCGATCAACGGCTTATCGCTCTCGCCCCCCCATCGGGTAATCAACCGACGAGACCCGCTCGTTAAGGCCGAGCATTTTCTTTACCACCCCCACCGGTTTATCCAGGTGTTCGGCGATCTCTTCGGCGGTGGCCTCGTGGTCAAACTTTTGGGTTAATTCACGCGCCGCGCGTAGGTAAATATTAAGCTCTTTGACGACATGAATAGGCAAACGGATCGTGCGCGTTTGGTTCATAAGCGCCCGCTCGATAGTCTGACGAATCCACCACGTCGCATAGGTCGAAAACCGGAACCCACGCTCGGGGTCAAACTTTTCCACCGCGCGGATCAAGCCTAAGTTGCCCTCTTCGATCAGGTCCAGCAGCGTCAAGCCCCGATTTAGATAGCGACGGGCGATTTTGACGACCAGCCGCAAGTTAGACTCAATCATCCTTGAGCGACCCATCGGGTCGCCTTTACGTGCTAAGCGACCGTAGAAGACCTCCTCTTCTGGTGTTAATAGTGGCGAAAAACCGATTTCGTTGAGGTAGATTTGCGTTGCATCCAAGCTTTGGGTCGATTGACGATCCTCACGCCCTAGCGCTTTTTCAAAAGCGTCTGCTTCCACCGTAACGTCATCATCGGTATCTTCAAGCGCCGCCTCCACAGCGTCCAGGTTAACTTCCTGTAGATCTTTCTCCAACATACTCATGGCTTTTACCCCTCGTTTGTCACCTACCCGCCATCGAGAAAATCAAAGCTGGGCGCCAGAGCGCGCAGCGTTATTGTTATATGACTGTTTTTATATGACGTTCGAATATATCGATTCGGGCAACCTCTACGTCAAACGCTGATTCCCCACGTTACTAATATGAGCGTTAGCGGGAAGGCAGAAAGTCCAAGGGATCTTGAGGTTGCCCATCGCGGCGTACCTCAAAGTGCAGTCTGACGTTTTCCGCATCGCTATCGCCCATCGTGGCAATGACTTCACCGGCCTCTACCACATCATTTTCACTGACCCGTAAACTGTCGTTATGCGCATACGCACTCAGGAATTGGTCGTTATGTTTGAGAAGGATTAGATTGCCATAGCCCCTTACACCGCTGCCTGCATAAACCACAATGCCGGGGCCGGCTGCCTTTATAGGTTGCCCCTTTTCACCGGTGATATCAATCCCGGCGGTGATGCTATCGCCCTGTCCAAACTCACCCACCACATTGCCAGTCGTCGGCCATTGCCAGTCGATGGTATCAGCTGGGGTATAGGTTCTTGACGAACGATCTTCACTGGCCGCCTGAGAGGCAGACGCTTCTTCAGGCTGGGGTTGTGGCGCTGGTTCGGGCTGAGGCGCAGGCTGTTGAGCAGGCTCAGCGTCGGGTTCTTGCCGCTCAGACGTCGCGGCTACCACTTCAGCCTCAGGTGCTGACTCTGATCCTGACGCTGACGCCGCGTTGCTAGCGGAGGCGTCAGCCACCTGCCCTGACGCGTCGAGCGCTTCTCGTTCTGCCGTCAGGCGTTTATTGCGCTGAATGGCAGACTCGTCGGGCATCAACCAGTCCAGCTCCTGTTCATCACTGGCCACAGAGGCCGTCTGCGTGCTCAAACCAGTGGCGACGGCACCACCACCACCGCCCCCTGAGGTATTACTCACCGCAGGCGGCTGATTGCTTCCCGTGGCAGAGGCGCCTTCGCGCAGGGCAATCGTTTGCCCAGGGCGAATTTGGTAAGGCGCCTCAATGTTATTAATGGCGGCAAGTTCGCGATAATCCAAATTGTGTTGCCAGGCAATGCCATACAGGGTATCGCCAGCTTTGACCGTGTATTGGGGCGTGTTTTCCACCGCCTGGCTCGCGTCGCTTAAATCGCGCACCTGAGGGCCCCCACTCTGCTGATTGGCACAGCCGATCAGCGCCGATGCCAGCGCCGACATCATCAGTACCTTGTAGATATAACCTTTACACATATAACCCTTACTCCTTTTCAGCGCCCAGCTGGGTATCGATTGGCTTGCGGTCTGCACGTCGATTGAGTAACACAACGATCAGTGCACCGACGGCCATTAACGCGACCACGCCTGCCACTTGTGCCGAGGCACCGGTCAATACGGCATAGTCAGCGGGCAGTAAATAACGGTGTTCTAACGGGATCATTTGTCCCGCGGGACCCATCTGGTAGCGTAACAATTCGCGCCATGGCCAGAGAACCGGCAGCGAACCGACGATAAAGCCTAGCAACAGCTGCATGGTTGACGTGCGGTGACGCCGTAAAAGCCATGACAGAAGCCGCGAAAACAGCGCTAAACCAACCATACAGCCGATTCCAAACAGCACCATAATGCCAAGGTCGAGACTGCGTATGGCGCCCATGATGGTGCCGTAGAGGCCCATGGTCAGCAACAAAAAGCTGCCTGATACCCCCGGCAACAGCATGGCGCTAATGGCGATACAGCCTGCCACCATAACGATGACCGCTTCATTACCCATTAATAACACCAGCGGCATCATGCCTGGCAACGCGTGGGCCAACCATAGACCCGCCAATAGCGGCACCAGGTACCACAGTTTCCAGCCGTTACTCGCCTGCCCCACGACTAACGCCGACGCCGCCACTAAACCAAAAAAGAAGCCGTCGAGCAGCAGCGGGTGCGCCTCCATCAACCAAAGTGCCAAATGCGCAACGCTGAACAGGCTAACCGCCACCCCGGCCAGTAACGGCACCAGAAAAGCAAGATTCAGATGCCTGCTTAGCGCTCGCCAACCGCCTTGGCGCCATGCGCCAAAAGCACCGGGACCAAATTGCCTGATGGTGTGAATCAGCTCTTCGTAGATGCCGCTAATAAAGGCAATGGTGCCCCCCGACACGCCGGGCACTGCGTCGGCGGCGCCCATCCCTGCGCCACGTAAAAATATCCCCAAGGGTTGCCGCTTCAATCCACTACTCCTTGTAGCAAAGGTACGAAACGCACCGGCTCAAGCCGACGTTTCTCAAAAGCACTGCCAATGCGTTTTACTTGAGTAAGCCACTGACTGCCATCGGGTTCTTCCAGCGGGGCAATTAACACCCCGTCGCGGCTCAATTGCTCTAATAGCGCAGTCGGCAAGGTATGGGCGCAGGCGGTTAACAAAATGACGTCAAACGGCGCGACTTCGGGCCAGCCATAGCCACCGTCCGCCACCGCCAGGGTGGCCGGGGCGTCTAGCCGACGCAAACGTTCCACAGCACGCTCGTGCAGCGCGCTTATCCGCTCAATCGAATAAAGCTGCTCCACCAAACGCGACAGCAACAAGGTCTGATAGCCGGACCCGGTACCCAGTTCCAATACCCGGCGCGGTCCAGCGCGCACCACTAGCTCTGTCATGCGCGCCACGATCAACGGTTGCGATAAGGTTTGGCCAAAACCAATCGGCAAGGCGGTATCTTCGTAGGCGCGGTGGGCCAGCGCTTCGTCAACAAACAGGTGCCGCGGCTCGCTAGCCATCACCTCCAGCACGCGGGCATCGTTGATGCCTTGCTGCATTAGGCGCTCGACCATACGATCGCGGGTACGCTGGGAGGTCATGCCGCGACCGCGCAGCTCACCGGGTGAAATATCAGGCAAAAACATCCAACCAGTCCTGGACATCGTTAAGCGCGGGGTGACGCGTCAGATCCGTTTGTAAGGGCGTAATCGAGATATATCCCGCCTCAACGGCGGCAAAGTCGGTATCTTCACCGTCATCGGCATTCGCCGCTACCGGGGCGATCCAGTAGCGCGTGCGCCCACGCGGGTCCTGTACTTCCAGCGGCTTTTCTGCCGGGCCGCGATAGCCCAGGCGAGTCACCTTAACGCCTTTAATGTCTTCCCAGGGCACGTCGGGCACATTGACATTCAACAACGTGCGCGGCGGTAGTGACAGCTGATCCGCGGCGCCAATCAAGGTGGCGGCCACCCTGCCGGCCGTCGCAAAATGACGTTCGCCACACAGCGACATGGCGATCGCGGTCATGCCTAAATTGCGCCCTTCCATGGCCGCCGCCACCGTGCCTGAGTAGAGCACGTCATCGCCTAGATTGCTGCCGTGATTAATCCCGGAGATAACTAAATCAGGCTTTTCGTCCCACACCCCATTAACGCCTAAATAAACACAGTCGGCGGGGGTGCCGTCGACGCTGTAAAAGCCGTTATCCAACGGCATCAACGACAGCGGACGGGTCAAGGTCAGCGAGTTACTAGCGCCGCTACGGTCACGGTCAGGGGCAACCACACGGATGTTCGCGTGGGCCAACAACGCATCGTGCAGCGCACGCAAACCAGGGGCGTGCACACCATCATCATTGGAAAGCAGCAATCGCCGCATAGTGGTCTCCCCGTTTTTAAAGACAAAAGTTCTTGAAGAAAAACGTCATAGGCACAAGCGTCGTAAGCAAAAAATCATAAGCGCGAAACGCAACGACTTATATCCGTCGCTTTTACCAACTCTCAACGACCTTACCTGTAGGAACGCTGGCGGCTGAATCAGCTCACCGCCATTAGTTCACTTAGCACAGCCGTCGCAAAACTGCCGCGTGGCAGCGCAAACGAGAGCTGTACGCTGCCCGCCTGCCGCGTTAGCTCAGGGTCAAGCAGTCGCATGCGCAGCGCGCGGCGTGCCTGCTTGACCCCACTGCGCACTAAGCCACCGCATAGCCCGGGGTAGTCCTGCAAGAGCTGCGCTTCATAGCGGGCAGCGTCTCCCTGACCCGGTTCGCCAACGCCCCAAAGCACCCCGGTGGGGTGCACATCCAACTCGTCGGCGCGCGTGCCCAAGGTTGCATCAACGGCCTCAATACTAAATACGCTTTGTGTACCGTCCAGCATTAAGGTATCGCCTGCAAGGGGCTGGCACCAAGTACCATCCGCTAAACGCGCGCTCAGTAACTCGTTAAACAAAAAACTGCGCGCCGTGGAGAGCATCATACCTTGCCGATCGTCCCGTTTACGCCAACCTCGGTTAAGTAACGCCTCGGCGCGCTGGAGATTCCGCCCCTCATGGCCAAAACGCTGGGGGCCAAAATAGTTGGGCACGCCCTGCTGGCAGAGCGCCTCCCAGCGGCGCGTCAACGCATCGCCTTCAATCGCCTCACCGCTAACCCGTAGGACAAACCGGTTGGTGCGGTGAACGCCACGCTTGAGTTTGCGCGGGTGGCGTGCCTGTTCGACGACCGTGATGCCCAGGGCATTAAGCGACTGCTCAAGCTCCGCAGGCGCATCACGGCCGGGCAAATGCACACTCAGCCACTGACGCGTAACGGCAATGCGGTCTTTCATGCCGGAATAGCCAATATCGCGGGGCGTTACGCCACACAGCCGGCTTAATAGCTTGACCACCTCTAACGTGGTTTGGTTGCGCTTTTCAATGCGCAGCCAGAGATGTTCTCCGTGAGCCTCAGGGGTAAAATCAAGCTGCTCGTCGACCCAGAAATCTTCCGGCTGAACCCGGTACTGACCTGGCTTAGGCGGACCGAACTGAGCATCCAGGCAGCGCTGCCAAACGGGCATATTAATCATTAAGCGCCTCTAAGCGGTTGACCAGCACCACCGCTTCAGCGGCGATGCCCTCACCACGCCCGGTGAAACCTAAACGTTCAGTGGTCGTGGCTTTGACATTGACGTGACCTAGCGTGACCGCTAGGTCAGCGGCAATGATGGCTCGCATCGCCTCGATATGCGGCGCCATCTTAGGCGCTTGCGCCATCAGCGTGGCGTCGATATTCACCACGCCATAGCCTTGCTGTTGCACCAGGTTCACCACGTGGCGCAGCAGCTCGCGGCTATCCGCGCCCGCCCAGGCAGGCTCGGTATCGGGGAAATGGCGGCCAATATCGCCTAGCGCACAGGCGCCTAACAGCGCATCGCTGATGGCGTGCAGCAGCACATCGCCATCGGAATGGGCGACAAAGCCCTGCTCAAACGGCAACTTAACACCACCGATCATTAAATGATCGCCAGGGCCAAAGCGGTGTACATCGAATCCATGGCCAATACGCATCATCGGCTCCTTGCTGGCGTGTGATCAATTTGGGCAGTCATTATGGCGGCAGCCAGGGCTAAGTCGTCCGGATGAGTCACTTTTAAATTATCGCGCCGGCCGCTAACCAATTGAGGGCGCTCACCCAGGGCTTCAACCGCCGAGGCTTCATCGGTCACCAAGGTGTTCTGATGGCGGGCGGTTTCCAGCGCACGGCGCAGCAGCGCATAGCGAAACCCCTGGGGGGTTAGCGCGTGCCATAGCCCGTCACGCGGTTCGGTGCGGGCGCTCAATCCCTGCGCATCAGCGCGCTTCATGGTGTCTGCCACCGGCATTGCCAGCAGGGCGCCGCCGGGGTGGGTGGCGACGGCTTGATAGAGCGCGTGAAGATCACACGCGGTAATACAGGGGCGGGCCACGTCGTGCACCAAGACAATATCGTCGTCCTGGGCCTCGATGGCGTGCAGGGCATTCAAGACGCTGTCCATGCGCTCACAGCCACCGGGCACCCGCTGCCAGTCGTTAAACGGCACCCATTGTGGCGCAAACCAGTGATCATCATCGTCTAAACACAGCACCAGGCGAGCGTCTGGAAAAGCGTCATGCAGTCGCGCCAGCGTATGCAGCAGTATCGGCTGGTCCGCCAGGCGTAAATACTGCTTGGGCTTATCGGCGCCCATACGGCGCCCTTGCCCAGCGGCGGGTACCACTAGCCACGTTTGGCTCACTGCGGCGGCTCCTGGGGTGCGACTAGCCCGGCATTAATACCGATCAGCTCATTTTCAATCGCCACGCCCGGCACCCAAAAGAACTGTTCATCGGTGCGCACCATCCCCATATCACTCCGTGCGCGCTCTTCAATCGCATCTAAACCGGTTTTTAAATCCGTCACCTCGGCGGCCAGCCGCGCATTGCGCTCGCGCATGGGCACGTTCGCGGCTTCCTGTACCGCGACGCGTTGCTCCACATGCTGTAAATCCCGCCAGCCGCCGTTGCCCAGCCATAATGCGTACTGGAGCAGCGCTAAGACGGCGAGCAATGTTATCACTAGCCCTTTGCGCATCGCTGCTCTCCTGCGGTAGGTCTGCGGTGTTGAAACTGCATGGCGTTACGCTTCAATAAGGTGGCGTTTAAACAAACAAGGCTAAACTAGGCTTTATCGGCGCGCATTATGCCATTAAGGGCCAATACCAGCGAGTAGCGCCGCATTTAAATCACAGCTTAAAAGGCAGTGCCTGATGGGCAGCTTCACGGTAGGCGCTGACCTGCTCGCCCTCTTGGCGACAAAACTGGGCAACGCCTGCAGCAAGCCCAGGGTGGCTAATATAGTGCAACGAGCGCACCCGCTGGGGGGCAAAACCGCGCACCAATTTATGTTCACCTTGGGTGCCGGGGTCAAACAGCGTTAAACCGCTCTGCAGACAGTGCTCAAGGCCTTGGTAATAGCAGACCTCGAAATGCAGACAGTCCGCGACGATTTCACTCCCCCAATAGCGTCCATACAGACTATTAGCACCACGAAAATACAGCGCTGCCGCCACCGGGCGTTCATCAATATAAGCCTGTACCAGCACCAGTGCCTCGGGCATGGTTTGGCGCAAACGTTCAAAAAAGTCATGGTTAAGATAAGGTGGGCGACCACGCTCGTGGTAGGTGATCGTATAACAACCAAAGAAGTGCGCCATTGCGGCTGGCGTAATGGCATCCCCCTCTAACCGCCTCACCGTCAAACCTTGCTCGGCGACCAGACGCCGCTCGCGCTTGATCATTTTACGCCGTTTTGAGGTCAGGCTAGCCAGAAAGCCATCAAAATCACCAAAGCCGCGATCACGCCACTGAAACTGCACGCCTTCACGAGTGATCAGCTCCGGGCACTGCGCCTGCCAGGCGCTGACGTCTGCCTCGTCGGCAAATAGCAAGTGCCAGCTGGAAAGCTCAAGGCGTTGACACTGCTCACGCCACGCCTCGGCCAGCATTGCGCGTACCGCCCCCGCATCGGCGTGCTTGGCGATGAGCGTGCGTGCCCCCGGCACCGGGGTGAAGGGCACGGCACTGAGGGCTTTCGGGTAGTAGCTGCCCCCGGCGCGCTCCAGTGCGTCCGCCCAGCCCCAATCAAACACATACTCACCATAAGAGTGATGTTTACGATACATTGGCATTGCCGCGACCAATTGCTCACCTTGCCATACACTCAGATGGCACGGTTCCCAGCCAGTTGCCTCACTGACGGAACCACTGGCTTCAAGCGCGTGCAAAAAAGCGTGGCGCAGAAAGGGGTGATCATGATCGACCAGCGAATCCCATTGGCTTGCCGTGACGGCCCCAATGGCGGGTAATATAGTTAACGACAGTGGGCGTGACGGCATAGCACCTTCCAGGCAGTGTGGGGCTAAAAATGTGGGGCTAAAAGTGCGGCGCTAGGGGCTTAAAGAGAGTGCGAGGCTAACACAGCATAAAATGGCCTACGTCACTTTACACTATCTGACGAGACGAACCGTTTATACCAGGAGAGGTCATGACGCGCGATCTAACGGGGGACTTCAAAACGCAGCGCCAAGCTGCCGAGCAAATGCCCTACCCGACACTCAAGGTTCGACGCGACCGCTTGGCCCGCCTAGCGCGCATGACCCAACGCCACCGGATTGAAATTATAGCCGCCATTCAAACCGATTTCGGCCGCCGCAGCGATGTCGAAATACGCATCGCCGAAATCAGCGCCGTGCTCCACGCTATTCGCCACACCAGGCTTCGCCTGTGGCACTGGATGCGCCCCCGGGCGGTCGGCATGCCGTGGCGGCTAATGCCCGCCCGCGCCCGCATTGCGCCCCAGCCGCTGGGCGTTGTGGGCGTGATGTCGCCCTGGAACTACCCCTGGAGTTTGGCATTAATGCCGGTGATCGATGCGTTTGCGGCGGGCAACGTAGTGATGCTTAAGCCTAGCGAACACACGCCAGCTACCAGCGAGCTGCTGCACCGGCTAGTGGGGCAATATTTCACCCCTGAAGAGCTATGCGTAGTGGAGGGCGATGCGGAGGTTGCCCGTCGCTTTAGCGAATTGCCCTTTGATCATTTGCTGTTCACTGGCTCTGCCGCGGTGGGACGCCAAGTCGCCCAGGCTGCAGCGGCAAATTTAACCCCCACGACGCTAGAGCTAGGTGGCAAATCACCGGCCATCGTGGCCGGCGATGCGGATCTGGATAAAGCAGCAGCGGCGATCATTTTTGGCAAAGGCATGAACGGCGGCCAAACCTGTATCGCCCCCGACTATGTCCTGGTGGAAAGCCGCCATATTAGCGCCTTAACTCAGGCACTCAGCCAGGCTATTCAGCAACAGCGCCCCGATGACCAGGCAGCCACTGACGCCATCAACACGGCCCACCAGCAGCGAATCGAAGCCATGCTGGAAGAAGCTGGCAACCACGGCTGTCGAATCATTGACCACGGCGACCATGCCCCGGCACTGATTATCGACCCCCACCAGGGCCTGCAAATAATGCGCGAGGAAATTTTTGGCCGCTGCCTACCGGTGATTGGGGTGAGTGATATGCAGGCCGCCATCAGCTATGTCAATGCCCGCCCGCATCCTTTGGCGCTGTATGCGTTTACCCGCGATAACGCTTTGCAGCATCAACTGCTACACACAACTCGCTCGGGTGCACTGGTCTTTAACGCCACCCTGCTTCACCACGCGGTTCACTCACTGCCCTTCGGTGGCGTAGGCGAGAGTGGCATGGGTGCCTATCATGGCCGCCATGGCTTTACCCGGTTCAGCCATTTACGCGGGGTGTTTTATCAATCTAAACAAGCCACTAGTCACATCCTTTACCCGCCCTACCGGCGCTGGCTGATAAAACTGTTAGGGCTTGGCTAAAGATTGTTAGTTGATGTCCGATATGTAGTTACCCATCGGTATAACATCCGAAGAGGTATGCTTGACACATTCACTGCGTCGGAATAACCATGCAAGCCCCAGACACTCCCCCTAATGAAACACAGCGCCTGGCGGCTTTGCATGCTCTAAAGGTACTCAATACGCCTATTGACAAGGCTTTTGAGCGCATGACACAACTCGCTCGCGACCTGTTCGATATGCCCGTCGCCTTAGTGTCGTTAATAGACCAAGAGCGGCAATGGTTTAAATCGCACCAAGGGCTTGAAGTGCGTGAAACCGACCGGGCCTTCTCTTTCTGCGCCCATGCCATCGCCCACGATGGGCCGCTGGTCATTGAAGACACCCAAAAGGACGAACGCTTTGCAGACAACCCACTGACCATAGGCACGCCGCATATTCGTTTTTATGCCGGCTACCCGGTACGGCCACTAGATGGCATGGCGGTGGGCACGCTGTGCTTAATTGACCACCGACCACGCACTTTTAGCGAGCGTGATTTAAAGCTGCTGGGCAGTTTAGCGGGTCAGGTAGAAGAGCTATTTCGCCAACACAAGCTACAGGTTGAGCTCACCCGCACCACTGGCAAGATGCATAAAGAGCAGAAGCTGCTTAAAGTCCTCCATCAAGGCATTACCGACTATCAGGCGCTGATGTCCGGCAAGCGGCTGTGGGTGTTTTTAATGGAGGCGTTGCGCGAGCTTACCGATAGCGATTACGCGCTGATTGGCGAAGTCATGCCCACCGATACCACTAATGCGCTTAAAATTCATGCCATTACCGATTTATCATGGAATGAAGAATCGCGTAATCTGATAGACCAGCTGGGTAGTGGCAATTTGCAACTCACCGACCCAGACTCAATGTTAGGTCGTGTTTTTGCCTATGGTGAAGTGATCATTGCCGACGACATTCCGCCCCCTATTAAGCGCAGCGGTTTTCTCATCAAGGACACGCCGTTTTATAACTACCTGGGCGTCCCTATTTTCAGCGGCAAAGAACTTATCGGCATGTACGCCCTTGCCAACAGCAAGCAGCCATTGAACCAAGCCATGCTAGATTGGCTTCAGCCGTTTACCGACACCTGCTCACTACTCATCAACTTGTATAGCCAAATGGCTGAGCGCGAGCAGGTAACCCAAGACCTGGCAAAGGCCAGAGACCAAGCTGAAAAAGCCAATCAAGCCAAAAGCGAGTTTCTTTCCTCAATGAGCCATGAGCTGCGTACACCGCTCAACGCCATCATTGGCTTTTCGCAGTTGCTGGTTAAAGGGCGACGCGACCCACTGAACCAAAAGCAACGGCGTCAGATCGGCCAAATTGAGAACAGTGGCCAACACTTACTGAGCTTAATCAATGAGGTGCTGGACCTCGCTAAAATAGAAGCGGGCCATCTGATGTTATCGATTGAGCCTATTGCGATGGCCAATGTCATTGACGACGCCTGCAGCACCCTTGAGGCCAACATCGAAGCCGCGGGGATTACATTAACGTGCTCGCCAACGCCACCAAACCGCTTGGTAACCGCCGATTACACCCGCACCAAGCAAATACTGCTTAACTTGCTTTCCAATGCGATTAAATATAATTGTCCGCAGGGCACTATCGACATTGCAGCCACGCAACTAAGCGATGAAATGCGCATTAGCGTTACTGATTCGGGAAAAGGCATTGCGGCTGAGCGCCAGCATGAACTGTTTGAACCGTTTAACCGCTTGGGGTCCGAGCATGACGCCATCGAAGGAACAGGGATTGGCTTGGCGATTACCCGCCAATTAGTCGAGAAAATGCAAGGTCGCATCGGGGTTGAAAGCACGCCGGGGGTAGGCGCAACGTTTTGGTTTACGCTACCTCTGGCTGAACGTTCCGCCCCAAGTAACACAACTTCTGATGCACACGTGGAGGCAAACACCGATAGCCAACGCAGCTTTGCGCTGCTTTATATCGAAGATAACCCCACCAACCAGCGGCTGATGGAAGATGTTGTAGGCGCTTTCCCTTCGATACAGTTTCAGACCGTGCTCAACGCTGAACGAGGGCTTGAAATCATGCGTCAATCACCGCCTGATGTGGTGCTGATGGATATTCACTTACCCGGCATGAACGGTTATCAAGCCCTGGCAGTGATGCAGCAAGACCCTCTACTTCAGCATATCAAGGTGATTGCCTTGTCTGCTAACGCCATGGAGCGCGATCTACGCTATGGCTTAGCCGCCGGATTTTACGATTACCTGACCAAACCCATCGATATCGAACAGCTAAGCCAACAGCTAAACCAGCTCTTAAACGCTGCGCCAAGGAAGGGGCCATGAGTCTTACTCAAAAACACCTGCTTGTTGTCGACGACAACATGGTTAATATCGATTTAATGCTCGATCTACTCGAGGAGTATGGTTTCGCGAATGTGCATGGCATCAATGATCCACGCCAAGTGCTTGCCCACTGCCAACAGCAGCTACCGGACTTGTTGCTGCTCGATATCCGCATGCCTTATTTAGACGGCTACGCGGTGATTGAAGAGCTGCAACATCACTTAGCCGAGAAGATGCCGCCGATTATTGTACTGACGGCCCAAATTGATGACGCCACCCGGCAACGGGCACTCGCCATGGGCGTACGCGATTTTATTGCCAAGCCGTTCAAGCAAGATGAAATCCTGCAACGCATCCGTATCACCCTGGACGTTGAGCACCGCTACCAAATACGCGATAAGCAGGCCGATACGCTAGAACTCATGGTCGCTAAGCGTACCCAAGAACTGGACCGCCAATCACGCACCGACCCGATCACGCAACTACCTAACCGGCGGGCGTTAAACCAGGCGCTTCAAGCGGCCGCCTTGCAAGCTTCCGGGGCCGGGCTGCTGTTTATTGCCCTTGACGGCTTGGATGACGTGGTCCGTTTACACGGCTACCCCATCGCCGACCAGCTGCTCTACTTTATCGGTCAACAGCTTCGCCAACGGCTCGACGCCGACTGCCTGCTGGGCTTATGGGGCGGTAGCGAACTGCTAGTCATTGCGCCGACGGGCGACGCAGCCAAACTGCTGCCATTGGCCGATCGCTTATTCACCTGTTTTGAGCAAGATCAGACGCTCGGTGAACTACTGCTTCCCATCAGCGCACGCATTGGCATTAGCGGAGAAACGCGCCACTTTGACACTGAAAGGCTCGTGCATATGGCCGCCCTGGCGCTGCCGCTGCATGGCTCACTGACGGTTCAATGCTATACCCCAGCGCTCGAAGCCAAACAGCGCCATCGGCTACAACTGCAGCAGGCGATTCGCGGCGCCACCGAGCGCGGCGAGATGTCGCTTGCCTTTCAACCCAAACTCTCGCTGGCAACCCATAAGATTCTCGGCGCGGAAGCGCTGCTACGCTGGCAGCATCCCGAGCTAGGGCTTATCTCGCCGGGCGAGTTTATACCGCTTGCTGAGGCCAGCGGTGATATTCTCTCAATAGGCGATTGGGTAATCGGCGAGGCCATGCGCCATATCAATGAATGGCGGGCGCTGGGGCTACTCAATGACGATTTCCATATCGCGGTGAATGTCGCCACGCGCCAGCTAATGCGCAAAGATTTCGCTCCGCAGCTGCTAGCCCGCCTAGCGCAGCAACAAATTCCCGAACGCTTTCTCGCTCTGGAAGTGACCGAGTCGGGGCTGATGAGCGATATGAATCACGCCCAGCAGCAACTTGCTAAGCTGGCCGAAATGAATATCGCGGTCGCCATTGACGATTTTGGCACCGGCCAATCGTCGCTGGCGTACATTAAAACGCTGCCCTTCTCGACGCTTAAAATCGACCGCGCGTTTGTCATGGATTTGGAAACCAGCGCGATTGACCGCGAACTGGCCCGCACGATTACTCAGCTTGCCCACAGCGTGGGCTGCGATGTAGTGGCGGAAGGCATCGAAAACTCGGCGCAAGCGGCGTATTTAAGCTCGATTGGTTGCGAAGCCGCGCAAGGTTACTTTTATGCCCGTCCACTGGCTGCCGAGGCGTTTGTGGCCTGGTGCGGCGCATGGGAACCACTTTATTCCACACCTCCACTTTCCCTATCCTCACACGGAGACCGTTAATGGCGCATGACTTACTTGACCGTTTACGCGAACGTTTAGAAGAACTCAATCGCTCAGAGCGTAAAGTCGCTAATGTCATTCTTGAAGACCCGACGGTCGCGACCAGCCTGAGCATTGCCAGCCTCGCCCAGGCGGCCAGCGTCAGCGAGCCGACGGTTAACCGTTTTTGCCGCAACTTTGGCGCCAAAGGCTACCCCGATTTTAAAATCAAGCTAGCCCAGAGCCTAGCCGGGGGCACGCCCTATGTAACGCGTGCAGTGGAGCCCGGCGACTCCGCCACCCAGTACACCCATAAGATTTTTGGCGCCACGATCGCCGCACTCGATGAAGCCCAGCGGGAAATCGATATAGCCGCCGTCGAGCGCATGGTCGACTACTTAACCCAGGCCAAGCAGATCCATATTTTTGGCTTGGGTGCCTCCGGCGCAGTGGCCCAGGACGCCCAGCATAAGTTTTTCCGCTTTAACCTACCGGTGATGGCCTACGTTGATGTCCTCATGCAGCGTATGGTCGCAGCGGCCTGCCATACCGGCGATGTGGTGGTGATTATTTCCTACACCGGGCGCACCCGGGAGCTTGTGGATATTGCCCGCCTGGCCCGCGAAGCGGGGGCAGTGGTACTCGGCATTACTGCCCCCAATTCGCCGGTGGCCAACGAGTGCACCGCCACACTGGATGTCGCCACGCCCGAAGACACCGACCACTACATGCCAATGACCTCGCGGGTGATTCAATTAACGCTGATTGATGCGCTGGCTACGGGGGTTACCTTGAGGCGCGGTGAAGACTTCCTCCCTCACCTCAAAAAAATCAAAGACAGCCTGCGCGACACGCGCTTTCCGATCGAAAAACCCAATAAGTGAGGAGCAAGGTGAGGTGTAAACTATTAGCTCACCGCGGCAGTGACGGTAATTTCCACTTTTAGCTCATCGGCGGGCATGGCTGCGCAGATACAGGTGCGCGCCGGTGCATAGCCTGCCGGCATCCAGGCATCCCACACCTCGTTCATGGCGGCAACGTCGCTGCCCTCTTTGAGATAAATCGTCGCGCTAAGCAGCTGCTCACGGCTTGAACCAATCTCTTTTAGTAGCTCGTCAACCCGCGCCAGCATGCTTTCCGTTTGCGCCGTGATATCACCCTCCCGCGCTTCTGGGCCCGCCACTTGACCACATAGATAAGCCACCCCTTGGTGGATAACCGCACGGCTCATGCGAGCTTTCGTATCGTGGCGCTGAATCAGCATGGTGGCAACTCCTCATTAGATTGAAAAAACAGTCTAAACCGCCGAGCTTGTGACTGACTATGTCGGGTTAATCAAACGCGGTCAGTAGGCACCGGTCGATTCTCAAACACCCGCCGCAGCACAAAGCTGGTATGCGCCCCCGTGACGCCTTCAATACGGTTAATCACGTGCAGTAACAGATGTTGGTAGTCGTCCATATCGCGCACCAGAATTTTAAGCTGAAAATCGGCCGCCTGGCCGGTAATGATCAAGCATTCGATAACATTGGGGATGTCACGAATGTGACGCTCAAAATTGTCGAAGCGCTCAGGGGTATGCTGATCCATGGAAATATGCAGCAGCGCCATGAGCTGATAGCCCAACTGGCGGGCGTCCACCTCGGCGCGGTAGCGCAGAATTAACCCATGCTCCTCCAAGGAACGCACGCGCCGTAAACAGGGCGAAGGTGAAAGCCCAATCCGATCGGCCAATTCCTGATTACTGATGCGACCCTCCTGCTGCACAATGTCGAGTATGTGACGGTCAAAACGATCCAGAACAAGCGGCGTTACCGGCATAGTAGGCAGCTCCTGCCAATTAAAATAATTTTAAAGAAATAATATGCTGATTATCGTCTCATTTTACACATCTTCGCAACAACCTAGCGTGGCAAACCCATTACACTGTGTGGACTGCCACAAGCAGACAACGCCTCGGCTCGGCGATCTCAGCACCCTTGAGGTTCGCCGTACCGATGAGCAACGGCTTAAGCCATAAGCAGCCGCATTAAACAAAACCGTTACTTTCAGGCAGACCGCCACTTTTAGGACGTTCATCATGCCCGCTTTCGATCATCGCAAATACCGCCCGGCACCCCGTGTTCCCGCCTTCAATCGCCAATGGCCGGATCGTGATCTGGATCACGCCCCGATCTGGGTAAGCGAAGACCTGCGCGATGGCAACCAGGCGCTACTTGAACCGATGACCGTTGAGCAAAAAAAGCGCTTCTGGCATCAGATCGTGAAAGTGGGCATTAAAGAAGTCATGGTCGGCTTTCCTTCGGCCAGCCAACCCGACTACGACTTCGTGCGCTGGCTGATTGAGGCGGATCAAATTCCCGACGATGTCACCATTGCGGTACTGGTGCAGTGCCGTGAGCACCTGATCGAGAAGACGTTTGCCTCGCTGGTCGGCGCCAAACGCGCCATTGTTCACCTCTATAATTCCACCTCAACCGTTCAGCGCGAGCGGGTATTTGCGATGGATCGCGGTGGTATTGTCGATATCGCCGTGCAAGGCGCGACCTGGGTCAAAACCCACGCCGACCGCTACCCGGATATTGATTGGTGCTTTGAATATACCCCGGAAAGCTTTTCCAGCACCGAGATCGATTTTTCGCTGGAGATCTGCGAGGCGGTCTTGGATGTGTGGCAACCAACCTCGGATAACAAGTGCATTCTCAACCTGCCCACCACGGTGGAAGTGGCCGGCCCGCACCATCATGCCGACCAGATTGAGTACTTCTGCCAGCACATCAGCCGCCGCGACAGCGTGATTATCTCGGTGCATACCCACAATGATCGCGGCGGCGCCGTGGCCTCTGCCGAACTTGCCCTGTTGGCCGGTGCCGAGCGGGTGGAAGGCACCCTACTGGGCAACGGCGAGCGCACCGGCAATATGGATATTGTCACCCTGGCAATGAACCTTTACAGCCAGGGGATTGATCCTCAACTGGATCTCTCCAACCCCGATGAAATTATTCAGGTGGTCAACGAGTGCACCGGGATCGCCATGCACCCGCGCCACCCCTGGGTAGGCGAAATGGTCTACACCGCCTTTTCAGGCAGCCATCAGGATGCCATTCGCAAATCGCTTAAACACCAACAGCCCGACGAGCCCTGGCAAGTGGCGTATCTGCCTATCGACCCCCACGATATTGGCCGCGACTATCAGGCAGTGATCCGCGTCAATAGCCAGTCCGGTAAGGGCGGCATGGCCTTTCTGCTCGAACGCGATTACGGCATTAACCTGCCGCGCTGGATGATGCTGGCCTTGGCGCCTTACGTACAGCAAGAGAGCGAACAGCGTGCCAGTGAGCTTTCCAGCGCGATGATTCGCCAGGTGATGTTTGATAACTTCACCCTGGAAATTCCGCTATCGTTAGTGGAATACCGGCTCTCCAAAGGTCGGCAGGAAGGCATTGAAGTCACCCTGCAACAGGGCGATGAAATGCTACAGCTTTCTGGCAAGGGCAACGGCGCCATGTCCGCGTTTACCGATGCGTGGCAGCGTCATTCTGGCAGCAACGTTGGCATTATCGATTACAGCGAGCACTCGCTGGGGGCCAGCAGCGAGGCCAATGCGATTGCCTTTGTGCAGTTGAATATTGATGGCCAGCGGCTTTGCGCGGTGGCCGAGGATAGCGATACGGTAAGCGCATCGCTCAAGGCGTTGCTGTCGGGGATCAATCTTGCCGCTAAAACCACCGCCGCGACGTCGCTTCAACAGCAGGCACACGCGCTGAGCTAATCATTCCCACGGTGAGTGGATTACGCCGCGCACTCAATACACTTGAGCACGACGGGGTCCCACTCAAGGCGCTTGGCCCCAATCCACTCACCGTATTCGATACATTCGCGGGAGTCCTCACTGCTCGCGCTCTCCTCGCGTAATTCCGCTTGCAGCGCCAGCAACCGCTGACGAATCGCTGCTATATCTACCTCAGGATGATTCATACGTCCCTCCCATTAGCCTACAATTATTGATCCACTAAGGATTTGTTGAGCCGCTGGCATTGCGTAACCCAATGGGCACTGCATGCCGTTATGCTTTGCGAATATTCCGCCTTATTTAAAAGGGAATTTTATACGATGGGCTATCGCACTTTGCTACGCGACCACCGCAGCGTACTTGGCATCGCCTTTTTAGCCATGTTTAGCTCAAGCTTAGGACAGAGCTTCTTTATTGGTTTATTCCAAGCGCCGATTTCACAACACCTGGGGCTAAGCGTCGGCCAGTTTGGTACCGCCTATGCGGTGGTGACACTGGTAGCCGGCTTCTGCATGCTTCGCTTTGGGCCGTCGATTGATTGGATTAGCCCACGCCGCTTTGCCATCACCATACTGTTGTGTCTGGTGGCTGGCGTTGCCCTGCTCACCTTAACGCCCTGGTGGTTATTCGGGGTAATAGGATTAGGCATTGTGCGCTTATGCGGCCAGGGAATGCTTACCCATTTGGGGAATACATTAGCCGCCCGGGAATTCACTACCCTGCGCGGACGCGCCATGGGACTGGCGAGCTTGGGCATGCCGTTAGGCGAAGCCCTGTTGCCGCCCCTCGTCGCTATCGCATTAGTCTGGATGTCCTGGCAATCGTTCTGGTGGTTATTCTGCGTTGCTATCGCCCTGCCCTGGCTTGGCTTCATTGCCTTCGCACCCTGGGCAAAAGCCCCTGGGGTAAAGCCCACTCAACGCTCAACCAGCGGTCCTCGCCCGTTTCGCGACAAGTATTTCTGGCAGCTGCTGCCGTTGCTAATGTCGCTGCCGATCACCATGACGGGCCTGTTCATTTATCAGGCTCAGTTGACCCAGGCACTGGATAGCTCGCTGGGGGTTTACGCGTTTGCGCTTACCGGCATGGGGATCGCAAAGCTGCCCGGTGCGCTGTTGGGCGGGCGCTGGATCGATAAAATCGGCCCCGTTCGGCTGGCCCGCTATTACCTGCTGCCCTACGCTGGCGCGATGCTGTTTGCACTGCTTATCGGCGGCAACATCAGCGTATGGGCAGTTATGGTCGGTGGCGGCCTTGCCATGGGCGCCCAAGAGTTAATTGCCTCAGGGCTATTGATTAGACTATGGGGGGTCGAGCATTTGGGGCGTGTGCGCTCGGCACTGAGCGCCTCAATGGTATTTTCCACCGGCATTGCCCCGGCGGTACTCGGGATTGCGCTTGATGCAGGGGTTACTTTCCATGCGATTTTAATCGGCATGCTGGGCTTTATCATCGCTGCGTGGGCGTTAGCGCAGGGTGTGCTGCGTATTGCCAAAACACACAGCATACCCTAGGTTTAATTAGCGAAGGATAAGCACCGGTAACTGCGCGTTGCGCAGCATAGCCGTGGTGGTGCTGCCGACCAATAAATGGCGGATTCGCGAATGGCCATAGGCGCCCATAATCAGCATGTCAATGGCATTTTCTTGCTTATAGGCACGCAGCGTCGCCTCGACCTCACCCGCGCGAATAGCACCTTGCGCGTTATGCCCGGCTTCACGCAGTGTGGAGAGCGCCCACTCTAATTGGGAGCGGTTTTCAGCGGTTTCCGCGCCAACGATCACCACATGACAGGTGGCGCCATCGAACAGTGGACTTTTTGCCAGCATTTCCACGCCTTTACGCGCCGTGTTACTGCCATCGAAGGCCATCATGACATTGTGTGGTTGGATAAACTGTTTGGGTACCATCAAAATCGGTCGATGCATTTCCCGCACTACCCGCTCCAGGTTAGAGCCTAGATGCCCGCTGGCTTGATGCGCCGTTTCACCGCGTTTACCCACCACTAACAAGCGAACGTTACGCTCTTTCTCAACCAACGTTTCAACCAGGGTACCGTTGCGCTGTAAGCATTCCGGTGAGGCGATTCCAGCAGCCTGAGCGCGTTCCTTTGCCGCCTCCAGCATTAAGCGCCCCTGCTCGCGAGACACCTTGGCGTGCCGCTCTTCAATATTCGATAGCTTTTCGAGTAAATGCTCACGGGTACCGAGCCCTAGGTTGCCAGAGAGGTCTGGTTCCGAGGTTTGTGGATGGTTATCCACCACATGCATAAAAGAAAGTGGCGCTTCCAGCGCTTTAGCAGCCCAGGCGGCGTAGTCGCAAACGCCTTCTGAAAACTGGGAACTATCAATCGCCGCCAATACGTGATCGGACATTGCGTTTTTCTCCTTGAGCGGGTGCATCAAAACCGTTGTTGTTATTCTTCTCCTCTTCTACACGAACTTATTGATCAGGAACAGACTGCATAAGTTCTATTCAGGCTTCTATTCACCCGGGTCGACAAAGCTCATTAGACAGATAAGCATGCTATTATTTGCCATTTCGTGAGCGGTATAACGGCTGAATCGAGTCGGATTAGGAACACACGCATAGGAGTAGCGCGTTATGGGAAGCGGTGTGGCGAGCGTTTTGTTAGTGGCGCTGGGCGGCGCTATCGGCGGCATGGGGCGGTTCGCTGTGTCTAACCTCTTGGCGAGGCAGTTTGGCACTCATTTCCCCTGGGGCACTTTCGCGGTCAATATCAGCGGGGCATTCGCAGCGGGATGTCTGCTGGGCATCTTGGGCCTGCCCAGCGGCCAGGCCCCTACCTCCTTCTGGCTACTCGCGGTAGTGGGCGCCCTCGGCGGTTACACCACCGTCTCCTCGTTCAGCTTACAAACCCTGGCGCTTTGGCAAAGCGGCTATCCGCAGCGCGCGATTGCTAATGTACTCGGCACCTGCCTACTTGGGTTCGCCATGGTGAGCCTGGGCTGGTGGTTAGGAGAGCGCTTGTGAGTACTTGGTTACCCTACCTGGCCGTGGGCCTGGGCAGCGGCTTGGGCAGCGCGTTACGCTATTGGGTGTCGCTGGGTATGCTGGCGGCGCTGGGCAGCTATTTTCCCTGGGGCACGCTGCTGGTTAATCTGCTGGGTTCTTGGCTGATTGGCTGGCTAGCGACCCTGGGCGGCCACTACGCCCAGGGGCATTTAGCGCGCCTGCAGCCGTTGCTGGTAGCCGGCTTTTGCGGCGGTTTCACCACCTTCTCCCTGTTTAGCCTGGAAACTCTGCATCTCGTCGAAGAAGACCAATGGGCGCTGGCACTCGTTTACGTAGTAACCAGCGTGCCGCTTTGGCTGGCCGCGGCGCTTTGGGGTCAGCGGATCGCCAAGAAACAAATACACGCCTAAGCCTCGGCTTTTGACATCTTCGCTTTAACCGGGGCACTGATACAGACTAGGCAAGCCAGTATCAGCACGATGCCAGCCCAGCCTATCGCGGGCAGGCGTTCGCCGACGATAACCACGGCCAAGCCGGCCGCCACGACCGGCTCGAAAAGCGTGATGGTGGTGGCCGTGCTGGCAGCAATCCGGGCCAGGCCGTAGCCAAAGCAGAGATACCCCAGCAGCATCGGCACCACCGCCATATAAATACCCACCGATGCATTGCTCCAGGAGGCCAACAACGGCGCTCCTGTCATCATCAACACCGGCAGCAACATCAGTCCGCCAATGCCAAAGGTCGCGCCCATAGCGGCCCGCGGAGCGATGCCCTGCTGCATCAGGCGACGCGCTGTCCATGAATAGAGCGCATAGCTGACCCCGGCCAGTAAACCCAGCAGAACGCCGGGGATGACGCCTGAGGCAGTCTCCGCCGACGCATGCCCATTGCCTTCGGCTAAACACAGCAGCAGCATGCCCGCAAGCCCCAGCACTGCCCCGCTCATCCAGCGCGCGGTGAGACGCAGCCCATCCAAGCGATTCTCGATCAGCGCGGCGAGAAGCGGTGCTGAACCGATAGACACCACCGTGCCAATGGTCACGCCGGCCAGTCGCATGGAGGCATAAAAAGCCAGCGGATAGATGGCCACGGCGACAGCGCCCAGCGCTAGCCATCGCCACTGTGCGCGCAGCAATTGAGCGTGGCGCTGAATGCGCCGAGCAGCCAGCAGCGCCTGCATCAAGCCACCCCCGCCCATTGCCACCGCACCGATGGCTACCGCGCTGACCTCCGGTGCAAAGGTGGCCGCCGTCCCCGTAGTGCCCCAAAGAATGGCCGCCATGAGAACGGTCATAATGCCCAATAAACGTTCGTTAGCGGCTTGATTCATAACGCCGCCAATAAAGAAGCGGCTATGCCGCGTGCTTGGCGAAGGCAATCGCTGCGCCCTTCCAAACCTGCACGCGCCATGGCACCTTCAAGCAAGAACGCGAGATGCTGTGCAATGTGACCCGCCCGCTTGGGGTCATCGCCAAGCATGGAACTGACATGCTCGGCCAGCAGTGCCTCCACTTGCTCTTTGTGCCTTCTGACCACCGTTCTTCCAGCGTCACCCGCCGGCAACTCGGCAGCCGCATTGAGCAGCCCGCAGCCGCGAAAGCCGCCCTCATAAGCATATTCAGCATGATCCTCATAGGCCAGGAACACGGCCATGACCTTGTCTTGGGGCGTTTTAGCCTGGCGAAGACGCTCCTCATAAAGCGCCAGCCATTGGGCATGACGGACCACCAGATAGGACGCGACGAGTTCGCCCTTCGAAACGAAGTTGTTATACAGGCTTTTCTTGGCAACGCCCGCCCGCTTGACGATGGCATCAATGCCCGTCGCGGTAATCCCGTCGTCATAGAACAGCGCAGACGCCGCATCAAGCAGGCGGTCATGCGCGTTTTGAGGCTTTGGATGATGTGATATAGACATAGAATCGCACTATAGAGACGAAGGTAGGTAGACCAGTCTACCTACCTTCGTAACAAAATCAATCAATGCCTTATCGTTAATACAACGACGTGGTTAATCAACTCACTCGCGTATACCCGCCGACAATACCTGGCTTACTCAGCACGAATTGCCATAGCTGTATTTCCCTGGCGCGAAAAGCACCCGCGCAGCTGAGCAGATAATAGCGCCACATGCGGTAAAACTGCTCGCCGAACTGCTCTTTAAACACCGGCCAGCTAGCCTCGAAATTGTCACACCACGCCATTAACGTACGGTCGTAATCAGCGCCAAAATTATGCACATCTTCGACCACGAACAGCGCTTCTGCGGCATCGGCGACTTGCCCTAAGGTAGGCAATTCGCCATTGGGGAAAATATACTTGTCGATCCAGGGATCGGTGGCCGTATTCGCTATATTTTTGCCAATGGTATGCAGTAAAAACAGGCCATCGTCTTTCAAACAGCGGTGGGCGACATTCATGTACTCGCGGTAGTTTTTATGCCCCACGTGTTCAAACATGCCAATGCTGACAATACGATCAAACTGTTCCGTTTCTTCGCGATAGTCTTGTAAGCGAAACTCAATCGGCAAGCCGTGTTTAAGCAACCGTTGACCAAACTCAGCCTGCTCTTTAGAAATCGTCAGACCCACGCACTCGACACCGTAATGCTCGGCGGCATAGGCCATAAAACTGCCCCAGCCACAGCCGATATCCAGCACGCGCATACCAGGTTTTAGCTCAAGCTTGCGGCAGATGAGATCAAGCTTGGCCTCCTGGGCCTCATCCAGCGTTTGGGCATCTTTCCAGTAGCCGCAGGTATACGTCATCCGCTGATCGAGCATGGCAGCATAGAACTCATTGCCAAGGTCGTAGTGCTTTTCGCCTACCTCCCAGGCTCGCTTCGCCGTTTGACGGTTCAGCAGGCGCGCGCGTAGGGAGTGATAAACCAACTGGGTTGGTTTAATACGCCGCCCTAGCTGGGCACGCATTAAATTATAAAACAGCTCGTCTAGCCGCTCAGCGTCCCAGTCGCCGTTCATATAGCACTCACCCAGGCCTAAATTTCCACGCGACAGGGCGTTATCGATCACGCCAGGGACTTTCAACTGCATATCCCATGGGCGATCACCGTTAAGTTGGATATCGGCTTCGGCTAACAAGTCGGCGGCAAAACGGTGGGAGGGCGAGGCTTCATCGAAACCAATAGAGGTTCTCTCAACGGCAGGCATATTCATGACAGTCTCCTCTGGCTGTTCCCGTAAATGAATAGTTAGCAACCTGCCTATCAGCGTAGAACCGCATTACCACATTAGCATCATTTGATAGGGACTTTTTATAGGCGTAAGACACAAAAAAGCCGACCCCCTGGCTTCAGAGGGCCGGCTTTAAAGCGCTTGCTAACGCAATATTAAAACGGGAATTTTGCTATTACGCAGCATGGCGGTTGTAGTGCTACCGACTAGCAAGTGGCGAATACGCGAGTGCCCATAAGCGCCCATCACCATCAAATCAATGGCCTTTTCCTGCTGATACTCGCCCAGCGTCGTTTCTACCTCACCTGCGCGAATAGCACCTTCCGCCGCATGGTCTGCTTCGCGTAGGGTCGTCAACGCCCACTCTAGCTGAGAACGATTTTCTGCTGTTTCTGCCCCCACAATCACGATGTGGCAAGCAACGCCGTTAAACAACGGGCTTTTCGCCAGCATCTCGACGCCTTTACGCGCCGTTTTACTGCCGTCAAACGCCATCATAACGTTTTCAGGTCGCTTAAAGGTCTGCGGCACCATCAAAATCGGGCGGTGCATTTCGCGCACCACCCGTTCTAGGTTAGAACCCAGATGCCCACTGGCTTGATGGGCCGTCTCACCGCGTTTGCCCACCACCAGCAAACGCATCTCTTTTTCAAGTTCAACCAGCGTTTCCACCAGCGTGCCATTCAACTGACGAGTGACAGGTGCTGTCACGCCGTCTTCAATGGCCCGCGCCTTGGCAGCATCCAGCATTAACCGCCCCTGCTCACGGTTTACCTTTGCGCGCTGCTCATCAAGTTCAGAAAGCTCTTTCATCAAGCGTTCGCGGGCGCCAAAGCGCAGATTACCCGACAAATTGGTGTCAGCGGGGGGCTGTGAGTGGTTATCCACCACGTGGACAAAGGTAAGCGGCGCCGCTAATGCAAGGCTTGCCCAGGCGGCGTAATCACAAACGCCTTCTGAAAACTGCGAACCGTCAATGGCGGCCATTACTTGATCAGTCATTGTGCTCTCCTTGCGGGCTTAGTGGCCGCCCATCAGTTTTTCAACGGCTTCTGGGTCATTGTGTACGGCGTAACGGTCAACAACGGTTGCGCTCGCTTCATTCAAACCGATCATTTCGACCTCAGTACCTTCGCGGCGGAACTTAATCACGACCCGGTCAAGCGCCTGCACCGCCGTAATATCCCAGAAATGCGCGCGGGAAAGGTTAATAGTGACCTTATCAATGCTCTCTTTGAAATCGAATGCCGCTATAAAGGTTTCTGAAGAAGCAAAGAATACCTGGCCCACCACCTGATATTCGCGCTCTTTACCCGCCTCTATTTCAGTTGAGCCAATGTAGAGAATGTTGCCGACTTTATTGGCAAAGAACAGCGCCGCCAGAAGCACCCCAACAAAGACGCCAATCGCCAGGTTATGGGTACCTACCGTCACGACAACGGTGGCCACCATGACGATATTGGTACTCATAGGGTGCTTTTTCAGGTCGCGAATTGATTCCCAGCTGAAGGTGCCGATCGACACCATAATCATGACCGCCACCAGTGCCGCCATGGGGATTTGCGAGACCCAGTCGGCCAGGAAGACCACCATCAGCAGCAGTGCGATACCGGCAATTAACGTTGAGGTACGACGACGACCACCGGATTTAATGTTGATGACCGACTGCCCGATCATGGCGCAACCCGCCATACCACCGATTAAACCCGCACCAATATTGGCAATGCCCTGACCTTTACACTCGCGGTTTTTATCGCTTTTGGTGTCGGTTAAGTCATCAATAATGGTCGCTGTCATCATTGACTCAAGCAGGCCAACAACCGTCAACATTAGCGAATAGGGCAGGATAATCATCAACGTCTCTAAATTCAGCGGCACGTCGGGCCACAAAAATATCGGCAGGCTATCGGGCAGCTCGCCCATATCGCCAACGCTGCGAATTTCCATGCCGGTGAGCATATACACGGCGGTGAGCACGACAATACAGACCAGCGGCGAAGGGATCATCCGGCCGACAACGGGTACATAAGGAAAGCCGTAGATAATTGCCAGACCCGCTGCCGTCATGGCATAAACGTGCCAAGTAACGCCGGTTAATTCAGGCAGCTGTGCCATGAAGATGAGAATTGCCAGTGCGTTAACGAAGCCCGTGACCACAGAGCGCGAGACAAACCGCATCAGATCGGCAAGCTTCAGGTAACCCGCGATAATCTGCAGCACACCGGTCAACAGCGTGGCGGCCAGCAGGTATTCCAAACCATGCTCTTTTACCAGGGTAATCATCAGCAGCGCCATGGCGCCGGTCGCCGCTGAAATCATGCCGGAACGACCACCGGCAAAGGCCATAATCACACAGATAGCGAACGAGGCGTAAAGGCCGACCTTGGGGTCAACGCCCGCAATGATCGAGAACGCAATGGCCTCGGGGATCAGCGCTAGCGCCACGACAATCCCTGCAAGGGTGTCGCCCTTGAGGTTAGAGAGCCAAGATTGTTTAAACTTTTCGTACATGCGAGGGGTCCACGGTTTTAGGTTAACGACAGGCAAAAGCGGTCATACAGCGCAGCTAGTAACGAGCAGCGCCGCCAACATTGAGTACACTGAAATGATCAGCTTTTATTATATAAAATAGTGAGCAAGCGTTTAGGTACTGCTAAATTTAAGTGTTGCTAAATTTAAGTACCACAAGGTAATGACAGCGCGATGAATGCACTATCAGCACCTAAAAAAGGCAGGAGGGCTAGGGCGGAGTCATCAGCCCTGAAAAGCGATGTAGTAATGCGATCATTGGCAAAGATTCTTTGACGGTTGCAAAAACTGTTACGAAAAGAGTATTGCGTAAAGCAAGGTGCGACAAAGTGTCGTATATTACCAGCAAAACTGCTGCATTGCACCTAACGGCTAACCTCCCCGACTAGCCCCACCGCTGAGTGGTCAATCGCTACGTAAGTCAGAGTGACCTTGTACCCGGTTCTGACGTACCATTGCGCCACTAAAACACCATCAATTACCCACTATCCACGTTGAAGCGGCACGGTTTTTCCGCCGATAAGCAGATTAAAGAGGAGTAGTACATGAGCCAATCTATTGCTGTCATCAAGGGCGACGGTATCGGACCCGAAATCATGGATGCTACGCTGCGTGTACTCGACGCGCTAGATTGCGGCTTAGCCTACCAACATATCGATGCAGGCTTAGGCGCGCTGGAAAAGCACGGCACGCTGATTCCACAGGCGTCACTCGACACCATCGAACAGCTAGGCATTGCGCTCAAAGGCCCGTTGACAACGCCGATTGGCAAAGGCTTCTCCTCGATTAACGTACAGCTACGGCGCCATTTTGACCTTTACGCCAATGTGCGCCCGGCGATTAGCTTCCCTGGCACTCGCTCGCGCTATGACGATATCGACATGATCACCGTGCGCGAAAACACCGAAGGTGCGTACCTCGCCGATGGCCAGGAATATACCGACGACGGCAATACCGGCATTTCGGTCATCAAAGTGACCCGCAAAGGCTCTGAACGCATCGTGCGCTATGCCTTTGAGCTGGCCAAAAACAACGGCCGTAAAAAAGTGACTGCGGTACATAAAGCCAACATCATCAAAACCAGCTCGGGGCTGTTTTTGGATGTCGCGCGTGAGATTGCCAAAGAGTACCCCGAGATCGAATTCCAGGAAATGATCGTCGATAACGCCTGCATGCAGCTGGTGATGAATCCGCATCAGTTTGATGTAGTGGTCACCACTAACCTGTTTGGCGATATCCTTTCTGACCTATGTGCCGGTTTGGTCGGCGGTTTGGGTCTGGCCCCTGGCGCCAACATTGGTGAAAAGGCCGCGATCTTCGAGGCCGTGCACGGCTCAGCGCCGGATATCGAAGGCAAGAACATTGCCAACCCTTGCGCGCTACTGCTGGCCGCCGCCCAGATGTTGGATCACCTGGGCATGGCGGAGAAAGGCACCGCCATCCGCCAGGGTATTCGTACCGTGCTGGAAACCCGCCAAGACATGGTCACCCCCGATATGGGCGGCACCGGCACCACCGACTCCTTCGCCCAAGCCCTGGTTGAGTACGTGCAGGGTTAAAATCGCTTACGCGGTTAAAAACGGTAGCGCAATAAACGCATGGCATTGAGGGTGACCAATACGGTTGCCCCAGTGTCGGCCATGACGGCCACCCACATGCCCGTAATGCCCAGCACCGTAGAGATTAAAAACAGCGCTTTAAAGCCCAGCGCTAACGCCACGTTGGTTTTGACGTTACGCATGGTAACCCGTGAGAGCGTGATCATTTCGGCGATCCCACCTACGCGGTTTTTAAGCAGCGCGGCGTCGGCGGTTTCCAATGCCACGTCCGTGCCGCTGCCCATCGCAATGCCAACTTCTGCCGCCGCAAGCGCTGGGGCATCGTTGATACCATCGCCTACTTTACCTACCGGCCCCAGCCCTTGCGCCTGCCAATCGCGCACGCGCTGAGCTTTATCTTCGGGCATTAGCTGGCCTTCTGATTGAATGCCCAGCCGCTCACCGATAGCGGCCACCGTACGGGCATTGTCACCGCTGAGCATCACGGCCTGCACGCCTAGGCGCTCTAGCGCTTGCAGACCCTGACGCGCATCTTCGCGGGGCTCATCACGAACGGCAATAAGCCCCAAGGGGCGCTGATTTTCGACCAGCACGGCGAGGCTTTTACCCTGATTTTCCAGCGCAGCGATGCGTTCATCCCAGCCGCTGGGGCGGTGAGCAAAACGTTGCAAATAGCGCGGGCTCACCAGCATTAAATCGCGCCCTGCCACCTGCCCGGCAACGCCCTGCCCTGCCAAGGCATACGCGGCTTGCACGGTCGGTATCGCCGCCCCCTGCTGCTGGGCATGCTCGCTAATCGCCACGGCCAGGGGATGACTCGACCCTTGTTCTAAGGCGGCGGCTAAACGCAAGATATCGCTCGCATCATCACTGTCCTGGAGGCTTTCCACGTCAGTGACGATGGGCGTTCCCGCCGTGAGCGTGCCGGTTTTATCCAGCGCGACCCGCTTAAGCTTGCCTAGCTGCTCTAATACCGCGCCGCCTTTTATTAGCAAACCATGCCGGGCGCCCACGGATAAACCGGCGGCAATGGCCGCTGGCGTTGAAATCACCAGGGCACAGGGGCAGGCAATGAGCAACAGCGCTAGCGCACGGTAAATAGACTCTGACCACAACATCGACGAGACCAGCGGCGGCGCAATAGCGACCAACAGCGCCACCCCAACCACGGCGGGCATATAGTAAAACGCAAAGCGGTCGATAAAGCGCGCCACTGGGGCTTTCGCCGCCTGAGCCTCCTCCACCAACTGGATCACTCTAGCAATCGTGTTGTTTTCAGCGCTACGCGTTACCTCGACCTCTAACACCCCGTCCAAATTCACGGTACCGGCAAACACCGGGTCCTTGACTTCCCGCGCCCGTGGCACCGATTCGCCGTTCACCGGGGATTCATCAACAGAGGATTGCCCCGCCATAATGTGCCCATCGCAAGGCAGTCGATCACCCGGGCGCACCTGCACCCGTTGACCCGGGATCAGGGAGGCGGCAGCGACTTCGCGCACTTCGCCCTGCTCGAGCAACCGTGCAGTGGAGGGCGTCAGTTTGGCGAGCGATGCAATACTGCGGCGCGCCTGGGTAGAGGCCACACCTTCGAGCAATTCACCCACCGCGAAGAGAAACACAACCACCGCGGCTTCAGCGGCGGCATTGATCGCCAGCGCCCCTAACGCGGCGATACTCATCAGCATTTCAATGGTGAAGGGGTTGCCCAGTTTAAGCGCCTGCCAGGCCGCACGCACAATGGGGACCAGCCCCACCAGTGTGGCGGCTATAAAGGGGCCGCTACCCAGCGTCGGCCAAGCGACATGAAGTACCCATGCCAAGCATAGCAAAGCCCCACTGACGATCACCAAACGCCCTTTTGCCGATTGCCACCACCTGGATGACGACGCTGTTGAAGCACTGTCGTCGGCCTCATCGATCACCGTATAGCCCAACGCCTGTATGGTTTTAGCGATCGCATTGCGCGACAGGGTTCCCCCCTCATCGGCGGACACCCGCACCCGGCCGTTCAGGGCGCTTGCAGAAACGTGTCCCACTGGTTCTAAACGCTGCAATGCGGATTCAACTTTACGTTCGCAGCCACCGCAATCCATGCCCTCTACGCGCAGCGTCAACGTGCTGGGGTCGTGGGGTACTGCTTGCTGCGCTGGTGGTGTCATCGCTTTGCTCTCCAATATCGCCTATCTTGGTAGTAGGGTAATACCTATAGCGACTAGAGGTTCAAGCAATGAGTGAGCAAAGCGCCAAAAACGACGTAATGGGCATTGGCGAGTTGGCAAGCCGCACTGGCTGCAAGCCGGAGACGGTGCGCTATTATGAGCAGATTGGCTTACTGCCCGCCACCCAACGCAGCGAAGGCAATCAGCGTCGCTATGACGAAGCGAGCGTTAAGCGCTTGCTGTTTATTCGTCACGGGCGGGATTTTGGGTTTTCAGTTGAGGCGGTAAGAGAACTGCTGGAAATGGCCGACCATCCGGCCATGCCCTGCCATCAGGCTGACAAGTTGGCAAAACGGCATCTCGCTGAAGTGGAATCACGGTTACAACGGCTAGCGGCGCTGCGCGATGAGCTGCAGCGTATGATTAACCAGTGTGCCGGTGACAATATCGGCCATTGCCATGTCATCGACGTGCTTAGCGACCACCGCCTATGTGAGCATTCTGGGCCCCACGGCGGCGCCGATGTGCTGCGTTAATGCTAGCCATTCAAGCTGTTTTTAGCCCAGCCATACGTCTAGGAACAACATAATCACTAGGCCCATCGCCAAACCGAAGGTGGCTTTTTTCTGGTGCCCGCAGCGGTGGGTTTCGGGGATAATTTCGTGGCTGATCACATACAGCATGGCGCCGGCGGCAAACGCTAACCCCCAGGGCAGTAATATCTGCGAAACGCTGACGATGCTCGCGCCAAACAGCCCGCCAATGGGCTCAATCAGCCCCGTTAGCGCGGCAATCGACCACGAGCGCCATTTTGAATAACCCTCGCCCATCAAGGCGACCGCCACGGCGAGCCCTTCTGGCATATTCTGCAGGCCAATGCCGATAGCCAGCGGCATGCCGCCTTCTAAACCATTGGCGCCAAACCCCACGCCCACTGCCATGCCTTCCGGCAGGTTGTGGATAGTAATCGCAAACACAAACAGCCATACACGGCGCAGCGAAGCGGCTTCCGGCCCCTCGCGCCCCTGGGCAAAGTGTTCGTGGGGAAGGTATTCGTTGAGCAGCGCAATCGCGCCCATCCCAAGCAAAATAGCGGTACAAACAATCGCGGCGGGAATGGGACCACCGGCGTAATAAATTTCCGCCGCCTCCAGCGCTGGAATAATCAGCGAAAAGAACGATGCGGCCAGCATAACGCCCGCGGCAAAGCCGAGCGCTAGATCACGAAAACCCCGGCTAGGTGTTTTGCCTAGCAGCGCCGGTAGCGCGCCAACGGCGGTCAATAGGCCAGCGACTAAGCTACCTAGAAAACCTAATAACAACGTATTTTCCATTATTGGGCCTAAAAAACACCCTGCTGAATGCGCCCTGGGCTCAGCGCAATCCACGCAAAATATTGTTATTCAATTGTTCGGTTTGGCGTTGGCTAGCGCCGCTTTTGAGCAGCATTCGTAACCCCGACACCGAAAGCGTTAAGAAATAAGCTGAACTTTGTACATCACGCTCCGGGGAAATACTACCCTCGCGCTGCGCCTGCTCAATGACCTTGACAAAAAATTGGGTAATTGCCTGAACGCTCTGAACCGCAGCATCCGACACTGTCGAGCCGCTATTTCCCAGCTCGGTGGCCGAATTAAAAATCAGGCAACCCAAAGCCGCCTGTTCGCTCTCGGCCTGCTGAGCCATGTGTTGAAGTAAGCGTTCAATAAACTGCCAAGCACTGGCCTCCTGGGCAAGTGTCGCATTCAGAGACACCAGCAACTCTTCGCGATAACGCGCCAGCGCTCGAAGGAAAAGGGCTTCTTTGTTGCCATACGCCTGGTACAAGCTGCTGCGCGACAGCTGCATCGCCTCCAACAAATCACGCATCGATGTATGGTGGTAACCAGAGCGCCAAAAAGCGTTAACGGCGGCTTCCAGCGCCGTCTCTGGGTGATGCTGTAAGGGTCTGCCGAGACGCATTACACAATCCCAATAAAAGCCGTCATATTACGAGATAGATTAAGCCTAAGCAAAAGCATCCACTGAGTGGATGCTTCAGATTGGCGCCGTCGCTTCGCGACATTAATTAAGCAGCTCTAGGTTATGCTGAAGCCGTTTAACCCCGGCTTTGCCCGCTAAGGTAACTGATCAGTTGCCGTGACTGTAAATTATGGACTGAATGTTCCATAA
Organism: Halovibrio variabilis; assembly: GCF_007991175.1. Classification (GTDB taxonomy): domain Bacteria; phylum Pseudomonadota; class Gammaproteobacteria; order Pseudomonadales; family Halomonadaceae; genus Vreelandella; species Vreelandella variabilis. Next base: position 98,818 of record NZ_BJXV01000004.1, read on the forward strand.
TCAATCGACAACAATGCAGCTACCCTGCGTTAGCTAATTTGTAATCGATCCAAGGAGAGTGAAATGGCCGATTTTCCGTTACACACAATAGACAGCGCACCCGAAGCCGCTAAGGCGAACCTGCAAGCCGCAGAAAAGAAGATGGGCTTCCTGCCCAATCTCTTTGCCAAAATGGCGGAAGCACCCACGCTACTCGAAGCCTATCTAGCGCTTGACGGCATCTATGCCAACACCAGCTTGAGCCCTGTGGAACAACAGGCGGCCCTGCTTGCCATCAGCGCCGATAACCACTGTGCTTTTTGCGTGGCGGCGCATACCGGCAGTATTAAACAGGTTGGCGCCGACGACGAGCTCGTCAAAGATCTCCGCGAACGCACAACACCCAACGATGCCAAGCTGGCCGCCGTGACGCGCTTTGCACGCCACTTGAATGCTCAGCGTGGCTGGGCCGAGCAGGCCGAGCTGGATGCCTTTTTTGAGGCAGGTTTCACCCAGCAGCAGGTCCTGGAACTGGTCATTGCCTGCGCGCTGAAAACGCTCTCGAACTACACCAACCACGTTGCCGCTACGCCGCTTAACGAAGAGCTCAAACCGCTTGCCTGGGAAGCGCCGGCGTCCTAACGCATGTTTATCTGTGGCCGCCTGCAGCTGCGGGACAGTGGTGCCGCTGAAGATACCGTGCAGGACACACTGGTCACCGCGCTGGAAAAACATGATGCCTTTGCCAGACGCTCGGCGTTTGAAACCTGGGTATTTGGCATATTGAAAAATAAACTTTTGGAACGACTTCGTCAGCAGCGTCGCTATGTCGCTGATATTCAGCAGCGCGGCAATGGCGGATATATTATTGACGCCCAACCAGATCATGACATGGCCAACCCGCCGTTTTGACGGTGAAACCCACTACGAAATTGTCACCAAAGCGGGCGACGACTACCCTGCTCGCGTCTATGTGGTACGCAAAACGGGGTTGCTGCCCTGGCAAGTACAATCCGTCAACTATGTATGGTCATCCACGCAAGATGCTGGCAGCACCTGGACCAATGCGTTTACTGACCGCGCCGAATTAATGGCTCTGCAAGGGGGCACGTTCAAGGTGGGCGAGTGGGTCTCTGAGGTACGCGATGTGCGTGCCGACTTCGCAACACTTTTTGGCAGCGCCCCCAGCCATGTTGATGGCGTTGCTTTAATGAGTGATGGCGATAATTCGGGAAGCAATGCAACCGCGTGGTTTACGCAGTTAGCTTTTAGCAGCGAGCCAACCGCTAACGCTTGCCCTTAACGAACAGCGATTTGCTTAACCGTCGGTACCTTTTAAGTTTAAAAAAGCGTTACACCCATGGTCCGACCATCACACCCTTCCCTTTCGATAACATGCCCTCCTGTGAAAATTATACTAAAGATGTACAAAAAAGTGACATCAGATCCATTTTCAATTAAGATTTAAATTATACACAAACTGTACAAAAGAAACCGTATCGGCCACTCTTCGACGACGCCTAGACTGCCTTAATAATGTTGTGGCCTACAGTCTATCGTGCAACATTACTTATTGGAACAATGAAATTTGGAAAAATTACGATTAAAACACTATAAATCAATAATTTAAAATATCACCAGGACTCATAAATGCAAAATTTTGTGTCATACCGCTAGAAACTAATGCTTAGAAAACGCCACTGTTCTAACCTTATACACATAATTTAAACAGACTCGTTGACAGGAATAGCAATGCTCTCACTTCTCGCTCCAAATGGTTTACACAGCGCCCTGTACCAACACACCGCTTGTATCACTTTTTCACCTGATGGGATTATTCAGAAGGCAAGTGAGCAGTTCCTGACCACCATGGGTTACACCCTTGAACAGATAAAAGGCCAACACCATCGGATTTTCTGCTTTCCTGAAGAAAGCAGCCGCCGCGAGTACCTGACATTTTGGGAAACGCTAGCCGACGGCCATAGCCAGCAGGGGCGCTTTAGGCGTACCAATGCTCAAGGCGAGGAAGTCTGGCTAGAGGCCACTTACTTACCCATTAGCAATCGCCGCGGCAAAGTCGTGTCTATTATGAAAATAGCCAATGACGTTACCACCGACCACCAAGAAGCCGAACGTAAAAATGCCGTATTGGCAGCATTGGATAGTTCCATGGCAGTGATTGAGTTCACGCCCAGTGGTGAAATTCTAAATGCCAACGCCAATTTTGAGCGTGCCATGGGCTATCGCAATGAGCAGTTAGTCGGTGTACACCACCAGATATTTTGCCCGCCTGATTTTTATCATGCGAATCCGCATTTTTGGGAGAACTTGGCAAAAGGTGAGTTCATTCAGGGTAAGTTTGAGCGTTTGGATTCGCGTGGCACCAGTGTCTGGCTAGAAGCGACTTACAATCCCATCCAGGATAGCCATGGCAAGGTGGTGAAAGTGGTCAAGTTTGCCACCGATATCACGCGCTCCGTAGCCGCCGCTGAATCAGCGACGAGGGCCGTCACCGCGGCTCAAAGCACCTCATCTCAGACGGAGCAGATTGCACAAAACGGACTTAATCATTTACAGCGCGTTGTCAGTGATTCTGAACAGGCGGCCCAAACCCTGGCAGAGGCGCAGCAGTTGATTGCCGCGCTGAACCAACAGGCGCAAAGTATTAATAGTATTACCGAGTCAATTGCCCGTATCGCCAATCAAACCAACCTGCTGTCGCTAAACGCTGCGGTAGAAGCCGCTCGTGCAGGCGAACAAGGTCGGGGGTTTGCGGTGGTTGCCAATGAAGTACGCCGTTTAGCCAAAGGCTCCAGCGAAGCGGTGGAGGATATTACCCGCGTGCTCAAAGAAAATAGCGCCTTGGTAGAACGCACGACTCACGCCATGCAGCAGGTCGTCGAGCAGGGAAAATCAAGCCAAGTGAGCGTGGGCGAAATTGAAACCATTGTTAACGAGATCCTCACCGGGGCGCGTAGTGTTTCAAGCTCCATTGAACAGTTAGCGCTTGAATCTGCTTGATCAGCAGCATAAAAGCCAGCACCGAGGCGCTGGCTTTGTTGATCAAACGACGTATCTTATGGGAACCGTGGCTTGCCTACACTAAAGCTCCCTTAACGCAGCGGCGTTTTGCGCAGATACGGTAAGACCGTTTCGTATTCACCGTACTTCAGTTTGGCATCTTCATCAGACACGCTGGGCGGAATGATCACATCCTGACCAATCGCCCAGTCGGCCGGCGTGGCTACGCCGTGCGTCGTGGTGGTTTGTAACGCATCCAGGGCGCGTAGGATTTCGGCAAAATTACGCCCGACGGTCATCGGGTAAGTCATCGAAAGCTTCAACCGCTTATCCGGCCCGATAATAAATACCGAGCGCACCGTCGCGCTGTCTGCGGGGGTGCGGCCATCGGGCAGGTAGGCATCTTCCGGCAACATGTCGTAAAGCTTGGAGACCGTCAGCCCTTCATCGGCGATAATCGGAAAATCAACATCGCTGCCGCCAACGGATTGAATATCATCGCACCAGCGCTTGTGATCCGCTACGCCATCGACGGAAACACCGATCACTTTGGTATCACGCTTTTTCCACTCGGCGCTAAGCTTCGCGACGGCACCAAACTCGGTCGTGCATACCGGGGTGAAATCCTTGGGGTGCGAAAACAGGATTGCCCAGCTGTCGCCAATCCACTCGTGAAAGTTGATCGATCCGTGGCTGGTGTCCGCTTCGAAATCAGGGACGACTGCATTAATGCGTAGTGACATAGTTCCTCCTTCTTGGGCGTTAAACGCCTTAATAGCTTATTCGACTTTCAACACCTTCACTATAGAACATTTTGCGCTAAGACAGCGAATCATAAGACAATGTTCACTCTCCTAGCCCCTCTTTTTAAATACGTCATAGCCTACTATTTAAGCCCAGCGACTGGAGCGCCCCAGCACACCGCCTTTGACACCAAAATCCGTGGGTTGCCGCGCATTTTGAAGACTATATCAACATCATAGTGCGTCTCCATCCGCCAAAAGCAGACACTTCGCAGCAGGTGCGGTAGCCTTTTCGTTATTATTGAAAACACAGGCTATCCCGTTATGCGCGATCTGTTGGAACGCCAACAATCTTGGCTGTATTTGCTGTTTATTGTGGCGGGGCTGGGGGCAGGTTTTTGGTATCCCGTCATAATGGCACGCCTTGATGTGGTGCTATGGCCGCTATTGGGCGCGTTGCTGTATGCCACCTTCACTCAGATTCCGTTAACGCACGTTACCCAGGGCGCGCGCGACAGCCGCTTTATGGTGGCGTTGATGCTAGGTAACTTTGTAGTGATTCCGCTGGCCCTTTGGGCACTCATCGCGGTTTTCCCCTTTGCGCCAGCCGTTCAAGCGGGCGTCTTGTTGGTGTTGCTGGTGCCTTGCACCGACTGGTTTATCAGTTTCACACACCTGGGCAAAGGCGATACAGGCCGCGCGATTGCCGCCACTCCCCTGCTGCTATTGGTCCAGCTAATCGCCTTACCCGCGTATCTATGGCTGTTTCTGGGCGGTGATTGGTGGGAGTTTGCCCTTAGCACGCATTTATTGAGCGCTTTTGGCGGGCTGATTCTTACCCCGCTATTATTAGCCTGGCTTACCGAACGCCTGGCGCTAAAGCGCTCTGGGGTAAAACGCTTAGTAGCTGGCTTGGGCTACTTGCCGGTGCCATTGTTAGCACTGGTGGTCTTTGTGATTGCCGCGTCACAGGTCAATACCGTTATGGGGCTGAGCAGCGTATTAGGCCAAGTGTTATTGGTTTTTGTGGCGTTTCTGCTCTTCGCCGCACTGTTGGGCCGGATACTGGGTCGTTTGTTTGGCTTAAACGCCGCCAGTGCCCGCACCTTAACGTTTAGCCTGGGAACGCGTAACTCTTTCGTTATGCTGCCCATCGCTCTAACCCTGCCGGAGGTGTGGCAGGCTGCGGTGGTGGTGATTGTATTTCAATCGCTGGTTGAGCTGTTTGGCATGGTGGCCTACCTGCACTGGGTGCCTAAGCATCTGATACCCGATACGTTTGGTCAGCCTAATCCCAGTCACTAAAACGCCTCCACGTGGGAGGCGTCTCGATTTAGCGCATGCTGCTTTTCCAGTAACGCTTACGCGAACTTACGCGAACTTACGCGAACTTACGCGAACACCTCGGTCCATTCGCTGCGTTTCGCTAGCAGCCCTTTAGCGAGCTCTTGGGCACCCTCCAGGCTGTGGCTTGCCGCCCAGCCGCACTGCATTTCGTTACAGGCGGGCACTTCGGTGGCTTCCATCACATCATTGAGTGTTTTCTCAACGATCGCCACCACATCGTCGTAGTCGTCGTGGTTAATCATCGCGATGTAGAAGCCGGTCTGGCAGCCCATGGGGCTGATATCGACCACTTTATCGGTATGGTTGCGCGACATCTCCGCCATTAAGTGCTCAAGAGAGTGCAGCGCTGGCATGTCCATATGGCCTTTATTGGGCTGGCAAATGCGCAAATCGTATTTATGGATACGGTCGCCGTTCTGGCCTTCTTTGATATCGGCTAAACGGATGTAGGGCGCTTTTACCTTGGTGTGATCCAGGTTAAAGCTCTCAACGTTCATTTTCTTATCGGTCATATCACGCTCCTTTCTTTATCTATCAAGTTCTATCAAGCTATTTTGAACCAAGCCGCTGATGGCACTGGGCTCACACCTTGGGAGCATCAAAGTTCCATGGCTCATCGGTGTAAACGCAGACATTGGCGTCTTCAATATCGCCATCGGGCGCTTCGACGTGCTGAGCAAAGAAGTCTTGGATCTCTTTGCGCTGACAGTGCGCCTCAAACTCTTCGCGGCTTGCCCAAATTTCGTGAAACACAATTGGGTAACCGGTGCCTTGGGCGAAGGGGTTGTCGATCTGACGCGTCACCGTGTAATGAATACACGCGTCCTCGCGATGGGCATTTGGCTCGAGTGACTGAAGCGCTTTGAACACCGCTTCTTCTTTGCCAGGCTTGGGCTTAAAACCGGCAACACAGTAAATCTTTTCTGACATGAAATTATCCCTAAACGTTATGCGTACGCCATTATGCGGCTTGGCTAGACCAGTTGAAAGCTTAACGAATAATGCGTTCCGCCAGTGTTTCTAAATCTGTCACCGTCATATCAGGCTCAATACCCCAAGGGTCGAAAGGCGCGTCAGAGCTGCGCCGTACCCAAGCGCTTCGCAACCCGGCATGTGTGGCACCAATCACATCAAAGGGGTTACTGGACACCAGCCAAGTGTGTTCGGGCCGGGTCTCTAAACGGCTACGCAGATGCGAGTAAACAGCCGGGTCGGGCTTAAAGCGTTTTACCTCATCCGCGCTGATTACATCGTCCATATGGCTCTCGACGCCGGCTCTTTTCAAAAGCTTAGACACGGCATCTGCCGTACCGTTCGAGAACGCCACGCAGCGTATGCCCGCATCACGGAGCTGGTCCAGCGCCGGCACCACATCATCGAATGCCGGCAATTCGCCGTATATCGCCATGAGGTGATCATGGTCGTTATCCACAAGGCCGGTTTGTAGTGCCCGGTCGACGAACACCAGCGCTTCGCGGGTGCATTCGGAAAAGGGCACGTAAGCGCCCATTAAACCGTGGCGAAAGCTGTACTCAAGCTGTTTGTCCCGCCAACGGCGAGCAAACTCGGCCGCCTTAGCCGGCTCGGCAAGGCGGCGCTCCAGTTCAATCGTCACGCCTTGGGTGTCTATCAGCGTACCGTATACATCGAAAGCTAATACCGCTTGCATCGTTGGCTACTCCTTAACTTTCAACTCATGGTGACCTGCGTTCAGTCTATCGACTTATACCCAGCACTTAGACCCAACGTTTAGCATAGACGACACCTTCAGTAACAAAAACGCCGCTATGCAAAGACAGCGGCGTTCAGCAATCCGATTCAATGCTTAAACCGTAAAAGCCGCCTCTTGCTGGCCCGACTTCAAGTCGCCCGAGCGCACCAATTCATCGGTCACCCTGTCGATGGCGCGCTTCGCGCGGCCAATCATGTCATCCACCTCATGACGATTAATGGTCAGCGGCGGTGCAAAGCCAAGAATATCGCCCTGGGGCATGGCGCGGGCAATCAGGTTCTCTTCCATGGCGGCCGCCGCGACGCGGGGACCAACTTTCAACGCCGGGTCGAAATGCAGGCGCTGTTTGGCCTCCGGCGAGAACTCTAGCGCCGCCATTAAGCCAACACCGCGTATGTCGCCCAGCAGTGGATGACCTTCGAAGTTAGCCTTGAGCTGCTGCTGGAAGTAGGCGCCGGTTTCGGCGGCGTTGCCCACCAGGTTTTCCCGTTCAATGATCGCCAGGTTGGCAAGCCCTGCTGCACAGCCTAGCGCATGGCCAGAGTAAGTCCAGCCGTGGCCGATAGGGCCGTATTCACCGGTGCCTTGCTCCAGCACTTGCCAGACTTTTTCACCGACAATTACCCCGGAGAGCGGCTGGTAGGCGCTGGTGAGACCTTTGGCAATGGTGATCAGGTCCGGCTTCATGTTGTAGTGGTGGCTGCCAAAATCGGAGCCGGTGCGGCCAAAGCCACACACCACTTCATCGGCAATCAGCAGCACGTCGTACTTGGCGAGCACGCTTTGAATGGCGTCCCAGTAGCCTTCCGGCGGCGGCACGATACCGCCAGTGCCTAGCACGGGCTCGCCGATAAAAGCGGCCACCGTATCCGGGCCTTCTTCCAGAATCATCGCTTCCAGCTTGTCGGCACAAAACGCCGAGAATTCAAGCTCGGTCATACCGTGCTGTTCGGCGGCACGCAGGTAGTAGTGCGGCGCTTCGGTATGGCGGATGGTGTCGATGGGCAGATCAAAATGGTCGTGGAACGCTTTCAGGCCGGTCAGCGAGCCCGAAGCGATCCCCGAACCATGGTAGCCGCGCATGCGCGAGATGACCTTTTTCTTCTGCGGGCGACCCAGCACATTATTGTAGTAGCGCACTATTTTCAGCTGGGTTTCATTGGCATCCGAGCCAGACATACCGTAGTACACCTTGGACATATTCATGCCAGCGATTTTCAGAATCTTCTCGGAAAGCTCGATCTGCGGCTCGTTGGAGTGGCCCACATAGGTATGGTAATAAGAGAGCTCTAGTGCTTGCTTGTAGATCGCTTCGGCGACTTCGGTACGACCGTAGCCGATATTGACGCAGTAAAGCCCGGCGAAGCCGTCGATAAATTCACGGCCATCTTTATCCACGATATTGATGCCTTGGCCACCGGTAATCACCCGCCCCGGCGAATCGCCGTGGGCGAAATCGCGCAGGTGGGTAGAGGCGTGGAAAGTGACTTTACGGTCGCGTTCGATCAAATCCTGATGCAGGCTCATGGCGTTCTCTCTTGTCTATAAAGGACGTATCGCCCGACAAGTCGGGCTCCTACAAAACCGGCTCTGGATGACCGCTGCAGGCGCCTGATTGATTGGGCGATTAACGTTTTGATATTCTTATCGCTCGGCGGAGCCGGCCTCCCACAGGGCTAACTCAAGTTGCTGAGCCAATGTTGTGGGAGGGCGCTTTAGCGCGATGCTGTTCTTCCCAAACTTAGCTACCAGAGACAGACCCCAGAGCCCCCAGGCAGTAATACTTCGTTTCCAGGTATTCATCGATACCCGTGGCGCCGCCTTCACGGCCAAGGCCGGACTGCTTCACACCGCCGAAGGGCACCGGCGGACCGGTCATTTTCACCGAATTAACGCTGACCATGCCGTACTCCAGCGCACGCAATAGTTTCCAGATGCGGCGAATATCGTGGGTGTAGATATACGCGGCCAGACCGTATTCGGTGTCGTTGGCCATTTCAATCACTTCGTCGTCGGTGCTGTAAGCCGTGATGCCTGCCACCGGGGCAAAGTTCTCTTCCCGCCACACTTTCATCTGCGGCGTGACGCCCGTCAGCATGACGGGCATAAAGAAGTTATCGCCAGGCGCCTGGCTTTGCTCGCCGCCCAGCACCGTCGCCCCGCGTGAGATGGCGTCATTGACTATTTCAGTCGCTTTTTCTACCGCTTGGCGGTGAATCAACGGGCCTAGGTCAATTTCACCCTGTAAACCATTACCCACGGTCAGCGCGGCCATGCGCTCGGCAAACTGCGCAACGAATTCGTCGTGAATGGATTCGTGCACCAGAATGCGGTTGGCGGCCAGGCAATCTTGGCCTGCGGTCTGGAACTTCGCCGCTACCGCCGCGTAGGCGGCTTCTTTGGGGTCCATATCCGGCCCCACGATAAACGGCGCGTTGCCGCCTAGCTCCAAGGAGAGCCGCTTAACGGTGCTGGCGCTCTGCTCGATCAGTAGGCGGCCTACGCGGGTAGAGCCGGTGAACGACAACGCCCGAATACGCGGCTCGGCGCAGAGAATTTTTGAGACTTGCGCCGGATCGCCGAGCACCACGTTAAAAATACCGGCCGGAATACCGGCCCGTTCTGCCAGCTCGGCCAGCGCCAGCGCCGAAAACGGCGTTTCGTTAGCGGGTTTAACAATCACCGGGCAACCCGCGGCCAATGCCGCCGCCGCCTTACGGGTGATCATCGCCAGCGGGAAGTTCCACGGCGTAATCATCGCCGCAATGCCCACCGGCTCTTTAAGGGTGCCCAGCGACGCGTTGGGAATCGGGCTGGGAATGGTTTCACCGTAGGTACGTTTACCTTCTTCGGCGAACCAGCGCACAAAGCTTGCGCCATACTGCACTTCACCGCGGGAGTCAGGCAGCGGCTTGCCTTGCTCCAGCGTCATGATGGTGGCCAGGTCTTCGCGATTCGCCTGAATCAGGTCGTACCAGACCAGCAAGCGCTCGCAGCGCTCATCGGCGCGCAGTGCCCGCCAGTGAACAAAAGCTTCTTCCGCCGCATCCACCGCGGCAGTAATTTGTTCGGCTTCCAGCAGCGGAATATGCCCAATCGCTTCATTGGTAGCGGGGTCATAAACGGCTTCTTCGCGACCGCCTTCGCCATGGGTCCATTTACCGTTCACGTAGGCGTACTGCCGAAACAGGCGCGGATCTTCCAGGCGCTTGGCAAGCGTGGTCGATAGTGTGGTCATGGAATTCTCCCCTTGGATGCAGCCGGGCTAACCGAGTACTGCAATAACTGTGTGACATTGCCCGCAACAGCGCGCAGGCCATTGCGTTTGGATGCCCCCAGGTTAACGGAGAGAAGCCACGAAGTGTTTTTGAAAACCGAAGCTTATCGCGCGACTTTTTTTGTCAGCGCGCGGTTGGCAGTGGTTTTTTTTGGCGGGTGTCGTGCGTGTTGAGCGGCGGCGGCCCTCTAGGGCCTAGGGTGCATCGTCAAGATCAATGCCGATGGGCACGTGTTTGACGGTTTTGGTCACAATATAGGTGCAGTAGCGCTCGATACCCACCTCTGAGACCAGCCATTTGTCCATCAGGCGCTGGTAGCTATCGATGCTGCGGGCTTCAAACTTGACCAGATAATCCACCCCACCGCCCACCGCCACGCACTCGGTGACTTCCGGCGTTTGCATGACCAGTGCTTCAAAGCGGGTGAAGCTTTCGGCGTTGTGCTGCTTAAGCTCGATTTGCACCCAAACGGGGTTGCGCGGCGTCAGTACGTCGCTATTGATACGCGCGCTGTAGCCCTCGATCACCCCGGCTTGTTCCAGCCGTTTCACCCGTTCCCAGCAGGGGCTGACCGAAAGGTTGATCGCCTCGGCCAGCTTCGACTTGGTGATCCGCCCATCGCGGGAGAGGATGTCGAGTATTTTTAGATCGTAGCGGTCAAGTTTCATCACGGCGAGGGCTAGGCCTCCAGGCGTTCAACAACATCGGCGATCACCGCTAGGGTATCGCCCATATTGATCAGCGAGGGCGCGCGCCGGGCCATCAGAATGCCGTCGCGCTCCGCTTGGTAGGCGACCGGCTCGGTGCCGCTGCGGGTCATGTCGTACACGTAGGCAATGGTTTGGCCTTTTTTTACCGCGTCACCCAGCGCCACCAACAGCTCTAAAACGCCAGCGTGCTGGCTCTGCACGTAGCAACTGGCGTCGGGCATATCCAGGTACATCTGCCCCCCGGCGGGCATCTCCACTTCGCCAGCTACTAAGCCGTAATGAATCAGGAAGTTACGCACGCCGCGCTCGGCGATGGCAATGCTCTGGGGCGTCGAGGTGCCGCCGCCGCCCAGCTCAGTGGCCACAAATACTTTGCCCTGGCGTTCGCAGGCGGTGTCGAAGAGTTTTTCCGCATCCAGTTCAAACATCACCATGGCGTAGGGGGCGCCAAAGGCTTTGGCACCGTCCAGGGCAGACTGTTGCTGCGCCTTGTTGTCCAGCACGTGGGAGGCGCCAAAGGGCAGAATATCCAGCGTGCGGCCGCCGGAGTGCAGGTCGAGCACCACATCGCTCATGGGCACCAGCACACGGGTGAAGTAGTCGGCAATTTGCGGCGTGACGCTGCCGTTGGGGTCGCCGGGAAAGCTGCGGTTAAGATTGCCTTGATCCAGCGGCGAGGTGCGTTTGCCCGCCATCACCGCTGGCGTGTTCATGCACGGGACGATGATCACCCGGCCCGTGACGTCTTCTGCCTTCAGCGTTGAAGAGAGCTTCAGCAGCGAGGTAATGCCTTCGTACTCATCGCCGTGGTTGCCGCCGGTTAGCAGCGCCGTGGGGCCTTCGCCGTTTTTAACCACGGTCACGGGGATCATCACCGCGCCCCAGGCGGACTCATCGGTGGAGATCGGCAGTTTTAAAAAGCCGTGTTGTACGCCATCGGCATTAAAATCAACGGTGGCGGCAATGGGGCTGGGGCGCAGTTGGTTCGGCTGATCGGTCATTGCGTCTTCCTTCTGTACAGGCGGCTATTTTACAAACAGCTGGCGCGGAAAATTGGCCAGCGTTTCGCAGCCATCGTCGGTAATTAAGATACTTTCGGTAATTTCCAGGCCCCATTCTTCGACCCACAGCCCCGGCATAAAGTGAAATGTCATGCCGGGCTTCAAGATAGTGTCGTCTGAGGGGCGCAGGCTCATGGTGCGTTCGCCCCAGTCGGGCGGATAGGAAAGCCCGATTGAATAGCCACAGCGAGCCCCGCCGCGGTCAAAGCCATACTTATCCATCGCCGCCCCCAGCGCCATGGCGATATCTGCCGTCCGGTTACCGGGTTTGGCCACTGCTAATCCGTTCTCAATGCCTTCCAATAGCGCGGATTCGGCGCGAATAAAGTCAACCGGCGGTGTCCCCAGAAATACAGTGCGCGACATCGGCGCGTGGTAGCGCTTAAACACCCCGGCAATCTCAAAAAAGGTCCCTTCCCCTTTGCGAAACGGCGTGTCGTCCCAGGTCAGGTGCGGCGCGGCGGCGTCTTTACCAGTGGGCAGCATGGGTACAATCGCGGGATAATCACCGCCAAACACCTTGCCGTTCTCATCCACAAAGCCTTCGATACCAACGCGGTAAATTTCTGATACCAGTTTGCTCTTGGGCAGGCCCGGCTCGACCACTTCCAAAATACGCGTGTGCATGCCCTCTACGATTTTAGCGGCAATGCGCATATAGGCGACTTCTTGGGGCGATTTAATGGCCCGACACCAGTTTACCAGCCCGTTGGCATCCATGAAGCGCGCGTGGGGCAGCTCGCTTAACAGGCTTAAATACGCCTTAGCGGAGAAGTAGTAATTATCCATCTCCATGCCTACCACGCCCAAGTGCCAGCCGCGATCAGGCATAATCGACTGAGCCAGGTACTCCATGGGGTGCATATCCGGATTCTGTACATAGTAATCCGGGTAATAAGTAATGTTGTCGGGATTGATCCAGCAGGTGAGCAACGCGCCGTTGGCATCCATGCGCCGCCCGAACCATACCGGTTCGCCTTCAAGGCCCACCAGCACACACTGATGCACATAAAACGACCAGCCATCGTAACCGGTCAGCCAAGCCATGTTGGAAGGGTCACTGACGATCAGTACGTCAATGCCACGACTGGCCATTTCAGCACGCACTTTCCACACGCGGTCAGCGTACTCTTCGCGCGTGAAAGGTAGGGAAACCTGAGTCATCGGCAACTCGCCATTAAAGATCACCAAGAACCAGCGCACGGCCTACGATAGGCAGATAGCGCTGGGCCACAGGATCGACCTGGCCACCACCGATCAGGCGTCGGGGTTGCATCTGCTGCCCTAGCAGCAGGCTTGCCAATGTCGTCTTAACCCGATACTAGCACCGACCCTTGGTTGGCGGTCAAAGGCTTTGTGACAAAAGCTGCACAATAGGGACCAGACGGCGTCATTCTGGTTACTTTCCTTCACATTTCAGACGACTATATAAACATTTGATCGCTTAGTGCGCTTATTTGCCTATGATTTGCGTCACCGCATTTTTCCCAGCACGCAATACCGCGTCTCTTGCAGCACTAAGCCCTCCTCGCCCATGATAGCAGCTAATATGACAAGCGATGGAACCGGAGGCGAAATGAAGATTGTCGTGCATATTGATGAGGCTGAACAGTGGCAGCAAGCGCTTTCTGAAGCGCTGCCCCAGGCCAAAGTGGTTACCAGCGAGGCGCCCGCCGATGAGCGACAAGGTGCTGACTACCTGGCTATCTGGAAAGCCCCTGCGCATCTACTGCAAGAACAGACCCAGCTTAAAGGCATCATCAATTTAGGCGCCGGGGTAGATTATCTGCTGAAAACCCCTGGCCTGCCTAGCAATGTGCCGATTGTAAAATTGCGCGATGCGGGCATGGGCGAGCTGATGGCCGATTATGCTCTCTACGGCGTATTGCACTTCTACCGCAGCATGGATCGCTACTTAGCACAGCAACCAAGCGCCACCTGGCAGCCGCAAGAGGTGGTGGAAAAATCCCAGTGGCCGGTAGGCGTATTAGGCCTGGGCGCGATTGGCAGCTTTGTGGCCAGCACCTTGCAGCAGGCGGGTTTTCCAGTGCTGGGTTGGAGCCGCTCGCCTAAACAGATCAGCGGCGTGCACTGCCTTCATGGCGATGACGGGCTGCCCGAACTGCTTGGCCAGGTGCAATGCCTTATCACTCTTCTACCTGATACGGCCGCCACTCAGCACATTCTTAACGCCGAGCGGCTGGCCCAACTGCCCCAGGGCGCCAGCGTCATTAACCCCGGCCGGGGCAGTTTGGTTGATGAACAGGCACTGCTGGACGCGCTGGGCAGCACTGAGCAGCCGGGGCACTTACGTGGCGCGCTACTGGATGTCTTCCATGAAGAGCCGCTGCCTGCTGATAACCCGCTATGGCAACACCCCAAGGTGATTGTCACGCCGCACATGGCGGCGCCCACCCCGCTAAACGATGCTATCGATCAAGTGATCGCCTATTTGCATGCTTTTGAAGCGGGCGAAAAACTTTCCACCGTCAACCCGGACGCGGGCTACTAAATAACGCCCACCGCCGTAGACGCCAAACAAGAGGCTATGCATCATGACCGATACCCTTACCTATAACGCCACGGATGCTCTGCTCGTTGTCGATATGCAAAACGATTTCTGCGAGGGCGGTGCCCTTGCCGTCGCGGGCGGCAGCGCCCTGGTCGGCGGGATTAACGCCCACATTGCCGCTGCCAACGACGCTGGGGCGGTAGTGGTTGCCTCGCGGGACTGGCATCCGATTGACCACGCCAGTTTTAATCACCGCGGCGGGCCCTGGCCGGTGCATTGCGTACAAGATACCGCTGGCGCGGCCTATCACCCCGACCTACTCCTGCCGGAAGGGGTTATTCGCCTTAGCAAAGCGACCGCCATGGATCGCGATGCCTACTCAGCGTTTGACGGCACCGGGCTTGCCGGTTACTTAACCGAAAAGGGCATTACCCGTTTGGTGGTGATGGGGCTTGCCTTGGACGTGTGCGTACATGCCACCGTGCTCGAAGCCTGCCAAGAAGGCTTTACGACGCTGCTGCTGGAAAACCTGTCCGCCGCCGTCGACCCCGATGCCATCGCCAACTGCCGGCGTGAGTTTCAAAACGCAGGCGCAGAGATACGCCAATGAGCCAACTGACGCCATTGACCATGGGTCACAGCAAGCTGGTCCTACGGCGTTTGACCATTGCGTTATATCCGGTATGGCCGATAGTGATGGCCTCTCTACTTATCGCCCCCGGTGCCAACGCGCAAGCGGCGCGTGACTTGGCCACCCCACAGCCCTTTGAAGCTCAATACCGGCTTGAGGTACGCGGTTGGCCAAGCACGACCATCACCCATCGCCTGTCTCATGAAGGCGAGCACTGGCTCAGCGATATGCGTTTTTCGATTACCGTGGCCAGCGGCCAGGAGTCCAGCCGGTTTTCGCTGGATGGCGACGACATCCGGGCGCTGCTATTCAGCAGCAGCTATTCGGTACTGGGCGTAGGTGATCGCTACCAGTTAAATGAAAGTGAAATTCCCACTTTAGATCGCCAATCGGCGCTGTTTGACCTCTCTCGCCGGGCGGGGCATGAAAACTGCATAGCGCGCTCGCCCTGCGCGATTGCCTTTGTCGACCAAAAAGGCCGCGATGAACATTTCCAGTACTATGTTGATGACAGGAATGTTGATGAGCAGATTATTGATGGGCCCGCGACCCTTAGCGTGCCCGCCGGTGAGTTCGAGGCATTGCGTGTATCGCTGATCGATACCGAGAAACCCGACCGCCTGCTGACGCTACACTTTCACCCCGACTGGCCCGGGCTGATTCTTTCCGCGGTGTATCAAAAAGACGGCCGCCGCGAAACGCAGCTGACGTTAACCCAGTTCCAACCAGACGGGGGCGCGACACCTTAAATGCTATCGGGTCTGCTCATTGTCCTACTGCCCTTAATAATAGGGTATCTGGTTCGCGTCCGTTCTACGCAGCTACAGAATCTGATCAACCGAGCGGTGAATAGCTCAGTCTATCTGATTCTGCTCTTCATGGGGGTAAGCCTTGCCGGGCTTGAAAACCTGACGAGCCAGCTTTCACGCTTGGGTGGCAACGCCCTGCTGCTGTTTAGCATTACCACGGCGTTTAACTTAGCAGCGCTATGGTGGCTATCGCGGCGTTTAACATGGCAGGCAGGCAACTCGCCGGTGGTCAAAAACGCCCCCACCAGCAAGCTGGCCGCCATGCAAGGCTCACTGTTGCTCGTCGCTGTGGTCGCCATCGGCGTTATTCTGGGCCTGCTGCTGGGGCAGTATCTGGGTGAAACGCTTTTCAGTACCGCTGATTTACTGGCCGAGTGGGCACTCTATTTACTGCTGGCATTGATTGGCTGCCAGCTGCGTAATTCCGGTATGCCGCTCAGGCAAATTCTACTCAACCGCATGGGGCTGGCGATTGCAGTGACGCTGGCAATAAGTTCGCTGCTGGCGGGCTTGGTCGCTGCCCCACTGCTTTCGCTAAGCTGGAACCAAGGCTTGGCCATGGCGTCAGGCTTTGGCTGGTACTCGCTCTCGGCGATTCTCATTGGCGACCAGCTTGGCCCGCTAATGGGCGGCGTGGCGTTTTTTAACGACCTGACCCGCGAGCTGCTGGCGTTTATCCTGATTCCGCTGGTGATTCATCGCCACACGGCGCTTGCGATTGGCTACGGCGGCGCCACCTCCATGGATTTCACCCTGCCCGTCATCCAACAGCACGGCGGCGTGGCCTGCGTCCCCATCGCCGTGGTCAGCGGGTTTATTCTCTCGCTGATTTCCCCACCGCTGATCCTGTTCTTTCTTTCGCTGTCGGGTTAGCTGCGCTATGTACGTACTGCAATGCCCTGGCTGGCACTTCGGGTGTAGGACACGTTGTCCTTAATCCAACAATATTAAGGCTTTGCTCTTGCAAGTAACTCACAGCCCGGCGAAATAGGCAGTCAGCTGTTCAGTAACCTCAGGATAGGTTTTTAATGGCATTACGGCCTGGTTGCGATGCTGTCTGCTATGAGGAATCCGGATAGTCTCTCTGCGCCACAATTATCCACAATACTGCTGCGCGTCAGTTTTTATTCGGGGTAAGGTAGGATAGAAAAAGCCCCCAAAGCGGGGGCAAACACATAGTAGTAAATTTTCCAAACTCAATCAGTCGTCAGTGGCTGATCATCCAGGGCCTCATGGACGGGAACATTTTTTTGCCATCGGCGGTATAGAACAGCATGGCCTTGCCATTTCCATGCTTGACCGAGCCACAGCCGCAGGCGCGGTTGTGAAGCTTGTCGTTTGCCCGCTGATCCGCCGTCGAAAATACTGGCTCGTGCCGGGATCTTTCGTTGCGGCTCTGCGCAGCTCGATCAGTCGAATTCATGGCGGTAATTTCTGGTGGAAGTAAAACCACCCGGGGCGACAATGCCTTGCAGGTGGGACAAGCCACAGGCTTAGCACTATCTTTCATGGTCGCCAGGGTGTTGAACAGACCGTGCTCACGGCACTTGTAGTCATACACTGGCATGGCGCTTACTCCTTATCTTTGGACAGTGGAACATCCATGGCCCCGCTGACCTTCTTCTGCGGGCCTTCGGCCGATGGGTTGATATCAAAATCGAAGATATCGGTTGGCAGCCACAGGGTTGCGCAAGCATTGGGGATATCCACCACACCACTGATATGGCCTTCCACCGGCGCGCAACCCAGAATGGCGTAAGCTTGTGCCGGGGTGTAGCCGAATTTTTTCAGGTATTCGATAGCGTTCAGGCAGGCCTGTCGATAAGCCACGTGTACGTCCAGGTAGTGTTGACCGCCCTGCTCATCTACCGAGATCCCTTCAAAGATCACATAGTCGTCATAACGCGGTTTGATAGGGCTGGGCTTGAACACCGGGTTCTTGATGCCGTACTTCTTGATACCATCTTTCACCAAGTTCACTCGCAGATGAATCCAGCCCGCCATTTCGATGGCACCACAGAAGGTAATCTCTCCATCACCCTGGCTGAAGTGAAGGTCGCCCACCGATAGGCCGGCACCATCCACATACACCGGGAAATAAATCTTGGAGCCCCGGGACAGATCCTTGATGTCACAGTTACCACCGTTCTCACGTGGGGGGACGGTCCGGGCGGCTTCGGCACCAGCTTTTGCGGCTGCATCTGGTGTCATACGGCCCATATGGGCGGTGTCGGCCTGAGGCAATGTGGCCAATTCCGGAACCCGATCCGGGTCTGTGGCTACCAAGCCTCTTTCCCGGGCGTTCCACTCTTCCAGCATAGATTTGGACGGCATAGTACCAATCAGCCCCGGGTGAATCAGGCCGGCGAATTCCACGTTGGGAATGTGGCGGGATTTGGTGAACAGCCCGTTAAAGTCCCAGATGCTTTTCTGGGCTTCCGGGAAATGTTCGGTCAGAAAGCCACCGCCGTTTTTCTTAGAGAAAAAGCCGTTAAAACCCCACTGGCTCTCTTCAAACGCGCCAATGTCCAAAATATCTACTTCCAGTAGGTCGCCGGGCTCCGCGCCTTCCACCCCGATGGGGCCAGACAGGAAGTGAACCTGGCTAAGATCCACGTCACGTACGTCGTCGGCATTGTCGTCGTTTTTGATCTGGCCAGCGGTCCAGTCGTAGCACTCAACCACAAAATCATCGCCGGGTTTGACGGTGGCCACCATGGGAATGTCCGGGTGCCAGCGATTGTGGATTTTGTCGTTGTCGTAAGCGGAATTGTTCAGGTCAATCTTAATGATCGTTTCAGCCATGACAGGCTCTCCTCGATATTGTTGGCTTACACATTGATGTGATGCATTTACTATCCGAAATCCGGCCACGCACGTGTATTCGCGAAATGCCCCCGGTACCTACGTCATTTGACGTATTGGCGAACGGTGATCTCTTTGTATCTAAAGCCCGCCTCAAACCGGTAGCAGTCCGGATACGACAGCAAAGCTCTTGCCACCGCGGGTTCCAGGCGCTGACGAAATGCCCGCAGCATTTCCCGCGCGCCATAACGGCCGTCGTAGCCACGGCACAGTTCCGCCCGCAATTCGGCAGACAACGACAGCTCAGCGTGCTTTCTGGACAACCGGCGATTCAGCCCCGCCAGCTCGATATCCAGCAATGCTTCCAGCCAGTTGTCGGTGAGGCGGTTGAAGGTAAGAATCTGGTCAATGCGATTGAGGAATTCCGGGTCGAAATGTTTGCGCAGTGCTGCATCGCGAATGGCATCACCACTGCCGGGGGATAATCCCAACCAACGGCGCCAACCTTTTTGAAACTGATTGTCGTGCGCCTCGGCTTCCAGGGCCCCGGCGTTGCTGGTCATAAAAATAAGGGTGTTGCGGAAGTCTATCTCCCGGTTACCGGAGGGAAACACCAACCGTCCGGTATCCAGCACATTCAGCAGGGTGCGGACCACTTCCTTGCTGGCTTTCTCGATTTCATCAAACAGCAAAATACCGGGCTTGCTGAACGAGCCCTGTACCTTGTCCAGGTCAAACAGACTATGGCCTTCCTTGCTGCCGACATAGCCCGGCGGCGCACCAGTCAGTGCGGCGGCGTAGTGCTCCTGGGCCAGGGTATTCATATCGATACGGCACAGGCCGTCCCGGTTGCCATGAATGGCCTCGGAAATCAGCCGTACAGTTTCGGTTTTACCCACACCGGTAGGGCCCAGAAACAGGTTCACCGCCAACGGCCGGTTTTCCTCACCGATGTCGGCTTTTACCCGCACCAGCATGGCTTCCATAGCGACCAGTGCTTCATCCTGACCGACAATCTTGTCCCGCAGGCGGGACATCACTGCATCTGGCTCAAAGCGGAATCGGGAAACACGAACCGGGCCTGCAGCGGCCCAGTCCTTTTCAATGGATTCCCGATTGGCTTCCAGCCGTTCGTTGATAAACGGCACTGGCCCCTCCCGGCTTTAAGCCCCTGCGGATTTTTCCTTGCCGTCGACCGGCAGGTCACTCACCGGGCATTCGGCGGTACCGATGGTTTTACGGGTCATCGCCTCGACGTTTTCCTGGGCCTTCTGGGCATCCATTACCCAGGTGCGGTAGAACTCGAACGGGCAGTCCGCCACGCCCTTGTCGCCATCGCCGGACGCATGCACACCGGTATAGCCACGGTGCAGCAACTTGAACAGATGGTTCTGGGACTGGTCGTTCTTGCGGGCATCGCGGATCTGGCTGACGGAAAGCTGGGCGTACTGAATCCCCATGTCTTCCTCACCACACTCACCCAGGGTGCGGCCATCGAAGCCGATAAGGGCGGAGTGGCCGAAGTAGGAATACACGCCATCAAAACCGGACGCGTTCGACACCGCTACATAGCAGTTGTTGGCCCAGGCCATAGTCTTGGACATCATGATCTGCTGTTCCTTGGCCGGGTACATATAACCCTGGGAGCGCACAATCAGCTCCGCGCCCTTCATGGCACAATCCCGCCAGATCTCCGGGTAATTACCGTCATCACAGATAATCAGACTAATTTTCATGCCCTTGGGGCCTTCACTCACATAGGTGGTATCACCCGGATACCAGCCCTCAATCGGGCACCAGGGCACACACTTACGGTATTTCTGGACGATTTCACCCTCGCTGTTGATCAGAATCAGAGTGTTGTAAGGCGCCTTGTTCGGATGATCCTCATGGCGTTCACCGGTCAGCGAGAAAATGCCCCAGGTATTCGCCTCACGACACGCAGCGGAAAAGATCGCCGTCTCGTCACCGGGGATCGTGGCCGCAGTTTCCATCATCTCTTCGTTGTCGTACATGATGCCCATGGTGCTGTATTCCGGGAACACTACCAAGTCCATGCCCGGCAGGCCCACCTTCATACCCTTGATCATCTCCGCAATATTGCGGGCATTGTCCAACACCTCGGCCTTGGTGTGCAGTCGAGGCATTTTATAGTTCACTACCGCCACACCGACGGTATCGTAACTACTGGAAATATCACCGTGTCTCATTCTTAATCTCCTGATTACTCAATCGGTCAAACCGCCAGGTAAGACGCCACCTTAGCTTCGTCCACGTCTTCTCGGCGTTCCTCATGCACTATTTCGCCCTTCTCGATCACCAGAATCCGGTCGGCGATATCCAAGGCAAAGCTCAGCACCTGTTCCGACACCACGATGGATAAACCTCGTTGGTCGCGAATCTGTTTCAGGGTGGTGGCCATGTCCTTGATGATGGAGGGCTGGATGCCTTCGGTGGGTTCGTCAAGAAACAGCATTTTGGGGTCGCTGGCCAAGGCTCGAGCGATGGCCAGTTGCTGCTGCTGGCCGCCAGAAAGGTTTCCTCCCCGGCGGTTGCGCATTTCCAGCAGCACCGGAA
The DNA here is from genome assembly GCF_007991175.1 of Halovibrio variabilis. Taxonomy (GTDB): domain Bacteria; phylum Pseudomonadota; class Gammaproteobacteria; order Pseudomonadales; family Halomonadaceae; genus Vreelandella; species Vreelandella variabilis. The sequence continues at coordinate 120,023 of NZ_BJXV01000004.1, forward strand.
AAAGGTCGTAAAGTTCTCTCGGGACACTGCGATTTTTGGTGGTAGTCAGGCCGGTTTCGATGTTTTCCCGCACCGTCATGGTGGAAAAAATCATCCGCCCCTGGGGCACGAACCCAAACCCGCTCTTCACCCGCTGGTAACTTTTTAGGCTGCTCAGGTCTTTTCCCTCAAGTTCGACCTTGCCACTGGCGCTGGGAATCACCCCCATCAGGGACTTCATCAAAGTGGTTTTGCCCATGCCGTTGCGCCCAACAATGGCAACGATTTCGTTGGGCTGAACTTTGAAGTTAAGGCCGCACAGGATCTCGCTCTGACCATACTTCACCCGGTAATCAGACACACTCAACATAATGATGTCCTCGTTAATGGCCCAGATAGACTTCGATAACTTTCGGGTCCTGCTTGACCTTTTCTGCGGTGCCCTCAGCCAGAATTTTGCCCTGGTGCATCACCGTCACATGGTCGGCAATCTCCGCCACGAACTGCATGTCGTGTTCGATCACGATCACGGAACGGTCGGCGGTAATCCGCCGAAGCAATTCAGCCGTCTGTTGCCTTTCGGTAACGGACATACCGGCTACGGGTTCGTCCAGCATCAGTAGGGCCGGATCTTGGATCAGAAGCATGCCGATTTCCAACCACTGCTTCTTGCCGTGGGAGAGCAGATCGGCAGAATCCTCAATCTGATCCAGCAGGTTGACCATTTCAGCCGTTTCACGGACCTTGTTGATCACCTTCTGATCACGTTTGAAGAACAGCGCGCCGAAAACGTTGCGGCCACGGGGGTAGCACAACTCCAGGTTCTCGAACACAGTCAGATCTTCGTAGATAGAGGGGGTCTGGAACTTACGGCCCACACCCGCCCTGACGATTTCGTGTTCATTCAAGGTGGTCAGTTCTTTGTTGCGGAACTTCACTGAGCCTTCAGTGGCCTTGGTACGGCCACAGATCAGGTCCAGCACCGTGGTTTTGCCCGCCCCATTGGGACCGATGATTACGCGGATTTCTTTTTCATCGACGTAGAAGCTCAGGTCATCCACCGCTTTGAAACCTTCGAAGGACACCGTCAGGCCCTCGACGGCTAGCACAAAATCTGTGTTCGTGGCTCTTGCCGTTGCAGCGCTCATAGTGTTCTCCTCACGATGCCTTTATAGGCTCTGAATGGGATGTGGAACTGGGCCAGCGCCGGAATAACGGAGCCTTGTCCAGAAACCGATCGACGGTTGGAGCCGCGTACTTCTGATAGACACCGGCCAGTCCATCCGGGAACGCCAGTACCACCCCGACAAACAGCAGACCCATCGCGAACAGCCACAGCTCAGGAAAGCTCTCACCGAGTACCGTTCTGAACACATTCACCAGGAGTGCACCGTAGACCGCTCCCAGGATCGACAAGCGGCCACCCACGGCGCAAAAGATCACCATCTCGATGGACGGCACTATGCCCACGAAACTGGGCGACATGAATTTTTCCTGCAGGGTGAACATGGCACCACCAACAGCCGCGAAGGCCGCACCCACGCAGAACACGAATATCTTGAAGTTGGCCACGTCATAACCCGAGAAACGCACCCGGTCTTCCTGGCCGCGCATGGCCACCAGAATCCGCCCCAGCTTGCTCTTGGTGATGAACTGGGCAATGAACAGGCACACGAATAGCAGCGCCACACCCACGAAATAGAACACGTAGCTGGCGTAGTCGGTGCGGATACTCCATCCCATCAGGGTTTGCAGGTCGGTAATGCCATTCACACCGCCGGTGTATCCCTGCTGACCGATGATCAGGATGGTCAGAATGGACGAAATGGCCTGGGTTATGATGGCAAAATAGACCCCGCTGACCCGCCGCTTGAACATGGCAAAGCCGATAAGATAGGCCAACACTGTAGGCACCAGCAGGATAGCTAAAAGGCTGAAGCCGAAGCTGTGGAAGGGTTCCCAGAGCCAAGGCAGCTCAGTGATCTGGTTCCAGTCCATAAAGTCCGGAATACCCGGCGTGCTCTGGATACTGGTGTTCTCAGGTGAAGATGCTTCAAGCTTCAGGAACATTGCCAGGGCATAGCCGCCAAGGCCGTAGAACACACCCTGACCGAGGCTCAGGATGCCGCCATAGCCCCAACACAGCACCAGGCCCACCGTTACGAAAGCGAAACTCAGATATTTACCCACCTGGTTCAGCCGCATCACATCCAGCGATAGCGGCAACACCACTAATAAAATCAAGGCGAGCACGACAAAGCCCAGCACGTCCTGGCGCGTCATCAGATTGCTTAAACTGAAATTACTCATGCCGTGCCTCCTATTTGCGCACTTTCAGGGTGAACAGCCCCTGGGGCCGGAACATCAGAATGATCACCACGGTCAGCAACGTCAGAACCTTGGCCATCGAGCCGCCGAGGAAAAATTCCATGGTGGACTGAGCCTGAGAGATGCTGAACGCCGAAGCGACTGTGCCCAGAATGCTAGCTGCACCTCCGAAAACCACCACCAGAAAGGTATCGACAATGTAGTCCTGCCCGGCCGAGGGGCCGGTAGAACCGATCATGGTGAAAGCGCTACCGGCAATACCGGCAATACCGCAGCCAAGTGCAAAGGTCATCCGGTCCATTTTGGCGGTGTTGATACCCACAGCTCCGGCCATGGGCCGGTTCTGAACCACAGCCCGCACCCGGCTGCCCCAGCTGGAGCGGAACATCAACAGATACACGGCAAGGGTTACGGCTACTGCAATACACATAACAAACAAACCGTTAACGGGTAGCTCGACAAAATCCGTAACCTGGAAGGAACCTGCCATCCAGTCCGGAACTTCAACACCCACCTCGCGAGCGCCAAAGATGGAACGGTAACTCTGCTGCATTAGCAGACTAAGGCCCCAGGTGGCTAGCAACGTATCTAGCGGGCGGTGGTACAGACGGCGAATCACAGTCCACTCCACCAGCGCCCCGAGGGCGGCAGCCGCCAGAAATGCGAGCACCATCGCGACAAAAAAGTAGCCTCCAAAAAGGGCTGGAAAGTAGTCCGCAAAAACGTTCGACGTCAGATAGGTTATGTAAGCGCCGAGGATCATGAACTCCCCATGGGCCATATTGATAACTCCCATCTGACCGAAAATAATCGCCAGACCGAGCGCCATCAGAAGAAAAACTGCGAAGAGAATCAGACCAGCGAACCCCTGCATCGCAAAGATCGAGCCCAATTCCGTGGCGGAATAGTCAGAAAACATGGTGTTACCTCCGGGCGTTCAGGCGATAGAAACCGTGCGCTAATACACGCGGGCAAAACCCGCGCCACTGTCTAACGGTAGCGCGGGCGGTGCGTGTTTACTGGTAACCTTCCGGGAAAGGATCTGGTTCCATCAGCTCCTGGGTCTCGAACACAACCTTGTACTGGCCATCACGCTGGGCTTCGCCCACGCGGGTCTTGGACCACAGGTGGTGGTTCTCGTGGATGCGCACATAACCTTCAGGTGCGGTTTCCAGTTCGATACCGGGGGAGGCTTCACGGACCTTGTCGACGTCGAAAGAACCGGCTTTCTCTACCGCTGCCTTCCACAACCAGGGGCCGAGGTAAGCTGCCTGGGTAACATCACCGATCACCGAGTCTTCGCCCCAGCGCTCTTTGAACGCTTTCACGAAGGATTCGTTGTTGGGATTGTCCAGGCTCTGGAAGTACTTCATCGCGGCGTAAGCGCCCTCGATATTGCGGCCGCCGATACCCAGGATTTCATCCTCGGTGACTGAAATAGTCAGCAGAGACATGTCGCCGTCGACAAGATCAATACCGGCTGACTCCAGTTGTTTGTAAAAAGCCACGTTAGAGCCACCCACAACCGAAGCAAAAACAACATCCGGCTTCTTCAGACGGATACGGTTAATAGAAGAGTTGAACTGGGTATGGCCCAGCGGAAAATAGTCCTCACCCACAACTTCCAGGCCCAGCACATCTTCAATGTGCTTGCGGGCGATCTTATTGGAAGTCCGCGGCCAGATGTAATCAGAACCCAGCAGGTAAAATGTCTCTGCGTCCTTCTCTTCAGCGATCCAGTTCAGGCCGGCAAGAATCTGTTGAGTGGCTTCCTGACCGGTGTAAATCACATTCGGCGACTCTTCAAGGCCCTCGTAAAAGGTGGGGTAGTACAGCATGCCGTTATACTGCTCGAAAATCGGCAGTACTGCCTTGCGGGACGCAGACGTCCAGCAGCCGAAAACCGCGGCCACGTTGTCGCGGCGCAGGAGCTTACTTGACCGATCAGCAAACGTCGGCCAGTCACTAGCGCCATCTTCCTGGATGTATTCAATCTGGCGGCCCAGTACGCCGCCCATTTCGTTTATCTGCTCAATGGCCAGAATTTCCGCCTGCACCGAACCTTCTTCACTTAGGGCCATAGTGCCGGTCACCGAGTGGAGAATACCCACGTTAACCGTATCATCGGTCACCGCCAGACCAGTGGTATTCACTTCTGAAGTTGGCGGCGTCGCAGCATTGGCGGAAGCCGCCAGTACCATTGAAGCCGCCAGCAACTTGAGCTTTCCTAGCCCCCACCGTTCGGTGGCGCCTCCAGTCGTCAATTGCTTGTGCATTGTCATGATTAGTCCTCGCTCAGAATTGTTCTGCCAGATGCATTACCGGAGAATGCCGGGTGAACGCTATCGAGATCATTCTGTTCCCGAGCCCTGGATCCGCCCATTCGGCAAACGCACCAGCGGCTTACGTCATTTGACGCATAGCCCGCTGGCACTTGTCGCGATAAAGTACACGCGTACCTGCGAAGACTTTGTGCCCTATTGCGGTCGCCCAATGAAACGGCTTTTGAACTTCAAAGCGGGTAAACCCTTCACCAAAAGGCCACCTATGAGTGCCCGGCAAAGCATTTTTCGCGTGCGGCGGAACTACAATCAGTGGGTTGCCAACCAGACCATGGAAGATTACGCTCTGCGCTTCACCGCCAAGAGCGCACGGCGTTGGTCCGCTGGCCGAGTCACCAATACTGCCCTGGGGGCAATTTCCTTTCTGGCGCTGGAAGCCATCGGTGGGACCATAACCATCCACTACGGCTTTGAAAACGCCGTTGCCGCTATCTGTGTCGTAGCGCTAATCATCTTCTTTACTGCAATCCCCATCAGCTACTACGCCGCCCGCTATGGTGTTGATATTGATCTGTTAACCCGTGGCGCAGGCTTTGGCTACATCGGCTCTACTATCACCTCGTTGATCTACGCATCCTTTACTTTTATTTTCTTTGCCATCGAAGCAGCCATCATGGCCATGGCATTGGAACTGCTGTTCGGCATACCTCTGGTGGTGGGTTATCTAATCTGTTCGGTGTTGATCATTCCGCTGGTCACCCATGGCATTACCGGGATCAGCAAATTCCAGCTGTGGACCCAACCGGCCTGGATCAGCCTGCAAATACTCCCGTTCGTGTTCATTCTCTATCAGGACGCCAGCGCGATTTCGGACTGGACACAGTTCGACGGAATAGCCCCGAATCAGGGAGGGGAGTTCAATCTGCTGCTTTTTGGGGCAGCCTCCGCTGTGGTGTTTTCGCTGATGGCGCAAATCGGTGAACAGGTGGACTTTCTGAGGTTCGTGCCAGAGCCTGAAAAAGGCAAGAAGCTGCGCTGGTGGGCGGCAGTGATGTCCGGTGGTCCGGGCTGGATCGTGATCGGCACGGTCAAAATTCTGGCCGGGTCCTTTCTGGCAGTGCTGGCACTGAATCAGGGTATTTCCACGATGGATGCCTCCGACCCCACCCGCATGTACATAGTGGCCTTCGGATACGTAACCTCCTCGCAGGAGGCGGCACTGGCCATCGCCGGTATCTTCGTGATCCTGTGCCAGGTAAAAATCAACGTCACCAATGCCTATGCCGGGTCCATCGCCTGGTCGAACTTTTTCTCACGCCTGACCCACAGCCACCCCGGCCGGGTAGTCTGGCTGGTGTTCAACGTGGCCATTGCCTTGCTGGTCATGGAATTAGGGGTCTACCGCGCCCTGGAGGAAACCCTCAGTTTCTACGGCATTGTCGCCGTGGCCTGGGTGGGGGCCCTGGTGGCTGACCTGGTGATCAACAAGCCCCTGGGTTTCAGCCCGAAACACATCGAATTCAAACGCGCGCACCTATACGACATCAACCCGGTGGGCGTTGGCTCGATGCTTCTGGCCTCGGTTATCGGCATGGTCAGCCATAGCGGTGCCCTGGGCGACGTGGCCCAGGCCCTGTCCCACTTTATAACCCTGGGCGCCGCACTAGTCATTGCACCGGTGATTGCCTGGCAGACCGGCGGCCGTTATTACATGGCCCGGCCCTTCGTGCCCATTGCCACTGACCACCAGTTGATCACCTGTTGTATCTGCGAATACGCATTCGAACCCGAAGACGTCACCGGCTGCCCCGCCTACGCCGGCAACATCTGCTCTCTATGCTGCTCACTGGACGCCCGTTGCGGGGATTTTTGCAAGCCGGGGGCGGGCTATAAGGAGCAGATGCACAAATTCTTCGGGCTGTTCATCCCGGAATCCGCATTCCGCTATCTGCACTCCCGGCTCGGCCACTTTCTGGTATTGCTAGTGCTGATCAACGGCGCATCAGGTCTGTTGTTGTGGCTGATTCATGAGCAGACCCTGGTAACTTCCACTGCTGAGGCCGCGGTACTTTCGATTACGCTCTGGAAAGTTTTTTTCGTGCTCATCATTATTACTGGGGTAGTGTGCTGGTTGTTCGTACTGGCCCATGAAAGCCGCCTGGTGGCGGAGGAAGAATCCCAGCGTCAAACCCGGCTGTTGACAGAAGAAATCGTCGCCCACGAACGCACTGACCAAGCTCTGCAGAAAGCCAAAGAACACGCAGAAGCCGCTAACAACGCTAAAAGCCGCTATCTAACAGGCATCAGCCACGAACTACGCTCTCCACTGAACGCTATCCTCGGGTACGCCCAGTTGATGGAAAATGACGCGACGATACCAGACAACCGCAAAGAAGCACTGGGCGTTATCCGCCACAGTGGCGAATATCTGGCAGACCTCATCGAAGGCCTGCTGGATATTTCCAAAATCGAGGCAGGTCGACTGGACCTTCACCGGGATGCAGTTCGCGTTGACCTGTTGATGGAACAACTGGTGCACATGTTCCGCTTGCAGGCTGAGGAAAAAGGCCTGGTGTTTGAATACCATTGCATCGGTAAGCTTCCGGAAATGGTCACCACCGATGAGAATAGGCTGCGCCAGATACTGATCAACCTGCTATCCAATGCCATTAAATACACTGAACAAGGTCATGTTTCACTTACCCTGAAGTACCGCAGCCAAGTTGCCGAATTCACCGTTGAAGATACCGGAGAGGGAATCGCCGAAGAGAACATCGAACGCATCTTCAGCCCCTTCGAGCGCATTCGCACACCGGGACAAAGTCAGGCGGGCACCGGTCTGGGCCTGACTATCACTCACTTGCTAACCGACATTATGGGCGGGGATCTTTCGGTAAGCAGCACTCTTGGAAAAGGCAGCATATTCAAGGCCAGCCTGATGCTGTCCAGCCTGCACACTCCAAGGCCGGAATCAATGAGCCCATCGGCCCGCCGGATCTACGGTTATGAAGGTCCACGCCGTAAAATCATGGTGGTGGATGATGAAACCTCCCACCGACAGATCATCCGCGCTATGCTGGCGCCACTTGACTTCGAGATCATTGATATTGGCAACTCCATGGCCGTTGCAGACGCGATAGAGAAAGAGCTGCCAGATTTGTTGCTTCTTGACGTCACCATGCCCGGGTACAGCGGCTGGGAAATTCTCGACCACCTGCGGGAAAAAAGTCATCAGCTTCCCGTGTTGATGGTTTCCGCCGACGCCAGCGAGGGCCGTAATCGCCCCGACCCCATGCTGCATAACGGTTACGTGATCAAGCCCGTGCGCCAGAACCAGCTTCTGGACCAGATTGCTCATCTGCTAGGCCTAGCTTGGCGATTCGATAAAAGTCCAGAACCGATGGCAATCCTGCCCGCCCCAGATGCGGACACCATGGTGCTACCATCCAGCCAGCACCGGACCAACCTAGTGGACCTGGCCAAAATCGGACATCGCAAAGGCTTGCTGGAAGCCCTGCACGGCCTAGAGCATCAGGGCGCGGCAGATCCCGTTTTCATTAAAGACGTTGTCCGACTAACAAACGATTTCCAGTTCGAGAAAATTATCGACATACTTAAGGTGACCGACTATGAGCGCACCTAACCTTCGCGACACCAGAAAAACTGTGGTCATGGTGGTTGATGATGCCATAGACTCCATCCGCATGATCAGTGATGCTCTGGAAAACGCTGGCATGACGGTTCTGGTGGCATTGGAAGGCAACCAGGCGCTGACCATCAGCCAGAACATCACCCCAGACATCGTACTGATGGATGCCATCATGCCTAATATGGACGGCTTCGAAACCTGTCAGCAACTGAAACAGAACCCAGATTTTATCGATACACCCATCATTTTCATGACCGGCCTGAGTGACACGGAGCACGTAGTGATGGGGTTAAATTCCGGTGGCGTGGATTACGTCACCAAGCCCATTAATACCACTGAATTGCTAGCGCGGATGCAGGTTCACTTGGCCAACGCCCGCATGGCCCGCAGCGCACGACAGGCTCTGGACACAGCGGGGCAAAACCTGTTTGCCGTGGAACAGAGCGGGGATATTTTATGGGCAACGCCCCAGGTTCATCATCGCCTAACCTTTAGGGACACCGACCATCAGCATCAATTAAGCCAGCGCCTGAAAGAATGGCTGTCCCATAACCCGGAGAACGGCCACAGCCTAACTCTGGACTTTCTTCCCGAGCCCCATTCAGTGGAATTTCTGTCCCTGGTGAACAGCAGGGAATACCTACTTCGACTGCACGAAGTTCAACACCCCAGCATCGCCACCGCCGCTTTGCGGGAAAAATTTGGCCTAACTGGCCGGGAATCCGATGTCTTACTGTGGATCGGCAATGGCAAGACCAATCGGGAAATTGGCCAGATTCTGGACATGAGCCCACGCACTGTGAACAAACATCTGGAACAGGTCTTCCGAAAACTCGGGGTAGAAAATCGAACCTCTGCAGCGGCGTTGGCTATCAAATGCCTGGCGCGTGGCTGACCCCCCATTTCCGCGACGATGACTAATAAGCCTTCAGCGCAGTCATCAGCGCTTCCAATAATAGCTTAGCTGCCCAGTTCCAAGTGAAGCAGCTTTATGGATGTGATCACCCCGGTGATTTTCAACTTAGTTAAATTAAGGATAATACCCTCAAGTGGAGTTTTCTCTAAATGAGCATAAAAAAGCAATATCCAGAGGGATTCAAGCTAGGCGTGATCAGCCAGCAGATGCGGCACGCAGTTTAGGCATTAATACCAACATGATAGGCCGGTGGATCAAAAAGCATGCAAAAGATGGTGGACAGGTATTCGGCGGTAACCAAAAACTAATATCGGAGCAGACCGGGATACGCAGACTTCGAGAAGAAACCGCCGGTCAAAGATGGAGGGAATATTATAACCCGGATTTCTCATAGTTCCTCAGAAAGCACCACACCTAGGCCGTAATGCACTAAAACCCTATTGGCACAGCTTGATTGCCTGTTTAACCCATTTCTATTATCCAGATACACTACTCTCTTTTCCCCATTGCTTCGGGCTTGTGCGCACGAACATTCAACTCGGCACCAACCGCCGCCTAGCGAGATCAGATAACGCCTTTTTATAGAATTAGCTGTCATTCATTAACTCCCGAATTCAGGGCGTATTGCGAATGATGACTGCATACTCCTTGATGAGATTTAGCCTTAGGTTGCTTCGATCACAAGGTCGACGGGCATCTTCTTCAGGTAAGTGCGTCATCACTAAAAAATCGTATAGGCGCAATCCGACAAGATCAGCCGCCACTGATCGGCCCACTCGCCTGACAAGGACTATTTTCAACGGCTGATCTGTTAACGAATGGGTACTCTATTTACTGCTGGCATTGATTGGCTGCCAGCTGCGTAATTCCGGTATGCCGCTCAGGCAAATTCTACTCAACCGCATGGGGCTGGCGATTGCAGTGACGCTGGCAATAAGTTCGCTGCTGGCGGGCTTGGTCGCTGCCCCACTGCTTTCGCTAAGCTGGAACCAAGGCTTGGCCATGGCGTCAGGCTTTGGCTGGTACTCGCTCTCGGCGATTCTCATTGGCGACCAGCTTGGCCCGCTAATGGGCGGCGTGGCGTTTTTTAACGACCTGACCCGCGAGCTGCTGGCGTTTATCCTGATTCCGCTGGTGATTCATCGCCACACGGCGCTTGCGATTGGCTACGGCGGCGCCACCTCCATGGATTTCACCCTGCCCGTCATCCAGCAGCACGGCGGCGTGGCCTGCGTCCCCATCGCCGTGGTCAGCGGGTTTATTCTTTCGCTGATTTCCCCGCCGCTGATCCTGTTTTTTCTTTCGCTGTCGGGTTAGGGGCTAGGCAGTCGAATTTCAACGAATATGTGCCACGCTTGTAACATGCAGTTGTTCGTGATTTTAGCGCCATTCATGGCATGGCATATGCGGACTTCTTAAGCGTTGCTCTATTCAGGTGGAAAGGAGAGAAAATGGCGGGCGCAAGTACGGCTTTTGTGGCACTGGCCGCTTTTTTTTGGGGGCTAGCAGGCGGGATTGGCGGCATACTGATCGGCGATGGCTGGGAGCCATCCGTGGTGTCGTTTTACCGTGGTCTCATTGGGCTTTTGTTTGTGCTCGTTTGGCTGGGGCTACGCCCGTTTCGCAGTGGGCTGGCAAACAAGCAGCTATGGCTCTGGGCAGCCATCGCGGGTCTTGGGGTCGCGGGCAACTTCACCTTCTATTTTATCAGCATTGATCACGGTAGCGTCGCCGTGGCCGCCACCCTGATGTATTGCGCGCCGGTGTTCGTATACCTCATCTCCTTCGTCCTGAAGCTCGAAAGACCTACTGCTGCAAAATGGGCCGCCATTGCGCTGGTAATGCTTGGCATCGTGCTGTTGACCAAACTTTATGAGAGCAGCGCCAGCGATTTATCGCTGATCGGCGTAACCACTGGTCTGCTGGCCGGTCTCTCCTACGCCGTGTTCATTTTCGGCTTCAAATATGCAGCCCCCCACGGCAGCCCCCAGGCGATACTGGCGATAGCCTTCGCCGTGCTGGCCCTAGTGCTCATTTTTCCTAGCAATACTGAGCAAGTTGTCAGCGTCGTTGACGCATCAAGCTGGCCCTTGTTTTTAACACTGGGCGTTCTGGGGGCAGGCCTTTCATTTGTTTTTTACATCGTGGGGTTGAGATACACCCTGCCCGCCCTAGCCTCCATGGTGGCTATGGTCGAACCCATCACAGCGACACTGTTCGGCGTTATGGTATTAGCTGAAAGCCTGGCGATCGTTCAAGTGATTGGCATGGCGCTAATACTTATTACCGTGACAACGCTGAGCGTTATCTCAAGCAAGGCATAGCGCATTGCCAAGGCCAAAGAGCACTCAAACAAACCGTTAAATCTTTTCGGCAATGCGATGGGCTAATTTATGAATAAACGGTCCACTGATAAACGCGATGATCCCGGCGGCTGGCCACGCCAGAAGCCAGGCGTGCATCCAAATGCCAACAAAATCAGGGTGTGTTCCGATATTCACGTAGGTCACCCAAGCAGACATGATCAGCGATAGCGTAAACGACATAAGAATAGCGAAGATAATTCTGTGTTTCATTGGGAGTCCTACGTATTATTTTGGTATAAAACAAGGCTAACCAAATGCCGTCTGTTTAAGCGCCAACATTTACTCTGCAACGTAAACTCGCACCGCTGGCGTTACGGCACCAACAGAGCGTTTAACTATCATCGCCTTCACCGCTTTGGGAGAAGCGCTTACACCCCCGCTTTAGCCGCCCGTGCCGCGTGGAGCTTTTTGTAGCTGTCGATCAGGCGCTGGTGGCGTTCAAGGCCCTCTAACTGCATGTTGGTCGGCGTCAGGCCATGGAAGCGCACCTCGCTACTTACCGAACCCACTACCGCGGCCATGGTGGCTTCACCAAACATGCGCTGGAAGTTGTGCAGGTAGTCGCCCAGCTCCAGCTCGTCATCCAGAACAATTTCCAGCACCGCGTTCACCGCTTGGTAGAACAAGCCGCGTTCAACGGTGTTGTCGTTGTACTGCAGGAACATCTGCACGCAGTCCAGCGCCTCGTCATGGCGCTGTAGCGCCAGGTAAATCAGCAGCTTCAGCTCCAGAATCGTCAGCTGGCCCCACTCGGTGTTTTCATCAAACTCGATACCGATCAGCGTGATGATATCGGTGTGGTCGTCCATCTGGCTTTCTTCCAGCCGCTCGACCAAGTCGGTGAGCTGATCGTCGTCGAGGCGGTGCAGGTTAAGAATATCCTCGCGGTAATCCAGAGCCTTATTGGTGTTATCCCAGATCAGATCCTCAATCGGATACACCTCGGAGTAGCCCGGCACCAGAATCCGGCACACCGGCGCGCCCAGGTCTTCGTGGATCGCCATATACACTTCGGCACCTAGCTCTTCAAAAATGCCAAACAGCGTTTTGGCTTCTTCTTCAGAAGTTTTTGCGCCAGCGCCCGAGAAATCCCACTCGCTGAATTCAAAGTCGGGCTTGGCGCTAAAGAAGCGCCAGGAGACCACGCCCACCGAGTCAATAAAGTGTTCAACAAAGTTATTGGGCTCGGCCACGGTTTGTGAGTTAAAGGTCGGCAGCGGCAGGTCGTTCAAGCCTTCGAAGCTACGACCCTGCAGTAGCTCGGTCAGGCTGCGCTCCAGCGCTACTTCAAAGCTTGGGTGAGCGCCAAAGGAGGCAAACACGCCGCCAGTGCGCGGGTTCATCAACGTCACACACATCACTGGGAACTGCCCGCCCATGGAGGCATCTTTGACCAGCACCGGGAACCCCTGGGCTTCCAGGGCGGCAATACCTTCGACGATGCTGGGGTACTTCGCCAGCACCGCTTGCGGCACATCCGGCAGGGTTAGCTCCTGCTCGATAATTTCCCGCTTCACCGCCCGCTCAAAGATTTCCGAGAGACACTGCACCTGGGCTTCAACCAACGTATTGCCCGCGCTCATCCCGTTACTCAGGAACAGGTTTTCGATCAGATTGGAGGGAAAATAGACCGTCTCGCCGTCGGATTGACGCACAAACGGCAGCGAGACAATGCCCCGGTCTTCGCGGCCCGAGTTGGTATCGATCAGGTTGGAGCCGCACAGCTCGCCTTCCGGGTTGTAGATAGCCAGACAGTGCTCGTCGAGAATTTCCGCAGGCAGCGAATCACCAGGGCCCGGCTTGAACCACTGCTCATTGGGGTAGTGAACGAATTCGCTATTCGCGATCTCTTCGCCGAAGAACTGGTCGTTATAGAAGAAATTGCAGCTAAGGCGTTCGATAAACTCGCCCAGCGCCGAACAAAGTGCACTCTCTTTGGTGGCGCCTTTGCCGTTGGTAAAGCACATCGGCGAGGCCGCATCGCGAATATGCAGCGACCACACGTGGGGCACGATATTGCGCCAGGAGGCGATCTCGATCTTCATGCCTAAATCGGCAAGGATCCCGCTCATATTGGCAATGGTCTGCTCCAGCGGCAGGTCTTTGCCCTCAATGTAGGTATGGCTGCCTTCCGGTGCGCCCATCAGTAGCGCCTGGGCGTCCTCATCGATATTCTCGACCACCTCAATCTGGAACTCGGGGCCTGTCTGCACGACTTTTTTCACCGTGCAGCGGTCGATGGAGCGCAGCATGCCTTCGCGATCTTTTGCCGAAATATCTTCCGGCAGCTCGACCTGAATTTTAAAAATCTGCTTATAGCGGTTTTCCGGGTCGACGATATTGTTCTGCGACAGGCGGATGTTCTCGGTGGGAATATTCCGCGCGTTGCAGTACACCTTGACGAAATAGGCGGCGCACATGGCAGACGACGCTAGGAAGTAGTCGAACGGCCCAGGCGCCGAGCCGTCGCCCTTGTAGCGAATCGGCTGGTCGGAGGTGACGGTGAAATCGTCGAACTTGGCCTCCAGGCGGAGGTTGTCGAGATAGTTAACTTTGATTTCCATGAAGAACGTCCGGAGTAATGGGTGTGCCCAGGCTTAAAAACATAAGCCGGTAGGCGAATTGCCGCCCATTATCCAGTTTTTTACCCGTTTCGTCTTGAGAAGTCTCCGGAATTACCTACTCAACGTCGCGTAAGAAAGGCAGCGCTTCCTCCAGCAGTATTTCGGGAATCTCTTCGGCGATATAGTGGCCACAAGGGAGTGCTTTGCCGTCGACTTGGGTGGCTACCTTGCGCCATTCAGCCAAGGCGTCAAAGCAGGCTTCAATGGCGCCTTCAGCGCCCCACATCACTTTTAATGGGCAGGTAAGTTTTACGCCCGCATCGATATCTGCCTGATCGTGCGCTAAATCAATCGTGGCACTGGCACGGTAGTCGCCGCAAATGCCGGTGGCGGTGCCGGGGAGTGAAAGGCAGCGCTCGTACTCCGCCAGCGCTTCCGGGGAGAAAGGCGCCATACCGGCACTGCGCGCACCCATCACGCTTTTCAGGTATTGAGCGGGGTCGCTCTGAATCAACATTTCCGGCAGCGGCTGGGGGCGAATCAGGAAGAACCAGTGCCAGTAGCTGCGCGCAAAGGCCTCCGTGGTACCGCGATACATGGCCAGCGTGGGGGCAATATCCAACAGCACCATGCGCTCGACGCGCTCCGCGTGGTCAACCCCTAAACGGTGAGCGACCCGCGCGCCTCGGTCATGGGCCAGCACTTTGAAATGCTCAAAACCGAGCGCGCTCATTAGCTCAGCCATATCGGCCGCCATGGTGCGTTTTGAGTAATTGAAGTGCTCGGGGTCATCAACAGGCTTACTGCTGTCGCCATAGCCGCGCAGGTCCGCCGCGATCACCGTGAAGTGCTGGGCAAGCGCCTCCGCGACTTTGTGCCAAATCACATGGGTTTGGGGGTGGCCATGAAGCAACAGTAGCGCAGGCCCACTGCCGCCCTGTCGAAACGCGATCTCGACGCCGTTAACGTGGCGCTTGCATTTTTCAAACCCATTTTCAAACCCATGCAACATGGCGTGCTCCTAACTTATCTGATCATTTATCAACCCAGCCTGCGCGCATATTACGCAGCCGAGGCCTTTTTAATAAAACGACATCCGGGCATGATGGCGCTACTAAAACTCACTGGAAGCCACCATTATGAAAGCGATCGCCTTTACCCAAAGCCTGTCTATCGACCACCCTGACGCACTGCAGGATATTGAGTTGCCCACCCCAACCCCAGAGGCTCACGATATTCGCGTGGCGGTCAGGGCGATTTCCGTTAACCCTGTGGATGCCAAAGTGCGCAGCAGCGCCCTGCTGGAAGCCGGCGAGCCAAGAGTACTGGGTTACGACGCGGTGGGCATTGTGGATGCCGTAGGTAGTGCGGTTAGCCGTTTTCAGCCGGGTGACCGAGTGTGGTACGCAGGCAACGTTGCCCGCCAAGGCTCTAATGCCGAGTATCAGCTGGTCGATGAACGCATTGCCAGCCTAGCGCCAAAAAGCCTTTCTGACACTCAGGCGGCGGCGCTGCCACTCACCGCGATTACCGCTTGGGAGCTGCTGTTTGACCGCTTAGAGCTGGGGATGCGCGATACTCAAGACAAAAGCCTGTTGGTGATTGGCGCGGCGGGGGGCGTTGGCTCAATCCTGGTGCAGCTTGCTAAACAGCTCACCGATATTAGCGTGATTGGCACAGCCTCTCGGCCAGAGAGCCAAGCCTGGGTGACATCATTAGGTGCTGACGCGGTGATTGACCACCATCAGCCCATTGATCAGGCACTGAAAGCCGCTGGCTACGAGGGTGTGGACATGGTGATCAGCCTTAACCAAACGGATCACCACTTCGATGCCATTATTAAAGCGCTGAAACCTCAGGGTAAATTGGCGCTAATCGATGACCCCGAGCTGATTGATGTGCGCAAGCTCAAAATGAAAAGCCTGTCGCTGCACTGGGAGCTAATGTTTACTCGCCCGTTGTTCACCACAGACGATCTCGCCAAGCAGCACGATTTACTCACAGAAATCGCTGCCATGGTCGATAACGGCCGCTTAACAACTACCCTTGGGGAAGTGCTGGGGCCCATTAATGCCGAGAACCTGAAACGCGCGCACGCGCTGATCGAGAGCAATCGTACGATTGGCAAGCTGGTACTAGAAGGGTTTTAAACAAAGGGGCTTAAACACGTTAACCCATCGCCCCACTAAGGCGATGGGTTTAGCAGCACCTGCTCGAACAAAATCTTTTCAAAGTGCTCCATGGGCTCGACGGATTTCAGCGTTTTAGCGCGTAGAATAGCGCCTTCCCAGCCGGTTAGGATAAAACTGGCCAGCGCTTCAGGAGGGGTATGCATGGCGATGTCGCCGCGCGCCTGGGCATCTTTCAAGCAGTGCACAAAACGGTGCTCCCAGCGCTGAAACACCAGGTTCAAAGCGTCCCGAAAGGTATCGCTTTGGCCAGACAGCTCTTGGCCCAAATTACCAATCAGGCAGCCAGTGACGTGATCACATTCATGCATATGATCGCGGCCTAGCGCGAAGTAGCGCCTTAAACGCTCTAGCGGCGGTGTTTCACTGTCCTCCAGCAGCGCCACTAGCGTCGCGTCGTAGCTCGTGGCGAACCGTTCAATCACGGCGAGGCCAAAATCCTCTTTGCTGGAGAAATAGTGGTAAAAGGAGCCTTTTGGCACACCGCAGGTTTTTAAAACGGCATTGATGCCCGTCGCATTATAGCCTTGCTGGCCAATCAGCTGAGCGCCTGTGTCAATCAATTTGTCACGCGTTGCGGTGTTTTTCATACGTATTAAAGTAGACCAGTCAGTCCATTCTTATCAAGTGGGCGTTGGTTGCATACTATTTGCACATTACTTGCCTAATGGCTGCTTACCAATGCGTGATGCTAGCATTATACGCTTTTTTTCTGGAAAATTTTGCTCACAATGGATGACGCGCGGTAATGACATCAACACGTTCCTTCTCTTCTTTCCATTCGCCGTACCAGCAAGGCCGCATCCGTTTGGGTGCCGTGATGGCTTTATTAATTCTTGCTGGGACGTTTACGGTCGCGTGGTGGATTATGTCTCAACCGCCGCGTATTGAACGCACCCCACCACCCGAGCCGCTACCTGCAATGGTAGACGTCGTCACCGTGACGGCCAGCACACAGGCACCCGAACTGCATGGTTTTGGCCGCATTGAGGCCGAACAAGAGGCGATGTTAGCAAGCCGTGTGGCTGGTCAGTTAGAACGTTTTGCTCGCAATGTCATTCCGGGTCAAGTAGTGGAGCAGCAAGCACCGGTCGCTTACATTGATCAAGCTGACCTTAACCTTGCGCTGGAAGATGCAGAGGCAGCGCTGTCGATTGCTCAAGCCCAGCTTGCTTTAGAACAGGCGGAGCAGCAACGTGCGCGCAGCGAGTACGAATCCTTTGGCCGCCAACTCTCCGCTGAGCGTCGCGCGCTGGTATTACGCGAACCCCAGCTGCGTCAGGCGCAGTCGGAAGTAACTCAAGCGCGGGTGGCCCGTGACCAGGCGGCGCTGAATGTCGAGCGTGCCACCCTCACCGCCCCGTGGCGGGCAATGGTGCAAGAGCGCTTGGTGGGCGCAGGCAGCCTGCTCAGTCAAGGCACTGAAGTCCTGCATCTGGTGGGCGTTGAGCAGTTTTGGGTGCGCGCATCCCTGCCTGGCGAATGGATAGAGTGGCTTGACACCGGCAGCAACGTCACGTTGACGAGCCGCGGCTGGCCGGTAGACGCCACGCGCCAAGGCACACTGGTATCGGTGCTCCCCAGCCTGGAAGAGAATGGCCTGCAGGCACAGCTGTTAATCGCTGTCGACGATCCGCTGGCGTTAGCCACTGATGGCCCGGCACTGCGGCTGGGCGATGTGCTGCGGGTGTCTTTTCAACCGTCTATTCAAGGCCAGCTGATCACACTGCCGTCTGCGGCCCTACGCCCAGGTGACATCGTGTGGCAAGTCGATGAAGACAATCGTCTGCGGCGCACGCCGGTCACCCTGGCCTATCGCGGTGAAGATAGCGCCTTGATCAGTGAAGGGTTAGACATTGGCCAGCGGGTGGTCACCGCCGGCTTGGCTCAGCCTCAAGAGGGTCAGCAGGTACGCATTCGCCAAGCCGATGACACCCCGGTCGGCCAGGGAGACACCCCATGATAATGCGCCGCGGCCCACTGGCCTGGATGGTTGATCATGGGGTGGCGCCTAACTTGCTGATGGTGCTGTTTATCGTCGGCGGTCTGATGGCTTCCCTGGCGATTAAAAAAGAGGTGTTCCCCGAATTCACCACCGAAATCGTGCAAGTCACTATCAGCTACCCCGGCGCCACCCCGGAAGACGTGGAACAGAGCCTGCTGCTGCCATTGGAAGCCGCTATTGCCGATGTGGAGGGCATTGACGAGCTGACCGCCACCGCCAATGAAGGCAGTGCCAGCGTTAGCGCTACCCTGATTGACGGCATTGATGTGATGCGCGCCTACCAGGAGATCCAGCAGGCGGTGAACGCGATCACCACCCTACCCAGCGCCGCGGACCCACCTCGTTTTACCCTGGCGGGCGGGTCGCGCAGCGTTTTGAATCTGCAGGTCTATGGTGATGTGGGCCTGGAGGCATTGCACGACGCGGCCGAAAATGTACGTGGCGACCTCCAGGCCGTCTCCGGCATTTCCAAAGTAGAGCTATCCGGCAATCGCGAGCGGGAAATTCAAGTCCACCTGGATGAAGAAGCCATTGAGCGCTATGGATTGGATCATCAGGAGCTGGCGGGGCGCATTGCTGAAGAAGCCCTTGATCTGGCCAGTGGGCAATTAACCACCGCCGAAGGCGAGTGGCTGATTCGCTATCAGGGCAGGCGCAACAGCGCTGCGGCGTTTGCCGAGCTGCCGATCCTGACCAGCGCCCAAGGAACGCCCATTAGCCTGGGCGATATCGCCCAGGTCACCGATGGCTTTGCCGAAACCGACCGCGAAGTGTTTTACAACGGCCAGCCAGGGCTCTCCGTCGACGTTTACCAGATTGGTGACCAAACCCCCACCAGCATTTCAGAAGCGGTTAACGCTGAGCTTGAACGCTTGCGTACGGGCTTGCCGGAAGGCGTGAGCCTGGATATTTCCCGCGATAGCTCAGAAATCTATGAAGCGCGCCTGGGCCTGCTTTTAAAGAATGCCTGGATGGGCCTGGCACTGGTGCTGGTGCTGATGGCGCTGTTTCTCGAAGCGCGGCTGGCGTTCTGGGTCACCTTAGGCATTCCCACCGCGTTTCTAGGCGCCATGCTGTTTCTGCCCTGGATCGGCGTCTCGCTGAATATGATGTCGATGTTCGCCTTTATTATCGCCTTAGGGATCGTGGTCGACGATGCCATTATCGTTGGCGAGAATATCTATAGCTACCGCGAAGAAGGCTATTCCCTGCGCGACGCGGCCGTTAAGGGCGCTAGTGAAATTGCCACACCGCTGACGTTTGCAATTCTCTCCAACATTGTGGCTTTTCTGCCGCTGCTGTTTTTGCCCGGTTTTTTGGGGCTGATTTTTGCCACCGTGCCCGTCGTGGTGATCACTGTCTTTTTGATCTCCTGGCTGGAAGCACTGGTTATTTTGCCGGCCCACCTAGCGCATAGCCGCAAGCCCCGCCAAACACCCAAGTGGCAGCGTCCGCTTGAAGCACTGCGCCAGCGCCTGCAGGGCGGGCTGCACCACTTTACCTATCGTCAGTTTGAGCCGTTCCTGCAGCGTGCCCTCAACCAGCGTCTGCTCAGCATCTCAGTGGGCGTTGCCGTCTTGATCATTGCGCTCTCCTGGGCGATGAGCGGGCGGCTGGGGTTTTCACTGATGCCACGGGTCGAATCCGACCAGGTACAGGCCACGGTGACACTGCCGATTGGCACTAACATTAGCGTTAGCCGCGCGCTTAGCCAACAGTTGCTCGACGCGGCAGACGAGCTCAGCGAGCGTGAAGAGACGTTAAGTTTCAGCAGTTCACGCACCCGCTTGGACGGCGAAAGCCTGGAAGTGCGTTTGGATATTGCCAGCGACAGCCTGGAAGCGTGGCCCCCTTCCCGGATTGCCCGTGAGTGGCGTACCTTGACCGGCGATTTGCTGGGCGCCCAGTCGGTTCGCTTTGAGTCGGACGTTGGCGGCCCCGGCAGCGGTGCGGCGCTTAGCCTGCGTCTTTCGCACCCTGACACCCAAGTACTCGAAGCGGCCGCCGAACGGCTGGCAGAAACGCTGAGCGGCTATGGCCTCACGGATATCGACAGCGGCATAGGCGATGGTAAGCCTCAGCTCGAAATACGCCTGTCTGCTGAAGGCCGGGCCCTGGGCCTAACCGGCAATAATTTAGCCCAAGCGCTGCGCGGGCCTCTCCAGGGTGCCACCGCGCTTGAACAGTACGTAGGCCGCAGCGAGATCAGCGTTGAGGTGCGCCTGCCCAATAGCAATCGCGATAGCTTGAATGGACTTTACCGCCTGCCGGTGCGCACCGCCGATGGCTTGAGCGTACCACTGTCGCGGGTCGCGGATATGACCATCAGTCAAGCGTCTAGCAGCCTTGAGCGCATTAACGGGCGGCGCATTATTACCGTCACTGCGGATTCGCAAAACGACCAAGCGATCAACCAAGTGCTCGCAACGCTGCAGGAAGAGGCGTTCCCCAACCTCACCGCCACATGGCCGGGGCTTGAAGTCAGCATGGGTGGGCGCCAGCAAGACACCGCCGATAACCTGGCGACCCTGAAAACCTCAATGTGGTTAATGATGGCCGCGCTGTATGCCTTGCTGGCTATCCCATTCAGGAGCTACCTGCAGCCGCTGCTGGTGCTGGCTGCGATCCCCTTTGGCATCGTCGGGGCGGTAGCTGGCCACATGATCATGGGGTTTGGGCTTTCGATTATCAGCCTGCTGGGCATGCTGGCGCTCTCCGGGGTGGTGATTAACGATGCCCTGGTGCTGATCGACTACGCCAACCGCAAACGCGGTGAAGGCATGGCCGCCCGGGAAGCCATTGTGGCCGCCGCCACCCGCCGCTTACGGCCGATCATGATGACCACGCTGACAACGTTCTTAGGTTTGGCGCCGATGATTCTGGAAACCTCGCGGCAGGCACGGTTTATGATTCCCATGGCGATCTCACTGGGGTTTGGCATGTTGTTCGCCACGGTGATCCTGCTGATACTCGTACCCTGCCTCTACCTAGGCATGGAAAACGTTCGCGAACGGCTCAGCGCGCCGCGCCAGCCCGTCCTCGATAAAGAAGAGGGAGCCCACTGATGGCCTTGCCCACAGCCATACGCCAATGGCGGCCCTCGCGGCTGGGCCTCAAGCTGTTTGTGATTATTTTGAGCGTCAATGTGGCGATCTCGGCGAGCATGTTTTTGGCCGTTTCATACAGCATTGACCGCGGGTTTCTTGACTATCTCAACCAGGCTCAAGAGCGCCGTGCCACGCTGCTGGCCGATGGTCTTATCACCCGCTGGGAAACCCAACAAAGCTGGGAGTGGCTGGAGCAAGCGCCGGAACGCTGGCCGTATATTGTCCGTTTTGAGCTGGGTCAGACGCACCGCGACCGCCCTTCTTCCCTGGGGGAGGCGCGGGATTTCATACTCCGCGCCGCCGATGATCGTTTTGTGGTGCCGCCCAGAGGTGGGCGCGGAAGCGCGGGTAGTTGGCGCTGGCTGGCGCTGCGCAGCGAAGGCGAAGACATCGGCTCGCTGGGGTTCCGGCCTCCCCGAGAGATGATGGAACGTATGGAGAGCCGCTTTCTGGAGCGCCAGCAGCGCAACCTGGTGCTGATTGTGGTGTCGCTCTGCATCGCCTCGCTGCTATTGGCGGGTGGGCTTTCCTGGTGGTTAGGACGGCGCACCCGGGCACTGGCAGGCGCGACGCTGCGCCTTACCGAAGGCGACTACCGCACCCGGCTGCCCGAGCGCGGCCGTGATGAGCTTTCACGCCTGGCGCGTGATTTCAACGTGCTCGCCGCTACCCTGGAAGCTAGCCGCGATGCCCGTGCCCGCTGGGTGTCTGACACCGCCCACGAATTACGCACCCCGTTGGCCGTACTGCGCGGCGAGATCGAAGCCATGCAGGATGGTATTCGTCCGCTTAACCAGGAAAACCTTAGCTCCCTCGCCCAAGAGGTCGGCCAATTAGAGCGCTTGGTCGCCGACTTACGCCTGCTATCACAAAGCGATGCGGGCGCGCTGGATATTCAACTAGCACCAATGGATCTTAGCGACTGTCTCGCCAGCCGGTTAGCCGACGCCGACCGCTGGTTAGTCGACAGCGGCTTAACGCTCACCCAACGAATCGAACCTAATATTATGATTCGTGGTGACGCCCAACGCCTGCGCCAACTATGGAATAATCTACTGGATAATAGCTGTGCCTACACCCAGCCACCGGGCGAAATGAGGGTCACCCTCAGGGCGGAGCAGGGGATTGCCGTGGTGACCTGGGAAGACACTGCGCCGGGGGTGCCGGAAGGTGAGCTTACCCGCTTAACCGAGCGGCTCTATCGCGTGGAAGGGTCGCGCAGCCGGGCCAGCGGCGGCAGCGGTTTAGGGTTATCGATAGCCAGCGCCTTGGTCAACGCACACGGGGCAACGCTGACGCCCTCGAACTCCCCCTTGGGTGGGCTACGCTGGACACTGCGCTTTGTGCTGTTGAAAACTGATTAATGTCTCCAAAACTGATACTACAAGAATCGTTAGCCCTGCTTTCACGTCCACTGTTAAGCGAGTTCTGCTTTATGTCTCACGATGCACCAAACGCCACCTCTTTGCTGATTGTGGAAGATGAACCCAAGATCGCTCGCCTGATGGCGGACTATTTAACGACTCAAGGCTACACGGTCACGACCCTGGGGCATGGCGATGAAGTAATGCCATGGCTAGCAGACCACTCGCCGGCCTTAGTGCTCCTCGATATCATGCTGCCGGGTAAAGATGGCCTCACTCTCAGCCGTGAAATTCGCCAACACTGGCCCGCCATTGCGATCATCATGGTTACCGCTAGGGTCGAAGAGGTCGACCGATTGCTAGGCTTGGAGCTGGGCGCCGACGACTATATTTGCAAACCGTTCAGCCCGCGCGAGGTCGTCGCGCGGGTCAAAGCGGTACTGCGGCGTAGTCAGGCGGTGGCCGAGGCACCCGCTGAAGTGCCCAGCGCACCGGTGGTATTAAATGAGGATGGCTGGCAGGCGCTCGCCTACGGGCAGGATATTGGGCTGACGGCGGTAGAGTTCCAGCTGTTGCGGGTGATGATGCAGGCGCCGGGGCGAATTTTCAGCCGCGAACAGCTGATGGATCATATGTATCGTGACAACCGCATTGTTTCGGAGCGCACCGTGGACAGCCACATTAAAAAGCTGCGCAAAAAAATCCACGAAGCGCTCCCCGAACTGGACATCATTCGTTCAGTCTATGGCGTCGGCTATAAGTACCAGCCGGAAGGTTAAGGCTTTACCTGCCGGTTAAGAAACGCGATGCCCGCCTCTATCGCGCAGCCACGCAGCAGGAAACTGGTCACATGGCCGCGCCAGCGCTGCAGATACAGCTCGCTCTCTATATTGTTGTCCTGCAAGGCTTGATAGAAATCCGTGGCGTGATCCACCGGCACCAGCTGATCCCACTTACCGTGGAACAGGAAAAATGGCGGCGCCTGCGGCGTAATCTGCCGGGCGGGTGAGGCTAGGCGATACGCTGCGTTTTCTTCAGCACGGGTCCCGCCGATAAAATCCACGACCAGGCGTCCATCGTCAAATTTAAGTAAGTCACTGGGCAGGCCACCGGCCAGCACGGCGGCTAAGCGGCTCTGCTCGCCGCCGTAAGGTGCCGCCAACGGCCCTTCCACCCCGGCAACCGCCAGCAAGCTCACCAAATGGGCGCCGGATGAAAACCCAACGCCTACAATACGCTGGGTATCCACCTGCCACTGGTCGGCATGGGCGTGAATCCAGGCCATGGCCTGCTGTAAATCATGCAGTTGACTCGGGAAGCGATATTCCGGTGCAAAGCGATACTCAATATTGACCGCCACGTAGCCCTGCCCCGCCAACTGCTCGGCGATGCCCTGCATATCGTCACGGGAACGGTTGCGCCAGCCACCGCCATGCACCACCAAGGCCGCAGGTCGCCGTGCATCGTTGGCACCACTAGGCAGATAAACGTCCGCCTTTAGTGCCTGCGGCCACTCGTCGGGTGTGTAGGTTCTCGCTGATAAACGGGTAAAAGGCTGGGGATCACCGAGTGGCCTACTTTCAATGGCCGGCTCACCTTGGCTAAAGTGCTGGGATGCGCTGCACCCGCTCAGCATTAGGGCAAGCGCGCCTAGGCCGGTCACGCGGCGCAAGGCGGTAAATGCGCCGCGCTGCGGCCACACGCGAAATAGCTCGGTTCGCGACATTCTGTTTCTCCTTGATAAATAGGTGACCCCTCACCTAGCTGCTAGGACCAGCCCGACGCCAATAAGGTCATGATTGTTGCACACTCTGTGCAAATGGTTTGCACTCGGCCTAGCGATACTGACATCGTCAACTGACCAGGAGAGAATCTATGAACGTTTCAAGTGCTAGAAAAATGTCAATTCGCCAACTGTTTGCCCCTGCGCTACTCGCCATGGCCTTAGCGCCAATGGCACTGACCGCACAAGCCAACAGCCACGGTGACCATGAAGGCCAAGGCCCGGATCGCGAGCGTATGGAAGAGCGCATGGAGGAACGTCGCCAAGCGGTGTATGAGCGCGCTGATATCTCGGCGGAGAAGCAGGCTGAGCTCAACGAAGCACACGCTGAACATCGCGACGCCATGCACGCGCTGCGTGAAGAGCACCACGGGCGGGTCGCTGAGATACTCTCCGAAGAAGAGCAGGCAGCCTTACGCAACGCCATGCACGAAGCCCATGAAGAGTATCGTGGTAAGCATGGCAAACGTGGTCATCACGATGACCACAAAGATGAGAGAGCCGATAGCGAATAAACCTTGGCAATTTATTAAAACTAGCGCCAACGCCCGGTTTTTCCGGGCGTTTTTGCGTCTACACGTTCGTAAGCGTATTCGTAAACACATTGTCGACTCCACGCTAATTCAACCTATATAGGGAGGTTAACTTGAAGGGAAGGGGTTAATCGCGTATTTTATTTGAACGTTCATTCAAAATAAAATGTTCCTCACCCTTCCCTAACGTATCTTTTAATAACAGGAGAGCGCCTGCATGGCGAAAAGCAACCCCATCCTCCCCTCCCGTGACCGGCTCAATCCCGTGGTTTTCCACGGCAGTGTAGCGGGCATCATCGTTTTCTTAGTGCTCACCATGCTGTTTACCGAACAAGCTGGCGCTTTCTTTGACGCAGGCCTTGCCTGGGTCAGCAAAACCTTTGGCTGGTACTACATGCTTGCCATCGTGGCGTACCTGGTGTTTGTGATCGCCATCGGCCTATCACGCTTTGGCAGCATCCGCCTGGGGCCGGATCACTCACGCCCCGAGTTTTCACTGCTCTCCTGGTCGGCCATGCTGTTCGCCGCGGGTATCGGCATTGACCTGCTGTTCTTCAGCGTTGCCGAGCCGGTCGCCCACTACCTGGCACCGCCGGACTTGACCCCGGCAAGCCAGGCAGCGATGCGTAACGCCGTCGTTCAAACCTATCTGCACTGGGGACTCTCCGGTTGGGGCCTTTACGTGTTGATGGGTATGGCGCTGGCCTACTTTAGCTACCGCCACCGTCTGCCACTGGCGATTCGCAGCGCGCTCTACCCGATCCTTGGCAAGCGTATTCACGGCCCGATTGGCAACGCGGTCGACATTACCGCCGTGATCTCCACCGTATTCGGCATCGCCACCAGCCTCGGCATTGGGGTGATGCAGCTGAACTACGGCTTGGCCTATATGTTTGACGTGCCGGAAACCATCACCGTGCAGATCATTTTGATCGTCATGGTGGTCATATTGGCGACGATTTCTGTCGTAACCGGTGTTGAAAAAGGCATTCGCCGCCTCTCAGAGTTCAACATGCTGTTGGCGTTAGCGCTGATGCTGTTTGTGCTCTTCTCAGGCGACACCCTGGTGCTGCTGGATAAAGTCGTCAATAACGCGGGTGACTACCTGTCGGGCTTTGTTGGCGCCAGCTTTGATACCTACGCCTTTGCCGATGAGGGCGCCCGAGAGTGGAAAATGTGGTGGACGATCTTCTTCTGGGGCTGGTGGATAGCCTGGACACCGTTCGTCGGTCTGTTCCTGGCGCGTATTTCCCGTGGTCGTACCATTCGCGAGTTTGTCGCCGGCGCCTTGTTTATTCCGCTGGCCTTTATGATGGTGTGGATGTCGGTATTCGGTAACACCGGCATCGAACTGGTGGCCAATCAGGGCGCTGTTGAACTAGGCGAACAGGCGCTCAACACCCCGCAAACCACCCTTTACACCTTGCTTGAGTACTTCCCCTATACGGGTCTGACCGCCGCTGTTGTCACCGTCCTCGGCATTGTGTTCTTTATTACCTCGGCGGACTCCGGTGCCTTGGTACTGGCCAACTTCACCTCCATTCTGAGCGATGTGAACCACGATGCACCGGTGAAGCTGCGCATTTTCTGGTCGGCGGTGATTGGCTTGATTACCATTGCCCTATTAATGGCCGGCGGCTTAAACGCGCTGCAAAGTGCCGTGGTGATCACCGCACTGCCGTTCTCGCTGGTTATTTTCGCGGTCATGGTAGGTATGTATAAGGCACTGAAAATGGAAGGCAAAAAAGCCGATGCACGCCGCATGATTGCCGGTGGGGCGCCGGGTGGCGATTGGAAAGAGCGATTGGACCGCGCCCTGGATACGTCTACCCGTGCGGGTGCCGCCGCGACCCTTGAACACTCGATTCGCCCGGCGATGACCCAGTTTGCCCAGGAGCTTGAAAGCCGTGGCCAAACCGCCAACGTCACCGAAGAGCACGTTGAAGGAGAATCGCTGCCTAGCCTGATGCTCCAGGTCGACTTCGGCGATGCAACCAGCTTTGTCTATCAGGTCTGCCCGCATCGCATGCGCACCCCTAGCTTCATCCCTGCGGACGATGACTTCTATGTGCGTCTGGATGTGTACTTAGCCGAAGGTGGTCAGGATAAAGACCTTAACGGCTATACCCGTGGTCAGGTAATTGGTGATTTGGTGGCCGAGTATGAACGCCACCTGCACTTCCTCACCCTGGCCGGTGAGCAGATGGGCCACGTGCAGGCAATGCCCGGCACCATTGGCGAACCACCGGAAGATTCCCAGATGTAACGGCGTTAGCGTTTGACCCGAAAGAGCAATCCCGGCCATCGTGCCGGGATTTTTTATTGGCCCCTGATCAACCGAAGTTGCGCTTTTCCTTACAACACCAATCTCACAATACTGCCAATTTCCCCCTCTTGACGCCCCCACCCCCAAGAACCAGAATGAAACTCATAATCCGATTGATATGGGTCAATTATGAATTACCAAGCGCATATTGAGATAACATCAGGCAAAAGAAGCGGAAAGCCTTGTGTGAAGGGGACTAGAATAACCGTGTACGATGTATTGGGCTGGCTTGCAAATGGCATGTCCACAACGGAAATTCTAGAAGACTTTTCAGAGTTGAATGCTGAGCAAATTCACGCTTGCTTGGCCTATGCAGCCGATCGTGAACATCACCTAACAGTTATACATGCCGCGTGAAGCTACTTCTTGACCAAAATCTATCTTTTCGCCTGGTTAAGCACCTGGAAGAATTTTTCCCTGGCAGTAACCAGGTCGCGCTCTTGGACTTGGGCGACGCGCCTGATCAACAAATATGGCGCTATGCAAAAGATCACCAATACGCAATTGTCACTTTAGACGCAGATTTCCATGAATTCAGCCTGTTGTGGGGCGGTCCACCATTAGTTATATGGTTAAAATGTGGAAACCAGCCGAAAAGCGTCATTAAAGAAATCCTGCTGAGCAATAGACAAGCAATAAAGCAGGCATTCAGCGATCCGGAAGTATGGTGCGTAGAGCTCTACAGTTGATGACTAATAGCCTTTCCTCCCCCACTCTTTATCTCAGCGACTGATACGACCTCCGCCCTCTTATCAATACGAGTGTAGCCATCAATAACCAATAGCCTGTTGTGCAAGTTTCAACGCGGGAGTAGCGTAATGGCTTGTTTTGCCTATTTTTAGGAGGCTGGCCCCATGTCCCGCGCCCATCGATCTTCGGGTTACGTTTTTCCGCTGCCTGGCAGCGCGCTAGTAAGCGCTTGGCGTGAAGGGTATACGCTGGCCAGATTAAAGCGTGATGTGATGGCGGGGCTAACAATTGGCGTGGTGGCGGTACCGCTTTCTATGGCGCTGGCAATTGCCACCGGCGTGCCGCCCCAGCACGGGCTTTACACCGCCATTGTAGCGGGGGCGGTGATCGCCTTAACCGGCGGCTCGCGGTTTAACATCTCCGGCCCCACCGCCGCCTTTGTGGTCATTCTGTTTCCTATCGTTGCCAACCATGGCCTGGGCGGGCTGCTGATTGCCACCTTGATGGCAGGCGCTATTTTGGTGGCGCTGGGACTTTCGCGGCTGGGCAGCCTGATTCAATACGTGCCCTACCCGGTGATTCTCGGCTTTACAGCGGGCATTGGCGTGGTGATTGCGCTGCTGCAGTTGCCTGACTTTCTTGGCTTAGCCGGCGTGGAGCTAGGCGATAGCACCCTGCGTAACCTCATGCTGATTGGTCGAGCGCTGCCCAGTCTTTCGCCAGCAGAGGTCAGCGTAGGGCTTGTTACCTTGGCAACGCTACTAATCTGGCCACGCCTGAATACGCCAGTGCCTGCCCCGCTGGTGGGCTTGGCGGTGGGTACGCTGGCCGCCGCGCTGCTGCTGATGGGGGGCATTGAAGTCGACACCATCGCCTCGCGGTTTAGCTGGGAATTCGGGAGTGAGAGTGGCAGTGGTATTCCGCCCTTCGCGCCTACTTTTACCGCGCCGTGGCATTTTCCTGGCGCAGATGGCACCCCACTCGAGATCAACTTTGCGCTGATCCAGGCGCTGCTCGGCCCGGCGCTGGCGATTGCGCTACTGGCGGCGATTGAATCGCTGCTGTGTGCCGTAGTGGCGGACGGCCTAACCCGCACCCGCCATGACCCTAACGCCGAGCTCATTGGCCAGGGGCTGGGGAATATAGTGGTACCTTTCTTCGGCGGCATTACCGCCACGGCGGCCCTTGCGCGCACCGCGACCAATATCAAAAGTGGGGCCTTTTCACCTATCGCCGCGGTGGTGCATTCGGTAGTGGTGCTGCTTGCCGTGGTCGTGCTCGCAGGCGTGCTAGGCTATGTCCCCATGGCGGCTTTGGCTGCGCTGCTGTTTATCATTGCCTGGAACATGAGCGAGGCGCGCCACTTCGTGCACACCCTGAAAAGCGCCCCCGCCAGCGATGTGTGGGTGCTGGTCATCTGCTTTTCCCTGACGGTGATTTTTGACATGGTGATCGCCGTAGCCGTGGGCATTGGCCTGGCCGCCGCGCTATTTATCCGCCGCATGGCGCAGTTGACCCATACCCAGCGCTTGGCTGGCCCCGATACCGACCAACACTTCCCGCCGGAAGTGGCACTTTATAAAGTCAGCGGTCCACTGTTTTTTGGTGCGGCCGAAAAGGCCATTGCCACGCTGCGGGTAATTGATCATAGCGTGCGGATTGTCGTTCTGGATATGCGCGATGTGCCCAGCCTGGATACCACCGCCATGGTGGCACTGGATACGCTGCGCCGGGAACTGGGCGAGCAAGGAGTAGGCGTTATATTTGTGGGGCTGCCGCCGCGTATGGCGCTGAAATTAAAGCGCGCGGGCATTAAGCGCGAAGCGGGCACGTTAGCAATCGTCAGCAACCTAGCCCACGCCGAGCGCATGGCACGCCGCTGGCTGGTAAGTGACGTTACTGAAGAGGTTAAATAGGCAGCTTAACCAATAAACACGTGACTGGCTCCGCATTACGACCTTTTACGCTCAACTCGAAGAAGCGGAGACCCACTGCCTTATTGACTTGGTTGATAAGATCAATACTTGAATAGGTCATCAAGGCTATCCACAACCAGAATCTCATCTGTCCAACGCTCTAACTGCTTTGCGTTGGCAGACTCCAGTTTTGGAATAGCCCACTCCGGCAAATCGCCAAACCGCTTTGTGAGCAAGCGCTGGAGTATACGTTGCGCTTCTTCGCGTTTGGCATCATTCAGCAGCGAAATCTCATCCCGCAGCGCCCGTTCCCGTACAAATGCCAAGCGTTGAGTCTCTTCATCGGCACTAGGGCCACTGTCGGGCGGTATGCACCAAGGTCAATACCCATACAGTTTCCCTGTCGATCTCATACACCAGCCTATAACTTTGGTGCGGTATCAGCTCGCAGGTGCCTGCAATCTTACCCGCCCTGCCCATCTTCGGATGCGCGGCCAGCCCGGCAGCCGCATCACTGAAAAGCTTATCCATGCGAACGGCCGCGCCGGGGTTGTCGGCCGCGATGTAGTCCCAAATGTCGGCGCGGTCTTGCTCCGCCTCTGGCGTCCAAATGACTATCACGACTGCCCCGTCGCTACCTGGTTACGCCTGGCAGCGAACACGGCTTCAACGTCATCATTCGACCGGCCGCGACCGGCACGCATTGAGGCGCGTCCAGCTTCGATCTTGCTCCGCAGGTATTCATCGTATTCGCGGGCCTGGCGGCGCTGCTCAATGTAGCCGCGCATCAGCTCGCGCATGACCTGGGAGGCCGGCCGATCTTCGCTGGCCACTTCGGCCATGAAGTCGGCGCGCAGCTCCGCCTCCAGTTTCATCGTGAAAACGGCTTCTTTTGACATGGTGTGCTCCTTTTGCGAGGTACTCACTTAGTATATACGTTGACAATACCTTGCACACGCTGACATTGTTTTGAACTGGCGCGGCGTTGGTTGGGTGATGGCAGATAGGGAATGGGTTGGTATGAAGTTCATGGGTAAAACTAAAAAAGGGGAAGTCGCCTTCCCCTGATGGAACACTAGCCAGGCATTAGCTAGCTCGCCATATCAAGCACAATACGGCCCTCTATCTTACCGTCGATCATACGCTGGAAAATGTCGTTGATATTGTCCAGCGTATCGGTGGCCACCGTGGCCTTGACCTTGCCTTCGGCGGCGAAATCCAGCGCTTCCTGCAGGTCGCGGCGCGTGCCAACGATCGAACCGCGAATGGTGATACCGTTGAGCACCGTACTGAAGATCGGCAGCGGGAAGTCACCGGGTGGCAAGCCATTAAGTACCAGCGTGCCGCCACGGCGGAGCATGTTTTGCGCCTGATCGAACGCCTTCGGTGACACCGCGGTGACCAAGGCACCGTGAGCACCGCCGATGGTTTTCTTCAAGTAGGCTACCGGGTCGGTTTTCATGGCGTTAACCGTCACTGTCGCGCCTAAGCGCTCGGCCAGGGCTAGCTTACCGTCGTCAATATCCACAGCCGCCACGTTTAGGCCCATGGCTTTGGCATACTGCACCGCCATATGGCCCAGGCCACCGATGCCCGAAATCACCACCCACTGGCCGGGGCGGGTATCGGTCATTCTCAAGCCTTTATAAACCGTTACGCCGGCACACAGCACCGGGGCGATGTCGATAAAATCGACCGCATCTGGCAGCCGCCCTACATAGCCTGCATCCGCCAAGGTGTAGTCGGCAAACCCACCGTTAACGCTGTAACCGGTGTTTTCCTGGGACTCGCAAAGCGTCTCCCAACCGCCTAAGCAGTGCTCGCAGTAGCCGCAGGCCGAGTAGAGCCAGGGTACGCCGATACGATCGCCCTCTTTGACATGGGAAACGCCTTCACCCACCGCCACGATATGCCCAACGCCCTCATGGCCGGGAATAAACGGCGGCGAGGGTTTTACCGGCCAATCGCCGTGAGCGGCGTGTAAATCAGTATGGCAAACCCCTGAGGCCGCCACTTTCATCAACACCTCGCCCCGCTTAGGCCGAGGTACGTCCACTTCTTCTATAATCAACGGCTGACCAAACTCGCGTACAACCGCCGCACGCATTGTGCTATCCATGATGCTACCCCTAATAGTTGTCGATACGGCCGTTTAAGAACAGCTCTTGTCGGTAGAGTCAGCGTCAGGGGGGCTGACGGTACCGCCCGGCCATGCCGGGCGGCGTGATTAGCTAAACAGAATTGAAAAACCTGGCAGCTTAGAAGAAGCCCAGCGGGTTGATGTCGTAGCTGACCAGCAGGTTTTTGGTTTGCTGGTAGTGCTCCAGGGCGACTTTGTGGGTTTCGCGGCCAACGCCGGATTTCTTGTAGCCACCGAAGGCCGCATGGGCGGGGTACTGGTGGTAGCAGTTGGTCCAGACGCGCCCGGCTTGAATGCCCCGGCCCATGCGGAAGGCGACGTTCATATCGCGGCTCCACACGCCAGCGCCCAAGCCAAACTCGGTGTCGTTGGCAATCGCCAGCGCTTCTTCTTCGTCTTTGAACGTGGTCACCGCTACCACCGGACCAAAGATCTCCTCCTGGAAAACGCGCATCTGGTTATTGCCCTTCAACAGCGTGGGCTGAATGTAGTAACCGCTGTTAAGGCTGTCGTCCATGGTCTCTTTATTGCCACCGGTAAGGAACTCAGCCCCTTCGTCTCGGGCGATATCCATGTACGACATGATCTTATCAAACTGCTCTTGGGACGCCTGCGCGCCCACCTGCACATCGGTATCCAACGGATTGCCACGCTTGATGGTTTGCGTGCGCTCAATCACCTTGGCCATGAACTCGTCGTACATGCTCTCTTGAATCAGCGCGCGTGAGGGACAAGTACATACTTCGCCCTGGTTAAAGAACGCCAATACCAAGCCCTCCACCGCTTTATCGATAAAGGTAGGTTCGGCGTTCATAATATCGGCAAAGTAGATATTGGGGGATTTACCACCCAGTTCTACGGTGGAGGGAATAATATTTTCCGCCGCGCATTTCAGAATATGTGAGCCAACGGGGGTAGAACCGGTAAAAGCGATTTTGGCGATGCGCTTGCTGCTCGCCAGCGCTTGGCCTGCCTCGGCGCCAAAGCCGTTGACGATATTGAGCACACCCGGCGGCAGTAGATCGCCGATCACTTCCATCACTTTCAAAATCGAGGCGGGAGTTTGTTCGGCAGGCTTCAAGACTACGCAGTTACCCGCCGCCAGTGCAGGCGCCAGCTTCCAGGTGGCCATTAGAATGGGGAAGTTCCAGGGGATAATCTGCCCTACCACGCCCAATGGCTCGTGGAAGTGATAGGAGACGGTGTTAGCATCGATATCCGCCGCAGTGCCTTCTTGCGAACGCAGACAGCCCGCGAAGTAGCGGAAGTGGTCAACAGCCAGCGGGAGATCCGCATTAAGGGTTTCGCGCACGGCTTTGCCGTTATCCCAGGTTTCCGCGACGGCCAAGGCTTCAAGATTTTGCTCAATACGATCGGCAATTTTCAGCAGGATATTGCTGCGCTCTTGAACGGAGGTTTTCCCCCAGGCAGGCGCCGCTTTGTGGGCCGCATCCAGCGCCTTATCGATATCTTCCGCGCTAGAGCGGGGTATTTCACAAAAAACGTGACCATTGACGGGGCTAATATTGTCAAAGTACTGGCCTTTCACCGGGGCCACAAATTCGCCGCCGATGTAATTGCCGTAGCGTTTTTCAAATGACACCACAGAACCGGTATCACCAGGGTTGGCGTAGATCATTGTCATGCTCCTGCGTATTATGATTATTTAAGGTGCTATAACAGTGTTGTTCACTAAAGCAAATGGCGATATAGCCCGATGGCAGGAGTATCCCTCATCCCTTGGTAGGAGACGCCATGTATTCCCTGTTGGTGGCAGATGATCACCCGCTGTTTCGCGATGCACTACAAGCAGTGATTAGCGGTGGCTTGGCTGAGAGTCTGCTATTGGAAGCGGAGAGCCTCGCTGAGGCAATAGCGCTGATTGAAGCGCATACTGAGTTAGATCTACTGCTGTTGGATTTGAGCCTGCCGGATGCCGAGGGGCTAGAGGGGTTAACGAAGCTGCGCGAGGCATTTCCCTGGTTGCCGGTGGCGATTGTGTCTGCGCATCAAGAGCGCCAGCTGGTGCTTGATGCGATTACCTTGGGCGCGGTGGGCTACATTCCCAAATCCACCCCTCGGGAGGCGTTGCTAGCTGCGTTAACACAGATTCTCGAAGGCCAGCTCTACTTACCTGCCGATGTGATGCGCCGACCACCCTCACCGCGAATGCCCTCGTCAACGTCTGCCGTTACCTCTACGGCGCATAGCGAGCGTTTGGCGCGACTAACTGACAAGCAGCTGGAAGTATTGGCATGTATGACAACCGGCATGTCCAACAAGCAAATTGCTCGGGAGCTCTTGGTGGCCGAAACCACCGTTAAGACCCATGTCTCGGCTATTTTGCGCAAACTCGACGCCACCAGTCGGGTTCACGCCATCGTTATCGCAGGTGAGGAGGATCTAAGTTTTTATCGAGCCAGCCGCATTCGTTAGCAGCATGCGCAACCGTAGGGGCTTTAACGGTTTGAGTAAGCAATGCATGCCTGCTTCCCGGGTCGCGCGCTTAATCTCCGCCTCGTGATTGGCGGTAATCACTATCGCTGACAAGCCTGGGTAACGCCGCTGAAGGCGCGAGGCCAATTCAATACCGGTTTCGCGATGCTCGCCCAAATGGTAATCCACCAGTAATATCGCCGGTTGCTCGCCGTCGCTGGCAGCCTCCAAAGCACTCACCGTGCCGGCCGCCCGGACCCGACACCCCCAGCTGCCCAGCAGTGCCTGCATGCCTTCTATAATCGCCAGATCGTCATCAATCACCCAAATAACACAGCCGCTTAACGGGTCTTCTTTTAAGGGGTTCTCGCCGTTTAAAAGGTCCTCTGTAGCGTCACTTGGCAGCGCAGTGCGCAGGTTGCTCACGGTGGGGATAGCCGCCGTTGCATAGGGCACGGTAATCGAAAACAGCGCACCCACGCCGGGGCGAGAAGTAAGCGATACCGGCTGTTCCAGCATGGTGCTGATACGGTCAACGATGGCTAGCCCCAACCCCAAGCCGCGGCTGTGAGCGCTGTTAGGTTGGGTAGCGCGGCGAAACTCCAAAAAGATAGCTTCCCGCTGCTGTTCGGGGATACCGGGGCCGGTATCCCCGACCATAATCTCCAAGCCATCACGCCGCCGCCGACAGCCCAGTAGCACCCGCCCTTGTTCGGTGTAGCGCACCGCGTTGCTTAAGAAGTTGCGGATCACCCGCGCAAGCAGCGCCAGATCCGATTCGACCACTGCGCTGGAAGGTACGTAATGCAGTGTCAGCCCCCGCACACCGGCCACTTGGTGATATTCCTCCGCCAGCGCATCTAATAACGTATTCACTGCGAACGGCGCTTTATCGGCGTGTAGTACGCCAGCATCCAAGCGGGAAATATCCACCAGCGTGCCGATCAAACCTTCGACATCTTTCAGCGAGCGACCGATATGGCCGACCAGGGCTTGCGAGGCATCAGGAAGCAGGTGGGTTTCTAAGGCACTCGCGAATAGCCTCGCGGCATTTAGTGGCTGCAACAAATCGTGGCTAACCGCGGCCAGGAATTTCGTTTTGGATAGGTTGGCCGCTTCGGCTTCAGCTTTCGCGGCTTGCAGGCGTGCATTGACTTGGCTCAGTTCGTCTAAAGTACGGTGCAGCGCGTCGGTGCGCTCGCGCACCTGCTCGGCCAGCAATACGGAACGCTCAAAGGCGGCGTAAGGGGCGTTATCAGCGCTGCTGCCGGTTTCTACCCGCTCAATAAGCGCTTGGCACACTTTACGCAGCCGGCGGTTCTCCTCGCGCAGCGCCGCAGCGTCTTTCCCATCACGGCTATCGGCCGCGTCGGTGTTAAATGTCGTTAACTGGAAGAGATCCAAACGCCACCCCCGTAAACGTTTGATTCACATGCATGCCGTGATGCTGTTCGCCATACGTATTGAAGCCCACCACACTGGATTGGCAAAGCAGCTGCGACGCCTGCTCCACATCCCCAAGCGCTTCAAGTTCCATACGGCGCAGAAAACAGTCACAGCCAATTATCACGCTCGGCGCGCCCAGTCTTGACCGTACGTCGGCGAGCATCGTCTTGAGGTCATCCAGTAGCGGCGTTGGCTGCATGGCCGTTAGCACAATGCCGTTTTCCACTGCACAGTAGAAACTCAAGCTGTTATCGCTATTAACACGCTGAATGGAACGCACATAGTGCTGCCCACCGATACGTACGGCTAATGGATGGCGGGCAAAAATGGCCGCGCTGAGCTCGTCAGGCGCACTGCCTACCAGCTCGGCATACACCTGGGCGGCGGGCAAGCCGTTGAGTTCAATCACCCGCCGCTGTTCGCGGTCTGCCTCGGTGACCACCAGCTTGTGGGTCAGCGGGATTAAGTGGTGGGTGGAAAACACCTCAAAGGGCAGCCGCGTGTTGATCATGACCACCACCGCCGCCCGGGTGTAAAAGTGCCCGGCTGTGTACACATGGGTGTGACTAAGATGATTATCGTCCCCGGCGGAGCCGCCAAAACTGGGAATACGCCCCAGCGCGGCGTCTAAGGTGGCGAGTACCTGCTCTTCACGGCTGGATAAGCCATCCAATAAGGTCAGCGCAAAACAGTGCTCGTTGATTGGCGCCACCGCTTGGCGCCGGCACTGCTCCAACAGGCTATCGACTAGCGGCTGAGCGTTGGCCAAGTCAAAATGGTCCAGATCGTCTATTAATGCCGTTTCAATCGCGAACAGACGGCCATCAAACCCAATCGCCACAATCGATCCACGGTCATAGCCGAGCGGGGTTATTTCCCCCGCCGTGGTACAACCACTTAGCGGCACTGAGGAAAATTGGCTTTCGAGGGCGCTGGCCAGAGCAGCCAAATCATACTCCGCGCTGCAAAAGAACAGCACAAAGCCCAAGTTGTCATGACGTAGCGCAGCGGCCAACTCAGCCGCCGCAACCTGGGCATCGCTGTGCTGGCTGGCGGCAGTGCGAACGCCTTGCTCAATCGGGTAAGTGCTCACGACGCCATTCCTCCAGTGCGGCATGCGTATGGGCGGCGGTTTCGCGTAGCACGCGGAACGCCTCATCCAATTGGCCCGGCGAGTGTTGATGCGTATTCGCCAATTGCTCCAGGGTCTTGGCCTGCTGGGCAAGCTGGTCGCCCCCCACGCTAACCGATTCGCCGCGCAATTGATGCGCAAGTCGAGCAACGTGCTGAGCTTGGTCCATGGTCAGAGGGGTTTCAGCCAAGTAAGCAGCCATTTGTGCAAAGCATTCGCTTACTTGTTGATGATAAAGCACAATCAACTGGGTCAGGCTCACCTCTCCTAGCACCGTTTTTAGCATGCTGAGAGTGGCATTGTTAACCACTGGCAGGGCGTCTGGCGGCGTTAGCGATAACGTTTTTAAAGGCGCTGCGTCCGTGGTCGCAAAAAGCTGCATTGCCAGTACATTACTCAACGTTTGAAGCGACAGAGGCTTGGTCATGTAATCGTTCATACCCACTGCCAAGCAGCGCTGGCGGTCATCTTCGGCACCACCGGCCGTCATGGCGACAATCGGCACCTGCGCCAACCAGCCTCCCTGCTCGCGTAATCGCCGGGTGACCGTCAGGCCATCCATGTCCGGCAGTTGAATATCCATAAAAATCAGCTGCACCTGCTGTGACTGCACCATCACAAGCGCGTCTTGACCATTTTCAGCGCACACTACATCGCAGCCCAAGCGCGACAATAAGCCCGCCGCCACTTTACGATTGACCGCGTTATCTTCCACCAACAATAGCGACGTGCCAGCAAAGTCTTGTTTTAGCGCAGCGGACGGCAGCGTTGAAACGGGCGACGTTGAAAAGGGCTCTGCTTCCACCAGCGGCAGCTCACACCAAAAGGTACTGCCTTGACCTAGCTGGCTCTTCACGCCTAAGCGGCCTTGCATCGCTTCACTTAGTCGCTTACAAATCGCCAGCCCTAAGCCGGTTCCGCCGAAGCGGCGTGCCACCGACGCGTCCGCTTGCTGAAAAGGCTCGAAGAGGCGTGTTTGCTGCTGTGGGCTTAACCCGCAGCCTGTGTCCCTGACCTCAAACAACAGCTTTTCCACCGTTGATGAGACCCGCACGCTCACCTCACCGCTATCGGTGAATTTGATCGCATTGGCGATTAGGTTAAGCAAAATTTGCCGCAACCGACCCGCATCGACCATCACCCAGTCAGGTACCAGTGGGTCAATGTTAACGCTCAGCGCTAAGCCTTTTATGTTGGCACGCGGTGCAAGCAGCACTGTCACGCTATTGACCAGTGGTTTGAGTGCCGTTGGGGATGTTTCCAGGGTTAAATGCCCGGCTTCGATTTTGGAGAAATCGAGAATTTCATTGATCATGGCCAGCAATTGATGGCCGCTATCCTGGATCGTGCGGGCGTAATCGTCTACCTGGGCGGGACTTACCGGCTCACGTAGCAGTTCACTCATACCGATAACGCCGTTGAGTGGCGTGCGTATTTCATGACTGACCATGGTTAAAAAATCTGATTTGGCTTGATTCGCCGCCTGCGCCTGCTTGGCAGTCGCTTCCAACTGCTGGCCAAGCTGCGCCTGTTCGCGCCTGATCGCGGCGCTCTCACGCATTTCGCGCACCAAAAACGCTACCACCAGGAAGGCTGCCAGGCTCATGCCCACAATCAACGACATAAGGAGTTTGTAGAGCCAGCTGAGTTGCGCACGTTCTTGCGTGGCAGATTCTGCCAAATAGCCGTTTATGGTGATGACCAGACGCTCGGTTAGGCGTGTTAATGACGCTAGTTCATCTTCCAGCGCTGTGACCGGCATTTGCTCATGGGCCCTATAGGGCTCAAACATGATATCCAGGACATCAAGCTGCCGCTGGATTTGGCGTAGTAGCTCACTTGCCTTATCGATCTCTTCCAGCAGCGTGTTGACTTCTCCGTCGTTGAGCAACGTTATCCGGCTATATAGCAGCTCAAAACGCAGGTTCAGTTCATCGTGAATCGACTGCGCTGACGGCTCACGGGTGACGGCCAATAGATGGTTTAGCAATTGCACCGCATCGCGATCTAACTTGTAGACCACCCAGGCGGTATCTTCGCGCAGGCTTTGGGTAAGGTTTTCTTGCCGCCATGCGGCCAGCGTTGCAACGACCAGCGCAGCCGCCAACAGCAACACAGCCACGATAGCCACGAGTTTAAACCGGCGCGGGTAACGCAATAGGCGGGATGCCTCGGCAGCTGGAGCACTAGCGGACATTAATGTGCATCACCTGCCATACCGCCCTAAAACGTACTTTTTCGCTTAGCAGCACGTCGTCTTGATCAAAGGGATACAGTACCCATAGGGGGCCATATTCACGAATCGGAATAGCGTCTCCGTCTTTTGCCAGCGCTAATATGACATCGTAATCCTCAAAATCACTGACCGGGATGTCAGCTTCGTAACCATTAAGCGCCGCCACGTGAACGGTATCGCTATCAGCGCCTACCTGCGCCAACAGCTCGCGCATTAACGGCCCGCGATAGTGGTTACGGCCTTCTGTCCAAGGGGTACCTGTCTCAAATGCGTGTTGAGGTAGCGCTGCCAGCATAGCGCGATCAAACTGCGCGTCACTGCCCACATTGGTATGGGCAATGTTCCCACTGATTGTCAGAATGACGGGCCCGCTCGGCAACCCCAGCCCGCCTGCTGTCTCAGCTAACCCCATTAGGGGAAAGCTGAGCGTTAGCATGACCCACCCCGTTAATAACGCTTTCACAGTAAACACCTCACATGGGCTACTCTCTGGAATGGTCAAGAAGTAGCAAAAAAGCAGACAGCGTAAAGATTACGCCATCTGCTTAATTAGGTCAGGTCCAATACTGCTTTCCGTCCTCTTTTGTTAGTCATTCATCTCAGCTGTGAATACGTTAGTCATGAATAAATTAGTTGTGAGCCACATAGCGCCTTATTAAACGGCAAATGGAGCGTTAATCGGCCAGAGGAGCGTTAAGACGATGTTTGCTCGACCGGCTCAAAGCGCACTAACTCTTCATAGGCATGCCAGCTCGCGTGGCCTAACACCGGCAAAATCAACGCTAAACCAATATAGAACGTCATGACGCCTATCAATACACACACTGTCAGGATCGCCGCCCATAGCAGCATCACGCGGAAATTACGCGCCACACAACGCACGCTGGCTTCAATACCTTCCATAAAAGTGAGGTCCTGATCCATTAGCGTAGGGATTGCCACAACGCTGATAGCAAAAGCCCCAAAGGCCAGGATACC
Organism: Halovibrio variabilis; assembly: GCF_007991175.1. Classification (GTDB taxonomy): domain Bacteria; phylum Pseudomonadota; class Gammaproteobacteria; order Pseudomonadales; family Halomonadaceae; genus Vreelandella; species Vreelandella variabilis. The sequence continues at coordinate 160,388 of NZ_BJXV01000004.1, forward strand.
CCCCGCCACCGTGCCCACCGCTAACATGCCCAAACCTTCTGGCGTGGTCAGTAATGACGTATAAAGCGTGGCAGGGCTAGGCACTTCAAAACCAAAAAACAGCGCAAACAGCAGTGTCGCTAGCCGAATCCAGGCGAGAAAGAAGATCATCATCATCACGCCCATCATGGCCAGTTGACCGGCATGGGGTTTCCAACTGCCGAAAGCATCTCCCAAATTGGGCACCCGACCCCGCTCAAGGGCAAGGCTAATGCCGTACGAACCCACCGCAACCAAGGGGCCGATAAACATAAAGCCCGCAATCATGGGTAGCAGCCAGTACCAGTAGCCTAGCGTATAAGCACCCAACGTAATGGCGATACTCAGGCCCACCCAAAACATCCCATAGGAGAGACTCACCGCCGTGGCACGGCGAAAATCTTCTACCCCAGCGGTGAGCCACGCTCTGGGCCGATCGAAACCCACCTTATTAATGGTGATTTTTACGCTGGGGGCATCCGAAGGTTGTTTTGTTTTTGTTGTGGCCGCATTCATGGCATTACTCCTGTCGTTCCTGATATAAACCCTGAGTTCAGGATGTGCCTCACCTCATCAACCTGATGATTACCTTGCCTGTTAATGGCGTTAACAACAGCTTAATGGCTTAACATCATGCATTAATGCTTTTTTAATGTAGCTGACCAACGCTCTTGGGGGATAGCTCTTTGAGATACGCGTACAAAAAATCCACGAAGTGGCTGCAAAGCGCTAATTAAATTGCTGCGTTAGCAACATTAGATATAACCAAAAGCGCTATGGGCAGCCATAAAAAACGCCGAGCATCTACCCGGCGTTTTTATCTTCATGGCTTTGTGCACGTCTAGCGCACAATCATTACCGACATTTTGGCATGGTGTACTACGTGCTCTGCATTGGGACCCAACACGTAATCGACAAACTTACGCTTATTGTGAGAGGCCATGACGATGAGATCCACGTCCAGTTTCTTACCCGCTTTGATAATGGCCTCCCAAGGTGAACCGTCCACAATGACACTCTGCGCCTGGATATCGTCAGGCACATTCGCCTTGATGAACGCGTGAAGCGCATCGGTGGTCGCCACATGCGCTTTTTTGGCGAAGTCCTTGGGGAAGTAGGAGGCCACCATAGGCATGCGATAGTCCGGCAGTACCGTGACCACATGAAGCGAGGCGCCGAAAGTCCGACATAGCGTCAGCGCTGTGGGCAGCGCCTTCGACCAGGAAGACTCCTCGTTCAGATCCACCGGCAACATGATCTTGCTGTACATGGCACTCTCCTTCATGCGGTGGCGGTCGCTTGCGTGTTCTCACGACGCCGACGCTGCATCAAAACAATCAGCCCAAAGACCAGAAACGCAGGAATCCACATTAACTCTTTCGTCCAACGATCGACGGGGGCCAGCACCTCGATAATTTCTTGATCGAAGTCGAAACCGAGCTCTGCCGCTTGGCTGCCGTAGGTCACCATATCAACGGTTGCCGTGCCATCCTCAATAAAAAGCTCCATGCCTAGATTATCAAGCCGCTCCTGGCCTGTTTCTCCTTCAGGTACCGGTAAGAGCATGTAGGTGGTCATGGGATCGCCATAATCATCGAGCCCGGCAACCTGCAAGCGCAGGGTGGAGTCTTCGTCGACATCGCCCAGCGCTTCGACGAATTGCGCAGGGGGTATAGATTGGTAGGGGTCATGGATCATGTCCATCCAGAAACCGGGCCGGAACAGCGTGAACGCAATCAGCAACAACATGATCGACTCATACCAGCGGTTGCGCGTAATCATGAAGCCCTGGGTCGCTGCGGCGAAGATCAGCATGGCAATGGTCGACACCACAAAGATCAGTATGCCCTGAAGGAAGGTCACATCGATTAGCAGCAGATCGGTATTAAAGATAAACAGAAACGGCAGTGCCGCGGTGCGAAGGCTGTAATAGAACGCCTGAAAGCCGGTTCGAATGGGATCGCCACCGGATACCGCCGCCGCTGCAAAGGACGCCAACCCCACCGGTGGTGTAACGTCGGCCATGATACCGAAGTAGAACACGAACAGGTGTACCGCAATCAACGGCACCAGCAAGCCATTTTGCGCGCCCAAATTGACGATGACCGGTGCCAGTAACGCTGATACGACGATGTAGTTAGCTGTCGTAGGCAGCCCCATGCCGAGAATCAAGCTAAGCACGGCGGTAAGCAGCAAGATCAGCATCAAGTTGCCCATGGCCAGTGTTTCCACCACCTCGGCTAGCACCAGGCCAACCCCGGTCTGGGATACGGCACCGACAATGATACCGGCGGTGGCCGTGGCAATACCGATGCCGATCATGTTGCGGGCACCGGTGACCAGGCCGTTCCACAGGTCCATCGCGCCTTCAAGCAGATCCGCACGCATATCGCTGCGTCCGCGAAAGATCGACGTGATGGGACGCTGGGTAAGAATAATGAAAATCATGAAAACAGTGGCCCAGAATGCCGATAGCCCAGGCGACAAACGCTCCACCATCAAACACCAGACCAGCACAACGACCGGCAGGATGTACTGCAAGCCCACCAGCACCGTCGGCTTGGTCTGAGGGAGTGAATAGATCGGCTGATTTGGATCATCAAGCTCAAGTTCGGGGTAGCCTGCGGCCAGCTTGAGCAGTGCGATATAGATGACTGTCAGCCCAACAGCTACCACCCAGGGAGTCGCATCGCCCAGTACCGGCTTGAGCCAGCCAAGACCGTAATAGACCACCAGAGCGGTGACCATCATCAGTAGCAAGCCGCTAAGAAAGCCGATTACTTTGGTGACCAGCGGCTTGGGTGGATTGCTGCTTTTAAGCCCCTGCATATTGGCCTTTAGGGCCTCAAGGTGAACGATATAGACCAGCGCAATATAAGAAATCAGCGCGGGCAGGAAGGCATGCTTAATTACCTCGACATAAGAGATGCCGACATACTCGACCATCAAGAAAGCAGCAGCCCCCATCACCGGGGGCATAATCTGACCATTAACCGATGACGCCACTTCAACGGCACCCGCCTTTTCGGAGGAGAACCCAACGCGCTTCATCATCGGCACCGTAAAGGTACCTGTGGTCACCACATTGGCAATAGAGGAACCTGAAATCAGGCCGGTCATGGCCGAAGCCACCACAGCAGCCTTCGCTGGCCCACCGCGATAGTGACCGAGCAGCGAGAAAGCCACCTTGATAAAGTAATTGCCAGCACCCGCCTTATCGAGCAGGGCACCGAACAATACAAACAGGAACACGAAGCTGGTTGAGACCCCCAGGGCAATACCGAAGACCCCCTGAGTCGTCAACCATTGGTGATTAATCAAACCGAAAAGACTTACCCCACCATGGGAAAGAATACCCGGCATCCAAGGACCAGCCAGGCTATAGATAAGAAATACCGACGCCACGATCATTAACGGCGGGCCAAGTGCTCGACGCGTCGCCTCAAGCAACAGCAATATCCCGGCGATGCCAATAATGACGTCCTGCAATATAGGGGCGCCGGGACGCTGAGATAACTGCTCATAGAACATGAACATGTATGCGCCACAAAAGGCCGCTGCCGCTGCCAGCACCCAATCCTGGATCGGTATACGGTCACGAGGCGAGCGCTTGAGGGCTGGGTAGGCCATATACGCTAGAAAAAGCGCAAAAGCTAAGTGAATAGAGCGGGCTTCCGTGGCACTAAACACGCCAAAGCCCAAAATGAAAGGGACTGGGGAGGCGATCCACAGTTGAAAAAGAGACCATGCTGCCGCAATGCTTACCAACAGCTTTCCTGGCATGCCAGCTGGCTTGCGAGCTCCCGTATCGCTGGAGGCAACGATATCATCCAAGTCTACTTCGGTTCCCGAAGGCCTGTTCTTATCTTCTGTCATCTGCCTGCCCTGCTCCGAGTCGATTGACGCTTAATTGCCCTATCGAAATGCTCTATTAACATCCCAAACACCCTTTCAATACGCTAAATGCCCTATCAACACTCTAAACGCTTTATCAACACCCTAAACGCCTTATCAACATCCTAAACCAAAATGCGCGGCACCCTGGGGTAACCGCGCATTCCTTACCAAGGTAGCAATACCTCAGACGGCAGAATTATTCAATCCAGCCTTGTTCACGGTAGTAACGCGCCGCGCCATCATGCAAGGGTGCGGAAAGCCCCTGAGTCACCATCTCTTCCTGGTCGAGATTCTCGAAGGCCGGATGCAGACGCTTGAAACGATCGAAGTTGTCGAAAACCGCCTTGACGGTCTGGTAGATAACGTCATCGTCTACATCAGCGGTGGTGACAAAGGTCGCTGCCACACCGAAGGTTTCGACATCTTCATCATTGCCGCGATACAGACCACCCGGAATGACCGATGTGGAGTAGTAAGGATATTCATCGACAATGCCTTGAATGTCTTCGTCGTTCAGCGGAATCAGGCGCGCATCAACGGTAGTGGTCGCTTCCTGAATGGAACCATTGGGGTGGCCAACGACATACACCATGGCATCGACGTTATTATCGGAGAGTGCCGCCGCTTGCTCGGCAGCATCCAGCTGAGACGCCAACGAGAAAGTATCTTCGGTCCAGCCCTTGGCGTCCATCACCACTTCCATGGTGTTGCGCTGGCCTGAGCCTGGATTACCGATATTGACGCGCTTGCCTTCCAAATCATCGAGTGTCTCGATGCCTGAATCAGCACGCGCCAGCAGGGTCAAAGGCTCACCGTGAACGCGGAACACAGCCCGCAGGTCTTCGTAGGCGTTACCTTCGAAGTTACCAGTGCCATTATAGGCCTGATACTGGACATCCGATTGCGCGACACCCATGTCCAATTCGCCGGACTTAATGCCATTAATATTGGCCACAGAGCCGCCAGTGGAAGGTGCATTACACTTAATATTGGCGTCTTCAAGACGATTAACCAAACGACAAACCGACTGACCCACGACGTAGTAAACGCCGGTTTGGCCACCGGTGCCGATGGTGATGAATTGCTCGTCATCCTGGGCCATTGCCGGTGAAGCAAAGGCGGCGGCGGCAAGTAGCGCACCGGAGAAGGCGGCAGTGGAAAATGCGTGGCGTTTCATGAATACACCTCTTTATATTGATGTTATGTGCATTGTGCGTTGGACCCCGCCTGCTCAGGATTTCCACAGGTCGTTGGCCCAAAACGTTTTCAAGACAATCTGTTATCAGCATCGACAGTGGCTGTCGGCTTTGACTACTTTAGCGAAAAAAAACGTAATTAGCGAAATGCGAAATGTTTTATGGTGAGTAGCGTTTTTTAACGTCCTTTCATCAAGTGTAGCGGTCTTCATCGTTTAGGGTGCGTTAACCGCTATTCCGTTTTTACATAGGCTAGGGCCCGTTGACGGTTGATAGCGGTATCAATCAACGTTATAGCCCAGAACACGCGGTAGCCATAGTGCAATATTTGGGCATGATGCCACCGCCGCTGTCATCGAAACGTCACATATCCCCAAGGGCCAATCGGTTAGACTACGCCGTTACCGAGCCGGGAGTTGCCCATGCAGATGCTAGCGCTTTACAGTATCAAGGGCGGCGTGGGCAAGACCGCCTCCGCCGTCAATCTCGCCGCCGAAGCGGCACGTGACGGCAGACGAGTGTTGCTGTGGGATCTCGATCCCCAGGCCGCCACCACCTTCTATCTGCGCAGCAAACCCAAGGTTCGCGGTGGTGTCGACAAACTGGTCAAGGGCAAGGCCGATCTCGATCGGACGATCCGCGCGACCGACATCGAGGGTCTCGACCTGCTGCCAGCGGCGCTGGGCTCGCGCGACCTGGAAGCGTCGCTGGAAACCCGCAAGCCCAGTCGGCTGCGCAAGATCCTCAAGCCGGTGATGGACAGTTACGACCTGGTAATACTCGACTGCCCGCCGAGCCTGTCGGCGCTCGCCGAGCAGATTTTCTCCAGCGTCAACGCCCTGCTGGTGCCGGTGGTGCCGACTACCCTGTCGTTGCGCACCCTCGAGCAACTGGACGGTCATCTCGACGCGGTCGACCATGCCTGCCCGATTTGGCCGTTCGTGACCCTCGCCGACCGCCGCAAGTCCCTGCACCGCCAGGTGATGGAGAGCCTCAGCGAACGCTGGCCGATGCGCCTGTCGACGACCGTGCCCAACGCCAGTGCGGTCGAGCGCATGGGTATCGAACGCGCGCCAGTCGGTCATTTCGCCCGCAGCAGCTCGGGCGGTCGCGCCTATGCCGCGCTGTGGCGAGAGATCGCGCAGCGCCTGCAATGACCGTCTACAACGACTGTCTACCACAACCCGGCTCAAGGCCGGAGCGGAAACCCGACCCGGTCGCCCAGATATGAAGTTCCGTGAGGCGAAATAGCCGTCGTTAAAGCCTCATTAATGGTAGGCACTTAGTAGGCGAAAGAATGGGGTCTAATATCTGCATTGCGCTGTACTTTTCCTTGATACCAAGGAGTGTGGCAACACCAAATTATTGACTTGTCGTCCTTCTAGCACCTTGATCAACATTGCCACCGCCTCCCGCCCGAAAGCTTCGGCCGGTTGGGCAATCGTGGTCAACGGTGGGTCGCTATAACAAGCAAACGCAATATCGTCAAAGCCCGCCACCGAAATATCATCCGGCACGCGTAGCCCCGCGTCTTTGATACGGCTCATGGCGCCTATGGCCATTTCATCGCTTTCACAAAAAATCGCCGTAGGGGGCTCAGGTAACGCAACCAGCGTACCGGCCGCCTGATAGCCAGAAAGAGGCGTGAAATCGCCAGGACAAAGCAGGCGCTCATCTAACGGAATGCCCGCTGCGCTCAATGCATCCTGATAGCCCTGTTGGCGGTCGAATGTTAACGGGCTGCGCCGAGGCCCTTTAATCATGCCGATCCGCCGATGCCCCAAGGCAATTAAGTGCTCGGTAACCTCGCGAGCGGCCGCACGGTTATCCAGTTTGACGGTGGGACATGGCGCATCGCCCATCACCTCGCAGGCATTGATCATCGGCAATGCTGCCCCAGCGGGAAACGCATTTTCAGAAAAAGGGTTGAAGGCGCGCAGTTGAATCACGCCATCCGCCTGGCGCGTCGTCACTAAGCTGGCGTATTGGGTTTCCATCGCTTCATTACCGAGCGTATTACACAGCAGCACGCCGTAGCCGCGTTCCTGAGCCGCCTCCTGAATACCGCTGATGACCTGCGCAAAGAAGGTGTTGGCGATCGTCGGCACCAAAACCACCAAGTTATAAGTGCGCTGCGAGCGAAACTGAACCGCCATCAAATTGGGTTGGTAGCCCGCTTGATCAACGGCCTTCAGCACTTTTTCACGGGTGGCGGGTGAGACGATATCCGGTAATTTCAACGCCCTTGATACTGTCGCCACCGACACCCCCGCCAACTCGGCGACCTTACGTATATTGGTCATGGCCTCCCTTAATCGTGTGATCGCCGTTAGCAGATGGTTGCGCGGCGATTCTTCTACTTAGCTTAACGTATCCCAGCGTTAAACTCAGCGCGCTATTTTCCTGCACCTTTTCAACACTGCTATACCTTTGTCGCATTGACGCTCACAGTTTGAAAACTTATTTTCAAGCTAATATGTAACCGGTTACATATTGATCCCAACAAACACAGCTTTAATGAAAACAGGAGCCTCTCTATGCCGCGACCCCATCATCCCCGTATCCGCTTAGGTATGATCGGCGGCGGACAAGGGGCGTTTATCGGCCAGGTTCACCGCTTAGCCGCACGCCTTGACGACACCTGCGAGCTAGTGTGTGGCGCCTTTAGCCGCTCGACGGATAACAACCAGATTACCGGTGAGCAATGCCATCTAAACGACGAGCGTATTTACGCTGACTGGCAGCAGTTACTCGAAAGCGAGCAGCAGCTTCCAGCAGAAGAGCGCATGCAGTTATTAGTGATCGCCACGCCTAACCACCTTCACGTACCCATCGCGGAGGCGGCGATGCAGGCAGGCTTTCACGTATTCTGCGAAAAACCGGCAGGGGTGTCGTTACGCGAAGCCCAGCGTCTGGCAGAAAGCTGGCAGGCCAGCGGCTGCCTCTATGGCTTGGCGCATACCTACTTAGGCTACCCCATGGTATGGCAAGCCCGGGAAATGGTCAGCGAGGGGCAGATAGGCAGAATACGCAAAATTCATGTGGAGTACCCGCAGGGCTGGCTAGTCGAGCGTTTAGAACAGCAGGGGAATAAGCAAGCCGCTTGGCGCACCGACCCCACGCTTGCAGGTATCAGCGGCTGCATGGCTGATATTGGCACCCACGCTTTCGGCCTCGCCGAGTTTATCTCCGGGCATCGTATTAGTGAGCTGTGTGCATCGCTTGCCAGCCACGCCGACGGCCGCCAACTGGACGATGATGGCGAGGTACTGCTGCGCACCGACCAAGGCGCCAGCGGCACCCTAATAGCCAGCCAGATCTGCAGCGGTGAAGAGAACGCACTCAAAATACGCATTTACGGCGATAAAGGGGCGCTGGAGTGGCACCAGATGGCGCCCAACAGCCTGCTCTATCGCCCGCTTCAGGCGCCGATGCGCACACTCCGAGCGGGCATCGACCAACCCGATCTTTTTCCCAGCGCGATGCAACGCCTGCGCCTGCCCGGCGGCCATCCTGAGGGGTATCTGGAAGCACTCGGCAACCTTTACCGCGACTTTTCCCAGGCGATTCATCAGGGCAAGCAAGGCGACGTCGATGGCGTTCCCGGCATGGCCTCCGGGCTACGCGGTATGGCGTTTATCGAGGCCGTCACGACCAGCGCCCAAAGCGAACAGAAATGGATGCCGCTGCCCGCCACTCAAATGTCTGGAGTCTAATCATGCCAAACACCCATCAAGGCATCCGCGGACCCGCTATTTTCTTGGCCCAGTTTATCGGCGACGAAGCACCTTTCGACACCCTCGACGGTATCGCCCGCTGGGCGGCCGAGCAGGGCTATAAAGCCATTCAGCTACCCACTGTGGATAGTCGTTTTATCGACCTACACCGGGCCGCTGAAAGCCAGGCTTACTGCGATGAGCTAAACGCCCGCTGTAAACAAGCTGGCGTTGTGATCAGCGAACTCTCTACCCACTTGCAGGGCCAGTTGGTCGCTGTGCATCCCGCCTGTGACGACTTATTTGATGATTTCGCGCCCGCCGAGCTTCACGGCAACCCCCAAGCGCGCACCGATTGGGCCATTGAGCAGCTCATGCTGGCTGCAAAAGCGAGCCAACGGTTGGGATTAACTGCCCACGCAACGTTTTCCGGGGCGCTGCTATGGCCTTTTTTTTACCCCTGGCCGCAACGGCCCGTAGGCCTAATCGAAGAAGGATTTAACGAGCTGGCCCGGCGCTGGCGGCCGATCTTGGAGGCCTTTGACGAAGCAGGCGTTGATCTGTGCTTTGAGATTCACCCTGGCGAGGATCTTCATGACGGTGCCTCTTTCGAGCGTTTTCTCGCCGCGGTAGACAACCATCCACGGGCGAAAATTCTTTTTGATCCCAGCCACTTGCTGCTCCAGCAGCTGGATTATCTCGATTTTATCGATCGCTACCATGAGCGTATCGGCATGTTCCACGTTAAAGACGCTGAATTTAACCCCAATGGTCGCAGCGGTGTTTATGGCGGCTACCAAGGCTGGGTAGAACGCCCCGGCCGCTTCCGTTCGTTAGGCGATGGGCAGGTGGATTTCAGCGGGATTTTTAGCCGCCTGACCCAATACGGGTTTGATGGCTGGGCGGTGCTTGAGTGGGAGTGCTGCATTAAAGACGCCGCCCAAGGCGCTGCAGAGGGCGCGCCTTTCATCGAGGCACACCTGATTCAACCCGCCGGTCGCGCCTTTGACGATTTCGCCGGTGTTAGAACCAGTGTTTCCCGTAACCGCCGAATTCTCGGCCTTCCTTAACACCGTTAACTCAACGGACGTTTGCCACGCGACACAACCACAACAAAGGATCTCGTCATGGCTATGATACGCACTCGACTCAGCATCATGATGTTCTTGCAGTTCTTTATCTGGGGCGGCTGGTTTGTCACCCTGGGCACCTTCCTGGCCAATAACCTTAGCGCCAGCGGTGGCCAGATTGGCATGGCCTTCTCCACCCAATCTTGGGGCGCGATTATTGCCCCTTTTATTATTGGTTTGATCGCTGATCGTTATTTTAACGCCGAACGTATTCTCGCTGTGCTCCACTTGGCGGGCGCAGCGCTGATGTACGGCCTCTATATGGCCAGCGATTTCAGTACGTTTTACCCGCTGGTGCTGATGTACATGATTGTCTATATGCCCACCTTGGCGTTGGTTAACTCGGTCTCTTTCCGCCAAATGAGCGACCCAGGCCAGGAGTTTGCCAAAATTCGCGTGTGGGGAACCATTGGCTGGATAATTGCGGGGCTGGGGATCAGCTACTTATTCGCCTGGGACTCATCCCAAGGCATTGCTGACGGCATGCTGCGCAACACCTTCCTGATGTGCGCTATCGCGTCATTGGCTCTTGGACTGTATAGCTTTAGCCTGCCGGCTACGCCGCCGAAAGCAGATGGCCCGATGGGCTTAAAAGAAGTGTTAGGGTTAGATGCGTTGGCTCTGCTGAAGGATCGCAACTACGCCATCTTCTTTATCGCCTCTATCCTGATCTGTATTCCGCTGGCGTTTTATTACCAAAACGCCAACCCCTTCCTAGCCGAGATCGGCGTTGCCAATCCTACCGGCAAAATGACTCTGGGTCAGGTATCGGAAGTGCTGTTTATGCTGCTGCTACCGGTCTTTATTCACCGCTTTGGTATCAAGAAAACCTTACTGATCGGTATGTTGGCCTGGGCGCTGCGCTATGCGCTGTTTGCGTTCGGTAACGCCGATGAGATGGTGTTTATGCTCTTGATCGGCATTGCCCTGCACGGGGTGTGCTACGACTTCTTCTTCGTGACCGGGCAGATCTACACCGATGCCCGCGCGGGAGAGAAATTCAAAAGCTCTGCCCAGGGCATGATCACACTGGCCACTTACGGGGTAGGCATGCTGATAGGCTTCTGGGTCGCCGGTCATATTACCGACCACTTCTCCACCAACGGTGCCCACGACTGGCAAGGCATCTGGATGTTCCCTGCGGCATTTGCTATCGCGGTGCTGGCACTGTTCTTTCTCACCTTTAAAAACGATAAAGCGGCAGCCCCCACACCCAACCAATCCGTAAAGGTATAGCGTAAAAGCCCAGCCCGCCGATGCTGACTAGCATCAGGGGGCTGGGCTTACTCACTTAGCTTACTTATAAACGCCCTGCTATAGCTCTCTTACCCAGATATTGCGAAAGCTAACGTCCGCATCGTGATCCTGCAGATAAATGGGCGCGCAGCCATGGGCTTCGTCGTAACTGGGCTCACCTATCCACTCGGTGGTGCCTTGCACTTCAGCATGATGCTGAACCACGACACCGTTATGCAGCACGGTGATGTAGGCGGGTGATTCAAGGGTACCCTCATCATCAAAACGCGGTGCGGTGTAGAGGATGTTGTAACTCTGCCACTCACCGGGCGGGCGCGATGCGTTAACCAGCGGGATATGCTGTTTATAGATGGAAGCGGCCTGGCCGTTGGGATAGGTTGAGTTGTCGTAGGAGTCCAGCACTTGGACTTCATAGCGTTCCTGCAGAAAGACGCCGCTATTGCCTCGGTCTTGGCCCTCCATGCCATCGATATCAGACGGTGCTCGCCACTCAAAGTAGAGCTGCACATCACAGAAATCCTGGCGGGTGCGAATGCCTCCCGCGCCACGGTTCACCGTCATGGCACCATCTTCCACGTGCCACTCGGCTGCCCCGCCTTCTTCGGCTTCCCAGGCGCTCAAGTCGATGCCATCGAATAGCACAATGGCATCCGAGGGAGCACCAACCTCAGGCACCGAAACCGAAGGGGGCACGGGTTCCCACACTTCAGTTTTGGCGGCTTGTTGTTCGGGGGTCAGCGATTTCTCCGAGCCGCCCTCCTGAGCGGCGCTTTCGAAGGCTAACAGACTGCCGCAGGCCAATAAGCAGAGTGCCTGGGCATAGCTCTGAGAATAGCAGCGTGGATTTGTAGCCTGGGTGTATTGATTGTTCATCAATGCTCTCCGCTGAATTAGGTTGCCCAAGCAGGCTCGCCGTTATAAGGGGCGCAGCCATCATAACGGCCTGGCACCGCTTCGTAGCGTAGGACTTCCGTCGCGCCAACTTCTGAGGTGAAGAAGCCAAACAGCGTTAGCTGCTTCATCATGGTGAAGTAGTGTGGAAGCGCTTCTTCGCTATCCGCATGCTCCTGGGATGACTGGTTTTCCGCCGTTTGATTTTGCGCGGTCTGTGTCTCTGCGGTCAGTGCCTCAGCAGGGGTTGGCTGCTCTCTGCGGGCCTGCTGCTGAGCGTGCGCCATCGCTTCACGATCCAACTCGGTTATTAGCTCTAATCGCTGTTCACCACTTAACGCCATAAAATCAAGTTGGTAAGAAGCTCGGCTGCGCGCTTCAAGCTGCGCTAAACCAAAATAGAACACCTCTCTTTCGGAGGGCGTATAGCAGTCGCTGACGAACAGGGCCATAAACACCCCGACGCCAGCATCTTTTGCGCCTGGGGTGTCGGTTCTTGGCAGAATCGTTTCGGCAAGTTCGTCCAGCCGCTCCACATCCTGACTGCTAAAGGGTTGGCTTGTCTGGCCAGCATCGCTAAAGGCAAAGAGGGACTTGCCCCCGATCATCGCGGTACCGGTCGTCAGAGCGATGAGTTTGAGTAATTCGCGACGGTTCATGACAGGTTCCCCCGTTTCAGCGCTTCCACGGCATACTCCACCGCTCGAGCGGTCAGCGCCATGTAGGTCAAAGAAGGATTTACACAGGAAGATGACGTCATGCAGGCGCCATCCGTCACGAAAACATTGGGCGCGTCCCACACCTGGTTGTGGCTATTGAGCACGGACGTTTTCGGGTCACGGCCCATCCGTGCAGTCCCCATTTCATGGATCCCCATGCCCGGGGCGTAATCGCCTACGTCGCCTTTAACATTTTTTCCCCCAGCGGCTTCAAGCAAATCGACCGCATCCTGAACCATGTCCCGACGCATATCGTACTCGTTCTGCTTGAGTTCAACGTTGATCGACAGCACCGGCAGCCCCCATTTATCGCGAACGCTGTGATCCAGAGAAATACGGTTATCGTGGTCAGGCAGCATTTCGCCGAAGCCCGTCATACCGATTCTCCAACCGCCTGGCTGGCTAAGTCCTTGCTTTAAATCAGCGCCAACATTGAGCTCAGCAATTTCCCGATCCCAGCCCTGACGGCTCGCCGCGCCTTGATAACCAAAGCCGCGTACATAGTTTCGCTGCTCATCGCCTACGTTGCGAAAGCGAGGAATGTAAAAGCCCGCAGGACGGCGTCCGAAGTAGTATTTGTCGAGATAGCCTTCCACATCTCCGCTCGCGCCACAGCGGAAGTGATGATCCATCACATTGTGACCCAGCTCGCCACTGCTACTGCCCAAGCCGCCTTCCCAAACATCGGTGGCGGAGTTCATCAAAATCCAGGTGGTATTGAAGGTCGAGGCGTTGAGAAACACCACATCGGCGGTGTACTCGTGGGTTTCATGGGTTTCGGCATCAATCACCTCAACGCCTCGCGCTCGCTGGCGGTCTTTGTCATACAGTACTTGGCTGACAATCGAGAATGGCCGCAGGGTTAAATTGCCAGTGGCCACCGCTGCAGGCAGCGTGGCGGACTGGGTACTGAAGTAGGCACCGTATGGGCAGCCCAACCAGCATTTATTGCGGTATTGGCAGTTGACTCTGTTTTGCTCCGGCTTTGGCTGGGTAATATTGGCCACCCGACTATGGATAAGATGACGCTGGCCACCAAACGCCTCTTTAATGCGCTTGGCGGCATCTTCTTCCACGCAGTTAAGCGGTATCGGCGGCAGAAACTCGCCATCAGGCAGAATATCCAGCCCTTCCTGGGTGCCCGCGATACCGGCAAAACGCTCCACATAGTCATACCACGGCGCTATATCTTCGTAGCGAATCGGCCAGTCAATAGCGATGCCTTCACGCTGGTTGGCCTCAAAATCCGTAGGGCTAAGCCGGTAGCTTTGCCGCCCCCACAGCAGTGATCGCCCGCCTACATGATAGCCACGAAACCAGTCAAAGCGCTTCTCTTCTACATAGGGATTGGCCTGTTCATCCGCCCACATGCCCATGGTGGCTTCATTAAGGGGGTAGTCGCGTTTGAGTACCGGAAACTTGGCAATCATCTCTTGGGTTGGCTCGTTGCGGTGGGGATAATCCCAAGCCTCTTTGTCGGCATTGTGATAATCCTTCACGTGCTCAATATTGCGCCCTCGCTCAAGCAGTAAAACCTTTAAGCCTTTCTCGGTGAGTTCTTTAGCGGCCCAACCGCCGCTAATGCCTGAGCCAACCACGATGGCATCGTAGTGATTATCTGGCATGGTCATCTTCCTCATTGTGTTGTTGTTCGAGTCGAATCACACATCGCAGAGCTGAATAGCCGCCTGGAGTGATTCTATTTTTGCTTGTTGGTTAGTCCGGTCAGGGAGAAATTCCTGGGCGATATAGCCCTTAAAGCCGGTATCTCGAATAGCGCGACAGATCGCGGGGTAGTTGAGCTCCTGGGTGTTGTCTATTTCATGCCGCCCCGGCACACCGGCAGTATGGTAATGGTCGAAAAAGTGATGGTTTTCGCGGATAGTGCGAATGACATCGCCTTCACTAATCTGCATGTGATAGATGTCGTAGAGCAGCTTGAAGTTGGGCGAATCGAGACGACGGCAAAGCTCAATCCCCCAGGCAGAATTGTCGCAAAGGTAGTCGGGGTGGTCGATTTTGCTGTTGAACAGTTCCATCTGTAGCACCACGCCTTTTGCCTCAGCATGGGCGATCACCTGCTTTAAGCCTGCTTCAGCATTTTGCAAACCCTGTTCAGGGCTCATGCCCCGAGCATTGCCGCTAAAGCAGATGAGATTGGTGTAACCCACTTGGCTGACCAAATCGATATGGTTGAGGTATCGCTCAACCAGCTCGGCATGAAAGCGGGCATCACCCCAGCCATCTTCAAGACTCAACTCGGCGCCATTGCACATTGAGGAGTCGAGCCCATAGCGCTGAAGCACAGGCCACTCTTCGGGCCCCACCAGATCAATCGCTTTAATGCCCAACTCAGTTGAAAGCTGGCAAAGCTCTTCCAGAGACAGAAAATCAAATGTCCAGCGGGCGACCGAATGCTGGATATTGCCTTTTAAAGCCCGCTGAGCAGACGTGTCGTCAGCTAAAGCTTTAGGCCCAAGATGCGGGAGCGCAGCCAGGCCGATAGCACCGGTAACGGAGTGGCGCAGCAGGCTACGCCGGTCAATAAGGTAGCGCTTCATAAAGCATCCTCGCGTTTGTCATCTAAATGAGATGGCCTAGGCGTGCATTACTCTGCTCGAAGCGCTGCCAGTTTTTCCTTTAAGAAGCTGTTTCCCTGGGTAATCACCGCTTCAGCGTCTAGCGGCATATCGTGTTCGATGATGTACCACTCAACATCTATAGCCTCAATGGCGGGCAGTATTGCATCCCAATCCAGCACGCCTTCCCCAAGCGTGGCAAAACCACCCTCATCTTCGGCGGTGCCTTTTGGTGCGTTATCTTTGGCGTGCACGGCAAACAGTTGCCCATCGAAACGTGTTACGTATTCGACCGGGTCAAACCCTCCCCGCGCTACCCAGGCGATATCCAACTCCGCTAACAAGTCAGAGCCAGCCACATCAAACAGGTGCTCTAGGGCGGTTTTATCGCCATACACTTCCATTTCAAAATCATGGTTGTGGTATGCCAACCGGAAGCCTTCGGCATCTAGCTCAGCGGCAATCTCACCGAGTTCTTCACCCAGTGCCTGCCAGCCTTCTGCATCGTCAGGGCGTGCATCCTCGGCTAAATAAGGCATCGTTAAGGTGTCGTTACCTACCGCCTGGTTAAAGGCCACCGTTTCGTCTAAACGATTGCGCAGGTCGTCCAATTGCACATGGCTTGAGATCACCTCAAGCGCGTGCTCTTCTAACAACGCATTGAGTTCTTTGGCACTCACCTGCTGGGTGCCCACGGTTTCAATCGCCGAAATGCCTGCCCTGTTTACGGCGGCTAACTGCTCCTCCAAAGTGCCAAAATCACGCAGCGTATACATTTGAACGGCAATGGGAAGTTCTGAAGCATTGGTTGTTTGCGCTTGAGCAGCGCTTGCGGTATTTAAGGTTGATAGCGCCAGTGCACCGACAGCCAGTAGTGCCCTGGAACCCAAAGGGTAGGTCCGTAGCGGGGTATCCATATCCACCTCATTGTTGTTTGATTGTTATAGGTCATAAAAGCGCCGACGTAAAAATGTAATCGGTTACATTTGTTTAGATCATCACGCTCAAACATGCAAGCACAGGCCTATTTGTTAAGCCTAAATAACTTGAAAATAGCGCTTTTAAAACGCCAATAAAGTGGCAAATAATTGATTAAGAAAGTTTAAATATTCTAAAAAAACCTGTAAACTTTAGTATAAGATATTTCAACAACGCGGCAAAATCGGTAGTACCTGCGTCATTCTACAGCCAGCCAAACTGATACAATGACAATCTTTGCCATCTACCAACGGACATCAACGTGCCACTACGCGACCTGCTGCTCGGCCTGTTTGTGATCGCCATTTGGGCGCTGAATATTATTGTTATCAAGGTCGGTGTGGCGGAGCTGCCGCCGCTTATGATGACCACGCTGCGCTTTATGCTGGTCGCTGCATTGCTGGTGCCCTTCTACCCGGTGGCGCGGGCGCAGCTGCCATTTTTGCTGCTGTTATCGGTCACCTTTGGCAGCCTGCACTTCGCGCTGCTGTTTATCGGTTTGGGGCAGGCTGAAGCAGGCACGGGGGCAATACTGGTTCAGATGGGCACGCCCTTTGCCACGCTGTTGGCGGTGATATTTTTAAAAGAAAAACTGGGGCCAAAACGCATTGCGGGGCTGCTGCTCTCTTTTGCCGGGGTCGTCGTGCTGGCCGGAGGGCCAACGCTGCCCTCGCCGCTACCGCTGACGATTCTGTTGTGTAGCGCCATGGGCTGGGCGGTTTCCCAGCTATTGATCAAGCGCGGCCCGCCCCTTGCGCCGATGGCGCTGGCAGGCTGGATGGCACTGTTTGCGGTGCCTCAGGTAGCGCTGGGTTCATGGCTATTTGAAAGCGGTCAGTGGCAGGCAATACAGCAGGCAAGTTGGCTGGGCTGGGGAGCAGTGCTCTACACCGCGGTGATGTCGTCGATTGTTGCTTACGGGATTTGGTACGCGCTGTTGCGCCGTCACCCGGTTAATCGCGTGGTGCCCATGACGCTACTGGTACCGGTATTGGCGGTCGGCCTCGGCGCGCTGTTAATGGGCGACAGTCTCGGCTTTCATAAACTGATGGGCGGCGGCTTAGTGATCGCGGGCATTGCCCTGATTGTGATCAAGTTTCGCCGCCGCCCTCGCGCCGTTTAATCCGCCGGTTGGCAGAAACCGGCTTCTTCCGGGATCGATACGCAGTCGCCCACTTGGATGCCGCGCTCTTCAAAGTAGCCGCCGTTGACCTCCAGCGCTGCATGGTAAGCCGCGCCAGCCTTGTAGGAAGGGCAGTCACTCGGAGAAGAGGATTCGCAGGGTGGCATGGTATTAATCGCCACGATCCGACCCTCACCATTGATAAAGGCAACATCAAGAGGGATCAGCGTACGATACATCCAAAAGGCATTGCTGGCCGGCTGCTCGCTTTCAAAGCGAAACAGCATACCGCGCTTTTCTGGCAAGTTTTCGCGCTCCATCAAGCCGCGCCGACGCTGCGAAAACGTTTCGGCTACTTCGACTTCTAAGCGGTGAGGGCCGCTATCACTGTGAATAGTCAGCGACAGTGTCTGCATCTCGTTCGCCGCTGCCTGCCCCCAGGCAAATGAGCTGGGTAACGACATCGGCAGCAGCGCCGCCAGCGGTAACAGTAACGACGCCTTAAGCAGCGTGCGACGCGTGGGATCCATGCTTACTTCCTTTTATCATGCGCATCTGCGCGAACTCGGTGGCCTGGCAACAGGTAAATGCCGGCTGCCAGCAGCGAAACCTTCACCACGGCGCCGCTGGTTAACTGATTACGCCGTGCGGCATGGGTGGCGATATCGAAACGTAACATATCGCCGTGATTGACGCTTAGCGAAACTGACGTGATGCCGCCCAGCACGACGAGTTCGCTGACGGTAGCAACGATTGGGTTCTCCCGCTCGCCATGTGAAGGACGGCCGCGGCGGTGAAGCACAATATCGGAGGGCGGCAAGTACCAGGTGACTTTTTCGCCCAGCGGCAGATTATCTAGCCCATCGGCTACCTCTAAATAATGCTCGCCCCACTGTAGCCGACGCTTGCCGTCCGCATCCACTACTACCCCTTCAAACAGATTATGGCGGTCTAACAAGCGCGCTACCAGCGGCGATGCAGGGCGTTTAAACAGCGACTCGGGGGCATCTTGCTGCAAGCTTGCGCCGTTATGTAGTACGCAGATTTGGTCGGCCAGCGCGGCGGCTTCTTCCAGGTCGTGGGTCACCAGCACAATGGGAATATCGATCTGCTGGCGTAGTAGCGCTAACTCGCGCTGCAAGCGTCGCCGGGTGACTTGATCCACCGCCGAAAACGGTTCATCAAGTAACAGTACTTTGGGGTCGCGAGCCAAGGCGCGCGCCAGTGCCACTCGCTGGCGTTGGCCACCGGAAAGCGCATTCGGATAGCGCTCACCCAGCCCCTCTAACCGCACCTTGGCTAGCCACTGCTCGGCCTGTTCACTGCGCTGCGGTTGCGGCAAATGGCGCAGAGGAAGTTGAATATTTTGCGCGGCGGTTAGATGAGGAAATAGCGCGTAATCTTGAAACACCATGCCGACCTGCCTGCGCTGGGGCGGGAGTGAATGCTTACGCTCGGCATCAAACCAAACCTCGCCTGCGCACTCCACTCGACCGCCCTGGGGGCGATAAAGCCCGGCAATGGTGCGCAGCAGCGTGGTTTTCCCGCTACCGGACGGCCCGACCAGCGCCAGCAGCTCGCCGGGCTGGCACACAAACTCGGCGGCCAGTGGAATCGGCCCCGTTTGATCGACCGCCACGCGAAGCCCCATGACTCGCCCTGCGACACACGAATCAGCCACGTACCCACCGCCTGCGCCCGGCCAGCCCATAGACTAACCCCAAGGTAATAAACGATACCAACAGCAGCAGCGCCGACATCTGCGCGGCGCCCTGTTCATCAAACGCTTGAACGCGATCATAGATCGCAATGGCGAGGGTGCGGGTTTCGCCATCGATGGCGCCGCCCACCATTAAGATCACGCCAAATTCCCCCAGCGTATGGGCAAAGGTGAGTGCCGCCGCAGACATAATCCCTGGCCATACCAGCGGCAGCTCAATACGCAGCAGCGTTTGCCAGGGGCTCAAGCCACTGCACCAGGCCGCTTCCCGCAGGTTGTGGGGCACGTGCTCAAAGGCGCGCTGAATAGGTTGAATGGCAAACGGCAGATTGGCGATAAGGGAGGCCAGCAAGATGCCAGTAAAAGTGAAGTTCAGCCCGCGACCGGTCAGCTCCGCCCAAAAAGAGCCCACCGGTGCGTCGCGACCAAAACTCATCAGCAGATAAAAACCCAGTACGGTAGGCGGCAGCACCAGCGGTAACGCGACAAGCGCTTCGCACAAGCCTTTGCCGCGAAAGCGCGCGTAGGCAAGGGCGCGGCCTAGCCAAAGACTCAAGGGGATGAGAATCAGGCAGGTAAAACCCGCAAGGCGTAGCGAGACCGAGAGCGCCGACCAGTCCATTACGAACCATCCATTAAAAACCAGCCATTAAAAACCAGCCATTATTCGACGCTAAAGCCGTAGGTGCGCAAAATGGCTTGCCTTTCGTCTTCTTGCAGCCACTGATAGAAGGCGCTGGCGACCTCTCCCGCTTGGTTGGTCAGCACCATGCGCTGGCGTAGTGGGCTATGCCAAGCCTCAGGGATGAGTACGTACTCACTTCGCGCATTCAAAGCCGGTGCAAGCGCCAAAGAATAAGCCACTAAACCGCCCCGCGCATCGTCGGAAAGCGCAAACTGCGCCGCTTGTGAAACGTTTTCGCCAAATACCCGCAGCGGCTCGGTCTGCTCCCAAAGCCCAGCGTGTTCAAGCACCTGCTGCGCCGCGACCCCGTAAGGTGCATGTTCGGGATTAGCCAGGGCGATACGTTCACTGGCGCCACTTGCGTGAGCTTCCAGCGCGCTTTGCACTGCTGCCAGCGGCACATCCTCACCGGGCAGATCATCCCGCCCTGCCCGCTGCAGCCACACTAAACGCCCAATGGCATAGATCACGCCCTTGTCTTTGGTGTAGCCCTGTTCATAAAGCGCCTGGACGTAGCGTTCGTCAGCAGAGAGATAGAGCTCAAAAGGCGCGCCCTGGGCGATTTGGCGGCGAAAGTTGCCGGAAGAGCCAAAATTGAGCCGCAGGGCGTGGCCGGTTTCTTGCTCAAACCGCTCGGCGGCCTCAGGCAACGCAAACTGCAAATCAGAGGCCGCCGCCACAATAGGCGCCCCCGCCTGGGCAGGGGCGCCTATCAATAGCAGCCATGACACCAGCAGCCCGCCGGCTAGTTTAGCCTTGGCTAGGCTCAGCATATTGATCGGTAATCTCCATCACTTTCATGGTGTTGGTGCCGCCATGGGCATTCATGTGGTCACCGCGGGTAAGAATCACGTGATCGCCTGCTTTGGAGATACCGGTCTTCACTAACATCTCAAGCGCACGACCGTTAAGCTCGCTGGCCGTCATTTCAGAGGTATCGAACGGCAGCGAAACGACCCCACGGTAGAGCGCCATGCGGCGCTGGGCGATGGGATTGTGCGCCAAGCCCACGATCGGCAGGCCAGAACTAATGCGCGAGGCAATCAGCGGCGTGTAACCCGAAGAGGTCATGCAGGCAATCGCCGTGACGCCAGTCATGTGATTAGCAGCATACATGGCCGAAAGCGCAATGGTTTCGTCCGGGCGGGTAAAGCCTTCATGAATGCGGTGGCCGGATTCCTGGGCGGATTTTTCCCGCTCAGCGCCTAAACAAACCCGTGACATGGCTTCCACGGTTTCCAGCGGATAGTCGCCCGCGGCGGTTTCCGCTGAGAGCATGACCGCATCGCTGCCATCCAGCACCGCGTTGGCCACGTCAAACACTTCTGCCCGGGTAGGCAGCGGCGCCGAAATCATGCTTTCCATCATTTGCGTGGCGGTGATGACCGCGCGGTTAAGCGAGCGCGCCCGCTTAATCATGCGCTTTTGCACGCCGACCAGCTTGGCATCGCCAATTTCAACGCCTAGATCGCCCCGCGCCACCATAACCGCTTCGGAGGCTTCGATAATGCCGTCCAGGGTGGCGTCATCCGCCACGGCTTCGGCGCGCTCTACTTTAGCGACCAGGCCAATCTCTTTGCCTTCCTCGCCTAATAGCCGACGCGCTTCAAGCATATCGTCGGCGTGGCGCGGAAATGAAATGGCCAGATAGTCGACGCCGATTTCAACGGCGGTTTTGAGGTCAACTTTGTCTTTTTCAGTCAGCGCGGGCGCTGAGAGCCCACCGCCCTGCTTGTTGATGCCTTTGTGATTAGAGAGCTTGCCGCCCACGACCACGATGGTATGCACCTGCTGGCCTTCGACACGGGCCACGTCTAGCACTAGCCGGCCGTCGTCTAACAGAAGACGGTCACCGGCGGTGACGTCTTGCGACAAGGTTTTGTAGTCGCAGCCCACGTGGTGCACATCGCCCGCGTCACCATCGAGTTCCATATCCAGGATAAACGGCTGGCCCTCTTTGAGCACCACGGCGCCATCTCTAAACCGGGCAATACGAATCTTGGGGCCTTGCAGGTCGCCCAGAACGGCCACGCTGCGGCCTAGATTGGCGGCGATTTCACGCACCTCGGTTAACCGGCGGCGATGATCATCGGCGGTGCCGTGGGAGAAGTTCAGACGCACCACATCCACGCCCGCCTTGAGCATGGCTTCCAATACGCCTTCGCGGTCGCTGGCGGGCCCAAGGGTGGCGACAATTTTAGTACGACGGATTGAGGAGAAGTGCAGTGCGTTCATAAATTTCCAACCATGCAATTAGCGTGTAGTGACTTTATTAGGTCACTCTAGCTTATCAGGTTAACCCGCTCTACATGACAGCGGTGCAACATGATATGTACGTATTATTCCAACATCACGGTAATGGCTATTGGAAGCTCATCGCAGTTGTTACCGTCCCCGCCGCGATCCACCACTAAAAACTCGCCTTCGCGCTCCAGCACTGACTGAATCGCGTGCCAGGTGCCCGCGTGGTAGTTCACCCCCTGGCGGCCATCGGTCACAAAGGCGCGCACTTCGTCAGGGTTGACAACCTCTCCCGGCGGGGCGACCACAACAATAAAACGCTCCTGATGCAGCGGCATAAACGCCTGACTGCCCAGCGGATGCCGCTCTAAAAAGGTAAGCGTAAGCGGCAGGTTAACCGGCTGGCTGACGAAGATATTAATCAGCGTGCGGGCATTTTCGCCCAGGGTTTCCACCTTGGCCAAATCATGGTGGCGCTGGGTGCGCCCGGCATTAATGGGAAACGACGCGGAGGTACGCGCATCAATCACATCGCCAAAAGGGGCAAAGGCCTCAGCCGTTAACGGCTCGGCTTTTAGTTCTAGCATTATTGCGTCCTTCTAAAGTTCTTCATTACTCAGTGTGGCATGGCCCCTACCGGCCTGATAAATGCACCAGTGGGAGGCAGCTTTAGCTCGCGACCCTTTAAAACTGCCCGCCTGAAAAGCCGACATAGCCAATGTTAACGAGCACTAAGTCGAAGAGCAGCATGACGATTAACATCTTTATACAATAAATACCGGAACGGCCCTGGGCCAGCGGCGTAGCAGGCCTGGGGGCAGAAGGCGCGTAGCCACATAAAATCCCCTGCCTCTACTTCCACCCAGTTTTGATTCAAGTGGTAAACGGCTTTGCCCTCAAGCACGTAAAGGCCGTGCTCCATGACATGGGTCTCGTCAAAGGGGATTACGCCGCCGGGCTGAAAGGTCACGATATTAACGTGCATATCGTGGCGTACATCAGCCGGCTCAACAAAGCGCGTGGTGGCCCAGCGCCCTTCGGTGCCGGGCATTTCGATAGGCGCAATGTCCTGCTCGTTGGTGACGAACGCTTTGGGCACTTCAAGGCCTTCGACAAACTCATAGGCCTTGCGCACCCAATGGAAACTCACCAGCGCGGTGGATTCGTTGCGCACCTGCCAGTGGCTGCCGGGAGGAATAAACGCATAGCCGCCGGGCCGCACGGTGTGGCGCTCGCCAGCCAGGGTAAGCGTTAACTCACCCTCGACAATAAACAGCACGCCTTCTGCCTGGGGATCTGGCTCGGGCTTATCGCTACCGCCCTGGGGCTGAACTTCCATAATGTACTGGGAGAAGGTCTCGGCAAACCCCGACAGCGGCCGCGCCAGCACCCATAGCCGAGTGCCTTCCCAAAACGGCAGATTGCTGGTGACGATATCGCGCATCACACCTTTGGGAATCAGCGCGTACGCTTCGGTAAATACGGCACGATCAGCGGTAATTTGTGTTTGCGGCGGGTGCCCGCCGGTGGGGGCGTAGTAGCTAGGAGTGGTCATTGTTTTGCCTTTCATCGCGTGGGTGCCGGGTGGTGCTCCGCCCAATGGCGGGCGATATCCACTCGTCGGGCGACCCAAACGCGGTCATGGGTTTCGATGTAATCCAGGAAACGCTGCAGGGCGCGAAAACGCCCGGGGCGCCCCAATAAGCGGCAGTGCATACCGATGGAGAGCATTTTCGGCGCCTCCTCCCCTTCCTCGTAAAGCACATCAAAGGCGTCGCGCAGGTAGGTAAAGAAGTGATCCGCGGTGTTAAAACCTTGCGGGGCGGCAAAGCGCATATCGTTGCTATCCAAGGTATAAGGCACGATCAGATGGTTGTGGTCACTGCCCTGACTATCGGTCACCTGGGTCCAGAAAGGCAAGTCGTCACCGTAGTAATCGCTATCGTAAAGAAAACCGCCTTCATCCAGCACCAAGCGCCGGGTATTGGGGCTATCGCGGCCGGTGTACCAACCCTGAGGTTTTTCGCCGTAGAGGCGCTGAAAAATTTCCATGGCCTGCTGAAGATGTTTACGCTCCACGTGCTCGGGCACCTCCTGGTAGTGAATCCAGCGGTAGCCGTGGCAGGCAATCTCATGGCCTAACGCTTTAAATGCCTGGGCGACATCCGGGTTGCGCTCCAGCGCCATGGCCACGCCAAACACGGTTAACGGCAGGTCGCGCTTCTCAAACTCGCGCAGAATGCGCCATACCCCGGCGCGGGAGCCGTATTCATAGATCGACTCCATGCTCAAATGGCGATCAGGATAAGCCGGCGCGCCGATGATTTCCGATAGAAACTGCTCGGAGCCTGAGTCGCCATGCAGCACGCAGTTCTCGCCGCCCTCTTCGTAGTTGAGCACGAACTGGACCGCTATTTTGGCGTTGCCGGGCCAGTTGGCGTGGGGCGGGTTGCGCCCGTAACCGATTAAATCACGGGGATAGTGGCCCTTTGATGACGACATAGGTAGCTCCTTTATTCAGATCGCGGATAGCAAACAGACCAGCGATACAAAATTTATTTGTATACAAAATAGCGGCATTCGTGACCAGTCGCAACGCGGCTTATCGCTAATCCCCTGACACTCATGGCATTTCTCAGTTTAAATGGCGTTAAATCATTGAATCCTGAACAAATGGTCAAGTTTTTCAGCCCCCCTTTTTGTCATTTATTGCGCATTAGCCCCTTGCGCCGCTTAAAAAATCGCCTTATTTTTGTATACAAGAAAATTTATATTGTTTACATACGGATTTCTTATCGTGCATATACGCGTTATTAACCCTAATACCACGGCCTCCATGACCGCGGCTATGCGTCAAGCAGCGCAGCAACAGGCAGCCGAGGGCACCACGGTTAGCGCTTCGCAGCCCGACGCGGGTCCGGTGTCGATTGAAAGCCATTTTGATGAAGCCATCAGTGCAGTGGGGGTTGCCGAAGAGGTTCTGAAAGGTGAGCGCGAAGGCGGCATTGATGCTTATGTGGTGGCCTGCTTTGGCGACCCTGGTTTACTTGCTGCCCGGGAACTAACCCGTGCGCCGGTCATCGGCATTGCTGAAGCAGCCTTTCATCTGGCCACCTTAATCAGCACCCGCTTTTCCATCGTCACGTCTCTAGGCCGAACCGGCATTATCGCCGAGCATTTGCTTCAGCAGTATGGCTTTAGCCACCACTGCCGCCGTATCCGCGCCGCTGAAATCCCGGTGCTGGATCTTGAGCACCACCCTGAAGCGGCGTTTACCCGCATCGTCGAAGAGTGCTGCCGAGCCCGGGATGAAGACGGTATCGGCGCCATCGTTTTAGGCTGCGGCGGCATGGCTAACTTAACCCAGGAGATTAGCCACGAAGTGGGCCTGCCGGTAGTGGAAGGTGTCAGCGCCGCGCTGAAGCTGGCGGAATCCCTAGTCAGCCTGGGGCTGTATACCAGCAAGCACGGCGATCTCGCCTACCCCCTGCCGAAAGCGTTCACCGGTAAGTTTTCCGGGCTTTCTGATCTTGCGCTACCGCTTAAGTCATAACCGCTATAAAAAACAGTAACGACTCAAAGTACTTAATAATAAAAGATCAGCAACACGAACGTCCATTAGCACGCCAAGCCGCAAGCGTTGCCTGGGTATACAAAATACCCAAGCTGCCAATAAAACCGATAATCTTGCGAGGACGACATCATGAGCGTTTCAACCTCAGCTCTTGCACCAGAAGAACGGCCCGACAGCGGGTCAAAAGGACTAGGGGCTGAAAGCCTGGCCCCGCAGCAAACCCGAATTATGGGACGCAGCTCCTATTTTTTGGCGTGGTTCGGCGGCTGCGTTTCCATTGGCACCTTCGCCATGGGCTCAAGCGTGGTCGGCACTTTAAACCTGTTACAAGCAACCCTGGCCATCGCCATTGGCTGCTTTGTCATCGGCATTGCGCTGGCCATTAACGGGGCCGCAGGCTACAAGTACGGCATCCCCTTTATGGTGCAGGCGCGCAGCGCGTTTGGCTTTACCGGCACGCGATTGCCTGGGCTAGTGCGCGCGGTGCCTGCGGTAGTGTGGTATGGCTTTCAAAGCTGGATTGGCGCGGGGGCACTCAATATGGTGTCGGCCACCCTGTTCGGCTTCGACAACCTTATCTTCTACTTTATCACCTTCCAGTTTCTGCAAATCGGCCTGTCGGTGATGGGGTTCCAGGGCATCAAGTGGTTAGAGAATATCGGCAGCGCTTTTATCCTCGCCTCGCTGATGTACATGTTCTACGCCACGGTGCAACGCTATGGCGATGAGCTTTCCGCCAGCCTGCTGACCATGGAAGGTTCCTGGGGCATGCCCTTCTGGGGCGCGACCATGCTGTTCCTGGGCATCTACAGCACCATGATGCTTAACGTTAGCGACTACGCCCGCGAGCATAAAAAGGGCACCGCCCAAACCCTGCTGACTACCATTTACGCCATGTCGATTCTGCCCTGCACGCTGTTTATGGGTTTGATCGGCTATATGGTCTCCGAGGCCACTGGCACCGCCGATCCTATTCAGGTGTTCGCCAACGCCGTCGACAACACCCCGCTGCTAATGACCACGCTGATGTTCATCGCCTTTGCCCAGGTGACCACCAACGTGCTTAACAACGTGGTGCCGCCGACCTATGTGTTGATGGACGTGTTTAAGCTCAAATTCACACACGCCACGGTAATCGTCGGGCTGCTGGCCTTCGCCACCTTTCCCTGGAAGCTGGTACAGCCTGGCTCCGCGGCGGGCCTGCAGCTATTTGTGCAGACCTACTCCGCCTTTTTAGGCCCGATCTTCGCCATTCTGGTGGTGGACTATTATGTGATTCGCCGCCGCACGTTAGATATCAGCAAGCTGTATGACGCCAATGGCCCTTATCAAGGCGTGAACCTGGCCGCGTTCATTGCCACGGCGATAGGTATTGTGGCGGCGCTCTCTTTCTCGGCGATCTCATGGTACGCCAGCCTGATACCCGCAGGCCTCAGCTACTACTTGCTAATGAAGTACTGGGCTCCCTGCCAGCGCTTTAGCCAGTAATCCCATTTGCCAACCTGCGAGCCAATAAAATGAAAGAGAGCAACAACGTTAGTGATCTGGATATCAAGCACATTGATCCCACGCTGTATAACGAAGACCTTGCGCCGCTTAAACCCCAGGATCGTAACTGGGGCGCGTTTGAGATTTTTAACGTCTGGTCTAACGATATCCAGAGCCTGTTTGGCTACACCCTGGCCGCCTCGCTATTTTTAACCTACGGCCTGAACGGCTGGGCGGTGATGGCGGCGATTATTCTGGCCGGTGTGATCGTGATGTTTTTGGTCAATCTTAGCGGTAAACCCAGCGTAAAATACGGCATTCCCTTTCCGGTGATGGTGCGTGCCAGCATGGGGGTGCGCGGAGCGAACCTCCCCGCGATGCTGCGCGCCATTGTGGGGATTTTCTGGTACGGCGTGCAGACTTACTTCGCCTCTACAGCGGTCACGCTGTTGATTACTGCCTTTTATGGCGCAGGCGATGGCAGCACTTTTCTGGGGCTTTCCGGTGTGGCCTGGATGTCATTTGTGATTGTGTGGCTGTTTCAGATCGCGATTTTCTGGCAAGGCATCGAGCGCATTAAGCACTTCCTCAACTGGGCAGGCCCGCTGGTCTACGTAGTCATGCTGGTGCTGATGGTTATTGTCTGGTACCAGGCGGGAAGTGAGCTAATCCCCGCCATTGGCACCATTTTTAGCGGTGGCAGTGAAACCAGAGGAAGCTCAATCGCGGCCTTTATGGCGATTGTGGGCACCATGGTGGCGTATTTCGCGGCGGTGGTGATCAACTTCGGTGATTTCACCCGCTTTGTAAAAACCGAGCGCCAGATGAAGCTTGGCAACCTGTTGGGTTTACCGCTTAACGTGGCGTTCTTCTCGTTTATCGCGCTGATTATTACCGCAGGCACCCTGGTGCTGTTTGGCGAGGCGCTGACCAACCCCGCCGATATCGTTGAGCGGGTGGACTCACTACCACTCACGATTGTCGCTGCCCTCACCTTCTTTGCCGCCACGGTGGGCATCAACCTGGTCGCCAACTTTATTCCCCCCGCCTACGATCTGGCCAACCTGTTCCCCAGCAAAATCAGCTTCAAGATGGGTGGCCTGATTACCGCGGTGATCGCGTTCTTCGTGGGTGCGCTATGGCTTTCAGTGATCAGCCAGATCGGCGTACCCGGCTTTGTTAATGCGCTAGGCGCCGTCGTCGCGCCCTTCTACGGCATTATCGTGGTCGACTACTACCTGATTAAGCGCGAGAACCTCAACATGCAGGAGCTGTTTTCATCAGCACCAGGCAGCGCCTACTACTACGTAAACGGCTGGAACACCCGCGCCCTTATCGCCTTTGGCGGTGCGGCACTGTTCTCGCTCTCTACCGTATTAGTACCCGCGCTTTCAGCCCTTGGCGGCTTTGGCTGGATGATTGGCGCAGCGCTGGGCGGGTTGTTCTACTACGGGTTGATGCGTCAGTTTAAGGCTGCGCCTGCGTTGGCTTAGCAGAGTAGACAAAAGGGTCGTAACTAGCTGATTAGAAGTTCATACAAGCGCCATCGGTTTTTGCCGATGGCGCTTTTTTTGGGTCGCGGGCTGGCGCGGGCGATTTGGAACCTGCCAGCATCCTTCCATGGCGCTAGCAAGCAACGTATTTTTCGGTATCAAAACTCAGCGGAATGAGATATTTTCGATCTGTGGTGCGCGTTTTTCTGGTAGGCTCAAGGGGTAATGTGCTTATTTTTCTGAAAAGTATTTGATTAAAACATTCAAAAGCAACATGTTATAAAAAGGTTATATGTGTTTATGAGCAAGTTAAAAAGTGACCTGGAATGCTTATGCGCATGCGCAATTTTCTGGCGGCCTTTATCAGAATAAGTGAGTATTTCCATTTTACATCAGACACTTGTTGATTATTGGTGGTTTTGGCTTCC
>NZ_BJXV01000005.1 GCF_007991175.1 Halovibrio variabilis
ACTTCTTCATCTTGGCACAGAGGGACGGGTCCATCCCATTTCCCACAATGCATGAGTGAGATCAGTGCCTCTTGCCTAGGTCAGCTCACTTTCGCTGACCTCCCGCGGGTGCCTCGTTTCTCGCTTCGCTCGCTACTCGTTACCACGCGCTACATAAAAACCTCTTCCTAGCCAGGCATTTAGAGCGTGCCACAAGCACACTTATCTCATTCAGATTCACACATCACGTAACAGGAATCACCACCACTTTTTGGTAGGCGGGGCGTTCAGCGATTTGTTGGTACCAGCGCTCCAGGTGGGTGCGCGGCTGCCAGGTTAGGCCGATATGCCATAAGTTGTAGATAAAGGGGGCTACGGCAATATCGCCCAGGCCAAATTCTTTACCGGATAAAAAGGCTTGCTCGGCTAGCACGTTATCGAGTATTTCGAAAAGTCTCTCACAGGCCTGCACGCCTGCTTCAAGCGCATCGGGATTGCGCTGCTCCGGTGGCGTTCTAACGTAACCCATCAGAATAACGCGGTGGCTTGGCGACAGTGTGCTGTTCGCCCAGTCCATCCACTTTTCTGCCTGCGCCCGTTCGGCGGGGGCTTCGATCCATAGCTTGCTTTGCCCATATTGGGCGGCAAGGTAGCGAATAATCGTATTGGATTCCCACAGCACGCTGTTGGTGGCGTCGTCTTTGAGTAGCGGCACCAGGCCGTTGGGGTTCATGGCTAGAAATTCCGGGGTGTTATTGACGCCATGTTCAAGACCGGCCTGGATCTGCTCGAAAGGCAGTTCCAGCTCTTCTAGCACCCAAAGCACTTTTTTGACGTTGGTGGAGTTATTGCGGCCCCAAAGCGTGATCATGGTAGTCCTTAAATTTTTCGCAAAGTGAGGAAGTTGAGTTTGCCGCGCTCGGGGTTGGGTGGCAAGTTGGGGTGTTAGAACAGGGGTGGCTTCGCCACCCTTTCGCGCGCTGAAGCGCCCTCCCACGGTGCATGATTATAATCGGTGCATTTTGCCTGGGGCAGCTTCGCTGCCCTTTCGCGGGTGCCTCGTTTCTCGCTGCGCTCGCTACTCGTTACCACGCGCTACAAAACCCAATCATCCCCTCACTCCTTTCTCCTCACGCCTCACGCCTCACGCCTCACGCCTCACGCCTCACGCCTCACGCCTCATCGTGATAAAGCTTCATCAGGCTTGAGAAGTCAAGTTTGCCGTTGCCTTTGGCTTTATGCAGGGTGAAAAGTGAGCGGGCGGCGGAGCCCATGGGCACGGGCGAGGCACTGTTCTGGCTGACATCCATGGCAAGCCCCAGGTCTTTGATCATCAAGTCGACCTGGAAGCCGCCTTGGTAACCTTTCGAGGCTGGGGCATTGTCCATCACCCCTGGGTAGGGGTTGTACACGTTGAGGGCCCAGTTGCCGCCGGAGCTCTGCTTCATGATTTCTGACAGCACCGCAGGGTCGAGACCATTTTTAACCCCCATATTGATGGCTTCGCAAGTGCCCGCCATCAGAATCGATAGCAGCATGTTGTTGCACACTTTGGCCACCTGCCCTGCACCGTGCCCCCCGGCGTGGAAGATATTTTTGCCCATGGCTTCCAGCACCGGCTTGGCCTGTGCGAACTGGGCATCAGAGCCGCCGACGATGAAGGTCAAGGTGCCCGCCTGAGCACCCGCTACACCCCCGGAAACTGGCGCATCCACAAAGCCGATACCCAGCGTTTCACCTTCAGCGGCAACGCTGCGGGCGGTGTCGGCATCAATGGTGGAACAGTCGATGACCAGCGCGCTTGGCTTGATCACCTCGAACAGAGGCGTATCGCCCTCTGCGTAAAGGCCGCGCACGTGCCTGCCCGCGGGTAGCATAGAGATCACAAAATCCGCCCCATCGGCAGCTTCCTGAGCCGAGAACGCCACCTCGCAGCCGTCTGACTTGGCGGCATCCAGGGCATCGGGAGAACGATCAAACGCGCGTACACTAAAGCCTGCTTTGAGCAAATTAGCCGCCATGGGGCCGCCCATGTTGCCTAAACCAATAAACGCTATCGTCGCCATTTGTCTTGTCCTTATTATTGGTGGATAGAGGGTTGATAGAGTGAGTTAACGTAGATCTTCCAAAGGGTTTTCTGCCCAAGGAGACGCTAACAGTTGGTTGATAAAGCTATCCTCTACCGAGGCCACATCCGGGTACGTCCAGGCCGGCTGGGCGTCTTTGTCGACCAACAGCGCCCGCACGCCTTCGGGGAACTCGCGATGGCGGCAGCACTGTACCGAAAGCGCCAGCTCAGATTGGAACACTTCCGCCAGTGACATGTGTTTGGCGCGCTTAAGCTGCTCATCAATTAGTTTAATGGAAACCGGACTGCCGTTAGCTAGCGTCTTCTGCGCTTTGCTAAACCACTGATTTTCGCTTTTTACCGCTGCAATGGCCGCCACAATTTGCTCTACGCTGTCGTGGTCCATCAACTCGCGAATCAGCGGTGAGTGCTGGTAAACGGGAGCTTCCATCCCGGCGAACACCGGCTGCGATGTTTGTTCGAGTTCCCGCATAATGCGGTTGACCACACCGTTGGCGTCGGTATTTTCGCCTTTTCCCCAGCGAGCGTCAGAGAGCTGTTGCACCATGGCCTCACGATGATGACTGGCGATAGCGCGATCAGCCAGCCCCAGGTGGACGGCGTCTGGGGCGTTGATTTGACTCCCGGTCATGGCTAAAAAGCGTCCGGTGCCGTTGGGCAGGCGGTTCAGGAACCAGCTGGCACCTACATCCGGGTAGAGCCCAATGGTGACTTCCGGCATCGCCAGGCGCGAGGTTTCCGTCACCACCCGGTGGCTGCAGCCGCTTAACAGCCCCATGCCGCCGCCCATCACAATGCCGCTGCCCCAGCAGATCACCGGTTTAGGGTAGGTGTGTAACAAAAAATCGAGCCGGTACTCGTGCTCAAAAAACTGCGTGGGAAAACTTGGGTCGCCCTCGCCTTTGATCGCTTTATACAGACTGACCACATCGCCACCGGCGCAAAACGCTTTCTCGCCTGCGCTATCCAGCAGCACCGCCACCACCCGCTCATCGCTTTCCCACGCTTTTAAGCGAGGTAATATTGCCTCAATCATTTCAAGCGTTAACGCATTGAGCGAGCGCTCGGCATTGAGCGTAATCTCGGCTATTACATGGTCATCTTGGGTGGGGTGTTCGGTAAACTCTACGCTACTCATTGGCATTCCTTATCTGTCACTAACAGCTTCTCTTTCGCGTCACTGACGCTAAAGCGCCGTAGCCCCTTCAGCCAGTACCCGGCGGGCGATGATCAGCCGCATGATTTCGTTGCTGCCTTCAAGAATTCGGTGTACCCGAGTATCGCGCACGTAACGCTCCATGGGGTACTCCTTAATATAGCCATTGCCGCCGTATAGCTGCAGCGCCTCGTCGCACACGTTAAAGCCTACATCGGTGGCAAAGCGCTTGGCCATGGCGCAGTAGGTGGGAGCATCAAAGTGGCCAGCATCCAGCTTGGCAGCCGCCATGCGCACCAGCTGCCGGGCAGCGACCAGTTCGGTGGCCATATCAGCCAAGCGGAACTGGAGCGCTTGAAACTCGGCGAGACGTTTACCGAACTGCTTGCGTTCCAGCATATAGTCGCGCGCTTTGTTGAGCGCCTGCTGGGCGGTGCCAATGGAGCAGCTAGCAATATTAATGCGCCCGCCGTCTAGACCCTTCATGGCGATTTTGAAGCCGTCTCCTTCGTTGCCGAGCAGGTGACTGGCAGGCACCCGTAAGTCTTCAAAGGTAATCATACGCGTGGGCTGGCTGTTCCAGCCCATCTTCTCTTCCTTGCGCCCGTAGCTGATGCCGTCAGCCTGGGCACCTACTGCAAACGCCGAGACGCCCGCTGCGCCCTCGCCGCCGGTGCGCGCCATCACCACCAGAAAATCGGTGCTACCGGCGCCGGAAATAAACATTTTGCTGCCATTAAGCAGGTAGTCGTCGCCGTCGCGCTTGGCGGTGGTTTTTAGCGAGGCCGCATCGGAGCCAGCATTGGGTTCGGTTAAACAGTATGAGCCGAGCAGTTCCCCCGTAGCCAGCTTTTCACCCCACTGCGCGACGGCCACCGGCTTGCCAAAATTCGCCAGCATCCAGGTAACCATATTGTGAATGGTCAGATAGGCGGTAGTCGACGTGCAACCCATGGAGAGCTGCTCGAAGATGATGCTGGCATCCAAGCGCGAAAGCCCCAACCCGCCCACGCTTTCCGGCGCGTAAAGTGAACAAAAACCCAGCTCCCCCGCTTTACGGATAACGTCGACGGGAAAGAAGGCGGTTTGGTCCCACTCGGCAGCATGGGGCTCTAGCTCGTTTTGGGCAAAAGCCCGCGCCATATCGGCGAAGGCGACCTGATCTTCACTCAGCTCAAAATCCATGGCGACTCTCCGCTCATGCGCTTGCGCACTGGTTGTTGTATTTGTAGCTGTATCGATAGTTGACGTTTACGTTAACTTATATTTTACTCTTACCACAAGCAACCACTTATCCCCCTCGACCTTTGGCGCAGACCATCAACTACTTAGTTAATGCGAGGTAACGGCAAGCAACGTACCGCCAACAAATTTTTATTTACGTTAACGTAAGCCTGCTTTTCCTCGGCGGCTTTGTGCCCTTTTAAGAGAATGTCGATCATGAGCAAAACCTACTCGATCAGCGAATTGGCCAACGAGTTTGATTTAACCACCCGCAGTATCCGCTTCTATGAAGATCAAGCGCTGTTGCACCCCGCTCGCCGTGGGCAAACCCGCATTTACAGCAGCACAGACCGAGTGCGGCTAAAGCTGATCCTTCGCGGTAAACGTCTCGGGTTTTCACTGGCCGAAATCCGCGAGCTGTTCGAGCTATGGGATGAAACCCGCAGCGGCAGTAAAAAGCAGCTGCATTTAATGCTCAGCAAAGTAGCCGAGCGCCGAGCGGCTCTCGACCAGCAGCTGAAAGACATCACCATGGTGCAGCTTGAGCTTGAAAGCGCCGAGATTCGCTGCCGCCAAGCGCTGGAAGAGTTAAATGAAAAAGAGCTAGATGAAAAAGAACGAGGCGAAAAACACAGCGAAGAGGAGCAAGCGGGCACTTCTGATGGCACTGCTGAAAAAACCGCCAGCGCCTCTTCCGCCATCATGCACTGACTCGCCGACACGGCTAGCCAGCATAGATAGCAAACACTAATAATTTACAACAGGTGATTGACCATGTTTTCACACTACTCAGAACTCAATTTCGGCCTTGCTGACGAGCTGAATATGCTGCGCGAACAGGTCAACGCCTTTGCCGCCAGCGAGATTGCACCGCGCGCCGCCGAGATCGATCGCAACAACGAGTTTCCTAACGACTTGTGGAAAAAGTTTGGCGACATGGGGTTATTAGGAATTACCGTTTCAGAAGAAGACGGCGGCAGTAGCATGGGCTATCTTGCCCACTGCATTGCCATGGAAGAGATCTCCCGCGCCAGTGCCTCGGTAGCGCTCTCTTACGGCGCCCACTCCAACCTTTGCGTCAACCAAATCAAGATCAATGCCTCCGCCACGCAGAAAGCCAAGTACCTGCCCAAACTGATCAGCGGCGACCACGTGGGTGCTTTGGCCATGTCCGAGCCCGGCGCGGGTTCCGACGTGGTATCCATGCAGCTACGGGCCAAAAAAGACGGCGATCACTACATCCTTAACGGCAATAAAATGTGGATCACCAACGGCCCCGATGCCGATGTGCTGGTGGTCTACGCGAAAACCGACCCAGACGCCGGTTCCAAAGGCATCACCGCCTTTATTATCGAAAAAGGCATGCCCGGTTTCTCCACCGCCCAGAAGCTCGACAAGCTGGGTATGCGCGGCTCTAACACCTGTGAGCTGGTATTCCAAGACTGTGCTGTGCCCGCCGAGAACATTCTCGGCGATGAAGGCAAAGGCGTCAGCGTCCTGATGAGCGGGCTGGACTATGAACGTACCGTACTGGCGGCAGGCCCCATTGGCATCATGCAGGCCGCGATGGACGTGGTGCTGCCCTATATCCACGAGCGTAAGCAGTTCAACCAGTCGATTGGTGAGTTCCAGTTGGTACAGGGCAAAGTGGCGGATATGTACACCACGCTGAACGCCTGTCGCGCTTATTTATATGCAGTCGCGGACGCCTGCGACCGCGGCCAGACTTCCCGCAAAGACGCCGCCGGGGTGATTCTCTACTGCGCTGAAAAAGCCACCCAGGTAGCACTTGATTCCATCCAGTTACTCGGCGGCAACGGCTATATCAACGAATACCCCACCGGGCGGCTGCTGCGCGACGCCAAGCTGTATGAAATCGGCGCGGGCACTAGCGAGATTCGGCGGATGTTGATTGGCCGCGAACTCTTCACCGAAAGCCTTTAAATGAAACTCAGCAGGGCCGCGCCATGAGTACCATTTCCACTCAGATCAACCCACGCAGCGACGTCTTTCAAGCCAACGAAGCCTCGATGCTGAATGAAGTCGGCAAACTTCGTGAGCTGACCGCCGCTATTGCCCAGGGCGGCGGCGCTAAAGCTCGCAAGCGTCACGAAAGCCGGGGCAAACTGTTTGTGCGTGACCGTATCGATCACTTGATCGATGAAGGCTCACCGTTTCTCGAATTTTCAGCGCTTGCCGCCCACCACGTTTATGAAAGCGAGATACCGGCGGCAGGCGTGGTGACCGGTATTGGTCGCGTTTCCGGCGTCGAGTGCGTGATCGTGGCCAACGATGCCACGGTAAAAGGCGGCACCTACTTCCCGCTCACGGTGAAAAAGCATCTTCGCGCCCAGGAGGTCGCCCGCAAGCATCGCCTGCCGTGCCTTTATCTGGTCGATTCCGGCGGCGCCTTCCTGCCCCGTCAGGATGAAGTGTTTCCCGACCGCGACCATTTCGGGCGCATCTTCTATAACCAGGCGACGATGTCTGCCGAAGGCATTCCGCAAATTGCCGTGGTCATGGGGTCTTGCACCGCGGGCGGCGCTTATGTGCCTGCCATGGCGGATGAGTCGATCATCGTAAAAGAACAGGGCACGATTTTTCTCGGTGGCCCGCCCCTGGTCAAAGCCGCTACCGGCGAAAGCATCAGCGCTGAAGATTTAGGCGGTGCTGATGTGCACGCCAGAGTCAGCGGCGTGGCCGACTACTATGCAGAAAACGATGCCCATGCGCTCCAGCTGGCGCGCGCCTGCGTGTCGCGGCTGAACTGGCAAAAGCGCGGCAAGCTTGCCATGCAGGCACCCAAGCCACCCAAGCTCGACCCCACCGAGCTGTATGGCATCGTCGGTACCGATTTGAAAAAGCCTTTTGATGTGCGTGAAGTGATTGGCCGCATCGTCGACGATTCTGACTTCGACGAGTTCAAACGCTACTACGGCGAAACGCTGGTCACCGGTTTTGCGCATATTCACGGCTACCCGGTGGGCATCTTGGCCAACAACGGCGTGCTGTTTTCGGAAAGTGCCGTAAAAGGCGCGCACTTTATCGAGCTATGCGCTCAGCGCCAGATTCCGCTGATCTTCCTGCAGAACATTACCGGCTTTATGGTCGGCTCCAAGTACGAGCACGAAGGTATTGCCAAGCACGGCGCCAAGCTGGTGACTGCCGTGGCCTGCGCCAAGGTGCCCAAGTATACCGTGCTCATAGGCGGTAGCTTCGGCGCCGGAAACTACGGCATGTGCGGCCGGGCCTATGACCCCAACCTACTGTTTATGTGGCCCAACGCGCGTATTTCGGTGATGGGCGGCGAACAGGCCGCCGGCGTGCTTTCCCAGGTAAAGCGCGAACAGCACGAGCGCGAAGGCCGCGAGTGGACGCCTGAGGAAGAGGAAGCGTTTAAAAAGCCCACCCGCGACCAATACGAGCACCAAGGCCACCCCTACTACGCCAGCGCCCGGCTGTGGGACGACGGCGTGATCGATCCGCTGCAAACCCGCGATGTGCTGGGGCTGTCGTTAGCCGCGGCGATGAATGCAGACATTGAAGAGACGCGCTTCGGCGTGTTTCGGATGTAAGGGGCAATCACCATGGCTTACTCAACACTGAATATAGAAGCGGGTGTGGCACGCCTGAGTTTAAACCGCCCCGAGGTACATAACGCCTTTGACGACAGCTTAATCGCCGAGCTGAATGAACACCTCAACCAGTTGCACGCCCTTGCTGAAGCGGGCGAAGTGCGCGTGGTAGTGCTGGGCTCAGAAGGCAAAAGCTTCTCGGCTGGCGCCGATTTGAACTGGATGAAGCGCATGGTCGATTACGACCTGGAGGATAACCTCGCCGATTCCCGCAAACTTGCCGCGCTGATGCACGGCCTGGACACACTGCCCTGCCCCACGCTTTGCCGCGTTCAGGGCGCCACCTTTGGCGGCGCAGTGGGCCTGGCCGCCTGCTGCGATATCGTGATCGCCTCAGGAAAAGCCAAATTCTGCCTCTCGGAAGTCAACATTGGCCTCTCGCCTGCGGTCATCAGCCCCTACGTACAGCGCGCCCTGGGCGAACGGCAGATGCGCCGCTACGCGTTAACGGCAGAAGTAATCGACGCCGAAATAGCCCTCGCCCTCGGTTTAGCCCATCAGGTAGTAGAGCACGACGCGTTAGACAGCGCAGTCGATGCCATGCTGGCAACACTGCTGAAGGGTTCTCCCCAGGCCCAGCGCGCTACCAAGGCACTGCTGGCCACGGTGGCTCAAGCGCCTGACGCTGACTCCACCCGCGAGCATACCTGCCAGGTCATCGCCAAGCTGCGGGTAAGCCAGCAGGGCCAGGAGGGTTTATCCAGCTTTTTTGAGAAGCGCCGCCCCGCCTGGGCTGATTCTAATAACACAACTCACGCTTCGGAGCGTCGCTCATGAGTCATTCGCCTCCCTTTTTCGAAAAGAACGAAAAAGCCGCTCGCACGACGCCTTTTGATACGCTTTTGGTGGCTAACCGCGGTGAAATTGCCTGTCGGGTGATGCGCACGGCGCGCCGTATGGGGCTAAAAACCGTCGCGGTCTACTCCGACGCCGATGCCAGCGCCCGCCACGTAAGAGAAGCCGATGAAGCCGTGCGTTTAGGCCCCGCCGCCGCCCGGGAGAGCTACCTTAATATCGATGCCGTGATTGACGCCGCCAAGCGCACCGGCAGCGGCGCCATTCACCCCGGCTACGGTTTTTTGTCTGAAAACGGCGGCTTCGTTAAAGCCCTTGAAGAAGCAGGCGTTACCTTTGTCGGCCCGCCCGCCTCGGCGATTGCCGCCATGGGCGATAAATCCGCCGCTAAAGTGCGAATGGCCAATGCGGGCGTGCCGCTGGTGCCCGGCTACCACGGTGATGACCAAGAGGACACGCTGCTGCGCGCCGAGGCTGACAAGATCGGCTACCCGGTGATGCTCAAAGCCAGCGCCGGTGGCGGTGGTAAAGGGATGCGTGTTGTTGAATCCACTGAGGCCTTCCAGGCCGCGTTAGACGGCTGCCGCCGTGAATCCAAAGCCGCGTTTGGCGATGACCGCATGCTGATCGAAAAGTACCTGGTACAGCCACGCCATGTGGAAGTGCAGGTGTTTTGCGACCATGACGGCAACGGCGTTTACCTGTTCGAGCGGGACTGCAGCATCCAGCGCCGCCATCAAAAAGTGATCGAAGAAGCCCCCGCGCCCGGCATGACGGCGGAACTGCGCAGCGCCATGGGCGATGCCGCGGTGCGCGCCGCCCAGGAAATCGGCTACGTAGGCGCGGGCACCGTCGAATTTCTATTAGACGGTTCACCAGGGCGGGACGGTGCTTTTTATTTTATGGAGATGAACACCCGCCTGCAGGTCGAACACCCAGTCACCGAGATGATCACCGGGCAAGATCTGGTCGAGTGGCAGCTGCGTGTGGCCATGGGCGAACCGCTACCCTGCACGCAAGACGAGCTGACGATCACCGGACACAGCTTTGAAGCACGCATCTACGCCGAAGACCCGGATCAGGATTTCCTGCCGGCCACCGGCCTGCTTACCCGCTTTGCGCTGGATTTAGCAGGCGCGGGCTTGAGCGCTGACCAAGTACGCCTGGATAGCGGCGTAGAAAGCGGCGATACGGTGTCGATGCACTACGATCCTATGCTCGCCAAGCTGATTGTGCACGGACCCGATCGTGGCGCCGCGCTGGCGACGCTTAACCGCGCTCTGGCAGCGCTGGACGTACAAGGCGTTGTTA
Source organism: Halovibrio variabilis (assembly GCF_007991175.1). Taxonomy (GTDB): domain Bacteria; phylum Pseudomonadota; class Gammaproteobacteria; order Pseudomonadales; family Halomonadaceae; genus Vreelandella; species Vreelandella variabilis. The sequence continues at coordinate 10,190 of NZ_BJXV01000005.1, forward strand.
CCAACCGCGCCTTTTTGATGCGCCTAGCCACACACCCAGGTTTTAAAAACACTGGCTTTAAAAACATTGAGCTGGACACGCGCTTTATCGAGCGCAATGAAGCCACGCTGTTTGCACCCCGCACCTACAGCATGGAAGCCTACGCCAGTGCCGCCCTGATTGGCCTGCACCAGCTTGCTCAGGAGTGCGAAAGCGACTCGCCCTGGGATCGTCATGACGGCTTCCGCCTCAATGCGCCCCACACCATTCGCATCGCCCTATGTGACCCTTGGCTCTCCCAAGGGCCTGCTCAAGCGCCGGACAGCGATGAAGCGGTGGTGATCGTCGAAGGTAAGCGTAACGCGGGCGAGTCACTGTGGAACCTGACCATTAATGATGAAACGCTCACCGCCAGCCTGCAGCCACTTACCGGCGATGCCGTGGCCGTCACGCTGAACGGCCATCGCCGCCGCCTGCAAGCGCGCCGCGACGGTCATGTAGTGATCATGGCTGACCCAAGCGGTGAAACGCGCCTGTTCTGGCGGCGCATTGATGCCATCAATCACGGCCACCACGAAGCCGAATCGACCCTCACCGCACCTATGCACGGTACTGTGGTTGCCCTACTGGTAGCACCCGCTGCAGCCATCGAGAAAGGCATGCCGCTGATGGTCATGGAAGCCATGAAAATGGAGCACACCATGATGGCACCGGCCGATGGCAGCGTGGCGGCGTTCCACTTCCAGGCAGGTGATACCGTCAGCCAGGGCGATGTACTGCTCGAATTTGCCCCCAGGGAATAGGAGCTCAATCATGGCACTGCCGACGTCGGTCAAACTGTTTGAGATGGCTCCGAGAGACGGCTTGCAGAACGAGCCGGGGAATAGTGTGCCCACCGCCACCAAAATTGCGCTGGTTGAGCGGCTTGCCAACGCGGGCATCACCCATATAGAAGCCGCCAGCTTCGTGTCACCCAAGTGGGTGCCGCAAATGGGCGATGCCGCTGAGGTGATGGCCGGCATCAAGCGCCAGCCAGGCGTGGTCTACTCCGCGCTGACGCCTAACCTGAAAGGGCTGGAAAACGCCCTAACGGTTGGCGTTGAAGAGGTGGCGGTATTTGGTGCGGCGTCTGAAGCCTTTTCGCAAAAAAACATTAACTGCTCGATTGCTGAGTCACTGACCCGCTTTGAGCCAGTACTTGATCGCGCCCGCGATGTAGGCGTGCGGGTACGGGGCTACGTCTCCTGCGTATTGGGCTGCCCCTACGAAGGCGAGATTGCGCCTCACAAAGTGGCCGAGGTAGCCAAAGCGCTTTATGAGATGGGCTGTTACGAGGTGTCACTAGGCGACACCATCGGCGTCGGCACGCCACTGTCCGCCAAGCGCATGATTGAAGCCGTTCAGCAGCAGGTGCCGATAGAGTTCCTGGCTGCCCACTTCCATGACACCTACGGTATGGCGCTGGCCAATCTCTACGCGGTAATGGAAGAGGGCGTCAGCGTGATTGATACGGCGACAGCAGGCCTGGGTGGCTGCCCCTATGCCAAGGGTGCTTCCGGCAACGTGGCCACCGAAGACGTGCTCTACCTGCTTGAAGGGCTAGGCATTGAAACGGGCATCGACCTGCAAGCGGTGATTGATACCGGCTACTGGATCACCAGTGAGCTAGGCCGCAAGCCAAGCGCCAAGGTCGCCCTGGCAAAAGGCCCTAGTCGTTAAGATAGTGAGCCCATAACAACCAATAAATAACCGCTGCCTACCCGTTCGGACAAGAAAAACACCGGAGACACAGATCATGGCATCACCCGCACTTACCCTCCCCAGCTACACCAGCAGCACTGCCGATAAACCACTGCTGGGCATGACCATTGGCGATAAGTTTGACCAGATCGCCACCCTACATGCCGATAATGATGCGCTGATTGTGTTGCATCAGAATATCCACTGGAGCTATCGCCAGCTCCAGGAAGAGGTTAACCGCTGTGCCCGCGCCCTGCTCTCTATTGGTGTTAACAAGGGCGACCGTGTGGGCATTTGGGCGCCCAACGGCAGCGAATGGACGGTGACGCAATTCGCCACTGCCAAAATCGGCGCGATTCTGGTCAACATCAACCCCTCCTACCGCACCCACGAGCTGGAGTACGCGCTCAACCAGTCCGGCACACGCTTTCTGGTGACGGCGGACAGCTTCAAAACGTCGGACTATCGCGGCATGCTGTATGAACTGGCGCCCGAACTAACGGCCTGTGCCGAGGGCAAGCTTAAGTCACAAAAACTACCCGAGCTTGAGTGTGTGATTAACTTAAGTACCGATAAACATAACGGCATGTGGCGCTGGGCCGACATGATGGATGCGGCCCACCACGTCAGCCAAACCGACGTTGACGACCTGCAGGCCACGCTCCAGTTCGATGACCCGATCAATATTCAGTACACCTCGGGCACCACCGGCTTCCCGAAAGGCGCCACGCTCTCCCACCACAACATTCTCAACAACGGCTTTTTTGTGGCGGAGAGCATGGGCTTTACCAGCGAAGACCGCCTGGTGATTCCCGTGCCGCTCTATCACTGCTTCGGCATGGTGATGGGCAACCTGGGCTGTATGACTCACGGCGCCACCATGATCTACCCGGATGAAGGCTTTGACCCCGGCAAAGTACTCAAAGCAGTACATGAACAGAAAGCCACGGCGCTATACGGCGTGCCGACCATGTTTATTGCCGAGCTGGACCACTCTGATTTTCCGAGTGCGGACCTTTCGTCGCTGCGCACTGGGATTATGGCGGGGTCGATCTGCCCGGCGGAAATCATGAAGCAGGTCATCAGCAAGATGAACATGAAGGGCGTGCAGATTGCCTATGGCATGACCGAAACCAGCCCGGTATCCACCCAGACCGGCGCCGATGACAGTATTGAAAAACGTGTTTCCACCGTCGGCCGAACCCAGCCCCATTTAGAGAATAAAATCGTCGATCCCGGCAACGGCGGCATACTGCCCCGGGGTGAAATCGGCGAACTGTACACCCGCGGCTACAGCGTGATGCTCAAGTACTGGAATAACGACAAAGCCACGGCTGAGGCGATTGATGAGGCGGGCTGGATGCACACCGGCGACCTGGCCACGATGGATGACGAAGGCTACCTACAGATCGTCGGGCGTATCAAAGACATGGTGATTCGCGGCGGCGAAAACGTTTACCCCAAAGAGATTGAGGAGTTTCTCTACGCGCACCCGGCCATTTCAGAAGTCCAGGTCACCGGCGTACCGGATAAGAAATACGGCGAAGAGTTGATTGCCTGGGTCAAACTCAACGGCACCGCTGGCGAAGTGACCGGCGAAGAGCTGCGCGAGTACTGCAAAGGCAAGATCACCCACTTCAAAATTCCACGCTACTTCAAATTCGTCGATGAATTCCCGATGACCGTCACCGGTAAAATCCAGAAATTCAAAATGCGTGAAATTTCCATTCAGGAGCTGGGGTTAGACGACTAGTTAGCCTAACGCAGCGAACGTTTTGCGCTCATAGTTTTGCGCTCATAGAAGGCATCTGGTCGAAAAACGGCGCAATTACATTGGTAGAAACCAAGACCAGTTGCTACGCTTTATGGGGTATCCTTACTTTACGCTTTTAGGTGTAAAAATATGCCAATGAAACGCTTGGCAAGCAACTTGCTCTGCTGCTCAGCGCCTTTGCTCAGCTGCTTCGCCGACGATAATCTGCCGGTGATGGCTTATACCGCCCCCGACAGCAAGATTATGCAGTTGGATAACGGCGTTATCTTAGAAGGCAGCGACCTTCAAAGCCTTGATAACTATACCAGCGGTTTTCGAGTCACCGCAGGCTATAGCCCCTGGCGGCTTCCCCAACTGGATATTGGCGCCGAAATCGCCTATCGGGAAAGCGAAGAAGTCACCGTCGACGCCAATGTTAATCCGCTTGTAATGGATACATTGAGCTTGGGCGGCGCGCTTGTTGCCGGTGTTCGCATGGGCGCCTTTAGCGTCTATGCGAAATCTGGTATCACCGAGTGGCGCGGCGAAAGCTACCGGGAAGGTGCTGAAGAAAACGGCACCGCGATGCTGCAAGGCTTCGGCGCCACAATGACGATCAACCGCTTGGTCAGCCGTATAGAGTACGAACGCATCGACGCGCCCACCCTCAGCCACCTCAACATGTTGAGCGCTTCTCTGCACTTGCCTTTTTAGCGGCTTTCTTCCTGCGTATCAGGCGGCGTCCAGATGGGCACATCTTCCCGCTGGGGCTCTGGCCAATCTTGCTGCATGGCGCTATTGAGCGATTCTTCTAATTTCATAAACAGCTCACCGTAGCGAGGGCTAAACGCCATTCCCCCTTCAATTTCCTTCCAGGATTCAAACAGCTCGTCTTCGTGGGCATCTTCATTGTGCACAAATGCCCAGGTCATTTGCTTAGCGCGCATGGGGTGAACGCCCATGGCGGTAAGCGCATGGCCACCTAACTCCAGCGCTGAATGGTAGGTTTCGCTAACGACATCGTCGGCGCCTGCTTCGCGCAGCTGGTAGCCGTGCCCACGGTCAAAAGCGCGGGCTAGCACCCATACCCTAGGGTAGTAATGCTTCACATGCTTGACCATCTTCACCGCGCGGTCACGGTCATCTATGGCGATGACAAACAGCCGGGCGTGCTCGATCCCCGCGGTTTCCAGCAGGTCGGAGCGGCTGGCATCGCCAAAGTAACTTTTGATGTTAATTTTACGCAGGTTTTCGATCTGTTCGATCTCATGATCAAGCGCCACGATGGGAATATTATTGGCGCGCAGCAAGCGGCAGATAATTTGCCCAAACCGCCCTACCCCCGCCACGATCACCGGCGCCTGCTCTTCAATGGTATCGGCCTCTCGGTCGTTGTTTTTGGCTGTTTGGTAACGCGGCAGCACTAAGCGATCGTAGGCAATAAACAGTAGCGGGGTTAAGAACATCGACAGCGCTACGACTAACGAGAGCAGCTGAGAAATGTCCGTCGGAATCACGCGGTTTTGCACGCTATAGGTGAGCAGCACAAAGCCGAATTCACCAGCTTGGGCAAGGCTTAGGGTAAATAGCCAGCCGTTGCTACCGTGTACCCGAAAGAGTAGCGCGAGTGCTAATAGAATAGCCGCTTTTACAGCGATAACGACGACAGCTAATGACAGCACCGTGGCCCACTCTGCTGCCAATATCGAAAAGTTGATGCCCGCGCCTACGGTGATAAAGAACAGCCCCAGCAGCAGTCCTTTGAAGGGCTCAATATTAGCTTCCAACTCATGCTTGAACTCGCTATTGGCGAGCACTACTCCAGCCAGGAACGCGCCTAGAGCAGGCGATAAATTGACCACACTCATTAGTGCGGCGATACCTATCACCAGCATCAGCGCCGTGGCGGTAAACACCTCGCGCAGGCCGGAACTAATCACATAACGAAACAGCAGCGGCACCAAATAATAGCCGCCTAAAATCACGCTACCAATCGCAGCCGCTACGACCAAGGCGTGCGCCCAGCCCGGCAGATGCGTTACCAAGCTTAAACTGGTGTGGCTCTCATCGCCGCCTGCAGCCATTAACTCAGGCAGCGCTAGCAGCGGTATTAGCGCCAGCATGGGAATCACCGCAACATCTTGAAACAGCAGCACCGAAAAAGCGCTACGCCCGCCTTCGGTTTTGGCGAGTCCTTTTTCGTTGAGGGTTTGCAACACGATAGCGGTCGATGAAAGCGCAAAGATTAGCCCAACGGCCAAAGCGGTTTGCCAAACCAGTCCCAGCCACCAGGCGATGGCCGTGCCAGCGACAACCGTAAGCACTACCTGAAGCCCACCCAGACCGATTAGCCGCACGCGTATCGCCCAAAGGCCCTTGGGGTCAAGCTCCATGCCCACCAAAAACAGCATCATGACCACGCCAAACTCGGCAAAGTGCTGAATAGTGGCGGTTTCCTGGCCGACCAGCCCCAGAGTCGGGCCGATAACCACCCCGGCGACCAGATAGCCCAACACCGACCCCAGGCCAAAACGCTTGGCAAGCGGCACCGCAATCACCGCGGCGACAAGATAAATAAAGGCTTGAATAAAATAGCCGGTCATCAGGTTTCCTTAACGTAAATCAACACGCATTGCTTGACTTTTCTAGCCAACAATATACTGTACTAGTACGCTAGTACACGCTTTATTAACCGGTCTCGACCATGCCCTCAAACGAACACTACCAGGCTGAGCTCATTCGCTATTTGCTCGCCATTGACTCTCCAGAGGCAATGGATGAAGCGCTGGCCAGCCTGCTAACGCCTGCAGAGTACCAAGAAATCAGTAAACGCCTACAGATTTTTAAACTGCTGCGCGAAGGTGTGCCCCACCGCAAAATTGCCGAGACCCTGGGCGTGGGCATCGCCACCGTTTCTCGTGGATCACGCGCCTTGACCGCGTTACCGTCTTCAACATCGCCACCTTCATCACAGGAGCAGCTATGACCACTGCCGATACGCACGCCGTTGCGCCAGGCCCGCAGCCTTTTACGCTGCCGCGCAAACCTCACTATGTCACCTTGGCGGCGGACTGCGACTTCTTTGCACTGTTTCAAAAAATCGAGCGGCAATTTGATACCTGCTACATGCTGGAATCATTAGGCGAAGATAGCCATATGGCGCGCCACTCGATCATCGGCTTTGATCCCGAGTACACGCTCTACGCTAACGGCAACACGCTGACCATTGAAGATCGTGACGGCAATGCCAGCCACTACCCAAGCGACAACCCTTACGAACTGCTGCGCAGCCTGATCCCGCAAAATATTATTTCGCGGAAATACGCCGGTGGACTCAGCGGTTATCTGGGTTACGACGCCATGCAGTATTTCGAGCCATCGCTTGCGTTAAAAGCCAGCGATGACTTCGATACCTTTCGCTTTGGGCTCTACAAAGATGGCCTTATCCTCGACAAGATGACCGGGGAAGTGACTTACTTTTACTACGACAACAGCCGTTATGAATTTCTGCAAACCCTGATCGACGCCGACGATTTGCCCCCCGGCCCGCTGCATATCACGTCTCTTGGCGACACCATGAGCCAGGATGAGCACGCCGAGGCAGTGGCCAAGGTGAAACAGGATATTATCGACGGCAAGGTGTTCCAGTGCGAGGTGGGCTTTAAAAAGCGCTTTCAGATTCAGGGCGACACCCTGGCGCTGTATGACCAGCTGCGCACCATTAACCCTTCGCCGCAGATGTACTACGTTAAATTCGGTGAGCAGAAGCTGATCGGCGCAAGTCCCGAGCTACTGTTCCGCTTGCGCCAGGGCGAAATGGAGACCTTCCCGCTGGCGGGCACCACCACTCGGGGCCAAACGCCGCAGGAAGACACCCAGCTTGCCCGGACGCTGCTCAACGACCCCAAAGAGATCGCCGAGCACAATATGATCGTGGATCTCCACCGCAACGATATTGGCCGCGTGGCCCAGTTCGGCACCGTCAAAGTGCGCAGCCTGATGGATATCAAGCGATTTAGCCACGTTCAGCATATCTCCAGCGAGATCGTCGGCATTATCGCCGAAGGCGACGATATGTTTACCGCGCTGGCCAGTAACTTCCCAGCAGGCACACTCACCGGCGCGCCGAAGATCGAAGCGATGAAGATTATCGACGATTTGGAAAATGACGGGCGTGGCCCCTACGGCGGCGCGGTGGGTCAGTTCTCGTTTAACGGCGACTGCACCTTTGCGATTCCGATTCGTACGGTGTTTGTGAATGGTGAGCGTGCCTACGTGCAAACCTGCGGTGGCAATGTGTTTGATAGCAATGCTGAAGATGAATACGAAGAGATTCGCCGCAAATTTGCCGGCACCCGCAAAGCCCTTGCCCCCTTTATGGAGACGGACATGGAGAGCCCAGCATGAAGGTACTGATCATTGATAATTACGACTCCTTCACCTATAACCTCTACCAGTTCATTGGTGAGATTCTAACCACGGAGAAGAACCGCGGCGGGCTGGCCAATTTCGAGATACTCGTTAAGCGCAACAACCAGATCGATTTCCAGACCATCGAAGCCATGGCCCCGGATCGCATCATTATCTCCCCCGGCCCCGGCTCGCCGGACGACCCGCGCTACTTTGGCGTGTGCGCTGAAGTGATTGAAAAGTTAGGTAAAACCACGCCGCTGTTGGGCGTTTGCCTGGGCATGCAGGGCATTGTACATGTGTTCGGCGGCAAGGTGGTTAAAGCACCGCTACCCATGCACGGCAAGATCAGCCCGATCCACCACAATAACCGCTCGTTGTTTAACGGTGTGCCCGACCAGCTTGAGGTGATGCGCTATCACTCGCTGATTGCCGATGCGACCACCCTGCCCGAGTGCCTGGAGGTGACCGCCACCGTGGGGGCCCTGGAAGCAGATAATTTTGAGCAGCGCAGCCGTTGGCAGGCAATGGGTGAATTCGAGCTGATGGGCGTTAAACACCGGGATTACCCGATTCACGGCATTCAGTTCCACCCAGAATCGTTTGCCACTGAAGGCGGCAAAGAGCTGATCGCTAACTTTCTTTTCGCACCCCACGATCAAGCCAGGGCGTAAGCACGAAGCGTTGGGTGGCTAAACAATCTCTAGCCAAGACATTAACCACCCTACGCACGCAAGGTTTAGGGCCACCGTTAGCCAAAAAATGAGTTGGAAGGCGGTTTTGCGGGTTTTATGGCGCAGGTGCTGCTGGGCTAATAGCGCACCCGGCCAGCCACCTAACACCCCAAGCAGATGCAGCGACTGCTCGCTTACTCGCCGACGGTGCTTCATCGCCGCCCGTTTATCGATAGCGTAGATGCTATAAGCGAGCACGCTGACCGCAGCGTAAAAAACGGCAATGAAGATCAATAGCGAGTCACTCTAAAGGGTTTATAGTCGACACAAAGGTTAGCCAACTACTTGCGTCGCTGAGAAGGCTTGCCGCTAGCCGTTGGCTTACCGCGCCCTTTGCCAACCGGTTTAGCGCCTGCTTTGCCTTTAGCACCTGGTTTAGCTTTAACACCGGGGGCCTTGGGGTGCTTGCTTGGCGCACTGGCGTTTGGACCGGTGCGCACTTTACCGCTAGCGGCTTTTTTACCCTTAGGGGGTGGCTTAGCACCTGCGGCTTTGGCGCCAGCTTTTGCCGGTTTCTGGCGCCCTTTGGCCTCTGACTGATTGCCCTTGCATGAGCCTGCCCCTCCGCTGTAGTTGGGCCTTTCAGGTTTAGGCTTACTTTTCTTCTCGGGCGCGGCCTCTGAGCGTTCGGTCAGCGCGATGATGGTATCGATCTCTTTGGGTGTAAGGTCGCGCCAGTCCCCCAAAGCTAAACCTTTGAGCGAAACGTTCATTATGCGGGTGCGAATAAGCTGGGTAACCTCATAGCCAAAATATTCACACATACGGCGAATCTGACGGTTGAGCCCCTGCACCAGAGTAATAGTGAACACAAAGGTGGACTCTTTTTGCACCTTGCAGCGCTTGGTCACTGTGCCCAGAATCGGCACGCCCTTCTGCATGCCGTCAATAAACTCATCGGTAATCGGCTTGTTCACCGTCACCTGGTACTCTTTTTCGTGGTTGTTATTGGCGCGCAGAATCTTATTAACCAAGTCTCCGTTATTGGTTAAAAAAATCAGCCCCTGGGAGTCTTTATCGAGCCGCCCAATGGGAAAAATACGCACGCCATGCTTCACAAACTCTACGATATTGTCCTTTTCGCTGGACTCGGTGGTACTCACAATCCCCACCGGTTTATTCAGCGCAATAAGCACTAAATCTTCCTCTTCCTGGGGCTCGATCTCCTGACCATTGACCTTAACCAGGTCCCCTGCCACCACCTGATCGCCGGTGGTAGCGCGACGACCGTTAATCCACACGTTGCCCTGCTCCACAAAGCGGTCGGCTTCACGGCGCGAGCACATGCCACTCTCACTAATGTACTTATTGATGCGGGTAGATTTTCGTAACGACATAAAACGCCATGTGGCTAAAAGAGGATAAACAAACAGTTAAAAAGCTTAGGTTATCCGCCATTCTAATGTGGATTTAAGTTTGGTTGGCTATTTTGTATCTCACGGTTCAGATCGCAACCGCTAAGCCAGCTATCTGTTGTGGGAGGCCGCTTCAGCGTGGTCCGACACTTCGGTGGTTCGACACTTCGGCGAAGGGTGCCGCAGGCACCCTCTTGGTTTCATCATGCTAGTAGCCCAAACATTCGCGAGCTGAAGCTCCCTCCCACGAGAGTTACCATCATGCTGGCATGAGTTAATTCCACACTGGGTGACGAAAAGCTAAAGCTTAAAAAGACGAACCGGGCTGCTTCAGAAAAGCCAGTTCCTCGTCGCTAGAAGTCCGCCCCAGAAGTGCATTGCGGTGCGGGTAACGCCCAAAACGATCAATAATTGCCTTGTGGCTGACTTCATAATTGAAGTTTTCTTCTAGTCCCGGCTGATCAAATAGCGGCAGCGCCAATTCGTGAATCGTCGCGGATTCGCTATGCATATAGGGCATATACACAAACACCCTCTGCTGACGGGTCAGCTTAGCGTCTGCTCCCGCAGCCACCGTTTCCTGGGCCAGCGCCAGCGCTAAGGCATCGGTGGCAAAAGCGCGGGCGTCATGGCGGTAGATATTGCGCGAGAATTGATCCAGCACAATGATCTCTGCCAACCGACCCTGTGCGGTGCTTCGCCAAGCGTAACACTCGCACTGCGCAGCCTGGGCATGCAGCTCACCAAACCGCTGCAAAATGGTGCGATCCATCTCAGGGTCTTTTTTAAACCACTGAGCAGGCGTCAATTCCTCAAACCAAAAATCGAGTATCGCTTGAACATCTGAGGGCATTGACGCCTCCTTCTTAGCGTAAATAAAAACTAGCCCGTATTACGTAGACCAGCAGCAATGCCCGCCATGGTGACCATCAACGCCCGTGAAAGATCCGCGCTAATCGCCCCGTCGGCATCGCGGTTACGCTGGAGCAGTTCGGCCTGCAACCCATGCAGCGGGTCGATGTAGGGATTACGCACATCAATCGCCTGGCGAATCAGCGGCGTATTCTCCAGCAGCTTCTCCTGCTGAAGAATATCCAGCACCGCCTCTTCCAGCGTCGCGAAACGCTGGCGTAACTGTTTACCCAACGCCTTCAGCGCAGGCTCGTCGACTAAGCGGTGCTCGTAGTACGCAGAGATCGCCACATCGGCTTTGGCCAGCAGCATTTCAAGCATGTCCAGGTAAGTGCCGAAGAACGGCCACTCGTTACGCATTTCTTGCAGTACATCACGACCGCCAGGCTGCTCTAAACGCCGTGAAAAGGCTTCGCCGCTGCCCAGCCACGCGGGTAGCATCAGGCGAATCTGCGTCCAGGCGAAAATCCAGGGAATCGCACGTAGGGTTTCGACCCCGCCATCCTGGCGGCGTTTGGTGGGGCGTGACCCCAACGGCAGCCTGCCGAGCGCGCCTTCCGGCGTGACCGCCCGAAAGTAGGGCACAAAATCGGGGTCTTCGCGCACTACGCCCACATAGGCGCCATGCGCCACTTTGGCGAGCTGATCCATCTCTTCGCGCCAGTGGGGTTCTGGGGTACGCGGTGGCAGCAATGTGGCTTCCAGCACCGCACAGGCGTAGATCTCCATGGACCGCAGGGCAATATCCGGCTGGCCAAACTTGAAGCGAATCATCTCACCCTGCTCGGTCACCCGCAGGCTGCCGTTCACTGACCCGGGTGGCTGGGAGAGAATTGCCGCGTGGGCGGGGCCGCCGCCACGGCCAACGGTGCCGCCGCGGCCGTGGAAAAGGGTTAAATCGACACCGTGACGGTTACACACATTAACCAACGACTCCTGGGCGCGGTACTGCGCCCAGGCGGCGGCCAATTGGCCGGCGTCTTTGGCCGAGTCGGAGTAGCCGATCATGACTTCCTGGCGGTCATCAATCAGCGCGCGGTAGCCCGGTATGGCAAGCAGCTGATCCACCACATCGCCGGCATGATCAAGGTCGTTGAGGGTTTCAAACAGCGGCGCGATGGGTAGCGTGACCTGCCCACCGACTTCTTTCATTAACAGCGCCACGGTCAGCACATCCGAAGGTTCAGCGGCCATGGAAATAATATAAGTGCCCAGCGCTTCGTTTTGCTCCTTGGCGATCACCCTAAAAGTATCCAGCACCTCTCGGGACTCGGCAGAGCACTCCCAGCGGCGCGGTATCAGCGGGCGGCGTGAGGCAAGCTCCGCGAGCAGAAATACCTGGCGCTGCGCTTCGTCCCACTCGCGATAGTGGCCAAGACCCAAGGTACTGGTCAACTCTTCAATCACCTGGGCATGGCGGCTGGCTTCCTGGCGCAGGTCAAGCTTGGTCAGCGTAACGCCAAACACCGCCACTCGGCGCAGCGTATCCAGCAGCGCACCGTTGGCGATGGTATCCAGGCCCACATCGCACAGCGAGCGGTAGCAGGCGAGTAGCGGCGCATACAGCTGATCGCGAGTCTCGATAATCGGCCCGCCATTATAAAGGCGCCCTTCCAGCTCGGCTTTGGCCCACTCCCGCGTCGCCTCCATCTTCGCCAGCAGGCGTTTTATTATTTCGCGATACGGCTCGGCCACATCGCCCGCCTCGGCTTTGAGCGCGCTATTGGCTTTCCACATGGAAAGCTCGGTTTTTAGCTGCTCAAGGTCGCGTAGATAAAGGTCGGCGGCCATCCAGCGGCCCAGCAGCAAGACTTCACGGGTCACCCGGGCGGTGACGTTGGGATTGCCGTCGCGGTCGCCACCCATCCAGGAAGCGTAGCGTATCGGCGCGGCATCCAACGGCAGGCGCTCACCGGCCGTATCCAGCAGCAGGTTATCCAAATCCCGGTGGAAATCGGGCACCGCCTGCCACAGCGAGTTTTCAATCACCGCGAAGCCCCATTTGGCTTCATCGACCGGCGTGGGCCGCTCGTGGCGAATCTCGTCGGTGTGCCAGGCTTGGCTAATCAGCTCTTCCAGGCGGCCCTGGGCGCGGGTACCGCGCTCTGGATAATCGTCTGAGCTCTCAATGGCAGTGAGACACTCATCAATAGCGTCATATTTTTGAATCAACGTACGCCGGATAACCTCGGTGGGGTGGGCGGTAAGCACCAGTTCCACGCGCATATTGGCCAGCGTTTCGACCAGCTTGCGCGGTGAATTGCCCGCCTGCTGAGCACGCTCAAGCAACTCGCCCAGCACCGGCTGGGAGCCGGGTTTGTAATCTTCGACGCGACGAAAGCGCGCCCGGTAGTGCTGTTCGGCAATATTGGCGAGGTTTAAAAATTGGTTAAACGCCCGGGTGACCGGCAGCAGGTCTTGCTCGGGCAGGTCACGCAGGTATTCGATCAGTTCGCGCTGCTGCAGCGAGTCGCCCTGACGACCACGCTTGGCATGGGCGCGAATGGTTTCAATTTTATCGACAAATGTCTGGCCCAAGTCATCGGCAATGGTGCGCCCCAGGCTGTCGCCTAGAATACGCACGTTATCGCGCAGAGATTCGTGTAGGTCGTGACTCATTGGCATGGCCTCCTTGCAGGGGTCGCATCATTATTAAATCAGGGATGGGTAGGTTGTTTTTCTTTTGCCAGGGTTTCTTTTGCTTTAGCCGCCTGCCAGTGGGCTTCCATCTCGTCTAGCGAAGCCTCCGCCAAGGGTCGCTGGGCAACGCTAAGCGCGCTCTCGACAAAACGAAAGCGGCGCTCGAACTTGGCATTGGTAGCCCTCAGGCACTGTTCAGGGTCGGCATTCAGCGTGCGAGCAAGGTTGGTCACCGCAAACAGCAAATCGCCGACTTCTTCCTGAGCATGCCGCTGATCACCGGCGGCGAGTGCTTCTTCTACTTCGGCCAGCTCTTCGCGAATTTTCGCTATCACGCCGCGCGCATCGGGCCAGTCAAAGCCGACCCGCGCCGCGCGCTTAGACAGCTTGGCGGCGCGACTTAGCGCAGGCAGCGTGCGTGGCACATCGTCGAGAACAGAAGGGGTATCGTTTGTCCGCTCCGCCCGCTCGTCGGCTTTAAGTGACTCCCAGCGGCTGTTGACCTGCTGGGCCTGTACCTCCTCGGCGCTGACCCCGGGTGGCCGACGCGAAGCTAAGGTGCCCTCTGGAAATACATGCGGATGGCGGCGCAGCATTTTGGCGGTCAGCGTATCGACGATATCGGCAAAGTCGAAGCGCTGCTCTTCCGCGCCAAACTGAGCGTAGTAAACCACTTGAAAGAGTAGATCGCCCAGCTCACCAGGCAGCTCGTCAAAGGCGCGCCGCTCAATGGCGTCGGCAACCTCGTAGGCCTCTTCCAGGGTGTGGGGCACAATGCTGTCCCAATCCTGCTTGATATCCCAGGGGCAGCCTTGCTCGCGGTCGCGCAACACGTGCATTAGGGTGAGCAAATCGTCCAGCGAGTAACGCATCAGGCCGCTCCTCCACGGGTGTTTTTATCGGGGTCGGTATCGCGTAAACGGCGTACCTCGGTGACATTGGGCAACTGCTGAATACGCGAGAACAGCCGCCCCAGGGCTTCAAGACCGTCGACTTCCAGGGTAATGCGCAGCCTGGCAATGCCTTCGTCGGTATCGGTTAGCGTGTTCACCGCGAGTACGTTGACTTTTTCATTACCCAGTAGCCCGGTGACGTCGCGCAGCAGACCGGAGCGATCCCAGGCTTGTATCTCAATGGTGACCGGATAGCGGGTCTGGGCGCGCTCGCCCCACTCCACTTCGATAATGCGCTGGGGCTCGTCCAGGCGCAATTGCAAAATATTACTGCAGTCCTGGCGGTGCACCGTAACCCCGCGCCCCTGGGTGATAAAGCCGACAATTGGCTCGCCGGGAACCGGGCGGCAGCAGTTGGCCATACTGGTTTTCAGGTTGCCGACACCCAGCACCGTGATATCGCTTTTGGTGGCTTTGCTGGATTGGCGTTTCGGCTTGGCGAGCAGGCGGTCAAGTTGCTCCTGGTCGTCGCTTTCGCCGAATAGCTGCTGGGCCTGATGCAGCACCTGGCCAATGCGCAGATCACCGGCGCCGATGGCGGCGTACATATCGTCGGCGTTTTGATAGTTAACGGCCTTGGCCAGCTTGGCGAGATCAAGCCCCTCAACATCCAGGCGACGCATCTCACGGTCAAACAGCGCGCGCCCTTCTTCCAGGTTCTGATCCCGCGCCTGGTGTTTAAACCACGCCTGGATTTTGGCCCGCGCTCGTGAGGTGCGCACGTAGCCCAGGCTGGGGTTTAGCCAGTCGCGGCTTGGGCCGCCTTTGGTGGCGGTAAGAATTTCAACCTGCTGGCCGGTTTTCAGCTTGTAGGTGAGCGGTACGATACGCCCGTTAATCTTGGCGCCCCGGCAGCGGTGGCCAATTTCGGTATGCACCCGGTAGGCGAAATCAATCGGCGTGGCAACCCGCGGCAGGTCGATCACGTGGCCGTCAGGGGTAAACACGTAGATGCGGTCAGGGGCTACATCGCTGGAAAGCCCTTCGCGCAGATCGCCAAAGCCACCCACTTCGTCCTGCCACTCCAACACCTGGCGCAGCCAGGCGATCTTCTCTTCGTAGCTACGGCTTTTGGCATTGGTATCGTGGCCTTTATAACGCCAGTGGGCACAGACCCCCAGCTCCGCTTCGTCGTGCATGGCGAAGGTACGAATCTGGATTTCAAGCACCTTGTTTTCCGGGCCCATGACGGCGGTATGCAGCGACTGATAGCCGTTCTTTTTGGGGTTGGCAATGTAGTCGTCAAACTCGTTGGGCACATGGTGCCAACGCGAGTGAATAATCCCCAGCACGGTGTAGCAATCGGCAACGTCAGGGACCAGGATGCGCACCGCTCGCACGTCGTTTACCTGGGAAAAATCGATCCGTTTGCGCTTCATTTTGCGCCAGATCGAGTAAATATGTTTGGCGCGGCCATCCACGTCGTAGCGGTGGATATGTTGGGCTTCCATCAAGCCTTTGATGGTTTCCACCACATCGTTAATATAGCGGTCGCGGTCTAGGCGCTTTTCCGCCAGCAGCTTGGCGATCGCTTTGTATTCCTCTTCGTGCAAGTAACGAAACGAGAGGTCTTCCAGCTCCCACTTGAGCTGGCCGACGCCCAGGCGGTGGGCCAGCGGGGCGTAAATATCGGCGACTTCCCTCGCCACCTGTAAGGATTTATCACGCGGAGCGTCTTTAACCTGACGCAGCGCGCAGGTCCGTTCGGCAATTTTGATCAACGCCACGCGCACATCGCTGACCATATTGACCAGCATTTTGCGCAGGTTTTCCTGCTGGTTGTGCTGACCCATGCCATGATCCGGCGCCAGCGGGTAGCTGATGGCAGCCATTTGCAGCACGCCATCGATCAGGTTGGCCACTTCCTCGCCAAAGCGTTTTGTGACCCCCTCTAAACTGAGCAAGCCCTCGCGTACCGCACGGTATAAAACGGCGGCTTCCAGGGTGGCTTGATCGAGCTTTAATTCGCCCAGAATATCGGCCATTTCCAGTCCCATACGGAAGCTAGAACCGGGCGATAGCCATACCCGATGCGCGCGCGGGGCCTCAAGCTCCAGCGTCTCGGCAAGCTCACAGGCGGCGCCTAAACGCTCAGGATCCCAGAGGCGCACATCCTCTTGCAGGCGCGTTAACCATTGTTGTATATCCACCTTTCCACTAGCGGTGAGCGGCTGGTCTTCACGCACTTTTACCATGACGTTAACTCATCCATTCAGGGCAACGGTCTGCGCTCGGCCGTCGCCGTGGCTTGATATTTTAACCAGCATCAAATTCAAACAACATTAGCGTTTCTAAATGCGCAGTGTGAAGGAACATATCCGCCACGACTACCTGCTTAACCCGGTACCCCGCATGCACAAGGTGTGCCGCATCACGGGCGAGCGTTGCCGGATCACAGGAAATATAGACCACCTTGGGCACCGGGTGGCGTGCCAACGCCTGACAAATTGCTTCGGCGCCACTGCGCGGCGGGTCGAGCACCACGGCATCGCTAGCGCGATGCTCGGTTAATAACGCATTAACGCTGAACGGGTCGGCTAAATCGGCCTGTTGACCGCTCACCATTAGTTGATTGCGCTGCGCGTTAGTGGCAATACGCCCGACCATGGCGGGGTTGCCCTCTACCGCGTGCACATCGGCGCCGACAGCCGCCATCGGCAGGCTGAAATTACCAATGCCGGCAAATAGGTCGAGTAGCTTTTGCCCAGGCTTCACCGCTAGCCATTGGATCACCTGGGCGACCATTTGCTGGTTAACCGGGGCGTTAACCTGTAAAAAATCGCCCGGTGAAAACGCCAGCGTCAGCGGCGGGTGACCATCGAGTGCCAGCGTCTCTTCCAGCACCGGGACTGCATCATTCCAGTGCAGCGCCGGCGTTTCACGCCCCAACCAAGTGCCTAACACCACCTGCTGCTGCTCGGCAAAGGCTTGCCAGCGCGCGGCATCGTGGGGGTGCGCTTTTAGCTGGCGTACCAGCACCACCTGTGTGGTCGCCGTCGCCAGCAGCTCGATATGACCTACCTGGCGCGGCGCGTCTAACGTTCCCAACAAAGCGCGCAGGGGCGTTAGCAGCTGCTGCAAGGCGTCAACCAGCACCGGGCAGCGTTCAATATCCACCAGCCGGTGGCTGTGCGCGGCGCGAAAGCCAAGTCGGGTATTGCCCTGGCTATCAACTTTGACCCCCAGCCGCGCACGGCGTCGGTAGCCCTGATCGCTGCTATGAATCGAGCCAATGTCCGTCAGTGTTATGCCCTGGCGAGAAAACAGCTCGCGCACCACTTCGCGCTTATGGGTAAGCTGGGCGGCAACGTTTAAGTGCTGCAAATCACAGCCGCCACAGTGGCCAAAGTGCGGGCAAAGGGGCGTAACGCGCTGCTCGGATGTGGTCAACAGCGATTTAATATGCGCTTCGTCAAAGCGTTTGCGGGTGAGATGGACCGCCACTTCCACCTGTTCACCGGGCAGCGCCTGATCCACAAACACGGTTTTACCATTGGCCGTGTGCGCAACGCCGCGGCCATCGTGAGCCAGGCGCTCAATCTGAAGCGGCGAGGTGTCCTCACTGGTCGTGTGCGCCTTGCCACTCGGCGAGCGGGCGAGACCAGAATGACCCGACGCAGGCCGCGCTGGCCGCCGTTTTCCCAACATGGCCATAGATTAAACTCCTGGGGCAAAGAGGCCAGTGGAGAGATAGCGATCACCACGGTCACAGACAATAAACACAATCACCGCGTTTTCGGTTTGTTCGGCAATCCGCAGCGCGCCTACCAAGCCGCCGCCCGAGGACACACCCGCCAGGATGCCCTCTTCACGCGCCAAACGCCGCATGTGCTCTTCGGCTTCTTGCTGGCCAATATCCAGGGTTGTATCCACCCGAGGGGGTTCAAAAATGGCGGGCTGGTACTCTTTTGGCCAGCGGCGGATGCCGGGAATGCTCGCCTCATCGGCGGGCTGCAAACCGACAATCTGAATAGCCGGGTTTTGCTCTTTCAGATAGCGCGACACGCCCATGATAGTCCCGGTGGTGCCCATGGAGCTAATGAAGTGGGTTACCTCGCCGCCGGTTTGCTGCCAGACTTCAGGGCCGGTGGTGCGATAGTGCGCTAGCGGGTTGTCCGGATTGGCAAACTGATTAAGCGGCTTACCCTCCCCCCTGGCAATCATGCCATCGGCGATATCCCGCGCCTGCTCCATGCCGCCGGTTTTGCTCACCGAGATCAATTTGGCGCCGTAGGCCGCCATGGCCTGCTTACGCTCTTCGGAGGCGTTTTCCGGCATCACCAATACCATTTGGTAGCCTTTAATCGCCGCGGCCATGGCCAGCGCGATGCCCGTATTGCCGGACGTAGCTTCAATCAGCGTATCGCCTGGGGTAATGTCACCGCGGGCTTCCGCTTCGCTGAGCATGGAAAGCGCCGGGCGATCTTTGACCGACCCGGCGGGGTTATTACCTTCGAGTTTGGCCAGCAGGGTATTGTTGCGCCCTGCGCTGATGCGTTTGAGGCGCACTAGCGGCGTATTGCCAACCATCTCTTCCAAGGTGGGATATTTCATCGCACGCTCCTTATCGTAACCGTTATGCTGCATTATATCGGTGTCGCCTTTGGCTTGACAGGTAACCTCATTGAATTAGCGAGCTTCTTTCATGTCTTTGAACACCCGCCTTCTGTTCGCCCTACTCGGTTTACCGCTACTGGTGTATGCACTGATGGGCATTCTTCTGGTGGTACAAAGCGATACGCAGGCGCGCGCAGAGCACCAAGAGCGCTTAGAAAGTGCCGGTGAGCTGCTGGCCCCAAGCCTTGCTGACGCCGTCGCCAGGCAAGATTCACAGCAGCTGGAACAGCTAGCGCGCCAGCTGCTCAACCTTAATGATCTACGCACGGTGGCGCTTTATGACGCGCAGGGCAATCAGCTGCTGTCGCTGGGGCCGTCCGCAGCCGCGCCCACATCGCCTAGCCCCCCCGTTGACAGCCAACTCGCTATCGACGAAGAGGCGGGGCGGTTGCGCTTAGCGCTAACGCCGTCTGAGGGTAGCAGATCTACTCCGCTCGGCTGGCTAACGGCCGAAACGGATACCCGCGCGCTCACCCTTGAGCGTTACAAGCTTATGGCGAGCCTAAGCCTGGGTGGCATGCTGCTAGGGATGCTGATGTTTTTAGTTGCCTTTGCCATCAGCCGCTATGTTACCCGCCCCATTGAAGAGGCCAACCACGCTCTTTATCGCTTGTCTCGCGGCGATTATCGGCTGCACCTGGAGCCTTCCCAGGCGACGGAGCTCGACCAGCTTTCTAGCCGTATCAACGTCTTGGCTGAGCACTTTCAACAGGCCCAGCGGGATATGCAAACGCAAATCGAGCAGGCCACCAGCGAATTGCAAGAGTCGATGGACACCATCGAAGAGCAGAATATCAAGCTCGATTTAGCCCATCGCAGCGCGCTGCAGGCAAACGCGGTAAAATCTGAATTTCTGGCCAACATGAGCCACGAAATCCGCACCCCGCTCAACGGTATTATCGGCTTTTGCCGACTGCTCGGCCGCTCGGCGTTGGATACGCGCCAGCAAGAGTGGCTGCAGCACGTCCAGCGCGCCTCCGATAACCTGCTTATGCTGGTTAACGATGTGCTCGACTTTTCCAAGCTTGAGGCTAACCGCCTGACCCTGGAAGAGGCGGATATCGATATCGTCGCCCTGGTCGATGAAGTGCTGGGCTTGCACGCCCCGGAAGCCCAGCGCAAGCAGTTGCACTTGGTGGCCATGGTGTATGACGACGTGCCTACTCCACTGTGCGGCGACCCGTTACGTATCCATCAGGTATTAAATAATTTAATTAGCAATGCGCTCAAATTCACGCATAAAGGCGAAGTGATTGTGCGCGTGATGCTGGATAACCTGGAAGGCCAGCATGTCGTGCTTAATCTCAGCGTTAGTGACACCGGGATTGGCTTAAGCGACGCCCAGCAGCAGGCGCTATTTAGCGCTTTTTGCCAAGCCGAACCCAGCCACTCACGGCAATTTGGCGGCAGCGGCCTGGGGCTGACCATCTGCCGCCAGTTAATTGAGCGCATGGGGGGCGAAATCAGCGTTGAGAGCGAGCTTGGCAGCGGCTCCACCTTCTCATTTACGCTGCCTATGCTGGCCCATAAAGCCATCGAGCGGCCAGCGGAAATTAACCTGTCCAATGCACCTGTTCGCTTGTACGAAAACCACGCGCCGACTCGGTATGTACTAGCGCATTTTCTGCACCGCTGGGAAGCGCAGCCACTGGCGTTTGACGCCCCTGAACGAGCCCAGTTGCTGATACTGGGATTAGAACCCAACGATTTTAGCCCCGAGCGTTACCACCACTGGCAAACGGTGATTGACCAAACCGCTTGTCCCGTCTTAATTTTAGCCAATGGCAACAGTTTTGACCTGCCCACGCTGCGCTTACCGCATGGCGGCGAGACCCTCTATAAACCGTTTTCCCGGGCGCAGTTGGTGGCATCCCTGAAGCAGCAGCTGCTGCCCACGCTTGAGCCGGACAAACCCGTCGGCTCATTGCCCGCCCTGCAAGTAGCGTCTCAGACACTCAAGCTGCTTATTGTTGACGACAACCAGCCCAACCGTGAGCTGCTCAAAAGCATGCTTGAACACCCTACCCTGGCTATTACCACGGTGGAAAGCGGCCAGCAGGCGCTGGCATTCGCGCATAGCGATAACGCTGACATGGTATTAATGGATATTCGTATGCCGGGAATGGATGGGATACAAACGACTCAAGCGCTACGCCGACTCAGTACCACCTGGGCACGCTGCCCGATTATTGCCGTTACCGCTCACGTGCTCAGCAGTGAACGCCAGCAGTGGCTGGCGGCAGGCCTGGACGACGTGCTGATCAAACCGATTGACGAAGCGCAGCTAAATCAATTGCTCAATCGCTTTTTAGGGGTTACCCAGCGGCAACGCGTCAGCACTGACCCACCCCCTTCACAAAATACCCATAAGCCGGGCCATAGCCATAAAGCTCCCGCCATGCTACCCGTGGTCGACCTTGAGATGGGAGCACGCCTGGCAGGCGGAAAAGAGCACTTAGCCCGCGAGCAGCTAAAACGTCTGACTGACAGCCTTGCCGAGAGCGAACAACACATGCGTGCCGCTTTTGCGCAGCAAAATTTACCCACGCTACTCGACTGGGTACACGGCCTTAACGGCGCCAGCCGTTACTGCGGCGCCCCCGAACTCGCCCTGCTGGTGGAAACCCTGGAAACCCGCCTGCGCACCGGTGGGTTAAGCCGCGCAGAGGAGCTGCTCGACAATGTATACCGCGCGATGGCACGGTTACGCGCGCATCGTCCGCAACTGCTTAGGCATTAAGTTAACGGGGCTACCAGCTCGAAAAATGGATGGGAGCGCTAGCGTTCCAACACCACAAACGCCACCGCATAGTCGGCTTCATCGCTCAGGGTAACGTGGCTGGCAGTGACACCCGCCGCCAGCAAGAGCCGTTCGGCTTCGCCGTTAAGCAGCAAGTACGGCTTGCCCAAGGCGTCGTTGAGTACCTGAATATCACGCCACTGCATACCGTCACGCAGCCCTAGGCCCAACGCCTTAACAAACGCTTCTTTAGCGGCAAATCGCTTGGCCAGAAAAGCGGCCGGTTGCGACTTACACAGCCAGACGGCATGCTCCTCGGGGCCTAAAATCCGCTGCGCAAAACGCGGGCCGTGGCGCACCACGGCCCGGGTAAAACGCTCAATACGGGCAATATCCGAGCCAATCCCCACGATCATCGCCTAACAAGCCCCTGAATAGAAAACCGCTGAATAGAAAACCTCGGGTTAATGCCCACAGCAACCATTATGCACATGCTCAGAATGGTCTTCATGATGGTGGTCGTGCTGATGCTCAAGGTCGTGGGCATCGAGCGCTGCCATCAAGCCGGCTTCCTGACCTGCGATGATCAAGCGCTTCATCTCCTGAACGGCCTCTTTCAAGCCAACAAACAGCGCCCGCGCAATAATCGCGTGACCAATATTCAGTTCATTGATGCCGGGCAGCGCGGCTATCGCTTCGACGTTGTGGTAATGCAGGCCGTGGCCAGCGTTAACCACCAGCCCCAGAGAAACAGCGTGAGTCGCGGCGGCGGTTAGGCGCTGATATTCGCCGTTAGCCGCTTCGCTGCCAGGCCGCGCTTCGGCGTAAGCGCCCGTGTGCAGCTCAATGGTCGGCGCACCAGCACGCTGGGCCGCCTCAATTTGCGCCACATCAGGGTCAATAAACAGCGACACATCGCACCCCGCTGCGTTCAACCGCTGGCAGGCGCCGGCGATAGCATCAAAGCCGGCGACAACATCCAGACCGCCCTCTGTGGTCAATTCTTGGCGCTTTTCCGGCACTAGGCAGACATGCGCAGGGCGCATGTCTTCAGCGAGCGCCAGCATCTCGTCGGTAACGGCCATTTCCAGGTTCATGCGCGTGTTCAGCACTTCGGCCAGAATGCGCACATCACGGGCCTGGATATGCCGCCGGTCTTCACGCAAGTGCACCGTAATGCCATCGGCGCCCGCCTCTTCAGCCACTAATGCCGCCTGAACGGGGTCCGGGTAGCGCGTACCTCGGGCTTGGCGAAGTGTCGCAATGTGATCAATATTGACGCCTAACAGGATCCGAGGGGGGTGCATAGTGCCTCCAACGCAGCGATAAGATAAGAGCTTGTAGCCAGGAAGTTCAAAATCAGGAAGTTCAAAAAACAGGAAGTTCAAAAATTAGGGGCGATGACGGCGGCGCGCTAAATCGAGCATCAGCTCTCGCGAACGTAAAACAGTCGTGCCCAGATGAGGCGCTAACGCCGCGCGCATGACGTTTTTAAGCGCATTGGCAAGCCCTTCATGCTGCCAGTCGCCCTGCTCAATATAGCGCAGCGTACGCCCATCAAGGCCGCGATCAGCCGGTATAAAGGCCCTAGACGCGGCGTCAAAGCGGTAACGGACCTGGGGGTCTAATCCGCTGCCGTCTGGCGTCGTAAAGCGCGGGGTGGCCTCCAGCGCTTCCAGCAACGCCCACTCGTAGCGGCGCAGCGCTAGCGCACGCTCTGCGGGAGCCGGCAACGCCTCTAACAACGCGGTATAAAACGCAAATACCTCGGCCGCTGGTAGTTCTAACGGCAGCAGCCGGGTGGCAATCTCATTGGCGTATAGCCCGCAAAGCAGCCCTTCGCCTGCGAGCAGTGCGGTCTGGCCGCGGGACTCCATCAGCGTGAGCCGCTTTAGCTCACGGCTGCCCTGCCAAGTCACAAACAGCGGCGTGAACGGCTGCAGGCGCTGGCGGGATTTTGAACCGGGCCGCTGACCACCATGGGCCACCGCGCGTACCCTACCGTGATTGAGCGTTAATAGGTCCACCAGCGCACTGGTTTCACGATAGGGCCGACGATGAAGCAGAAATGCCGGCTCTGGCGCCATTGCCACCCTCAATCGAGGTTGTAACCCAAGCTTTTCAGCGCGCGTTCATCATCCGACCAGCCGCGCTTCACTTTGACCCATAAATTGAGCATGACTTTGGTACCCAGCACGCGCTCCATATCCAGGCGCGCTTCGCGGCCGATGCTCTTAATTCGGTCGCCATTTTCACCAATCAGAATGACCTTCTGGCCCTGACGCTCGACCAGAATCAAGGCGCTGATATGGGTGATGCGCTCGGTTTCGCGAAACTCTTCAATTTCCACGGTCATCTGATAAGGCAGCTCATCGCCGAGTTGGCGCATGACCTTTTCACGCACCATTTCAGCGGCCATAAAGCGCAGGCTTTTATCGGTAACTTGATCTTCAGGGAAGAAGTGAACGCTCTCGGGAAGATGCGTGGCCACCTCCTCTTCCAAGGTATCGACCTGGGTGCCGTGTTTGGCTGAAATCGGCACGATAGCGGCAAAGTCACGACGCGCTCCCACCTCTGCCAGCCACGGCAGTAAGTCGCCTTTTTCACCCAGACGGTCAACTTTATTGACGGCTAGAATCACCGGTGCTTTAACGTGTTCCAGGCGCTTCAAAACGGCTTGATCTTCTTCGGTCCAGCGGGTGCGGTCGATAATAAACACCACGCAATCGACATCGCGTAACGCCTGGGTAGCGGCCTGATTCATAAAGCGGTTAATCGCCTTATTACGATCCTTGGACATAATATGCATGCCTGGGGTATCGACGTAGATGAACTGCTTCTCCTCAAGCGTTTTGATGCCCATGACCTGATGGCGCGTGGTTTGCGGCCGCCGTGAGGTAATCGATATTTTTTGCCCCAGAATGCGGTTCATGAGGGTCGATTTGCCCACGTTGGGTCGGCCCACAATGGCAACGAATCCGCAGGTTTGGCTCATGATTTCTCTCCAGGGCTTTTTTCAAGGTACGACAGCGCTTCTTCTGCCGCTTGCTGTTCAGCATGGCGGCGACTAGGGCCTTTACCAGTGGTATGCTCAACCAATAAATCAATATAGCACTCCACGGTAAAGGTCTGGGCATGCGCCTCGCCCTTCACGCAGACAACTTCATAACGCGGCAACGCCGCTTGGCGCGACTGGAGAAACTCCTGCAGCCGGGTTTTGGGGTCTTTTTGAGTATCTTGCAAAGAAATATTGCCCAGCCGTTCGGCGTACCAATCCAGCACGCGGTCGCGTACCACATCCATCCCGGCATCCAAGTAGATAGCACCAATAACGGCTTCAACGGCGTCCGCCAGGATTGATTCACGTCGGTGCCCGCCGCTTTTCATCTCGCCGGAACCCAGCTTTAAGCATTCGCCAAACTCCATTTCGCGAGCCAGCTCGGCCAAGGTTTGGCCTTTCACCAACCGCGCACGCAAGCGCGAAAGCTGGCCTTCGCGCGCCTGGGGAAAGCGCTGAAACAGCGCTTCGGCGATCACAAAGTTGACGATAGAGTCACCCAGAAACTCCAGGCGCTCATTGTTGCGACCACCGAAGCTGCGGTGGGTCATGGCCAATTCCATTAGCATATCATCGCCAAAGGTATGGCCGATTCGTCGGCAAAAAGCGTTCAAGGAATTACTCACAGCTCTCCTACGTCATTGACGTTAACTAAAGTGACATAACTGACTAAACACAGCGCAGGCAGGGGTTTCATTCAATCCGCCTTACGCTGGTAAAACTGGGTAGCCCGCCATTCCAGTGCATCCACACCGCAAAGGCACGGCCGACAATGTTCGCTTCCGGCACAAAGCCCCAGTAGCGGCTATCGTTGGAGTGATCGCGGTTATCACCCATCATGAAATAGTGGCCTGCGGGCACTTCGACTTCGCGCATTTGCGGACCAGGGTCGCGCGGATTGTTATAGATAAAGTGCTCAGCGTCGCCAAGCTGCTCTTCTAACAATAGCTGTTGAGGCGAAGCACCGGGGCCCTCTTCGATCAAATCTTTAGCGACCGGCTCACCGTTGACAAAAAGCTGTTTGCCTTCGTAACGGATACGGTCGCCAGGCATCCCAATCACACGCTTGATAAAGTTCACCGATGGCTCTTCAGGAAAACGAAACACCATTACATCGCCGCGCTCGGGGTCATCCACTTCGATAAAGCGTGTATTCACCACCGGCAAGCGCAGGCCATAGGCAAACTTATTGACCAGGATAAAGTCACCCACTTCCAGCGTCGGCCGCATTGACCCCGAGGGAATCTGAAAGGGCTCAATAACAAAGCTACGCACCACCAGCACTACCAGCAATACCGGGAAAAACGAGCGCGCGTAGTCGACCGGCCAAGGCTCTTTCAGTAGCTTTTCGCTGGTGGCGGCATCCAGCTCCCCTTGGGCCTTGGATTCCGCTTCTTCGAAGCGCTGGCGGCGCTTGGGCTTTAAGAGCAGCACATCCAGTAGATAAACAACGCCCGAGAGCGCTACAGCAATAACCAGCAGTAATGAAAAATCCATGGGAGGTGTCTTTCCTAGTCGTTAACCTTGAGCACGGCAAGGAAGGCATCTTGGGGAATTTCCACACGCCCCACTTGTTTCATGCGTTTCTTACCTGCTTTCTGTTTCTCGAGCAGTTTCTTCTTACGGCTGACATCGCCGCCATAACACTTGGCGGTGACGTTTTTGCGCAGCGCCTTCACGGTCGAGCGGGCGACGACCTGCCCTCCGATCGCGGCCTGAATCGCTACGTCAAACATTTGCCGCGGAATCAGCTCTTTCATCTTTTCCACTAGCAAACGGCCACGATGGTGGGCATGGTCACGGTGAATGATGACCGCCAACGCATCAACCTTGTCGCCATTAATCAGTACGTCAAGACGCACCAACTTGGCTTCTTCAAAGCGCTCAAAGTTATATTCAAGCGACGCGTAACCCTTGGAGATCGATTTCAGGCGGTCAAAGAAGTCCATGACGACTTCCGACATCGGCAGCTCGTAGGCCAGCTGAATTTGGTTACCCAGAAACTGCATATCCAGCTGCGTGCCACGGCGCTGCTCGCACTCGGTGATCACGTTGCCGACGTACTCCTGGGGAACCAGAATACTGGCGCGCACCACCGGCTCACGCATTTCATCCACATCGGCCATGTCGGGTAGCTTGGAAGGGTTGGCGACATAGCTGATGTCGCCATTTTTCATGGCTAGCTCATAGACAACCGTGGGTGCCGTGGTGAGCAGGTCGATATCGTACTCACGCTCCAGGCGCTCCTGGACGATTTCCATGTGCAGGGTGCCCAGAAAGCCCACCCGGAAGCCAAAGCCAAGGGCATCGGAGTTTTCCGGCTCGTAGGCAAGCGAGGCATCGTTCAGCGCCAGTTTTTCCAGCGCATCGCGGAAGTCTTCGTAATCATCTGCGCTGACCGGGAACATGCCGGCATAGACCTGCGGTTTTACCTTTAGGAAACCGGGTAGACGGGCGACATCGGGCGTCTTGGTATGGGTAATGGTATCGCCCACCGGCGCCCCGTGAATCTCTTTGATACCGGCAACAATAAAGCCGACTTCACCGGCACGCAAAATACCGGTCTGCTTACGCTGCGGGGTAAAAATGCCTACTTCCGTGGTGCCCCAATCGCGCCCCGTCGATTTAATGCGAATTTTATCGCCTTTACGCAGCGTGCCATCAAACAGGCGAACCAGTGAGACAACGCCGAGATAGTTATCAAACCAGGAGTCGATAATCAGCGCCTGCAGCGGCGCCTCCGGGTCGCCTTGGGGCGGCGGAATATCCCGCACCAAGCGTTCTAACAGCGCATCAATGCCTATCCCGCTTTTAGCGGACACCTGGCAGGCATCGGTCGCGTCCAAGCCGATAATTTCTTCGATCTCCTGGGCAACCTTGTCACAATCCGCCTGGGGCAAATCGATCTTATTGAGCACAGGCAGCACTTCAAGCCCCTGCTCGATCGCGGTGTAGCAGTTGGCGACCGACTGCGCTTCGACGCCCTGCGCGGCATCCACTACCAGCAGCGCCCCTTCACAGGCGTAGAGTGAACGGGATACTTCGTAGGAGAAATCGACGTGACCAGGCGTATCGATAAAGTTCAGCTGGTAAACCTGCCCATCGGCAGCGGTATAGTCCAGCGTAACCGACTGCGCTTTGATGGTAATACCCCGTTCGCGCTCGATGTCCATGGAGTCGAGCACTTGCTCTTTAAGCTCGCGATCGGTTAACCCTTCGCAGGTCTGA
The DNA here is from genome assembly GCF_007991175.1 of Halovibrio variabilis. Taxonomy (GTDB): domain Bacteria; phylum Pseudomonadota; class Gammaproteobacteria; order Pseudomonadales; family Halomonadaceae; genus Vreelandella; species Vreelandella variabilis. The sequence goes on from NZ_BJXV01000005.1 coordinate 38,309, forward strand.
ATCAAACGATCAGAGAGCGTTGATTTGCCGTGATCAATGTGGGCGATGATAGAGAAATTTCTAATGTGCTTGATTTTACTATCGTTTTCTTGGGTCATTTGCCGTTTTAATCCGGGTATGTACGCAGTTGAGTACGTTTAAAAAAAGTACCACGGTATGCGCAGTCGAAATTTGCTGACATTGTACCGTTAGCAGGGTTCCGGTGCTATGTTCATCAAAAAATGTAAAAAAATAGCGACTGCCCCACACATAACCTGCCCACCACTTTCTTCAAACCCTATGCACTTAGCCGGTATAGAGACAGGCCTGTTTTACCTATTTCATTGCATAGGCTTGCTTCTACGCTAAGTGTGCTGCCTGTTGGGGCGATGTGTTATCAACTAAGATTAAGGAAGGACAAAAGAGAAAGGAGCGTCATGGATACGCAAATTCCCATACTGGACATGCTAACCCGACTGATGGTGGCCACCGGCTTGGCCTTGTGTCTTGGCTTGGAGCGAGAGCTTCGCGGTAAACCCGCGGGTCTTCGTTCGCATATGCTGGTATCACTAGGCTCGTCTGCGTTCATCATTGTGGGCTTGAGCGTTCTGTTTGACACGGGTGGCGAGGGGCACGCAGCAAGTATTGATCCCAATCGAGTGGTTGAGGGGGTGATTGGCGGTATTGGGTTTCTGGGCGCTGGCAGCATTATTCGCAGCGGTGCCCACATTCAAGGCATTACAACTGGCGCTTCGATCTGGCTGGCGGGTGCCATCGGTGTTGCCGCAGGTACCAATAATTTCCCATTGGCTGGCATGGTCACCCTCTTGGGATTGACCATCATGGTGATCCTAGGCTGGTTCGAACACGATATGTTAGCGGACCGTAATGAGAAAAAAGGCCGTAGTGATGAGGGTAAGAAAAACACTAAGGAATGATTAAAAGAGGCAGGAAAGCGAGGCGAGATAGAAAGAAATACGTGGTGCGAAGCTATGGTGGACGCAGGCTAACAACAGCGGTCCGGCGAAAAGCGCCGGACCAAGTGTGAAAATGGCTGTGTTATTCCAGACGTAGCGCCACAAACAGCGAGCGCCCATCACGGAACAGGCGCACCGGAATGGCACGGTCAGTGGGTAGTCCTTCGACAATCTCTACCAGTTCGTCTGAAGAAGACACGCTGCGATGATCAATACTGACCAGCACATCGCCTGGGCGAATACCGGCCTCTGCCGCCACACTGCCAGGCTCTACCTGACGAACAACCACACCACCCGGCACATTGAGCTGCTCGCGCATGGTTTCATCAAGCTCTGCCACCCTCACACCGAGACGGACTTGATTATCGCTGCTGCTTTGAGCGGTTTGTTGCTCTGCATCAGGCCAGCTGCCTAACTCGACGGTTTCAGACATCTCTTCACCGTCTCGCATTAAGGTAAGCTCTACCTCAGTACCTGGCGACACCTTACCAATCAGGCGGGGCAGTGAGCTTGAGCGCTCAACCTCTTCACCATCCACCTCAAGAATCACATCGCCAGCCTGCAGGCCACCCTGCGCCGCCGGACCTTCGGGGTCAAGGTCAGCAATCAAGGCGCCCACCGCCCGTTCCATGCCAAAGGACTCGGCCAGATCGTCAGACACGGGCTGGATCATTACCCCCAACCAACCGCGGTTAACTCGGCCTTCGTCACGCAGCTGTTCGGCGACTTCCATAGCGACATTGATAGGAATGGCAAAGGAGACGCCCATAAAGCCGCCGCTGCGGGTAAAGATTTGTGAGTTGATGCCCACTACTTCACCGTCGAGATTAAACAGCGGGCCACCGGAATTACCGGGGTTGATCGCAACATCAGTCTGAATAAACGGTACGTAGGCATCGCGGGGTAAGGTGCGGTTAATAGCACTCACAATACCCGCCGTTACCGAGTGGTCAAAACCAAAAGGGGAACCAATGGCAGCCACCCACTCACCAACTTGAAGGCCGTCGGAGTCGCCTAAGGCAAGCGTTGGCAAGTCGCTGGCGTCGATTTTCAACACGGCCACATCGGTTTGGGGATCGCTGCCAATCACCTCCGCGCTTAGCTCACGGCGATCATTCAGGCGTACGAGTATTTCGTCGGCGTCTTGGACCACATGAGCATTCGTCATCACATAGCCGTCTTCGCTGATAATAAATCCCGAACCTAGCGATTGGCGCTCTTCGGTGCGGCCGCGCTCATTGCCGGGCGGCGTGGGAAAGCTATCGCCAAAAAAGTGGCGGAAAATTTCCGGGACGTCCTGACCACCAAACCCTTCAAGACCGGGCATGCTAGAACGCTGAACCGTTCGACTGGTAGCGATATTCACCACCCCAGGGGCGGCGTCTTCGACAAGTTGGGTGAAATCAGGCAGGTTTTGCGCATTGGCAGCTTGGCCAACGGTTAGCAACGCCACCACACATATCCAGAGTGTGGAAGGGAGAATCAAGCGTTTCATGCAAGAGCTCCTACTTTAGGTGATCGAGGGCAAGCAACTCACAGTGAGTTACATAGACATTAATTGACCAAGCGTGGACGAAAGCGTTCCCTTCGCCCACACAATAGGTACTTAACGCTTATCACGCCACCTCCCAAGGTGCTAAAAAAGATCAACGGCGCGATCCAAGTACCCGCATTCATGAAAGACGCCAATCCGGATAGCAGCAACGCCATCAACAGCGGCAGTGCATACACAAAAAAAGCCAGCAACGTAAGGGAGGCGCGGGGCAGGCTAACGGTGACATGGCTGCCAAGCGGATAGGCGTGTTGCGACTTCTCGGTAAGCGCTACCGCCACCCGATGGCTACGTTGAGGTGACAGCAGCCCTACCCCGCAGCCACGGCCTTGCGCGCACTGCTCGCAACGTTCCTGGGCGCGCATTTCAACCACAAGGCCGTGCTGCGTATAATCGGCAACCGTACCCGTGCGTTGCAAAGAGGGACAGGAAGATGCCATTACCATTTTCAAATATCTCAATCGTATGCTTTGCGGGCAAGCCTACTCACCCGTATCGACTTGCTCGGTCTCTTCCACGCTATCAACAGCGGCTTGATCGAACGTAATTGAACGCGCAATCCGCTGAAGCGTGGTAACGGGCATTTCACCAATAGCGACTAATTGCCAACGCCCTTGCGTAGTAACGTAGTGCTCAATAGCAACGGCAGAGACGCCGAGCTGCTGAACCCCCTCACGCAAAGCGGTCGTTTCTTCTTCGCCAAGAGGTTCGACAAAGACACTGACCGTGGCCAAGCCATCGCTATACAAACGTTGATGACCATCATCGCCAGCAAAGGTAGCCGGCTGGGCCACAAAACCGTCGGGCAGCCAAGTAACACGCCAAGGAGTGCTAAGAACACTCTTAGCGGCGTCCATCCGAACGCTACCGGTATATTGCTGGGGTGACTGCAGTTGGGTGATTTGAAAGGTTTCAATGATGCGGCCTTGCTTATCACTGAGGACATGCTTAAGTAACAGGCCCGTCTCACGGTCTACCCACCACTGGTGGGAGAAACGCCATTCGTCGCGGGGATCAAAATCAAGTTTCACCGCGTCCCGCCCGGCAACACGCTCATTATCTTCAAGCTCAACCGTATAGTATTGGTCCAGGTGTGCCGCCCACTTCGCGGGTGTGGGCAGCTCGCCATTACTGTTCTCTTGGGTCCAGGCCAAGCGTCCCACGGGCGAACGTCGCTCAATGCTGACAGAAGGCCCGTCTAGATATTGCACTACTTGTTGCCGAATACCGTCTTGAATGCGGTGAGAAAGCGCGAGTGTTCGCACATTGATGGCGTCAATCGCGACCGCTCTTGCCTGAAAGGCGTAGCAGTGGCTAGCCCACAAACTGCGCTCAAGCCACTGTATCGCATTACTCGGCATGGCCTTTGCTGACCCTGAACACTCATAGCCAGGGTGGCTTTCAGAGCGGTTCTCAGCGTTTTCAGCATGCGCCTGAAAGGGGAATAGACCTACGGCTAAGACAAGTACCCCTAATTGCTTAGCTCGCCAGAGAACCATCATTTTGCACACTCCAATGCCAGGCACTCCCGTTTGCAGCCTTCGCTACTCAACGGATTATCACCAGCGTCCATTATCCCGGCGACCATTACCGAAAGCACTGACGTAGGGTTAGCGCTACCCCGATTTAACGCTGGCCCAATGGCTCAGTGACGGCAGATGAGCGCATCAGCGGCATCCAGCTGTCACCACTGCCGTACGCAGCGCCTTGGGTATGTTGCTCCAAGTAAGACCGGAGCATGCCAATCTGGTCGACATCAATGCTGGTGCCTTGCTGAGCGGTAACACCCCGCGAACTCTGCGCAGAAAAGCCAGACTCGCTAATATTCATCAAGCCGCTTTGGGCTGACTGACCGCTAACCCTAAAAGGGGTCTGCTCAAACATGGGCATCTCAGTGCGTGATGTTGCTGCAGGCTGGGAGGCCAAATTAACGGGCTGAACTTGCGGCGCCCCGTTGGCACCAGAAACCGAGGTTGCAACATCGCTGCCGCTTTGATTAACCGAAGCGTCATTACCAAAGAACTGCACACCGGTGATAACCATCAACGAAACGGCCGCCGCGACGCTCGCCCCGCGGGCAAACGAGATACCGCCTGCGCGGTTAGCAGCCGGCTCCGTTTGTTGAGCAGAGGGAGCCGGTTCATCACGCAGTCGAGCCATGACACCGGCAGACAGGTCAACGCTTACATCGACCCCTCGCTCGCGCTGCATCATGCTGCGCGCGAGATGGTAACGGCGCCACGTGTCAGCAGCATCGTCGTCTTTTGGCAGTGATTTCAACACTCGGCGAAGCTCAAGCTCGTCACTTTCGCCATCCATTAACACCGAAAGTGATTCCCGTGTGTTTTGACTCATACTTCACACCCTCACACTGTTTAAAAGAAGTACTGGCGTGACCGGTACAGATTACGCGCACCGCCACACCGATTACTTCACAGGCCAAGCCCTTGCTGTGACCCCTAAGGCTGAAGTCCCTAAGGTGGCAAACGCTAAACTCACGACGCTTGGCACATTCGACACATCAAACACGCTATGTGGCATGGCCGCTGTGCATCACGTCACGACACGATTATAAATGCTTGAAATCATAACCAAGCGAGTTAATCGAAATCGTTAGGCTATATGACGCGTTACCTGCCAGACAGTTCACAAAAAAAGCAAAAGCTCAATTTTTATGGCCGCCATTCACGCTCATCATATCGCCTCTTACGCTCAGACCACTACTCGTCGCGGCTGTTCCGCGACGTCGACACAAGAGGACGAATATGCTCATCAACCGCCTCACGAGCGCGAAATATACGCGAACGCACCGTGCCCACCGGGCACTGCATCACTTGTGCGATATCTTCGTAAGCAAGGCCATCCAACTCGCGCAGAGTAATCGCCGTACGCAGGTCATCGGGCAAGTTATCGATGGCTTGATAGACCGCGGCCTCCAACTGATCCCTGGCAATCGCCGCTTCAGGCGATTCGGAATCCGCCAACCTGCCACTTTGATCAACAATTTCAGCATCAACGATATCCAAATCGCTGCCGGGAGGACGCCGGCCCCGCGACACCAGATAGTTTTTCGCCGTATTGATCGCAATGCGGTACATCCAGGTATAAAACGCACTTTCTGAACGAAACTTGCCTAAGGCGCGATACGCCTTAATAAATGCCTCCTGAGCCACATCCTGCACTTCAGAATGATCGTGTACATAGCGGCCAATAAGACCAATAATTTTATGCTGATATTTTTTCACCAGCAGATCAAACGCGCGCGTGTCGCCTTTTTGGGCACGTTCAACAAGCTGTTGGTCTGTTTCCCGAGTGCCCATTCACACGCTCCTCCAGCTCGTACGGCGTGCGCCGAGCTTCATTCCTATTAGCCCTAACACTTGGGCGTTCACAGCGAGCAGCATAGCGTCCCTTGGGCATTAATTAACAATAGAGTGAAATAAAAAGGCCAATGTATCGCCCTAACCGGTTACTGCAACATGGTATGACAATGCTATATTTTATTACGATTTAACACCTAGTCTTACGCGTTCTGCGCGGCGCATCAAGCGCTTACCCGCCTTCGACCAAACCCTGCGGCTGACACTTTTGATGCATCTATAGTTCCACAACATTTTTCCACAACAATTGATTTTTACCTCTTCGGCAAGCGATAGTAGACACCACTTCTATCGCCCCTCACTTTTCCAGCCATTACGCAAGCACAGGTAGCAAGATGTCAGAACAGCAGGTTAATAACCTTAACGTCCTCGCTCAAGACGTTCTTACCACGCCAGAAGCTCTCAAAAACGCCGTGCCGTTAACCGATGCGGCCGAACGGACGGTCATTGAAGGCCGCCATACCATTCAGAACATTCTGGATGGCAACGACCCGCGGCTACTGGTGGTGGTCGGCCCCTGCTCTATCCACGATGTGGAAGCAGCGCTTGATTACGCCCGCCGCCTTCGTCAATTAGCCGATCAAGTCAGCGACAGCCTGTATATTGTGATGCGTGTCTATTTTGAAAAACCGCGCACCACCGTGGGCTGGAAAGGCCTGATCAACGACCCGCACCTCAACGACTCTTTCGAGATTGATGAAGGCTTGCACATCGCCCGCAAACTGCTGGTCGATTTAGCTGAAATCGGTTTACCGCTAGCCACCGAAGCGCTCGACCCCATTTCCCCCCAGTACCTGCAAGACTGCATTAGCTGGTCGGCGATTGGCGCGCGCACCACAGAATCGCAGACCCACCGGGAAATGGCGTCTGGCCTCTCCTGCCCGGTCGGCTTTAAAAACGGCACCGACGGCAGCCTGGATGTGGCCATTAACGCCCTTCAATCTGTCGCCAGCCCGCACAATTTCCTGGGCATCAACCAGGCAGGCCAAGTGGCGATTATTCGCACCCGCGGCAATGCCTACGGTCACGTCGTCCTCCGCGGTGGCAACGGCAAGCCCAACTACGACAGCGTCAGCGTTGCGCTGGCAGAAAAAGAGCTGGAGAAAGCCAAGCTTTCGCCCAACATCATGATTGACTGCTCCCACGCCAACTCCAACAAAGACGCAGCACTTCAGCCGCTGGTACTGGAAAACGTCACTAACCAAATCTTGGAAGGCAATACTTCCATCATTGGCCTGATGGTTGAGTCCAACATTGGTTGGGGCAATCAAAAACTCACCCAAGACCTAAGCCAGCTGCAATACGGTGTTTCTATCACCGATGCCTGCATCGACTGGGACACCACGGTGGAAGCGTTTAACCGCATGAACGACAAACTTGCCGCCATGCTGACCAAGCGCACCGAAAAGTAGGTCAAAAGCAGGTCGAAAACCCCGCCGTAGCGGGGTTTTTTTATTGCTGGCTAGCGACTAATTTCACGCCGAAAAGGCGGCAGTGCATCCAATAGCGCTTGCCCGTAGCGGCGGGTAATCACCCGCTTATCCAGCAAGGTAATCGTCCCCCGGTCACTCTCTTTGCGAATCAACCGCCCGCAGGCCTGTACCAGTTTGATCGACGCATCGGGCACGCTAATACGCATAAAGGCATTACCACCCTGGCTCTCTATCCACTCCGCTAACGTAGCGCCTACCGGATCGTCAGGCACCGCAAACGGCAGGCGGGTAATCACCACATGCGTCAAATAGTCGCCGGGTAGATCAATCCCTTCGGCAAAGCTTGCCAGTCCAAAGATCACGCTGCCTTCGCCTCTATCCACTGCCGCGCGATGGCGCTCAATAAGCTCTCGCTTAGGCAGCGCATCCTGGGCGAGCACGCGCGCTTTCACCGTCGCTGGCAAGGCTTTATCCACCGCCCGCAGCTGGGCACGGGAAGAGAACAGCACCAGCGCCGCCTCTTTGTCGGCCAACTGCGAAACAAACGTGACGATGGCTCGCTCGTGCGCTTCCCTGTCGCCTGGGTCGGTGGCCTCTGGGGGCACCCGCAGCACCGCATTGGCGTAATCAAACGGGCTCGGCAGCGCCTGATAGCGATAGCGATTGGCCAGGCCTGCACGCTCCTGCAGGCGCTCGAAGCGCCCCAGCGCGGTCAAGGTCGCCGAGGTGACCACCGCCCCATGACAGCGCCCCCACAAATGTTTGGCCAGGGTATGCGCCGCTGACACCGGGCTGGCCGAAAACTCCACTTCTGGTTCACCGGCCACACGGCTCAGGGTGATCCAGCGGGCGCTAGGCGCTTCATTGGCCAAATCCTGCTCGCTAAACGCCTGCCACAGCGCGTGGGCTTCTAAAGAACGCCCGTGAAGCAGTGCCACCAAGGGCAACCAGGCCTCTGCCTGCTCACGGTCAAGACCGGTCTGCTTATCGGGGTCAAGACTCTCGCGCAGAATATCGCTGATACTCTCCAAACAGCGCGACAGCGAAGCAAACATGACCAATAGCTGTTGCGCCTGTTCACGCAGGGCACCAGGCACTTGGCCTTTCTCAAAGCGCGACTGATGCGTGGCCTCTTCGTCAGCCAAACCGTTGGGCCGCCCGGCCAACTGGTGCCCCACGCTAAACACATCGCCTAACGCGGGCTCCAGGTTATGAATCAGTTCCGGCAAACTCCCCAACAAGCGAGCCACCGTGGGCTGAATAGCCAGCGCTTGATGCAAGTCGGTCAAACTACTTTTCAGCGTTTTCAACCAGCGCAAACAGCCGTGCACTGCAAAACGATGGGCAAAGTGGGAGAGCGCTTTCTCCGGGAGATGGTGGCCTTCATCAAAGACAAAGATGCAGTCCGCCGGGTCGGGCAAAATGGCACCGCCACCCAGCGCTAAATCAGCTAGTACAAGGTCGTGATTGGCGACGATGACATCGGCGTTTTCCAGCTCGCGACGCGAACGAAAAAACGCACAGGCGCCAAAGTGCCCGCAGCGCCGCCCCGTACACTGGCGATGATCTACCGTTAGTCGACGCCAGTGGGCATCGTCAATCGCTTCAGGCCAGTTATCGCGATCCCCCTCCCACTCGCCCTGGCCATAGGCTTGGGCCATATCACTGGCAATCACGTTAAAGTCGCTGCTCTGCGTTTGCAGCGACTGCTCAAACAGCGACAGCGTGGGGTTGGGTTCACTGCCTTCAAGCGCCTGGTCTAGCCGCGCCACGCACACATAACGGCCACGCCCTTTAGCTAACGCGTAGCGAAAGGCGATGCCGCTGTGGCTGGCCAGCGAAGGTAAATCCTGATTGAGCACCTGCTCTTGCAGCGCAACCGTCGCTGTCGAGATGATTAGCCGCTTACCGCGCGCTTTGGCGATTGGCAAAGCGGCAATCAAATAGGCCAGCGTTTTACCCGTACCGGTGCCCGCTTCAAGCACACAGACATGGGTATCACTCGTTCGCTTACCCTCGCCGTCGCTTTCGATATTACCCAGCGTCCGGGCGATTTCGGCGATCATCATGCGCTGGCCGTAGCGTGGGGTTAGCCCCAGGGTATCCACCACACGACGGTACGCGTCTTGAATCTCGCTTTTGAGGGCTGTATCAAGCATGTGGCTTAGAGCATACCTTCCGGCGGATGCACGCAGGGCAGCTTGTCGTTGATATAGCGCTCGATTTCCGGCAGTGAGAACGCATCCTCTTCGCCGACAAAGCTGATCGAGACACCCTTGGCACCGGCACGACCGGTACGACCAATGCGGTGCACGTAGTCTTCCGGGTCTTCGGGCAGGGTGTAATTGATGACGTGGCTAACGTCTTCAATGTGAATCCCACGACCAGCAACGTCGGTCGCGACCAACACCTGAATTTCGCCTTCGCGGAAGCTTTCCAGAGTGTTGATACGCTGATTCTGCGGCACATCGCCCGATAGCATCGCGACGCTGACGCCAGCCTTTCTAAGCAGATCGTCCAGCTTGCGCACTACGTCACGGCGATTACAAAAAACCATCACGCGCTCAAAGCTTTCCTGCTTGAGCAGGTTAACCAACAGGCGTTGTTTATCGTCGTCGGATACCAGGTACACGCGCTGATCGATATCCGCTTGGTTCTCAACGGTGACTTCAATCTCAACGTGGGCCGGGTCTAGCGTCCACTGGCTGGCAAGGCTCAAGATATCGTCGGTAAAAGTGGCCGAGAAGAGGAAGGTCTGGCGCTCTTCTTTTTTCGGCGTGTAGCGAATAATCCGCTTCACGTCGGGGATAAAGCCCATCGACAACATACGGTCGGCTTCATCTAACACCAGCACTTCAACTTCGTTGAGATCGATATCGCGTTTCTGGTGGAAATCCAACAGGCGCCCTGGCGTTGCCACCAGAATATCGATTTTACTGCCCAGGCTTTCGCGCTGCTTCTGGTAGTCCATACCGCCGACGACACTGGCCACATTGAGCTGGGTAAAGCGCGCTAAGGCTTTGGCGTCTTTTTCGATCTGCAGTGCCAGCTCGCGGGTAGGCGCAATAATCAAGGCGCGCGGCGCACCCGGTTTTTGACCGTCTGGCGTAGGCTCTTCCAGGAAGTAGGCCATCACCGAGATCAAAAAGGCGGCGGTTTTACCGGTTCCAGTTTGTGCTTTACCGACAATGTCGCCACCTAATAGCGTTTGGCGTAGCGCCTCAGCCTGAATAGGCGTGCAATATTCAAACCCTTGGGCATGAATAGCGCGCATTAAAGGTAGCGGCAGATCAAAGTCATGAAAGCGCCACTTGCCGGCCACGGCAGGCACCTGAAACTGACGAAGATCCCAGCTCGACTGGCGACGACGCGGTTTACGACGGCGGCGTTTTGGCTTGCGATTCTGGGCCGGGGCTGTGGTCTGTTCCGACTCGCTCATAGGCTATCTATCTGTCCATTGCTGTGGAAGTTGGCATCATGAAGCGCACATTGTACCAGGGCTTGGCGATAAGAGCGCGTCCTGCTGTCGAAGGAGTCCCAAGGCCTGCTAGAATAGCGGTCAAATTGACGTAAGGAGCGCGACATGACGCGTAAGAAAAAAACTCGTTCACTGGCCGACAAGGTAACTATTCGTACCGGCCGGCGTAAGGATTATAAAAAGTGGCGCCACGACAACCCTGACCAAGTGGCCCCTTCGCGCCGTTTTGTGGCCAAAAAGCAGCAGCAGCGCAAGCTTCAGGCGGTGAAAAAACTCGCCCGCCAGCAAAGCGGCCAGCAGATCGCCATCCACCCGGATAAAAATGACAGCGGCACCGACAAACCTCATGGGGACGATTCGTAATGCGATTGGTTTCGTTCAATATTAACGGCATCCGGGCGCGCCTTCACCAGTTGCAGGCGTTGATCGACACCCAGCAGCCAGACGTGATTGGCCTGCAGGAAACCAAGGTGCAGGATAGCGAATTCCCCATCGCCGACGTGGAAGCCATGGGCTACCACGTGTTTTATCACGGCCAGAAAGGCCATTACGGGGTTGCCTTAATGTGCCGCCAGGCACCCCAAGAGGTGTTTTACGGCTTTCCCGACGATGAGGAAGACGCTCAGTGCCGTATGATTGGCGTTCGCCTGCTGGCTGACGACGGCGAAGCCGTGACAATCTGGAACGGCTATTTTCCGCAGGGTGAAAACGTCACTCACCCGACCAAGTTTCCCTATAAAAAGCATTTTTACGGCCAGTTAGCGCGACTGCTTAACCAGCAGTGCCGTCCTGACGAGCGGTTAGCGATCATGGGCGATTTTAATATCTCACCGGAAGACCAGGATATCGGCATCGGCGAGGCCAACCGCAAGCGCTGGCTGCGCGAAGGCAAGACCAGTTTTCAGCCCATCGAGCGCGAATGGCTTGAGGGTATCAAAGCGTGGGGGCTTAACGATAGCTATCGCCTCTGCCACCCTCACAGCGATGACCGTTTTAGCTGGTTTGATTACCGCTCGAAAGGGTTTGATCGCGAGCCCAAGCGTGGCCTGCGCATCGACTATATCCTAGTCACCCAGGCGCTAGCCGAGCATGCCACCGGCGCCGGCATCGACTACGACCTGCGCGGCATGGAGCGACCATCGGATCACGCGCCCACCTGGAGTGACTTTGATATTGCGCTTCAATCGTAGTTTTTAGCTTATTCGTAGGCACCACTAAAACAGTCGCGAGCTAAAGCTACCTCCCACAAATGCAACTATCAGTCTGGTAGAGGTAACTCTTTGCAGAGTGACGAGGCGCCTGTTTTTAGTACCAAGCAACCTAGTTGAAGCTGGCCAGCCACTGCTCCGCCTCGTCGTCACCTAGCTCGGAGGCGTGGGTAAAGGCTTGCTGGGCTTGCTCATTTTCTCCCCAAGCGTAGGCGAGCTGGCCATAGGCACGCCAATCATCGCTAGATTGGGTTGCTATTGCCAGGGCACGCCGGGCATTTAGCGCCTTTTCGGCGTCTTTAGCCTGTTGCCAGGCGTTCGCCAGTAGGCGCAGATTTGATTCGTCGCGCACGATATCGCCATCCGCCAGCGCTTGTTCAAGGTGCTCGGCGGCCCGAGCGGGGGTCCCGCCAGCAAGATGCAGCTGAATCAAGAGCCAAAAATCTGCCTGTTCGGTTAACTTGCCTAATTGCCACGCCGTCTCCCACAGGCCGGCGGCTACACCTTGCTGACCCGCCTGCTGGGCAAGTCCGGCGGCTTGGCGCCATTGGGCGGCATCGCTTTGCGCATTCAAGCCATCCAACAGCCAGACCAGCGCCTGCTCGCCCTGCCCCGCATGGCGATAAACGGCCAGGGTCAGCGTTTGCTGTCTTTCATTGAGCGCTTGATGGCGAGCGGACATTTGCTCAAGCGCCCGGTCGAGCCACTGGGCAGCTTCTTCCCAGCGCGCCTGGTGGGCCAACAGGCGAGTTAACTGCCAGGTAGTATCGATATCTTGCCGGTTGGCTAACCACTCACTGAGTAGTTCAATAGCTTGATCGCGCTGGCCGGCCGCACGACGCAGTGAGGCTTCCTCACGCAGCCAGCGGGCCGCTTGAGCGTCATCAACGCCGCTTAAGCCACGCGCAACCGCAAGCCGATCCGCTGCCGCCGCGTGCTTATCCTGCCGTGCCAGGGCGCCTGCCGCCAGCTGTTGATAGAGCGCGCTGGCCCATTGATCCGACTGATTGCCCGGCGCGAAACGCTCGGCCTGAGCGGTTGCCCGCTCGACAACGCTGGTTAACGCGCCGTCTTGCAACTGGGCCTGCAGCGCGTTGAGGTCGGCAATCACATCGCCTTGCAGCGCCGGGCTTGCCTGCGCTGAGAGCGACCAGACGCCTAGTAAGCAAATCATTAAAGGACGCTTCATACGGCTACCTCAACTGAAACTCGATCCGCTGGGTGGCATTGCGCAACCGATTACTGGGTTCAAATTGCCACTGAGCAATCGCGTCCCGCGCGGCATCATCGAATACACGCCGCGGCTGTGCATTGGTAATGCGAATTGAGGAAGTATCAACCCTGCCATTACGCTGAATGATAAAGGCCACTTCCACAAAGCCCTCCATGCCCCGCCGCTGTGCACGCGCAGGATAGTTAGGGTTCACCCGACTGGTCGGCGTGGCCTGACCAACGCTAACCGGTTCGTTAGAGGGAGCTGGCTCAGCCACCGGCGCGGCCTCGCGCTCAGCAGGCTCACTCTGCTCTATATTTGAAGGAGCGTTTTGCGTAGGCGCTGGCTCAGCAGGCGCTTCTCGCGGCAAAGGCTCCGGCGCTGGCTCTGGAGTAGGTTCCGGCTTCACTTCGGTCAGCTCAGGGAGCTCACTGTCCATTTCCACCGGCTCAACGGGTTCATCCGGCAGTTTGACGTCCGGCAAACTAATCGTGCTTTCTGCTACCGGAGGCGGCTCGGGTGTTGGCATAGGTGGCGGCGCTTGTTGCGGTGGCGCTTCAACGGGCTGCGGTGCAGGGGCTTCCTGTTCAGGCGCCACCTCCGGCGCTTCAACCATGGTCATCGCCATGCTCATGGTTAACTCCTCAGGCTCTTTCTCGGGGGGCGCCACCAGCTGAGCAAGCAGCCAAAACAGCCCGACGGCAAGCACCACACCGCCCAGCAGCGACAGCAGATGACGTATCATGACCCACTCCGACTCGCCGCCACCGCCACCTGGTCAATGCCCGCTTCGCGCAGCCGATCCATCACCTCGATCAGCAGTCCGGTGGTGGATTGGCGATCCGCCTGAATCACCACCGAGCCATCTTTACTCAGCATATCGGCCACCTGCTGGCCGACTCGATGGACATCCACCGGGCTACCATCCACCCAGACAGCGCCGTCAGGGGAAACCGCGACCAACACTTGAGCATTCGGGCGCGGGGTAGCGGCGCTGGATTCCGGCCGCTCAATTTTAACACCGCTCTCTTTGACAAAGCTGGTGGTCACGATAAAGAAAATCAGCATGATAAATACCACATCGAGCATCGGCGTTAGGTTCACCTCGTTGCTCTCCTCTGCGGCGTCCATGGAACGACGTCTACGCATCACTCTCCTCCAGTGCCCGTGCTAGGCGATCATGCAGCCGCTGATCTTCACGACGAATGACATGCTCTAACCGACTAATAAATAATAGCCCCACCACGGCAATCGCCATGCCCGTTAAGGTCGGCAGCGTCGCCCGGGCAACACCGTCTGCCATGGCGCGGGCTTGATGGGTCTCGCTCAACGACAGGCTATCGAATACGCTAATCATGCCCGTTACCGTGCCTAGCAGACCCAGCAGTGGACACAACGCGACTAACAGTTTTAGCCAGGGCAAGGGTTTGCGCAGCCTAGCGACTAACGCTTGCGCCCACACCTGACGCAGCGTGCGAGCACTCCAACTGGTGTGGTCGCTGCGCGCGGCCCAGCGGCGCAGCAGCTGGCGTCGCGCCATGCGCCAGGTAATGCGGTAATACCACCAGCGCTCCATGGCCATGGCAAATACCAGCACGGCGACCACGGCCAACACGACCAACACTACGCCACCCGCCTCCACCAGGCGCTCAACGGGCTCGAGCCAAAGAGGAAGAGTGGACATATTAGGTCACCGCAGGCGTGTGTGTTTGCGACTGTGCTTGCGACTGGGATTCAAGGTGGTCGGCCAATGCTGCGCTCGCCTGCCCTTCAATCACATGAGTTAAGTAACGACTACGGCCCGATAGCGCCGTTTGCACAAACAGCAGCGGCACCGCGGTAATTAAGCCCAGCACGGTGGTCACCAGCGCCTGGCTGATACCGCCCGCCATTAGCTGCGGGTCGCCGGTGCCAAACACGGTAATCGCCTGAAAGGTCACGATCATACCGGTCACCGTCCCCAACAAACCGAGCAGCGGTGCAATGGCCGCCAACAGTTTCACCATCGGCTGACTGCGTTCAAGCTTGGGCAGTTCGGCCAGCACCGCTTCATCCAGCCGTGCTTCCAGCGCTTCCGGGGTTTGGTGCTTATCCATGCCTTCAAAGCGCTGGAGTACCCGCCCTAGCGGATTATTGGCCTGCAGTTGACCGAGGGATTGCCGCTGGCGATTGACGCGCATGCTGACCAGGATCAGATAGCCGTATTGGCCCAGGCCGATAATCAGGCCCAGAATACCCAGTGCCACGACCACATAACCAACGTAGCCGCCCTGCTGGAAACGCTCCCATAGGTTAGGCTGCTGCGCCAAGGCGTTCAGCACGCTGCCTTGAGTAGGGTCGACGGCCAACAGCGAGCTTTCACCCTGATAGTAGTCCGGCAACAGCTCAGCAATCTGTGGGGGCGTTCGCGGCATCACCGTCAGGCTGCCGTCGTGTTCACCGCGCTGTAACAGCGAAGACTCGGTGAATGCCGCAAAATCGCCCACTCGTAACAGCTCGCGAGTGGTGACCTCGCCGTTAGCATCGGCGACCGGCATGGAAAGCCGCTCGGCACGACCGCTACGCGCGGTGAGCGTCGCCAAGCGGTCTACCACGTTTTCCAACTGATGGCGCTCAAGCACTTCCACGTCATCCAAGCGTGGCGGCAGCGATTCCTCTTCGAGGGTGAGCAGGCTCTCCTCACCCAGCGCGTTGCGAATCTCAGAGCTATGCCGGACAAGGTTACTCAACAGACCTGAAAGCGCTTCGCCCTGCTCTGCCTGGCGTGCGTTTAGCTCGCTGGCTTGGTCTGCTTGCTCTGCCTGCTGCTGCTCCAGCACCTCTTGTTGCTGCTGGGCCTCTTCGTGCTCAGCGCGGGCCTGCTCCAGCGCGGCCTCTAACGCCTGCTGATCATCCAGGAAACCCATTAGCCGCTGCTGATCGCGCAGCTCTGCGGCCTCTCGGGCTTCGCGCAATGACGTTGCGCTTTCAGTTTGCGCCATCGACACGCTGCTAAATGCCACCAGCATCATTAGCGCGCCAATAGCAGCGAGCCGACGAACAGAGAACCGATTGGCAGGTTGCCGATAGATGGCTGAGCGATTGATTGCTTGGCTAAAACGACTCATGGCTGCTCTCCCGGCAGGTCATTGGCACTGATCGAGAGCGGCAACGTTAAGAGGTCCGGGGCGCGCTGATCTTCGGTCATCCGCAACCCACTGCGCACTTCGCGCAGGTACTCGTCGCTCAGCGGCTGCCAAGCGTCACTGTCGGCATCCCAAACCCCGCCTTCGCGGCCGTCCGGCGTTAGGTAGTAAAAGCCGATACGCCCAATGCGCAAGAAGTCCACTTCGCGCTCGCTGTTGTCCTGGCGTAAGCGCCCCCGCCAGCTGTCCATCTCCTGGCCATAATCAAGCTCAACGCGCCACGCTTCGAGCAGCCCGTTAATACGTTCGATGGTGTTTTCGCCCTGTTCATCGGGCTGGCGCTCAACCCGCGCCAACCGCTCCTCGCGGAGAAAGGGCAAGTCGCGCTCGATCCATTGGCTCAACTGCGCAGACATATTTTGTTCGATCACGGGTAGCGCAGCACGGGTCTCATCCAGCGTATCCAGCGCCGTCTTCAGCTGCTGCTGGCGCTCGGCCGCTTGTGCTAAGCGCCCCGTCAGCGAGGCATTGTCCGCTTTCATCTGGCGAGTTTCGCGCTCCAAGCGGCGCAGCTCTTCCAGCTGTTCGCGGGTTTGCTCATCGGCGGCATCTATCTGCGCCTGGAGCGCTGCCTGGGTCTGCTGGGCTTCTACACTTTCGGCCGCTTGAGCCACTGCTTGTTCACTTGCCAACAGCGTGCCACTGACCAGCATTCCCGCTAGCCACCATCCACGCAAGGCAAAGAAAGGCCTGTTCAGCACGTCGACTCTCCGTTACTGAGTAGCGGGCGGCGCACCGCCCAACTAGAAACTAATTGGGTATTAGAACGATTTGCGTTTATCTTTTACGCTGCATAGCCTACCACTAATAGAATAAATGACAATATTTATCATTAGCAATCAATCGATTTTACTGGCCTTACTCGCACAAAAAAGGCGCCCATCGGCGCCCTTCATCACAATATCCAACATCAATGCTTTACCACTACGTACTCTTTTGTCAGTGGCGCCAGCGGTAGCTGCCAAGCCTCTTCACGGGTCACCCATCTTGCCTCGGCAATTTCGGCCGACGCCTCGACAGGCCCATCAATAACAAGGCTAAACAGGTGCGCTTCAAGTACCATGCCCGGCTCGTTGGCAGCGGGAGCGTTGTGCACGCCTAGCGGAATCAGTTGATCTTCATTAACCTGCAAGCCCAACTCCTCCTTCAGTTCGCGGCACAGCGCCCTTAGTGCGGTTTCCCCAGCGTCAACCTTGCCGCCGGGCTGCATAAAGAAAGACGTCTTGTGCTTCCGCACCAATAGCAGGCGACCATCGGGATCGCTCACCACGGCAGCGGCTATTTCCAGTACGTTAGCTGCGTTATCTGACATGCATCCTCCTCTATGCTCCTAACGTCTGGCAATATTAAAACGCCCAGTCGTCGTCTTCGGTGGCAACGGCTTTACCGATCACGTAGGAGGAGCCAGAGCCGGAGAAGAAGTCGTGGTTCTCATCGGCGTTAGGTGACAGCGCCGCCATGATAGTCGGATCCACATCGGTGACGCTGCTGGGGAACAATGGCTCAAAGCCCAGGTTCATCAGCGCTTTGTTAGCGTTATAGTGAAGGAATTTTTTCACGTCTTCACTTAGACCTACCTCGTCATACAGCGACTCGGTGTAGCGCACTTCGTTGTCGTAAAGCTCCAGCAGCAGCTCGTAAGCGTAATCTTTTACTTCCTGCTGACGCTCTGGGGAGGCTTCTGCCATTGCTTGCTGGAATTTGTAACCAATGTAGTAGCCGTGCACCGCTTCGTCACGAATGATCAGACGAATCAGGTCGGCAGTGTTGGTCAATTTGGCATGGCTTGACCAGTACATTGGCAGGTAGAAGCCGGAATAGAACAGGAACGACTCAAGGAAAACGCTGGCGACTTTGCGCATCAGCGGGTCATCCGAGCGGTAACGCTCTAAAATCAGCTGGGACTTTGCCTGCAGCGTCGGGTTCTCTTCGCTCCAACGGAACGCATCGTCGACATCGCGAGTCGTGCACAGCGTCGAGAAAATCGAGCTGTAGGACCGCGCATGTACCGACTCCATAAAGGCGATATTAGTGTAAACCGCCTCTTCGTGGGGCGTGCGAGCATCTTCCATTAATACCGGTGCGCCGACGCTGCTTTGAATCGTGTCTAGCAGTGTGAGACCGGTAAACACACGAATTGTCAGCTGTTTTTCTTTTTCGGTCAGGGTGTTCCACGACTGAATATCGTTAGACAGCGGCACCTTTTCGGGCAACCAAAAATTACTCGTCAAGCGGTTCCAGACTTCCAGGTCTTTATCATCCTGAAGCCGGTTCCAGTTAATCGCGTCAACCCGCGATAAACGTTGCATCATATTCATGGCGTTACTCTCAAAAAAACGTAGCTCGCAAAACTTAGCTTTCAAAACCCGGTGGTGATAACCGGGCTTACCAAGCTGAATTCGTAACGGGCCATTCAATAACAGACACGTCGCTTGCTCATTACAGTGTGCACGACACGCAGCCTTCCACCTCGGTGCCTTCTAACGCGCTTTGACGCAGGCGGATGTAATAAAGCGTTTTAATGCCTTTCTTCCATGCATAAATCTGCGCTTTATTGATGTCCCGCGTGCTTGCCGTGTCGGGGAAAAACAGCGTTAGCGACAGACCTTGGTCAACGTGCTGCGAGGCTTCCGCGTAGGTATCGATGATCTTTTCCGGACCGATTTCATAGGCGTCCTGGAAATAGTCGAAATTGGCTTCATTGAGGAAAGGGGCGGGGTAATAAACGCGCCCCAACTTGCCCTCTTTACGAATCTCGATTCTAGCCGCCACCGGGTGAATGCTGGAGGTGGAATTATTGATGTAGGAGATCGACCCGGTGGGCGGTACCGCCTGCAGATTACGGTTATATAACCCGTGGGCCATCACCGAGGCTTTTAGCTCTTGCCAATCCTGCTGGGTGGGCAGCGCGATACCGTTGCGCTCAAACAGCTCACGCACTTTATCAGTGCGCGGCAGCCACGCCTGGTCGGTGTACTTATCGAAGAACGATCCCGATGCGTAGGTGGAGTCCGCAAAGCCCGCAAAGGTATCGCTGTGTTCGATCGCCAAACGGTTCGACGCCCGGATCGCATGGAAAGCCACGCAATAAAAGTAGAGGTTGGTAAAATCCAAGCCTTCGTCGGAGCCATAATAGATGTGCTCCCGCGCCAGATAGCCGTGCAGGTTCATCTGGCCCAAGCCAATCGCCCGAGACTGAGCATTGCCTTCGGCAATGGAGGGCACGCTGCGCAGGTTGCTCATTTCCGACACGGCGGTGAGGCCGCGAATGGCAATATCCACGCTGGTACCGATATCGCCAGCATCCATCACCTTGGCAATGTTCATAGAGCCCAGGTTGCAGGAGATATCCTGACCGATATGGCGATAACCCAGGTCTTCGTCATACTCAGTAGGCGTGTTGACCTGCAGAATTTCCGAGCACAGGTTGCTCATATTAATTCGACCGGCAATCGGGTTGGCGCGATTGACCGTGTCTTCAAACATCAGGTAGGGGTAGCCCGACTCAAACTGCAGCTCGGCCAATACCTGGAAAAACGCCCGGGCGTTAATCTTGTGCTTGCGAATGCGCGCATCCGCGACCATTTCCTGGTACTTCTCGGTAACGCTGATATCACCAAAAGGAACGCCGTAAACGCGCTCGACATCGTACGGCGAGAACAGATACATGTCGTCGTTACGCTTGGCGAGTTCAAAGGTAATATCCGGAATCGTCACGCCCAGCGACAGCGTTTTGATACGGATTTTCTCGTCGGCATTTTCCCGCTTGGTATCCAAAAAGCGCAGGATATCCGGGTGGTGAGCGTTGAGATACACCGCCCCCGCGCCCTGGCGCGCGCCCAGCTGGTTGGCGTAGGAGAAGGCGTCTTCCAGCAGTTTCATAATCGGGATAATGCCCGATGACTGGTTCTCAATGCGCTTGATAGGCGCGCCGGATTCGCGAATATTGCTAAGCAAAAACGCGACGCCGCCGCCGCGCTTGGAGAGCTGCAGCGCCGAGTTAATCGCCCGGCCAATCGACTCCATATTGTCTTCAATACGCAGCAGAAAGCACGACACCAGCTCACCGCGCTGCTGCTTGCCGCAGTTCAGAAACGTGGGGGTCGCGGGCTGGAAACGGCCGCTAATAATCTCATCTACCAACGACTTTGCCAGCGTTTCATCACCCCGCGCCAGGGTCAGTGCGACCATGCAAACGCGGTCTTCGTAACGCTCTAGATAGCGCTTGCCGTCAAACGTTTTCAGCGTATAGCTGGTGTAGTACTTAAAGGCGCCCAAAAAGCTCGGGAAGCGAAACTTGTACGCGTAGGCCTGCTCAAACAGCGCCTTGATAAAGGCGAAGCTGTACTGGCCCAGCATCTCTGCTTCGTAGTACTGCTCTTCCACCAGATAGTCGAGTTTCTCTTCCAGCGAGTGGAAAAACACCGTGTTCTGGTTCACGTGCTGTAGAAAGTACTGCCGCGCCGCTTCGCGATCTTTATCCAGCTGTAGCTCGCCGTTGGCACCGTACAGATTGAGCATGGCATTGAGGGCGTGATAATCCATAGTGCGCGCCTCAGAAGCCGCCGCAGGCCGTTTTGTTTCTGCTACCTGTTGGGTAGCTACGTTAGTCGTTTCCAAAACTCTTCTACTCCTTTACGCACATTGGCCACGTCTTCGTCGGTGCCAAACAGTTCGAATCGATACAGCAGCGGAACCTGGCATTTTTTCGCAATAATGCGGCCAGCGAGACCATATGCTTCGCCAAAATTGGTGTTTCCCGCGGCGATTACTCCTCGCAAGAGGTGCCGGTTATGGGTGTCGTTGAGAAAATGGATCACCTGCTTAGGTACCGCGCCCTGCGCACTCCCCCCCCCATAAGTGGGGGTAATTAATATAAACGGCTGGGTGACCTGTACAGCAGGCGCATCTCGATTTAACGGCAATCGCTGCGCAGCCAAACCAAGCTTTTCTACAAAACGATGGGTGTTACCTGATTTAGTAGAGAAATACACCAACGTGCCGGCGATAGGTGTCGGTGAGCAACTTGCCAGCATTTTGTGAGCCTACGCCAGGGCTTGAATACGGTCTGGACGAAAACCCGACCAATGATCTTCGCCCACCACGACAACCGGCAGCTGGCGATAGCCCAGGGCTTCGACTTCTTCCTGAGCACCAGACTCAGCGGTAATATCGATAACGGTGTACTCAAGCCCCTGCTTGTCTAGCGCGCGGTAAGTGGCGGTGCACTGAACACAAGCTGGCTTGCTATAAATTTGGATTTCCATGGCTATATTCCTTTTCATAGCGGCATTTTTCGGGTAGAGCACATTTGGTGCCCCACCCCTTTCGAAGACACCACGCATACTATATATA
Source organism: Halovibrio variabilis (assembly GCF_007991175.1). Lineage (GTDB taxonomy): Bacteria > Pseudomonadota > Gammaproteobacteria > Pseudomonadales > Halomonadaceae > Vreelandella > Vreelandella variabilis. The sequence goes on from NZ_BJXV01000005.1 coordinate 60,069, forward strand.
GACCATCGGAAAATCAATTCAAGCATATGTGGTATTTTTCATCCACAGGATATTGACAGCTAATGCCCAGCCTGGCCCTAGGAACGATGCTACTGACAATAAAAAGGCTATTCGTCATCTAATGTGGATTTAAGATTGATCGGCTATTTTGTATCTCACGGTTCAGATCGC